>JBKQPC010000013.1:0-123381 GCA_052145195.1 Occallatibacter sp. | reverse complement strand
GTATGCGGCGGTGAACGGCGTGGTGAATACCAGCGGCGCTTTGAGCGACATTGTGGTTCCCACCGGGCAGGGGATGCAGCCTTCGGCGACGACCACCTTCAGCATGACTCAAAACCTGAACTCCTCGGCCGCCGGAGGCGCGACTGCCTCCGGCCCGGTAACTGTCTATGACTCGTTGGGCAATAGTTATGTCGCCACAGTGAACTATATCAAAACTGGGAACAATGCCTGGTCTTACAGCATCACGATGCCTGACACGCTGACGCCCACCTTAACCAAAGTGGGGGCGGTCTCAACGATCAAATATGACTTTGGGGAGAGCGGCGCTACGCTGGGCACAGTCAATCCGGGAACGAACCTGACGATTACCGCGCCCGCCACGGCCGGAGGTACGGCAACCACCGCGCTGCCGGCCTTCACTGGCGCACCAGAGACGGTTGCCGATTATGTGACA
Source organism: Occallatibacter sp. (assembly GCA_052145195.1). Classification (GTDB taxonomy): domain Bacteria; phylum Acidobacteriota; class Terriglobia; order Terriglobales; family Acidobacteriaceae; genus Telmatobacter. The sequence continues at coordinate 122,927 of JBKQPC010000013.1, read as the reverse complement.
GACCTGAATACCGCGCTGGGAACGGCCGGCATCACTGTTGGAGCCGGTGGCGTGACGATTACGTCGACTGCTGCCGGGGTATTGACCATCACCGGCGCCAATATCTCCACCAGCGGAAGCGTGATCCAGGATCCAGTGGGCGCCAACACGAACGGAACGCTGACCTTTGATTCCAGCGGCAACCTGGTCAACCCTGCTGGAAATGTGAGCGGGATTACCTTTGCCGGACTCTCCGACGGATCGGCAACGATGAACTTGACCTGGGACTTGTTTGGAAGCACTGGCACAGGGAACATCAACCAGACTGCGGCCGCTAACTCGACCTCGTCCACCAACCAGAACGGATACACAAGCGGCGAATATCAGAGCTTTACCATCGGCTCCGACGGCACCGTGGCGGCAACCTACTCGAATGGAAAGACTCAGAATGTGGGCCAGTTGGCAATTGCCACGGTAAGCAACCAGCAGGGACTGGTCGACGTGGGATCAACCGAATATCAGACCAGCAGCGCTTCTGGACCGGCTTCAGTGGGGGTGTCTGGTGCAGGTGGGCGCGGAACGCTCGAAGGCAGTTCTCTGGAAGCCTCGAACGTCAACATCTCGGCCGAGTTCTCCGACCTGATCGTCGCCCAGCGTGCCTTCGAGGCCAACGCCAAAGCCGTGACCACCTTCGACACCATCACCCAAGAAACCATCAACATGATCCACTAAAGTCTGGGTTCACTCCTCGGAATGAAACGGGGCGGCCTTCGGGCCGCCTCGAACCTTCAACGCCTCAACTCAATATGCTGATGAAGCAGCACTAACAAGGCTGATCACTCAAGCTCTCTGGCCGCTGCGCACCTCGACGAACAGACCCTTTCCTTCAGCCAGAATGTGACCTCTGGGACTAAGAATCCTGGCCTCGGACCAGTGTTTGCGGCCCTCGCTGCGGACCAGGCGGCCCTCCAGGCGAATCGGCGCTCCGGAGTGAATGGGGCGCAGGTACTCGACCTCCATCTGCCGGGTCATGGTCGTCAACCCCTTTGCTCGAAGGGACTTGCTCATGGACTCGTCCAGCAGCGTGGCGATAATGCCGCCATGCAGAAAGCCAGACGGACCCTCGAAGCTGGCCGAAATCGTCGTCAGGCAAACCACGCTCCCATTCTCGGCAAGCATGAACTCCAGACGCAAACCGGCGGGATTGGCCTGACCGCATCCGAAGCAGCGGTTCTGAGCCATGTGCGCCATAGGGGTTAGTTTCTCGATGGATCCATCCATGGTTACAGCATAAAGGAGACGGCACAGTTCATACGATGGATGGGAATTTCTAAATTTCCCCGCAGACTTTCCTGAGCTCCGTGCATCGAACCAAATGGAGGTTATCCCATCATGAACCGCAGATCCGCAATCAAGCATCTGGGCGGCGTGGCAAGCGCGCTGCTGTTAACTGAAGCCCTGAGCAGCCAGACACCCACCACAGGACAAGCCGCACTGCCCGCAGCGCCTCCAGCCGGCCCCTTTACCCTGCCGCAGTTGCCCTACGCCTACGACGCGCTGGAGCCGTATTTCGACGCCGAGACGATGCACCTGCATCACGACAAACACCATCAGGCCTACGTGAACAACCTGAACGCCGCCGTGGCCGCGCATCCGGAGTTGACCGGCAAGACGTTAGAGGATCTGGTGATTAATTGGGCCAGCCTGCCCGAGGCTGCGCGTACCGCCGTGCGCAACAACGGAGGCGGCGACGCGAATCATTCCTTCTGGTGGCCGACGCTGGGCAAAGGCGGCGCTGCGCCCACCGGCGAACTGGCCAAGGCAATTGATGCCAAGTTCGGTTCGCTTAACGGTTTTCAGGACAAGCTGACCGCCGGGGCGTTGAGCGTCTTCGGCAGCGGCTGGGCCTGGCTGGTCAAGCTGCCCGACGGCTCCCTGGCCATCGATACCACTCCCAACCAGGACAGCCCGCTCACTCTGGGCCACAAACCGGTGCTGTCTGTAGACGTCTGGGAGCATGCCTACTACCTGAAATACCAGAACCGGCGCGCCGACTACGTGAAGGCCTTCTTCCAGGTGGTTAACTGGGATTATGTCAGCGGACAGTTTGCTCAGAAGGCGTAGGGAGAACGTGGCCCGGATGGTAGGCCGAATGGTTGGATGGGCATTGATTTGCATAGGATTGGCGGCTAGCCTGACCGGCTGCCATTCTGAGCCTGCGCTCACCGCACAGGAGGAGGAAGGAAAGCATCTCTACCAGTTGCGCTGCGCCCACTGCCACGAAGATAACGACTTGGCGCTCAAAAAGATACCACCTGATCTGCATGGCGTCTTCACCCGTAAGACGCTACCCAGCGGATTACCGGCCACCGACGCGGTCGTGCGGCAGAATGTGCTCGCAGGGAAGGGAATGATGCCCAGCTTTGCTGGTCGATTCACCGACGAGCAGATGGCGGCGCTGCTTGCGTACCTCCATACGGGACTTCATTGATTTTTATCTTCCTGCAAACAATTTTTAATTACCTGTTAATGACTTTGGTTACCTCTTCCACATAACTTTATTAATAATTCAAGGTGTCTTTGTCCCGATCTTTTCTCGACATAGTTGCATGAGGGACGATTTTGTGTCCCAGGAGACCGGATAAAGAGCAGTGATTTGCTCTGAGTTTGTCTCTCTCATGGATTCAAAGAACGCGTTACGCATACGCAACTAGGAAGGTGTGCCAACCATGACAGTTCGCTGGGGAAGGTGTGTTAACTTCAAAAAATGCAAGGACGCAAGAGATAAGCAGCACATTCCCATTCCACAAGGGGCCCCTTTTGTTTGTCCTGAATGCTCCGATCCATTGCTGGATGAAAACTCAGTTGTTCCCCCCGAGGCTCCCGCCACGCCCAGCAAGAAGTCGCCGCCCAGCTGGATGTCGCCAAATACCCTCCTTATAGCCGCAGTATTTCTTCTTCTTATTCCGGTTGCTTTGTTTGCGATATGGAGCATGCACAGCGGTTCGAGGGCATCATCGTCTAAGACGATTCTTCGCCTGGCTGGTTCAAACACCATTGGAGATTCACTTGGACCGTCATTAGCCGAGGCATTTCTCAAGGATCAGGGAGCGACCAATGTTCGCATTCTCCCCGGTGCCAACCCGTTGGAGAAGATTGTTGTGGGCGTGCTGCCCGGCGACAGTACAGCTTCCTCGATTACCATAGCGGCGCATGGTTCCGCAACCGCGTTTACCGCTCTGGCTGAGAACAGTTGCGATATCGGCATGTCATCGCGCAAGATCAAGCCCGATGAAGTTATTAAATTAGCTTCTCTGGGAAATATGACCTCTGTTACAAATGAGCACATCCTGGGGCTTGACGGCATTGCTGTCATTGTCAACGCATCCAACCCCGTTAATGAGCTGGACAAAGACAGGATCATGCGCATCTTCACCGGGGAGATTAATGACTGGTCAAAGGTCGGCGCATCTAGAGGAACGATCAAGGTTTACGCGAGAAATGATAACTCGGGCACCTACGACACCTTCAAAAGCCTGGTGCTTGGGGGAAAGCCGTTGGCCGCGGGAGCGCAAAGAATTGAGGATAGCAAGGCGCTCTCCGATGCGGTTGCCGGCGATCCGAATGGCATTGGCTTTATCGGCCTTCCTTACATCCAAAGCTCCAAAGCAATCGCCGTTTCGGATAAGGGAACGCTGGCGATGCTGCCCAACCGGCTCACCGTGGGCACGGAAGACTATCTGCTGGCGAGAAGGCTCTTCCTCTATACGCCTGCCAATTCAAGCAACAAATATACACGCCAGTTTATTGAGTATGCCATTTCCCGTAAAGGCCAGGACGTGGTTGGCGCCGCAGGTTTTGTTGCTCAGAATGTGACTGTGGTGGAGCAGACAGCGCCCGCGGAAGCTCCAGCGGAATATAAATCGCTTACCAGGGATGCAAACCGCCTCTCATTCGATTTTCGGTTTGCGTCCGGACAAATGGATTTGGACAACAAGGCCAAGGTCGACATGGATCGGGTCGTCTCTCTGATTGCAGACTTGAATATTCCATCAGACAAGGTCATGCTCTTCGGCTTTTCCGACAGCACCGGTAGTTCCGCGTCAAATGATGCACTGTCTCTGAGCAGGGCCAAGGCAATTGAAAACCAATTCATACTGAGAGGTATGAAACCGGCGATTGTTCGCGGATTTGGTTCGAATCTGCCCATTGCCTCTAACGATACCGACGAGGGACAGGCGCGGAATCGGCGCGTGGAGGTTTGGATCAGGAAATAATGCGGTCCAGCCGCGACCGGCGCAATGGGGCAGGGAATCGCCGGTTTACTCCGGTCGCGGTATACTCAAGGTTGCTATGGCAACCGGCAAAACATTTTATATTGAGACATTCGGATGCCAGATGAATGCCCACGACTCGGAGAAGGTCATCGGCACCTTGCAGCACGAGGGCTACCGGCAGGTTGAGCGCGAGGAAGATGCCGGCCTGATTCTCTACAACACCTGCTCCATCCGCGACAAAGCCGAGCAGAAGGTCTTCCACCGCCTGGACGAATACAAGCGCCAGCACAGAAACGGCAAGCGTTTCGCCGTGCTGGGCTGCGTGGCACAACAGGAGGGCGATAAGATCTTCGAGCGGGCGCCGTATGTTTCGCTGGTCTCAGGCTCGGCCTCGTATCGCAAACTTCCGGAGTTGCTCGCGCGCCTGGAAGCCGGCGAGACCCGCATCACCGGCCTCGACGACCGTCAGACGGACGAGACCTTTGAGACTGTGTTCACCGCCCGTCAGAACCCTTATCGTGCCTACATCACCATCGTCGAGGGATGCGACAAGTTCTGTGCCTACTGCGTGGTGCCGTATACGCGGGGAAAAGAGCGCAGCCGCAGGTCAAGTTCCGTATTGGAGGAGGCCCGCCGCGTAGTCCATCAGGGCTACACCGAGATTCAGCTCCTCGGCCAGAACGTGAACAGCTACCGCGACCCAGAAGGGAAGCTGAGCTTCGCGGATCTGCTGGCCGCGGTTGGCCAGGTGAGCGGCATCCGCCGTGTGCGCTTCACCACCAGCCACCCGCGCGACTTTACACGCGACATCGTCGAGGCCATCGACGCCGTGCCCACGCTTTGCGACCATGTGCACCTGCCGGTTCAATCAGGTTCCTCACGGATTCTCAAGGCGATGAACCGCGAGTACACCCGCGAGAGCTATCTGGAGCGAATTAGTTGGATCAAGGCCGCACGCCGGCCCATCTCTATTTCGACCGATATTATTGTCGGCTTTCCCGGCGAAACCGCGGATGACTTTACTCAGACCATGGACCTTCTCGCCGAAGTAGAGTACGATTGCGTCTTCGGCTTTAAGTACTCGAGCCGGCCCAATACTCCGGCTTTGCACCTCGTCGATTCCATCCCGGAAGCAGAGAAAGTGGCCCGGCTTCAAGTGGCGCTTGATCGTCAGCGAGAGATTCAGAGTGTCAATCACGCCAAGCACTTGGGGCAAACAATGGAAGTAATGGTTGAAGGCTTTAACCCGGCTCGAGGGCAGATTATCGGACGTAGCAGCCAGAACAAGCCAGTCAATTTCACCTGCGCTCAGCCCATCGCTCCAGCTCCGGGAAGCTACATTCATGTAATCATTACCGCCACTCATCCCAACAGCCTGGTGGGCAAAGCCGTCTAAGATATTGCGGAGAAGGAAGGGAAGCTATGGAAAGCGACCTGAAGAAGCGGATCGAGGCGTTGCGCACGGAGGCCGAGGAGCAAACGCGCAAGGGGCAACTGGACCGCGCTGCGCAGATCCAGTTTGGCGAATTACCCAGGCTTGAAGCAGAGTTAAAGAAGTTGACCGAAGCCAAAAGCGGTTCGCTCAATGCCAATGGAATCACCGAGGTGCGGATACGAGGGCTGATGATGGACCCATCCACGAGCATGCCCATCGTGGTGCTCAAGGACGTCGCTTCCGATACAGTCATGCCCATATGGGTCGGGATCTTCGAAGCCAACGCCATTGCTCTGGAGATTGAGAAGGTGGCCGCGCCACGTCCCATGACCCACGACCTCGCCAGAAACATCATCCGCAACTTGAATGCACGGCTGGAACGTGTTGTGATTTCAGAACTTAAGGACGACACCTTTTACGCGACGCTGTGGCTGCAGCAGGGCAATGATCCCCTGGTTCTTGACGCCCGGCCATCGGACGCACTTGCTTTGGCGTTGCGCGCGGATTGCCCCATCTACGTCACGGAGCAGGTAATGCAGCAAGCCAAGCTGAATACCTCGGGCCAGGCCGAAGGCCCCACTGCGGAACAATTGCGCGGCTGGCTCGAAGGCCTGAATGACGAGGACCTGGGGCGCTACAAGATGTAATCAGCGCGCATCCCTGGTGGCTTGAACTCATCCAATATCAGAGTTTTGCCACTGGCAGGGAAGAAATTCAATACTCGGGTCTAACCCATCATGAAAAGGGGCATAAAGAGATTCTGGCAGCGCATCACCGATGGCATGGCCCTCAGCCAGCTATGGAGCCAGTTCCATGCTGATGCTCTCTTCAGTTATCGGCTTTATTCAAAGGAAATTGATTCCCGCCGCATGCCGGGAACAGGAAGAATCAGGCATTTCTTCCGGATGATACAGCTGTTTTTGTGGGCCATCATTGATAAAATGTCCCCCGCGCGCCGCGTCATCTTATTGATTGCATTGATACTCTTTTTCCCCAATATGCATCTGTCCGGCTTCTGGACCAGTGGTATCTTTTGGGGTTGCATTTTGCTGCTTGTGCTACTGGTGCTGGAAATCTCCGACCGCGTGGTCATGAAGCGCGACCTGCAGATTGCCAAGGAGATTCAGGCATGGCTATTGCCACCAGGCCCGCCGCAGGTGCCAGGCCTGGAGATCGCCTTTGCTACTCGACCCGCCAATACGGTGGCAGGAGACTACTACGACGTATTTCCTCGCCCAGCCTCGCCTTCAACGGGCGGCACGTATCTGATCGCCATCGCCGATGTAGCCGGCAAGAGCATTCCCGCTGCCATGCTAATGGCCACCTACCAGGCAAGCCTCAAGACCTTGGCAGGCATCTCCTGCTCGTTGACCGATCTGGCGGGACGCATGAACAACTACGCCTGCGGCAACAGCCAGAATGGACGCCGTTTCACTACCACGTTCATCGCCGAATACAACCCTGCAACGCGAGGCATTGCCTACATCAATGCCGGACACAACCCGCCCATCCTGCGCCGACAGGCGGGAGCTATTGAGCGCTTGTCGGAGGGCGGTATCCCGCTCGGTATCCTGGAAAACGCCCCCTACGAATCGGGAAATACCACGCTTCAACCAGGCGATTGGCTCGCCATCTATACCGATGGAGTCACGGAAGCGGAAAATATCCGCCAGGAAGAGTATGGGGAATCGCGTTTCATGGTGCTGCTCTATGCAAATCAGACTATGACGCCGCCTATGCTGCTGAACACCATTCTGGCGGATATAGAACACTTTGTAGGGAACACATCGCAACACGACGACATCACGCTGATGCTGCTGAGGGCAGTGTAGCTATAAATGGTAATCTGTCCGCCCGATTTGAAGTATACAGAATATACGTTATCAGACATTGCAGATGCCATAAGTTGTTGATTCTTCTACATAATTATTGCCAAAATCAGTAAATCTCCGGAGAAAACAGGTCGGCCATTGTCTCCCGGCGTCGGATCAGCCGCGCCTTCTCGCATTCCACAAGCACCTCGGCGGGGCGAGGTCGGGTGTTGTAGTTCGAGCTTTCAGCCATGCCGTAGGCTCCGGCATCGAGAATTGCGAGCATATCGCCTGGCTCAACTGGCGCGAGTTGCCGGTCGCGGGCAAAAAAGTCTCCTGTCTCGCAGATCGGCCCCACTACATCGACGGCTTTGGTCTTCCCCGCTCTCGGCCTGACCGGCACAATCTGGTGATAGGCCTGGTAGAGTGTGGGGCGGATGAGGTCATTCATGGCGGCGTCGGTAATCACAAAGGTCTTCTTGCCGCTGCGCTTGACCTCCAGAACGCGCGTGATTAGGGCTCCTGCCTGGGCGACGATAAAGCGGCCCGGCTCGATGAGCAGGCGGCCCTGGAATGTGCCGATGGCGCTTTGAATGGCTGTGGCGTACTCGCGCACCTTGGCGGCGGCATCGAATTTGCCAGAGTGATAGTTGACTCCCAGCCCGCCTCCCGCATCGACGGTCTGGAGGTCAATGCCTTCGCGTTCCAGTTGGCGCAGCAGCTTGCTCACCCGCTTCACGGCGTCGCCAAAGGGAGTTGCAGAGAGAATCTGCGAGCCTATGTGTACGCTGACGCCGTGCGGCTCAAGCCAGCGGTTGTTGGCGGCGCTTTTGTATATTTTCAGCGCCTTTCGAATGTCGATTCCGAATTTATGCTCGCGCAGGCCTGTCGAGATGTAGGGGTGCGTCTCGGCAAAGACATCGGGATTGACGCGCAGGGCGAAGCGCGCCTTGCGACGAAGTTTTGCGGCTCGCTCTGCCAGCAGCACCAACTCCGCCTCGCTCTCGGCGTGGAATTCGAGAATGTCAGCCTCAAGCGCCAGGTCGATCTCTGCAGCCGTCTTGCCCACGCCGGAGTAGACAACCCTGCCCGCAGCCTCTGGCGCAGCCTCCAGCACCCTCTCCAGCTCGCCGCCAGAGACGATGTCGAAACCGGCGCCATGCGCCGCCAGCAACTTCAGAATGGCCAGCGCGGAGTTTGCCTTGATCGAGTAACAGATCAGATGCTCCCGGCCAGTCAGCGCCTGCTGAAACAGGCCCAGACGTTCCAGAATTTGGTCGGCTGAGTAAACGTAAAGCGGTGTTCCATGGCTATTGGCGAGAGCTTCCAATGAGACTTTGCCGCAGTGCAGATCGCTGCCTTGTTGCGGATGGATGAACGGACGCGGCGATGTAGGCGCAGGCTTGGTCATGAGGCGCATCCCGGGAAGTATCTCTCTCTTGAGCCTACAGCATATCGGAGAGACATTCGAGCCTCGAATCGTTAATTACAATAACAGTATGACGGAGCCGCCGATGGTAGACTTGGTGGGCGTTGGTTTGAACGCCACCGACACTCTGATTCCCCTTTCCGATTACCCGGCGCGCGGTTCCAAGGCTGAGTTTTACGGTGCAACCGTGATGCCCGGCGGACAGACGGCGACCACCGTGATTGCCTGCCAGTGCTGGGGAATGAGTACGCGCTATGTGGGCAAGCTCGGTGACGACGACGCGGCCCGTCTGCACCGCGAGGCATTTGCCCAGGCGGGAGTCGAAGCGCGGTTGATTACGGTTGCGGCAGCCGCCAGCCCGCAGTCGCTGATCATCGTGGACGGCGGTGGCGAACGGACGGTGTTATGCAGAAAAGACGAGCGGCTGGTGTTGCAGCCCAGGGATCTGGAGCGCGCATGGATTGAGAACGCGCGCGCGCTGCACGTGGATGGTTACGATACGATCGCGGCCACTCTCGCCGCCGAATGGGCGCGCGCCGCGGGTATTCCCGTTATCGCTGATCTGGATGATCTGTATCCGGATGTGGAACGGCTGGTCGAAAACGTGGACTATCTGATCGTGAGCCGGGACTTCCCTTCTAGGCTGATGAATGAAAAGGACCTGGCCAAGGCGTTAAAGGCAATGCAGTTGCGCTACGGCTGCACTCTGACGGCTGCGACTCTTGGGGAGGACGGCGTGCTGGCCTGGGATGGCAACCGGCTTCTCCACCGCTCCGCTTACCGGGTGCCGGTGGTGGATACGACGGGCGCCGGTGACATCTTTCATGCGGGTTTCATTTATGGTCTGCTCCAGGGCTGGCCTCTGGAACGGCAACTCGATTTTGCCTGCGCCGCCGCGGCGTTGAACTGCACGGCAGTTGGAGCCAGAGGCGGCATCCACCCAGTCGATGCCATTGAGGAACTGATGGCGACGGCCTCGCGCTACAAAGTGGACTTTACTTCGCTGATCCAGGTTGAGTAAATCCCAGAGTACTTCCCTGCCCTCAGACATTGAGCTTACGTAGCCACTCGCCTAGTAACGTGGCAACCTTATGCGGCTGTTCATAGGCGGCAAAGTGACCAGCATCTAGCAATAAGTGGAACTCGCAACCTCCGGGCGCGGCGTGGAAGGCTTCCATCTCAACGGAGGTCGTGGTTTGGTCTTCTCCGCCGGCAATTGCCAGGATAGGAACCGTAATAGTAGCCACGGTGGACACGGAACCAGGCCGGGTAGCGAGACCGGCCTGCACAGCCACCAAAGCCTCCGCGGTTAGCGTCATGCGGGCGCGCAATTGAGCCACGATCTCGGGATGTAGTTTGCGGGCGGTTGCCCCAATCAGGTTCTGAGCCATGCCGTCGAAGAGCGCTGCGCTTCCGCCAGCCCGCGCCTGGGCGATGGTGGCGGCGCGCCGGGAAAGGCCGGCCTCCGCATCCAGCTGCGGCTTGGAGCAGATGAAAGCCAGCCCGTGCACCCGCTTAGAGGCCTGACGCCAGATTTCCAGCAGCACGTAGCCGCCGATAGAGCAGCTGGTAAAGACAGCCGCTGGTATTTGTAAATGGTCCAGTAAAGCGAGAACATCGGCAGCCAACTGCGCCATCGTCAACACGGGCACATCGGGAACCAGTGCGAAGCCACCTACCGGCAGGGTTCCCAGTTCGGATGCGCCGTGTCCGCGCAGGTCAGGAACGATAGCGCGTACACCATGCAGGTTTTCGATCAGCGGGTTCCAGAATTCCCCATCGAGGGGCGTGAGATGAAGAAAAACCACGGGCAAACCAGTCCCAGTGTCACGATAGGTCAGTGTCGCTCCGTCTGAGTGGTACGTACCCTTCATAGCAACAGAATACGCTCAGGGCAGCGGGACCGGCTCCTCGGGAATGCCGATCCAGCAGGCCAGGTAAGCTACGCCCAACAGCCCGCTGGAGAAGATCGTCCCTATAACCGTTAAGACGCGAACCAGAGCAACATCCCAGCCATAGGCCTGCGACAGGCCAATGCAGACCCCGGCAATCTGGCGGCCAACAATCGGACGTACCAGCGGCCTGCCGGGAATATAGGGTGCGACGGGAACGGCCGCGCCACAGTTGGAACAGAACCGCGCGCCCACGGGTAGTCTGGTTCCACAGTTATTACAAAATGAGGCCATTGCCGATCCCTCCCACCGTAATTCTGATCTAGGTGAATATACGACGGCGGTGCGGCGGCGGTTCCATCTTCATGGACGAAATCCGCTGGGCCTCACGATTCCCGGAAAGGATTGCGCAGGCGCTTGCGCGCAGTGTCGGCACGCGAGGTATTCGGGCCGGCGTCGATGGCGGCCTGGTAGTCCTTGACCGCCTGTTGACGCTCGCCTTCCATGTCGTGGCACTCTCCGGCAGACAGCAACGAGCGGATTTTGAGTTCCGGGCCAACATTCTTAGTTCCGGCGGTCTGCTCGTAGGCCTGCGCCGCCTCTTTGAAATGGCGCTGGCCGCGCAGGGCGTCGCCCAGCCCAAAGTAGGCCAATTCCAACCGCGCCTGGGCAAAATAGCCAGGTTTATTGCTATCCGCGATAATCTCCCTGTAAGCCTCCACCGCTGCCATGCCCTCGCCTGCATCCTTGCGCAGGTTGGCCTCTTCAAGACAAAAAAGGAAGTCGCGGGGATATAAACTCTTCAAGCCTCGAACCACCTCGATAGCCTCTTTGTACTTCGCCTCGCGGCGCAGAAACAGTGCAATCACGGTGCGCGACTCAATGGAGGTTATTACGCCGCGATTGCCGGCGTCGTTCAGCATCTCCAGTCCGCGCGTTTTCGAACCGGTGATTCCGGCAAATCCGATCATCAGCTTGAAGGGCCATGGAAGCGCGCCCACCACGTACTGATACACCCCCGTTACCAGCTTGGCATCTACATAATCAGGGTCGAGTTGGAGCACGCGCTCTTCATCGTCTTTGGCCTTGGTGGCCAGCCTGAATCCGGCGCCAAACCCCCTCTCCACCATGGCGACATACGCGCACTTGAGGCTGCGGACCCAACCGCGGGCAAATAGTGCGTCAACGTCGTTTGGGTTGTTAGCAATGCGCATGTCAGCTTCGCGGGTGGCCTCGTCTGCCAGCCCGAGAATGCGGTCGCGGGTCGCAGGATCTTCCTCGGTCGCGTGCCGCCCGGTGAGAAAGCCGTCATTTGCGTAGAAGGTGGTGTCCAGCATATCGAGCCGATATAACTCTTGAAATATCAGGGCGTTGAGCAGCAGCGCACTAGCCTGGGGATCGCCCGGATGCGCCTCATGAATACGCTCAAACCTCTCCACGGCTCCGGGATAGTCCAAATTGTAGAAATGCTCATACGCCTCGCGCACCTGCGGCTCGCGGTTCAGCGGATTGGTATGCGCCTCGGAGGCCCAGCTCAGGCTGGCCGCCAACAGCATCGCCAATCCGCATCCGCAAATACGCGTACAGCTCGGAATGATCTTCAATCCCACTTCTCCTCCCTGCCGTCCTTTGGCCTTCGGCTCCTCGTGTCTAGATAGACGCACTCGGCTCCACTCCGCGCAGCCTCTTCCCACTGAGTTTATGGTAACGGGTTCCAGTAGGCCGGAATTCTTTTAGGATGTGAGTATGCCCGTCTCAGCGCCTCAACCCGCGCTTCGCCCAGCGAAGACTCTGCCATCGATGTCTATGTAACAAATGCAAAAAATTTCTCAAGTGGCGGCAAATGGGGGGTATATTGGCTCATAGCCGAGAGACAAAATCTAAACCCAGACTCATAGGCTTGTATGAAACTCGATGAATACCGGAAAAAGCGTCAATTCGGTGCGACACCGGAGCCGCGAGGCGCAGAACATGCCCGAAAGGGAAATCAATCGCTCATCTACGCCATACAGAAACACATGGCCTCGCAGTTGCACTACGATCTTCGCCTGGAATGGAACGGCGTGCTTCTTTCCTGGGCCGTACCGAAGGGACCATCGCTCGATCCCGCGGTGAAGCGCCTCGCCATGCGGACGGAGGATCACCCGATCGAGTATTCCGGCTTTGAGGGGGTGATTCCCGCCGGTCAATATGGCGCGGGAACGGTGATGTTATGGGATCGAGGAACTTGGCAGCCGGAAAGCGATGATGTGGTCATGTCCTTGCAGAAAGGAGAAATCAAGTTCACTCTTCAAGGTAAGAAACTCCAGGGGGAGTGGGTTTTGGTTCGTATCCGTGGCTATGGAAAAGTTCCTGCTGGATCCGCCTGGCTGCTGATCAAACATCGCGATCAGTATGCATCCGCGAAAGACGTGACCGAGGAAGAGCCGCGCTCCGTCGTGAGCCGGCGCCTTCTTGCGGAGATCGCGCGGGACGAAGGAGGCGACATCGAAAGAGCTTCTCAGGGCGATCCGTCAGGCAAGACAAAGATCGCAAAGCCGGTGCCTGGCCGTATTGCGCGCAAAAGGCGGTCATCTTGAATCACAGGATCCCATTCCGTGTTCAGCCCATGCTTGCCACGCTCACTCCTGAGCCATTCGACAAACCCGGATGGGTCTATGAGGAAAAATACGACGGCGACAGAATGCTCGCGTATAAGGAAGAGGATCGCGTCCGGCTGCTCTCCAGAAACGGAAAAGACAAAACGGAGAACTTCTCTCGAATTCGAGAGGCCATCAGGAATCTTCCACCTGTAACCCTCCTCCTTGATGGCGAAGTTGTTGTGTTTGACAAAAAAGGGGTTTCCCGATTCCAGCTTCTTCAGCAAAAAATGGGCGAACCGGTGTACGCCGTCTTCGATTGTCTTTTTCATGAAGGTCAAGACCTGCGGCGTGAACCACTCTCCACGCGACGCGATGTGATGGAAAAATCGGTCGGCTCGAGCTCGGCGCTGTTGCCGTCTCACAGACTTGCAACCAACGGTCTCGAGGCTTTCCGTATCGCGAAGCGCCGGGGATATGAGGGATTGGTCGCGAAAGATCTTTCCGCTCCGTACGTTGAAGCGCGCTCAACCAAATGGCTGAAAGTTAAAGTTCACCAGGAAGATGAGTTTGTGATTGCCGGATATACGAAACCGGCCGGCTCGCGCCAACATTTTGGCGCCCTTCTGCTCGGCGCTTATGATAAGGGCGGGCTACACTATGTCGGCAAAGTAGGTACGGGATTTGATCGGGAAACTCTTGCCGCGCTCTACAAGAGATTTCAGCCGCTCGTGAAATCGCAAACATCTCTGGTGGACCCTCCGCGCGAAAAGGGCGTGGTTTTTCTCGCCCCGCGGCTCATCGCGCAAATCTCCTTCGAGGAGTGGACCGCGGACAGAAAGCTCCGCCAGCCGGTTTATCTGGGCCTGCGCGACGACAAACGTCCTCAGGACGTGCTCTTGCCGGAGATGCATTCATGGCGAAGACCAAAGTTACCCCGGTAGTGCCGCCGAAGTTGCCCATCGCCGTATCGCATCCCGACAAGGTCTTCTGGCCTGAAGAGGGCTATACCAAACTGGATCTGATTGAGTATTACAACGCCATCTTCCCTCACCTCTTACCCTACGTGAAAGATCGCATGTTGTCTCTTGAGCGCTGCCCCGATGGAATGAAAGGCGAGTGCTTCTTTCAAAAACAGAAACCGGAGGGCATGCCCCCTGCAACGCCAACCAAGCGCATCGCGCACATCGACGACCACGGCAAGTTTACCGATTATGTGGTCGGCGGCTCTCTCATCACCCAGCTCTCGCTGGCCAACCTGGGGTGCATTGCCGTGCACATCATGGCAAGCCGCGCCAGTTCGCCCCGGCAGCCCGGCTGGGTGTGTATCGACATTGATCCCGAGTCTGGAAAATTCTCCGACGCCGCCCGTGCCGGCCTGCATGTCAAAGTAGCCTTGGACCACTTGAAGCTGGTTTCCTTCGCCAAGACTTCGGGGAGCCGGGGCCTGCATGTCCTGGTTCCCATCCGCACCGGCCCGGATGCCGACGAAGTTCTCGCCTTCGCCGAGTCGTTTGTCGCGCGCGTGGCGGCGTCGTACCCTGACGAGTTGACGGTCGAGCATTCTGTCGCGGCGCGACGCGGTCGTGTCTACCTCGATCCATTTCGCAACGGTTTTGGTCAAACCGTGGTGGCGCCCTACTCCGTCAGGCGGCGCGAGAAAGCTCCCATTTCGACCCCACTGGAATGGCGGGAAGTTACCACCACTCTAGTCCCTTCCGATTTCAATATGAAGAATTTTGCCAAGCGGCTTAAGCGCGCAGATCCCCGGCATGCCGATCCATGGAGTGATTTCTTCCTGAATCGACAGCCGCTAAAAGATGCCGCCCGATTGTTGAGCAAGCTGTGAGTACTGCGACGGTACTTTGTACAGCCGATCACTTGCCTCGTATCGTTCGTAGCCGAGTGATAATGGCTTTTTGCCGATAATTACCCTCAGTTGGCGCACAATCAAAGCAAGAACAAGGTCCAGAGGACGGGCACTTTCTATTCCCTATTCCCTGCCGGGGTCCCCGACGAGCGATCTTTGCTCGGTGGGGTGGCTATTCCCTATTCCCTGCTTTTAGGTACCCCCCTACCCCCCTATACCCACCGGGGTATATATTCCCCTTAAAACTTTGAAGATTATTTGTAAACTCTTTGGAATCAACGCCTGTGGAAAAATTTCTGCCCCAATTTCTCCCACATCGTGAGATTTGGCCTCCGAAAAACGCCGGAAAAAGCCGGTTTTTTGCCGGATAAAGGCCCCAAATCATCGCTCCAGGGCCTTTCCGCTAACTTGCTAATGTGCGCGCAGCGCACGCTAACCTGCTATTTCGCTAACTCGCTAACGCGCTGAACGCGAAAAAGCCCGGCAGCAACCGGGCTTTTCTTATCGCCGAACTTCAAGGGACGCTTACAGCTTCTCGTAGAAGTCGCACGCGGAGCACGAGATGTAGACGCCGCCGGGGACGCCGCGCTCGCGGTCCTTCACGCGTTTAACGATGCGCGTCGGCTTTTTGCACTTGGGACAGTCGGTCGACTTCGTCGTGTCCATTTCCTTCTTGCGATCACCTGTTTTAGCAATCTTGGCCATCTGTCGGGTAGTTCTCCTTCTTTGGGGTGTCTCTGCACACACGCGCAAAATACGCGCGGCTTCAACGGCGCGGCCGGTGACACATGAAATCACCCTGACTCGCTTCAATCAGTTTACATGACGGCTGGCGGCTCTGAACTTTTCGGCGGCCGCGCAGTGGGCAGAATCTGCACCAGACCAGGTGCGGCGGGCGAAGCCGTCCCCATTGCGGCCTCATGCTGGCGGCGGCTTGCAGCGTCGAGGTCTACCGGAATGCCCGCGGGCACGATCACCGGCGCGTTCCAGCGATAGTCCAGGTCGCGCGTGAGGCGATAAACCACCGGTAGGGCGGCGAGCAGGATCACGAACGCCATCCAACTTCCATCCAGGCCGAAACCCCCGCCTGTGAGCCAAAACGGCCCCATCGGATTGCCCTGCACCACGGGCGAGTGGCTGTTGTCGCCGCTTATCGCCAATCCGAAAACCAGCGCCCGGCTGGCCTTCCAGCCAAAGTTGATTCCCCAACTCAGCCAGAGAGCGCGTGTTCGCAGATAAGCCGTTGAGAGAACCAGACTTAACGCGATGGAAACGGCGATACTTGCGTGGCTGGATCCGGGCAGAAGCGCCTGCACAATGGCATAAAAGGCCGCATAGCCAAGCGCTGCTCCCAGCGAACCCACGGCTTGCTCGAAGCACTGAAAACCATACCCGCGAAAGGCAACCTCTTCGGCCAGCGCAACCAGCGCAAAGAACACGGCGTCGGCCGCGAGCCATCCCCATGCCGAATGCCCCAGGATGAGCACGATCGCGATGCCGCCGCCCACAACCAGCGGGAGAACGCAGGCCACGGCCAGCGCCCAGCCCACGGCCACTCCCAAACCCGCCTCGCCGGACCAGCCCTCCCGCCTTGGCAACCCCTGCTCTATTATCGGATGCAGTTGGCCGTCGAGCGCGAGTCCCATGCCTGCATAACCCACGAGCAGCAGAAAGAGGAGCATTGCTTGCTCGACCAGTGGCCGCCACTGCTCCTCTGCCAGCCCCAGCGCCTCATGACGGGCAAGCGCCCGCGCCACGAAGAACCAGAGCACTGCGAGGATAAATCGCATGTAGGATCGGAAGCGGCTGGGGGGTGGCTGGATTACGCTCATGGACGCTTAACCTTCCGAATAGAACTGCGCGATGTTGCGGAATTTGGCCTGGCGCGCGGCCACCAGAGCGTCAATCGGCTGCGCCAGAAGTTCGGCCAGATGTTTCTTGAGCACAACGCCCAACAGCCCAGTGCCTGTTTCGCGATCTGTGTGAATGCCCTCGGGCGGCTCGGCGATGATCTCATCCACGCAGCCCAGTGCGACTACTTCCGGAGCAGAGACGCGCATAGCCTCGGCGGCCGACACCTTGTGGGCAGCGTCGCGCCACATGATGGCCGCGCAGGACTCGGGTGTAATCACGAAATAAAGGGCATTTTCCAGGATCAGTACGCGATCCGCGACGGCCAGTGCCAGTGCGCCGCCCGATCCGCCCTCGCCGCTGATGACTGAGATGGTGGGCACGCGCAGCCGCGACATTTCCAGAAGATTTCGTGCGATGGCCTCGGCCTGCCCCCGTTCCTCGGCGCCCAGGCCGGGATAAGCTCCGGGGAGATCGATGAAGGTGATCACTGGCCGTCCAAATTTTTCAGCGATCTTCATCGAGCGCAATGCCTTGCGGTAGCCTTCGGGATGAGGCATGCCGAAGTTGCGCCGCACTCGATCCTTGGTTGACCCTCCCTTGCGATTGCCGATGACCAAGACCTCTTCCTCGCCCAGCCGGGCCATGCCGCAGGCCACGGCCTCGTCGTCGCCAAAGGCGCGATCGCCGTGAATCTCGCTGAAACCCATAAAAATCTTTTCTATGAAATCCATGGGTAAAGGCCGCTGGGGATGCCGCGCCCGCTCTATCCTGATCCACGCCGGCGAGGTCGCCTGCGCCTCAAGGGAAATCCCTGTTTCCTGTTCGCTCATCGGTTCCTTGTCACTCAAGGTCGGGTGTGGTTCAAGACTGGCGCAATTATCCGCATATGCTGATTCTACGGGGTGGAAGGCATTGGCACAAATGGAAGATGGAACGGAAAGAATCTCGTCCATTGACGGAAATCTCCGTGGTCGAGACTCACATCCCAATAGGTCGTCCGGATTATAAAGAAATAAAGTGAAAAATACCTTACCGCGCACCGCCCACGGAAACGGCTCTTTGCGTGGCAAGGCGGCTGACAGCTTCGCTTTGCTTGACCATCTCCATCACCGAGTGTCCTTTTTCCGCCAATGCCCCGGTGGGGCAGGCCTGCACGCACTTGCCGCAGCCGGTACAGTTGCTCGATTTGCCCCAGTCGTCCTTCAAGTCGCTGACCAGGCGCGAGTAAATGCCGCGCGATGCAACCTCCCAGACATGCGCTCCCTCCACCTCCGCGCAGACCCGCACGCAGCGCGTGCACAAAATGCAGCGATTCTGATCGAGGACGAAACGAGGATGCGTCATATCGATGGCAATGCGCGGATTGTTGTAGGCGTAGCGCACGTGGGTGATGCCCAGCTCGCGCGCCATCGCCTGAAGTTCGCAGTGGCCGTTGGAGACGCAGGCCGCGCAGATGTGGTTGCGCTCCACCAGAAGCAGCTCGACGGCCATCCTGCGATAGAGCGTCAGCTTGGCCGAGGCGGTTTTGATCGACATTCCCTCTTGAATCGGCGTAGTGCAGGCCGGCAGCAGGCGGTCGGTGCCGGCAAGCTCCACCATGCACACGCGGCAGGCGCCCACCGCGCTCAAGCCCTTCAGGTAGCAGAGTGTGGGAATCTGCTTGCCGTTGTCGCGGGCCGCTTCCAGAATGGTCTGCCCTTCCCTGGCGTTTACCAGTTCCCCATCAATTCGTACTGAAATCGCTTTAGTCGGCACTGTGACGCTCCTTATTCTTCACCTTTCAATTGGCACTGACGGGAACTCGCAAATCGCAGCGCAGGCAGCGGCGGCATTCTTCCAGCGCCTCTTTAGGTTCGAGGCCGGCAACCACTTCCTGCTGCGAACGAACCCTGACGGCGGCTGGCACATCGTGACCAACGTGGCGGCGGCTGAGGCTCGGCTCTCCTGGCGCCGTGCGGCTGTATACAAATTCCGGGAAGAGTTTCTCCCATCGAGCTTCGCCCATCAGGCGCTCGTCCATCTTCTGCGCCGCCTGTTTGCCGCAGCTCATGGCGTTGGAAACATTGGAAGCACCAGTAATCACGTCGCCGCCAGCATAAAAATTGGGCCGGCTGGTCTCGTACGTGAAGCGATCCACGATAATTGTTCCCTCTTCCTTGAGTGCCAATCCCGATGCGCTGCAGAAATCCTTGTCGAAGGTCTCGCCCACGGCCAGAATCACGCTGTCGCACTCGAAGCGCTGTACCTCATCGGTGGGCATCGGCCTTCTGCGGCCGCTCTTGTCGTACTCGCCCAGGCGCGTTTTGACGATTTCGATGGCCTTTACACTGCCGTCCGCGCCACCTATGATGCGATGCGGCGCGGCCAAAAACACAAAGCGCACGCCTTCGTCCTCGGCGGCCTGAATCTCCTCATCGATGGCGGGCATATCGTTGCGCTCACGGCGATAAAGGATGGTGGCTTGCGCGCCCATGCGCATCACGGTACGCGCCGAATCGATGGCCGCGTTGCCGCCGCCGATGATTGCCACCCTTGTCCCTATCGTCCCGGTGGTGACCTTTTCCTTGCGGGCGACGGATTCCAGGAAGGGCAGCGCGGGGTGAACATTCTTCAACTCCGTGCCGGGCAGATAGAGCCAGGATTCCTTCCATGTTCCGATGGAGAGAAAGACCGCATCGAACTGGCTGGCCAGCTCATTCAGCGGAACGTCGAATCCGATGCGGGTGTTGAAGACCAGCTTCACGCCGACGCCCTCGATGAGGTCCAGTTCGCGGCGCAGCACCGATTTGGGCAGCCGGTACTCGGGAATGGCGAAGCGCAACATTCCGCCCGCCTCGCTGCGTTCCTCAAAGATCGTCACGTCGTGGCCGAGCATGGCCAGGTAAAACGCGGCCGTCAAGCCGGTGGGGCCGGAGCCGGCCACGGCCACCTTGCGCCCTGTAGCAGCCAGTTTGCGCGCGCGAACGCGCTCCAGCATCGGCTCGAAGAGGTCAGACTGATAGACCGCGTCGGCCAGGAAGCGATGCACCTCGCGCATATTCACCACCTCATCAAAGGACTGCCGTCGGCATCGATTATCACAGGGATGCTGGCAGACCCTTCCCGTGGAGGCGGGCAAGGGATTATCGAGAATGACGGACTCGAAGGCGTCTTCCAGACGGCCCTCTTGATATAGCTCCAAAAAACGTGGGATGTTCATGCGCAGCGGACAACTGTTTTCGCATGGCGAAAGAGCCAGTTCCTGGCAGACGCCGGCGCGGCAGCGATGGGCAACGATGTGGTCTTCGTACTCGTCGCGGAAATGGCGGATGGTGGTGAGCACGGGATTGGGCGCCGATTGGCCAAGCGCGCAGAGCGAAGACTCGCGAATCATGCGGCCCAGCTCATCCAGCAGGCTCATCTGCTCGCGGGTTCCGCTGCCATTGGTGATCGAATTGAGAATGCGCAGCGCCTTGTTGAGGCCAACTCTGCACGGAACGCACTTGCCGCAGGACTCCGAATGGGTGAATTCGATGAAGTAGCGGGCCACGTCGACCATGCAGTTGTCTTCGTCCATGACCACCATGCCGCCAGAGCCCATGATGGAGCCGATCTGAGCCAGGCTTTCATAATCAACCGGCGTATCGAGCATCTCCACGGGAATGCAGCCGCCGGAGGGTCCGCCGGTCTGTACGGCCTTTACGCGACGGCCGGACACGGCGCCCTCGCCGATGTCGTAGATGAAGCTCTTCAGCGGAGTGCCCAGCGGCATCTCCACCAGCCCGGTGTTCTGTATCTTGCCCACCAGCGAAAACACCTTGGTTCCAGGACTCTTCTGGCTGCCGGTCTCGGCAAACCATGCGGGGCCGCGGGTGACGATGGGAGCAATGTTGTACCAAGTCTCGACGTTGTTGATGTTGGTCGGCTTACCATACAAGCCCTTCTGCGCGGGATACGGCGGGCGGGGACGCGAACGCCCGGCGCGGCCTTCAAGGGAAGCAATGAGAGCTGTCTCCTCTCCGCAAACAAAGGCTCCCGCGCCCTGCACCATCTGAATGTTGAAGTTGAAGCCGCGATCCAGAATATTCATTCCCAGCAACCCATACTCGCGCGCCTGTTCGATGGCCCGGTTGAGCCGGCTCACGGCCAGCGGATACTCGGCGCGCACATAAATGATGCCTTCCGTGGCGCCCATTACATAAGCGCCGATAATCATGCCTTCCAGCAGTGAATGAGGATCGCCCTCAATCTCGTTGCGGTTCATATAAGCGCCGGGATCGCCTTCATCCGCGTTGCATATGATGTATTTGGTATCGGCCTTGGCCTTGGCCAGGAAATCCCATTTATTTCCAGTCAGGAAGCCTGCGCCGCCGCGCCCCCTCAGCCTGGAGGCCTTGATCTGCTCGATGACAGGATCCGTGCGCCCGTCGATCAGCACCTTGTAGAGCGCCTGGTAGCCGCCCACTGCAATGTACTCCTCGATGTCCGAGGGATTGATGAAGCCGCAGTTGCGCAGAACAATCTTCTTTTGCCCCTTGAAGAAGGGGATCGTATTCCAGGCTGGAATGTCCGGATAACCCTGGCCATATTTCAGGTTCGCGGTGATGTGATCCCATTCCTCGATCTTGCAGTAAACCAAACCGGCAGGCATAATCCCCGTTGAGACACCTTCCAGGATCCGCGCGGCATCGTTGGCCTGCACACGATGCAAAATCACCAGGGGATTTCCGGGCAGCCGGACGCTCACCAGCGGCTCCTGAAAGCAGGAGCCGAAGCAGCCCACGCCCGCCAGCATCACATCGACACCGCTGCGATGGATGGCCTCATTCAAGGCGTGAAAGACCTCCTCTGCGCCATTGCCGCGGCCGCAGGTTCCCATTCCCACCGTCAGGCGCGGAACGGCCGGCATCAGCTTGGCAAGCCCAGCTTCACGAACCGCGTTGAACGCGCCTATATCCTGAATTCGAGGCATTATTTCCCCCTATTTGATCTTTCCGGTCTGGCCCAATGCTTTGATTTCCCTCTGCAATGTGCGCTCATTCACATGGCTGAGAATATGGTGGTTTACCTCGACCACCGGGGCCAGCGCGCACTGGCCAAAGCAGGCAACAGTGCGTACCGTGAAGTGATGGTCGGGTGTGGTGAGAGCCAGCTTGTCAGCCTCGTTGGTGTCGCTCGCTTCCTGTCCGCTCAGCCCCAGATCGAGGCAAACCTTCTCCAGCAAATCGCGGGAGCCGCGCGTGTGGCAGGCTGTTCCCCGGCATACGCAGATCAGGTTGTCGCCCTGCGGGTCGAGATTGAAGAGCGCATAAAAGGTGGCTGCGCTGTAGATCGTGGCCGGAGGAATGCCGGTCTCCTGCGCGATGTAGCGCAGCGCATCCATCGACAGATACTTATGCGCGTTGGCGGCCTGGATCGTTTCCAGGATTCCCAACAGCGCTCCGGGCTTGCCGGCGTGCTCTGCGACCGCCTGGTCGATCAGCAGCTTTTCGTGGGCATTCAGCACTTCAGGGGCGACACTCTGCATAATTCCTCCGCTACAAACAGAGCTTCACTGGCAACAAACTTTCTTCATCTTTATTTTCATAGGTTTATAGACCACTTCAAAGCGACACGAACCACCCTGCACCGCCGGAGAAACAGGACACACCTGCCACGCAAACATTGTGAGGTGACGGGATGGAGAGGGCGACATAGCCTGACCCTGCTCACTTCTGGACCATATTCGGGGAGTATAAGTAGATAAAAAAGAGCGTCCGCCTATGAAGCCCTGCATGCCCGGCAAGGAGACATTACACCTGGATAGGCGAATTTCGCAGCGGCTTTAACCCCAAAGGATGTCCGCAAGGAATTTGACACCACAAGTTGACCTTGGGCTGTGCTTTGGATCACATCGGATTGTGATGGTTGGTCATCCGCACCGTGTTCAGTTTGGATCGACTGTGGAATCAGCTTGCGCTTCAATCTCCACATATACCGGTTCCGGCTCTTCACCTATGGCTACATTGCTGGATTGCCGCTGCAGCAGATCTACACGATAGCCAGCGGCCTCTGCGGCAGCCAGGGCCTCCTCGACGGCTTTGCTCATCGTCCGAACCGCGGCGCGGTTAGCCGCCATTTGGCTGGGGGCAATCTCGCCCGCCAGGCGAAGCAACTTAGGCAGCTGCAGCCACCACAGCAGTTCCTCGTAGCGCTCGCGCACCAGATACTCGTGCCCTTCAGCCTCATGCACGCCGCAGAGCCAGCGCACATCCGGGTCAAGCCACAAGACTGGCAAAAGCGCAACCCGCTCGCCTGTGATTTCTGCGGGTTCAGTCGCCGCGTTTGTCACTTCAGGCTTGCCAACCCCAGCACCAGTGAGCAGCACGATTTTGACTCGCGCAGCAACGCGCCACGCATCCTCGCCCTCAAATCCGAGCGCGGCGAAGGCCTGGGCGAAGGGCTCGCGCAGGCGCAGGCGGTCAAAAAGGTCCAGCGCCACGCGCGCCGGATTCTCACGATCAATGGATTCGGCCAGCAACTCCAGCGCGCACCAACCAAGCACCGGCCCCCACATGGCTGTAGCAGTGAACTGCGGGCTGGGACTGGGAAGCATGCTACGGGCAGCAACGGGCCACGGAGCGGGAAAGAGCGATTCGACGGCAGGAACGCGCATAGCGGCGCGCAGACGAGCTCGATAAGCCGCGCGCAACAGGCTGGGGTTGGCGGGTTGTACGCCGCTGGCCTCATTCCCGGCGCGCTCCAGGTAAGCCTTCTGCGACTCGCGCAGGAATCTCTCACAACGCGCCCAGGCCTCATCAAACAACTTCGCGCGCTCCGTTTCAATTTCCATATTGACGCCGACATCCAGGGTGCGCGGATGTTCGGCCAGGTCGGCAAACTGACGCACCATCCCGGAGTCCAGCAATGCGCGCAGCGCGTCATGCACCGGCTGCAACTCCAGATTCACCAGCGCATCGTCCAGATTCGCCACGCCCCGCCCGTTGAGATGATCGCAAAGCCGGTCCCAAGGATGCGTGGAGGTTGAATAAAGCTCGCGCCAGTCGAGAAAGACGTGGCACTGGTAGGCGTGCAGATCAAGGGTTAATCCGCGCTCCGCTAAATCGCTCGCCCGGCGCAGGTAGTGCAGGCCGGTGTGCGAATCGCGACAAGCCAAAGTCACCGAAGAGTTGTCGCTAAGACCCAGTCCTTCCCGAAGCCGCTGTTGGCGCAGTTGATTGGCGCCCTTGTCGGCGTAGGCCGCGGACCAATCAATCGTCCCGCGCGTTTGTCCGTAGCGGTTGTTATAAACCACCAGGGCGCGCTCGCTTCTGTTGCGGTTGGAGTAGGCAAAGACGTTTTCGTCCACCGAACCCGAATCGAGAAAGAAGTCGTAGAGCCGGAAGTTGCCGCTCTCCGCAAAGAGCCGCCGGCGCTGCAACAGGGGCGCGATCTCTCGTTCGTGACGCTCCACCATCCATGGGTCAGGGTTCTCGTCATAACGGGGCCGCTGGTATTCCATGCCGTATTTTTCTGTGAATCCCTCGATCTGGCCGTGGCCAAACATCGGCAGTCCCGGCAACGTGGCCATCATCGTCGCCACGCCGAAGCACTTGTCGCCCTTGCCGAATTGGTCAATCGCGGTGCGTTCATCGGGATTGCTCATGAAGTTGACGTAGCGCTTCAGAACATCCGGATCGAATTCCAGCGTGTTCTTGATGACCGAGCGGTACTTGGCGTTCTCCTCGTCGCGCAGCATCACCATAAAGGCGCTGTTGTAGACGCGGTGCATGCCCAGCGTGCGGACAAAGTAGCCCTCCATCAGCCAGAATGCCTCGGCCAGCAGCAGTGTGCCGGGAACCTCGGCGGCCACGCGATCCACCACCTCGCGCCAGAACTCGTGCGGCATGGCCCGGTTGAACTCCGCCTGGCTCATGCCGAATTCGGCGCGCGAGGGAATGGCGCCGCTAGTCCCCGGACCGGGAAACCACAGCCGGTGAAAGTGGCGCTTGGCCAAAGTCATTGCGGCGTCGAAGCGAATTACCGGAAACAGGCGCGCCACATGCAGGATGGTCTGAATCACCTGCTCGCGTACCGCCGGATTCAGGTAGTCGAGCTGCGCCGTATCGTTCCAGGGAAAGCTGGTGCCGTCGTTGCCGTGATAGATGTAGCGGGTTTCGCCGCTCTGGCGGTCGCGGCGGCGAAAAACCACAGCGGCATCCGACTGCTCATAGTAGTGGTCTTCAATCTTGATTTCCACGCGCCCATCTTGAGAGAGATCGGGGCCGTTGAAACAATAAGCGGGATAAGGCGAATCCTGCCGGCTCATAAACCAATCGGGATGCTCGACAACCCAGGGCGAGTCGATGCCCATGTGGTTGGGCACCATGTCGCTGGCCAACCTTATGCCCATTCGATAGGCGCGGTCTCGCAGATTCACATAGGCCGCCTCACCGCCCAGGTCCTCGGCAATCGTGTAATCGTAGAGCGAGTAGGCCGAGGCTACTGCGTCCCTATTGCCGCAGAGTTGCTTGATGGTCTTCGAAGCACGGCTGCGCTCCCACACGCCAATCAGCCATAGCGAATTGAGTCCGCGGCGCGCCAGTACGGCAAGCTCCTCGTCGGGAATCTCATCCAGACGCGCGATCCGGCGGCCGTATTGCCTGCTCATCTGCGCCAGCCATACATAGGTGCTCTTGGCGATCAGCACAACGGTGGGCATCCAGGCTGTGTCCGAGGAGAACTTTTCGTATTCTTGTGCCGCATCGCTGAAATCCGGCACCTCCGCGCTAGCCACCACCGAAGGCTTCTTCTCACCAGCCGCGCCGCGAGGATGGAACAGCATCCAGATGGCCAGCTCTTCCTCGTGCAGAATCTCGCTGGCAATCTGCAGCAACTGCTCCAGTCTGTCGCCAAGCAGCGGCTTCCACAATTTGCGGATGAGGGCTAACTGGTCGGCCAGCGAGCGAGGCGCACCCACCGCCGGCGCTCTCAGAAGCTCCAGCAGGTTCATCGGCTTGGCGCCGGGCAGTAAAATCAGCGGGCGCGTGGCAAAATAATCGGAGAAATGCCCGGTGACCTGGCGGTAAACGGTCTTTTGGGCCAGGGTTTTTTCCTCGAATAGCTCCTCGAAGGGCTGGAAGGCCTCGTTGCGGTTGGCGGTCCAGAGCAGCATTAGCTCTTCCAGCGCAGCGGCCCGATGGGGCATACCCTCGCTTTGCCCTGCAAGCCATTGCTTCGGCGTCTCGGCGCCGCTAATCACTGTAGTGCCGGGAAACTGCTCGACGAAAGCAAGCAGCATCTTGTCCAATGCCTCAGCGCCCACCTGCGCGGAGAAATAATCCAGGGCGCCGGTCATCACCGCAGGATCATACTGCTCGCGATAGCGAGCCATCAGTATGTGGCTGGCCTCGTCGATCAGTCCCATAGCGTAAAGTTGGCCGGCATGAACCGCCAGTTCAGGATGCTTTTCCACATCGCGCACCGTGTTCATGCGCTGCGCAAACTCACGGCAGGCGGCCACATTGGCAAAGACCACGTTCCCTGTATAGGAAAATAGCGACTCCGCGAACTGGTAGCGTTCACGCGCCTTCCGGGATATATGGAACTCCATCACTAGAAGCGAACTCCCAATAGATAAAGGTACATCAAAGAGGCTAAGAACGCTGAACCCTCTGATTCCATTCTGTCAATAATTTCCTTTGAATCTTAGAGCTTATCCGTAAATAGTGAGCAATTAGATTCCTCTCGCCAATTCTCTTGACTGGAGATGTCGAAGCTGGGCGAAGATTCAATTCAGGATGGCACAAATTAAGTCGTGGACAGTTTCCGATACATTATGGTGCCGGATCGAGTCGCTGGTTCCTATGCGCAAACGGCCGCGCGGGCGGAAGTTTCAGCGTAAGCCCGGAGCGGGACGCAAGCCGATGCCTGCGCGGCAAATTTTCTCTGCGATTGTCTATGTGCTCCGCACCGGTTGCCAGTGGAAGGCGCTGCCCAAAGAGTTTGGCAGTTCGAGCGCCGTGCACGCGCACTTTCAGCGCTGGCAGGGGGAGGGCTTTTTCTTGAAGATTTGGCGAGCTGGATTGGCCGAGTACGACGAGATGGAGGGAATCGCCTGGCGCTGGCAAAGTATCGATGGGGCTACTGGAAAAGCTCCGCTGGCGCTTGAATGCGTGGGGCCGAACTCCACGGACCGGGGGAAAAAATGGGCGCAAGCGCAGCCTCCTGGTGGACGCGCGTGGCGTCCCGCTGTCGTTCGTCGCCAGCGGGACCAACCGGCATGACAGCTATCTGTTGCGCGCCACCCTTGCCGCCATCATCTATCCACGGCCCGATCCCGGCAACGGGCTCATCGAGACGCTCTGCGCCAATGCGGCCTATGTCGGCTTTCCAGCGCAGGCCGCAAGCCGCCTGCACAACTATGAACTCAAGGTGAAGACCCGCCGCCAGGAAGCAGACGAAAAATGCAAGAACCCCGGCAAACGCGCGCGCAGAAGGGTTGTTGAACGCACACATTCCTGGTTCAACAGATTCTGCAAACTGCTGGTAAGCTTCGAGAAAACAGAGGCCAGCTACACCGCGTTGCTGGCGCTCGCAGCCGCGCTGATTCTGTTGGAGGCAGACCATTTCTATTTACGGATAAGCTCTTAGTCCAGCGCCTTATGGAAACGGAGAATGGCCGCCGTCAGCAGGGCGACGCCCAGCGCGCCCATGGCCGCCATCTGCGGCCACAGAATATCCATCCCCACTCCTTTTAGATACGTGCCGCGTATCACCACCAGAAAATAACGCAGCGGGATCAGATAGCTGAAATCCTGCATCCAGCGCGGCATGGTGCTGATGGGAAATCCGAAGCCGGAAAAGGTAATCGCCGGCATGATAAAGAAGAATGACGTCACCATCGCCTGCTGTTGCGTCGAGCTGACCGTCGAGATCAGCAGCCCCACCCCCAGCATGCACAGCAGAAACAAAACTGCGCCCGTCGCCAGCACCCAAACATGCCCGCGAAACGGCACCTGGAACCATAGCGATCCGACCACGGCAATCAATATCACGTCGAATAGTCCTATCAAAAAAAATGGCAGCGTCTTGCCAAGAATGAACTCCGCCGGACGGATGGGCGTGACCATGATTTGTTCCAGCGTTCCAATCTCGCGCTCTCGCACTACGGCAAAGGCCGTAAGCGTAACCACCAGAACCAACATCAGGCTGCCAATAATCCCCGGCACAAAAAACCATCGGCTTCTAAGGTCGGGGTTGTACCATGGGCGCGGCGCAAGCTCGACCGACGGCATCACCTCAACCAACTGCGGCGCGACGCGGTAGATGCGGTCCTTCTGGTACTCCCGCGCAAAATCCCGCGCGATCTGCGCAATATAGCCCGAGGCAATCAGCGCTGTATTCGAATTGGTCGCGTCCACAATCACCTGCAGCGGCGCGGTCTGTCCCTTGCGCAACTGTTGTGCAAAGCCGGCATCGATTTCCAGCCCGGCCGTCGCATCTCCCCGCTCAATTAAATCGCCTAGCTGCCGTGAGTCTGTCAGTTGCCGCTGTACGTCGAAGTAAGGACTCGATGTGAAGCGCGAAATCAATTCGCGGCTCTCCTGCGTGTGATCCAGATCGAGCACCACCGTCGGCACATGGCGGATTTCGTAGTTAGCCGCATAGCCAAAGACCATCATCTGAATAATGGGCGGGCCAATGAGGATAAAGCGCGTCCTCTTGTCGCGCAATGTCTGGATAAACTCCTTGATCAACATCTGCTTCAGCCGCCCGAACATTGCTTCTCTCCTCTACAGGTCGCAAAAACTCAATCCGTACACAATCCGCTAACTTGCTAACACCGCGAAGCGGTGCTAACTTGCTGCTTATATCATTCCAATCTCTTGTGGAAGCTGCGTGTGGCCACCGTCGCCAACACTAACGTGAAGACAACCAGCGGAATCAGATCCGCATAAAGCATCGGCATGGGCGTTCCCTTGAGAAAGATATTCTTCAGCACCGAAACGTAGTAGCGCGCCGGCAAAATGCGCGTAATCCATTGCAGCGCAATCGGCATCTGCTCGATGGAAAACAAAAATCCCGACAGCAGAAACGCGGGAAGAAAAGTAATCAGCAGCGCAATTTGGCTGGCAGCAAACTGGTTCTTGGCAAGCACGGAAATGAAGAATCCCAGCGACAGCACCACCACCATGAACATCGCCGATGCAGCCATCAGCGTGACCCACGAACCGCGAAAGGGCACCTGAAACCAGTAGATTGCAATCAGCGCGCTGATGACCGTGTCGAACATTCCCAGCACAAAATAGGGCGCCAGCTTGCCCAGCATAATCTCCGTCGCGGTTACTGGCGTTGAGATAAGTTGCTCCATCGTGCCCCGTTCCCATTCGCGGGCGATGGTCAGCGAAGTAAGAAATGCGCCGATCACTGACATCACCAGCGCCAGCACGCCGGGAATAATAAATGCGCTGCTTTCCAGGTCTTCGTTGTACCAGGTGCGGGTCTCCACATTCATCGCGGCCGGCTGGATCGAAACTCCGCGTTCACGCAACCACTCAATCTGCATCTGCGCCGAGTAGCTCTGCACCACAGCTTCGGAATAGCCGATCAGAACATTGGCCGTGTTATCGTCAGAGCCATCGACAATCGCCTGAATTTCAACGGGGCGTCCATAGCGCAAACGCTGCGAAAAATCCCACGGAATCACGATGCCCATCTTGGCGTGGCCGTCGTCAATCGCCCGCGTTAGCGCGGGATAGTCGCTGACCACGCGGGCAATATGAAAATACTCACTGGCCTGAAAGTGTTTCAGCAAATCTTGGCTCTGCTGGCTGCCGTCCTGATCCAGCACATAAACCGGCAGCCCCTTCAGGTCGAGATTGACGCCATAGCCGAAGAGCAACACAAGCACTACGGGCATGAGGACGACAATAATCAGGCTGCGCGCATCACGCAGAATCTGCACCACCTCTTTTCGGGCAATGGCCAGCAGGCGAGTCAGGCTCATGGCTTGCCCTCCTCTGCCGCTTCACTTCCTGTCGTCAGCGAAACAAAAACATCTTCCAGGCTGGGACGAATCTTCTCCATGCGAGTGATCGTGATGCCACGCTTGGCAAGATAACTCTCAAGCTGGGGAACGGACTGCGCGACATCCGCGACCACCAGATGCAAAGCGTTGCCAAAGACCGCAGCATACATCACGCCTGGCGCGGATTGCAGCACTTGCACCGCATCGCCCATCGGCTCGCACTCTACAAGAAGTAGCTCGCCCTTCATTGAATCCCGCTTTAATTCCGATGGCGTTCCCAACGCTACAATCTTTCCGCGAAAGATCAACGCCAGGCGATTGCAGTACTCGGCCTCCTCCATGTAGTGAGTCGTTACAAAGACCGTAACCCCCTCCTCGGCCATATGATGAATTAGTTCCCAGAACTGGCGCCGCGTGATGGGATCGACGCCGGAGGTCGGCTCATCCAGAAAGAGCACGGGCGGCTTGTGCAACACAGCGCAACCCAGTGCCAGTCGCTGTTTCCAACCTCCGGGCAATGTTCCGGTAATGAGGTTCTCCTGTCCCTTGAGGTTGGCCATTTTGAGCGTCCAATCAATCCGCTGCTGAAGATTACTGGCGGGAACGCTGTAAAGTCCGGCAAACAAGCGAATGTTTTCGATAACTGTCAGATCGTTATAGAGAGAAAACTTTTGCGACATGTAACCAATGTTTTGTCTTACCGATTCCGGATCGCGGCTCACATCAAATCCCGCAACCTCGGCATGTCCCGATGTGGGCTTGAGCAGTCCGCAAAGCATGCGAATCGTGGTGGATTTGCCCGCGCCATTCGGTCCCAGAAAGCCGAAGACCTCGCCCTTGCGAACCGCGAGATTGATCCGGTCCACGGCAACAAAATCGCCGAACCGCTTGACCAGGTTCTCCACCACGACCGAGTTACGTCTCTCAGGCATGTGGGTCAGCTCCCGCGCCGACTGCATCGACAAATAAGTCTTCAACGGACGGCACTACCTGATGAATCGCATAGAAGGGAATCTCGGCGAGCTTTAGCCGTTCCTCAAACTCGGGAATGCGGCGCGCGGCATCGTCCACGACCACGTGCAGGCCATCGCCGGTCAGCAACAAACTCGATATCCCTTCTGCATCATCGAGCTCATCCCGTAATCGCCGCGGCTCAACTGCTGTAATCGACAAAACTCCTTTGCCAAAATGTGCTTTCAGATTCGCCGGCGTGTCGCAAAACAATAACTTGCCCTGATGCATCAACGCAACGCGATGGCAGCGCTCGGCCTCGTCCAGATACGCCGTCGAGGTGAGAATCGCCACGCCCTCCGCGACCAGCTCGTAAAGTATGCGCCAGAAATCGCGTCGCGAAACAGGATCGACGCCGGTGGTAGGCTCATCGAGCAGAATCACCTTGGGCCGATGAATCAGCGCGCACACCAAGCTGAGTTTCTGCTTCATGCCGCCGGAGAGCTTGCTCGCCAAGCGTTTGCGAAACTCGCTCATCCCCGCGGCTTGCAATAACTGCGTTGAACGCTCGTCACGCTCTTTTTTGTTTACGCCGAACAAGTCTGCATAGAAGCGAATGTTATCATCGACAGTTAAATCTTCGTAAAGCCCGAAGCGCTGCGGCATATAGCTGAAGGCGTGCTTCGCGCCCTCTGGATCACGCGCCACATCATAGCCAGCAACCGTTGCCCTGCCCGCGTCAGGCGGCATGATTCCTGCCAGTATGCGCAACGTGGTCGTCTTCCCTGCCCCGTCGGGACCAACCAGTCCGAAGATCTCTCCCGCGTGCACGTCGAAGCTCAGCGCATCCACTGCGCGCACGCCGGGAAAACTTTTCGTCAGTCCCTCAACCACAATCGCGGATTGGAGCGAGTCTGTCATTTTTTGATCGGCGCCTTGCTCGCGGCCAGATCAACGCGCGCGTCGGCGGGCATTCCCGGCTTCAGCTCATGATTCGGATTATCGATGTCGATCTTGATGCGGTAAACGAGCGTAACGCGCTCCTTCGTTGTCTGCACACTCTTGGGCGTAAACTCCGCATCAGATGAAATAAACGAAATGCTGCCGTGGTATTGCTTGCCGGGATAAGTATCTGTCGTGATGGTCGCGTCCTGGCCCCAGCGAATGCGTCCAAGATCAGTCTCCGCGACATAGGCGCGCAGCCATATGTGGTCAAGGTCCGCTAACGTCACCACCGGAGAGCCGGGCGCAACCACCTCTCCTAACTCCGCCTCCCGCACGGTCACAACACCGGCCGAGGGAGCGCGCAGCACCGTGTAACTCAGATTCACCTGTGACAAACCAAGATTGGCGCTGGCCTCATTCAGATTGGCGCGCGCAATATTGATGTCTTCCTTGCGGCTTCCTTCAACGGCCTCGTTGTAGCGCTGCTGCAAGGTCTTGAAAATCGCCTCTGCGCGCTTCAGCGCGGTCGCCGCCTGGTCGCGCTCCTGTGCCGTTACCTCATCCTTGGCAAAGAGTTGTTGTGCGCGATCATTGTCCAGTTTCTTCTGCTCCAGATCAGCCTCTGCATCGATCATCGTCTGCTGCGCCGCTTTCACTTCCTGAGGTCGCGTCCCGGCAAGAGTAAGCGCAAGATTCGACTCGCGCACTCCTACCGAGGCCTCGTCGATGCGCACTCGCTGCTTGTAGTCTGCGTCGTCAAGCCGCGCCAGCAGCGCATCCTGCGCTACCTGCTGGCCCTCCTCGACCGGCAGCTCGACGATGCGCCCCTGCACCTTGAAGCCCACCAGGCTTTCATGCGCTTCAATGTTGCCGGAAAGCGTAAGCTGATTCACGGGCGCCGTCTTTTTTGTCAGTTGCGGATAATAGTAAACGCCCGCTGCAACGGCTGCGGCCAGCAGAATCACAATGGGAATAATTCGTTTCATCGTTTCAAACCTCGCTCTTGCTGACTTCGATTGCTGCCTGGTCAATGATTTCCCATAAACTTAAGAATATTCTTCTCCGTATCGCCCATCGCGCGGGCTAGCGCGAACTTTGCGCCCACGTGGCTACTTACAGCGAGTATGTAGTTCTCCTCGGCGCGCGCCAACTCGTCCTGCGCGGTAATCACCTCGACATTGCTGGCTGTGCCCGACTGAAAACGATCCTGCGCCATTTGCAACTCGCGCCGCGCCAGTTCCTCTCCTTCCCCGGCCACTGCGACCTGCTCGTTCGCGGAATCCAGATTCAGCACTGCCGCGCGGATATCCTCCTCTATGCCCCGGTGCAGATCGTCAATCTGATCGTCAATGCGCTTCACGCGGCTCGCCAGTTCATGCGCCTCTCCATTGCGATCGCGGTCAAAGAGAGTGAAATCGATCTGGCCTTGCAGCAGGCCGGTGCTCGCAACGCTGCCAATGCTCCGTCCTATCTCGCCAAAATTTCCATTCACGCTCAACTTCGGATAGGAGCGCGCGCGATTGGCGAGCTGTTGTTCAACCAATCCCTGCCGCTGGCTCTGCAGCGATAGATAGTCGGCGCGAGCCGTCAGTGCCGCCGGCACAAGGGTATTGATTTCCGGCTGGTTTAG
Source organism: Occallatibacter sp. (assembly GCA_052145195.1). GTDB lineage: Bacteria > Acidobacteriota > Terriglobia > Terriglobales > Acidobacteriaceae > Telmatobacter. Next base: position 89,287 of record JBKQPC010000013.1, on the reverse strand, counting down.
GCTTCGATAGCTGAGCGGCTCCGCAAGTTCCAGCGGCGTAGCAGGATTCATGCCCAGGTTGCGCGCTAACTCCAGCAGCGCTTGCTTGCGCTGATTATCGGCAATTAACAGCGCCTGCCTATCGTTGGCCAACTGCACCTGCGCGCGCAACACGTCAACACCCGTTGCGGTCCCGGCGTCATGCTTGTCCTTTGCCATTTTGTACAACGCGCTTGAATCGGTGACGCGAGATTGAGCTGCATCCACTCGCGCCGCTGCGGATTGCGCGTTCAGATAAAGCGCGGCAATGGCGCGCACGATCAGGTCGCGCGCATCTCGCTCATCCATCTTTCCAGCATCGAGCGCGCGTTCACTGGCCTTGAATCCGCGATAGCTTTGCAGATCGACAATATTCTGCTGCGCATAGACGCGGAAATCGTAATTCGACAGCGGCCCGACCACCTTCGGAATAGGAAGACCGGGAAAGGAGAGTCCCTGGGCCTGCAAATCGTGGTTTTGATAATTTGCATAGACCTGGGCATTCACGCGCGGGAGCAACGCTGCCGACAGGCGCCTTATCCGCGTGCCTTCCACCTCATCAGTCCGTGTGCCCGCAGCAAGCACGCTCAAGTTGGCCTGAAGCGCCTTTTGAATTGCATCCTGCAACGTGAGCCGGTAAGGCGCGGGCTGCTGCGCTGCGGCAGTCATGCTCGCGGCCAACCCGGCCAGACATAGAAATGCGGCGATACGCAACTCTGATCTCATGATTTCTGCCCTCGACCGGAGAGGGCGATGGCTCTCCAGAAGTGTTGAAAGCTGTCTACAATCCATACCTTAAGCGCCGGCCTTCCACGGGTCGACCACAGCAGGATCGTACCCATCACCGCCTGTAGAAGCTGTGTCGCAACCTTTTCCTTTTGCAATCGGGGAACTATCTCTCCGCGCTTCTGGCCAACGGCTACAATCTTTGCGATCATCTTGTGGCCCTCTAGCATATTTCCCACAATGATCTTGCGAACGCCCTCGCTGGCCAGAAAAGAGGAAATCAGCGCGCGAGCAAGGTCGGGACTGCGTCCGGGCTCCTCGGCAAGCCGCAGCATTAGCCGGTGCAACACAGAATGTATCGTCTGCTTGCCCTGTCCGGCAGCGGAAATGGCTTCTCTTACCTTGCCAAGCTGAATCTCCGCCATCACCCCCAGCACGTGTTCCTTGCTCTCAAAATAGTTGAAAAAGGTTCCCTTGCCCACATCCGCTGCTTCGGTAATATCTTCTACCGTGACGTTTGGAAAGCCGCTTTTGGCAATCAACTGCAATGCGCAGCGGAAAAGCCGCAGCCTGGTTTCGGCGGCGCGTCGCTCGCGGCGTCCGGCGCCCGGCATCCTTCCCTGCCCGCCGGCAGCCAGAGATTGAATCCGCGATGCGAAACACTTATTCTGACCTTTACTCATATTCGATTTGCGGACATTTATGACCATTGGTCATTTATATCGCCAGCCGCGCGCGCTGTCAAGAATTATCTTTGCGCCCCTGGCGGCATCTTCCGCTCTTGCCTCTTCCCGCCCTCTGCCGCATTGCGCCGCCCATATTCCATCGAGATCCGCCTTTGCCCTTCTACCTGACCTTACGGCTCAGGCACAGCATTGGTTACTTGCATATTCCTGTCAGCAAAACCCGGTGCAAATCGTAGGGTTATATCGCTACCAAGGCTCGGCGGATGACATCATTTTTCCCGCCTTGGGAACCTTCGTAAACTGCTGAAAAGTAGTATAATTAGGGTGTTTTAGAGCTTAATGAAAAATGCCACTCTGGGGGTATTTTCGACTCTTTCGGCAAATTGACGGATCCCGCATATCGGAAGGAAAACAGGCTGCGCAAACTGGAGCGCGCTCAGTTCGACAATCCGTGCGGCAACCGCCATTTTTCGCGGCTAACCAGACGCAGACGGGATGCCAGCTTTCGGTTTCAATGATGGTTTGAGGTGATGAAACATGGCGCAGTTGAGTGGCCTCTATGATGCAATTCTCAACGGTGATGCAAAAAAAGCGCATGCCGCCACGCAGGCCGCGCTAGAGGCTGGCGTTGCGCCTTTACAGCTTATTTCCGAATCCATGGTGCCGGCAATGGATGAAGTGGGCCGGCTGTTTGAAGCCGAAGAGTACTACGTCCCCGAGCTTCTGCTGGCAGGCCGCGCCATGAGGAGCGCTTTGGAACTGCTTCGCCCGCTGATGACAGCCTCCGGAGAAAAGCTGTCCACGAAGGTGGTGATCGGTACAGTGAAGGGCGACTTGCACGACATCGGCAAGAACATCGTGGGATCCATGCTAGAAGGCGGTGGATTCGAGGTGGTCGATCTGGGCACTGATGTTTCACCGGAGAAGTTTGTGGCCGCGGTTGAAGAACAAAATCCTCAGATTGTCTGTTTATCGGCGTTGCTGACGGTGACCATGCCGGCCATGAAGACAACCATCGACGCATTGAAGACCGCGGGGCTGCGCTCGCAGGTGAAAGTGCTCATTGGCGGCGCTCCTGTCTCCCAGAAGTATGCCGATGAGATCGGCGCTGATGGCTATAGCGAGAATGCCAGCGGCGCAGTAAGTCTCGTCAAAAACCTGCTGGGGGTCTAGGCCTCGCGATCGCTCTCCTCTATCGGTTCATCGAGAAGGACGAGGCAGCGGCAGCGCCCGGCTTCTTCTTTTCGTTCTTTCTTTCTTCCAGCCTGGGCCCGATCTTGCCCGCGCGGAACGCACGGTTATACTGCGCGCAATAGAGATCGATTCCAAGTACCGCATTGGTTGCATACAAGGTTTCCATCAATCCGCGATCGGCGGGGTCCATGATCATGGAGTCGAGGCCGGCTTCTATCGCTAATGTAAGAAACGCGCGGTTGAGAAGCGTGCGCGCGGGCAACCCGAAGGAGACGTTGCTCAGGCCGCCGGTAAGGTGGGCCTCGGAATATTCGGCCCGAATCGCTCGCATCGTCGCCAGGGTAGTCAAACATGCGTCGCTCTCTGTACCCACCGACATGATAAGCGCGTCCACGAACACGTCCTCGTCCTTCACGCCGGCCTTTCTGGTCTCTTCGAAAAGACGGCGAACGACTGCCATGCGGCCCTCGCAGCTCTGCGAAATGGCGCTTCCATCAAGCGCCAGAGCCAAAACGCGGCATCCATGTTTAGCAACGATAGGCAAAACTTCGCGTATGCGTTGCTCTTCCATGCTGATGGAATTGATGATAGGTACTTGACTGGTGGCGGCGATACCCGCCAGCAGCGCCTCAGAGTTTGCGCTATCGAGGCAAAGCGGCTTGTCCACGACTTCCTGCACCGTATTGATCAGCCAAACCATGTCATCCGGCTCGCGGTCGGGCAAGGTGCCGGCATTGATGTCCAGCGCGTCGGCGCCTGCTTCAACCTGCGAAACGGCGAGATGGCGAATATGGACGGCGTCGCGCTCCAGCACGGCCTTATTGACCAGCTTGCGCGTGCCGTTGATCTTTTCCCCGATAATCAGCATCGATTAGTCCTTTCTCGCTACGCGCCACTACTTCAGATTTTTCGTTTTTGATTTCTTCTTTCGGGCAACCGTCTCGATCTCGAGTTTCGATGCTGAATGATCGCGTCCGAGGTAAAAGTTGATCCACGAGGAGGTTTCGTTCAGATCGTAGTTCACCGGCGGGACCAAATTCTCCCCAAGCAATTGATCTGCGCCGTGCGCCTTGAGTCTCTCGTAGGCCAGTACGTATATGCATTTGCGCTGGTTGGGATATGCTTCGCACCAGCCCTCGTAGCTTCCGCCGCACGGACCGTTGCGCTGATTCTTGGGGCACTGGCTCATGGGACATAGATAGGCCACATCCAGCATGGCGCAATCGCCGCAGTGCCGGCAGTCGTTAGTCAGACCTTTAATGATCTGTTCGCATTTCGTATATGCGCTCTCCAGTGCTGACCCGTCCGCCATCCTGGCTAACGCGCGCATCGGCCTGAAGAGCGCGCCTTCCTTGGTGAAAGCAAGATGATGAAGCATTCGTAATGTGAAATAACCAATCCCGGCGGAAGAATGCGCTTCTCGCGAAACCGGCGTCATGGTGTTCAATCCGGTTTTTTCATCGCGCTCGAAGTAATACCAGCCGTTCTCCTGGGGATAGTCGAATTCATGAACGAAATCCTGCCAGCGCTGCGATAGCTCTTCGCCGTGCTCAATTACTTCCAGAAGGTCAGAAACAGTCATGCCGTGTCCGCTGATGTGCGCGCCGGCATATCCCATACCCTTGAGGAGGGCGTACATTTTTGCGGCGCGCTCCACGCGTTTCGCTCTTCCCTTATCTCGGCCTGCCGCTTCCGCCTGCACACTCCTCAGCAGTTTGTCAGGAACCACACATCCAGGCAAGCCGTTACGATTCATCAGCTTTGCAGTGCCCAAAGGTAGCAGGTAGATATTGCCTACCACGGGTATATTCCCAAAACCAAGCAGCTGCATTACCTGGAACAGTTCGTGAATCTTGCGCGCGTCAAAGCCCAACTGAGAAACTACAAACCTCGCTCCCGCAGTAAGCTTCTTCCTCAGTTTGTAGTATTGACCCATTTGCTCTGCTTCCAGCGCTTTGAAAGGGCTTGCCGCCACTCCAGCGAAGAATCTCGTCGACTTGAGCGTCGTCTTGCCTCCCAGCTTCGGAACTTCTCTTCCCTTATTGAGTTCGGAGATAAGACCTAGCAGAGTGATCGGGTCCAGGTCGAAGACCGGCTTAGGGGCGCCACCATACCCGGCCTTGGGGTAATCGCCGCTCATTACGAGTAGATTGCGTACATCCGCCCGCTCCATTCCATTGAGCAAACTTTCCAACTGGTTGCGATTTTTGTCTTTACAGGTCAGATGAACGAGCGGCTCAATACCCAGGCTGCGGATCTCGACGCCAAGCATCTCGGCTGAGATCGCGGGGTTGCCGCCGGGATTGTCTGTGATGGTTAACGCGTGAATCCGGCCGCTGGCTACTGCTATAGTCGCGGCGTCGATCATCTCCAGCTGCGCCTTCTCGATGGCTCCTCGTCCGGAAACAAGTTCCCAGGCGACGCTGAACGTATTTGCGTCGTAAAGCGAAAACTCGTACCTGCCGAATTGAGCGACTTCCGTCGGTTCGACTTTTGACTCGTCCATCCTGAGACCGGCCGTAGGAAAGAGATTCATGTACTCCGCGCGTATGTCTGTTTATAATATATATTATTTCTGAATATACTATAGATGATTTTCATAGTATTTTTTCTGTATTTATTATATAGTATGAAGAAATCATTTTAAGCTTCTTTCGTGAGCATCTCCTGATCTCCATGTATTGTGCTGAGGGAGCTTGAAATAGCTGCGGAGTTATTGAGCGTGCCTACGGATACATTGCCGTCGACCGAACCTGCTGAAGTTCTTCATATTCGGGAGCAAAAGAATACCGTTGTTCCCAGTGACATTGATATCGCGCAAGCCGCATCTCCCATTCCCATTGGCCGTGTTGCACATCAGGCCGGCATTCTCGCGCATGAAATGGAGCTGTATGGAGATAACAAGGCCAAGGTCCGTCTCTCGATCCTTAATCGCCTGAAGCGCCTTCCGAGCGGCAAGTACGTGGTAGTGACCGCAATCACACCCACTCCTTTAGGAGAAGGAAAGACGACCACGACTGTCGGCCTCAGCCAGGCGCTTGGGGCGCATCTGGGCAAGAAAGTCTTTGCCTGCGTGCGCCAGCCGAGTATGGGGCCGACCTTCGGAATTAAGGGGGGCGCGGCAGGCGGCGGTTACAGCCAGATCATCCCCATGGAAGATTTCAACCTCCACCTCACTGGCGACATTCATGCCATCACAGCCGCCAATAATCTGCTGGCGGCGGCGATCGACGCCCGCATCCTGCACGAGCGCGAAATCAAAGACGACGATGTACTGTTTGACCGGCTCTGCCCGCCTTCAAAGAACGGCTCTCGCAGATTCACACCGGTCATGCGCCGCCGCTTGAGCAAGCTTGGCATCGAAAAAGACGACCCCAACGAACTCACCTCAGAAGAACGCTCCCGCTTCGCCCGTCTCGACATCGATCCCGACACCATTACCTGGCGCCGCGTAACTGACACCAACGACCGCATGCTTCGCGACATCACTATTGGGCAGGGGCCGCAAGAAAAAGGCATGACGCGCGCCACGGGTTTCGACATTGCCGTGGCTAGCGAGATCATGGCAGTCCTTGCCTTGACAATTAGCCTCGCGGATATGCGTGAACGCCTGGGACGCATCGTCATCGGTAATGACCGGCAGGAACGCCCCGTGACCGCCGACGATCTTGGCGTGGGAGGCGCGCTGGCAGTCCTGATGAAAGACGCCATCATGCCTACCCTTATGCAGACGCTGGAGGGTACACCGGTATTTGTGCATGCAGGTCCGTTCGGCAACATCGCCCATGGCAATTCCTCCATTCTGGCCGACATGATCGCCTTGAAGCTTGTCGGCAGGGATGGCATTGTGATTACCGAGGCCGGATTCGGTACCGAGATGGGCTTTGAGAAGTTCTGCAACATTAAGTGCCGCGTAAGTGGGCTGGTTCCGAACTGCGCCGTGCTGGTGGCCACTATTCGCTCCTTGAAAATGCAGGGCGGCGGTCCCAATATTGTCGCTGGCAAGCCCTTTGCCAGCGCTTACGCTGAGGAAAATCTCGAATTGCTGGAAAAGGGATGTGGGAATCTAGTAAAGCACATCGAAAATGTGCGCAAGTTTGGTGTACCGGTGGTGGTGGCTGTGAATCGCTTCAATACCGACACTGAGGCCGAGCTTGCATTGGTGCGCCGCATCGCTTGCCAAGCCGGCGCCGAGGACGCGATCACGGCGGACAATTGGTCCGAGGGAGGGGCCGGAGCCGAGGTGCTCGCCGAGGCCGTGCTTCACGCTTGCAGCCAGCCGAACAACTTCCGTTTCCTCTACCCGGTGGAGGCTTCGATCAAAGATAAGATCGAGTGCATTGTGCGTGAACTTTACGGCGGCGCGGGCGTCGAGTACTCTTCCGAAGCGGAGAAGAAGATCGAAATCTACACGCGGCAGGGATTCGACAAACTCCCAATTTGCATGGCCAAGACCCAATACAGCCTCAGCCACGACCCTGAACTAAAGGGTGTGCCCACGGGCTTTATCGTGCCTATCATGGACGTTCACGTCAGCGCCGGCTCCGGGTTTGTTTATCCGCTTCTGGGCAAGATGAGCACCATGCCCGGTCTGTCGACTCGTCCCAACTTCTACGAAATCGACCTTGATACCCAAACTGGACGCGTCATTGGACTTTCTTAGAAAATCTTGCCATGCTGTTTATCACGGCTAGCGGCATCGGAGATTTCCCCGGGGTGAGCCATGCGCTTGAAAGCAATCTGTTGCCAGGTACTCACGCGAGAAATGAATAGCGCGATCTCCCGATCCCCGCACTCGGTCGAGTTGGAGATACTGACGATGGGCTTGCATGATCTAGGCGCATCGATGCGCCCGCACTTGCAGGAGCGGATCGATGCGGCGGACGTGGACGGGTTTGACGCCATCCTTTTGGGATATGCGCTCTGCGGCAGGGGGAGCGAAGGCCTGCGCGCGAGAAAAACGCGGCTCGTTCTGCCGCGAGCTCACGACTGCATCGGCCTGTTGATGGGCAACCGCCATCGTTATCAGGCATATTTCGACGCCCATCCCGGCGTTTATTTCCGCTCTCCCGGCTGGATTGAGTTTCAAACGCAGGGACAGGCTCTCCAACCAGCCTATGCCTCGGCAAAGAACAAGATTGGCGAGCGGCGCAGCCGCGAGGAACTGATCGCCGAGTATGGAGAGGAGAACGGAAACTATCTCTTCGAGCAATTCTGCGCCTTACGTCGTAATTACTCCGGGCTGACCTATATCTCCACCGGGGTCGAATCCGAGGATTCCTTTCGCGCTCAGGCTCGCGCCGAAGCGGAGAAGGAGGGGTGGCGCTTTGAAGAAGTTCCGGGTTCACTCGCGCTGTTGGAGCGCCTTGTCAATGGAGAGTGGGATGCGGCGGATTTTCTGCTTGTGTCTCCCGGCGCGGCCGTGCAAGGCTCGCTGGGTGAATCCATCGTGGAAGCGATATGAGCGGAGATAAGGTTCGCATCCAACTCGAGCCATCGTCTGCGGTGGTGGAAGTTCCGCGCGGCGCAGCGCTCGCATCGGCGCTGCCGGAGCTGGGCGTCGAGTTTCCTTGCGGAGGAACAGCTCTCTGCGGCGCTTGCCGTGTGCGCGTGCTTGAAGGCTCGCTTCCGATTACACAACCTGACCGTTCGGTCTTCTCTGCTAGTGAACTCGCCGATGGATGGCGTCTCGCCTGCCAGTCGCATGCGGATGCGCCGCTGCTTCTTGAGTGCGGCCAATGGCGCATGGGTGTCCTCACGGACAACTCCAGCCTCGACGGCGCAGGCAAGTCCGGCTTGGGAATTGCCGTCGATCTGGGCACAACCACCATTGCCGCGCAAATGATTGATTTAGCCACGGGCAATGTGCTCGGTGTCGAGACTGCTCTCAATCCGCAGGCATCGTTCGGGTCGGATGTAATGAGCAGGATTCGCGTGGCGTTACAAGGATCTGACCTGACCACCATCGTGCGCCTCTCTCTGCGGAAGATGATCGCAAAGCTGGCCAGCGGACGCGAAGAGGAGATAGTCGAGGTCGTCCTGGTCGGCAACACGGTGATGCATCATCTGTTTTGCTCGCTCGATGTGGAACCACTTTCGCGCGCGCCGTTCCAATCCCCCCATCTGGGCGCGCAGTCTTTCCGGCCGCATGAGCTGGACTGGCCGCTGCCTGAAGCCTGCGGCATTCGCTTTGAGCGTTGCCTCGGCGGTTTTGTGGGATCGGACATTCTTGCCGGAATTCTAGCCGCAGGCATCTCGCGCAGCGACGATCTGCTTGCCTTGGTCGACCTGGGCACAAACGGCGAAATTGCTATCGGCAATTGCAACGGCATTGTTTGCGCTTCCACGGCGGCGGGACCGGCCTTTGAAGCCGGCTCCATCCGTATGGGAATGAGAGCGTCCACGGGCGCCATCTCGCGCGTCTCTTTCTCTAACGGCGAGAAGCACGCCACCGTAATCGGAGACGTGGAGGCTCGGGGCATCTGCGGCAGCGGCCTCGTGGATGCGGTTGCTGCAGGACTGGAAAGCGGGGCGATTCTACCGTCCGGGCGCATAGCCAATGGCACAAAACTCTTTCCGGTCAAAGCGCCGGTCGTTCTCTATCAGACCGATATTCGCGAACTACAACTGGCGAAGGCCGCCATCGCCTCTGGCTTCCTGCTGCTGCTAAAGCGCTTAGGCGCGAACGCCGTCAACCTCAGGAATATTTATCTTGCCGGCGCATTCGGCAATTATGTGCAGGTCCAAAGCGCCATCGGCATCGGTCTGCTTGAAGCGCCCATTGAACGCATCCATGCCAGCGGCAACACGGCGCTGCGCGGAGCCAAGATGCTGCTTTTATCCACTGGCGAGCCCGCGCTTCCCAGGATCGAGCATGTGAGTCTTGCCGCCGACCCGAGCTTTCAGGATGAGTTCGCCGGCTGCATCGCTTTTCCAAAGACAAGCCTACAACGATAATCACGGTGGCGTCGCAGACTTTAAATAATTTGGTATGCTGAGTTTTATAAACGGAGGATAGCATGAACCGCTTGAGTGCATGGCTGGCAGACGGATTGCTGATCACCGATGGCGCCTGGGGAACGGAGTTACAGGCGCGCGGCCTGCCCCCCGGCGCCATGCCCGACACCTGGAACCTGATCCATCCCGAGCACGTGGTAGCGGTAGCGCGCGCCTATGTGGAAGCGTGCAGCCAGGTCATCCTCACCAACACTTTTCGCGCCAATGCCATTGCCATGCACGGCTTCTCAGAGGACGATCTCGATGCCATCAATCGCGCCGGTGTCTCTCTCTCACGCCAGGCTGCAGGCGAGGCGCTGGTCTTTGCCTCCATCGGGCCTACCGGCAAGATGCTGCTGTCGGGCGAGATCAGTAGCGAGCAAGTCGCCGCGGCCTTTGCCGCTCAGGCTCGTTCTCTCGCCGCGGCGGGCGCGGATGCGCTGCTGGTGGAAACCATGAGCGACATCGAGGAGGCGCGCCTCGCAGTGGACGCGGCCCGGAGCACTGAACTGCCGGTTATTGTTTCCTTCGCATTCGACTCCGGCAAGAACAAGGACCGCACCATGATGGGCGCGACGCCCGAGTCTGTGGCTGAGGCGATGGTGAATGCGGGAGCAGACGCGGTCGGCGCAAATTGTGGCGTTGGCGTGGAGCAGGTTGTGCCTATCTGCCGGAGGCTGCATGCGGCCTGCGATCTGCCCATCTGGATCAAGCCGAACGCGGGCCTGCCCACCATGGAGGGAACAGCCATCCGCTACGCCACGTCTGCGGAGTTCTTCGCCTCGCATTACACGGCCATACGCGATGCCGGCGCCGCGTTTCTAGGCGGCTGCTGTGGCTCCACGCCGGAGTTTATTCGAGCCCTGACGAACGCCCAACGCGCCGCATCGTGATTCGCCGTAGCTGCCACTTCGCTTCAAACTGGTCCATGAGTTTTCCTGTCAGGTGAGAATCTCCTTCGCGGCATCAATAATTAAGTTAAAAAAAACCGCGCCGGAGGCTTTCTCAAACCCCGGCGCGGGTGGAAGCTAATCGACAAGCGAACAAATTAGAAGATGAACTTTCCTCCGAAGAACCACATGCGCTCGCCCTGGCTGCCACCTAATGAGGCGTTGGTGGTGCTTGCCTCGCCAGTGACCATACCGAAGGTGCTGCTGTTGATATCTGCGGATGGGTTACCGAAGTGAGGCGTGTTGGTCAGTCCGTAAACGTTGGCTTCAAACTGGAAGGTCAGATACGACCTAACCTTGAAGTTACGGAAGACAGAGCTATCCACGTCAAAGAAGCCGGGTCCGCGCATGATGTTACGCCCGGCGGTGCCTAAGACTGGGTTGACATTGGTTGTGTCCACGGCAACGAACGAGGTGATATCAAAGAAGCTGCAGGCAAGATTCCCGGGCGCGCAAGCATGTGCTGAGTTGTTAGGCTTGTTCTTGGTCGTAGCGAGCGGCCCGATGATATTGGGGGTTAGTTGGTTGTTGGGCGCGTTCAAATTACCCTGGCGGGTTGAGTTGCCGTCGGTAACGGTGAAAGGTGTTCCGCCCAGGCGGCTTAACACGCCGGTAAGGGTCCAGCCCCCCGCCAGCATTGAAGGAAGTCCTTGCTTTGCCCAGCGCTGACCCTTCCCGAAGGGAAGGTCATAAACCCAGTAGGCTTCACCATTGTACTTGCGATCGTATCCCGCCACGGCCTTGTTCCGGGCGAAAAACTGAGGAGAATTCCACAAGAGGCCATTGAGCTCTTCGTTGTCTTCATAGTCAATGACTTTTCCCTTGGTGTAGATCACACCAACGGTCGAGGACTGGCCGATGCGCCGGGTGATTTTACCTTGGAACGAATCGTAGTAGTTGTGGAACATCGGAGTCATCTGACCGATGCCGGTTGCGTAATATTTGCCGGCTGGCAGCAGAGAGGATGACCCTGTGGCAAATTTTGCGTTCAGTACCGCACCCGCTGTACCGGCGCCCGGCAGACCAGGATTGATGTTCAAGTTAATCAAGGGACGGATCTGTCGCATGCCAACGTAGGCCGCATCGATGACAAATCCCTTGTACTGCTGCTCTACGGTGAGGTTGTAGGAGTAGAGGTAGCCGCGGCGGTACCTCGGATTCTGAATCGTTCCGGTGTTAACTCCGGCAACCATCGGGATCACTCCCGTTGTGAGTGAGGGCAGCGCGGGATTGATAATGCCGGTGGGCAGACCTGTGTACGGATTGCCTACAAAGGTTGAATTGGCTCCATTCTTCCCGGTAAGGCTGGCCGCTGGAGCGTACTGGTTATAAGCGGTGGAGCCGCCGTTGGATTGCGGAGTGTTGTCCGAGATGATTACAGACGGATAGTCATTTCTCATAAAGCGCCAGTTGTTGCTGTCCGCTTCCATTCCCGCGCCCAGGCGCACAACCGTTGAATTGGTCGCCTTGTAAGCAATGCCGAGCCTGGGAAGGAACATTCCAAACCCAGTTTTCAACCCATCATTTTCGGGAACTGTGCCGTATCCGCCGATGAGAACATTCATCGTTGTCGGATCCAGGAGCCTGGAACCTTTGCCGTGATCGCTATACGGACCTGGATATAACTCATAGCGAATGCCATAGGTGACGCTCAACTTCGGCGTAGCCTTCCACTGGTCGCGAACGTAGGCTGCGAACTGCGTCCAGCGAATCGAGATTGGATCGATTTCCTGAATCGCGCTACCAGTTTCATCCGTCAAACCCAAAAGAAAGTCGGCGTAAGAGTTGTACTGGGTCGTGTTTGGCGAGTCGGTAAATCCTCCGCTGTTGGTGCCGATCAGCGAGGTCGCAGTACCAGTCATCTTGAACGAACCACGAGCGGTCTGGAAGGCGGCGCCCTGCGGCTGGAAGTGATTCATCTGGACATGATCATACTCAGCTCCCCCGCGGAACTCGTGATGACCCTTGACCCAGGTAAGGTTTCCGTTGGCAACATATTGGTTGTCACGGAAGACAAAGGGATTGCCGGTATTCGGGTTGCCCAGGTTGGTGAAGTTGGTGAACTGGAAGGCCGGAATTCCCCAATAGAGTTGATCGTTGGGGCTGGCTGGATTGTTGGTGCCGGGAATCAGCAGCGTGTTCCGTCCGTAAGCGCCGTCCGCCGCAATGTCGGTCGACTCCGCCATCAGGTGCTGGCGCGTAAAGCCCACGTTGCCATCAAACAGCACGTTTGGCGTGAAGGTATGCGTGCCTCCAAAGCCGATGACGTAGATTTTGGTGAAGGCATTGCCCAACTGGCCGCCATTGGTAGCATTTCCTTCCGCCGGTCCCAGGGACGGAGGATCGAAGATGTCGCCATTGGAGAAGCTGTACTTCCCGAACATTGTGGTCTTTTCCGACGGAACAAAACTGATCTTGGCGTCGTAGTTGTCGCGTTTGAAAGACCCCTTGTACTTGTCGAGATAATCGTTGGTGGCAAGAGTTGCATAGCCCGGCGTCGGGTCGGGAATCAAACTGGCCATGGTCAATGCAGCCGGATCAACGTCACTCAGACAGATCCTATCCTGGATGCCTCCGCAGGAAATAATCTGGCGGTTCGCGCCGGCTGCATTTCCCGTGCGTGGATCGTAGATATGAGCCGGCCCGGCGACTTGGTTAAGTCCTCCAGTAGTGCTGGCCTTATCATAGAGGCCATAGGTCGTATTCTGGAATCCCGTGAAATCGAAGTATCCGGCAGCATGTGCCGTTGCGTAATCCAGACCCAGGTTGGGCACTGTCTGCGGGTTGCCACCTGAAGGCGCCTGGATTTGCCACGTCCTTTCATAATCGCCGAAGAAGAACAGCTTGTTCTTGAAAATCGGACCGCCAACCGCGCCGCCATACTGATTGAAGATCATGACGGGCCGGTGGAATGTGGCGGGATTCTGGAAGTAGGTGGGGTTCTTCAGTTGATCGTCAGTGTGGAACTCGTGAGCATCGCCGTGGTATTTGTTCGTTCCGGTTCTGGTCTGAACGTTGACGGCCGCACCGAGGACGTTGCCCTGTTCGGCATCAAACGAGTTCGTGGCGACATTGACCGTTTCGATGGAATCCGATGGTGGAACATAAGCCACGTTATTGGGCAGCCATGGATAAGCATCCAAAATGCCGTCGATGCGGGTGTTGTTGCCTTGAGAGGACATGCCGTTGACATTGGCGGTCATGGCTCGCGCTGGGTTGCCGGCCGCGGAGTTGTTCTCCGCGGGTATGGTTGCTCCGGGAATGATTCGGAGGAGATCCTGAAAGTTTTTTCCTTCCGACCCGGTCATAGGCATTTCCTGCAACTCAACCTGGGAGATGTCCGTATGCACATCAGCGCGATCTGTTTGCAACTCAGGGGGCGTAGCGTTCACTGTAATGGATACCTCGGCTTTGGCTATCGTCAGCTTCTCATCCACGCGAACAGGCGAATTTGCATTCACCTGGATGTCGTTGGTTACCGCCGTATTGAAGCCCGGAGCGGTAATCGTAATCTTCCAAACGCCAGGTAGCAATTCGGAAAAGCGGTAGTAACCGGTGCTATCAGTGATTGCTGTCTGATGGATGCCCTTGTGTATTTCGAGCGCATCGACCTTGGCTCCGGCAATCGCTGCGTTACTGGGGTCGGTGACTGTACCCGTCAGCGATCCATAGAGAACTTGCGCATTGACGGTTATGCTTCCAAAACAGACCGCGAGAAGCGTAACCACTAGCAGGATGTTGAACGCACCTGCTTTAAACCGATAATTCATATCTGGCCTTCCTGACATGATTTCCTCCGGAAAACTGTGAATTGTCTTCGTTGTTTCTGCCACTCTCAGCGAAGTTACTCGCCGGGATTGACCCCTGAATCCGCCATAATCCTTTGATTCCATTTGATATGGAGATCGTTTTGGCCTAAAACCGCCCATTCCTGATAATTGGATACACTTTCGAAAGCGGTTTATTTGGCGTCTCGAACTATAAAAGCGATTTAGTGAAATTGTCAAGAATAAAATCATTTTATTTTACGCCGGGTTTGGAATTCTCAATTATTGAATAGGGCGAATACCCGTTTTATACGAAGATATACTTAGCATATAAACACTTTTGGTCCGCATCCTCCATGTTTTGTAAGAGTTCCAAAGTTTATCCAGGTGAAGGGGAAACTCTATGGAATCGCAGAAGAATGAAAGAAAAGATCCTCGCGATTATGATTTTTGGAATTATATGCTTACCGTAGGTGCCTGATCCCTCCTTCCTTTCGACTCCGCCTACCCCGTCTCCTCGGACACCGTCGATATCAACGCCTTAATATTCTCCGTGGGCGCATGAGGCGGCATTCCTCCACCGCACGAAACAATCAAATGTGACCGGCCATCGATAGTGTTCAGCATCTCCCTGACCGAGCGCTTCACGTCCGCCGGCGTTCCTTCGGCCAGCACTTCACGCGGAGGAATGTTTCCCATCAGCGCAATCTGGTTGTTCGTCCAGGCTTTCATCTCAGCCAGCGTATGTTGAATGCCGAAGTTGAGCAGATTGATTCCCGCCTCCCCCAGCAATGGCGCGCTGGCCTTCGACGGCGCATCGTTGTGGAAGAACTTTACGCTCACGTCCGCGTTGAAGGCGCGCTGCAAATAAGGCAGGCCAAACGTCTCGAAATCGCGGCGGCTTACAAATCCAACTATATCGTCGAGCAAAAAGATGCCGTCAATCGATGGGAATGCTTCGCGCTGAACCGCGATCCAGTCCACTAAAAAGTCCGTGACCATGGTGAGCAGGCGATGCATCAGCTCCGGTTCTGTCTTCAGAGCCTCCAAAAACTCTGACGTTCCCATCAGGAATGAAGCGATATTGAGTGGGCCGCGGGCCACCGCGAAACGGATTTTATGGCCGGCCTTTTCGATCTCCGGCTGCAAGTGCTGGAGCCGCTTGATCACCAAGGGCAGCAAGCCGTGTTTGCGCGGATCAGGCCTTTCCAGACGCTCGACCTCGGACGGAGAATGCAGAACTTTCCTGGCGAAGGGGAATTCGTTCTCGCCCCAGATGGAGACTGAGCCAAAAGCAGAGGGTTCCGTGCACATCCCGTATTCGGACCAGAAACCCGGCAGAAATATCGCTTCCGGGAAGGTGCGAATGGCCTTGAAATTATCTTCGAGAAAGATACTTTCGCTGGTGAAATAATCCAGGATCGTGTGGCCTGCCCAATTCGGCAGCCAGGGACTATCGATGATGAATGCTGTCGGGAGAGGATGGATGGTTTCGTCTCCGCGAACAACAGCGACGAGCATCTTCCATTGCTGGTCGGTCATGGCCTGTCTTTACCTCGTGCAACTCTGGATACTAGCTCACGATATTAAGTTCTTGTCAAACAATATGCCAAATCGTTGGCCGCCGCAAAGCTTGCAAGGCGCTTGCCTCTGCCATATACCATAGCCGACAGAGTAACACATGCCTGCGTCCTGCTTGACAATTCACGCTTCCAAGCATGCGATTTGCGGCAAACTTCAGAGGACGAATTGCCCCGCGTCTATTCTTTGTAATCAAAATAAAGTGCTCTATGCCGCGTTAAGTGCTGGTTGGATTTGGAGTTTTGGCTCTGCTTGATTTTGACCCTGAACGCTGATAGCCCGAATGGCGCTGCAGGACAACCGCCGCGGCGCCTCGCAGCCTGGCGAATTCACCGTCGCTGGTGATTCCCAACTGCGGCGCATCCCCGGCCAGCATGGTGGCTTCCAATTCGGCTTGTATGGTGGGGCCGAAGCGAGTCCAGGAGGTGGTAATGTCGCCTGCAATCAGAATCACTTCCGGGGAGAGAGCTGCAGTTACAAGCCGCAGGCCGCGGCCCAGAAAGCTGGCCTGCCGCGTCAGGGCTGCTATGGCAGCAGGATCTTCTTCTTCGGCCAAGTGGAGCAGTTCATGAATATTGACTTGCGCCTTCTCCGGGCATATCTCCGCGTAGTACCGAAGCGCCGCACTGGAAGACGCAAAGACCTCCCAGCATCCGTGTTGTCCGCAGCCGCACAGGGGTCCGGTAGGATCAATGGGACTGTGGCCAAACTCGCCGGCCAGGCCGCTGCGGCTGGTGACAATCTGCCCATTAGCCAGAATGGCTCCGCCAACCCCCTCCGAAACCGTGATCAATACGGCATTGCGGATGCCGTCCAGCTTGCCTGACCATAGCTCCGCAAGCAGGCAGGCATTAGCGGCGTTGGTCAGCTCCACCTGCAGCTGCATCTCCTTTTCGATGTCGCTTTTTATGTCGTAGCTGCCCCACTTCAGATTGGGAGCGAGAATAAGACGTTGCGTCACCGAATCAACGCGGCCGGGCATACTAATGCCGATTCCTTCAAAGGAGCGATTAGTGTGGCCCGCGCGCATGGCCTTCATACAGGCGATAATTTTGCCGATGGTGCTCTCCGGCTCCGAGGCAAGAGGCACAACTTCGCGCGCGAGAAATCGCCCGTTCAGATCGAGTAGCGCGACAATAGCCTGCTTGGGCCGGATATCGGCTGTCAGAATCACCAACCCGTCGTTGAGCGCAAGCAGCGTGGGATGCCTGCCGCGAGGCCGCCGCTCAATGGCGCCCTCCTTGACCCATTTTTCGGCGATCAACTGCTCCACAATCGCGGAGACCGTGCTGGGCTGCAATCCGGAAGCCCGTGCAAGGTCCGCTCGGGATACTGGCTGCTGGGATCGGATAATCTCCAGAACCACATCACGATTGATATCGCGCGCGCTTTCGCTGGTCGCCAACTGAACATAGGCCAGGTCGATGCGCTTGATTCCGCGAGTTGTAGGTGACGACAGCGAGGTTGATTTCATTCTTGCCGGTTGACTCCGCATGTCAAATAATCTGCATTTCAGAATAGCAGGTTGTCCATCCGCTTTTTCGCCAGCTTCTACTGGCTCATTACATACGGAAAACGCTGCGGACGGGACAACATGCTATTCGCCTCATCATCATTGTGAAAACGCTCTCTAACCGGGTCCCAGTGCAATCTGCGCCCCGTCTTCATGGCAATATGATGCAGCAGGCAAGTGGAGCACGCGCGGTGTCCAATCTCGGCCGGCGCTGTGGGAGCCTTTCGGCTGCGTATGCATTCCAGCCAGTTGCCATGCTGGTCATCACTTTGATACAGATGAACTTCATCGGCCCCGATCACGCTCTCCAGTATCTTCGCGTCGCTCGCCATCAGCGGTTGCAGTGTTTGCGGCTTGCCACTCGGATCACTGGTGGTAACTTCAACATCCCTAGTCACAAAAATCCATCCCTCGCTGCCGTAGAACTTGATGCCATTGGGAAAATCTCCGCTGATGTCCATGGTGACGCCGTTGGCATAGAGACCATGGGTCAGGAACTTGCCATGAACATTCCATAATCCATGTTTCGGAAACTCCGCCGTGCCCCATATCTCCACCGGTCCGGTATATTCCATATTCATGCCCCAGTGAGCCGTGTCCACATGATGCGCGCCCCAGCCAGTGATCATGCCGGCACCAAACTGCTCGCAGCGCAGCCAGCCGGGGCGGTCAAAACCCTGCTGCGGATGCACGCGCATCTCGGTGTAATAGACCTCGGGCGTGGACCCCAGCCATGCGTCGTAATCTAGGTTGGGAGGAACCGGCATGGGCGGCGCGTCCGGCCCGCTGGGGTCGCCCGGCAATCCTATTTCCACATGTTTGATCGTCCCGATGCGGCCATTGCGCACCAACTCGCAAGCCCGGTGAAATTGCTTCCACGACCGTTGTTGCGATCCAATCTGCAGAATCTGCCCAGACACCATCACCGCATTGCTCATTGCGCGTCCCTCGGCAATAGTCAGCGATGCCGGCTTCTGCAGGTATACGTCCTTGCCGGCGCGCACAGCATCCACCGCCAAAATCGCGTGCTGATGGTCGGGAGTGCTGATTACTACCGCATCAATGTCCTTGTTGGCCAGTAGCTCGTGGTAATCATGATAGCCGGTTACGCCGTAGTACCCTTTGCCTTCCTTCGCGGCATAGTAGCCGTTAACCAGTTCCCTGCCCGCTTCCACCCGCTTCGAGTCAAGATCGCACACCGCCACAATGCGCGCCTGATCATATTTCCAGATTCCCGGCAGGTCGTGGCCGCGGGAGATGCGGCCCACCCCAATCGCTCCGATGTTTATGCGGTTGCTGGGAGCTTTCTGTCCCATCACGCTCTCAGGCACAATCTCCGGAAAACCCGCCGCCGCAATCGCGCCCGCCGACATTTTCAGAAACGTCCTGCGCGGAAACTCCGTATTCGTGTTGATGGCTCTCATAGTTCTCCTGCTCGAACTTCAGTGTGTCCCTTCCTGCATCGGCCTACGCAGTAAAACTGAGCCGTTTAGCGTTCTTCTGCGCCTTCAGCACCAGCTCCGCAGCCAACAGCGCCTGCTGCTGATCTTGCGCCATGTGGGTGCGGTTTACGATATCTGCAACAAACTGAGGCCCAAAGGGCAGCACCACATTGCTGCAATCCATGTAGCGGGTCTGCTTCTTGTCCACGATAAACAGATGGTTGCTGCCCGGCCGTCCGGCGATATCGAGATACTTTCGCAGTTCGATATACCCTTCGGTCCCCAAAATGAACAGCCGCCCATCGCCCCACACGCCCAGGCCATCCGGAGTAAACCAATCCACACGCACATATCCCGCGCCGCCGTTGCCCTGCAGCATCATGTCGCCGAAATCCTGAAACTCCGGATGCTCGGGATGATTCACATTGGCGATCTGCGACGCCGTCACGGCAGCCGTCGTCGAACCGGTGTAGTAGACAAACTGGTCCGCCTGATGCGATCCGATGTCGCACAGGATGCCGCCATACTGAACCGGATCCCAAAACCAATCGGGGCGGCTGGGAGCGTTCACCTGGTGGGGCGCAATATTGATCGTCTGCACCACCTTGCCGATTGCCCCGGCCTTGACCAGATAACCGGCCTCGACGGCGGCGCGCACCTCCAACCGTTCGGAGTACATAATGGCGAACATCTTGCCGGTCGCGGCAGAAACTTTGCGCACCTCGGCCAGTTGCTCCAGTGTTGTGATGGCCGGCTTGTCGCTGAGAAAGTCCTTGCCATGCTTCATGACGCGGATGCCGAGCGGCGCGCGTAAGTTGGGGATGGACGCGCTGGCTACAAGCTGGATAGAAGGATCATTCAGTATCTCCTCCTCGCTCTTCGCCAACCGCGCCTGCGGATAGATTTTCTGAAAACCGGCAGTCTCCCTGGGAAGCGTTGAATAGAACGCGACCAACTCCCCGCCGCCGCGAATCACTGCTGCCGTGATGCCCATTATGTGGCCATGGTCGAGGCCGATCAGGGCAAACTTGATGGAGTGTTTCGGCATCGTGTCCTCATCGGCTCCGGGCGCGGCAACCTCATGCGCAATATGCCCACCACCCGCGTGCAACCCAAATGCCGCCTCCGGCAATGTTGATAACATGCTCACTGCTCCAGCGGTCTTTAGAAACTTCCGCCTGCCAATCGTCTCAATTTGCATGATTTCGAATCCTTTCCTTGTATCGGAGTCCAGGCTCATGGTTGATGCGCCTCCGGAGTGGCTGCGGTTCTCCAGTTGATGACGTGATAAATTGCCTCGCCGGCGCCCACGTTTCTCATCCCGTGCAGCTGGTTCGAGGCGTTGAAGATCACCGAACCCGGCCCCACCCGCTTCCACTCGCCATTCGACAGGGTTTCCACCGTTCCCTGCATCACGATGATCAGCTCCTCATTCGGATGCCGGTGCGGAGGATGCGAAGCCTTGCCCGGAAGCAGCGTCGTCACGTGCATCTCCAGTTCGTCCAGTGTTGCCGTGCGCGCCTTGAAGAACGAGCGCACCGAGCCAACCTCTGTCGGCTTAACTGCAATCGAATTCGAATCGAAAACCGCCGAGCCCATCACCGGAGTCTGGTCGGCAACAGCCATAACCCCGGCTGTGCCGGCGATGGCGATCAGCGCGACCAGCAAATCTCTTCGCGTAATCATCATTTCTCCTTCTCGGTCCTGCTTCGCTCTCATTGTGTAAGCGCGTCCGCTGCTTTCCCTACTTACTGGCTCTCCAAGGGACAACCCATAGACTTCCCCTACTGTATCAGCAGCTTTTAAGTCCGTCGATATTCTTATAGTCGACCTTATGAGTCGTGTTATCTGCCAGCGTGATCTCCGCGCCCAACACGGAACCAGAAGAAGTTACCTCCGTGATCTGGATATCCTTCACCACATCCAATTCTTCCGGCGTCCATGGGGAGTCATCGGTCTTGTGCAGCATCGCCGTAATCATCAATTCCATCGCCGGGTTCTTGGCGGTGCGTTTGCGATGGACGTACAACACAGTGCTCTCTTCTGTTTCAGCATTGAAGCCGCTGTGAACCTGGCTCTGAATTGTGTCCCAGCCGTTGTAAGCGATCATCGCCACCGATCTTCCCGGAATCGAAGCCATGATTCCCTTCTTCTTCGCGTCCTCGAAAGCCTGCAACTCGGCTTTCTTGCCGCCGAAATGCGGCAGGCCGAAATGGCCGAGCGTGAGCTCATGCTCAAAGGCCAGCCGGCAGCGGTCGACGCGGATGACGCCTCCAGGAACCGTGATCTCCGCGATATCGATGATGTATCCAACTCCATTATTCGGAGGTTTCCGCAAGATCAATTGGCGATAGAGCACGCCGTCGCGCACGCCGTTGAAAAGTATGCTCTGCGAGGTTGAGTAGGCGGCGCTCTTCGCCGCGGCGTTATCGACCGCGCGCCCTGTGAGGTAGAAATTGATGTCCACTCCCCTCAGATCGCGAGGATCCAGGCTGCGGAAACTATACTCCTGGGACGTGCCGCCGCTGGGGTTATGGTCTTCCCAGGGGAAATGCGTGTTGAACACCAGCTTGGAGTAGTTGTGATCGTCGTCGTACACCTTGCCGGAGACGATCTCGGAAGCGCCGCTGCTGCCGTGGTTGACCAGAACGATGCCCGGCATTTCGAGCACGGTCCGTTTCGAGCGCTTCCCTAATCCTTCCCACATTCCATCATTCTCTTTCGCGGTCCAGAAGGGAGAATCTTCCGGCAGCGCCAGGCTGATGAACGGCAGAAACATGATGAATGGGCTAGCCGAACAACTGTAGTTTTGAATCGCGAATTCCCGGTGGGGGTAAAAGCCGAGGCTGGGAATGTCGTTCTCGTAAAAATCTTCCCGCCCCGTAAATTGCAGAATCGATCCGGAACAGAGCCGCCTCGCCCAGCCGGGATCGAGCGGCGCTTCCGAGGCGAGCAGAAACGACACCGGGAAGCCGCCCGAAATCCACAGGCGGTAACAGATGCTTCTGGCCCACATGTTGATAAAGCCGTTCCGGCCGAAGAAGCTGGTATATGTTTTGAAAAGTTCCTTGAAACTGTTTTCGAGCACGCCGGCGATTTCAGGATAATGCTCGCGGCCGAAGGCACGGCTCCAAATCGTGCCGTAAACGACAAAGAGGCTGATGGTGTAATAGTTGTAGCTCTGTTCCAGATACCAGCCGTTGCCCGCGTGATACGATGCCACCCACTCGAGGTGGCTTTTCAGCAGATCGTCGTCGATGTCATATCCGTTTTTCTTGAGGAACGAGAGCGCGCAGATGTTGAATACCCGCCAATTGTTCTGCGTCGTGCGGTGATGCGCCCACTTGGAGATGGTGACGGCCATTTCATCGCGCTGCTTTTCCGTCAGGTACGGCCACAGAACATCGGGCATCAGCAACAGCGTCTTCGCCAGGCCACCGAACTCGCACGTGAACTGATAGATAGCGTCCGGCAGCTCCTCAGGCATGGGCAAGCTGTTCACGTGACCCGGCGTCATTGCATTGTAAAACTGAGTGGCGTAATAATCGCGCAGCTTGATGTCGCCGATACTGACCTCGGGATCCACGTGGATCAGCGGGGCAGCCAGATTGAAGGTCCTCTCCAGCGCCTCGAACTCGTTGGAGCGATGGCGCCACTCCGGCGCACCCGGCTGGGGATACGACTTACCCGGCACCTTCGGAAACACGATTGGCGAGTCAAGTGACTTCACATGCCGGAATGCCCGTTCGAGCACATACTTGGCGCATTCGATGTAGTGCTTCCTGGTCATCCCGGTCAGCGGGCTCAGATTCAAATCGGGTTTCCTAACTTCATAAGCATTTTTCATCATCGTCTCGAGTAGGTTAGCATCTCCCTTTCCCGCGCATTATTCGACTCATGAATGATATCCTATCCACGCGGTGTGCTCTGGCAGTTTTCCGCTGAAAACCAATACGCTCCCAGGGTTGAGAAATTATTCTACGACCCCAAGCCCATCCCAGAAAATATAGCATTTAACGCGACCCTACGCCCGATGGGCGATCTGTTAAGGCCAGACACAGGAAGCCCAATCAATAACTTCGATGAACGAACAATCCCTAACAAATTGACGACTATTCTGGCAATTTCAACGAGCCGGTGATGGTGAAAACGGCAGCGGATTTGGCTTCCGTGTCCTGGGGTTGGGCGCCGCCCAGGCTCAGAGTGTATTTGCCGGGCAAAATGGAGCGTATACCCTGATCGTCTACGCTCGACATCGAGCGCGGATCGAGGGTGAGGCTGACTTCGCGGCTTACTCCCGCGGCGAGGTGTACCCGCTGAAAGCTCACTAGGGAGTGAATCGGGCCATCGGGTTGTGGGGTCTTGAGATAGGCTTCGACCACCTCGTCTCCAGCGACAGCGCCCGTATTGGTAACCGTTACGGTCGCTGTAATGGGGTCGCCGGCCTTGAATGACTCAGCGGAAAGTTTAATCGGGCCGTATTTGAAACTTGAGTAGCTGAGGCCGTAGCCGAAGCCCCACAATGGCTTGCCGGCGAAATAGCGATAGGTGCGAGCCCCCGTTGTGTCGTGAAGTGCGTAATCCGTGAAGGCAGGCAGTCCGTCGAGCGACGCATAGAATGTCACCGGCAGACGGCCAGCTGGGTTGTTCAGACCAGTGAGGGTGCGCGCAATGGCCTCGCCGCCGGCAACGCCGGGATACCACGCTTCGAGAATGGCATCGGCGTGTTGGTTGGCCCAGTTGAGCGCCACGGCACTGCCGCTCTGCACGACAACGACCAGCGGCTTGCCCGTAGCGGCTACGGCTTCCAGGAGTTTTTGTTGGGGCGCGGGCAGGTCGATGCTGGTGCGGTCGCCGCCTTCGAAACCGTCAATCTTGATGCGCATCTCCTCGCCTTCAAGCTGCGGCGAGAGGCCCACAAACGCAATCACCACATCGGACTCCCTGGCGCGGGCCACGGCTTCGTCGAGTTGCGCCTGGGCGGGCGCATTCCACTTGAGGGTGACTCCGCCGC
Organism: Occallatibacter sp.; assembly: GCA_052145195.1. Classification (GTDB taxonomy): domain Bacteria; phylum Acidobacteriota; class Terriglobia; order Terriglobales; family Acidobacteriaceae; genus Telmatobacter. The sequence goes on along the minus strand of JBKQPC010000013.1, from coordinate 65,400 downwards.
CGGACTGGTCCCCGGCGTGGGAGTACTCCAGGCGAAAATCATGCGGCTTGGTATCGGTAAAATCCACCGCGATAGACGGTACCTTGGGGAATTGCTCCACCGGCGGAGCAGCCGGTGAGCCGCCGGGAATAATCTGGAATTTGCCCATTACAGAAATATCGTAGCCCTGGCGCAGACTGCCCTCGCCGAGCACTTTGCCGTCGAGGACAAAGCGGTAGTTTTCGACCGGCGAGTAGGGGAAGCTGTCTCCCGCTTCGAGGGTGAAGACGTAGTGGCCGGCGGCGGGTACGGTGATCTTGCCGCTCCAGCGCACGGAGTAGTTATGCGTCACCAACTGTGGCGCCGGCAACGCATTCTCCCAATCGGCTTGTAGATTCGGCTGCGTAACGACGGCGACGGGACGGCCAGTCCAGTCGGGAGTAGCAAAGATTTCTGTTTTCAGGCCTTTATTGAGGCTAAAGGCTGTTCTCGGCACTGGCACGCCAACTCCCTCCGCCAGCGTCGAGCCCTGCGCATAGTGAATCAGCGTGGTGCGAAACTGCTCGAGAATCCCATCCAACGGCGTGACCGGATTGACCGGCGTTCCGACGTAGTTGCCCAGTATGGACGGCAGTAAATCTGCCGTCGGGCCGATAACCGCAATGTGGCCGGGCGCGCTCTTCAACGGAAGAACTCCACGATTTTTCAGCAGGACGATGCTCTCTTCTGCCGCCTTCAGCGCTATCCGGCGATGCCCGGGCGACGCGACCTCGGAGTAAGGAACTCGATCACGCCAATCCGATCCTTGCGGGTCAAAGAGCCCGAGCTGAAAGCGCGCGGTGTAGAGTTGCTCCACTGCATGGGTGACCAGCTCTTCGCTGGCCAGCCCCTGGCGGACCGCATCGCCGAGCGTGTTGAAGCCGGGTGTCCAGATACTGCACGATAGATCGGTGCCCGCTTCGAGCGCCATGGCAGCCGCGTGGGTGATGTCCGCGGTCTTCTTGTGGCCCTGATTTACATCCACGATGGCGCCGCAGTCGGAGACGACGAAACCTTTGAAGCCCCAGGCCTCGCGCAGATGCTCCTTGAGCAGCATTTTGTTGGTGCAAGCAGGCCAATCGTCGATGGAGCTGTAGGCGCACATCACCGATTGCACGTGGCCTTCGACAACGGTAGCGCGAAAGGCGGGCAGGTAAGTCTCTTCCAGATCGCGCGGCGAGGGGTTGACGTTAAAACCGTGGCGCAGCGTCTCGGGGCCGCTGTGCACGGCAAAGTGCTTGCTGGTAGCCACTGCGCGCAGATGGTTCAGGTCGTCGCCCTGCACGCCAGTCACAAACGCCACGCCTATCTTGCTGGTGAGGAACGGGTCTTCGCCGTAGGTTTCCTGGCCGCGCCCCCAGCGTGGATCGCGAAAGATGTTGATGTTAGGCGACCAGAAGGTCAGCCCATAAAAAATGCGGTGGTTGCCTTCTCTCTGCGCCTGGTTATACTTCGCGCGGCCCTCGGTGGAGATGGTTTTTCCCATCTCGTTGACTATGCCAGTATCCCAGGTGGCGGCCATTCCGATGGCCTGGGGAAAGACGGTCGAGTAGCCCGCGCGGGCCACGCCGTGCAGCGCCTCGTTCCAGGTCTGGTAGTCGGGAATCCCGAGGCGGGGAATCGCCGTGGCCCAGTCTTCAAGCTGGGAAACCTTTTCATCCAGCGTCATGCGGCCAACCAGATCGTGCGCGCGCTCCGCCGTAGAGAGTTTGGTGTCCAGCCAGGCGTCCTGTTGCGCGGAGGCATAGAGGGCGAAGAAAGCAAAAATGATAGCGGCAACAGAAAGCCAGCGGCGAAACGGCATGAGCGGATTTCCTCCCAGGGTCTGCCCATCCTCCCTGCATTTTCGGCGAACCGGGCATTCGAAATGCCTGCTTCAGGAAATGAGCGCTCGCTAGAAACTCTACTAGGGTTAGCGTGTTTTTGGCCAGTTTTACTGGGCAGAGGCCACGGGCGCAACCTCGATGTAATCGAGCGCGGCGAGATCGTCTTTATCCGGAGTTCCTTCCACGCGCAGCAGGTCCCCATGCTTGAGTTCAATGCCGCGGACGGTATGGCGGGTAGAGTTGTCACCATTAGGGCGGCGTGAGGGCAGCGTGGCATCGGCGAGCCAGGATTCAATAGGCTGTCCACTGAGCAGGAGCCTGAACTTCGCGATGCCGCCTTGCAGATCGAAGTACTGCACGGCGATGTTGTACATGCCTTCTTCTCCGTTCCAGGTCCATTCGGCCGTGCAGTTTATCTCCGCACAGCTCACCGCTTTGCCCCCGGACGCATCCTCCCACGGCGTCACGTCGATCACCTTGTATCCACTGAGCCGCGCGTCTTCGGCTTCCATGCGTCCGGAATAGTGTCCGGCGCGCCCTTTCTCATCGGGGATTCCGCTCAATTTCAAAAAATACTGCACAATCGCGTCGCGCCACACGATGGCGTGCCCCGCCTGATATTCCAGCCTTGCGCGTACGTTTTCGTAGAGTGCTGGATCGATGCGCCCCTTGAGTGAGGCCCACTCGTCCGCCAGCCCCGCGGCCTGCGCCGCGCCCTCGTAGTGGCTGTCGTAGATGTACTGGACGACAGTTTTGCCCGTATGCAGTTTGTGCGTGTAGGGCACATGATGAAAGAAGAGCAGCAGATTGTCGGGGGTGGTTTCCGGCGATTCATAAACGCGCGCTACTTCAGGCAGATACTGCCCCGCAAAGCCGGTGCCGGTATTCACGCTGCGATCCATGCCCACGCCCAGGTGGTCGGCTCGGTGCCACTGGCCCCAGCCATTATTCTCGCTTGCCTCGATATTGGGGCCGTAATGGCTGCCGGTGATGTCGGTGAGGGTCTGCATCCCCAGCGGCCCAGTGTAGTTCACATAAGCAGGCCACGATTGCATCAGCATCGTTGTCACCGTACCAACCACGGCGGGATTGTTGCTGATGCTCTGCCTCGTCCACTCGGCGGCGATCTCGTCCGCGGTGAGATTGGGATTCCACGCCAGCCGCCCGAACGCGTAGAGGTTGGCCATAGCCAGCGGCGAGCCGAGCCAGCCGTCGCGACCCACTCCGGCGACGGCGACCATGCCTCCCAGTGGCCGATGAAAGCTCTTCCCCGCGATGATCTCTTTCAACAGAGTATTTCTTCCGTCGGCGCGCAGGTCAAAATCGAGAACCCATTTCCACATGGGCGCGAGATAGACCAGGTGGCGCTGCTGGCCGGTGTACTCTTGCGTCACCTGAATCTCCATCGCCTGACTCGTCTGGTGAAGCCCGGCGAAGAGCGGCGAGACCGGCTCCTGTGCCTGAAAATCAATCGGTCCTTCCTTGGTTTGAATCACAACATTGGGTGCGAAGGCGCCGTCGAGCGGATGGAAGACGTCAAACGCCGCGCGCGCGCGGTCGGCCTTCGGATCGAGCCAGTTGAGGTGGTGGTTATAGACAAAGGCGCGATAGAGGACCACGCCGCCGTGTGGCGCGAGCGCGGCGGCCAGCGTGTTGGCGGCGTCGGCGGGCGTGCGGCCGTAGCTTGTGGGGCCGGGCTGACCTTCAGAGTCGGCCTTCACGGTGAAGCCAGCGAAATCGGGGATAAGTGCGTATATTTCGTTGACCTTGGCCGACCACCAGGCTTTGACCGCAGGTTCGGCAGGATCGTAAGTCGTCAGGCCGCCAATCTTCTGCGGGCTGGCAAGGGCCACGCTCATCGCTAGGCGCACTCCCCAGGGACGCATCGTGTCAGCTATGCGTGCTACCTGCTTAAGGTGTTCTGAATCGATGAGCTGTGTAGCGGCATTGACGTTGTTAATGTTGCAACCGTTGATGCCCACCGAGGCCAGCAGCCGCGCATACTCGCCCACCGGCGTCAGATCCTCGCGAACATTGCCGCCCTCAAAAAATATCGACCGACCGGCGTAACCGCGCTCAATCGTCCCGTCTGGATTGTCCCACTCGTCGACCCAGCGAATAGGCATAGCAGGATGCTCGCGCAGTGGATGGTCATGGAGATTGACACTGGCGGGAATGCGGAGCAGTGCGAAGACGCCGTAGAGGACGCCAGGCTGATCAGCACCCGCGACAATCAAGGTTTTATTGTTGCTGGCGCCGCTCCAATAAATCCAATAACCCTCGGGTTCCAGATCGGTGGGAACGGGCAGCTTCGGGAAGGCCCTGCGCACTTCCTCCACCGTACCTATGACGGTTTCCCCGCCGATAATTTGCCTCGCGCGCATCGTCAGCCTCACGTCGGAGATGGATGACAGGCTACGTTGCAGTTCCTGTACACCGGATTTCTCCAGAGCGCCACTCCCCAGAGCGCGCACCTTGATAGGAATGATGATTCGGCTGTGCGTGCCATCGTAGCGCAACCACGCCTGATCTGCCGTTTGCGCGGTTGCGGCCAGCCCGCTTGCCAGAACCAGCACAACCGCAATGCCCGCAAGCAAATCAACTCTCTTCTTCGCCATGCCTATCTCTCCGTTCTATCACCTTGGCACGTACCTGGTAATCGGCTTCAGCCTTATCATGTCAACTTATCACCCCACGACTGTATGGCGTATGCTATTGTCAGAATCAACCGGTACGCGAGGAGTCGGAATGATTCGGTGTAGATTTTCCTTCAAGTATTGTTTGTTGTTGCTCACTTTAGCGGCTGCATCCACGGCCATTTCGGCATATGCGCTCGATTCATCCTCTGCCTGCAACCCGCGCGCCTATGGCGCCAAGGGCGACGGGGTCAGCAAAGATACAGCCGCAATTCAGGCGGCGATTGATGCCTGCCAGCAGCTAGGCGGCGGCACGGTCCGCCTGATTGCCGGCACTTATCTGAGCGCTCCCATCGTGCTAAAGAGCAATATCAATCTGCAACTGGACAAAGGCGCCACGCTGCTTGGCTCCCCTGACCACGCGGACTACCCTCCCATGACCATGTTTCATCTGCCCGACCTGCAGCCGCTGGTCAGCGCCACCAATGCCGTGAACGTCGCCATCACCGGCGAGGGCGTGATTGACGGCAATGGAGAGAGCTGGTGGCAGGAGGCGCGCAGCATAAGGGATCACGGCGTTCTTGGCTCGGGCCATCCGCGGCCCAAGCTCATTATCTTCGATCATTGCAAACACGTCCGCGTCGAGGGAGTCACCATTCAGAACTCGCCCATGTGGCAATTGGTTCCGTATTATTCGGACGATGTCGTCATTCGCAACATCAAGGTTCTGGCGCCTGCCCACTCTCCCAACACCGACGCCATCGATCCCTTCTCCTCGTCCAATGTGGTCATCGACCATGTCTTTGCCGATGTGGGCGACGACAACATCGCCATCAAGTCTGGTCCCATCAATTCTCCCGGTCCGGACGATCCCAGCCGCAACATTACCATTACTGATTGCACTTTCTTGCACGGCCACGGCCTCTCCATCGGCAGCGAGATTGCCGGTGGAGCGCAGAACATCCGCGCCGAGCGCATTCACTTCGAGGGCACGGACAACGGCATTCGCGTCAAAGCCAATCGCGACCGCGGCAACGATGTCAGCCATCTGCTCTTTCGCGACATTACGATGAAGGATGTGAAGAACGCTCTGGTGATAAGCGAGTACTATCCCAAAATCCTTCCGCCTGATACGGAAACCGCGCAACCCGTCACCCGGCTGACTCCGCGCTTCCACGATATCGTTCTGGAAAATGTGACAGCCACGGGGAGCACCATGGCGGGAGCGATTGTGGGCTTGCCCGAAGCGCCCATCTCCGGCGTGGTTTTGCGCCATGTGAAGATCAGCGCTAAAACCGGCCTGATAATTGCCTATGCGGAAGTGGCCGGCAAGCACCTTAAGGTACAGGCCGAAACCGGCGAGACGATTATGAATCAGGCCGGTGCCAACGTTACATTGCACTAAAGTGAATTCGCTCCATACGCAAGGGGCTGCGCCATCTGGCGCAGCCCCTCCGTTTTATCTTGCGGAACTCGCTAGTCTATACGCCGCTGAACGCGGAAAATCCGCCATCGATCGGAATCACCACGCCGGTCACGAAATCCGCGGCGGGCGACAGCAGCCAAAGCACGCACCCCAGAAGATCCTTGGGCTCGCCAAGGCGTCCCATCGGCGTGTGTCCCACAATTGTTTTGCCGCGCGCGGTCCATTCGCCTGTATCCTTGTCGGTCAGCAGAAAACGGTTTTGGTTGGTGAGGAAAAAGCCCGGAGCGATGGCGTTCACGCGTATCTTCGGCGAGTATTCCTGCGCCATATGCACGGCCAGCCATTGCGTAAAGTTGCTCACCGCGGCTTTTGCCGCCGAGTAGGCGGGAATCCGCGTCAGCGGCCGGAAGGCGTTCATAGACGATATATTAAGAATGTTGCCGTGCCCCTGATCTGCCATGATCCTTCCAAATGCCTGCGAGGGAAGAATCGTTCCCATGATATTCAGATCGAAGACCCAGCGCACCGCGTCGGGTGGCAGATCGAAGAATTTCAATTCCGCGCTGGTCGTGGCCTGAGGCTTATTGCCGCCCGCTCCGTTGATCAAACAATCCAGCTTGCCCAGGCGGCTCACCACCTCTTGAGCAGTTTGAAAAATATTCTCGCGATCGAGCACGTCGCACTTGAAAAGTGAAATCTGCTTTCCGCGCTCTCCCATGCGCTCCACCAGCGCCTTGCTGGCCTCGATATTGACGTCCAATGACGCCACATTTGCGCCACATCCGACCAGTGCGCAAACAATTTCGCCGCCCAGAACTCCGGAGCCGCCCGTGATGGCCACCGTCTTCCCGCTGAAGTCGTACATCTTCGTCAGTTCTGCCAGATCGAAGACGCATTGCCCGCACCCCTGCTTCTGTTCACTGCCTGCGGCTTCCTTTTTCCCCATTTCGCACTCCCTTTCGATTTCGTCAGTTCGTCCAAATCAAAAATAATTCAAAGCTGTTTTTCATGCGCTTCGCCCCAGAAAAACAGGAGCGATGTGCCGGTCGTATAGATTCTCGGTCACGTTTTTCGCGATTACGGTTTCGTTTGCCTCGAGCAAGTCCAGATAACGGCGCCCCATCTTGGCCGCTACCTTGAAGCCCACATGCAGCAACTGGCGCAGGCTGCTGTTATAAGCCGCCGCTCCTCGCACATGGCGCAAGGCCGAGATGTACTGCTCTGAAGTCCAGTCATTGACTTCTGCGGGTGACGGCAACTTGGCCGTGTCGATATCGATGACCGTTGCGTAGGGCGCGCACAATTCCTCGCGGTTAGCGAAAGCCTTGGCGTAAATCTCCTTGGCCAGCTTGAGTCCCTCGCCCCCGGCTTCAGCCAATCCAATCAATTCCTCCAGCCACGTGGTTCCCGCGGTCTTCAGGTGAACGCCAACGTCAAATTTCTTTATCGTCGCGTGAATCGCGGGATAGATGGAGAACTTGTCGCTCCCGGAGTGTACACTCAGCTTGAGATTTTCCGGCAGGTCAAATTGTTTGACCGCGTAGGCGATGGCCGCTACGTCAAGCGCAAACTCCCGCTCGAATTGCGCCACGTCTCCCACATAATCCACGCCCTTGTTGAAGCGGCCGCTGAACTTGGGCGCGATGGTCTGCACGGGTATGCCTTCATCGCTGATGGCCGCCAGAATAATCAACAGCTCAACGGGACTCTGCGCGCTGTCGGTCTCGTCCATCGAGACTTCGGCAATGAAGTTCCCTTCCCCCTTGGCGGCCACAATGGCGCGATAGATCTCGCCGGCCTTCTTCACGGCGGTCAGATACTTCCGCGCGGACTGGCGCAGAATCTCCGTCGTAATCTTGAAGCTGTCGCCCACTCCTTCAAGCTGAATGTGTCCCAGCAATCCTTTATGCTTGCCGACAAAGTGATCGATGTCAGCTTCCGGCGCAGGTTGGCCGATATAGTCGGCCACGTCGTGCGTATAAAAATCGCATGCGTCAAGAAACCGGCCAACGGTCTCGAGCGTAATGTGGTCGGCGTCGCAAAAGTAGGGCAGCTTCCATCCCAGCGCCTTCACGGCGGCATCAGCCGCAGCGCGTGTCGAGGCCGGTTCGGAACCGATGATGATATGCTCCCGGTTCGATTTGTTCCACACCGGAACCACTTCCACGCCGGCCTCAAGAGCCTTGATGCAGGCCTGCAACTGTGCCTTGGCCTGGTGCGCGAACCGGTCTCCGGTTCCCACGGAATACTTCGGAAGAATCAGTTTTTTCTTTTCCACATTCCCTCCGAATTAAAAGCGGCTGCGGTGCGCCCACAGCCCCAGCCCTGGGTTGGAGATGAAGAAAATCTCTTCACCATCGTTCATATTTACGCCCAGCGAGAGCTTGCTCGGGTCGTAGTGCTTGAGCATTGCGTGTAAATCTCCATACCCGAAGCCCACACCCTCGACCTCTTCCTTGCTGAGATGACCGGGGCACCACGTTATCTTGAATCGCCCTTCCGACGAGCCGTGGATCAGGTGAGCCGCCGCGCTCAGATCGTTGGCCAGATCGGCATTAGCTTCCACCGCCTTGAGCGTTGCCGGAGTGCCGCGATAGCCGTATTTGCGAATCAATGTGTCGATGGTCTTGTCTTCGCCGAATTCTTTCACGGCCGGCGCCAGCACGATTAACTCAGCGCCATCGGCCAGCGCCATGCGCGTGCGATAGATGGCCTTGTTGCCCAGCCAGGTGGAGTGGAACTCTTCGGGATCGAGATAAACCACAGCCTTCTTGATCGGCTCGTCGAGCATCTCAAAGTTCACCTTCAGGCTCAGTTCCGCGGCCAGGTTAAAGCACTCCGTATCGTCGCCGATATAAAGTCCGCGCACCGCCAGCCCGCCATCCGCCCTGCGGCTCACCACCGTCTGCACATAAACGATGGGCAGATTTTTAAGAAAATGTTCGGCGGCATAATTGAGCATGTTGCGCACAGGATTGGCGGCGCGGCCCATGATCCGCTCCATGCCGTAAACAGCGCCCAGATAATGACTGCGATTGATGCCGTCGCGGCCTCCCGTGCCCACCAGAATGTTCTTGTTGTAGTTGGCCATGCCGATCACTTCATGCGGCACCACCTGCCCGATGGAGAGAATCAGATCGAAGCCGCCCCGCGAAATCAGCTTGTTGACCTGTGCAGGCCACGTATAACTCAGCTTGCCTTCCGATTGCTCTCTGACAAACTCCGCCGGAACCTCACCCAGGGTCTCGATGTCCGTGCGCCAGTTATGCACCTTGAAGAGATCGAACGGCATTTCTCCGAACATCGCCGCGACCCGCTCGGGATTCATCGCCACATGGGTTCCCAGCGCGGGCAGAACCGCCTTCATCCGCTCGTCATAATGCTTCCATGCATAGCGCGTCAGTTCGCCGGCGCGGGAGTGCGCGCGGGTTTGATCGGGCGGGACCGCCAGCACTTTGTTGCGTGCCCCGAGCTTGGCCAAACCCTCTACCAGCAGATCGTTCAACTGCTGGGGAGTCAGGTCGGTGTCAACGCTTCCAATTGAGCAGTAAAGACTCATGCGGTTAAATCCACCCTCTTCAATCCCGGAGCGAGCACAACGTTGATGAGCAGCGAGATGAGATAAACACTGGCGGCGATGATGAACAGGAACGAATAGCTGCCCGTAATTTGCAGTACGTGACCAGCCAATTTCGCAATGAGCACGCCGCCAAGGGCTCCGGTCATGGTGCCGATACCGGTAGCAGATCCCACCGCGCTGCGTGGAAACATATCGGATGCCGTAGTGAACAGGTTCGCCGACCAGCCTTGGTGCGCCGCGGCCGCCAGGCTCAACAGTCCAATTGCGCACCACTTCCCAAAGTTGTCCACTTGAAGATTGTTGATAAAAAATATGGGAACAACCAGGCACGCGCACAGAAGCATGGCCGCTATCCTCGCGCGTGTTGCCGATAGGCCAATACGAATGAAAGTCGCGGGCAGGTAGCCGCCATAAATGCTGCCAATAGCCGACGCGTTATAAACAATCAGAATCGGCAACCCCAAACCTGCAAGGCTCAGATGAAATCTATCGCTGAAGTAACCCGGCAGCCAGTAGAGATAGAACCACCAGATCGGATCGGTAAGAAACTTGGGGATGGCATACGCCCAGGTCTGCCGGTAACCAAACAACTTGACCCATGGAATGGATGGGCCGGGCTTTTCCGGGGGATCCTGGTTGATGTAGGCCAGTTCGGCGGCGGACAGCGTGGGATGTTCGGCGGGCTTGTGATATTTGAAGAACCACAACAGAATCCATGAGGCCGAAAAGAATCCGGTGATCAGAAAAGCAGAGTGCCAGCCAAAGTAGTGAACCGCGATGGGCACCAGGAGCGTGGCCAGGATCACGCCAACATTTGCCCCGCAGTTGAAGATGCCGAAGGAGAAGGAGCGCTCCTTCTGCGGAAACCACTCGGCGTTGGCTTTGTTGGCGGCGGGAAAGTTGCCGGATTCGCCTAACCCCAGAAAGGAGCGCGCAATGCCGAGCTGAAATACTGAGTTGACCAGTGCGTGGCTCATCGCCGAGATGCTCCAGACGGCCATGATGACCATGTAGCCGATGCGTGTGCCCACCTTGTCGACGAACCGTCCCGCGCCCAGCTGACCGAGCGCATAGAAAAAAGTAAAGAATGCTACTACAGTCCCGAAGCTCTCTTCGGTCAGGCCAATTCCGCCTTGGGCCGCGCCGAGCATCAGGGTGGGCTTCAGAAGCCCCAGCACCTGCCGGTCCATATAGTTGATCGTGGTGGCGGCGAAGAGCATGGCGCAGATCGTCCAGCGCACATTTCCTATCCGCGCGCCAGCAGATGTCACTACTCCCTGTTGCCTGTCTGCTCCCACACTCTCCCCCAGGTCTTGCCCTTACAGCTTATACGCCTTCTTCACCAGCCCGTAGGTCAGTTCGTACGCTACTTCATATGCTTCATCTTCGTCCAGCCGGTGTTCAGCGACCAGTCGGGCCAGGAAGGCGCAATCGATGCGCCGCGCCACATCGTGACGCGCGGGAATGGAAAGAAAGGCTCGCGTGTCGTCATTGAATCCCACCGTGTTGTAGAAGCCCGCTGTTTCGGTCACTTGCTGGCGGAAACGCATCATGCCCTCGGGGCTGTCATTGAACCACCATGCCGGCCCCAGACGCAGGCAGGGATAGTGACCGGCAAGCGGAGCCAATTCGCGGCTATAGGTCGCCTCGTCCAGCGTGAAAAGAATGATCGTCAGCTTGCTCTCGTTGCCGAAGCGATCCAGTAGTGGCCGCAGCGCGTCCACGTAATTGGTCGCATGGGGGATGTCGCCGCCCACGTCGCGTCCATATTTCTCGTAAACCTTCCGGTTATGGTTGCGTACGGAGCCAGGGTGAATCTGCATCACAAGCCCGTCTTCCAGGCTCATCTGCGCCATCTCCGTCAGCATCTGCGCCTGAAAGAGCACCTGCTCGCGCTTATCGGCCTTGCCAGTGAATACCTTATTGAACAATTCATTGGCTTCGGCCAAAGGCAGGTCGGCAGTCTCTGCCGTCAAATGCCCATGGTCGGTCGAGGTGCAGCCCAGCTCCTTGAAGCGCTGGCGCGCCTTACGAAGTGCGTTCAGGTAGCCTTTCCAGCTAGAGGTATCTTCGCCTGTTTGCTCGCCCAGCTTGATAATCGACTGTGAGAATCTGGCATACTCCGGATCAACCACCGGGTCGGGCCGGAAGGCAGGCACGATCCTCGCTTTCCATCCCGATGCGCGAATCGCCTTGTGATCGTCCAGCGAGTCAATAGGAGAATCCGTGGTGGTCAGCACCTCGATATTGAATCGCTCATAAAGCGCGCGAGGCAAAAACTCCGGGGTCTTCAGTTTCTCTGCTATGGTGTCGAAGTACAGGTCGGCGGTCTTCGCCGATAGACGCTCCTCCATGCCAAAAAGTTCCCGAAAAGAGTAATCCAGCCATATGCGCGTCGGGGTTCCGCGAAATAAATAGTAGTGGCTGGCGAAAATGCGCCAGACCTTGCGTGCGTCCTTGAGCTCCGCATGGCCAATCTCCAGGTCTTCGAGAGAAATACCCTGGCTGTACAGCATCCGGAATACATAGTGATCGGGTTGCACGAACAGCTTTGCCGGGTCGGGAAAAGCTTCGTTCCTGGCGAACCAGCCCGCCTGCGTATGCCCGTGAGGGCTGACGATGGGCAAGCTGCGAACCTGCGCGTACAGTGCTTTGGCGATTTTGCGGGTTGCCGGATCGGCGGGAAGCAAACGATCTTCGTGGTTTAGCATGACTGATCTTCGCCCTTCATTTATCCGCTGAGTTTTGACCACCACAGAGGTCAGACCACAGTATACACATCTTTCCAATAATCGGCACGGCGGATGATTTCCTTCGATTCAGCCAGCCAATCAGTGTTAATCTCGTTTCATCCTCCAATTTCGCTATGCAACAAGGTATCAGCCCTATATGCCGCGGAAGAAACAGGATTTGCCGGATACGCAGCGGACCATGCATGTGGTCAACCACATTCGCTCTCTTATCGAGAATGGCACGCTGCAAATGGGCGACAAGATTCCTCCGGAGCGCGAATTTGCGCGTTCCTTGAAGATCAGCCGCGCCAGCCTGCGCACTGGGATCGGCTACCTGGCAGCCATGGGGGTCATGAAGGTACGCCACGGGGTCGGTACCTTCGTCGCCGACGGCCCGGCTGAATTCGGCAAGGCATCCTTCAACCTGATGGGCGTGCTGCACGGCTTTAAATCATGGCAAATGTTCGAAGTGCGCTTGATTCTCGAAAGCCATCTTGCCGCTCTGGCTGCTGAACGCAGCAAAGATGAACATCATACCGCGCTCGCAGAAGAGGTCACCGAGATCTTTGCTTCCGTTGACAATCCCCCCGAATTCCTCATCCACGACGTGCTCTTTCACCGCATCCTCTCCCAGGCTTCCGGAAATCCTATTTTGGCCGCGCTGATGGAAACCATCACTTCGGCGCTCTATGACAAGCGCAGCAAAACTGTCAATCGCTCCACTGATCTGCGTGAATCCGCGGAGATGCACCGCAAAATTTATCGCGCCATTCGCGAGCGCGACCCCATTGAAGCGCGAAAACTTATGGAGCAACACCTGCGCATGGCTCGAACTGCGCAAGGCATGGAACACCGCAACGCAAATCATGCAGCCAAAGCAAAAAAAGCCCTATGAGCCTCAATGCGCATCCAGGTTCCTGCCTTCCTGACAATCCAGGTCGCCCCCTGCAGCCCCGATTAGTCCCGTCCCCAGCCTCCCTTCGTTGAAGTTACTGTGCAGGCTGGGTCGCATCAAACCCGTAACTCATCTCTGCTCTCGCAGATTCAGGCTTCTTCCGCTATTCTCTACACCCTTCATGCGCTTAAAGGCGCGGGGGCCGCACCGTCAGGATGACAAGTGACATGGGCCAATTGGCAATGACTGAACAAAACACGCCTCATGCTTTTTATCGGTGAATTGCCGGTTAAAATCTGGCCCTTTTATAATACTTAATTTTTCACCATGCCACACAAATTGCTCATTATACAGATATTTACAGGAAATTCTTCCCCGCCAGCATTTCTCGCTTGACAGATACATATATTATGCCGGAAACTAGGTTTGCTTTAAAAGTGGTCTGACCTCTGTCGGCTAATATGCCGGGCATAGGATTTGTAGGATCCGTATACCGTAACAACAAGTTAGCAATTTTATGGAGGCTTGAATGAGAAGGATGGCTGTTGAAGAAATCAGTGGGACATCGAGGGGCCTGATGAACGGCTTCCTGCGCTGCTCCAGGTGGGGATGGCTGCTGCTTCTGGTCATCGCTATATTGACGACCGTCTGCGCCAATGCGCAGATGACAGGTAAAGGCACGATTACCGGCACGGTTTCGGATGCAACCGGGGCTGTGATTCCTGGCGCTGCCGTTAACGCCACAAACGAGGCCACCGGCATCACTGCCAAGACCACCACTACCAGCGCGGGAGACTACAACTTCCCCAACCTGGATCCCGGCATTTATACCGTGACCGTAAGCGCCTCGGGCTTTGAAAAACTCACGCACAAGGGCATCCATGTCAATGCCATGGAATCCCAAACATATAACCCTGTCCTCACGGTTGGCGGCTCCAGTATCGAGATTACTGTCACCACCGCGCTGCCCCAGCTGGAAACCAGCAATGCTTCGCTCGGCTCCACCATGGAAAACGAAGTGTATTCGGAACTGCCCATCGAAATGGGTTCCTATGGCTCTCCCGATCAGCGGCGCGCCACCGACTTCGTCTACCTTATGCCTGGCGTGCAGGGCAATGAAACCAATGGTAACGCCACCACCAACGTTGGTGTCGTCAACGGCTCCGGCAGCCGCGGCGCTGTCTCCGCTGTATACGTAGACGGCGTTGTGTTTGTGCGCGCCGGAGGCAATGGCGATCCCCGCTATGTGTGGACCGCCATGTCGGTCGACGCCATCGACCAGTTCCAGGTCATGACCACAGGCTACGGGGCCGTCTATGAAGGCCAGGGCGTCATGAACTACACCGTCAAGCAAGGCGGCGCCAAGCAGCACGGTTCCGTCTATGAGTTCATCCGCAATACCGCTCTCGATACCTGGGGCTTCTGGGGCAAGGCCATCAATCCGGTTTTAGGCGTTGCCATCAAGCCGGTCGAGCACAGCAACGAGTACGGCATCAACCTCAGCGGTCCGCTCGTCCCGCTCGGCAAGTGGAAGGAAAAGGTCTTCTACTACGGCAACTACAACGGCTTCCGCTATACCAGCGCCACGCCCACGCCCATGACCTTCCCCACCATCAGCGGCGGTACGACTGGTTTAGGCCAGGCGGGCGGCGATTTCAGCGCTGCGGGCAATCAGCCCATCTACGACCCGTCGACACAGACCTCCTGCACTGCGCATAACGCCGCTACTACCGGTGGAGCCGCCAACCATTTTCCCTGCCGGTATCAGTACGGCTACGGTGCTCCCACTTCTGGCACTGGACCAGGTGGCGCTCCTGTTCTAGGTGGCGTCGGCAGCACTGGCTTAGGGGCGAATATTATCCCAGCTTCCCAAATGTCCGCCTTTGCATTAAACATGCAGGCGTTGCTGCCCACGTCGGGCATCTCCTCGGCTCTGCAAAACAACTACATAGCCCCCAACGCCACGGGGCTCATCAACTGGTCCACCACCGACCGCATCGACTTCCTGCCCACTTCATCAGACACCATCACCTTTATTTTTGCCGATGGACGTCAGGCCAGTTCCAATCCTGTCGGTCAAACCACGGCCGGACGCAACGTTGGGCCGGTTCCCTTCAACTACGGTCAGACATACGCGCCCAAGACCGCCGTGGGGATCATTGAAGAGACCCACATCTTCACCCCGCACCTCATCAACCAGGCTAAGTGGGGCTATGCCCGCTACAACGGTCCTACCTTTAATCCCGACCAGGCGCCGGCGTATGCTGCTACAACCATGGGACTGTCCAATCTGCCCGTCGGTCAGGCGCAGCAGACCTTCCCCATCACCACCTTCGCCGGCACCAATGCCCAGACAAACTGGGGCGGCACTACTGCCAACGTGACCCTCGCGGAAAACTATACGGCGCTTGATAACCTGCAGTGGACCGTCGGCAAGCACTCCTTCACCTTTGGTGGACAGATGGCATGGTTGCTCTACAACACCTACAGCGCCACCGGCGGTACAACCCCGTTGACCCTGGCTACCGCGGTCACGGAGACCGCGGGCATCGCATCAACCAGTACTTCCAGCTATACCGTCGCGAGCGGCACCGGTATGTCCTACGCCAGCTTCCTGCTGGGACAAATCGACAAGGGCAGCCTTACGGATTATTCGGCGCATCCGGGCTACGGAGCGCGCTTTATCCCTATCTCGCCCTATGTCCAGGACAACTGGAAGGTCAACTCTAAGCTGACTCTCGACCTCGGCCTGCGCTACGATTTCTTCCCCTCAGTCAGGGAAGTTAAGGATGAAGCCAGCTACTTCGATCCCAATCTCGCCAACCCGGTAACCGGCATCAATGGCGCGCTGAATTACTTGGGAATCACCCCAGGTACATGCAACTGCAACTCGCCCGTCAAGAACTATTACCGGAACTTCGGGCCGCGCATTGGCCTCGCCTATCAACTCAATCCCAAAACCGTCATCCGCTCCAGCTGGGGCGTCATGTTTACCCATAGCGACGCGGTAGGCGGCTTGACCTCTACTCTGGGAACGCTGGGCTTCGCAGCCTCGCCCTCTTTCTCGTCGACCAACGATTTCACCACCATGACGGGACTGACGAAACTGACGACTTCTGCGGTCGTCCCATCTCAATACACGGGCGCTGTTAACTCCTACACGCCTCCGGCTGGCAGGGACTCGGGACCCCAATATGGCACCGGCTACACCACCAATACCATCAGCGGAAGTCCGACCACTTATACGGCTGCGCCTTCGGGCTCCAATTATGACGACCCCTATCTCGGCGGACGCGCTCCCGAATACATCAACTGGAGCTTGGGACTCCAGCGCCAGCTAACCAGTGCGCTGGCGGCTACTCTCACCTATGTCGGTTCCGAGGGTCACTTCCTGCAATTGGATAGCTATACGGCACGCGGAGTCCAGTCCAACCAGCTCGATCCCAAGTATCTGGTCCTGGGATCGGCACTCAGCGACACCAGTACTACCGTCGCCACCGATTGCTCCGGTGTCGTAACGACAGATGGCTTTGCCTGCAACTCTGCGGCTTTGTCTCAATTCGCCAATGCCACCGTGAAACAGTCGTTGGGTCAGTTCTTAAAGCCCTACCCCTTCGAGTCGCCCTCTGACTCCTTCGGGTATGTCGGCAATTCCAACTACCATTCTCTGCAAGCCATGTTGAATATGCGCGCCTGGCATGGTTTGACCGTCAACACCAACTTCGCCTATTCACGTGTCATTGACGACGGCGGTACCTTCCGCTCCGGGTACGCAATTCCCGCCGGTACCATCGCCAATCACCCTGCCCTTTCCTATCCGGTGGACAAAATCGAGCGCACCGTCTCCACCTCCAACCAGAAGCTGCACTTTGTCGCGACCACGGTTTGGGACTGGCCACTGGGCAAGACAGTTCTCAATACCAATGCCTATGAGCGTGCTATCCTCGGCGGCTTCAAATTCTCCGGGATCTATCAGCAGTACACCGGCTCGCCGCTGGCCATTACAGCATCGGCTTGCCAAACCAATCCCTCCTTAGTTCAGAGCTCGAGCTCCTGTGCGCCCACAATGAATCCGAACTTTGTCGGGCAGTCAGCGCGACAGAATGGGCGCTGGGGAAAGGGCGCAACCACCACCAACTACACCACCATCAGTTACATCGTTCCCAGCGTAGCTGGCGCGATCATCGGAACTCCGACCAGCGCACCCCCGTCAATAAGTTATACGGGTCCGTTCATCTCGCCAGTGGCCAATTTACCTGGAGTCACAGTCGGTACAGCTTCAGGCAATCAGGAGTCGGTGCTCGGTCTGGCGGGTGGCCCTGCGGCTCCTTACACCTTTGGCGATGCGCCGCGCACCGCTCCCTACAACCTTATTGGCCCCGGCAACTACCAGCTCGACCTGGCCATGGTGCGCACCTTCCCGCTGCACATCACGCCGGCCACCAAATTGAACTTCCGCGCTGAGTGGTACAACGTAACCAACCACACCCTCTTCGGTGTTGCCAGCACCGTGGTTGGCAATGCCAGCTTCGGACAGGTCACCTCGAGTGCAACCGCCAACCGCAAGGCCGCTCAGTTCTCGGCTCGTATCGAGTTCTAGCCTCTAACCCTTGCATCTACACAGAAGGGGCTGCCTTAATCGGCAGCCTCTTTTTGTATTCAATCGCGCATCAGCACCTGTTCAGACTCACGAATTCCCTGCCCCGGTTTCGGAGACATCCTTCCTGATGAACCGATATGCGTTCAAATTGAAGTCTTTGCAATCCCTCGCCCTGCTTATCTTTGCCGGAGCATCAGCAGCCGCTGCCACCATCGGCGTAAACCCTCCCATCGAGCCGCTCACTCGCGAACGCATCGCGCACTTGCCGCCCAAGGATCAGCGCGCCTGGATCGCCTACCTGGATCACTCCCAGCGTCAACGTCAGGCGGACAAGGACTTCTTTCAAGCCGAGTTGAAGCACGCCAGAATCGACAAGCCAGTCGAACCGCCGCATGGCTTTTCCGCCCGCTCCATCCCGCTCGACCGTGACTCAGCCTGGTATTCGAGCCCCGAAGCGCGCCACATCGCCGGCGTCATCGTCTCCTTCCAGACCCCTGCCGGCGGCTGGGGCAAAAACCTGAACATGAGCAAGGACCCGCGCCGCCCCGGCGAGGCCTTCACGCCCAACAATCTCTCCCGTTTTCCTTCCCCCGGCGACTTCGATACCCCGCTCGAGCCGGATTGGAATTACGTCGGCACCATCGACAACGACGCCACCACCACCCAGATGAACTTTCTCGCCAAGGTCATTACGGCCGTTGGTCCTAAAGATGATTCCGCCTATCGCGCGGCCTTCCTGCGCGGTATGAATTATCTCTTCGCCGCGCAGTTTCCCAACGGCGGATGGCCGCAGGTCTGGCCTCTCGAAGGCGGCTATCACGACGCCATCACCTACAACGACGACGCCATGACCCAGGCTGTCGATCTGATGCATCATGCTTCGGAGGCAAAAAACGAGTTTTCCTTCATCCCCAGGAACATTCGCCGGCGCGCAGCTTCCAGCTTCGCGCGCGGAATCCAGTGCATCCTGGCCACGCAGATTGTCGCCAATGATACGCTCACCGTCTGGTCGCAGCAGGCAGATGCCTTAACCTTCAAGCCCGTTTCTGGCCGCAACTACGAGCCGCCCGCTCAGTGCGCGCCGGAAAGCGCTTCCCTTCTCCTGCTGCTAATGAACGATCTGCCCCATCCTACCGCGGCCGAGCAAAAATCCATCCGCGCCGCGGCAGCTTGGTTCAAAAAAACAGCTATCTACGGCCAGCGCTGGCAACGATGGCCGGATCCCTCCGGCCTTATCCCTACTCCCGGCGCGGGGCCTATTTGGGCGCGCTACTATCAAACCGGCGCCGACATTCCCGTCTTTGGCGACCGCGACAAATCCATTCACGACAATGTCAGTGAGTTGTCACGCGAACGCCGTCTTGGCTACAGTTGGTACAGCGCCGATTCGCAGCGCGCTCTCGAACGCTTTGCCCAGTGGAGCGCAGAGCACCCGGAGTCCCAATGAAATACTTCCGTTTCCTAGCTTTTTTCATCGCTTTCGCCGCAACCGCGGGCTGCCTGTCCTCTGCCGCGCTCGCCCAGCAGCGCCCCTGGTCCGAACGCGCCGCCAACGCCGCCATCACACGCTGGCCCGATGGACGCTTTGCTCTCCCCGGAGCGCATTGGACTTGGAATTACGAGTTAGGCACGCTGCTTCAGGGCATGGACGCCCTCTGGTTCAACACTGCCGATCCGCGCTACTTCAACTACATCAAAAGCTCCGTCGATCAGTTTGTCGGCCCTGACGGCTCCATCTCCACATATAAGCCGGAGGAAAACCAGCTGGACAGCATCCTCATGGGCCGCCAGATTCTGATGCTCTATGGGGTCACGCAGGACAAGCGTTACGCCAAGGCCGCCACGCTGCTCTATGACCAGCTGATGCATCAGCCCCGCACCTCCTCCGGCGGCTTCTGGCACAAGCAAAAATATCCCAATCAGATGTGGCTCGATGGCCTTTACATGGCCGAACCGTTCTATGCCGAATACGCCTCCACATTCCACCATCCGGAGGCCTTCAGCGATATCACGCATCAATTTGTGCTGCTCGACCAGCACACCCGCGACCCCAAGACCGGCCTGCTCTACCACGGCTGGGATGAATCCAGGCAGGAGCGCTGGGCCGATAAGCAGACCGGCCTCTCTTCGCAATTCTGGGCCCGCGCCATGGGCTGGCAGATGATGGCGCTCGTCGACACCCTCGCATACTATCCCCAAGACGATCCCGGTCGCCAGCAGTTGATTGCCCTGCTCGTGCGCGATGCCGAAGCCATAGCCCGCTTCCAGGACAAAAAATCCGGCCTCTGGTTTCAGGTGCTCGACAAAGCCGCTGCGAAGGGCAATTTCCCTGAATCTTCCGCCTCCTGCATTTTTGTATACGCGCTGGCCCGCGGTGTGCGCCAGGGCTATCTTCCCCTGCGTTATCTTGTCAATGCCGAGCGCGGATACCAAGGCATCCTGAGCCATTTCATCCAGTCCGGTCCCGGCGATGACGTCTCGCTCACCGGAACGGTGAAGGGCGCGGGCCTCGGTGGCGATCCTTACCGCGACGGAAGCTACGCTTATTACATCGGCGAGAAGATCGTCACCAACGATCCCAAGGGAGTGGGAGCGTTTTTACTGGCCAGCGCTGAGATGGAAAACGTCGACAATGCCACGCTGGGCCGCGGTAAAACGGTTTTGCTGGATGCGTGGTACAACAGCCAGAAGCGGCCAGACTCAACCGGCCAGCAGGTTTACTTCCACTACAAGTGGTCCGACCTGAGCAATAGCGGCTACTCTTTCCTGGGCCACATCTTCAACAACTTCGGCGCTGAAACCAGCACCCTCTACACCGCGCCCACGCTCGCGGCGCTTCGTCAGGCGCAGGTCTACATCATCGTCTCTCCCGATATCCCGGTGAAAAATCCCCATCCACATTACATGCGGCCGGAGGACGCCGCACAGATTGCCAACTGGGTCAAGGCCGGAGGCGTGCTGATGATCATGGAGAACGATTCGGGCTCCGCGGATATCGAGCATCTCAATCTGCTCTCTGAAAAATTCGGCATCCACTACAACAGCGTGCTGCGCAACCAGGTGGACGGCAACAAATTCGAGATGGGCAAGGTTCCGATTCAGGGCGGCGGACCCATCTTCCGCGATTCTCACACCGCGTACATGAAGGAGATCTGCACCATCTCGGTGAACTCCCCAGCCGTCGAGCTGCTTCGCGATCGCGGAGATATTCTCATGGCTACTGCAAAATACGGCAAGGGTATTGTTTTTGCCACGGTCGATCCCTGGCTCTACAACGAATATACCGACGGCCGCAAGCTCCCCGCTGAGTACGACAACTTCGCCGCCGGCAAAGAACTGGTTCGCTGGATTCTTCAGCAGATTCCGCGCAAGCCTGCGAGCCAGACCAAGCCTTAGCGCGTCCTGCCCACGCCGTCGCTCAAATTGCCGGCGGCGCGCCAATCACGTCAGGACCCAGTTCCACGCAGACTCTCGCCAGCCCATCCGCCACCATGCGTCCGAATACCGCCGCCCCCGCCGCGTTCAAATGCGTTCGGTCCGGGCCTTTGTCGCGCGCGTCCGGATGCACCGCCGCATCAAACTGGTCGGCCTGTTCCTGCGTCATGGTTTCCAGCAGCTTCACGCTCCGCGCGTTCAAATCGATCAGCGGTACTTCTTCCTCCATAGCCACGCGTCTTGCCGCATCGGCGTATGCCTTCAAATCCTGAACCAGCTTGCCATCCTTATATGTGCGCCGCGAAAGCGAGGTCACAATCACCGGCTGTGCCCCGATGCCTCGCGCCTCCTCGATATACCGCCGCATATTGGCAGCATATGTCGTATCCGGATCGGTCTCGCGCAGCGGACCTTTGCCGGGCATGTCATTATGCCCAAACTGAATCAGTATGTAATCCGGATGCTTGCTCAGCGCTTCCTTCCAAAGTCCCTCATCGTTGTAGCTCTTGGAACTGCGGCCGTTTTTTGCAAGATTTACGCATTCCACGTTGGGCGTCATCATGCCGCAGAAGGCCGCTCCCCATCCTCCGCCTAGGGCCACCGTCGAATCGCCCGTCAGCAGAATACGCACCGGTGCGCCATGCAATATCTCCATGCTGCGCACGCCCGCCGGCGGTAATTGCGCGGCAACCGGCCTCACATACTGCGCCAGTATCGGCACGGCCTTGCCCATATCCACCGCGACCATCCGTCCAAATACGTACGAACCCTCGTAGTTCAGATGCGTCTTGTCCGGAACGGTCTTGCCTTCCGCGTCCTTCTTGGTGAGGCCCAGCGCCTGTCCCTGCGCCTCGCTCAGTGTGTTGAGGTATGCAATGCTGTCTGCCTGCAAATCAATCAGCGGCACATGCATCTTCTTCGCCACCTTTTTCATCGCCGCGGCGTGCGCCAGCAAGTCGGAGTGTATCTTTCCATCCGCCTCGTAGTAGCGGCGCGTCAGCGGCGTCACCAGGATCGGCGTAATTCCATGCGCGCGCGCCTCCCTCACATAGCGCTTCAAATTCGCCGGATACTCGGTCTTGAGATTCGTTTCGCGCGGCAGATGCCCCTTCGATTCCTCATCGTTATGGCCAAACTGGATCAACATATAGTCCGGCTTGTCTGCCAGCGCCTTGGCCCAGTAGCCTTCCTGGTAATAGGTCTTGGTGCTGGCGCCGCCCTTCGCGTCGTTGATGCAGGTCACATTCTCCGTCAGGTTTGCGCAGAAGCCAAGTCCATAGCCGGCATTTTTCGTCTGCGTCGAATCGCCGATCAGCGCAATCCGTGCGCCTCTCGATAAATGGGTCGCGGACTGAGCAGGAATTTGTGAGTATCCCATGCCGCAGAAAGTAATGAGAAGGCCAAGCGCGAACGATTTCATGCGGGTTCTATGCTCCAGCGCGAGTTGCTTCACAGAATGAAGTTAAAGGCGATTCTACTGCTTCGGCGGTCTGACCAGCAACCTCTCTCGTCAATGGAGTAAAGAGGAAAAAATCCCCTAAAGCAACACTGCGCAAAAATGCCGCATCTAATTCATTACACATTCTTTAGGAGCACTAATAGCGCGGGTTGATCTCATCTCGCCTGCCTCGCTTGACGGTCAATAGACCCTTTCCTGTAAAGTTAATGGTGCAAGTGGTCAGTCCTCTATATCGAGTCCAATTGGCGCGGCTGACTCCGTGCCCAAGGAGTTCAAATTGCCCCTCCTTCGTTTCGCCTCCCTTCTCGCCGCGGCTCTTCTGTTCACAACTTCGTCTTTACTCGCACAAGACACCCGCAAGGTCACCGAGCCGGTAATTCCTCCCGCATGTGTCACCCTCAACGCGAATATCGCGGCCTCTCACGGTGTGATCGCGCCCGGCGATGAGCAGAAGCTGGATACCGATCGTATCCAGCACGCCATCGACAATTGCGCCGCCGGGAAAGCCGGGGTCCCCACGGACAGGTCTTCGTCCGTGGGGTGGGGGAAAGCTGTCGTTCTCAGCTCCCAAGGCAGCAAATATGTATTCCTCACCGGCCCTCTCGCTCTGCGTCCCGGCGTTACCCTGGTCGTCAATGCCCACACCTCGCTTGTTGCTTCACGAGATCCGCGCCTCTACGATCTTGCTCCCGGCAGTTGCGGCATTATTAGTGAACGGGGCCACGGCTGCAAACCGCTGATCTTGGGCGATGGCGCAAAAGATGGCGGCATCATGGGCGAGGGCTCCATCGATGGCCGCGGAGGAGCCAAGCTGCTCGGTCAGGATGTCTCCTGGTGGGATCTTGCGCATCAGGCTAAAATTCTCGACAAGTCGCAGAGCGTCCCCGTCATGATTGTCCTGCGCCACGCGGATAACTTTAACCTATACAAAATCACCTTGCGAAACTCTCCCAACTTCCATGTCGGCATCAACGAGACGGACGGCTTCACCGCTTGGGGCGTAAAGATCATGACCCCCAAGACCGCTCGCAACACCGACGGCATCGATCCCGGCTCCTCGCGCAATGTGACCATAGCTTATAGTTACATCCACACCGGCGATGACGATGTTGCCGTGAAATCCGGCCGCGGCGGACCCTCCTCGAATATCTCCATCCTCCACAACCATTTCTATACCGGACACGGAATGTCCATCGGCAGCGGTACCAATGGAGGCGTCGATCATATGCTGGTCGACGACCTCACCATCGACGGCGCTGACAACGGCATCCGCATCAAATCCGACCGCAGCCGAGGCGGCCTCGTCCATGATCTCCTCTATCGCGACGTTTGCATTCGCAATACCACCAACCCCCTCGTCTTCACGCCCCTCTACACCACCTTCAGCGGAGACCTGCTTCCCGTTTATCGCGACATCACGCTCGATAACGTCCACATTCTCACCGCGGGCAGTTACACATTTCTCGGCCTTGACGCCGAGCACAAGCTGGGATTGAAACTGAACAATGTCTTTGCCGACGACCAACAGAACTCCCGCTTTTTGAACAAGGATGCCGACATTACCATCGGCAGCAATCGCGGCAATCTGGAACTCTCTGGCGAAAATGTAACCGTGCAACAGACGCCCGGCTCCACGCCCGGAACGCCCTTGTCCTGTGACTCGCGCTTCCTTCCCTTCCCTGACTTGCCCACAGCGCCGGAGATTGCCGGCAAGGTTCCCCCGGAAGATAACAATCTCTACATTGCCGCCGATGGCACGGGTGATTTTTACTCCATTCAGCGCGCCCTCGATGTGGCAAAGGAGGGACAAGTGCTGATGGTCTCCCCGGGCGAGTATCGCGAGGTGCTGATGGTGGACAAGAAGAACATCACCATCCGCAGCAATAATCCCGATGCCTCCAAAACAGTGGTGGTCAATGACCGCAGCGCGGGCCAGAACGGCGGCACTCTCCATTCCGCCACCGTGAACGTAACCGCCGACAACTTCTTCGCCGAGAACATCACCTTCGAAAATGATTTCAACGCAACCCATCCGCAGCTTCCTGCCGGTTCTCAGGCTCTGGCGCTGCTGGTCACCGGCGACCGCGCTGTCTTCCACAACGTGCGTCTGCTGGGCAATCAGGACACCCTTTATGCAGGTAGCCGCAACTGCTCTCCCGACGGGCAGAACTGCATTCCCGCGCGGCAGTATTTTTCCGGCTGTTACATCGCCGGCAACGTCGATTTTATCTTCGGCGATAGTAAAGCCGTCTTTGACCATTGCGAAATTCACTCCACCGCTCATGCCGGTGGTTATATCACCGCGCAATCCAAACACTATCCCGGCGAAGACTCCGGCTATGTTCTCAACAACTGCAAGCTCGTTGCCGACACTGGCGTAACTGGCCCCGTATACCTGGGCCGGCCCTGGCGTCCTTATGCGACTGTGATCTTCCTCAACACGGAGATGGGCAGCCACATCGACCCCGCTGGATGGCGCGAATGGCATCCCGGAGAAACTCATTCCATCGAAACCGTCTATTACGCCGAATTCAACTCCACCGGCCCCGGCGCAAATACTGACAAGCGCGAGCCGCACACGCATTTTCTTTCTCCTGAACAAGCCCGGCAGTACGCGCCTTCTGTCTATCTGCGCGGCGCAGACAACTGGGACCCCACGCAACTCCCCAGGCAGTAAAATGGAATTGCTGAAATGAATGAATAGGAGAACCTATGAAAACAATAGTGATGGCTGACCCTGTGCGTTTCACGCGCATGACCACCAGGGAACTCCGCGAAAGCTTCCTGCACAGCACTCTCTACGAACCTGGCACGATCAATTTCCACTATGTTGTGGATGCCGACCGCGCCGCCATCGGCATGGCGTCGCCCGAGGACGGACCCATAGTGTTGCCGGCTTACCAGCAGTTGCAAGCCGCATACTTTACCGAGCGCCGCGAACTGGGCGTTCTGAACATCGGCGGCAGCGGCACTGTAAAAGTCGGAGGGATAAGTTACGAGCTGAACAACCTCGACGTCCTTTACATCGGCCGCGGCAACGCTGATGTCAGCTTCGCGTCAAAAGACAAGGCCTCGCCCGCAATCTTCTATCTTCTGAGTTACCCCGCTCATGCCGTTTATCCTGTTACCTTGGTGCGCAAGCAAGACGCTAATCCCACCGACCTTGGCAGCGCGGAAAACTGCAATCACCGCACCATCTGCAAATACATTCACCTGGAGGGCGCAAGAAGCTGCCAACTGGTGATGGGCGTGACCCATCTGCATCCCGGCAGCTCATGGAACACCTTGCCGCCCCACACCCATGATCGCCGCACCGAAATATATATGTACTTCAATCTCCCCGATAATGCTCGTGTCATTCATCTGATGGGAGAACCCAAGGAGACGCGCCACCTTATAATGGCCAACCGGGATGTTGTGGCTTCCCCCGTTTGGTCAATTCATGCGGGCGTAGGCACGCAGGCCTATAGCTTCTGCTGGGGCATGGGTGGAGAAAATCAGGTCTATAGCGACATGGACCCCGCCCCCATCGAAAGCCTCCGCTGACAACAGTAAAGAGCATCAACAAACCAAAGGCCAGACTCTCCGTAGTCGGAAAGTCTGGCCTTCTGATTAATTGACTAGCCTCGCCTACACCGTATACGTCGTCGACGAAACTCGCCCTCCGTGTCCAGTCCAGTTGGTGTGGAAGAACTCGCCGCGCGGCTTATCTACGCGCTCATAGGTGTGCGCGCCAAAGTAGTCGCGTTGCGCTTGCAGCAGGTTGGCGGGCAGTCGCGCTGTGCGATAGCCGTCGAAGAACGCCAGTGCGGTAAAGAATGCCGGCGTGGGCACGCCCAGCTCCACCGCATGAACTACGGCCTTGCGCCACGAAGCCTGATAGTTATTGAGCGCCGTGGAGAAGAAACTGTCCAGCAGCAGATTTTCGATTCCCGGGTTCTTGTCAAAGGCTTCTTTGATCTTGCCCAGAAAGCGGCTGCGAATGATGCATCCGCCGCGCCACATCAGCGCGATGCCGCCCATATTCAGATTCCAGCCATATTCTTTGGCCGCGGCCCTCAGCAGCATGTACCCCTGCGCGTAGGAGACCATCTTCGAGCTATAAAGCGCACGCCGCACATCCTCGATGAATGCAGCTCGGCCGCCCACCGGGGCCTTGCTCGCCGGTCCCTGCAATATCTTCGCTGCCTCCACGCGCTCTTCCTTCAGCGCCGACAGGCACCGTGCAAAGACCGACTCGCCGATCAGCGTCACCGGCTGGCCAAGATCGAGTGAACTGAAGACCGTCCACTTGCCCGTGCCTTTCTGCCCCGCTGAGTCCAGAATCTTATCCACCAACGGCTTCCCGTCTTCGTCTTTGTGGGCAAAAATATCCCTGGAAATCTCGATCAGGTAGCTGTCCAGCTCACCCTTGTTCCACTCCGCGAAGACCTCATGCAGTTCGTCGGCGCTCAATCCCAGCCCGCGATGCAGCAGGTCGTAGGCCTCGCAGATCAGCTGCATATCGCCATATTCAATGCCGTTATGCACCATCTTGACGAAGTGTCCCGCGCCATCCTCGCCCACCCAATCGCAACAAGGCGTTCCGTCCTCCACCTTGGCGGCAATGGCCTGGAAAATAGGCTTCACGTGCGGCCACGCCGCAGGATTGCCGCCCGGCATAATCGACGGTCCGCGGCGCGCGCCTTCTTCCCCGCCCGATACGCCGGTGCCGATAAACAAAATTCCCTTGGCAGCCAGGTCTTTGGTCCGGCGAGTGGAGTCGGTAAATAGCGAGTTCCCGCCATCAATAATAATGTCGCCCTTTTCAAGGCTAGGCAGCACATGCTCGATCGTCTCATCAACGCTCGAGCCCGCCTTGACCATCA
Source organism: Occallatibacter sp. (assembly GCA_052145195.1). GTDB lineage: Bacteria > Acidobacteriota > Terriglobia > Terriglobales > Acidobacteriaceae > Telmatobacter. The sequence continues at coordinate 37,925 of JBKQPC010000013.1, read as the reverse complement.
GCATCACGCGGCGCGGACGCTTCAGCAGGCCGGCAAACTCCTCGACGGAGTGTGCGCCCACCACCTGCGTTCCCTTGGCTTCATTGGCCAAAAAATCGTCCACCTTGGACACGGTGCGGTTGAAGACGGCCACCTTGAAGCCGTGGTCGTTCATGTTGAGGACAAGGTTCTGCCCCATGACTGCAAGGCCGATCAGGCCGATATCACACAATGGTTCCGGCATACATTCTCCCTATCTTACTTAATTGTCGTTAGTCCCCCACCAGCGTTACCGACTCTCGGTGCATGATACTGTAGCGCCGGCCTCCCGGCCGGCTGTAGCGTGGACCTCCCGGTCCACGTTTGTTTCTTTCTACCTCTGGATGCGCGCCGAGCCGCCTTTGGCAAAAGCCCGTACCTGCTCCACGGTGGTCATGGTTGTGTCGCCCGGGAACGTCGTCAGCAGCGCCCCATGAGCCCATCCCAGCTTGACAGCCTCTTCCGGAGTTTCGCCCGTCAGCAAGCCATAGATGAATCCCGCCGCAAAGCCGTCGCCGCCGCCTACCCGATCGAATACATCCAATTCTGCCGTCGGAGCGATATAGGTATTGCCGTCAATCCATGCAACCGCGCTCCATCTATGCCGATTGGTCGATTGCACCTCGCGCAGCGTCGTGGCCACCACCTTTACATGCGGATGCTTCTGCACCACGTTGCCGATCATGCCGAAAAAGACGCTGGGGTCCAGCTTCGATTTTGACGCCACCTCCGGCCCCTGAATGCCCAGCCCCTTCTGCAAATCCTCTTCATTGCCCACCAGCACGTCCACGTTTTCCACGATCTTGCCGATGGTCTCCACGGCCTTCTCCGCGCCGCCGTGAATATTCCACAGCTTCTCGCGGAAATTCAGATCGAACGACGTGACTGCGCCCGCCGCCTTGGCTTCCTTCATCATCTCCGCGGCCAGCGGTGCCGTGGTCGGCGATAGTGCCGCAAAAATGCCGCCGCAATGCACCCATTTCACGCCCTTCGAAAAAATCGCCTTCCAGTCGAAATCTCCCGGCTTCAATTGCCCCGCCGCTTCGTTGCAGCGGTTGTAGAAGACCACCGGAGGCCGCACCCCGTACCCCCGGTCGCTGTACACGGTGGCCATGTTGGGGCCGTTCACCCCGTTGTGCTTGAAGTGCTTGTAAAACGGCTTCACCCCCATGGCGCGCACCTGCTCCGCAATCAGATCGCCAATCGGATAGTCCGACATCGCCGATACGATTGCCGTCTTCAGGCCAAAGCAATCCGAAAGGTTGGCGGCCACATTGAACTCGCCGCCGCTGACGTGGATCTGGCACTCCGTCGCCTTGCGAAAGGGGATGATCCCCGGATCGAGCCGGTGCACCAGCGCGCCCAGTGATAGAAAATCCAGCTCCGCATCCTCGCGGATATTCAATCCATGACTCATGGCACGTTTACTCCTCGAAAAGAATGACTAAAAACCTGCAATTGCCGGCCTGCACTCCACCAAATCCCATTTGTACCATGCCCAGCGGTCGGAGACGCAGCGTAAATATGAGGTCTGACCACTAGCATACACGCACCCCGCGCACCTTGCCAAATAACACCCGAAAAAATTCTCTTGACGGCTGCCAATGTAAATCTGTTATTGTTCTTAATTCCAGTATTTTGATTGGAATCTTGCCCCTATGACCCGTTTGACGCACGAAGCGCACAATACGGACCGCACCCGCCAAGTGGTCAACCACATCCGCGCGCTCCTGGAGAAGGGCGCCCTCCAGCCCGGTGACAGAATCCCGCCCGAGCGCGAGTTGGCCCGTTCCCTCAAAATCAGCCGCGCCAGCCTCCGCACCGGCATCGGATACCTCGTGGCCATGGGCGTGATGAAAGTACGCCACGGTGTCGGTACCTTTATCAATGACGGCCCCGCGGAGTTCAGCAAGGCATCGCTGGGACTGATGAGCGCGCTCTACGGCTTCCAATTCTGGCAGATGTTTGAGGCGCGGTTGATTATTGAAAGCAGCCTCGCCGCCCTGGCCGCCGAAAGAGGCAATGAGGAACACCACGCCGCATTGGCCGAGCAAGTCGCCGAGATGTTCGCCTGCACCGACAGCCCTGCGGAATTCCTTGTGCATGACGTGCTCTTTCACCGCATCATCGCACAGGCCTCCTGCAATCCCATTCTGGCCGCTATCATCGAGACCATCACCACGGCCATGTATGAAAAGCGGCGCAAGACCGTCGAACACGCCATCAACCTGCGTGAAATGGCCGAAATGCATCGTGCCATTTTCCGCGCCATTCGCTCGCACAATCCCCTTGAGGCGCGCAAGCTAATGGAACACCACCTGCATATGGCCGAAAGCGCTCAGAACCTGGAACTTTCTGCTCTTCGCTCTGAACATTCCGCCCCATCACGCGCACCGAAGCCCTCAGCCATCAAGGAAAGCGTGCCAGCGCAGTAACATCAGCCTTATTTCTCCTCGCCCTTCCGTGACAATTCCGCCTCATTCGCGCTACCCTTGAGGTGTACGCGTAAGGCGCACCAAGGAGAGCTCCAAAACCAATGCCTATCCAAGCCACATCCAAAATCTGGCACAATGGCAATCTCATTCCATGGGAACACGCCAAAATCCACGTCATGAGCCATGTGATCCACTACGGCTCCAGCGTCTTTGAGGGGATTCGCTGTTACGGGCAGCCGCACGGCTCGGCCGTCTTCCGCCTGCCGGAGCACATGCAGCGGCTGCTGGACTCCGCCAAAATCTACCGCATGGAGGTCCCCTTCTCGCTCGACGAGCTCTGCGCTGCCGTTGTAGATGTGATTGAGGCTAATGGAGTTGCGCCCTGCTACATCCGTCCCATCGTGCTTCGCGGATACGGCGAAATGGGCGTCAGCCCCAAGGGCTCGCCCATTGAGGTTTATATCGCCAACTTCCCCTGGGGCAAATACATGGCCGGCCATGGCGGTGCCGACGTATGCATCTCCAGTTGGAATCGTCTGGCCCCCAACACCATGCCCGCCCTCGCCAAGGCTGGCGCCAACTATATGAATTCACAGCTCATCCGTATGGAAGCCGACGCCAACGGTTACGCCGAGGGCATCGCTCTGGACGTCAACGGCCTGGTTAGCGAGGGCTCCGGCGAGAACGTCTTCGTTGTCCGTAACGGCGTTCTCTTCACCCCGCAGTTGGGCAACTCGGCTCTCTCCGGAATCACCCGCGACAGCGTCATCGCCATCGCTCGCCACCTGGGATATACGGTCATCGAGCAGCCTATCCCGCGCGAATTGCTCTATATCGCCGACGAAGTCTTCTTCACCGGCACCGCCGCCGAAGTCTCGCCCATCCGCTCCATCGACCGCATCCTTATCGCCGACGGAAAACCCGGCGAAATCTCCAAAAAAATCGGCGACGAATTCCTCGGCATCGCCAACGGACTCAAACCCGACCGCTTCGGCTGGCTCACCCCCGTCAAGGTCAACGCCACCGAGACGGTCAGCGCCTAGCCAGCGTCCTGGTATTCGAGGACTAGTGAACACCAACAGAAGGTCCGTGCCCATCCATTCGCCATGCTTTCCGGCGAATGGGTGGGAAACCAATGTGCTCTTTCGCCCAAATCCCCTTAATTTGAACATTTTGTAACAATCCATTATTTACAATCGACCCATGCAACCGAAAACCCGTTCCTTCACTGCCCTGCTTATCTGCTTCGTAGCGCTACTGGCCATCCTGCTCCCTATCGCCGCTCCAGCCCAGGCCTTCGTTGGCCAGCCCAAGCTGATCGTCATCGTAGTCATCGACCAGTTTCGCGGCGACTACCTGAACCGCGACCGCGCCGAGTTCAAGGGCCGCGGCTTCAATCTCTTCATGAAAGAAGGCGCTTGGTTCACCGATTGCTACTTCGACTACGCCAACACCAAGACCGCTCCCGGCCACGCCACCATCGGCACCGGCGCATATTCCGATGGCCACGGCATCGAAACCAACGAGTGGTGGGACGCCGCCCGTTCCTATGACGCCAAAGTCAGTTCCGTTCAGGATGAGCGCTATCAGCTGGTCGATCTGCCCCAGGCTTCCATCCCCGCCAATCTGCCCGGAGCGCCTGCATGGGCCGCCAAGTGGGTCATCGGCGCATCGCCCCTCAATCTCCGCGCCACCACCCTGGGCGACGAGCTGCGCCTGGCCACCAATGGCCGCTCTCGCGTTTACGGCATCTCCCTCAAGGACCGCGCCGCCATCCTACCCGCCGGCCAGTCCGCCAACGGTGCATACTGGATCGACAACTCCAGCGGTCACTTCACCACCTCCACCTATTACATGGAGCACCTGCCGGAGTGGGCGCGCGCCTTCAACGCCGGCGGTCGCCCCGAAAAGGCCGCCCGCGAAGCCAATGCAGAGGGAACCACGCAGTTTTTCGATCTGGTGGGAAGAACGCCCGCCGCCAACACCTACGAGCTGGACTTTGCCCGCGCTCTCATCTATGGTGAAAAACTTGGCGCAAATGGCGTCACTGACCTGCTCGTTATTTCGCTCTCCCCCAACGACATTCAGGGCCATCAATTCGGCCCCGACTCCGATTTTGAAGAGCAGATGATTCTCAGCCTCGATCGCGATCTGGACAGCTTCAACACATGGCTCGATAAGACCGTCGGTCTGGGCAACGTCTGGCTGGCGCTCACCGCCGATCACGGCATTCCGCCCATTCCCGGCGATGCGGCCAAGCTGGGCATCCACGCCGCCGCCATTCAAATGGACAAGGTCTACGATTTCATCAACACGGAACTGAACAAGCGCCACTCGCCCGGCCAGCACCTCAACTACCTGCTCCCCGATCCCGACCTGCCCTACATCATCCTCGACAAGAGAGCCTTCTTAAAAGTCTATGAAGACGAAAAAGCCGCCGAGGAGGAAGTTGCCTCGCTGCTTCCCGAAGCCGTGGCCAGTCAGGACCCCAACCCGCCCAGGTTTCTCGCCGGAATCCCAACCCCCGTTGTCCAGCCCTCCCCGCAGCGGCTTCCCCCCTCCCCCCACGTGCAAGCTGTTTACACCCGTCTGCAATTGGCCAATGGGCCGCTGCCTCCATCCGAATGGGGCGCACTTCTCGCCCACAGTTATGCCGAGCACGGCAACTGGTTCATCATGGCGGTCTTCGACGCCTATCAGTTGCAGGGAAGCGGGCCCTTTGCCGGAACCACCCACTTCGCCCCGTGGTCTTACGACCGCCACGTCCCGCTGGCCTTCTATGGCGCACCCTTCCTTCCCGGCGAGTATCATGGACGTGTAGCCCCTGTGGACTTAGCTGCAACGTTCGCCTCGCTCGCCGGTGTCAATCAGCCCTCGGCCTCGGTAGGCCGCGTGCTGACTGAGGCGATTAAGCCGGTCAAGCCCATCCAATAGGGTGCCGGACAGAAGGAAGAATCCCGCGCGTGAAACCTGAGATGAAAGTCTCGCTGGCAGGCCTGGAACTGGCCAGCCCCATCATCGCCGCCAGCGGCACCTTTGGCTACGGCATCGAGTTTGAAGACATCGTCTCCCTCGAGCGCATCGGCGGATTCGTCACTAAAGGCATCTCGCGCGAGCCCCTCCCAGGCCATCCCGCGCCCCGCATTATCCAAACCGCCGCTGGCATGTTGAACGCCATCGGCCTACAAAACGTCGGCGTCGAGGAGTTCATCGCCCGCAAGCTCCCGCCCCTCCGCCGCTATCCACGCTGCAACGTCATCGTCAACGTCTTCGGCTACACAGTGGGCGAGTACATCGCCGTCATCGAGCGCCTCAACCAGGCCGAAGGCATCGCCGCCTACGAGTTGAACGTCTCCTGCCCCAACGTCCACGCCGGCGGAATTGCCTTCGGCTCCGATGCTGGCGAGCTCGAATACCTGGTCAGCCGCGCCAACACCGCTTCCACCCGCCCGCTCATCGTCAAGCTCTCGCCCAACGTAACCTCCATCGCCCACATGGCTAAAATCGCCGCCAACGCCGGAGCCAATGCCCTCAGCGTCTCCAACACATTTCTGGCCATGTCCATCGACCCAGAGACCCGCAAGCCGCGCCTCTCCAACATCACCGGAGGCCTCTCCGGTCCGGCCATCAAGCCCATCGCCCTGCGCATGGTCTACGAGACCTCGAAGGCCGTCTCCATCCCCATCATCGGCATGGGCGGCATTACCACTCCTGAAGACGCCGTCGAGTTCCTGCTCGCCGGAGCCACCGCCGTCCAGGTCGGCACGGCCAGCTTCGCCGATCCCCGCGCCGTCGAGCGCATCTCCCGCGGACTCGAATCCTGGTGCCGCGGACACAATGTCGCGCGCGTCTCCAGCCTCACCGGAGCCCTCGAGATTCCCCGCGATTCCGCAGGATAGTTCACGTGTCGTGATCCGCTATCACCCAGAACTCGTTACTCTCGAGATCCCAATGCCGATCGCCTCGCTGATCACAATAACAGCAACGGCAACAGCAGCATGCTTCCAGATTTCGGACCATATGGTGACACCCCGCGCGCGGGCAAGTGAATAGCACAATGCTGAGAGCAAAGAGAAGCCCCATATTACGCTCACGCGGACGGCCGTTAATCGTGGGAATACAACCATAATAATCACGAATATGAGAGACAAGGTAAACCGGACGATGTAATTGATGGCCGTCGTGCGCAATGCTTCGCGTTCTGGCCGCTTCTCAGACTCCTGATAAACGTGGACACTCAGGGAATCTGTCAGGTTATCGGCGAGTCCGGCAATCAGGATGCTGCCGACAACCGGACCAGTCGACGTCGTTGTGGCATCCAGGCCAACAATTAACCCCATGCTGGTGATGATCGCTGCGGTACTGCCGAAGCTGATCCTTCGTGGGTCGAACATGTCTCCTCGCATTCTGGCCTAAAGCCGCTGTATTGAAAGCTCCCCGCCCGCCCAGCACAGCCCTTACCCCACAGCGGCGACACTTAGAGTTTGCCCTCCGTTGATAGGGTGTCAAGGGCGGGGCGCCTGCTGAGTCTCTATGCCTACTTCTTTACGATCTCCACCCGCCGGTTCTGCGAGCGGCCCAGCGAGGTGTCGTTGCTGCTCACTGGATGGCTCGACCCAAATCCCTGGGTTGTCAAACGGTTCGCAGCCACCCCAGCGTTCACCAGGTAGGCCTTCACGCTGAGTGCGCGCTTTTCTGAGAGCGTCTGGTTGTGGGCGTCGCCGCCAACATTGTCGGTATGTCCTTCAATCGCAAAGTTCCACGTTGGCTGCGTGCGCGCTGCTGCCACCAGCTTATCCAGCGTGGGTTTGGATTCGTCCTTAAGGTGGTCGGAATCTGTATCAAACAGAATCCCGTAGAGCCGTGCGCGCCCTTCGCTCTGCAGCTGTTTCATGACCTCGTTGCCGCTTCCCGGCTTCCAGTATGGGCATGAGCCAATCGTCCGCGATATACGCTTCCCGCGCCACACTCCACTGTAGATTCCGTTGCTGCCTTCACTCCACCAAAATCCGTTAAACGATTGTCCGTCGTCGCTGAAGATCAACATCGCCGGGCCGCCATGGCGTTCACCTGGAGCAACTTCGCCTTCGCTCCAGGTGAACCGCAGCACCCGGCCGTCGAATCCGCCGTTTTCCATCAGCCCGTTATTATGCTCATAACAGCCGTTCACCGTTGCCCCGGTCTGCTGCATGTGGAAGTCACTGTAATCAGAGGAAAACGTGCCGGAGTTGTCGGCCAGCGGCCGTGTAGCCAGTGGTTTGCCATAGGCATACATATCCATGATTTCCATGTACTTGTCATCGCCCCAGTTGTTGAGCACCGTCAGCCGCAGATAGCGTCCGCTGGCTGGCGTCTTCAGCGCAAACTTCTGGTGATCCGTTTCCGCCGCCAGCGATGGCCTGGCGATTTCCGTGAAGCCCCCGTCCTTGCGTTCGGAAATCTCTACGATCAAATCCTTAGCCCCGCAGCCACGGTTCTCCACATGGGCGGTATCGAAGGCCAGGCTGGTGATTTCGCTCCTGTTCGCCAACTCAAATAAGAACACCTTGGGCGTCAGGTCGCCTGAAGGAGAAGCCCAACCCGTGTCTGGAAGTTCGTCCAAAAGCGCATCAGCCGACCACTGGCCGCTATTCGAGTAGGACGTCGGTGCTTGCACGATCAGCGCTCCGGCGCCCCACGACAGCAGGTTCACTTGACCCGTGCCACCCTGGGCCTGTGCCGGAGAAGTTGTTTGAAACAAAAGGATTGCGCAACAAAATGCGATGCCTGCAATGGAAGAAGTCATGGCCTTTCTCATAAATACCCTCCTGAGCAGGCGAGTTTAATTCCCCTGATTTCTCCGGTCAAACCGTTTACTCCGCCCTCCCAGCCAGCCCCGCGGCAAACAACCGATCATCCACCCGAGCCAGCCGGCGCACAGCCCCGTTCTTCCCCAGCAACTCCACATGAGGTATCTTCTCCAGGTACTCGCTGATCGCCCACAGATCCTCCTCCGCGGTCATCCAGCCAATCCTGTCAAAGCGCTTGAGGTTCACCGGCCGCGAATACCGGCGTAAAGTCTTCTCCCGCTTGAGGTTGAAGTAGTGCTCAAAATACGACATCACCAGTTCGCGCAGGCTGCGGTACACCGGCTCCCGGAATCGCAGCCCGCTGTAATTCGATTTGGCAATCGCGCCCCAATGCCCCTGCTGCCTGAAAATCGCCAGCACATGGTCGTCGTCGCGCTCCGCCTCCAGATCCAACAGCAGCGGCGGATAGCCCTGCACCCTGAGCGCCGCCGCGCCCAGCAGCGCGCCTTCAAAGCAATGCGCCACCCCATCGCGCAGCACCCGCCGCGGAGATCGTATCGTATCCCCTTTAGGCTCTTTGTTATAGGCGATTTCCGTATCCAGAAACCGCTGTATGCGCTCCGGCGTTTTCAGCGCCTTCAGTACACGCATCTCTCCGGCATCTAAACCGTACTTGGTCATTGATTTCAGTGTATCTTTCCGAAGGGGAACGGGGAGTCGAAGGGCTGGTTTCAGGGAGGAGTAAATACTATCGAGCGGAGGGGTAAATAGGCCCTAAAATGGTGTGCTATAGCTGTCCGGTTTTTGTAAAACGTGCAGCTATAGCTGTCCGGTTTTGGAGAAGTGGTGTATAGGGAATAGGGAGTAGGGACTAGTCACCCCAGCGACGAAGACCTGTCGCCGGGGACCCCGACAGGGACTAGGGAATAGGGACTAGACACCCCGGCCCCCTGAATTTAATTTTGATGGGAGCCTTCAGGCCCCGGGCCTTATCCCCTCACCCTGCAAGCGGAGAGGCATGGGGTCCAACCCTCCACGAGAAGCGGAGTTGAATCGGTGAACGCTACGGCGTTTTGCGGTATCTATCATGAGGTAGGCTTGGGTTAACCCCGACATCAACCCCCTCCACCCGTTTGCGGACTTTGGAATAAAGTCTTGATTCTGGACAAGATATAAATATATATTGACAATTAGCCCAAAATGTATCTATATTAGTTTCAATCTTTTATAAGAGGTTTTGGGCCAATGAATGATATTGAGCAAGAATTCGTCCATCTTGCCAGACTTGCTCTTGAAGGGAATACACGGGACATCGCACTACTCCTACGACGCTCCTTAAATAGTATCGCTCATCGCCGACCAGATTTGAGCGATCAGGTTAGGGCACTGGTGGGAAGGGCCGCATCTATACCAACACGCAGCGCCCAAGAGCAGCTTTTGCCGGTAGATGCCGATACTCGCTTGGAGTTATTGCGGCGGGAAGATAATCCGACAATCCCAGTGGACCCAATTTGGCCAGATAAGGTGCTTAAATCACTCAATGCTGTGCTTGAAGAGCGTATCCAGCAACCGCAGCTTTTTGCCGCTGGATTGTCTCCAACGCGGTCGATGCTCTTCACAGGACCACCAGGGGTTGGGAAGACATTGGCGGCTCGCTGGCTCGCAATCTCCTTGAGACGACCGCTTCTCACATTGGATTTGGCCGGTGTGATGAGCAGTTTCTTGGGAAAAACAGGTAGCAATATCCGGACCGTTCTGAATTTTGCCCAACAAAGCCCGACTGTATTGTTGCTAGACGAATTTGATGCGATTGCAAAGCGTCGCGATGATATTGCAGACCTTGGAGAGTTGAAAAGATTGGTGACTGTCCTTGTGCAAGCCATTGATGAATGGCCTGCCAGCGGGTTACTTATTGCCGCAACGAATCATCCGGAACTTCTTGACCCTGCGGTATGGCGTCGCTTTGACCGTGTGCTTGAATTTCCGCAGCCGACACAAACTGAGATCGGATCGTTAGTGAGTTCGCTAGTAGGAGAACAAGATGCAATGCGATTGGGGCCTACTGTGAAGTACATTGCAGAAACGCTGATAGGAAACTCGTTCGCAGATGTGACACGCTGCGTGACTACGGCGCGACGTGAAGCGCTGGTGCGTGGCATTGATCTAAAGACAGCGCTCGTTCGACAAGCTGGTACATCTCTGCGCGAGGGAGATTTCGATACACGACTCCGCATTGCACTTCGGCTACAAAAGAGCGGCATGAAGCGGAGGGAAATTTATGAAATAACCGGTGTTGCTCGCGACACCTTGCGCAAGTATCTGGAGACCGGCATTCAAGAATCCAAATAAGTGTAGGGAGGGCAATCATGGCACGAGAACACAACTATCTGCTTGGCAGAGGTGAGAGATTAGCCAGTACTGTCAAGATCAAGAAGGGCGGCGACGAAAAGAACCCTCCATACACTTTTCAGCAAGCTCGGGAGCGACTATCAGAGCGTCTCACCACCGCAGTGCGAGATTTCACGCTTCTTCCGAGAGATGCTAAACCGAACGGACAGGTGGTCGCCCTGCTCACTATGCACCCACGTTATGTCTCCAAGAGTGATTATCCGCTGGAGTTGCTTGCGGAAGTGGGTCTGAGGAGTGTCGGAAGTCGCTCCGCCTCGATTAAGCCGGACGCTTGGGGAGTCGAGAAGCATCCTGAATCAGCCCTGAGCGACCAGATATTTGTTGCAGGGAGAAATGAGGCCTTTTCACGCTGGATTGAGAAGCTTGGAGTTTGGTCGGGCAAACAAGCATACGCGCAGCAGATTCAACATGTTGAGACATTAGGGGCGTATCATGCGAAAGATAAGTTGCACGGCTTGGATGCTGACGATAAGGAGGGTGTCCTTGAAGTAGTTCTTCACAATGCAGGTGACAGAACCATAATCGAGGCGTTCGAAGCGTACGCACAGGCCCGTAACGCAGTGGTCTTGATGGACCATGTGCGCGATGTGCGAGGACTCACGTTCATTCCCGTGCAAACAGTGTTCTCGGCAGCCGAGGATCTCGCGCGTTTCGTCTTTGTTCGAGTGGCAAGGGCAATGCCATCGCTGCGTCCAATCCAATCATCATTAACACGATCTATTGGACAAGCAGTTCAGCTTCCCACACAGGAGTGTGCGGACAATTCGTTCCGCGCGGTTGTTTTCGACGGAGGATTGCCTCCCAGCGCCATAACCGCGCTCGAAAAATGGGTTACATTGATTGAACCGCGCGACATAGGTAAGCCACTACCGGCATTTCAGGAGCATGGACTTGCTGTTACCAGCGCGCTCCTTTTCGGTCCTCTGACTTCGGGTGATCTGCCAACCCAGCCAATCTGCAAAGTCGATCACGTTCGAGTACTGGATGAAAAGGCTGGAACTGCCTTGGAGTATGTGGATGTACTTGATCGCATATTGGGACATCTCGACATGAACCCCACCAAATACCAGTTCGTGAATATCAGCCTTGGTCCGGATACGCCGTCAGTAGATGATGAAGTCACATACTGGACTGCCGCACTTGATCAACGATTTGCGCATGGTAGGGTGCTGGCCACCGTCGCGGTCGGAAATGATGGAGAAGCGGATGCGGTGAGCAAGCTGAATAGGATTCAGCCACCGGCTGATGCGGTAAACGTATTGGCGGTTGGTGCGGCAACTCGCGAAGACTCCGGATGGCTTCGCGCATCTTATAGCTGTATTGGTCCAGGTAGAAGTCCAGGGTTCGTAAAGCCCGATGGCTTGATTTTCGGAGGTTGCGATGAAGAGCCATTTGGTGTACTTATGGCCAGGAATGCTCTCGTCTTGGAACCTAGATCTGGAACGAGTTTCTCTTCTCCATATGCTCTTCGTTCGGGTATCGCGGTTAGGGCTCAGCTAGCTGATAGACTTTCTCCCCTTTCCATTCGCGCACTACTCATCCATCGCGCGGAACCAGGAAATCATCCAAGAGCTGAGGTCGGATGGGGACGCTTTGAATCCGACCCAGAGCGACTCATAACTTGTGACGATGATGAGGCTGTGGTGATCTATCAAGGCATACTGCCCATCGGCGAACACTTACGGGCAAAGATAGCAATGCCGAAGGAAGGGATGGTAGGTGACGTATTTCTGACTGCAACTTTGGTGATTGCTCCTGAGGTTGATCCGCAACACGCGAGCGCATATACCCGTGCAGGCCTGGAGGTTGCGTTTCGACCGAATAAGGATCGATTCTCGGTTGACAAGGAAGGAAATCAGTCAAAGCATCCTAAGGCGGGAAGTTTCTACTCTGCAACAAATCTTTATCATTCTCCGGAGTATCAGCTTCGTGCAGAGGACTTTAAGTGGGAGCCGTGCAGGCGCAATACGCAGAAATACAATGCTGTAAAGTTGAACGAGCCGTTTTTTGATATTTACTACCATAGCCGGGAAAGCGCAACAAAGGCACAGATGCCGGACCCGATTCCGTACGCATTCATCGTGGGCGTCAAAGCGCCACAAGTGAAGGACCTATACAACAAGATCGTACGCGCCTACTCCAACATCCTGGTTCCGCTCCGTCCTCAGATTCGCATCACTGTGCGGCATTAGCGGCATGCCTCGGGCCAACGCTTTTCATTCGAGGATCCACAAGGCCAGATTCCACCCACACAATGACTACGTGCGCAGATTGGCACCGGCGGACATTAGATCCAAACGCTGATTGGCCTTAAAAAGCATGTGACGCAAATTACGTGTGATCTGCATCTTGACTGATATTTCGCCAATATGCGCAATATTGACCATAAACTAGTGTGACGCTTGTCACAGCCTACCCTTATTTACACTGCGTAACTTCCCATTCATCCACGGCGAACCACCCGCGGCTTCCCTCTCCAGTTCAAGGCCGCTGCGGCTTCCCCAGGTTCCCGCGCACGGAGCGAGGTAGGCATGGGTCAATCAATCTGGAATTCGATGCAGCAGAAGGGCTACAGCCGCAGGGACTTTCTACAGTTCTGCGCTGCCGCCGCAACCGTGGCCGGGCTGGGTCAATCCGGCGTCGCCCAGGTGGTCTCAGCCTTCGAGAAGAAAGAAAAACCGGCTGTGGTTTGGATGCACTTTCAGGAGTGCACCTGCTGCAGCGAGTCGTTTATACGGGCTTCGCACCCCATCGTTCTGGACGCGCTGCTCGACGTGCTGAGCCTCAACTACACCGAGACGTTGATGGCGGCATCGGGCTTCCAGGCGGAGAAAAGCCTGAACGACACCATCGAAAAGAACAAGGGCAAATACATTGTGCTGGTGGAGGGCGCGGTGCCAACCCACGACGGCGGCGTCTACTGCATGATCGGCGGCAAGACGGCTGAATCCATTCTGCAGACCGTCTCCAAGGATGCGGCCGCGATCGTGGCCTGGGGCAGTTGCGCCTCCAATGGCTGCGTGCAGGCAGCCAGGCCCAACCCCACCGGCGCCACGCCCATCCATAAGCTGGTGAATAAGCCGGTGATTAATGTTCCCGGATGCCCGCCCATCGCCGACGTGATGATGGCCGTGGTGACGCATCTGCTGGTTCTGGGACAGGTTCCGGCGCTTGATTCGCAAGGCCGGCCCAAGGAATTTTATGGCCGCCGCGTTCACGACACCTGCTATCGCCGCCCCTGCTACGACGCCGGCCTCTTCGTCGAGTCCTTCGACGACGAGAACGCGCGCAAGGGCTATTGCCTGTATAAGATGGGCTGCCGCGGTCCGGTCACTTATAACGCCTGCTCGGTGACCAGATGGAACGAGGGCACCAGCTATCCCATCCAGTCCGGCCACGGCTGCATCGGTTGCAGCGAGGAAGGCTTCTGGGACAACGGCCCCTTCTATCAGCATCTGGCCAGCTTCCCCGGCTTCGGCGTCGAGAGCACGGCCGATACGGTAGGCACGGTGTTGGGAGTAGCCACGCTGGCCGGGGTTGCCGCCCACGCCGTGGTCACCAATATTCGCAAACGAAGCGTAATTGCGGAAGTTCACTCCGAAGAAACAAAGGAGTCGTGAGAGCCTATGACACGCGTAGTCGTCGATCCCGTAACTCGCATTGAAGGCCATTTGCGCATCGAGGCAGTGGTGGAAAATGGCGTCATCACCGACGCATTCAGCGCAGGCACCATGGTGCGCGGCCTGGAGAAAATTCTCATTGGCCGCGATCCCCGCGACGCCTGGGCCATCACCGAGCGCGTCTGCGGAGTGTGCACCACGGTCCATGCGCTTACCAGCGTACGTGCCGTGGAAAACGCGCTGGGGATAACCATCCCCCCCACGGCCGAGATCATCCGCAACATCATGATGACCACGCAGTACGTGCAGGATCACGTGATCCACTTCTATCACCTGCACGCGCTGGACTGGGTGGACATCGTCAACTGCCTCAAGGCCGATCCCAAGAAGGCCTCCGAACTGGCGCAGTCATTCTCCAAGTGGGACAAGAACACACCCGCCTATTTCACCGAAGTGCAGGACAAGGTCAAGGCTTTTGCCGCCAGCGGCCTGGGCATCTTCGCCAACGGCTATTGGGGCCATCCGGCCTACAAGCTGCCGCCGGAGGTGAACCTGATCGCCGTGGCGCATTACCTGGACGCGCTGGCCTGGCAGAAGGAGGTGGTCAAGATCCACGCCGTCTTCGGCGGCAAGAATCCGCACCCGAATTATCTGGTGGGCGGAGTTCCCTGCTCCATCAACATGAACGAAGTGGCCGCCATCAACTCCGAACGGCTCAACCTGGTCAAGCGGCTTATCGATCAGGCGGATGAATTCCTGAACCAGGTCTACATCCCCGATCTGCTGGCCGTTGCCTCCTTCTACAAGGATTGGGCCAGCCATGGCGGCGGGTTGAGCAACTACCTCAGCTACGGCGAGTTCCCCACCAAGGGCTACAACAATCCGGAGTCTTTCAAGTATCCGCGCGGCGTCATCCTCAATCGCGACCTCGGCCACGTGTATCCCGTCAACGCAACCGATTCGCAGGAAATCAAGGAGTATATCGCGCACTCCTGGTACAGCTACGAAAAGGGAGACAGTGAAGGCATTCATCCCTGGGCCGGCGAAACACAGATCAAGTATTCCGGGCCCAAGCCGCCCTTCGAGACGCTGGAAGGCTACGAGAAATATTCCTTCCTGAAGACTCCACGCTGGAAGGACAACCCCATGGAAGTGGGTCCGCTGGCCAGGCTGCTGGTGGCCTATGCCTCCGGACGCACGGACGTGCAGGAGCTTGTTAAGGCGACCCTGGGCAAGCTGAACGTGCCTGTGGCCGCGCTCTTCTCCACGCTGGGCCGCACCGCGGCGCGCGGCCTGGATGCCGCGCTGGCCATGATCTGGCTCAAGGAGTACTACGGCCAGTTGATGGCGCAGATCAAGATCAACGAGGTCTCGACATTCAACGGCGAGCGCTGGGAGCCCAAGAGTTGGCCCAAGGAGGCCGAGGGTGTTGGCCTCACCGAGGCGCCTCGTGGCGCACTGGCGCACTGGATCAAGATCAAGAACGGCGCCATCGAGAACTATCAGCTGGTGGTGCCAACCACATGGAACGGTTCGCCGCGCGACGCCAAGGGGCAGCGTTCATCCTTTGAGCAGGCGCTGATCGGCACGCCGGTGGCAAAGATCAACGAGCCGGTCGAGATTCTGCGCACCATCCATTCCTTTGACCCGTGCCTGGCCTGCGCCGTGCATCTGTACGATCCGCAGGGACGGCACCTTCACCAGGTTTCCTTCGAGTGATACGGCTATGAGTAATCCAGATACGGCTGTGGGCATTGGCGCAAGAGACGCATTTCGACAGAATGGTGGCGCGCCCATCGAGTACCGGCGCGTGTACGTATGGGAACTGCCGGTGCGCGTCTACCACTGGATCAACGCGTTTGCACTGACAGCTCTGTGCGTTACCGGCTACCTGATCGGTTCGCCTATGCGCATGTTTTATGCGGCTGAGGCCTACCAGCAATACTGGTTCGCATGGGTGCGCTTCATCCACTTTGTGTGCGCGTTCATCTACGTCTTCAACTTCACGGCGCGGCTCTATTGGGGTTTCGTCGGCAACCAGTACTCTCACTGGAACGCTTTCTTCCCGCTGAAGAAATCACAACGGAAAGAAATCGTCGATGTCATCGAAGCCGACGTGCTGCAAACCAAGATGCACGGGCCGATCTCCACCGGGCACAACGCGCTGGCCGGCGTGATCTATTTCGGCACCTTTTTGGCGTTCGTCTTCCAGACCATCACCGGCTTCGCGCTTTATTCCAGCATGAGCAACTCGTGGCTGCCGCGGATGTTTACCTGGGTCGTGCCGCTGATGGGCGGCGATGCAAGCGTGCGCTTCTGGCACCACGCGTTCCTGTGGTTCTTTGTTGTGTTTGTCATTATTCACGTCTATCTTGCCTTCTATCACGACTACATCGAGGGGCGCGGCACGGTATCCTCGATCATAGGCGGATGGAAGTTCGATCGGACTGAGAAGAGTGGCAAATAACGCGGAAGCAACTAAACAGGACAAGACGCTGGTGCTGGGCCTGGGCAATGTCATCATGGGCGATGAAGGAGTCGGCGTCCATGTGGTACGGGCGATAGAGCAGTCTCTGGCAAAGCACCCGCTCCCAGCCAATGTGGAGTGTCTCGACGGCGGCACGGGCGGATTCGTTCTGCTCGAGCCGCTGCAAGAGGCCGACCGCATTATCCTCATCGACGCTGCCGCCGATGGCAACCCTCCCGGCACCGTCACCCGCACTACACCTAGGTTCTCACGCGATTATCCGCCCACGCTCACCGCTCACGACATCGGCGTCAAAGATTTATTGGATGTCTTCTACATTCAGGGCGGCTCACCCGATGTAGTTCTCTACGCCATCGCTATCGATCCCCAGCAGCCTATTTCCATGGAGCTCACGCCAGAGATCGCCAAGGCCGCCAAAGTGGCCGTTGCGGAGATCCTTGCGGAACTGGGATCCAACTCTACAGCATAGTCACAAGATGGCAACCATAGTTGAGAAGTGATAAAAACCGAGCAATTCAAAAAAGATTCTTCAGGTTGCGCCGGCCGTCCACGATTCTCACGATTTCAACCTCGTCGATGCCGCCCTCATCGCAATCGGGATGCGTCTCGTAAAGGATGAGGTAGGGCCCTTCAACGAGTAGCCGCGTAGACGGTCGAATTTCAGGACGCTGTACTCCAAGCCGGGGATATTCAATCAGTAATAGAGCTTTCGCCTCGACAGCATCGAAGATGCGTTCCGCTGCGGAGGGATTGTCGAGACCTATGTAAGTGTAGATCTCTATCAGATCTTCACGGGCCTGCGGTGTCCAGAGAAGCTTAACCGGCACTTACTTGATCCTCAGAAGCGATTGCCAACCGCTGCCGCGCTTCTTGCCGCGCTGCTTCATAATCCACCGATATTGCGGCTCCGCTGGCCTTGCCCTGATCCCACAACTGGCGTAGTCGCTTCAGATCTTCCTGGCGAAGTTCGCGCTTGAACTGCCAGTCACGGATCGCCTCGCGTACTATCTCGCTGGTGGTGGCATACTCTCCCGTTTCCACGGCTGCTTTGAGAGCGCCTATTTGCTCTCCAGTCAAAGCGATGCTGACTTTCTGAACTTCAGGCATAGGGCAACTCCAATCTCTAGGGAGTATATTTTGCTACTTCTTGCTAAAGTATAGCAAATATTTACTTTCCTGTGACTAATGTCTTAAATTTAATATCCCGAATCGCTACTTTGCGATCTGGGACGATAGCCACCTGCCTATTTCGCCTTCGCATTCAACTTTCCAAGCACCTGCTTCAAATCGTCGAGCTTTTGCCCGGCCTCGCCGAGTTTGCCCGCCGCCGTCAACCGCTGATAATCGTCGAAGTCCCTGCCTGCCTGCGCAATCAGCGCCTTCAAATCCTGTTCGGGCTGCGGCTTGCCCGACGGAGCAGCGGCGGCCGCCGGATTCTCAGTGGCGCTCAGTGACGAAACCCCTCCGCCGAACAAGGACGACAGCGCCGCTTCGAAGGTTGGCCCGTAGGCGAGTTTATCCTGCAAGGCCAGCACTACCAGGCGCAACTCCGGCATGGGGCTGCGGTCTGCCTGCAAATAAATCGGTTCAGCGTAAAGCAGCGCGCGTCCCGAGGGAATCACCAGCAGCGTTCCCCGCCGCACATGAGAGCCTTGCTGATTCCACAAACTTAGTTGCCCTGAAAGCTGCGCGTTCTGGTCGATGCGCGCCTCAATCTGCAGCGGCCCATCGACCAGCCTGGTCTTGGGAAAGTTGTAGACGATCGATGTGCCGTAGTGCTCGCCGTCCGAGCGCCCCGCGATCCAGCCTATCAAATTGTTCCGATTGAGAGGCGTGAAGGGCAGAATCTCGACAAACTCGACGCCGCTCTCGCCGGGCAGCTTCATCAACACAAAATTCGGCTCCATCGCCAGGGTCTGCTGCTCGCCGCTATTGCCCATGCCGACCTCGGTAGCGACCGTCCACTGATCCTCCTTGTTGTAAAAGACTTCGGGATTGGTCATGTGATAGAGGCCATAGACTTCGGCCTGCAGCTTGAGCAGCAGCTCGGGGTAGCGCACGTGCTTGCGCAGCCCGGACGGCATGGCGGCCGCGTCCTTGAAGAGGTTGGGAAAGATGGCACGCCACGCCGCGAGGATGGGGTCTTGAGTGTCGAAGACGTAAAACGTCGTTGTTCCATCGTAGGCGTCGATGACCACTTTGACGCTGTTGCGCATGTAGTTGATGGACTGGCCGTAAACCGAGTAATGCGACGAGTAGGGATAGGTGTCCGATTGCGTAAAGGCATCCAGAATCCAGGAAAGCCGGCCATCGTCGCCCAACACGATATACGGGTCCCTATCAAAAGTCAGGAACGGGGCCAGTGCCGCGGCGCGGTCGCGCACCATGCGCCGCATCAGCAGGCGGCTCTGCGCATTCACATCATCGCTGAAGGGCAGCTTGGCCAGGTCGCCGCGGTCGAAGGCAATCAGAGTGCGGCGAAGCAATCCACCTAACTCGATGCCGCCCGTGCCCTGGTAGGAGGCCAGGTTATTGCTCGAGCCCTGAGGGTAGTTGAACTCCTGTTGCCGCGTCATGACGTACACGTCGGTGTTGGTCATTTCGCCAAAATAAATTTCCGGCCGCGTAACGTTGAGGCTGGGCGACGTGCTTTGCACCGGCATGTTGCTCAACAGCAGCGTGGGCATGCCCTCCGGCGTAAAGCCATTCACCGGGTTCATGGTGATGCCGTAGCCGTGCGTGTAGATCAGTTTGTCGTTGATCCAGTTGCGGCTGCTCTCCGGGAGCTTGTCCACATTCAGTTCGCGCGCGGCCAGCATCACCTCGCGCATGGAGCCGTCGATCTGGTAACGATCAATGTCAATGTCGGGGAAATCGTAATAGGTGCGAATCTCCTGAATCTGGCGCAGCGTATCCTGAAGCGCACGCCAGTCCCACAGGCGAATGTTCTTGAGCGTGGCCTGATTGTTGGCCGGATCGGTGGCATCGACGGTGGTCTCGGCGGGAAACTCGCGCTGCTGGAAGCGGTCCAGGCTGTAGGCCTGCTGTGTCATCTCGATGTTATTTGCGATGTAGGGCTGCTCGCGAACCAGCTCGTTGGGCTTGACAATAAAGCTGGAGACGTACCAGCCCACCAATGCAACCGCGACATAACAGACCACGGCTGGAGCGACGGCCGCCGCCAGCCAGCGAGCGCGCGGCGCCAAAACGCCGCCCACGGCCGCGATTACCGCTCCCAGCAGAAGCGCCGCACTCACCAATAGCATGCCGGTGATGGTGACGTGCGCGCCAGTGTAGGTAACGCCGTCGAAGATGGTGTGGTGATCGAAGAGTTGCTCGAAGCGGCCAACATACACTCGCAGGCCAATGACGAGCAACAGCGATGCAACCGTGATGGAGAGCCCGCGCCAGGGCAACTCAGAGAGGCTGGCTCGGCTTGCGCCGAGCGCGCGCGAGCTGCCTGAAACAGCGATAAACACCGCAGCCAGCACGCAGGCGATGATGCTGAGCGTCAGCAGCCATCCCAGGATGAGTTGCCATGCCGGCAGGGTGAAGAGATAGAAGTCGAGCGGCCTCTGAAAGATCGGGTCGGTCATAGAGCCTGCGCCGCGCGGCGCATACCACCAAAGCGCCAGCGTTTGCCACTGCGCGGCCATCGCGCCGCCGGTGAATAACGCTATAACCAGCGAGCCGCCGATGGAAACGATGCGCAACACCGGCTTGAGCGACAGATTCATCTCCTGGCCGGCGATGAATAGAGTGTGATCGCTGGGCAAATCGTCGGCATGGGCGCGCTTTAGAGCGGAAAATGTCCCTAACAAAATGAAAAATGTAAGCGCAAAAAATGCCGCGAAGATGCCCCACTCCAGCCCGCGCGCCTTCCAAAACACGTCGCTGTAGCCGAGCGACTTGAACCATAGAAGGTCAACCCAGTAAGAGAGCGCTGTCCGGCTGCCTAGGACCAGAACAGCGACAACAGTGATGAAGATCAGCAATCCGCGGCGGTTGTGGCGCTGCGGTGAGGTCAACTTAGGCCAATTGATCGTTTCGGGCATCTCTCTACTCCATTTTTTCCGGTGTTGCATCTTTCAAGTTTCGGGCGTCTTGAACCCCTGAGACGAATGGACCATGGCGGTTCAGGGACCGCGGCTTACCGGTCTCTTCAGCTCCACTCTAGTCCTCTTCCCCGGTTTTTGCAGCCGTAAATGCCTGCCCCGCACTTCGGAACCAGTATGCAACAGTCAGCCAGCTCTTCAGATGAACGGACCGCCCGTCATCTTTTTGCTCAGCCAGGCCGCTCCCCATGCTACCCTCACAACACAGCATGAACCAGAGCCCTTCGACGCAAAATCAACCAGTCATGGCGAACCTGCCCCGCGTGCTGGGCGCCAGCCAGGCCACGGCCATCGTCGTGGGCACAGTCATCGGCAGCGGCATCTTCCTGGTTCCCAGCGAAATGATGCGCGACACTGGTTCCTCGGCGCTTGTCTATCTTGCCTGGATCATTGGAGGCCTGTTGTCGCTCTTCGGCGCCATGACCTATGCCGAGCTGGGCGCCATGATGCCCTATGCCGGCGGCGGGTACGTCCTGCTGCGCGGCGCTTACGGCGACACGCCGGCCTTTCTCTATATGTGGACCTGGTTTGCCGTGGCCAAGCCTGCCTCTGCCGCGGCCATCACCATCGGCTTGGCCCGAACCCTGGAGTTCTTCCCGGCCTTCAGCGGGCTCGGCAATCAAGCCATCGGCGGATCCATCCACTTGCTTTGGTCGCAGATCTTCGCCATCGCCGTGGTCTGGTTCATGACCGGCCTGAACTACATTGGCCTCAAGAAGGCCGGCAACTTCCAGCTTGTCTTCACCATCCTGAAAGCTATTCTCATCCTCATCGTGGTCGCGCTTTGCTTCACGTCGGCCTCCGGCTCCTTCAGCAACTTCACCACCACGCTGCCTCATGCCGTGGGCGGCTTCCACGGCTTTATGCTGGCGCTGATCGCGACACTATGGGCTTACGACGGCTGGCCCGATCTGACCATCCTTGCCGGCGAGATCAAACAGCCGGGGCGCAGCCTGCCCATCGCGCTGATCGGCGGCCTGTGCATCGTCGGCTTTCTCTACATGGCCACCAACGCCGCCATACAGTACATCCTCTCTGCCACGCAGATCGCCGCCAGCGAGCGTCCGGCCGTGGATGCGCTGGCCGTTGTTGCCGGCCATGTTGGAGCGGGCTTTGTGGCCGCCGCCATGGCCCTCTCCATCTTCGTCACCCTCAACGGAACCGTCATGAGCGGCGCGCGCATCCCCTTTGCCGCTGCGCGCGACCGGCTCTTCATTCGCCACTTTGCCCGCATCAGCCCGCGCTTCCACACACCTTCCACATCGCTGGCCATTCAGGGAATGCTGGCCACCCTGCTGTTGTTGATCTTCAGCCAGTTTGAGAAACAGTTTGATCTGGCTATCTTTGCCGAGTGGATTTTCTATCTCCTCATTGCCACCACGATCTTCGTCTACCGACGCAAGCGGCCTGACCTCAAGCGTCCCTACAAGGTCTGGGGCTACCCGCTGCTGCCGGCCACCTTCTGCGTCTGCGGAGTCCCCGTGCTCGTCTACAGCTTTTTGGGCAACAGGATCGGCTCACTGATCGGCACAGCCCTCATCCTGCTCGGACTGCCGGTGCTGTGGTTCGTGCGCAAGATGTATCCTGGACCATCCGCAGAGATGGAGGGGATGGAGAAATGATCAAAGCTGGAACGAAATCAGAAATGGTATGGGGTAACGGCAACTGGATTTTTCTCGACATTGGCTTTTCAAATAATACGAAATCTTGTGGATTTGCATTTGGAGATGACCTTCCGCAGAGCCTGTACTACGGTGATGCCCGAAGGACCATCATCGAGCAGATTCGGAAACAGAAAGGCCCAATCAATCTCATAATTGAAGCCCCGCTCTCCGTGTGTTTCGACGCTAATCACAACCCCAAAGGAAGAAAGATCGAAAAACGCGACAACAATACTCGATATTGGTATACCGGACTTGGGTGCGCCGTAATGACAGCCGCAATGTACCTAACTCGTGATATTCACGAAGCAACAAAAGACTTGCCTAATGTCGAAGTTCGTTTATTTGAGGGTTTCGTTTCGTTCAAAGAAGGTAAGACCGACGACAAACAGGACGTTCGCGCTCTCAAGGAAAAGGTTAAGAACGCTCAGCAGTGCCAGGAATCAATCTACGGTTCCGATGAATTGAAATTTAGCGAGGGTGATGAGGTTTTTAGCGCATTTCGCGTCGCCGGTCTGGATTGTGGCGTCCCGGCGGTAATCGTTGCTGGATAGATTCCGGAAGATCGGCGTCGGTCATTATTAGTTCATTCCCAACCTTCCCTCAGCTGCCGGATGTAGTCGTCCGTGTCTTCCCCATTCGCCAAATCGGCACCAATACCCCGCGCGTCGAGCAGTGACTGCAAATGCCTGGTCGGAACCGTAGAATCGTTCTCTTGCATAGCGATT
Source organism: Occallatibacter sp. (assembly GCA_052145195.1). Lineage (GTDB taxonomy): Bacteria > Acidobacteriota > Terriglobia > Terriglobales > Acidobacteriaceae > Telmatobacter. The sequence continues at coordinate 14,662 of JBKQPC010000013.1, read as the reverse complement.
GGCTCAGGTACAGCTTTACCTTCAATTTCCAACAACGCATTCTCGTCGCTACTTGAAGTGCCCGGAATTATCTTGTCTTCCATCAGTGTCCTCCCGCCCTTCTTCTTACGACTTCTTCATATATATCCGCATACTCCCGCGCCGGCTGCGCCCAGCTATAGTCTTTCGCCATGCCGTTGAGCATCAGCCTCTTCCAGCTCTTTTTGTCCTCGAACGCAGCCAGAGAGTGTTCGATGGCCGTCCACAGACCCTCGGCTCGCAAGCCCTTGAATTTGAAGCCCGTCCCGGTTCCCTGCTGCGGGTTCCACACCTCGATGGTGTCGTCCAAACCGCCTGTGGCCCGCACCACCGGAACCGTGCCGTACTTGAGCGAATAGATCTGGTTCAGCCCACACGGCTCATAGAGCGACGGCATGAGGAAGATATCCGCCCCGGCCTCAATCTTGTGGGCCAGCGCGTTGTCGTAGCCGATGCGAACGGCCACGTTGGCTTTGTTCCAGAAGGCCCAATCGCGGAAAAACTTCTCGTAGGTCGGCTCACCCGCGCCCAGCGCCACCACGGCCACGTTCAACTCCGACAGCCTTCCAGCGATCTGCTCCAGCAGATCAAAGCCCTTCTGCGCGACAAGTCGCGAGATGATGCCGATGACCGGCGTCGAGACCTCCACCTGCTCCAATCCGAAGGCATGCAGCAGATCAGCGCGGCACTGTGCCTTACCAGCCAGATTCCCGGTCGAGTAATTAGCCGCCAGCGTGCGGTCCGTGGCCGGATTCCATTCCGCATAATCCACGCCGTTCAGAATCCCGCGCAGGTCCGCCGCTCGCCCGCGCAACACGCTGTCCAGCCCTTCACCGAACTCCGGCGTCTGAATCTCCTCGGCATATTTGCGGCTCACCGTGGTCAGCATGTCCGCATAAACCAACCCACCCTTGAGGAAGTTGAATTTACCGAACTGCTCCACCTTGTCCATGGTGAAAATCTCCCATGGAAGAAGCAGTTGCCCGGTGGTCTCCGGCGGAAACGAGCCCTGGTAGGCGGCGTTGTGAATCGTCAGCACTACGCCCGCATGGCTTAATAGAGGGTCTGACGCGTATACCGTGCGCAGGTAAACGGGAATCAGCGCCGCCTGCCAGTCGTGCAGGTGGAAGACCTGCGGCACACCCAGCTTCTTCGTCGCCTCCAAAACCGCGCGGCAGAAGAGCGCGAATCGCTCGGCGTTGTCGGGATAATCGCCCGCGGCTGTTCCGTACAGCGCCTCCCGTTCAAAGAGCGGCGGACAATCCACAAAGTAGTACTGAACTCCGGCGCGTTTTCCGCCGTTCACAATTCCCGCCTTGCGGTTTCCGTGCTGAAAAGGAATGGTGATGGATCGCACGGCGTAGATGAATTCGCCCGCAAGTTGCCGCCGCACGCTCGTATAAAACGGCAGATAAACCGTCACCTCATGTCCCAGCTTGACCTGCTCCGGCGCCTGCGCCCCTATGGTGTCTGCCAGCCCGCCGGTTTTGGCAAACGGTATGCACTCCGAGGCGGCAAAGACAATGCGCATGAAAGCAACTCCCTGGCAAGCGAATGAATCCGACTTGATCAAAATAAAGTGCGGCCAAAGAGCCAGTCTACTAGGTTCTGCGTTACGGCGCGAAGCCGCTTCTACCGTCTTTTTCATCTACCATCAAATCAGCCTATGCCCGCCAAGCCCAAACTCGGTCAGAACTTCCTCGTTGACACCGAGGCCATTCAGCGCATCGCGGCCTCCATCGGCGACCTCTCCGGCCGCACCGTGGTCGAGATCGGCCCCGGCCATGGGGCCATTACCGCAGCCCTGGCCGCCCGCGCCGCCCGTGTGCTGGCCGTCGAGCTGGACCACGAGCTGGCTCTTCACCTGCGCGTGCAGTTTCCTTCTGAGCGCGTTACTGTTGTCGAGCAGGACGTGCTGAACTTTGATTTTGAAAAGGCTCGCGCGGATTTCGCGGCAGCCTCAGCGACCTCCAGCGAGCGCCTACTGGTGGTTGGCAACCTGCCCTATGGCATCACCTCGCCCATCCTGCTCAAGCTGGCCGCTAGCCACGCCGCTCTGGAACGCGCCGTCCTGATGGTGCAGCGCGAGGTGGCCGAGCGCATAACTGCTCTACCCGGCTCGCGCGATTACGGCCTGCTCTCGGTCACCGTGCAGATGTACGGACCGGCCCAGCAACTCTTTACACTTCCACCTTCTGCCTTTTCGCCGCCTCCCGAGGTGCATTCAACCGTCTTTCGCTGGCGATTTGCCCCGCGCTTTGCCGAACTTGGCGTTGAAGAGGCCTCTTTTCTACGCTTCGTCCGCCTCTGCTTTGCTCAGAAACGCAAGACACTGGCCAACAATCTGCGCGCCGCCGCAATTCCCCCCGCAACCGTCGCCGCCGCTCTGGCGCAGGCCGGCCTCACCTCCCTGGCTCGTGCCGAAGCCCTGTCCATCGAGAGTTTTGCGGCCCTCTGGCGCATCCTGGAAAGCAAAGGAGTCGCAACGACCAGCGAATGAACCGTTCCATTTTTGCCCCAAAGGGAAGGTTTCAAGGCGCATTTGTTTTCAACGGACGATGGTTGCGTGCTACAGTGTGAGCATTCCAGGATTTTCTGATTTTTATGCCCGAAGATGAGCTGAAACCGAAGGCTGCATGGGTAATTGGGCGCGCGCAGGATTGCGATCTGGTGGTGCCTGAGGCGCAAGTCTCCTCTCACCATTGCCGGCTGACGCACCTGGCGGATGGATTCACGCTGGAAGACCTTGGCTCGACCAACGGCACCTTTGTGAACGGGGCCAGAATCGATGCCCACGAGCCGGTGCATGTGCCGCATGGGGCGCGCGTGACCCTGGGTAACCAGGTGCCGATGCCCTGGCCTGTCGCTCCCGCCGGCGCAACCGCGTCCAGCTCTACTCGACCGCCCGTAACCCCGGGCAGCGGCCGCCAGATAACCATTGGCCGTTCCCCGGATTCCGTTGTGCAGATCGACCTGCCCATTGTCAGTTGGAATCACGCCGTCATCACAGAAGAAAACGGCCAATTTATCCTTGTAGACAACAACTCGCGCAACGGAACGGCCATCGGAGAGTTGAGCCATCGCATCCAGAGAGCCGTTCTGAAGCCCACAGACCAGGTCTTTCTGGGTTCTTACAAGATTTCCGCCGCGCAGCTTCTCTCCATTGAGGACAAGGTCGAGATCGGCGAGGCCGCCTTCCAGACTGTCTCCTTCCACGGCAACTCCATGGAGGCCGGGCGCGACCCCAACTGCGATATTCCACTCGATTTCCCCATGGTCAGCTGGCGCCATGCGCGCCTCACCCGCACTCCAGAGGGCATTCAGGTTGAGGACCTCGGTTCCCGCAACGGCACTTATCTCGACGGCGTCCGCGTTACCGGCAAGGTGTTGGCCCGGCCAGGCCAGGAGATTGGCCTGGGCAGCGTCCGTTTTCAACTGATGGAAAACGGCCAACTGGCGCAGCGGGACTACAACGGCAAGGTCACCATCGAGGCCAAGGAGATCGTGGTCCACGCGCCTAACGGCACGCGCCTGCTTGACCCCATCTCCCTCACTGTTTTTCCTTATGAGCTGGTGGCCATGATGGGCCCAGCCGGCGCCGGAAAGACCACCCTACTCAAGGCTCTCAACGGCTACACCCGCCCGGTCAGGGGCACGGTGCTTTTCCGCGGCCAGAGCCTCTACGACTACTACGACCTTTATCGTCACATGATGGGCTACGTGCCCCAGGACGACATCGTCCATCCCCAGTTGACCGTCCGCCAGGCGCTCTATTTCTCAGCCCGCTTGCGCACCGACCTTACCGACGCGGAGATCGACACGCGCACCGAAAAGGTGCTCAACGACCTGGGCATTCCCGACAAGATCGATACCGTCATCGGCTCTCCGGAAAAGAAAACTCTCTCGGGAGGCCAGCGCAAGCGCGTCAACATTGGGCTGGAACTTATCACCGACACACCTGTTTTGTTTTTGGACGAGCCGACCTCCGGCCTCTCTTCCTACGACGCGGAGTCGGTCATAGACCTGCTGAAGGAGTTGTCCAAATCCGGCAAGACCATCCTCACCACCATTCATCAGCCCAGCCTCAAGGTCTATAAGCAATTCGACGACTTGCTCATGGTCTCCCGCGACAAGGGAAACAAGCCCGGAGCGCTGGTTTACTTTGGTCCGGCTTATCCGGACTCAATCCAGTTCTTCAATCCTCCGGCCGGCCCCACCGACACAGCGCCCCTTCAGAGCACCGAGCTGAATCCGGAGATGCTCTTCACCGGCATGAACACGGTCCCGGAGGCCGTCCGCACCGAGGCCTGGCGTCAGCGCTACCAGGCCTCCCGCTATCGTCAGGAGTTCGTCGAGAATCGCAGCGGCAAGCAGCCGGCCGCTACCGACAAGACCGGGGAAGAAAAGCCGCGCCGCCAGTTCGACCTGGGCCAGTGGTTCGCCCTGGTCAAGCGCAATATTATTGTCCGCCTGCAGGACCGCGCCCAGACCGCGATTCTGCTCGGCCAGGCGCCATTATTTGCCTTGCTGGTGGTGCTGGTCAGCTACCCCTTGCGCCCCGACCATTTCGACGAACTCTCCCAAAAGCTGCCCATCATCCATTTCCTGATGGTGATAGCCGCCATCTGGTTCGGCTGTAATAATGCAGCTCGCGACATTGTCGGCGAGTGGACCATCTACAAGCGCGAGCGCATGGTCACGCTCAAGCTTCTTCCCTATGTCTTTTCCAAGTTCGCCGTGCTGCTTGTGCTGTGCTTCTTCCAGTGCGGCGCCATGCTGGCCATCGTCTACCTGATCTGCGGGCTGCACAGCAACTTTGTCTACGACTTCCTCGTCCTGCTGCTCTCTTCCATGATCGGTGCGGGACTGGGCCTATCTATCTCCGCGCTCTCCAAAACCACCGAGAGCGCCATCGCCTTGCTGCCCGTGGTGCTGTTGCCTATCATCGCCCTGGGCGGCGGCATGAGGGCCGTCTACCTGATGCCCCAGGCAGGCCAGGTTATCAGCGCCATCATTCCCTCCCGCTGGTCCTATGAAGCCAATCTGCTCCATGAGGCTGCGGCTAAAGAGTGGGCAAAAAGTCAGTATCCCGACTACACCTGCACCATTCAGCTTCCACAGGCTCCCGCCGGCGGCCAGCCTATGCCGCAAGGGGCATCCATGCCGGCTGGATCGTCTATGCCGCAAGGTGCATCCACACTGTCTGCAACGACCTTGCCGCCCGGAATGAGCTACAACCCCGACGACCTCAACCCTTCGCTTCATATCCCTGCCGACCCGGCCGAGGGCAGCATTCCCGCCTACCTCATCACCTTTACCGATCCTGTTGGGACCAAACACACCTGCCGCGCTTCTGCCGACGAGCAGTATCCTCACTACGGCCCCGTCGCCCATGCTGTCATCCACCGCCATCGCTTCAGCTATTCAGTGGGCGTGCTGTGCGCGATGCTGGTGGTGCTGGTGGCTGGAGTTATCGCCATCCTGCGCAAGCGCGATAACGATCCGCAGTGAGAAAGACAGGGAATAGGGAATAGGGAATTGCGGAATAGGACTGCATCCATAAATTAAATATTGCGGAGGGAGCAGGGGGGCAACCCCCTGAATGAAAGCGAATTTGCGCGTGGCCTTCAGGCCCGGACATTTCGGATCTCCTGCCCTTTCGCCATATTTCCAGCGCGAGGGTGGGAGATCACAATTCCCGCATCGCGGAAACGACGGAAATGCTCTACTGTGCTGGAGCAGACGCAGCCGCCGGCGCCAGCATGTCCGCGGGCAGAAATGCTCCGCTCTGCTCGTCCTGCACCAGCCCGATCACCCCATCCGGCGTCACAATCGGCGAACCGAAGACCGCCGCATCCACAGGCACACTCAGCCTGATTCCCTGCCCCTCCCGGCGCGCTCCCAGTTGCAGCATCTCCACCGCAGGCTTTTTCGTCGTTGCATCGATGCGCAGACGAAAGACGGCGACATGCTCCCAACTATCCTGCGCGGCCACGGGGGCCGGAGCCGCACTCATCGATGGCGTGGGCGAGGCGGGCGGTGCATGAAGCGTCAGCAAGACCATGGACGCGGGCGATGCGCGCCGCATCACCTTCATCTTGCCATGTTTCCCGTTCGCCGCAATCAGAGTGTTTTCCCCGGGAGTCCCGCGCACATCCACGGTAAAATCTTTGGCGTTGAGCCGCAGAGGGTCGCCCTGCACAAGAGGTTTAAGCTGAATCTCCAGGCTGTTCTTCACCAGTTTGCCGGTGTGCGACTGCACGGCTTCAAGAAACTCCGCATCGTACTTCCATGGCGCATGAGCCTCGGACGTGGTCACCACTTGAGAGCGGTTGATGCGAAAGCCCAACTGAACCGATGTCACCGGATAACTCGCCTTTGCCTGCCTCAGCGTATAACTCGATTCCACGGCAAACAGATTCGCAGGGCCATTGGTCTCCAGATCGCGAATCCATTGGGGCTTCCTGCTGGGAATGAATTTGTCCACAAGAGATTTGGCCTTGAGCCCGTTATCGATCACCCCCAATATGGTCAGCGCCATATTCCGCTCCAGCGCGGAGCCGCCCAGGGTAACCGGCACGTCCTGGTCAAGCGCGATCTCCACGCTGGGATGCTGGGTATGCAGCGCCAGCTTCTCCATCATGGTGAGCCGCACGTCCGCCACCACTTCGCCTTCGATGCGGACGTTTTGCTTATCGATCATGCGGCGCAACGGCTCGGTTGTATGCAAATCGCGAAACTGCACCAAGATATAAACCGGAGGCAAAGCCGTCGACACGCCTTTCTGGATCACGATCTCCTGGTTTAAGGGCGAGGCGAAGACCGGCAGGCCATTCAGATGGAGCGAACAAAGGCGCAGGTTCTCCAGGGTCGCCGATTGCGTTGGGATCAGGTTGAGGTCCACGACCAATTTCGCATGGGTTGCGTCAATCTCCGCCACGTTGACTTCTTTGAGCTGAAAATCCCCTACCGATGGCGCCTGATAGCCAGGCTGAGCCAGCCCGCCGGCCGCCGCCAATACACTCATTCCGGCAAATGCAACCCGCAAAGCTGCCTTCATTTTCGTCCCTTTCAATGCAAGATACTGCCCGCAAGCGGGCGCGGCCTGATTGATTAGACGCGCTCGCGGCAATGCCGGCTGCCCAAAAGGGCTCTGGAAAGGTTCTTATTGGCGTGTTTACTCATTTGGGACAAAACTATTGTCCTGATGGGAGTAACGGGGAGTATATTGGTTCGTAGCCAAGAGAGAAATGTTCTATCCGGCTGGTTTCCGCACTTTCTCGATATGCTTCGGAAGCGCGTGAAACCTCCAACTCTTTGCACATCCCGAAAAGGAGGGCTCATGCCCGATCCGAAACAGTCTGATCAGAAAAAGCCTGGTTTATCAGAGAATTCTCTCGGCGCAATCGCTTACATCACCGTTGTCCCGGCGATCTTCTTCCTGGCCGTCCCGCCCTACAACAAGAGTGCGAATGTGCGCTACCATGCCTGGCAGTCCATCCTGCTCTTCGCTGTGGCGTTCATCCTCTGCATAGTTCTGAGTTTTATCCCTATGCTGAACACGTACCTTGAGTCTATGGTCTATCTGAGCCTCTACTCACTGGTATGTTTTCTCTGGATTCTCGTTTCGGTCTGGTGCGCAATCGCTACGTTGTTCGGCAGGCGCGTCAAACTCCCGCTGATCGGCGCCTGGGCCGAGCGGCAGTCCAAATTGTAACCCGCCTGGCGATTCTGAAATTCTGCGGACGGCCCCTGCATAGAGGCCGTTTTTCGCTCACCGATACGCCCAGGTCTGTGCCCCACACAGCCCAGCTGGCATTCTCAAAGCGAATCTGCACAGCGTTGGGAAATGAATGGTGGTCGCTGTAGGACTCGAACCTACGACCTCCTGCGTGTGAAGCAGGCGCTCTAACCAACTGAGCTAAGCGACCTTTTCGAAAGCTGGCGTGGGCTGACTTATGAAGAGCCAGCGGGGCATCTCGTAGGTTAGATTAACACCAGCGGGGCTTTGCGACCAACCTTGGCGGCCCAATCGGCCAGCCAGGACCTGCACCCAATTGTTCATGCGCTGGAACGCCAAATCAACTCGCCGTACAGCAGGCTTTCCCCCAGACGGGGAGATGGTTCTGTGCCCCGCTTTTGCCGTCGGCTACCCTGGGTTGGCGGAAGCTGGCATGGCCGGCGAAAGCCATTCAACAGCAGGTTTCGCGTTTCGCATGGGCTGTACGGACGGCAATCGCTCCGGCGCGCGCCCAGTTCCACCCACAGACGAAAAATTCAGCCCGCAAACTGCTCTTTCGACGCAACATTCCAGCCCGGATGGGGTTTCTGTAGATATGGCAACCATGGTCCTGGACAATTCGTCCCTGGGAGCGGGCCCGGTTACGCAACCGGATGGACGCCGTAGTTTGGCCGCCAGCATGGGCCCGGTAACTCTCGACCCATTGAGCGACGCCGCCATTATGCTGCGCGCTGCCGCCGGCGACGAAGAGGGGTTCAACTACCTGGCGCAGAAATATCACCGGCCCATCTTCCACTTTCTTTTTCGGATGGTCCGCAACCAGGCAATTGCCGAGGAACTGGCGCAGGAGGTGTTCCTGCGCGTTTACCGCTCCAGGCAGAGCTATCGGGCAGAGGCCAGGTTCAGCACCTGGCTCTACCGCATCGCCACCAACCTGGCGGTAAACTACGCGCGCGACACCAAGCATGAACGGGCCGCGCGGAATGTATATTTGGATGCTCCGGACGAGCAGACCGGCACGACGCCGGATGTGGCCGACGATGAGCCTTCTGTGGAGCAGCGCCTCATGCGCGAGGAGCGCATGAAAGCCATTCGCACGCACGTCATGGCGCTGCCGGAACGGCAGCGGATGGCCGTCCTGATGCACAAGTATCAGGGAATGGACTACCACGAGATCGGCGAGGTGCTCAAGCTGAGCGAGTCAGCCACCAAGTCGCTGCTCTTTCGCGCATACCAGACGCTGAGAAGCAAGTTGAAGGATTTTTGTTGAACGGAAACAAGCCGGGTTCGGCCGGCGTGGAAATGGGGTGGCGCCAATGGAACGGATGCCTAAAATGCGAATGAAGTCAAATTGCACCGGGATGAACGAGAAGCTGGCTCTTCTGCTGCTCGATCCTTCCGCTACCAAGGCCGCTTTGCCTGCCAAGGCACAAGCTCATCTTGACGGCTGTGACCGCTGCCGCCGGGAGCTGGATGAGCTGCGGGCGACCATGAATCTGCTGGATGACTGGAAGACGCCTGAGCCGAACCCATATTTCCTCACCCGGCTGGAGGCGCGCCTCAGGGAAGAGCGCGAGGCCGCGCCGGCCGGATGGTTGGCAACTCTGCGCGCCGGCATCGCTTTTCGACCGGCAGCCCATGTTCGTCCGCTGGCGGCCATGGCGCTGACCGTCGTGCTGCTGGTGGGCGGCGGAGCCTATCTGGGCATCACCAACTGGTACCAGCCGCCGGCCATTCCCCCACAGACCGCCGTGGTCCATGACTTGCAAACCATGGAAAGCAACGCCCAGCTTCTGGACCAGTTGGAGACGCTGTCCAGCAACAACGAAGAAAGCGGGGACTAACTACCAAACCAGGGACGGAAACGAATGTTGACTGAATCACATAATGCGGGATGGATCGGCCGCGCGGCCATGGTTGCGGCAGCCATCCTTCTTTGTGTGCCTGCGGCGTGGGCTCGCGGCCAACACTCCGGGGCGTCCGCGCCTCATTCCGCTCCATCAACTCAGCCGGGCAGGCCATCGGCCAATGCGCCACGTCCCACTTATCCGGGTCCGCCGTACATGGGTCCAGGCTATTCCCGTCCTGTTTATCCGGGCTATGGCCCGCCAGTCCAGGGACCGCCGGGCCATCTGGGCGACTGGCTCAATCAGCACCGCAATCTTCCCGTCCAGGAGCAGGAACGGATGCTGCGCGGCGACCCCAACTTCCGCCGCCTTTCTCCTGCCGACCAGCAGCGTGTCATTCAGCAGTTGCATCAGGTAAACCAGTTGTCCGAGGAGCAACGGCAGCGCCGCCTGGCGCGCGCCGAGATCATCGAGCACCTGCCACCCCAGGAGCTGGAGCGGATCAACAACTCCGCGCGCCGCTGGGCAGCCCTGCCGGTAGATAGGCAAGCACTGATGAAGAACGCCTTCCGCGACCTGCGCGCGGTTCCGCTCGACCAGCGTCCCACGGTACTCAACTCCGCACGCTACCAGGGCGTCTTCACCCCGGAGGAGCGCGGCATCCTCACCGATTTGCTGCGTGTCGAGCCTTACCAGCCGGTGCGGTGAGCGCCGCGAAAGGGTGGGAAGACCAAGAACCCCATGCGCGGAGCGCGTCTGCCCCACCGCAGGTGGCTAGTCCGCGACCATCTGCTCTCCCGGCAAAATCGGCCGCGTCCGCAGCAGCATCCCGCGATACGCAAACCAACCCATCAGCGCCATCACGCCCACAAACGCTCCCAGCTTGACCAGATTGGTCGCGCTGTTGATTGGCAGCGTCTTCCACAACACCAGCAGCACCGTCTGCGCCGCCGTCACTGCCCAAACCGTGCCGTAGAAGTACCGCCGATGGGTGCCTTCTTTCCTGGTCGAGGACTCCACCCGCGGCATCTTGCCCGCCGCGCCCAGCAGCAGAATGACCGCCGCCACCGGCAAATAAGCGTAGTTGTAAATCTCCCCCATGGCCCACTTGCCGGTCACAGCGGCAATCAGCAGGCCGCACAGATTCAGCAGCGCATAGCTCACCGCGGCATTCCACGCGAAGCTGTAGCAAACCCGCCTGTAGAGCGGATTCGGCTTGTCCTCGTCAAAGCGCAGAATATATGGCGCCGGTTCACAACCCGGCAATTGCCCGCGCAATGCCGCCACGCCCGTGCCTGCCAGCACCAATCCCAGCCATGCCCAGTTCCACCAGTTGGACTCATGCGCAAACAGCTTGAATGTCAGCGGTCCAGGCGCCAGAAAAAAGACAAAAATCCAGATCGGCCAATGCGCCAGGCGGTAGAGACGCGTATTGCGCGTCCGCAGCTTCCGCTCACGGGCGTATTCCACCTTTCCTTTGTATTCCATGTCCATTAGCCTCTCAAAGCTGCCAATGAGGCGTCAATCCACGGCAAAGTGCCGGGCTCGCTGGAAAGAAAATAATTCATAATTAGATGTATTCGATCCAATATGAAGTGTAGTATGCTTCAATTCAGTATAGGAATCCTTCAGCAGGACGGGCATGGACTTTTTCCTCGATTACCCCAGAATCCGGCACGCGGCTGTTGGCTTTCGATCTTCCCCCTTTGTTGGCTGTAACGATTCACTCAGCCGTTGCGCTGATGCGGTGAATCGTGGTCCCTGGACCGGGCGCTGAAACCTATTCAAGCGCGCGGAAAACTATACTGCAAAACTCTTGCGGAGTATGTATTTTGTAGAGGAATCGGGCGCCGATTGGCCTGATTTCATGTCAGGATGCGATACCCCGCCTTCCCCAAACTGGAATTCACAACCTGTCTGGAGGTATCCATGTATTCTCTCAAGCGTCTGGGAGTTATCTCCTGTTTGCTTGTCGTGGCAGCGTCGGCCGTGGCCGCGCCCGTGTCGACGAACATCTCCGCCTGCGTCAATACGACGACTGGCGCGGTTCGCATCGTCTCTTCAACCTCTCTTTGCGTGTCGGGAGAAGTCGGGATGAGCTGGGCGGTGACGGGCGCGGTTGGCCCTGCCGGCCCACAAGGCCCTGCCGGCGTCCAAGGCCCGCAAGGCCCCGCCGGAGCACAAGGACCCGCAGGCCCCACCGGAGCAACTGGTTTGACCGGCGCGACAGGCCCGGCTGGCCCGACCGGTGCAACTGGCCTGACCGGCGCGACAGGTCCGGCTGGCCCTCAAGGCCCTGCTGGCGCGACCGGCGCAACCGGAGCAACCGGAGCCACAGGCGCGCAGGGCTTGATGGGCAATACCGGCCCTCCGGGACCACAGGGCCCGGCTGGAACGGATGCCACCGTCCCGGCCAATATCACCAAGCTCTCAAGCGTGCTCAGCACCTCTCCCTACACAAATGGAAATGGGTACGCGTATGGCGGCGCGACACCCTTTATTTATGACACAAGCCTCTGCCAGATCGGCGACATTGTCCTTTCCGTGAATGGCTATGGATCGGGAGCGATGCCCGCGGATGGACGACTGCTGGCTATCGAATCCTATACAGCTGCCTTTTCCGTGATGGGCACATACTTTGGAGGAGACGGCAAATCTACGTTTGGGCTTCCGGACCTGCGCCCATTTGCGCCGCTGGGGCTGCAATACTCCATCTGCATCGAAGGAATCTTCCCCTCTCGCAGTTAGAGCGCCGGAACTTGTGAAAGCATGACGGGGTTCGCCTCACAGCGGACCCCGTTCTATTGTGCGTCCAGTGCGGAGCGAAGGCCCACACTAAGAGCAGATGGAAGGCCGAGTGGTCACCGGCACATTTCAAAATAAATATGTATCATACCTTGCAATTTGGCGTATTATGAGCGCGTCCGGGTTCTCGGGACGAATCTCCCCCTGGCTTCCTCAAAGCCGTAACGCTCTTATAAACGCCAGAACTTCTCCCGTGAAAACCGGACCAGAGCGGGCCTTTCGCAGGCTGGAGGTGAGAACCATGACCTTTAATCTCGCCGTCTTCCTGGAGGAAGCGGGCGTGGGACGAAAAGTCGTCCATTTACAGCCCAAACAAGTCTTCTTTTCGCAGGGAGACCCAGCTGTTGCCATCTTCTATCTCCGCACCGGCCGCGCAAAGCTCACCGTCGTCTCGCCCCAAGGCAAGGAGGGCACGGTCGCGCTGATCACTTCCGGGGAGTTCATTGGAGAGGAGTCGCTGGCCAGCGTGGGCGCCCTGCATATGGCCACGGCCACGGCCATGGTTGCCTGTACGGCGCTGGAAATTGCGCGCGAAGAGATGATTCGCGTCATGCACGAGGAGCGTTCCCTCTCCGATATGTACCTGAAATTCCTGCTGGCGCGGAGCATGCGCGCCCAGGCCGATCTGGTCGATCAGCTTTTCAACTCCAGCGAGAAGCGCCTGGCGAGAATCCTTCTCCTGATGTCGGAATTTGGCGAGCCCGGCAAACCCGATGACTTTATTCCTCCCATCACCCAGGAAACTCTGGCCGAGATGGTCGGCACCACCCGTTCCCGCGTCAGTTTCTTCATGAATCGCTTTCGCAAGCTAGGACTCATCGAGTATGACGGCCGCATCCGCGTCCACAAGTCGCTCATCAATGTCATCCTGCACGATCAGTTCACACTGCAGACCCTGGAAACTCCCCAGAACTCTCCCGCTCCGACGCAACGGTCAAAACCGGCCAAGCAGCCTAGAGGAACCTCTCAACAAGCTTGAACAAGCTGAAAGTCAGCGGCCTTGCGCTCCTTGCCGCGCCAGTGTCTGCGCGGTATGAATGTGGCAGATGGCGATGGCCAGGGCATCGGCGGCATCGGCTGGCTGCGGCGCTTCGGCCAGCTCCAGCAGCCGCGCCACCATAAACTGAACCTGCTCCTTTTTCGCAAGCCCGTAGCCCACCACGCTGGATTTGATGGTCAACGGCGCATACTCGGCTACTGGAAGTTTCTGCGTCGCGGCAGCCAGCAACGCCACGCCCCGCACCTGCCCCAGCTTCAGCGCCGACTTTGCGTTCACCGAATAGAAAACCTCCTCGATGGCCACCGCATCCGGCTTCCAGCGCTCCAACTCCGCGCTCAGTTGGCGATAGACCTGCTCCAGCCGCTCGGCTGTCGTTTTGGACTTGGCCAGCCGGATGGCTCCCATAGCCTTCATCGTCAGCCGCGGCTGCCGCCCGGAGTCATCCGACTCCACCACGCCATAGCCGGTGATCTCCGTCCCGCAATCGATGCCAAAGACCCGCATGGGCCTGAGTGTACCGCAACCGTGCCTGATCCGGCATACCTCCGCGCGGCGCAGTAGCGGCGATATATCGGAACTCCGGCAGCCTGAAAATCGCCGGAGGCACGTCTATTTGCGAGTCGCGTTCTTCAGTTCGATAATGGAAATCGCTACTCTTTTGGATATCTGATCGTAGGCGGACCCCGCCGCCATCAGGCGCTCGGCTTGCTCTGCTTTATTCGCGTTGATTGCAACTGCAACTTTGCCAGCCTCTGCGTGAAAGGCCGCATGTTCGGCAACGCATTTGGCATAACTGCTTTCCTTCTCAAACTGTGCCTTCGCATCCCCATGAAGCCACTTGCCGAACTCACAGTTGTTGTCCCTGGAGATTGCGGCCGCATCCATAATTTCTTTGTTGTGGAGCGCGTTGCGAAATTTGAATTTCCACTGGGCGTGTTTCTGAATTGCAATGTCTAGATCCACGGTTGAACTCCTCGCTGCACGCCGGCGATCAGTGCGCTCCTCAACCCCAAAAAATGCTCTGGCTGCGCCTCGCTGACTATGCGTCAAGATCAATGGATACCACACATTTTCTGGCAATAGCTCCAGTTCTGCGGTGATATCGAGAACTCCCTTCCCAATTCGAGAAGGCCCCATATCGGACTGGAGCGGCTTTCTCGATCACGCCTTGCTCTTGCCGGCCGTCTTCTCTCTATACAGAACGGCGGCCGGGGCGCCCGGCCCCCGCCGCCGCGGGGTTATGTGGGGATT
>JBKQPC010000012.1:0-18519 GCA_052145195.1 Occallatibacter sp. | reverse complement strand
GATGAGCGCGCCGCCGGCCCAGACGTTGGTATGCTGCCATGTGCTCGTACTCCCGCTCACAGTCATCTCGGTGACCTGCTCGCCGCCGGGGCCGAGGACGTAGTCGCTAGTGGTCTGGAAGCCGTTGACGGCGGGGTCGCAACTCATTGTGGTGATGCTGCCCTTGGCTACGCGCGTGCCGCCGGCGTCGTAGAGGTAGCCGGTCATGGTGGTCACGTTGGGCATGGGGCTGCTTAAAACGGCGCAGATGCGCCCCTCGCCGTCGTAGAGATACTGGTTCTGGCCGTCGTTGAGCACGTCGCCGGATGCGTCGTAGGGTACGCCGCCGGGCGCCTGGTAGGTCGCCGTGAACTGGTTGTTGGCGTTGTAGTTGGCCCAACTGGTGCGCGGCGGATTGTTGGCGCAGGGCGTGGTGGAGATGGCCTGCGATAGGCGGTTGCCGAAACTGTCGTAGCTCCAGCAGCCGTAGTTGCCGGCGTACTGGCTGGAAGTGGGCGTGGTGGCCGTGTTCTGGGACGAAACCAGCCGGTCCACGGAATCGTAGCTGAAGTTCCACGTGCCCATGACGGAATCAGTATAGCTGGTGTGAGACGGGTTGAGGTTCGTGGTCTCCCACATCTGGCGCGATAAGATTGCGCCAGACATGGGTCGCCCATTCATTTGGGGGTGGTCAGACGCGGGCCACCCGCCATAGGGATATCGATCTCCGCAGAAGAATTCTTGATCGACACGCATACTGCACCGTACGGATAAATCCCCAAGGATTCGGATGTGGCACAGTCTTGAAGAAGGACGAAAGTAAATATCATTCTGTCAATGGGCACAATAACCATCGGCAGGATAAGAAAGGTCGGACCATCGGGCAAATCAATAGCAATCGTCCCAGAAGAGTTTGTTTCAATCCATTTTTCTCCGTTTCCCTCTGAATCCCGAAACAGAATACGTACCCGCGCAATTGGCGTTTTTGGAGGCGTGCTTGAGAGGATATGTACACTCACCTTTCGCTCTGTTCCAGTGACTTGTTTCGAAAGAGACGGTGACCATGGAAAATCTATGCCTGGACCATCGATGTTTGGCTTCGTGCGCATCTCTAGCACAACTTCTGTCGTCGAGTCATCAACGAACACTTCCTTCACCGCGTTCATAAAGCCTTTGCCAATTCCTCTTACTTGATACAACCCACTTGGAAGTGAAATAAATGGCGTCCACCCCGAAGAATCCGTCACAAATCGCTGCGGCGATGCCGCAGTTTCCAAACTGCGCACGGTCACTTGGAGGTCTGAAACACCTGTACTTGAAGCGTAAACCGTGCGAATTCTCAGTTCTGTTGCGTGGAGCAACGGCTGTTGTAGCAGGAGCAGCAACCAGATAATCCAATGAATTCTTGCCATGTCAACCTCGATTTCCGCCTTATGCATCAACACAAGAAGTAGAAGAAAGAATCTCAACAAGAATCACGCTAGGTCATGATGCTGCCATGTTCACCCAACGACTTCCGAAAATCGGTGCCATACCGAACATATGTGCGTCTTTTCTTTAGTTGCACACGCTGTATTCTGCCGGGCAAAATTTGCCGTTATGGCGCTGTCGTCCCGACGAACTATTCGGATTGAGAGCAAATGGAGGATCTCCATTTTCTTCTCTATTTCCCTGATCAATTATGCCGCCTGCTTCGTCATCTGATCCGTTATCCCGGGTATAGGAGTCCGGGTTGCCAAGCTCCGCCAGAATTGTACGAGCTAGCGCTTCCGCTGATCCGCATTCGGTACCTCCTCCAGCACAAGGATTTCCGCTAGCATCCTTATCGCCTGCCTTTCCGGCACTATCCGCAGCATTCCAATTCGGTGCTGCATTTTTATCGGCCGTATGTGAAAACTCATGTGCATACGCCTTAAGAATCAGCCAGAATAGCGGACTCCCATTTGCACTTAGTGCCGCATTAACCCAGTCGATCGTAACTGTTGTTCCAGCCAGAATACCTTGACCATTGGCGTTACCATAAATCGATTCATTTAGGCCTTTAGTCGCGGAAATCTTGTTCCCATTCCATTCATATGGAAGCCTCCCCTGTTTTACATATGTAGGTCTTGGCTCCATCGCTATAGAATAGACAAGTGCCCGTCCAGTCTGGCTGCGCAGCATCATCGAAATGGCTTGTCTCGCCTGTTCGTTTTCAGAATCAATGACAAAATACATCCCGGTCGGGTCAACGAACTTTAGCGGATTGTTGCGGGTATAGGTATAGCGATTTAACGTCTGTGGATCACGCCATTTATACGGCCCCGGATCAGGGCTCATGAACCGTCCCATGCTTGATGCATAGTACCTTGCCCCGAAGTAGTCGTTGCCTGATTCGGCGTCACGTTCTTTGCCGGTGAAGTGGTGTTCGGTGGCGTCGGAGGCGCAGGCGGTGAAGCCGGGCAGCGGGACGATGGTCAGGCCGTCGCCGTAGGCCAGGCTGGTGTAGCCGGTGGCGCAGCCGCTGGCTCCCACCTCGACGCGCTTGGTGCCCAGCCAATCGCCCAGATAGAAGTACGTGCCGGTGTCGTGATAAGTGGCTTGAATCTTGCCGCCGGAGAAGGCGTTGGTGTGCTGCCAGGTGTTGGCATAATTACCTGCGGGGCCGCTGACCGCGTACTCCGTGACCTGCTCGCCGCCGGGGCCGAGGACGTAGCTGGCCGTGGGCGTGAAGCCATTGGCCGCGAAGTTGCAACTGAAGCTGGTCAGCGAGCCTTTGGCTACGCGCGTGCCGCCGGCGTCGTAGAGGTAGCCGGTCAGCGACGGCCCGGAGGTCATGGCCGCGCAGAGCCTTCCCTCGGCGTCGTAGAGGTATTGGTTGAGGCCGTCGTAGGTCACATCGCCCGCCGCATCGTAGAGGAAACCAGCGCCGTTATTCTGGCTGCTGCTGCTCACCTGGTTGCTGGCCGCAGTATAACTCGCCGTGCTGGACAACGGCATGGGCGCATCGGCCGTGCCGCCCGCAAGCTGATTGAGACGGTTGCCGAAGGGGTCGTAACTCCAGCTCATCTGCGCGCCTGAATAGTAGCCCGCCGACGATGTTCCGCTGACCAGCCGGTTGAGGTTGTCGTAGCTGTAGTTCCATGTGCCGGTCACGGAATCCGTAACCGACTTCAGATTGCCGACGCCGTCGTATCCGCCGTTGAGCGCAATCGAATAGCTGTAGAGAAGCCCCTGGGGACCGGTGTAGGGCGCCTGGGCGCCGCCCGTCATGTTTACAGCATTGATGGCGAACGATGGGCTGGGAAAGTAGGAGGGGTATTGAGCCGTTTGCGTGTCGGCAACCGAGACCGTAACTGCATAGTTGGTCATGGGTCCGGTATCGGTGCTGGCCAGATTGATGGAGCTTCCGCTGGGGGTGGCGGTAACGATGGAGCCGGCTGACGAGTTGATGGCCGAAGCCAGGCGCGCTGCCACGGTGCTGGATGTGTCGCCCTGACCCCAGTTGACGGTCGCGGTGTAGCTGATGGGCGGCGTGATCGCGTTGGAGGTGATGGTGGCTGTGGCGGTTCCGGCATCGTACACCGGGGTGCCGCCGCTGCCGCCGGTGAGCGTCGAATTGGGATCGTAGACCCAGAAATCGCCGTTGGAGATGGTGATGGGATAGTTGCTTGCTGTGCCGGTGGCCTTGGCTGTGACGGTGATGGACGACCCGTTTTGAACTGCTGTCACTGGGGAGTTGGAATTGTTGAATCCTGCGGTCAGCAGAGTCGCAATCGAGGCGCCGGTTGAGCCGGAGTTATAGCTGGCCGCAGAGGTGAAGTTGCCGATGGTCACGGAGAGCGAGCCGGTGTCGGGGTAGGTGTTGCAGGTGGTATTTGGAATACGGGTCCAGCACTGGCTGTCAGAGGGTACGCATTGGTAGGTCGTGCTGCAAACTTGATAAGTGCCGTCCGAACCCCCGACGGTGAGTACGCCCGATCCGGAGGTCGCGGCGGTGCTCCCGAATGGCCCGGTTTCCGTGCCGCTGACCGTGATGACGCCTGTGCTGCCTGTGCCGGATGCTATATTCGGTGCAGTTTCGCCGCCGGCGCCACCGCCGCCCATATTGATGGCGGCCACGCTGAAGGAGGGAGTGCCGGAAAAGCAGCCTGTGCCGCTGTTGGGTAGCGAGCAACTGTTGGGGCCGCTGGCGGAGAAGTATGTTGGATTGGTAGTGATCGCGCTCGCCGTTACCGACCAGTCGGTCTCCGGGCCGCCGTTCACGCTGGTCAGGGTGATCGTGCCGCCCGAGGCGCAGGCGGTCACGAAGCCCGCATCGTCGCTACCGATTGCGCTGATCTGACTTGCCGTTGGGCAACTGGTGTTGGGGATTCCCTCGATGCTGTTGAGGGCTATGGCCAGACTGGAGGCCAAACTGGCGGGTGTGCTGCCCTGGACCCAGTTCACCTGCGCCGTTGTGTCGCTGACGGCGGCCGTAATGGTGCCGGCGTCGTAGTAGGTGCCCGCATTCCAGCCGCCGGTGAATGTGCCGGTGGAGTTGAAAACGCCATACTGCGTCCAACTGTAACTTGGCGAAGTCGCCGCAGTGCCTACTACTGTAAAGTCCGGGTTGGATGAACTTGAGGTAGAGAAGGTATAGTTGCTGGCTGAGCCAGTGGTCAACGCAGTGATGGTCAAAAAGCCGCCGCTGGCGGCGGCTGTCACGGGAGAGCCCGACACGTTGAAGCCTGCCGCAAGCGCTGAGGCAAGTGTTGCAGTGGTCGAGCCGCCTCCGTAATTGGCTGAAGACGTGAAGCCCTGGACGGTTACACTCACCCCACCAGTGGCGGGCACTTGGGTGCAGGTGGTGACGGGAACGTAAGTGTCGTTGCCTATAAATACATACGCCGTGGTGCAAGACGAAGTGGTTTGTTCGGAACCAGTGACCGTCAGAATCGCGCTGCCGGATGTGTTGGCCTTGGTCACCGAGCCTTCGGTTCCGCTGATGGTGATGGAGCCGGAGCTGTCAGCGCCCGTGGTGATGGCGTTGCCGGGGCCGTCTTCCTCAAGGTCAATCCGGCCGCGGTTGTCGTAAGCGCGCAACAGCGTGGCAGTTGTGGTATTCGAGACGGTGACGCCCAGCGATGCGTTCTGGAGACCCATGGGGCCGTAACCGGGAGCGGAGGAGTTGGAGGATGCCTGGAAGAGCGTGGCCGGGTGTGTAGTGGAATCGGACCAACTGCTGCCCACGGTGACTAGCCGCTCCGCATTGTCATAGGTGTAGGCAAGCGTAACCGGCCCGCCGGAAGAGGCTGAGGAGGTTGGTGCATTCGACGGGAAGGTCGCGGAGATCGGCTTGCCCCCCTGGTCGTAGGCGTAGGAGAGATTATAAGTGGAGATTCCGCAGTTGGCCGGAGTGCATTGCTGCTCCTGCAAGAGACGGCCCATCGTATCGTAGGCGTAGGTGCTGGTCTGGGCCAAAACCGTCGAGCCGCTCTGTACGGTGGCCTGCGTCAGTTCGCCGATGTCGTTGGCGTTCCCGGAGATCGACGATGCGTCGTAGGTGAAGGAGACCGGCGGAGTCGAGTCCGAATACGTCTTGCCCAGCAAGCGATTGAGCGGGTCATAGGAGTAATTGATGGAAATGCCGCGATTGTCGGTCTTACTAATGAGATTGCTGTTGTTGTCGTAGATGTAGCATGTTGTCCATGAGCCTGAGGCTCCTGTGCAGCTCTGGCTTGCCGGGCTGGTGGGCGAGGCGCTCTCTGGATTGTTCGAGGCTATCAACCGGGAGACAGCGTCATAGGTAAAGTTTCTTACATGGTCGCCGGCCGAGCCGCTCGGCCCGCCCCATTGATCGACCCGCAGCAAGTTGCCCAGCGTGTCGTAACCATAGTCGGTTTCCAGGGGAGTCGTGCTGCTCGTGCTTCCAGAAGGCTCTAAAACCTGCGTCAGCCAGCTTTCGGCATTGTAGGTGCGAGTCCACAGATTCTGACTTTCGTCGTAAAAATTGACCACGTTGCCGTTGAAGATCCATTGCTGATAGGTGTTATCGGGATTGAACTTGGAAGTCAATCGCCCAATTGCATCATAGTTATATTGCGTCCAGCCATCCGTCGCCTGGGAGGAGTTGCAGTGCGGATTGCTGACCGCGCTCACCCGGCTCAGCAGGTCGTAGCTTGTGTTCACGGTGAGGGAACCGCAATCGGAATCGGCGTTGGTGCTTACGCTGATTTTTCTCCCCATACCGTCCAGATTAGTCGTGGTAACTTTATTGGGAGATGGATTCTCAACAACCGTGGTGATGACCTGATTGGGAGTCGGATAAATATTGGTCGTTGTGCTGTTGTCCGGTCTGGTTGTTACCCACGGCCGCATCCGGTCGTCATACGTCTGCTCCGTCAAATTCTTATTCTGATCCGACTTCGCAATCATGAGCCCGGTGTTGACATCCTGATACTGCGTCGTCACATGAGGAACAGCCCAGCCATTCGACGTGGTAGAGGGCATGGTCGTGGTGATAAAAAAAGCGGAATCGCTGTCCGTATTAGGCGGAGGCGAGGTAGTCGAATATGCGACCGTTGTGGAATATCCCAGTCCATCCGTGGATACCGTAGGCTGGCCTAGAATGTTGTAGTCGGTATAAGTTGTAATGGAGGTAGAGCACGGCGACGAACTAGGTCCCGAACATTTGGTGACGCTGGTCGGCAACCCGCGCAAAGTATAGGCTGAGCTATATCCAGCGTCGTGATTTGTTGACCAGCCAGGCGCCGCCAATCCGCTCTGGGCAGACTGACTAAAGCCATCATAGTTAGTCGTAGTCTGCGCCGCCAGCGCACCCGACCCATTGTAGACGGAGACCTGGCTCACGCGGTCGGCTATATTCGCCGCCGCATATGAGCTGTTCTGGTTGTGCAGATAGCTATACTGCGTGTTGCTCAGCATTGCGCCGTGGGCGCCACTGCCGTAGTCGTAAACAGTCTTCGAAACGACGTTTCCTCTAGACGCTACATTATTTGGAAGCACACTGCAGCCTCCGCCACCCAAAGAAACCGGATTATCGTAGGTCGTGTCCGTTTCCGTGGTCGCCCCGTTAGAATTCCAGGTAAGAACGTTACTCGTCGGCAAGAAAATACCAGATTCATTAGGACTGCCAAATCCAGAAGTGCCATAGTATGAATAGCTGATGTTCTTTGTAGCTATCGGATTGTTGGCTGATTGAGGTCCGTTATAGCTGACCTCCTGGGCCACGACCGGACTCGAAGTTGATCCACCACAATCTGAGTTAGCGCTCACGGCGCCGCCAGAAAAGTCAAAAGTGTAAACCGTATCGTTTAGATTCGGATCGGTTACAGTTTTTATGTTTGTGTTCGAATACGGATACTGCCATGTGCTGGACTGCCCATTCGCAGTCACAGTCCTTGATACAACTTGACGGCCAACAATACCGCCTTGGATCCCACCCAACGCGCCCCATGTATAACTGATGACGCCGCCGGTTGGAAGCGTGATGGAGCTAATCTCACCAAGAGTGCACCATGAAGTGGTTGGTAAAGGAGTGCAATATGAGTTATTATAAGTTAAATACGAAATTGTATATGTATCTCCGTTTTGCAACACGATCGAAGTTGGCAGACCTACTAATGCTGTTGTAGCCGATGTTCCGATCGTCAGACCGCATACGACTGGATTTGTACCTCCGCACACCGAAGGAAGATCCAGCGTATATGGCGAATAATTGATCGTAATGGTTTGCGTTGTGTTGTTCTGGTCTACATAGCTGATTGTCTGCGGCTCGTTGGCATTCGCTTCCCCGGCCATACCAGGTATATTGAATAACGGGTATGTGGGATATGTTTCCATAATTGTTCTGCCAACGGTATCCGTAAAGCATTGTGCATTTGCGCTTTGACATTGTGAATATAAGGGGCTTCCCGGTTGCGCTCCGTAGCTTATTGTGTTGCCATCGCTGTCCTCGACTTTAATCACTTGCTGATACGTCAATGCGGTCGGACCGATTGATGTCGCAATTGATGGCGGAACGTTGTATGGATTGACCGGCTCTACGGGCACAATAGTAGTCCCTACACTTCCACTACCGCCCCCAGGGCCCAGCGTGTATTGCGTGCCATGCTTGTCGGTAAGGCTCACCACAGCGCCATTTGCGGTATTGAGGGTCAGGTTATATCCAGTCGCATCCCCTGAATACGAATTGGCAGGATAAAAATTTCCTGGGACGCAGGCCTGATAATTATTCGTCTCGTAGCCATCAATCGAAAAATTGTGCCCCGTGCCGTTGGTGTCCGTGAAAGCCATATAATCTATGTGGGTTAAAGGTCCTACTATTTGATACTGAAATTCAATTAAACATTGCCACTGCTCCTGATGGGTTCCAACCTTGAGAACGCCCCGCAATGGATCGCTGACCTGCGCGAAGCCGTTCCTGCCCATTGTAATTTGCTGCCATGTCATAGGAAGTTGCGAGGTGCCATAGTTGACCGTCGTTGAATTGAACAACAGGTTGTCGTAGACGAAATGGATGTCCGTATCCTTGCCGATGCCTGGCAGGTGAAGCAGCGGAATGTCCACGTGCAGGTTTCCATTCTGCAACTGCACGGAATCGACGGAGCCGCCGCTGAAGACTCCATACTCCGGCAATCCGACATTGTTGATATTGGGTGTGTAAGCCGTTTGCGCGGCCGACGGCCATGCAAAACCGAGAACCAATAATGCAACGCCTATTCCAGCAAGCAGATTCTTCGTCTTCATACTCCGCTCCATTCGTTCTCGCGAATCGTTCTGAATCATTTCTTCTCTGGCCTTCGAGGCCCAACCATGACAGCTACAAGCGGCCAACACTTCGATCACGCACACGCCGCAGTTCAACGACGCTTCCCGATTGATCTTGCGCGGCCTCCACTACCAGTCATACTCATCCCTATTCTGCTTGAGCCATACGTAACGCTATTGATGGGTACTAAAATGTACATAGAAATTTATCATAGGGTACAATTTATCTGTCAAGTAACTTTCTAGTAATCTCGTTGTGACCCAGATCACTCCTCGTGCGAATCATCGACGGTACAACATAGTTAATTATTATGAGAATATTCCATGGGATTCTGCATTGATTTGCATGACCGCCCTGTCAGCAACCGTCAATATCAGACGCTACCGAGGCGAGCCAAGACCGGCAAGCCTTCCGAACGCGCCGTCATCACACCATACCGGATTCTGCGATCCGATAGGCTGAAAATACCCTAAGTGCCGCCATAATAGGGGTATATTTGCGGGTACTTCATGGGTGATGCAATCTATGCTATTGATAAATAAACAGTTAAAGAACGATAGGAATCCCTCCCTCCCGTTAAAAGCGGCATTATGGAAGACATGAGCTGGTGGGGATACTTTTAGGGGTACTTTATTTTCCTTCTGGGGATATTTTCTCCATCGGGGGTATTTGGGAGGGGGAAATGGCTCTAATAGACACAAAGTTTCGCAAGGCCAAAGCCACATACAAGGCTTACAGAATGGGCGATGTGGGGGGCCTACGGCACTCCAATTTGGATTCACGGAGCGAAATATGCATTTTCAAATTTCATGATGTAGTTAATTTTAGGGTTCAGGTTCGGAATGCAATTGTCCCCCCGCTCTCGGGGCCTGGAATCCTCCACGACACGCCGGGCAGATGGCGGGGTTGATGTTGCCAATGGCTGGGAAGTTGCAACGGCGGTTCGGCATCGCGAAAGATGAGGAGGCGGGAAACGCCATGAGCCATTCTCTATCTGGCACTGATTGCCCAGCAACATACCATCCTATTCTACGAGAAGCTGAAAGGCGTTTTGCGTTACCGCTTAGGACCTCCTGTTGCCGGCATTCTAAGGCGCGTGAACTGCGATCCAACCTTTTTATGTGGTCGGCCATGGTAAATGGCCAGAAATCAAAACTTGGCGAGTTCGACCATGAAGTTTCTGCGCGCGGAAATAGGTTGGCCCTTTTTGGTCGTGGGTAGAAATCGATATTGCCAGACAGCGGCTTCGGCTTTCTTATCCAACCCAAACCCGAGGCCGCGTATAACTCGAACCTCTTTCGGCAAACCCTCTTTATACACCAGCACAGCAACGATCCAAGCAGTACTTGAAAGAGTAGATATTTATGTCTTGCTTATGAAAGACTCATGTTCCGCTTATAACTATCTTCAACACACACACGGATTCTTTACGGACTCAACGCTAACGTCTATGTAAGTCACCCCCTCTCATAGCCGGAGCGGATGTAAGTGGCCCATGGGAAACTCTCGCTTAAAGGTGCATGCCTCATAGCCTTTTCGAAAACACTGCGTTTTCTTTGCGGCTCCTTTATCTCGCTTCGCATATTAGTAAAGGTGAGGGAAGATACCAGAAAACTAGTCATTCCTCAGTAAGAACAAAAGCTACTTAACCTGGCGACGCATGGCGTCGTGGAGAACAGACACCTATGAAGAACAATTTCAGGATGGTCATCTTATTGGGAGCTGCAATCTGCGGATTCGCCATGCAGCTCGAGTGTAAAGCCCAAAGCACAACTCCGGACAACGCCGCAACGCCACAGAGCGCGAACTCTGCTTCGAATCCTTCCGCCGTCGCAACGCCGGCTGATAGCGAAGCGATCATCAAAGAACTCACGGAGATGAAGGCGCGGATCGAGCAACTTGAATCTGAATTGAAGGCAGTCCGCGATGCCAACGCGCTGCGCGCGGCCGAGAAGACCGCTGTGAGCGGCGCTCCTAGCACTCCGGCGGCCACAGGCCAGGCTGCGGCTGCGCCTGCACCGGCGGCGGCGCCCGCGCCTCCCGAGATGAGAGCGGAGGTCACAACCAAGGAGGCGCCGTTCCCCGGCGACTGGACATGGCTCAATAGCAACGGACGCGTTGTAGACTTCCCCATGACTACCAAGTACTTCACGCCGGAGTTTCGCGCCGACGTGAATTACACCCTCGATTACAACCACCCCAAAGACGACAGCCTGGGTGGGTCGACGGAGACCTTCCGTTCCGATGAGATTCAGGTCGAGCAGTTGAGCTTCGGCGGCGACATTCGCATCGACAATGTCCGCGGAAGATTTCTAACCATGTACGGCATGTTCGCCACCACCACCCCGCGCAACGACGGCAGTGTCAGTCGCGGTCAGTGGAATCTTGCCGACGCTTACAGATACGTCTCAGAGGCATGGGGCGGATATCACTGGAATGTAAACCACGGCCTCAACCTGGACGGCGGCATCTTCGTCTCCTACATCGGCCTGTTCAGCTACTACAACGCCGACAACTGGACTTATCAGCCCTCGTTCGTCTCCTCCAACACGCCTTGGTTCTTCAACGGAATTCGCGTGCAATGGTTCCCAACGAAGAACCTGAAGATCGAGCCGTGGTTCATCAACGGCTGGCAGTCGTATGCCCGCTACAACGGCAAGCCGGGGTTGGGCGGACAGATTCTGTGGCGCCCCAAGCCGTACCTGGACTTCGTCTGGAATAACTATGGCCTGGGTGAAGACGACGCCGGCTTCCCCGGACGCTCGCGTATCCACGCTGACTACAGCGCGCAGGTAAAAGTGTACGACAAGCCAAAGCAGTTCCTGGATAAGATTGCCTTCACTGTCACCGGCGACCTTGGTTGCGAATACGGCGGCGGCGGTCCCTCATTCGCCACCCCGGATGGCTTGCCGAACCAGAAGGGATTCTCGCCGGAGATGGGCACCACAGACACCTACAACGGCGGCGTGAACTGTCATAACTCGAAAAACGGCAGGCCCAAGCAGATGTTTGCCGGATGGATGGCCTACAACCGCTACTGGTTCAAGAAGGACCGGTACGCAATTACTCTGGGCGGCGGCGAGATGAACAATCCCGGCCGTTACCTGACGCTGTTGCCGCCCATCAACGGCGCAACGGCCATCAACGGCACCCCGTACTATACCGAGAACGCCGGTGATCGAGCTCAGATGCACGACGGCACCATCACCTTCGATTACATGCCAAGCCAGTACATCACCTTCCGCGCGGAGACTGGCTACCGCTACTCCGACACGCCTTACTGGACCGGCCGCGGCGGCATCACGCCTCCGGGCGGCAACAACGGCTCACCGTCGCAGTATGCATGTGCCGATGGCGCTCCCTCGGGCTACGGCTATGGCACCGCTGGATTGGCCAGCGCCGAAGCCTACTGTATCGGTTCGGGCAACAACAACGGCGGAGGCGGCACCGCCGCCATCTGGTGGCCTGACCTGCGCACTAACCAAACCGTAAGCACGCTGGCGCTTATGGTCAGATTTTAGTCGTCCAGTTTCACCAGGCCGCGATTGGAAAATGCGGCCAGGCACGCTAACTAAGAGGGCCGCATTCACTACGATTCTTTGTGAAACTCTTCATGCGGCCCTAACGCAAATCGACGAATACTCGAAATATCATTCATGAAACTTGCAAACAGCAGCGCCGGGATTGCTTGTAATCCCGGTACTGCCTAAGGCCAGGAAACGCAAATGAGGTGCAAGAAGCCGCATGAAAAACAAAGCTATTGGATTCGATTTGTTATTGATGGTTCTTGGCGCATCGCTGGCCACCAGTGGCTGCAAGAGCGATAAGGTGGATGCGGCGGCGGAGGCTCCGCCACCGGCCAAGGTGGTTTCCGGAGTGGACGTCTCCTTTTTCGCGGTCGAGCACCCGGAGTTCTATCCCATCGTCACAGCAACCGAATACCAAGCCCCTTCGCAATTGTTCGTGACTGGCACGGTATTTCCGGACATCGCGCGTACCGTTCCAGTGATTTCGCTTGCCTCCGGCCGCATTGTGGACATTCGCGCTCGCCTCGGCGACACCGTAAAGAAGGGCCAGGTCTTATTGCGTGTTCGCAGCGACGACATTTCCGGAGGCTTCGACGCCTACCGCAAGGCCGTCTCCGATGAGCTTCTTGCGCGCAAGCAATTGGATCGAGCGAAGCAGCTGTACGAGCACGGGGCCATAGCGCAGCAAGACCTGGAGGTCGCCGAAGACACCGAGGACGACGCCAAGACCACCCTCGATACCGCCACTGAGCATCTGCGCCTGCTCGGCAGCGACCCCTATGATCCCAAGGGAATTGTCGATATCCACGCCCCGGTTTCCGGCGTGATCACCGATCAGGAGGTTACCAACGCGGCATTCGTACAGGCTTACTCTACGCCGAACCCATTCACAATTTCGGACCTGACTACCGTGTGGATCGTCTGTGACGTCTACGAAAACGACATGGCTAACGTGCGCGTCGGGCAACCCGCCGACATCAAGCTGAACGCCTATCCGGACAAAGTTCTCAAGGGCAAGATCAGCAACATCGGCTCGATTCTCGATCCCAATATCCGCACGGCGAAGGTACGTATTGAAGTTGCCAATCCGGGCGAGATGATGCGGCCGGGTATGTTCGCCACGGCCACTTTGTTCGGCAAGGAGAAGCAGACCTTCACGGCGGTCCCAGCGTCCGCGATCGTGCATCTGCACGACCGCGACTGGGTCTTCATCCCTGTGCAAGAAAAGTTTAAGCGAATTCAGGTCATCAGTGGAGAACAGTTACCGAACAAAATGCAGGAGATTCTATCCGGGCTGCAGCCGGGCCAGCAGGTGGTGACAAACGCCATCAATCTCCAAAATGCAATCGACAATGAATGACGTTCGACTTCGGGACTGGAGAAAGAAACCATGATTCGCAAGCTCGTAGATTTTGCTCTCAATAATCGGTACGTGGTGCTGGCGATTGGGTTGTTGTTGCTCGGCTGGGGGGCAGTATCGTTTCACAACATGCCCGTCGAGGTCTATCCGGACATCGCCGATAATTACGTGACCATCATCAGCCAGTGGCCAGGGCGTTCCGCCGAAGAAATGGAACAGCAAGTATCGGTTCCCATCGAAATTCAGATGTTTGGGATTCCGCATCTCACCACGTCGCGGTCGGAATCGATTTTTGGCCTTTCCCTGGTTACGTTGATCTTCGACGACCAATCGGTCAACGAATGGAACCGCCAGAAGGTGCTCGAAAGGCTCACGCAGGTCAATATGCCGCCAGGCGTGGTGCCTCAAATGGGTACGGACTGGAGCCTCACCGGCCAGATTTATTGGTACACCATCCGGAGCACAAATCCAGCGTATGACCTGATGAATTTGCGGAGCATCGAAGACTGGACTCTGTACAAGGAATTCAGAAAAGTTCCCAACGTCGTGGACGTGAGCGACTTCGGCGGCACTGCGCGCGAATATCAGGTGCGCGTCGACCCCAATAAGCTCATCTCCTACGGCTTGAGCATCAGCCAAGTGGAGAACCAGCTGGCCATCAACAACGTCAACGCCGGCGGCAGCTTCGTCGAAGAGGGCTTGCAGCAACTCAACGTCCGCGCGCTCGGACTTTACCGCAATGTGCAGGATATCGAAAATACCGTACTGACGACTGCGCATGGGGCTCCAGTTCGCGTAAAGGACATCGCGGTCGTCGACTGGGGCCCCAGAATTCGGCTGGGGCGCATGGCCAGAGCCGATCATCGCCCGGACGGCGTCATTGTCGATGAGCCCGACGTCATCCAGGGCGGAGTGCTGATGCGCAAGGGTGCCGAAGAAGGCCCCACGCTCGACGGTATTCACAAGAAGGTGGACGAGCTCAACAATCACATCCTGCCCGAGGGTGTGAAGGTTATTCCCATGCTCGACCGCAGCGATCTGCTTCATTACACCTTGCACACGGTGCTGCACAACCTCGGCGAGGGGATGATCCTGGTAACCATCATCCTGTTTCTGTTTCTCGGTAATGTTCGCGGGGCTTTAATTGTTGCTATCACCATACCGTTTTCATTGCTCTTCGCCTCCATATTCCTCAATTTAAGCCATATCCCCGCAAACCTGATTTCACTGGGCGCGCTCGACTTTGGAATGATTGTGGACGGCGCCGTGGTCATGGTGGAAAACATCATGCGGCACTTGGGGCATGTCAAAAATGGTTCGCCGGAAGCGGGCCGCATTACCATGAGCATCAAGAAGCCGGTGGAGATGATCCGTGATGCCGCTCACGAGGTGCAACGGCCGGTTTTCTATGCTATCGCCATCATCATCACCGCCTACATGCCGATCTTCACGCTGCAACGAGTCGAAGGGCGTTTGTTCCGGCCTATGGCCTGGACCGTTGCCTTCGCGCTACTCGGCGCTATAGTATTCTCCATTTTTATTGTGCCTGTGCTTGCTGCTTTTCTTTTCCCGCATGGCGTCAGGGAATGGCGCAACCCGGTTATGGAGTTTCTGAAGGACCGTTACAGGGGCGGGGTTAAGTGGGCTATTGAGCATCGATGGATCACCGTTGGCGCTGGACTGGTTTCGTTGGCCGTCGCTCTTTTCCTGACATTCAGCGGAGTCATTGGCTCGGAGTTCCTGCCCCACTTGGACGAAGGCGCCATTTGGGCGCGCGGCGCGATGGCCAACAGCGTTGGCGAGACGGAAGGCACGCGCTTCGCCCAGCAAAACCGTTATATCTTCGCCTCGTTCCCCGAGGTCATCAAAGTTGTCTCGCAAGCCGGCGCGCCCGACGATGGAACCGACACGGGAGGATTCGGCAACACGGAATATTTCATCGACTTGAAGCCCAAGGACCAATGGCGGCCAGTCTTTCATCAGAATAAAGAAGAACTGATTGCCGCCATGGATCGTGAAGTGGAGAAACACCCAGGCGCTTTCTGGAATTTCTCCCAGCCCATTGAGGACAACGTAGATGAAACCATGACCGGCACGAAAGGCGGACTGTGCGCCAAGTTATACGGGCCGGACTTGGACGTTCTCGAGGAAAAGGGCGAAGAGATCAAAGATGTTATGGGCAAAATTGACGGGGTCAAGGATCTGGGTGTCCAACGCAATACGGGCCAGCCGAATATCGATCTCACCGTTGACCGTCTTGCGGCTGCGCGCTTCGGCATCAATGTGGCCGATGTGCAAGACGCAATTCAGACTGCGGTCGGCGGTAATCCTGTCAGCCAGGTGTTGCAGGGAGAGGCGGTCTACAACGTGGTCGTGCGCTATCAGAAACCGTATCGAGATACCAAGGAGGCTATCCAGAATATCCGACTTCTCTCTCCCTCGGGTGAACGCGTCTCGCTGGCTCAGTTGACCAAAGTCCAGGTTCGCGATGATGCCTACGACATTTACCGGGAAGACGGTTCCCGCTATGTGGCCATCCGCTTTGAGGTTCGCGGGCGCGATCTGGGCACCACGGTCCGGGAAGCCATCGACAAGATCGGCAAGAATGTGCAGATACCGCGTGGCTATCACCTCGAGTGGTCGGGAGAATACGATAGCGAAAAGCGAGCCGAAGCAAGGCTGGCTCTCATCGTTCCCTTGACCATCTTTTTTATCTTCATCATTCTCTACGCCATGTTTCGTTCCTTCAAGTGGGCGCTGCTGCTTATCGGCAACGTGGCCATGGCTCCCGTTGGAGGCTTGCTCGCTCTCTATGTGACCGGCACATTCTTCAGCGTATCTTCCGGAGTCGGCTTCCTGGCGCTGTTCGGCGTCTCGGTTCAGACCGGTGTCATCATGCTTGAATACATCAATCAGCTTCGAGCCCGAGGTTACACTCCGGAAGGCGCCGCGATCGAAGGCGCCGTCCTGCGGCTTCGCCCCATCATGATGACGATGCTGGTGGCGACCCTGGGCCTGCTTCCCGCCGCCATGTCCCACGCCATCGGCTCCGACTCGCAGCGCCCATTTGCCATTGTCATTGTGGGGGGACTCATGGCAGCTCTCGTGTTGAGCATCTTCATTCTTCCGACGCTTTATGTCTGGGTCGCGAGAGATGGGGATACGCTGCCGAAACCGGAGGTGGCATTTGAGGGCTAATCTGACGTCTGGATTCATGCGAAGTATCTGGTTCGTCGTTGCAGGAATTGCGTTCCATGCAAGCTCCGCAAGCGCGCAGCAGGCGCTTACCTGGGAACAGGTAAAGGCGAAATTCGAGGCGGCGAATCCGGTGTTGAAGGCAGACGCTGCCAACGTGGAGGAGATGAAAGCCGAGGAGATCACGGCCTTTCTCCGCCCCAATCCGCAATTCACTCTATCTGTGGATGGCAACCAAGCTGCACCGCACAATGGGGTCTGGACTCCCTTCAAGGGCACTACTGAGCAACCCAACTTCAGTTATCTGCACGAACGCGAACACAAGCGGGAACTGCGGCTGGAGAGCGCCAAGGAAGGCACGGAGATTACCCAGTCTCAGCATGTGGACCTGGAACGTAATCTGGTTTTCGGACTGCACACTGCCTTTGTCCAAACGCTTCAGGCAAAGGCGGTATTGGTACTGGCAAAAGCGGACCTGGAGTACTACGACAAGATCATCGCAATAAGCCGCGCGCGATTCAATGCCGGCGACCTCGCCAAGATCGACCTAGCCCGGATCGAGCTTCAGCGCGTGCAATACGAATCTGAGATCGAAACTGCAATCGTCAATTTGCGCACCGAGAAGATTCAACTCCTGCTCCTGCTCGACGATCGCACTCCGGTCGACCAGTTCGACGTAACCGGAAACTTCGATCTGGGTCCGGAACTGCAGCCCCTGAGCGAATACCACCAGATTGCGCTCGACAACAGGCCGGATCTGCGAGCGGCGATTCAGACGATCCAGCAATCCCAGACGAACCACAAGCTGGCAGTCGCAAACGGCTCTACCGATCCGACCTTCGGAGGCTGGTTCACAAATAACTCCTCGACGAACAATCCCAATGGCCCTGAGACGATCGGCGCCAGCGTCAGCATCCCACTGCGGATATTCGACAAGAACCAGGGCGAGAAGAAGCGAACGCTGATCGATATCGACAGAAGCCAGCAGGCCGCCGAAGCAGCCAAGGCGCAGGTCTTCAGCGACGTGGACGATGCTTACGAATTGGTGCGCAGCAATATTGCACTAATCAAGCCGTACAAAGCGCAGTATCTCGACCAATCAGTCTACGTGCGCGACACAGTGACTTTTTCCTATGAGCACGGCGGCGCATCGCTGATGGACTTCCTCAATGCGCAGAGCGACTACCGCGTGGTTCAACTAGCCTATCTGCAGTTGATCGGCGCGTATATGACGGCTGCTGGACAAATGAATCTTGCCGTAGGACACGAGGAGATTCAATGACCGAGATGCGTCTTGTGAAGAGCGCCTGGCGCGTCGTATATTCGAATGCTGATCCGGAAAGGCCCCATCAATGAAAAGAGACGAGGTTTGCGAACTCATAAAGAGGATTGGCATACTCCCATCGGTCCGTGTGACTTCACGGGACCTAGCGAGTTTCGCTGCCGACACGGTTTACTCATCGGGGATTCCGATTGTCGAGATCACCATGACTACACCAGGCGCGCTTGAGGTGATCAACGATCTGGCTACTCGGCATGCGGACCTGGCTGTTGGCGCCGGTACCGTGCTGGATAATGAGACAGCAAAGCGGTGCATCGACGCTGGCGCCAGATTCATTACGAGTCCAGGGTTCATTCCAGAAGTCGTTGCCTATACAAAGAAGATGGATGTTGTAGCGCTTCCAGGCGCATTGACGCCAACCGAA
>JBKQPC010000011.1:0-60872 GCA_052145195.1 Occallatibacter sp. | reverse complement strand
GCGCCTGACGATGGAACCGACACGGGAGGATTCGGCAACACGGAATATTTCATCGACTTGAAGCCCAAGGACCAATGGCGGCCAGTCTTTCATCAGAATAAGCAGGAGCTGATCGCCGCAATGGATCGCGAAGTGGAGAAAAACCCAGGGGCCTTCTGGAATTTCTCCCAGCCCATCGAGGACAACGTGGATGAAACGCTTACCGGCACGAAAGGCGGACTGTGTGCCAAGCTTTACGGGCCGGACTTGGACGTTCTCGAGGAAAAGGGCGAAGAGATTAAAGATGTCATGGGCAAAATTTACGGGGTCACGGATTTGGGGCTTCAACGCGATACGGGCCAGCCGAATATCGATCTCACCATTGACCGTCTGGCGGCTGCGCGCTTCGGCATCAATGTGGCCGATATACAAGATGCCATACAGACCGCCGTCGGCGGTAATCCCGTTAGCCAGGTCCTGCAGGGAGAGGCAGTCTACAACGTGGTGGTGCGCTATCAGAAACCGTATCGTGACACCAAGGAGGCTATCCAGAATATTCGCTTGCTCTCTCCCTCCGGAGAACGCGTCTCGCTGGCGCAGGTGACCAAAGCCCAGGTTCGCGATGACGCCTACGACATTTACCGGGAAAACGGTTCCCGCTATGTGGCCATCCGTTTCGAGGTTCGCGAGCGCGATCTGGGCACCACGGTCAAGGAAGCCATCGACAAGATCGCCAGGAATGTGCAGCTGCCGCATGGCTATCACCTCGAATGGTCGGGAGAATACGATAGCGAAAAACGAGCCGAAAAAAGGCTGCTCTTCATCGTGCCCCTGACCATCTTTTTGATCTTCATCATTCTCTACACCATGTTTCGTTCCTTCAAATGGGCGCTGCTGATTCTCGCCAACGTGGTCATGGCTCGCGTTGGAGGCTTGCTCGCCCTCTTGGTGACCGGCACATTCTTCAGCGTATCTTCCGGAGTCGGCTTCCTGGCGCTCTTTGGAGTTTCAGTCCAGACGGGTGTCATCATGCTTGAATATATCAACCAACTTCGGGCGCGAGGCTATACGCCAGAGGGGGCCGCTATCGAGGGCGCTGTATTGCGGCTTCGCCCTATCATGATGACGATGTTAGTGGCTACTTTGGGACTGCTTCCTGCCGCCATGTCGCACGCCATCGGCTCCGACTCGCAGCGCCCATTCGCCATCGTCATTGTGGGAGGGTTGCTTTCGGATCTTCTGCTGAGCATCTTCCTTTTGCCCACGCTGTATGTCTGGATTGCGAGAGAAGGGGACGTGCTACCGAAACCGGAGGTGTCAAATGAAGCCGTCTAAGTTAATCTCTGTTTTCACGCAAAGCATTGGCAGTTCCGTCTTGTGCATTGCTCTACTTGTGGGCTCCGCAAGCGCGCAGCAGGCGATGACCTGGGATGATGTGAAGACAAAGTTTGAGGCGGTCAATCCGGTGTTGAAAGCGGATGCGGCCAACGTGGAGGAGATGAAGGCCGAAGAGATAACAGCATTTCTCCGCCCCAATCCACAATTCACCATGTCGGCGGATGGCACGCAGATTGCGAGGCACAATGGGGTCTGGACTCCATTCAAGGGCACAACCGAACAGCCTAACTTCAGCTACTTGCACGAACGCGAGCGCAAGCGCGAGTTGCGCATGGAGAGCGCCAAGGAAGGAACACAGATTACTCAGTCCCAGCACGTTGACCTGGAACGCAATTTGATCTTCGGCCTGCGTTCAGCCTTTGTGCAGACGCTCCAGGCCAAGGCGGTACTGGCTCTGGCTAAGGCTGACCTCGAGTACTACGACAAAATCATTGAGATCAGCCGGGAACGCTATAAGGTTGGCGGCATTTCCAAGATCGATCTGGCCCGCATCGAACTACAGCGCGTGCAATACGAGTCGGAAATCGAGATCGCCATCGTCAATTTGCGCCAGCAGAAGATACAACTGCTGCTGCTACTCGACGATCGCACGCCGGTCGATCAGTTCGACGTGATCGGACTCTTTGAGTTAGGCCCGGACTTGCAGCCGCTTTCCGATTATCACCAGATTGCTCTGGACAACAGGCCGGATCTGCGGGCGGCGATCCAGACAATCCAGCAATCGCAAACCAATCACAAACTCGCCATCTCCAATGGTTCCACCGATCCAACATTTGGAGCGTGGTACACGCATAACTCCTCGACAAATAACCCTAATGGCCCCGACACTCTCGGCCTCAGCGTAAGTATTCCGCTGCGCATATTCGACCGCAACCAGGGCGAGAAGAAGCGAACGCTGATCGACATCGACAAAAGCCAGGATGCCGCCGAAGCCGCAAAAGCGCAAGTCTTCAGCGACGTGGACAATGCCTACGAATTGGTGCGCGGCAATATTGCATTGATCAAACCATACAAGGCGCAATATCTCGATCAGTCAGTATATGTGCGCGACACAGTTACCTTTGCCTATCAACACGGAGGAGCGTCGCTGATGGATTTTCTGAATGCGCAGAGCGACTACCGCGTGGTGCAACTCGCCTATCTGCAGTTGATCGGCGCGTATATGACGGCCGCCGGCCAAATGAATCTTGCCGTGGGGCACGAAGTTATTCAGTGATATACATGCCTGTTGCGAATAGCGCCAGGCGCGTCGCATATTCGGACACCGGTACAGAGAGGCCGAATCAATGAAAAGACACGAAGTTCGAGCTCGCATCGAGGAATCTGGCATTCTGCCTTCTGTGCGTGTTTCGTCGCGGGAGATGGCGCTGTTTGCGGCGGAGACTGTCTACTCGGCGGGGATTCCAGTTGTCGAGATCACCATGACCACGCCCGGCGCGCTGGAGGTGATCGACGATCTGGCGAAACGCTATCCAGATATGGCGGTGGGCGCCGGCACTGTATTGGATGAGGAAACTGCACGCCTGTGCGTCGACGCCGGTGCCAGATTCCTGACCAGCCCCGGATTTGTTCCGGAGGTGGCGGCCTATGCTAACAACGTGAATGTCGTAGTGCTTCCGGGAGCTTTGACGCCGACCGAAATTATTGCGGCGTGGAAGGCCGGTTCGGATCTCGTCAAGATCTTCCCTACAGGTCATATAGGAGGCATCAAGTATGTGCGCGCTCTGAAAGTGCCGCTTCCGCAAATTCCGTTGATTGCCTCAGGCGGCGTGAATCAGCTGACGGCTTTTGATTTTATTCAAGCCGGAGCAACTGCCATAGGTCTGGGTGGAGAACTGCTGC
This sequence comes from Occallatibacter sp., assembly GCA_052145195.1. Taxonomy (GTDB): domain Bacteria; phylum Acidobacteriota; class Terriglobia; order Terriglobales; family Acidobacteriaceae; genus Telmatobacter. The sequence continues at coordinate 57,653 of JBKQPC010000011.1, read as the reverse complement.
CCAGGGAGGCTTTGCATTTTCGCCAGGTAGATCGTATCCATGAGTTAGCGAACAGGTTCCTTGGCTTGGTGAGGGACGCGCGGGCGTTGCGAGATACTTACTACTAAGGCAACGCTTAATTCACGCATTGTGTAGCATGTGAATTCTCGGAGATCTCCAATTTCCTGAGTTATGGGCTGGCCGGGCAAAAGGCGCGACATGCATCTTCGGGTTGTCAAACTATTAGTCGCCCCTGGCTAGCTTGATAATAGCGCTGCAAGATCGGCTTGATTATAAGCTTGTTGACATCACCTAAAGATATGGGGGATGGGCGAGAGCGTATAGATACACAATAAAGCGACGCCTACTAACTTCTTGTAAAGTTTTATTTTATTCCATCCGATCTCTTCATGCCTCCCTCACGTTATTTCTTCAATACTTGAAGCATGGGAGGTATATTCACATGACCCGGAACCTGTTAGCAACATGTCTTTTGTCACTCGCTTTCGCGGGTGTTGGATACGCACAGGGCACGGCCTCTTCCTCAGAGACTGGCGCCCATTACACTAAGGCGCAGTTGAATCAGTTGGTGCTCAGCGCGCATGCGCCGGAGCAATACACCGCACTCGCCAGTTACTACGGCGCGCAGAAGGCGAACTATCTTCAACAAGCCGCGGAGGAGAAAAAGGAGTGGGAGCGGCGGAGCCAGAACACTATGAGCATAGCGGCCAAGTATCCAAGGCCTGTAGACTCGTCACGCAATCGTTACGAGTACTACATGTACAAGGCTAACGAGGCCGGTACACTGGAGGCGAAATATAACCAACTGGCCATGCCGAATGCCCCAGTGGACGCGCAATAAAGCAGAGGAAACAAACAGTATTTGCGAGAAGCCCACTCGTGGGCAATGGAGTGCGGGGAGCCGGTTCATCTGAAGCCGCTCCCTCCTCCAATCACATATTCTATAGATATATTCCTTACGTAATCTTCATGCATGCGCTGCTAGAGTCTACTCAGCTTGCCTGGAAACGAGGGTGAGCGAGATGCGAGTCGAATGGATAAGTATATTCCCTTGAAATCGAAGCAACTGCCGCGCAGACTTCGGACTCTGGCACAGTGTCTGACAGCGAGTATGGTCCTCGCTCTGCTGACCTACTTCGGGTTTGTTCTGCAGATTAACCTGTTGACAATCGGCCTCCTCTATTTGTTGATTGTCGTGGCCGTAGCATCGCTCTCCGGCTTCTGGCAGGCTTCGCTGATTTCCCTTCTGGCGGTAGCCTGTCTGGACTATTTCTTTTTACCGCCTATCTTTCATTTTGATGTTGCAGATCCGCAGGATTGGGTGGCGCTTGCAACCTTCGAGGTAACGGCGCTTGCGATCAGCAGATTGCACGGCCGGGAACTGCGGGTTGCACGAGAGGCAGCCAGTCATCGCGCAGAGATGGAGCAGTTGTATGAGTTGAGCCGCAGTTCGCTTCTGCTGGATTTGCGCCAGCCGCAGGGACCGCAGCTCGCTGTATTGATTCATCGGATATTCAACGCGCGAGCAGTGGCCTTGTACGATACGAACCTGAGCCGTCAGGACAGGATGGGCGATTGGGATGCGGGCGAAGAGGATCTGGCCAAAGAATGCTACTTGCGCGGTACGTCTCAGGATGATTCCGGTACTCAGACCTGGCAACGCGTGCTGCGAGCCGGCCCGGGGCCTGTCGGCGCTTTGGTGGTGCGGGGGAAACTGAGTCCTCTTGTGGTCGATGCGCTTGCGTCTCTTGCCGCAATTGCAATCGACCGGTATCAGTGGTTTGAGAAGGAAGAGAGGGCCGAGACCGCGAAATCAAGTGAGCAATTGCGCGCGGCGGTGCTGGATGCGCTCGCGCATCAGCTAAAGACGCCGCTTACGGCAGTTCAGACTGCCAGCTCAGGCTTGCTTGAGCTGGGGGGATTGACGGAGCCCCAATGCAATTTGGTTACTCTGATTAACGGGGAAGCTGTTCGACTGAACGAATTATGCACGCGGCTGCTGAAAGCCGTGAAGCTCGATGCGAAACAAGTCGGCCTTGCGGCAGACGACGTGGTTATACTTGATTTGGTTTCCGAGGTGTTGGCCAGGTATCCAGTCGTGCAGGAAAGGAACAGCATTCAGGTTGCGGTGGAGAATCCTTCGTTGACCGTGCGCGCGGATCGCGGACTGCTGGCAATGATCCTCACGCAGTTCATCGACAATGCGCGGAAGTATTCGACCGCAGGGACGCCGATTGCGATTGCCGCAAGAGCAAATCAATCCGAGTTTCTCATTTCCGTGCATAACTTCGGACCGACGATTCGAATTGAAGACCGGGAACGTATCTTCGAGCGTTTTTACCGGGCTACGGATTTGAAAGATGCCGTTCCCGGAACTGGCATCGGGCTCTCCGTAGTGAGGAAAGCCGCGGAGGCTCATCATGGGCATGTGTGGGTAATCAGTGATGACAAGGAAGGAACGACATTCTATCTATCCCTTCCCATCGACGCAAGGAGGACGTAGTGAACACGGAGCAGCCGAATGCGGGGCAGGGCACCATCCTCGTGGTAGACGACGACAGTTCCACGCGGCGGGCATTGCGCGTGACCTTGACCGGAATGGGCTTCACGGTTGTGGAAGCGGCTCGCGGCGAGGAGGCATTATCGCTGGCCCGTGTTACCTGGTTCGATGCCGTATTGTTGGACGTGGATATGCCGGGGATGGGCGGAGTTGAAGCCTGCCGAAGTATCCGGCGTGCGGTGGCGCGCTTGCCAATCCTGATGTTGACTGTGATGGACAGCGAGGATGACAAGGTGCTGGCGCTGGACGCCGGCGCCGACGACTATATCACCAAGCCGTTTCAAGTGCGGGAGTTGACGGCGCGATTGCGCTCGGCAGTGCGCAGAAGAAATGCTCAGGATGATAACCGCGACGCGCCGATTCGCCATGGCCAACTCGAATTGGATCCGGTGAAATACAGGGTGCTGAAAAGCGGGCGCCCGATTCATCTGACGCCAAAGGAATTCGAGGTCCTGCATTACCTGATGATGCACGCCGGCGAGCCGATTCCACACGCACGCCTGCTGAAGTCCGTGTGGGGCCCGGAGTATGGAAATGAGCTCGAGTACCTGCGAACATTTATCCGTCAACTACGCAAGAAAATCGAAGACGATCCGCGCAATCCAAAGTATTTGCTGACAGATGCATACGTCGGCTACCGATTTAATGAACTGCCGCAGCAAGCCTAAGAAATCTCAGTACTGATCTTTGGATGCGGGGTAAGATAAAAAGCGATTCTCCATTAACTGGATGAGCCAGCCTTTATGGTTTCTTTTTGTCAGGCATCCGATAATAGCTTTGGAACCCGCCTGATTCAGCAGCCGGATTTCACCGCCAGTTGGAGTCTTTGCAGGGATTCCAGAGCACTCAGACCAAAAGAGGCCACGGCTAGGCCTGCTGGGAGAGCGTAGGATCGTGAGGTGTTGCCCGGCGTCTTGTTGCGACGAGGGAGGAATTCGCCTCGCCGCCGCAGCTATAAATCCCCCAGTGAATTCTCGAAGGGGGTACTGTTGGGGGTATTTTGCGGATGCGATTTCTTATCTCTTTACTTTGCAATGGTTAATATATTGATGTGTATCCCTCCCTTCCATAGCCTTAGCTTGCGACAAAAAGATTGCTCTCTAGAAGCACCTAAATTGGCGCATCTTCCCTAGTACCCCGCCTCCGGCAGCTTCACCAGCCGCGCCTCCAGCAGCGCCTCGATGCTCATCAGCGCCTCCAGCACCTTGTCGCTGACCGGCGCATCCACCTGCACCACCGAGAGTGCCTTCACCGGCTTGGCGCCCGCGCGCTCGCGGCCCAGCGCGAAGTTGCCGATATTCACGCCCTTCTCGCCCAGGATGGTGCCGATCTTGCCAATCACTCCCGGCACATCCAGATTGCGGCAGACCAGCAGGTTGCCTTCGAGCGGCGTCTCAATATCGATGCCGTCAAACTCCAGCAGCCTCGGCTGCTCGCCGTGAATGACGGTTGCACTGGCGCGGCTTGATCCCGCGCTCGTATGCAGCTCGATAGTCAACACCGTGGCTGCGCCGCCGCGATGGCTCTCCTGCTTCTCCTCGTGAACGCGAATGCCGCGCTCCTCGGCCACCGACGCCGCATTGATGCGGTTCACGTTCTCCGAGCCGGCCAGCAATCCCGCGATGGCTGCGTTGCGCACCAACTCCGTCTTGGCCTCGACAAGCGTTCCGCCGTAACCCAGATCGATGGCCTCTGGAGCAGACTCGCCGCCGCCCTTCTGCGCCTGCGCCAAAAAGCTGCCCAGCCGCCCGGCCAGATCGATGTACGGCGCCAGCGCCACGTACTCCTCGTGGCTCAGCGACGGCAGATTGACCGCATTCTGCGCCACTCCGAGCTTGAGATAATCGCGCACCTGCATGGCGATCTGCACTCCCACCGCCTCCTGCGCCTCGGCCGTCGAGCCGGCGATGTGCGGCGTCAGAATCACGTTTTCCAACTCGGCATACGGCGAGTTCTTCGGCGGCTCTTCGGCAAACACGTCCAGCGCCGCGCCCGCCACCTGACCGCTCTTCAGCGCGGAAACCAGCGCCGCGTCGTCAATCAGCTCTCCGCGCGCGCAGTTGATAATGCGCACGCCCTTTTTCATCGCGGCTATTGTTTTTGCGTTGATCACCCCCGTGGTCTGCGGCGTCAGTCCCACGTGCAGCGTGATGTAATCCGAACCCGCGATCAGCTCGTCGAGCGTCACCAGTCGAATGCCGTTCTCTCTCGCCACGGCCGCCGAAACAAACGGATCGCTGCCGATGATCTCCAGGCCAAAACCCTTGGCCCGCTTGGCCACCTCCAGCCCTATCCGGCCCAGACCCAGAATGCCCAGCGTCTTTCCGCGCAGCTCCGCTCCCTGCAAGCTCTTTTTCTCCCACTTGCCGGCGTGCATGGTGGTATTCGCCGCCGGCAGCTTGCGCGCCAGCGCCAGCATCAGCCCCATGGTCAGCTCGGCCACCGCCACCGCATTCGCTCCCGGCGTATTCATCACCACAATGCCCCGCCGCGTGGCCGCATCGGCGTCGATGTTGTCCACGCCCACGCCTGCCCGGCCAATCACCCGCAGTTTCGGCGCGTGCTCCATCAGTGCATCGTCCGCCTGTACCGCACTGCGTACCACCAGCGCATCGGCATCGGCCAGCGCCGCCGCCAACCCCTGCGGCAACTGATCGTGCGTCAATACTTCCCAGCCCGGCTCGGCCGCGAACACCGCCAATGTTGCCGGAGAAACCTTCTCTGCCAAAACAATCTTCATCTTGCCTCCCTGTCCTTTTCGCGCTGCTTCATACTCCTCAAAGCGAATGTCGTGTTGCTCGCACAGCATCTCGAAGATCCGCACCACCGCCGCGTGTGGCTTGCCCTCGCCCCGCTCGTACTTGGTCAGCGAGTTGGCGTGTACCCCAAGCCGCTCCGCCATCTCATATTGATAGAGGTCAAGCTGCCTCCGCGCGATCAGCAGCTTCTCCCCAAAACTCAACTCAGACATGAATGCCTTTCGCAACAACGTGACAAAGTGAAAGAATGAATAAGTGAACTAGTGAACCAATACAGCGACGGAATGATTCAGCAGCGAATCATCAGTGAGGGTCGTTCACTTCTTCACTTTTTCACTGCTTCACTATTCTTCGCGTACACTTCCTGCGCCGCCGCCACGCCTTGGCCAAACTTCACCGGCAGCCCCAGTGTGTCTTTCGCAATGTGTTCCATCGCGCCCAGCAGCGCCACCGTGTCTAGGTAATCGAAAAATCCCAGATGCGCCACGCGGAAGATCTTGCCCTGCATCGTGCCCTGTCCGTTGGCCGTCACCAGGCTGAAGCGCGTCTTCAGCGCCTTCACCACCACGCCAGAATCCATCCCCTCCGGAACCAGCACAGCCGTCGCCGCCGCAGATGGCGACTTCGGCGCAAAGAGCGTGAAGCCCAGCGCCACCAGCCCCGCCCGCGTAGCCGCCGCATTCACCTGCGCGTTGTCGATCAGCGCCATGCGTCCCTTTTCCAGGTCGCCGCCAGCCTGCCCGGCAATGTAATCCAGCGCCGCGCTCAGCCCGGCAATCAATGCCACAGCCGGCGTGTACGCGCTTTCACCCTTCACCGCGTTCTTGCGTTCCTTGCGAAGGTCAAAATAGTAGCGCGGATTTTTCGCTCCATCCATCGCCTTCCACGCCTTCTCGCTCACGCTCAGATAGGCGAGCCCCGGCGGAATCATCACCGCCTTCTGCGAGCCGCCGATCAGCACGTCGATCCCCCAGCCGTCCACGTCGAACGTCTGAGTCCCCAACCCGGTAATGCCGTCCACAATCAGCAGCGTCTCTGTTCCGTTGACCAGTTTGGCCACCGCCTCCACATTGTGGCTCACTCCTGTCGACGTCTCCGAGGCCTGCATATACACGGCCTTGTGCTGCGGCATAAGTGCCGCCTTCACCTCGGCAATGTCGAAGGTCTGTCCGTAGGGCTTCTCCACTACATCCACTTGGCAGCCGAAGGCCTTGGCCAGCTCCACCCAGCGCTCGCCAAACTTGCCCGCCGTCAACACCAGCACCCGATCGCCCGGAGAAGTCAGATTCGAGACCGATGCCTCCATCGCACCCGTCCCCGAACACGCCAGCACCAGCACATCATTCTGCGTGCCCACAATAACCTTCAATTGCGCCAGAACTTTCTGGAACAGCGCGCGAAACTCCGGCGTGCGGTGGTGAATGTCAGCTGCAGCCATGGCAAACTGAGCCGCGGGAAGAAGCGGCGTCGGACCGGGGGTAAACAAGCGTGTCTTGCGGATCATGGCTCTCTCCTCGTTTCTTGACGGGGCATGAGGGGGAAGCTGGACTTCAACCAGCGCCGGACAGGTTCTTCGCAACACTGAACCGCTCCAGCTTCCCCACGGCCCTCCGTCAATCACAGAATACACAATAATGTGGTTTATGTGAAATTATTTTCTGTGCAAATCTTCCCCACCATCCCAAATCGGGCAGAGTTTGTGTTTTCACAAGGCGGATAGACGCGACCTGGAGACGGCGGAGGTTAAACGACCGCAGGTGTGGAGGCCAATACGGTACTCTGCATAGGAATGAAGCCGAAGCCTGAAATCGTCTGTCTAGCCGAGGAGATTCACTCCCGTTTAAACCAATTGGCCGTGCCAAATGCCGCGGCCCTGCATGCCCTCCGGCGGGAGTTTTCCCTGCGAATCGCAAATGCCTCGCCGCAAAGCGTCGTTCAACTTGCCTTGCGCCTGCTCACCCTGCGCTCTGATTTTCTACGCATCATCTCCTATGAACTCGTAAGCCGGCACAGGCCAGCTTTTGAACAACTGACCGCCGATGACCTTCTGAAATTTGGTGCAGGAATCAATTGCTGGTCCACCGTCGATTGTTTCGCCATGTACCTTTCCGGCCCGATGTGGGCACGGGGCACAATCTCCGATAAGGCCGTCAAGGAATGGGCGCGCAGCCAGGACCGCTGGTGGAGACGAGCTGCGCTGGTCAGCACCGTTGCCTTAAGCCGGGGCGGGGACGCTCGAGACTTTATCCGCGTAGCGCGAATCTGTTCTTTGCTGGTCGAAGACAGGGACGACATGGTTGTCAAGGCTCTCTCCTGGGCCTTACGCGAAGCCGCCAAGAAGCACCCCGAGCAGGTCAGAAGATTTCTTGCGGAACATCAGGAGACTCTTGCTGCCCGCGTTAAACGGGAAGTAAACAACAAGCTCACAACCGGCCTGAAAACGCCTCACAGCCGCGCAAAGAACGATTGAGCCGCCGATAGATGCTTGCATAGGCGGTGCATGCTCTACCGGTGCACGGATGGGAATCCTTCAGATTATAATGAGGAGTATGCCCGACTCAGGAGCACTCGAAGCCCAGGTCAACCAGCAGGTCATCCTCGCCATGAAGGCACATGACGCGACGCGCACCACCACCCTGCGCCTCATCAAAAACGCTCTCAAAAATCAATCCATTGCCAAGCGCGAGAAGCTCACTCCCGCCGAGGAGCAGCAGGCCCTGGCCACCATGATCAAGCAGCGCCGCGATTCCATCGAGCAGTTCACCAACGGCAACCGCCCCGAGTTGGCCGCCAAAGAAGCCGCCGAGATCGTGGTCATCGAAGAGTTTCTACCCAAAGCTCTCGACGAAACCGCCCTCGCCGCCCTGGTCGCCGAAGCCATCACCGAAGTCGCCGACGCCACCGGCCAGAAGCCCACCCCCAAAGAGATGGGCGTTGTCATGAAGGCAGTGCAAGCCAAGCTCCAGGCCAAAAGCCTCCGCGCCGAAGGCCGCACAGTGAGCGAACTGGTCAAGAAGGCGCTGGCGGGGTAAGTTAAATCCTGATTTCCATAGAGATTCGCCACCACAGTCCAGGTCTTTTCTGCAAATTCCCTTGAATTTCTGCATCTGCGACCGCAGTTTTGAATCTCATCAACGGGTTCCCAGCCGTTGTGCCTGCCATCCCCCCTTGGATGCGGTAGCGCGGTTCCCCAGGAGGTCAAATTCCCATGGCCACAGTACTCACTCCTCGCCCTGACGAGGAGGACGCTCCCCATCTCTCTCTCGTCGTTCCGGCCGGCGCACCTGCCAGCCAGGATATCGATTCAACCCTGCACGAAAACCGCGTATTCACTCCGCCAGCCGAGTTCAGCGCCAAAGCTCACATCGGCAGCATGGAAGAGTACGAGGCTCTCTACCGACAATCCATCGCCGATCCAGAGGCCTTTTGGGCCGATGCGGCGGAGAATCTGCATTGGTTTCGCCGCTGGGACAAAGTTCTCGAATGGAATCTTCCCTGGGCCAAATGGTTCGTCGGCGGCAAGCTCAACCTGAGCTATAACTGCGTCGATCGCCACGCCCTCGGCAAGCACGGCCAGAAGACGGCTCTCATCTGGGAGGGCGAACCGGGCGAGCAGCGCCGCCTGACCTACGCCGAGCTGCACGTCGAAGTCCAGCGCTTCGCCAACGCGCTCAAGACTCTCGGCATTCAGAAGGGCGACCGCGTAGCCATCTACATGGGCATGACCCCGGAGCTGGCCATAGCCCTTCTTGCCTGTGCGCGTATCGGCGCGGTCCACTCAGTCATCTTCGGCGGATTTGCCGCCAACGCCATCGCCGACCGCGTCAACGACTCCGGCTGCGTGGCCATCCTCACCCAGGATTCAGGCTATCGCCGCGGCAAAGAAATCCTACTCAAGCAGATCGTCGATGAGGCCGTCCTCGCCTGTCCCACGGTTCGCCACGTGGTCGTCCTGCGCCGCAGCGGCTCTCTAGTCACCATGGTCGATGGCCGCGATCATTGGTGGCACGAGCTTAGCGCAGCCGCCTCGCCCCTTTGCCCGCCCGAGCACATGGACTCCGAAGACCCCCTCTACATCCTCTACACCTCCGGCACCACTGGCAAACCCAAGGGCCTGGTCCACACCACCGGCGGCTACGCGGTGCAGACCTACCTCACAACCAAGTACGTCTTCGATCTGCGCGAGGAGGACATCTACTGGTGCACCGCCGACATCGGCTGGGTCACCGGCCACTCCTACGTCGTCTACGGGCCGCTGCAAAACGGCGCGACGGTTGTTCTCTACGAGGGCGCGCCCAACTACCCCGACGTCTCCCGCTTCTGGAAGATCGTCGATGACCTCAAGGTGAGCGTCTTCTACACCGCGCCCACGGCCATCCGCGCCTTCATGAAGTGGGGCGACGAGTTCGTCGACAAGCACTCTCTGGCCTCGCTGCGGCTGCTTGGCACCGTCGGCGAACCCATCAATCCCGAGGCCTGGATGTGGTATCGCCAGAAGGTCGGCCGCAACCGCTGTCCCATCGTCGATACCTGGTGGCAAACCGAGACCGGCGCCATCCTCATTACGCCGCTGCCTGGCGCCACTCCCACCAAGCCCGGCTCGGCCACGCGTCCCTTCTTCGGCATCGTGCCTGAAGTTGTCAACAAGCAGGGCCAGCCCGTTCCGCCCGGTCACGGCGGCCTGCTCGTTCTGCGCACGCCCTGGCCCTCCATGGCTCGCACCATCTACGGCGACCCCGCGCGCTTCCACCAGACTTATTGGAGCGAGGTCAAAGGCAGTTACTTCACCGGCGACGGCGCGCGCGTCGATGCCGACGGCTACTTCTGGCTGATGGGCCGCGTGGACGACGTCATCAACGTCAGCGGCCACCGCCTGGGCACCATGGAGGTGGAGTCGGCGCTGGTCGCTCATCCCATGGTCGCTGAGGCCGCAGTCGTCGGCCGTCCCGACGAACTCAAAGGCCAATCCATCGCCGCCTTTGTCTGCCTCGAGCACGGCAACAAGCCCACCCTGGCCCTCAAAGAAGAGTTGCGCCAGTGGGTCGCCAAAGAGATCGGCTCGCTCGCCCGCCCGGACGTCATCCGCTTCACTGAGATTCTGCCCAAAACCCGCTCCGGCAAAATCATGCGCCGCCTGCTGCGCGAACTAGCCTCCAGCGGCGAGGTCAAAGGAGACATCACCACGCTCGAAGACTTCTCCGCCATCGCTCTCCTGCGCGAGGTGGAAGAGGTATAGCTGCTTCCATCGCAGAAATAGGAATCACAAGTCTGACTATCCAAAAATGATTGGGTGCCCCAGGTCCCTCGCATTTGGGGACCTGGGAATGATGAAGTTGTAAGCCCTACCTTTGACGTATCGAAAATGAACTGTGCCCCATCCATTCGCGTTCGTTGCGTATGGGTGGGATATCTAAAAATATATGTTATGTCATCCTGAGCGAACGGGGCCCCAGGCGTACTCTTCAGCCTTTCCGGGGTCCCCACGAACAGGTCTTCGTTCGTGGTGTGGAGGTTGGGGGTGGTGAGTCGAAGGATCTGCGGTTGTTCTTGAACGAACTTCAAGGACACCACACTTGGGTGGGATACCACGAACTCCATCCATTGATTGTTTTGAAAGGGCACGGCTTAACAGCTTGAGGAAAAAATACATTTGGAGTTGTGAGAAGCGTCAGGGCATGGCTTCAGCCGTGCCGATACAAACCCACCCGTTTTTTAGACATCAATCCACGCGACGAAGTCGCGCTCAAATTCTGTTTCCCTGTCGTGTCCCCGTAAATGCTGGCCTCTTGAGCGTAGCGTCCATGTATCGGCGAATGATAAGGCGATTTCGATCATGCAGTTAGACTCGTGTATTGCTCGGACGGCGCACGCCAAAACAGTCAAAGACCTTTTCAAAGAATGGTCGAAGAGTCTCCGCTGGGTCTTCTCCGAGCGCGAAGCGGCCGTTATCATGGATTCGTTTTTCGACGGCGGTGCCGAAGGCTCGGTCAGATTTGTCAGGCAGCAAGAGCATGCGCCCGTAGATTCCCTCGAATCCTGCTTCCCATTGGTAAGGGCCCGGTAATTGAAGATGATTGGTCGAAAATTCGGCACATCTTCTCAGCGTTTCCGTGAAGGCCTCTTCATTGAGTTCCACATGGGGTATCTCGGCGAGCCAGGAATCGACGAGCCATATTTCCCCGGTCTTGAAGACATATGCCACCGAGTGTGTTGTGTTGTCTCCTTCGACCGAGTAGTATCCACCTCCGTCCGAACCACGCACGAAGCCGATGTTCTGCGCCATGTGCAAAATTGGCATCAGGGCTAGCTCAAGAGCTCGATCCTTGATGTCAAGCACGCGCAGGTGGCGACCTGGATCAATCGTGGGCATCAATCGGAACCAGCAAGCCGCTCCTTCGCCCAGCCGAGGTTCGGAGGTCTCTGGCTGACCAATCAGCCGCGCGAAGGAATCCGCTTGGAGGCCCAGCGGCTTGCCCTTGGGACGGAATCGCGCCATGCTGTCCAGAACCTTCTTTTGTCGAGGAAAAACTGGAGGTTTCGGCGACTTGGGAATTTGTCTCTTGAACTCCTCACTCTCGAAGATCGTCTTCAAGGCATCGACTAGATCATTCGCCAGGCCTTTTCGCGCTCTATGGCGGTCGTCCTCGCTTGCTCCCTCCGGAAGGTTGAACGTGATAGGAAATCTCAAGTGCGCCAGATCGAAGGGGAGCCGTTCGAGCTTTGGGTTTCCATAGGCAATGTTCATGACAGGGATTATGCGCGAATGACTTAGCGTCTTCAGTGCCCACCCGTATTCAATGAGTACGTTGGGATTCGGAATGAGTTCGCCGTCATTTCGTTTGGCTACCGAGGTCAGGTCGGGAACGAAGATCGCAGCTCTTTCGATCTTGGCGAGGATAGTGCTGAAGATAGGAGGGCTTCCCGGAACATTCTTAGTATCTTTGTCAAGTTCCAACCCATCGCGCAACGCCTCTTCAAGGGTTGCATCACTCGCTAAGCCCTCCAGCGCCATCTTCAGTGCCTGCTCGATCAGATTCCGGCATTCTCGTGCATTGCGGCTCGCCTGCCAAGAAAAGAAAACCGTAGTTGTCATATCTTTCAATTGTCGCTCTTCCGCTGTTCTCTGCGATATGTGGTTTAGTAAAAATCGTCTACGCATCTTCGTAGTAGGATTTGTCCCGAAAAGTTGGCTAGCGTTTATTGAATTCCAACAGACGAAATTCGGTTGACTACGACAGTCTATAGGACTCACCGGGATCGTTGAGAGCCGGATGTTTCAGAACTGACGCGTAAATATCCCCGCCCAAAACGCCTTGCCCTCCGGCAGGTCGCAGCGGCTCTCGCGTTCGAGCAAGAAGCCGCGCAATTCGAACGCCATCCGCAGCTCTCCCGGCTCCACATAAACAAAGCTGGCAGGAAAAATCATCTTTACCGTGACAATCCATAGATTGTCATGAACACCACCGCTGACAATCTATACCTTGTCGCCGTGCGTTCTAGCTCCGCCCCTGAGCTTGTCGAAAGAACCAGTCCATTGACCTGGGTCATGATTAGGTCAAGACCGCGTCTTTTCGTCTTCCCATCCCCTTAAACACTGCCATTTTGTACTCAATTCTTTCAAATACTGTCTATTTTGCACCCGTATTTCACAGAAATAGATGTCCTTCGAAGCACACCTTTCCCGTGTTTAAATGCCCTCAAAATGTCAAATAAGTATGCTTCCAACGCCACTAAATATCTTTGACGGGTGCCACCGGTCCCTCGCAGTTGGGAACCGGGGATATGTCTATATCAACTTGGCTTACTTCTTGATCAGTCCGTATTCGCCGGCCACCTGTTCGAGCCTCTGCCGCGTGGCCGCCGGGGGCGGGACCAGCGGCAGCCGGACGTGGTCGGTGCACCGGCCCATCAGCGAGAGCACCGTCTTCACTGGGCAGGGATTCGAGTCCCAGAAGTTGGCGTCAATCAGCTTCGCATAACGCCGTTCCAGCTCCTGCGCCTCGGCCCAGTTGTTGCTGAGCGCGGCATGAATCATGCGGCTCATCTCTGAGGGAATTTCATTCGAGGCCACGCTGATAAGTCCTTTAGCGCCAACGCCAATCGACCCTAGAGCCATGTTGTCGTCGCCTGAGAAGACCTTGAATCCGGCAGGCAGCAGATGCACCAGCTCTGCGACCTGCGGCAGCTTGCCGCTGGATTCCTTGATGGCCTGGATGTTCGTTGCGGCCTCGGCCAGCCGCACCATAGTCACCGGATCGAGGTTCACCCCGGTGCGCCCTGGGATGTTGTAGATCGCCACGGGCAGCGGGGCAACCGTCTGCGCCAGCGCCAGAAAATGCTGGAACTGGCCCTCCTGCGAGGGCTTGTTGTAGTAGGGATTGGCCGACAGCACCGCGCCCAGTCCGCGAATCTGCTTGAGCTTGCCAGCCAGCCGCACCAGTGTCCGGGTGTTGTTCTGAGTACACCCCGCCCACACCGGCACGCGCCCCGCAGCCGTCTCCACCACCAGGCTGACCGTCCGAAGCCACTCATCTTCATCCAGCGTGGCCGCCTCGCCGGTTGACCCGCACGCCACCAGAAAGTCGATGCCTGACTCAATCTGCCAATTCACCAGCGCCTTTAACGACACCTCGTCAATCGATCCGTCTGCCCGGAAGGGCGTAACTATCGCTGTACCGCAACCTGTGGTTTCCATAAGAAATGAGTGTACAACGAGCGGGGTAACCGTCGGAATAGGGACGTTTGCCCGCTATTACATTGCAATCCGTCTCATCATTGCAACGGGTATCATTTCGCTGACAGTGCTGTATGCTCGAAGCAGTTTGTTTTTCTTTGCCCACGCTATGCGCTATACGACACAATTTCTGCTTTCGGCCCTGGCGGCGGCGCAATTTCCCGCGACCGATGCGCCGGAGATTGCGTTTCTGGGCCGCTCCAATGTGGGCAAATCGAGCCTGCTGAACAAGCTGGTGGGCGAGAAAGCGGCTAAAGTTTCGCAGACGCCGGGACGGACGCGGGCCATCAACTTTTTTGCGTTATTGGACTCGAGCCGCCGTACGAAGCTGGTTTTTGCCGACCTGCCGGGCTACGGCTACGCGAAGATTTCCAAGTCGATTTCGGAGACCTGGCCGGCTTTCATCGAGCCTTATCTGGCGATGCGCTCCACGTTGAAGCTGTGCGTCTGCCTGGTAGACGCGAATGTGCCCGCGCAGCAGAGCGACCGGCAGTTGATCGACTGGCTACGGGCAGCGAGACGCGAGTTTGCCGTGGTGGCCACCAAGATTGACCGCCTCAGCGGCAACCAGCGCACGCGCAACCTGATCGAGCTGAAGCAGGGGCTGGAACTGAACGAGCTTCTTCCCATCTCGGCCAAAACCGGCTACGGCGTGAAGGAACTGTGGGCGCGGATTGAGGCGGCGGGCGGTTAGTCAGCGACTTTGGGAGTCGGCGGCGCGAAGCTGAACTTCTCCGTCTGCCCATTACGGCTTACCATGAGGTCGACGGGAACGCCGATTTCCGCACCTGCGACCTTTTCGCGCAGCCTTTCGATGAAGTGATTTGCGGCACGATCATCGCAGCGCAGCAAGCGCAGGCCCTGCGACCTCCGACCCAGGTAGCGCGGCGCCAACCGGAGCCATCGTCTAGCTGACGCGGCGGCTGGACTCGAATCAAGGCTGAGGCAATCGAGGGCGAGAGCATCAAGCTTAGGTAGCCATTGAGCCGGTGAGTCCGCGACGCTCCAGGCAAGCAGCGCCTGGTTTGCATCGGGATGGATGGCCACAACCGGGCGCGCGCCCTGGCTGAGGAAAGCGGCGAACTCCGGCGCGGGCGCGGAGCGCGGCGACAGCAGATCGGGAAGCACGCCGCGCTCGAGCAGTTGGCGGGCAAAATCAGCTTCACTATTCTGGGCCACGCAGACGGCGACGGTGGAGTGCTTGCGTATTTCGTTTTTCAGGATGCGCAGGGCTTCGTCGAGCGAGGTAACGAGGAAGTCTACGACACCGTCGCGAATGGCCTGCTTGCCGGCGGCGGCATCTGTCGAGATGGCCAGCGAAGCGGCGCCGGCGATGTTAGCCGCCACCAGCAATGCGCGAGCGTCTGCATCGAGCTTCCCCGCATAAAGGAGTTTCCCGCCCAGGCTGGGTTCCTGGCCGGAGCCTTTGCCGGCCTCGTCGGCGGAGATCAGAGCCGCATAGAATCGCTCCACCTCAAGGGTAAAGCCGAATGGAGCCGATTCGATGGGATACAACGCCAAGAGAAGAGATCCTCCGCGATCCAGTCCGCCTAACCGGCCTCAGTGCGAGGTGTAGTCTTCCCGCATCTGCTCCCGCCAGTTTTGCTTGCGGACAAAGAAGACAAACTCTCCTGGTTTGGCGAAAACTTGTGGATGATTCGGAACCTTCTTCCCAATACAATGATTGGGAGCCATAACTCCATTTGCGAGTATGTCGGAGATCTCGTACCAACGATCAAGAGACGGCCCTTGATATGATGAGCCGGTATCTTTGTTGGCATCGCAATTGGCATAGACAGATGTGGAGCTGTCGTAGGTGGCGCGGACCGAAAGCAGAGCAGCATCGCCGGGCACGGTCAGTTTGCCTGTGCCGTCCTCATTCTGCAACACCCAATTACCATGGACCGTTTGTTGGTGATTGATGCGCACCAGGAAACTGGAGGTCGCGATGAGCTTGCCGGATTTGCTATCCAGCATCCGGATGGTGATGGTCTTCTCTGTTTGCGCGCACAAGGAGCCGCAAAAAGCGGTTATGCACAGGAGAAGGTTGAGCACGCGGCGAGTTTGTTGAACCATTCTTGCCTCCGGGATTATCACTGCGTTCACCAGGTGGAGTAGGGTTGGCCTCCGGTGCTCAGTTCCTGCGAGCCGGAGTGAACGTCATCGATGCCGGGTTCGGTCTGGTCCACCGAGTAGAGCGCTCCGTTGGAGTCCGTAACCCAGGTGTCCTTGGAGTGGGTAAAGGGATCCTCGGGGATGGCCTTGAGGTAGCCGTTCGTGATGAGGTCGTCGAGCGACTGCGGGGCCTTCTGCTTGTCCATGGTGTAGGAGTCGATGGCCGCACGCATCACATGCAGGTCTTCTTTGAGCACTGCTTCACGGGCCTGCTTCATGGCGCTGATATAAAGAGGCACAGCCACCAACATGAGTATGCCGATAATCATCATGACGATCATCAGCTCCATCAATGTAAAGCCCGTGTCTTGTTTGCGAATCCTGCTCACTGAATCCTCTTTAGCGTGGTTAGTGGAGTTAGCCGCGCTTCGTGCGTGACAGCCCGCTTCTACTGCTTACTTCACTGACTTTGTAACTCCGCTGACCTTACTAACACTGCTGTCTTTGCTAACTCCGCTAACCACGCTAACAATCTACCAGTCTGAATACTTGGTACCGTCCAAAGCCGTGCCCGTAGATTTGGAGTACACATCGAAGACGCTGTCCCCGCTGTAGGAGGTCGAAGTTGGATCGTCCTTCATGGAGCGCAAGCCCCACTCCGCCTTGCCGGTCATGGGGTCTATGGGAATGCGGCGCAGGAACTTTACCTTTTTCCCCTGTATATCGACGCCATTGACCAGCGTCTCCAGGTCGGGCGGATAGCCCTGGCTGTCGAGCTTGATCTGGAAAGCGTTTCTGTCGGCCGCGTCCTTGTAGTGGTCGATGGCGTCGCGCATCATCCACAGGTCGTAGCGCAGGTATCGCTCATTCTGGCGCTTGACCTGGAAGCGGGCGACGGGCAGTGCGGCCGAGGCGAGGATGGAAAGAATCGCCACGGTCACAATCAACTCGACCAGCGTAAGTCCCCTCTCGCCGGAACGGGCAATGCGAATTGGCTGGGTTTTCTTCATCACGAGCCTCATCGGCTTACTTCACTTGAATGTTGATGCGCGCGCCCTCGGCCGGCAAAAACTTCTGAGAGCTGTTGACTGCGCCGGGCCGGGTGATGGCGATGACGCTCTCTCCGGCTGCCTTGGTCTGGAAGGTGAGCACGCAGACCACCCCTGCTCCATTCACGCCGGAGGCTCCCGGCGGAAGCGAAGCGTTGATGTTGATGGAGCCGGGCCCGTCGTCACGGTGCACTAGCGCCACCGCCTGCCCGTTCCGGCCCAGAAAGTCTCCGTTGTCCACGTTGAGTAGGGATAGCGCGGCGGGATCGTAGGAAATCTGCATGGGAACGGCTGCGATATCCGTTCCTCCGGTCAGCACTACGGAAATTTTGAAGGTGGCGCCTGGAGCCACCAGCGCGGGCTGCTGTGTAAGCGCGAATTTCACTTTGGAGGTCGCCGGAGCGGAAGCAGGCGGGTTAACCGGGGCGGTATTTCCGGTGGTCTCCGCGGCCTGGCGCAACTGCTCCAGCGCGGCAGGGGCAGCGGCCAGTGCGCTTTGACCGGGAACCGTGCCCACGCTGGATTTGGTACTGGAAGATGGATGCGCAGGGCTTGAATCTGGCTTCGACTCTGGATTTTCGCTGGGAGATTCAGCCGAAGTGTGGCGCAACTCAATGGACGTGCCGGCGCCGGTGTCCACGGTGCGCAGATTCAACTGCTCCAGCGATTGCGAACGAACCACGTGCGGCACCACCAGAAAGACCAGCTCGTCGTCCTGTATGGTGTGATCCCTGGAGCCGAAGAGGTAGGAGAGGCCGGGAATCTGGCTCAGGCCGGGAATGCCGGACTTAGTCTGCGACTCCTGCTTGTTCTGAATGCCGCCCAGGATGCTGGCCTCGCCCTCGCGCAGACGGATGACGTGATCGACGCTGCGCTGGCTGATGATCGGCTCGGTCACGCCGCTGATGGTCACCGAACCGCTCTGCGATGTGACCTCGATCTTGATCTTGAGAGTAACGTCGCGGTCGAAGTGGACGGTAGGGGTCATCTCGATATTCACGCCCACATCCTGGTACTGGAACTGCGTGTTCACCAGTGAGCTGACCAATGCGGTGGCGGCGCCGGTCTGGTAAGAGCCGGTGGCGATGGGGATCTTGGAACCGATCTTCATCACCGCCTTCTGCCCGTCGGTGGCCCGGATGCGTGGATTTTGCAGAATTTTTGTATTGGTGTCGGTGAGCAGCAGGTTGGCCGTGGCCGAACCCACCGTTACGGCAAAATCAGTGGCCTTCAGGTGGGCCAGATCGTAAAGGGTGGGGCTGGTCGTGCTGGTGGTCGAACCCGTCGTGGTCGTGCCGGTCGTGGTACTGGTGCTGCTGGAAGGCGCCTGCAGCGCGACTCCCACGCTGCTGGGCCAGGCGATGCCCAGTGTCTTCTCCCAGTTCTTGCTCACCTCCAGGACAGCGATGTCCACCACCACCTCGGGGCGCGCCTTATCCAGGTCGTTGATCAGTTTTTCCGCCAGCAGAAGCTCGTCGGGAGTAGCGCGCATCACGATGGCGTTCTGGCTGGCCACGGCGTAGACCTTGGCGTTGGGCAACAAGTTGCGGATGGCGGTCTGCACGTCGGTCAGGTCGTTTTGCTGCCAGGCATTCGACAGATAGAAGGTTTGGACAGCCTGCTCGTCTAGCTCCGTATGACGGGCGCGCGTGTTGGCGGCCACAAAAAGCGTGTTCTCGGTGACCGGCCTCCAGAAGGTGTTGGAGATGGTGCCTACAATGCGCAGCGCGTCGAGCAGTGAAACGTTGTTCAGATCCACCTGAATGCGCTTGGAGGTGTAATCCGGGTCAAACAGCACATTGACGCCAGCGGCTTTTCCGATTGCCTGGTAGACCATCTTGGCGTCTTCCTGGATGTGCAGCGTGAGCGGCTCGTTGGAAACCGGCTTCAGAACAGCCGGCGCGCCCATCGTTTCGAGGTTCTCCTGCTTGCCTTCGATCTGGGGAAGGCTGGTTTCGGAGACAGGGGCTATCTCACCGTGTTTCTGCCGTACCCGGGCGATGGCCTGCTGCGCGGACTCATTGCTGGGATCGATCTCGGCGGCGTGCAGAAACTCCGACAGAGCACCCTGTTCGTTGCCCGCATTCAGCAGTTTCTGTCCCTTGGTCACGTGCACGGCCGAAGCGGTAATCCGCACGCGATACATGGCGGCGCGGAATTGCAGGTCCTTGGGAGCCTTGGCATGGGCTTTCTGGTAATTGTCGAAGGCTGCGTCGTAGTCCTCCTTCGCCTCGGCGCTCTGGCCGCGCTTGAAGAAGGCGCTAGCCGATTGGGCGCGCAGGGAAACACTGGACAGGCTGAAGACCGTCAGGATGGCAAGAAGCGCAATCCAGAAAATGGCTCCTGAAAAAACGGATCTGGAGGCAGCCTGTGCTTGAAAGCGGCTTTTCATCGAACTCCCCGGCGTCTTCGTTGGCCCGCACTGCTCATCGGGCACTTGCGGGCTGCCTTGGCCGCCCCAGACGCGCATCCTGACGCGATTCCGACTGGTGAAAACTCCCATTCGACGCAGCCCCATTCTAACAAAGCCCGGCGCAAAACCGCCTGAAACCCGCGCCAATGCTAGGATTAAGATTCGAGGAGGCTTGCCGATGGCCCGCCAAACCAGCCATGTCATCGACCAGAAGGCCAGCCCCGGCCCGCAGAAGCCTGCCAAGCCCCGCGACCCGGTGGCCAGCGGCCAGCGCGACGCCGCGCACAATCGCGCCGCCAGCCATAACTACTTTCTTCTCGAAAAGTTCGAGGCCGGCGTCAGCCTGCGCGGGACAGAAGTGAAATCCATCCGTGAGGGCAAGGCCAACCTCAAGGACTCCTACGGCCTCATCCAGAATGGCGAGGCGTTTCTGCTCAACCTGCATATCGGCCCCTACTCCCACGGCAACATCTCCAACCACGACGCTACCCGCACCCGCAAGCTGCTGCTGCACAGCGGCGAAATTCGCAAGCTACTCTCCAAGACGCAGATCAAGGGCCACACGCTCATCCCTACCCGGCTTTACTTCCGCAATGGCCGGGTCAAATGCGAACTGGCCGTGGCCAAGGGCAAGCAGGACTGGGACAAGCGCGAGACGGAAAAGCGCCGCGAGGCCGACCGCGATGCCCGCGCCGCCGTCAATTTGAGCAAACACAAGATGGGGCGCTAGGAAGCCTCTGCACACATCTGCATTGTGTCTGGGCACGATTTCGCCGGGGTTCCCATCGACAGGTCTTCGTCGATGGTGTGGCTTTAGTCGTGCCGCAAAGGCTGAATAATCGATGCGGGCTTTAGCCCCTGAGGGATGAAATAATGGTCTCTATGAGGACCCAACTTTCTTTTGCTTCCCTCTCCCAAATCGAAACCGAACTTCTGGCCGTCTTGGCCGCCGACACCCAAAGCGATAAAGCCGCCGACGCCAAGCCCCAGCCTGTGCTATTGACCGCCGACCCTGCCGTTCAGGCAGCCGCGGCCGCCGTCCTCGCCAGCGGCGAATTCAAGGCCGGTTCCAACGAGACGACGCTGCTCCACGCTCCGGCGGGACTCGCCGCCAAGCGCCTTCTGCTCGTCGGCCTGGGAAAGCAGGCCAAGGTTACGGCCAACTCCGTGCGCAACGCCGCCGGAACCGCCGTCCGCTTCATCAAGCCGCGCGGCATTCGCGAGTTGGTTTTCGCGCTGCCGGAGTCGGAACTGCTTCCCGCTGCCGCCAGCACGAGAGCCGCTGTCGAGGGCGCGTTGATCGGCGACTTCGATTCCGACACCTATCGCAGCGAGCGCAAGGACCAGAGTGTCGAATCATTCACGCTGGCCACTCCCTCCAACGCCGACAAAGCCGCGCTTGACGCCGCCTTCGCTGAAGCCATCATCATCGGCGAGAGCCAGAACTTCGCCCGTTCGCTGGTCAACGAGCCGGGCAATAAGCTCACGCCCACCATCCTCGGCCAGCGCGCCGCGCGGATGGCCGCTGAAGCTGGCCTCGGCTGTGAGGTCCACTCCACCGAAAAATTGCGCGAGCTGAAGATGGGCGCATTCCTGAGCGTGGCGCAGGGCTCCGCCGAGCCGCCCGCGCTGATTGTCCTGCGCTACGAGCCCAAAGGCGTGACAGACGGCCCGGGACCTGGTCCGGTTTTGGGCCTCGTCGGCAAGGGAATCACCTTCGACTCCGGCGGCATCTCCATCAAGCCTGCCGACAAAATGGAAGAAATGAAAACCGACATGGCCGGCGGCGCGGCCATGCTCGGCGCCATGCGCGCTATTGCGCTGCTCAAGCCAAGGGTGCGCGTCATCGCCGTCATTTGCGCTGCGGAAAATATGCCCTCCGGAACGGCGCAAAAGCCCGGCGACGTGCAGACGGCGATGCCGTTTTCTCCCGACAAGCCCGGCAAAACCATCGAGATTATCAACACCGACGCCGAAGGCCGTCTGGTTCTCGCTGACGGACTCACTTTCGCGCGCCAACTGGGCGCAACCCACCTCATCGACGCCGCCACGCTCACCGGCGCCTGCGTCGTCGCTCTCGGCCACGTCAACGCCGGCGCATTTTCGAACGACGAAGACGCCTGGGCGAAGTTCGATGCGGCGCTCACCGTTTCCGGCGAGAAGTTCTGGCGCTTACCCCTGGGTGACGAGTACGCCGAACTCATCAAGTCCGACATCGGCGACATCAAGAACACCGGTGGTCGCCATGGCGGCGCTTGCACCGCTGCCGAGTTCCTCAAAGTCTTCGTCGAAGACACGCCCTGGATTCACCTCGACATCGCCGGCCTCGCCTGGAGCGAAGACAGCAAGCCCTACATCGCCAAAGGCCCCAGCGGCGTAGCCGTGCGTTCGATTCTGGAGTGGGTCAGGAGTTACTAGGGCTTCGTAAGTCACTTTACTTATTCAGACTAAAATGAGTTTGACGGCAAGGTGCGAGTGTGATATAATTAGTCTCAGCAGTAAAGCTGACTTTTGGTAGTGGACTTGTCTTACTGGTTAGCGCCATCAGAGTCGGACGCGATAGTAATACTGTTTCTTCAGAACGATTGAACTCAAGGGAAGCATAACTTCTTGGATGTTCACAGGATGAGTAGTCTAATGTTGGCATTCATAGGTTGACGCTAGTCCATCCTCAAGAGTTCGTCGCCAATTTTCAGTTTGCAAGGAGGATGACCAAAGATGGAACAAGCGGATTACAAGCTCACTCAAGTCAGTGTTGTTATGTTGGGGGTTCACGATGTGACGCGCTCGATAGCGTTCTATCGCGACAAGCTGGGCCTGAAGGTTCAGAGTGAGATCCCTGGTTTCGCATTCCTGAACGCTGGCGCGGTCACCCTGTGCCTCAGCGAGCCTGCGGCCAAAGTCCGTGGCCAGGTTGCCGGCGCCGGCGAGATTGTCTTCTCCGTTGAGGATGTAACCGCCGCCTATCAAGCGCTGCGCGAGAAAGGGGTCCAGTTCACCCACGAACCGCGAAACATCACGCCCGCCGCGAGAGTTGCCAACTTCGATGACCCTGACGGCAACCACCTATCCATCTATGGGCCTTAGTCGAAACACTACTGACCATGAGTTGGTCCCGACTTACAGCCTTTCTTACATCGCCTCTGGGCTTTCGATGCCTAGCCAGCTCAGAGCCAGCACTAACTCCCGCAGCGCAACTGCGGCAGTGGCGAACAGGAAAGTTTTCCGCGCCGGATCTTCTTCGGTCAAAATGTGATGCTTGTGATAGAAGTTATTAAACTCCTGCGCTAACTGGAAGGCATGCTTGGCTAAGTGGGCAGGCTCCGAGGTCGTGATGCACTGCTCCAGCACCAGCGTTCGCCGCGCCGCCCTCAGCCATAACTCCCAGATATCGTCGTACTCCTCGCCACTGAGGAACGCCGAAACATTGCCGAACGCAGTGCCTAACTTCGCTAACTCCGCTTCCGGCGTAGTCCCAGCCTTGCGAAAGATATTCTTCGCACGCACTACGGCGTACTGGATATACGGCCCCGTCTCGCCTTCGAAGCTCAACGCGTCTTTGAAATCAAAGGCGATCACCGAGTTACGCGTGAATTTCAGCATGAAGTAGCGCAGCGCGCCGATGGCAATCTGCTCGGCAATCTTCTGACGCTCGGCTTCGTCGCGCCCTGTATGCCGCGCGTCAACTTCGGCGCGCGCGGCGGCGATTAGCTTATCCATCAAATCATCTGCCTTGACTCCGAAGCCCTTCCGTCCGCTGACTTCAATGTAAGGCTTTCCTATGTCCTCCTCGGAAACTTCGTAGCCCAGCTCGGCCGCGCAGCGCGGTGTCAGCGCCACCATCTCGTAACTGAAGTGCGTGTAGCGATCGGCCTGTTCGGTATATCCCATTCCACGCAGCGCCTGGATAACATTAGCTTGCGGATCGCTCTGCCGCGCGTCGATCACGTTGTAGATAGCCTGCGCCCCGCCAAAGTGTGGATGAGGATCCACTCCCTTTTCCGTAGAAATCCAGCACTCATGATCGGGGTAAGTGAAGAACGGCTTGTAACCGAAGTCCTTGCCCAGCAACCCAAACTTCCATAAGTGATAGGCGATATCCTTGCCCACATAAGTGACTGTTCCATTCGAGCGAACAATCACTTTTGCATCTTCGTCGGTTTCATCTTCGGTCGTCTCCGCACCGGGCCGAGTCATCACCCAGCAGCCTTTGTTCTTGCCCTCGTTCTCGAAGTAGAGCACGCCGGTTTTCTTGAGTTGCTCGAAGGCCGCTTCCCAAAACTTCAAGTGCAAAATCTCGCTCTCGCGGGGCAGGAAATCGTATTCAATGCCCAGGCGCAGCATAGTTTTCAGGTGCCGCACCAAGACCGCTGTCGAAATCAGTTCCGCTATCTCGGCCGTCTCATTGCCGCCGCGCTCTATCTCGTGCAACGTAGCGTAGCGCATCTTCTTGCGCTCGGCATTCTCTTCTTCCGTGCCGCTCGCGTACCACTGCGAAGTATTTGCATAGAGATCCCAGCAGTAGTAATCAATTCGCTGCCTCTTACGCTTCAGTTCATCGAGCAGCAAACGAACCTCGGCCAGCGACTTGCCTTCCAGATGCAGAAACCCTACCACCACATCGGCTACCTGCACGCCGGTGTTGTCGATGTAGTTCTGCACATCCACCTTTTGCCCCGCGGCGCGCAGCAGACGGACAAACGTATCGCCCAGAATCGCGTTACGCAAGTGGCCGATGTGCGCGGCCTTGTTGGGATTGATGCTGGTGTGCTCGACGAGGCTGTGTATGCTTGTTGCCGCCTGCGCCCCAGCCTCAGCCGCGGCTGTCACGCGCACGCCAGCGGCCCGGTCCAGCCGCGCATTGATATAACCGGCTCCTGCAACCTCGAAGCTCGCAAACCCCTCGACCGCGCCCAGCGCGGCGACAATCTCCTGCGCGATCACCTTGGGCGCCTTGCGCAGCTTGCGAGCCAGCTCGAAAGCGATGGGCGTGGCCAGCTCGCCAAACTTCAGCTCCGGTGGAATCTCTATCGGAATGATCTCAAGCTGAAGAACGTATTTGGCCTTGAGAACCGCGCGAAGATGCTCCGCAAGCTGTTTTTGTAATTCCAGGTACACGTTATTGGGCCTCAGAAATCCTTGATTTTCAAAGGCGATTCTAACAGAATCACGCCAGTTTCTGTGTTTGACGCTCCTCGTAAGGCAACCTAAGATGGAATATAGATTGCACTGAGGAATCCCGACTGCCGATAGGGGAGAATCGAGTGCAGCGTCCGCCTATGACAAATTCTGCATCCAGCTCAGCCCGCTATTATTTGACCACGCCCATCTATTACGTGAATGCGCGCCCGCACCTGGGCCACGCCTACTCCACCATCGTCTGCGACACAATTGCGCGGCGCAAGCGCGTCCTTGGCATCGAGACATGGTTCCTCACCGGCACCGACGAGCACGGGCAGAAGATTGAGCGCTCGGCAGAGAAGGCTGGCCGCACGCCCATGGAATTTGCTACCGCCATTGCGGGCGAGTGGCGCGGGCTGTGGGACCGGCTGGGCTTCACCTACGATGATTTCATCCGCACTACAGAAGACCGTCACGTTCGCGGCGTGCAAAAATTGTTTTCGACGCTGCGCGATCGCGGCTTCATCTACAAAGGTTCCTACACCGGCCAGTATTGCGTGAGCGACGAGCTCTATGTGGATGGACCTCCTGGGACGGTCTGCCCCGACTGCGGCCGCGTAACGGAGACGGTGAGCGAGGAGAATTATTTCTTCAAGCTCTCGGCCTTCGAGCGCAAGCTGCTGGAGTTTTACGAAGCCAATCCCGGCTTCATGGGTCCCGAATCGACGCGGCGCGAGGTGATCTCCTTTGTGCGCGGCGGCCTTCGTGATTTGTCGGTCAGCCGCACGAGTTTTTCCTGGGGAATTCCGGTTCCCGGCGATGATAAGCACGTGATCTACGTCTGGCTCGACGCGCTGGCCAACTACATCACGGCGCTGGGCTACGGCTCCGACGATCCAGCCGACCAGGCGCGCTTCGCCAAATTTTGGCCGGCCGATCTGCACCTCATCGGCAAGGAGATCAGCCGCTTCCACTGCGTCTACTGGCCGGCGTTTTTGATGGCGGCAGGCATTCCGCTGCCGCACTCGGTGATGGCCAATGGCTGGCTGCTCTTCGACCAGGGAAAGATGTCCAAGTCGCGCGGCAACATCGTGCGGACAGAGACGGTCCTGGAGGTTCTGGGCGCCGACGCTCTGCGCTACTTCCTGCTCAGGGAAATTCCCTTCGGTCAGGACGGCAGTTTTTCCTTTGACGCGCTCGTCCAGCGTTACAACAGCGACCTGGCCAACGGCTACGGCAACCTGGTCAGCCGCGTGGTGAACATGGTGCACAAGTACTTCGGCGGCGTTGTGCCCAAGGCAGGCACAGAAACCGCGGCGGAGGGAGCGCTACGCGAATGTGCGGAGAAAACCATTGCGGAATTTGGCCCGGCCTTCGACGAATTGAACTTCTCCGAAGCGCTCAAGTCTCTGTGGATTTTGGTCGCCGAGACGGATGGCTACCTGACCGCCAATGCGCCATGGAAAAAGCCCGCCGAGCGCTCCGAGGCCGACCACACTGCCCTGCAAGCTCGTGTGCTGTCCACCGCCGCCGAAGCCATTCGCATCATCACCGCGCTGGTCTATCCGGTTCTGCCGGATTCGGCTGCCAAAGTCTGGCGTCAGCTTGGCCAAGGCGAGATCGCCGATGCAGCAAAGAAATCATTTTTAACAAATCTCACCTGGGGTGGATTGAAGGCTGGGACGAAGTTTGGCGAGCCCGCGTCGCTCTTTCCCCGCGCGGAAAAGGACGCCGTCGATCGTATGCAAAACATCGAAGATCAAAATAGCTCGAGCGCGATGGAAGCCGCAACCAGCGATCGGGCCTATGCAATGCCTTCGGCTCCAGTTCAAGAGATTGCCGCGCCAAAAGCGCATGCGAAGCAACAAGCAATTCCACCGCAAGTGCCAACCGAACCGCAGGTGCCTGCAAAATCTCGGACGTCAAAGTCGGTTTCGGCCGCAAAGACTGAGAAAAAAGGGGCAGTCGTGAGCGAGAATTCCGGTAAGCAAACATCCCTGGATAATGCGCCAGTAGATTCTATTGGCGTTGATGCCGCGAATGAAGCCCATGCCTACGAAACGGTGGCATCGGCTTCGTCTCCCGCTGCTTCCGCCGCGCAATCGCCGGCCCCGCCTCAGGAGCCGCAGAAGATCAGCATCGACGATTTCATCAAGGTCGATCTGCGCGTGGCGCAAATCCTCGTGGCCGAGCGCGTTCCCAAGGCCGACAAACTCCTCCGCCTCGAGGTCGATCTAGGCTACGAGAAGCGGCAGATTCTCGCCGGCATCGCGCAGTACTACGAGCCTGAAAAACTCGTCGGCCGCAAGATCGTCATCGTCGCCAACCTCGCTCCGCGCATGATGAGAGGTCTCGAGTCGAACGGCATGTTGCTGGCCGCATCCTTGCCCGACGGCGCGCCGGTGCTGGCCGGATTCCTCGAAGAAGTTCCGCTGGGCGCGCGGCTGAAGTAAGCGCCTGATGTGCGCCAGA
Source organism: Occallatibacter sp. (assembly GCA_052145195.1). GTDB lineage: Bacteria > Acidobacteriota > Terriglobia > Terriglobales > Acidobacteriaceae > Telmatobacter. The sequence continues at coordinate 30,430 of JBKQPC010000011.1, read as the reverse complement.
CGCCTTCAGTTCGCCGGAACACAACGGCAAACTTGCAATGAACACGATAGAGGCCCATGCAGTGTTGATCGATTCCCACGCCCACCTGGACAGCCCGCGCTACTCGGACGATCGCGAAGAAATGCTGCGCCGCGCCTGGAAGGCAGGCGTGGGTACGGTGCTGGCCATCGGCATCGGTGAAGGGCCGATTGAGATGCGCCAGACGCTGGAGATTTGCCGTCAGTTCAACGGCCAGCCTGGAATCCCCAAGCTCTACTCGAGCGCCGGTGTCTATCCGCACAACACGCCCGAAATTGACGGCGCCGTTCTCGACAAACTCGACAACTTGCTTGCCGAGCCGGAAGTGATTGCCTGCGGAGAAATCGGCCTCGACTACTACCACGAGGGCGCACCGCATGAAGTCCAGCGCGAGGGCCTCGTTCGCTTGTTGGAGATTGCCGCCGCGCGCAAGCGGCCCATCCTGATTCACTGCCGCCCGACTGACAACACCACCAACGCATGGGACGATCTTTTCGAAATTATCGAGGCCCACTGGCAGCCCACGGGACTTGGCGGCATCATGCACTGCTTCGGGGGAAGCTATGAGCAGGCGGTCCATTCCCTCGACCGGGGATTCCTCATCTCCTTCGCCGGCAATCTGACCTATCCCAAGGCGCAGCCGCTGCGTGATGTGGCCGCGCGGCTCCCTCTGGACGGACTATTGGTCGAGACCGACGCGCCTTGGCTGGCTCCGGCGCCCTATCGCGGCAAGCGCAATGAACCGGCCTGGGTGGCTCGGACCGCAGAAACTCTCGCAGAACTTCAAGGCGCGGAAGTGGATGAAATTGCCCAGGCGACCACGAAAAACTTCAATAGGCTGTTTGACCTCAGGCCGGACGTGGGAAACTGATAAAGATATAGTGCGGGGGAACACTTACGGCAACATTCGCCCTCCGCGCAGGAGTTGAAGGAGTCAGAGCCATGGCCCAGGACAATTCATTCGACATCGTCAGCAAGGTGGACATTCAGGAGGTCCGCAACGCTATCGACCAGGCGCTCAAGGAGATTCGCCAGCGCTTCGACCTGAAGGACTCCCACTCGGAGGTTAAGCTGGAGGGCAACGACGCCATCCAGCTCGCATCCGACGGCGAATATCATCTGGAAGCGGTCAAGGATATACTCTGCCAGAAGCTGGTCAAGCGCGGCGTCTCGCTGAAGAACCTGACCTACGGCAAGCTGGAGCCCGCACTGGGCAAGAGCGTGCGCCAGAAGATCAGCCTCCAGCAGGGCATTCCTGTCGAAAAAGCCAAGGAGATTGTTCGCCTGGTGAAGGACGCAAAAAAGAAAGCGCAGGTCAGCATCATGGGCGATACCGTCAGAGTATCCAGCAAAGACCGCGACGAGCTGCAGGCCATCATCGCCCTGCTGCGCGGCAAAGAGATGGGGCTGGAATTGCAGTTCACCAACTACCGCACGAACTAAACGGTGGCTATCAGGCGCTAACTTTCAGAAATGTCCGACTTGCTTTTGAGTTAAAATTTGGGCCAATGAGTCCAAGATTTTACTCGGACACGAATGAGAATATAAACTCGAGGAAAAGGAAGAGAGTCATGAGCAGATTAGATCTCAAAGGAAACATTGATAAGGGAAAAGCTGACAATTCCCTACGCATTCAGATCATCACAATGTTACATGAGAAAGCCGCCAATAGGATGATCCATGCCGACACATTCCGTCAAAGAAATATGAATTATGCCCTTGCGATTTTCGCCGGTCTTGTCGTTGCAGGGATTCGGCCAGAAAACAAAGTACCACACTATGTTCTTTCAATCATGCTCACAGTGTTGATGATTCTTTTCACTTTTTGGGATAATCGATTACATAAATTCTCGCATGGGTGGAGAACCACAAGTTCAAACTGCCTCCACAAATTGGAGGATCTTGTAAACGATCCTAATCAGAAAATTAATATTTGCACATACGATTCAAAAGGTGAAAAGGGTGCCAAGTGGTACAGTTTGCAGCCATTCGTCTACTACCTCCTTGTAGTTGCTTCGGTTGCGTCTTTTTGGGTTCTCGGAAAGTGATAGTGCGGAAGCTCTAACACTTTCACACATTTTTCCTGGTTGATTGAATATCGGCGATTGAAAATGTAAGCATTAGAAGCGGAGAGCTTTGAGCACACTGGCAATAGCGACGGCAAAAGAGGTATTCGAGCTGCTGCGGGACGACCTCGTAGCCATCGAGCAGGAGCTGGGCCGCGACGCCGCCTCCGGCGTCAGCACCATCACGGAGATTGCCGAATATCTGCGCGAAGGCGGCGGCAAGCGCATCCGTCCATCTTTGCTGCTGCTCTCCGCGCACGCGCTCGGCTACGTCGGCCAGAGCGCCATCCGCCTGGGCACTGTGGTGGAGATGGTCCATACCGCCACGCTGGTCCACGACGACATCATCGACGGCGCCGACACCCGCCGCGGCCGGCCTTCCACAAATACGACGTGGGGCAACGAAAAATGCGTTTTGGCCGGCGACTGGCTTTACATGCAGGCCTTCAAAGTGGCTCTGGCAGAAAAAAGCCTGCGTGTGCTCGATCAGCTAATCACCCTCACCCAGCAGATGGTCGAGGGCGAGCTGCTGCAGATTCAGAAGCTGGGCCGCGCCGTCAGCGAGGCAGAGTACTACGACCTGATCTATCGTAAGACCGCCTGCTTGTTTTCAGTTTCCATGCGCCTGGGCGCGTTGCTGGCCGACGCCCCCGAGACCCTGGAGACGAGCCTGGCCGCCTATGGCCGCGCTGTCGGCCTGGCCTTCCAGATTGTGGACGACGTGCTCGACCTCACGGCTACCGAAGAGGTTCTGGGCAAGCCCGTCGCCAGCGATCTGCGCGAGGGCAAGGCCACGCTCGCGGTGATCCATTCCATCGATCACGGCACGGCCACCGACCGCAGGACCATTCAGCGGGTTCTGAACGACCGCAGCTTCGAGAATGTGAGCCGCGAGAAGATTCAGGCGATTCTGGCGCGCAACGGCTCGGTGGAGTACGCTATGAGCGTCGCTGACCGCTACGCCGAGCAGAGCCGCCAGGCTCTGGCCTCTCTGCCTGACTCCGAGTACAAGCGCGCCCTGCTTTGGGTGCCGGATTTCGTGGTCGCGCGGGAGAAGTAGCGGTTCTGCGCCAAATAACACTCCTCACGCATCCTGCACAATCGTCCCCTGATGATAAACAATCTTCCAGCCATCAGCTGTGCTGCGCCAAATCGTTGCCCGGCGCGTAAGCCGTTGATGATCTTGCAGCAGCGTGTAGGTCAGCAGATAGGTATCCTCACTCAATCTGCGGCAATAAAACTCCCGCGGCTCCCAGACATCGGCGTGGGGGACGGAAAAACGCTCCTCCAAGCCATCCAACACAGCTTGTCGGGAGTAGCGGCGGCCGGAAGCGCCGGTCTCCCAGTAATCCTCCGCCGTCATGCGCTCGAAGTCGGCCCGCGTGGTTCCGAACTCCGGGCGATGAAAAATGGGTTCGCGTCGGGAGAGTTCGGCAAGAACGCCTTCGAACTCAGGGGCGGTCGAGAGAGTGGGTTCAAAATCCTGAATCCATGATTTGCCAGCTTTGATACGAATGGGATTCCCGGAATTGGCGTCAATCAGTTCATCCTTGACTAGGTGCAGCCAGATCCGTTCGGGACGTACAGGTGCGTCCACGAAGTGGAGATTAGCTGCCTCCCGCACGTTCTTGCGCAGTTCCTCCCAGGTTTCGGCTTCCGTAAAAATTGAGTGTCCCGGCGCTCGCGCCGTGTAGCTGCCCTCTTCCGACTCGCTTACCTCGAAGATCAGTTCCATGGCAGATAGCATAGCGGGGTTGCCCACCCTTTTCTCATTTTTTGTTGAACTGTACAAAGGATGGGCACCCGGATTCTTACTCTTTCTGCGTTGACTCCATCATCGCCTTCAACGCCGCGGCGTAGTGCTCCGGAAGGGGCTTTTTGTTCATCTGGTCGTCGCAGACCACGTGGACGGTCTCGCCCTCGGCCAGGAGCGTCGGCTCCTCCTCCTGTTTAGCTTTACGGAGAATCCGGTAGCCGAATTTGAGCACCGAGCCGCGCAGCAGGGCGGGGCGGGTTTCGATGAGAATCCGGTCGTCGTAGCGTGCGGGGGAGCGGTAGCGGCAGGTGGCCTCGACGACGGGCAGGATGCACTCATGCTCGGTCTCCAGCACGCTGTAAGAAAAACCAAGGGAGCGGAGAAGCTCCACGCGGCCAACCTCAAACCAGACCAGGTAGTTGGCGTAGTAGACAATGCCCATCTGATCGGTTTCAGCATAGCGGACTCGAACTTCGGTGGTCACTGGCATGAAGCATTTCTCCGAGTGTCTGATAATGCACACATTATGTCCCTGGTTTTCCACGTGGAACGCGAAGTTATCCACATATTACCGGGTTTCGCCGGGTTTTCTCCCTAACCCTATGATCAAGCAGGGTGGGGCGTAATGCAGCCCAAAGCACCGCCTCACGGCTTCAGGTGAGTAAAGATGGGCAGCTTGGCGATGTCATTGAAGGTAATGAAAATAAAAAACGAGACGAGCACGACAAAGGCGCCCTGATAGATGCGCTCCTTGACGTTCATGCTGATGTCGCGGTGCATGGCGCTTTCGATCAGGAGGATCAAAATCATGCCTCCGTCCAGGATGGGGAAGGGCAGCAGGTTGAGAATGCCCAGGTTAAGGCTGATCAAACTGGCCAATGTGATCATCTGCCCCCAGTCCCTCGTCTGCGCTGTATCGTCGGCCACGCGGGCGATGCCCACCGGCCCGGTAAGCTGGGAAACGGCGACCTTTTGCGTGAAGAGTCCGCGTAGCACCTCGAAGATAAAAAATGATTTTTCCGCGCAGTACTGCCTGGATTTGGTGACTGCCTGGCCCCAGGGAAGCGGGTCATGGCGAGTAGGAAAGGGCACTGTTACAAAGCCCAGCTTCCAGCCTCCATCGAGCTTGGCGGGATGAGCGACGACCGGCGGGAGAGTGGCGCCGTTGCGCAGGATAACCAGCGAGATTGGCTTGCCCTGGCCGGCCTTCATGTAAGCCAACAGCGTCGTAACAGTATGGAATGGGTATCCGTCGACGGACTGGATGGCGTCGCCGGCGCGCAAGCCAGCCTGCTCGGCTGGCGTACCCGGCTGCACTTCTTTGACTCCGATGGGGCCGGCCAGCAATTGAGGCAGAAGGCCCTCGTCGGTGGGGTCAAAGTCATCGTCTTTGGCCGCGGCGACTACATGAAGGCTCAGTTGCAGAGACTTGACGCCACGCTCCACGGTAACCGGCACGTTCTGGTTGGCGTTCAGCTTGAGGCGAAGGAAGACTATATCCCAGTCGGGATTGTTATCGTTGGCAATGCGGCGAAAAATGTCGCCCGGCTCAATTCCGGCTTGCGCGGCTGCCGAGCCCGGAGTGACCCATTCGACGGTGGTGGATTTGACTTCGACAGCGGGAACCTCGTTGATCCAGCCGTAGTAGACGAACATCAGCACCAATGCCAGGATGAAATTAGCTACGGGCCCGGCCGCGCCGATCAACATGCGCTGCCAGCGGGGATGCGAGGTGAGTGCGCCGGGGTCGTCGGGCGGGGCTATGGTGGCGGTGCCGGTGGCGGCGTCGCTAAGCTCGGCGAAGTTTTCGCCGGCCATCTTGACGTATCCGCCCAGCGGGAGCGCGCAGACCTTGTAGTCGGTGTCGCCGTACTTGACGCCGAACAGGCGCGGCCCGAAGCCGAAGGCAAACTCCTCGACGCGGACCCCGCAGAGCTTGGCGACGATAAAGTGGCCGAACTCGTGGACCACAACCATGACGCCGATAAGAACGATAAAAGCGACGATCGTTACAAGCAGGTGATGAAAATCAATCATAGATGTGCGGTTTTAACCTCGATAAAACAGTAAACAGTGGGCAGTGAACAGTGGTCAGCCGGCCACTGACAACTGTGGACTGACAACTGAAGACTACTTTGCCAGTAACTCATGCGCAGTTTGACGCGCCCGATGGTCCGTCGAGAGCACTTCGGCTATGGTAGCCGGGTGGGCTTCGGGCGTGGCTGCCAGCACCCTTTCAATTGTACGCGGGATGCCGGTGAAGGGGATGCGGCGCTCCAGAAACGCCTCGACGGCGACCTCGTCCGCGGCGTTGAGGGCAATGCAATGGGCTCCGCCTTTTTCCGCGGCCTCGAATGCCAGGCGCAGGCAGGGGAAGCGCTCCAGATCGGGTGGCTCGAAATCCAGGTGGCTCAATGCGGCCATGTTGAAGGTCAGCGTGGAGGCGGGCCGCTCGGGGAAGGCCAAGGCATAGAGAATCGGCAGGCGCATATCTGTGATTGATATTTGCGCCAGAATGGAGCCGTCCACGTACTCCACCAGCGAGTGGACGGTGGATTGCGGGTGAACGGTGACGCGGACCTGGGCTGCCGTTACGTCGAAGAGGCGGCAGGCCTCGATGACTTCCAGGCCCTTGTTGAGCATGGTCGCGGAGTCGATGGTGATACGCCGGCCCATCACCCAGGTAGGGTGTTTGAGGGCCTGCTCGGGAGTAATGCCGTCAAATTCCTCCAACGGCAGCTTGCGGAAAGGTCCGCCGGAGGCCGTCAGCCAGATGGTCTTGACTTCGGAATGAGCGCCGACTCTTAAACATTGATGGACTGCGTTGTGCTCGCTATCGATGGGCAGGATAGGGACGTGGCGCTCACGGGCGGCCTTGGTAAGGATTTCGCCGGCGGCTACCATACATTCTTTGTTTGCCAGACCGACGGGTTTGCCGGCCAGGATAGCGGCGTGCGTGGCTTCCAGGCCGGCGACGCCGACGATGGCCGAGACCACAAAGTCGGCCTCGGGCAGCGTGGAGCAGGCGACGGTGCCCTGGGTTCCGTAGACCACTTCTATGCCGGAGATGCCGGCTTGCTTGAGCTTGGCGGAAAGCTCCGCAGCCAGCTCTTCAGTGGCCAGCGATACGAGCTGTGGCCGCCAGCGAATGGCCTGCGCAAAGGCTTCTTCGAGGTTGCGCCCAGCGGCCAGCGAGGCGACCGAGTAGCGATCAGGGAACTGCTCGACGATGGAGAGCGTGCTTTGCCCGATGGAGCCGGTGGAACCGAGAATGGCGAGTTTTTTCATAGGACTATTTGAAGTTTCTGCGGGATTACGAGTCAGTGCCAACAGAGAACACTCCGCCTTTTATGGTGTGATACCAGCAATGGAGCCGACAATTTCGCGAACCTCAAGAAGAATGTCGTCCGGGACTTTGCCTATCAATTCTGGGGTGCGTGCTTGCCAATCCAAACTGCGCATATGTTCGCAAAGAATGGCCCCATTCACAGGCAGTCCAGTAGGGAGAAGAACCTCAGACGAGTAACCCTTGATTTTGCTGGTGATCGGGCAAACGTAGGCCAGTGATGTTCGCTGATTGAAGGACCGGGGAGAGAGCACCAAAGCTGGTCTACGCCCAGCCTGCTCGCGTCCAGCCTGCGGATCGAAATCCAGCCAAACCAAATCACCGGAGTCCGGGATGTATAGGCTTACCAAACCTCAGCTCCGCGCGGTGGACCCCAGTCGATTTCCGGGATGCAAGTACCTTCTGGAATACCTTCGAGAAGCTCCTCCAATGTCTTGCGTTTGCGCTGATGCGTAGAAGTGGAAGACTTGACGAGCGCAATACCGCCGCTTCCATTTGGAACCCATTCCACAGGCTCGCCAACAGGCAGCGAGGCCAGCATAACCAACTCCTCTGGAATCTCAACAGTGAGCGTGTTTCCAACGCGAATGATTCGGGTGGTCATGGGGCCAACTCCTATGGAAATCATAGCGCGAAATGAGTAGGTGAGTGTGATTCTCTTCGAATCCATATTCCCGCTTAGCGCCGCTAGTGAATCATCTGGGCGTACCACAGCACGGGCGCTGCAAGCAGCATGGCGTCGATGCGGTCCAGAACGCCGCCATGGCCGGGGAGCAGGGAGCCGGAGTCCTTGACGCCGGCCGAGCGCTTGAGGGCTGATTCGGCCAGATCGCCCACTTGGGCAGCTACGTTGACTACCACGGTCAGGCCCAGCCAATACCACCATGCCTCGCCGGAGTAGGAGAGCCCGCCAATGTCCCACATCTGCAGCAACTGCGAGAGGCCAAGCAGAACGCAGGTGGAAAACAGGCTGCCTCCCGCCGAGGCGAAGGCCCCCTCCCAGGTTTTGCTGGGGCTGATTGTGGGGGCCATCTTGTGCCTTCCCCAGGCGCGGCCTACGTAAAGGGCGGCTGCATCTCCAGCCCAGACCGCGCATAGCAGGAAGGTGACCAGAGAAGGTCCGTTGCCCTCGGGGTTCTCGCGCAGGGCGGGCAGGGAAATCAGGGTGAAGCCGATGTAGAGCAAGCAGAAGATGGAGGCCGAAGCGTCAGCCATGAGCTGCTCCACGGGGCTGAAGAAGGTGCAATAGACCAGAAGGCCCAGGCTCAGGATGCCCAGCGTGGCCGCGGTTTGCAGGGGCCACTCGAAGTTGCTGGCAAAGAGCGCGAGAACGGCGGCCAATACAGCGATGCGCGGCGGGTTGGCACCGGCCTTCTCCGCCATGCCTATAAACTCCCATGCGGCCAGCGCAGCCACCCCCGCAACGGCCAGGGTAAACAGCCATTGCCACCACGGTCCCATGAAGACCAGGAGCAGAACCAGAGGGATCAGGATGAAAGCGGTAAGAATACGTTTCATTGGGATGAGAATACACTGCCGGGGCGGGGTGTGTATCGGCACAGAGGCTGCAAACGGGGTAGTTTCGATGGGGAATGGAGTCGTAATTGTCCGAACAAACTGGCCTGCGTGGTTGATTGCTGTAGGATCGAATCCCGTGCGGGATAGGGGTTGGAGAAAAACGAAATTACTCAGCTTGCCACGATCTTGATTCGATCGGGAAACTCTTCCACTTCGCCGACGCTATCGCTCAGCCCGCCGTAGCGGCGCTCGCGAAGCTGATAGTCGGCGATGGCCTCCAGCAGATGGATGCCGGTGAAATCAGGCCACAGCCGCTTGGTGACTAAGATCTCGGTGTAGGCGATCTGCCACAACAAAAAATTGGACAGCCGCATCTCGCCCGAGGTGCGGATCAGCAGGTCGGGGTCGGGCATGTCAGCGGTGTAGAGATGGCGGTGAATGTCTTCCTCGGAGATGCTCTCCGCGCTCCGCTGTTTTTGCTTTATCTCGACCGACAGAGCGCGGAAGGCGTCCACCAGTTCGGAGCGCCCGCCGTAATTGAGAGCCAGGGTGAGGGTGGTTCCGGTGTTGCCGGCCGTAGCCTGCTCGGCCCAGCGCATCTTCTCCTGGACCTCGGAGGGCAATTCGCCGGTGCGGCCGATGTACTTCAAGCGGACGTTGTTGTCCAACATGCGCTGCACATTGGCGTCCAGGTAAGTTTTGAGCAGGCGCATGAGGAAGTTGACCTCGGCGCGGGGGCGGCGGAGGTTGTTTTCCAGCGAGAATGCGTAGAGAGTGAGCCAGGGCAGGCCGATGCGCGCAGCGGTTTCCATGACCTGTTGCACGGTGTTGGCGCCCTGCTGGTGGCCAAAGAAGCGCTTCTGCGAGCGATGGCCGGCCCAGCGGCCATTGCCGTCCATGATGATGGCGACATGCTGCGGCAGGCACTCCGGCTTGAGGGTTGCGTAGACGGCGCGCTCCTCGGCGCTCAGATCTTCAATACGCAACTTGGCGGCAGTTAACAAGGGATTTGCCTCAACAAATGCATTCGAGCTTGCGGCTGGCAAACGACTTTCCGGGAGCCGCGAGCCGAGGCGTCTCATCTCGACCGTAGCACAAGCGCCCATGGGCCGCAATTGCCTGTGCAACCACGGTTGAAGGTGCGCCCGTGCGAAGGACTCCCTACGGTGAGTGCGGCGGCCATCGCCGCCACACTGAAAGGAGATGCTCCCGCCCCTGAACCCTCTACGCGATGCGCCGGTAGCCCATTGCCATGTCGCGCGCCGAACTTATAACGAGCGACCGGTGCAGTGGGTCCAGGCAAGGCAGAAGGAACGCGATCTCGGCCAGTATCGGATCGGCCATGATCGACGCCACATCGTCGTCGCGAAGGCTGCGGGCGTCGCGAACCAGTTGGCGGATATGCACGCCCAGAGCATCGGCCAGCCGCTCCAGAGAGCTGAGGGTGGGGATGGCCTTGCCATTTTCGATCTTCGAAATGTAGGTGCGGGGCACCTGCATGCGCCCTGCCAGTTGCCGCTGGCTCAGGTGGCGAGCGCGGCGGATCTCCTTGACCTGCCCGGCCACCCGTAGGCCCGCTTCGGCTGCGGGATCGAAAGGTGGATTTTCAACCGGGATGGGTCCTGGCCGGACCGGCTCCTCGATATTCAAGGGCCTGTGGCACCTTCTGCAAAGGCCGTTGGACGGCCTGAACTGGACCAGTTTGCATTCGGAATACTTACATTGCAGGACTTCGCGTGTCTCCACGCTCGCCAGTGTGGTAGCCATGAGTGGTGTGCGGAGTGCCAGAGCAGGAACCCCGCGGTGCATTGCAGCACCACGATATGTCATACTTTCCGGGATATGTACCATAACTGTCAAGTGAAAACTTGGATACAAACCTAAATTTCACGGCTCATACCCGGAATATGACCGGAAAAACCGGAGAAGAACGAATCAAGTTAGTTAACAGAGAGGTCAAGGAAGAGATGAACTCTTGCACTGGAAATGATGCAAAAGAAAGCGGTTCCAGCTATGGACGAGCGCAGGCCTGGCAACTGCTGATCGACTGGACCGAGAGCGAGAACCTGCGCAAACACGCGCTGGCGGTCGAAGCCTGCGTCTCGGCCATGGGCGAGGCCGAGGCTGTCCGGCGGGGGCTGGCCGGCGAAGAACGGGCAGCATTCATTGAGCTGTATACCACGACGGCCCTGCTGCACGACTTCGACTACGAGCGCCACCCCACGGCCGCCGAACACCCTTTCGTCGGCGTACGTGAGCTGGAACAGTTGGGCTGGCCTCTCGAGCTGCGCACCGCCATTCTGGGCCACGCGCAGTACTCGGGCGTGCCGCGCGTCACGCATCTGGCGAAATCCTTGTTTGCCTGCGACGAGCTGGCCGGATTTTTGACCGCCTGCGCGCTGGTCAAGCCGACCAAAGCCATTGCCGAAGTGGAAGTGGCTAGTGTGCGCAAGAAGATGAAGGACAAGGCATTCGCCCGCGGCGTAAACCGCGAGGACATTGTGCAGGGCGCGGCGGAACTGGGCGTGGAGCTGGACGCGCACATCGGATTTTGTTTGGAGGCGATGAAGAAGCGGGCGGGCGAATTGGGGCTGTGAGAGACTCAATATTCACATTCCAGACAAGACAATTCTGCGCTACGATAGGTTTTTCCGCGCTTGGACAGGGCTGGCGGTCCGGCGCTTGCAGGAGGTTCCCCATGGCTCACTTCGAACACATCCTGGTTCAAACCACCATCGGGGTGAAGACCATCACGCTGAACCGGCCGGAGAAGCGCAACGCTCTCTCTCCCGCGCTGATCGAAGAACTGATAGCGGCTCTTGATGAGGCGGCGAACGGCGATTGCGGCGCCGTGATCCTGACCGGGGCCGGTCCGGCCTTCTGCGCCGGCCTGGATGTTGAGTACCTGAGAGTCTCGCAGTCCCACTCGCCGGAGCAGCATCGACGCGACGCGGAGAAATTAGCTTATCTGTTGCGCACGTTGTATGACTTTCCCAAACCGGTGATTGCCGCGGTAAACGGTCCTGCCATCGGCAGTGGCATGAGCCTGGCCACCCTCCCCGCATTCACCCTGGCCACGCCCTGGGCCCGGTTTGCATTCAACGAGGCGCGCATGGGATTTGTACCGGCGGTTTCGGCCACGTTTCTGCTGCGCCAGGTGGGCGAAAAACGCACCCGCGAACTGTTGTTGACCGGCAGGATGCTGAAGGCGCAGGAAGCCTTGCATATGGGGTTGGTGACCGAGGTTGTAGCCGCGGAAGAGCTGATGCAAACCGCTCATTCGCTGGCCAAGACACTGACACAGAACAGTCCCCAGGCCATGATGGCGCTCAAACAACTTCTTGCCGCGCACTCCCACCGTAAACTCGACGAGGAGATTGAGAAGGCTATCGAGATGAACGTGCAGCAGCGCATGACGGCCGACTTCGAGGAGGGCGTCAAAGCCGTCATCGAGCAACGCAAAGCAGTGTGGCCGAGCCTGAAGGGCAGTGCGTAGAAACCTGCCCAGCAACAGGTTTGTGAAGGGTACGCGTTTAACCCGTACCTTTCATAACAAAATCAATGCACTGCTTACCCTAATCGCGCCTCAGTCCAGCGGGTTCTTCGCTCTCAGCTCGGCCACAATCTCTGCCGCCGCTTTGCGTGCCTCGCCGGCCTGGCCGGGCGGAAAGCTGATGGCGCCCACGCGGGCATGGCCGCCGCCTCCGTAGCGCTCGCAGATTTGCGCCAGGTTGGTCATCTTCGCTGGGTCAGCCATGGTCCAGGGGTTGGAGCCGACCGAGACTTTGGTGCGGAAGCTGGAGCTGGAAAGGCCGATAGAATACGTGGCCTGGGGATAGAGATAGTAGGGGATGAATTTGTTGTAGCCCTCTTGCGGCTGGTCGGTGAGGTCGAAGAAGATGGTGCCGTCGCGCTCCTCGGCGCGCTGGCGGATCAGGGCAATGGATTTCTGGTGGCGCTCCAGCAGCGGCGGCAGCAGATTGGCAACAAAGGGCTGGCTGAGCACCTCGGCCATGGGCATCTCGGTGAGCAGCGGAATAAGGCGCGGGATGAAGGCGTCGTCCTGGGTGGATTCGATGATGAGGGTGAGCTTCATGGCCGGAGCAGCCATCTTGACGGCGGCCTCGGCGCTCTCATACTTGGCGCCATCCACAATGTCGGCCCAGTGAATCAGCTCGGCCACCGGTTCGGTCGAGAACCCGAAGCGGGTGGAGGCGATGTGCGCCAGAAAGCTGGTGCAGGAGGTGTAGTCGGGGTCGAAAAACTTGCGTCCGCCGCAGGCCGGATCCTGCTTGCAGGCCAGGAAATTCTCCTGATCCTGAGGGGTGAGAAAGGCCGAGAGGTGGTGGTCAAACCACCAGGTAATGCGCGGCGAGGCGGAGTACTTGAAGTCGACGATGGCGTTTTCGTCGCCAGTAAAATCGCTCTCGTCAAATAGTGCGCCGGCGCGGTGGACAAGGCCGTGATACTCATAGCTCGCGCCGGGTGAGATGCACTCGCGATGGAAGCGCGTGAAGAGCGAGGCTGAGCAGGCTCCGTCGAAGCATTTGTCGTGATAGAAGACGCGAACCCGCAAGACTTGAACTCCCTTCGCGCGTTGAAAAACTGAATAGGCGGAACTGTTTAGCATCAAGGCAGCGGGCGATTGTGTCAAGTTGCGAATTGAAATTTATGTTGAGGCTTGTTTCGCCCCGCATTCAGTTCTGCCGTTGAACTGACAGGGCGGCGCTTGTGTAGAGTATCTTTCTATCAGAGCATTTCAGTACAGAAATCTTTTTTATGGAGGCTCCCTGCAAATGATGGAACCGGAGATTCAGTCCCCGCGGCCCGAAGCGCCGCTCGCTGGAAAAGATGCAACATCCCATGCGACTGAAACCGCTGCCTCATCACTGGAAACGCGGAACTTTCACTGGTTGCGCTGGACCTTCATCGGCAGCCAGGGCCTGCGCGCCGGCTGGTCGGTGGCGATCTTTATTCCTCTGCTGATCCTCTTTGCCAACGTCGTCGGTTTAGTGTTTGTACACCTCCATCTTCTCGGCAAGAAGGAAGGTCTAACCGCCTTTACTGCCTTCTTTGGAGAGGTGAGCGCTATTTTGGCGTTCGCCGGGGCAGCATCTTTGGTAGCGTTGATCGAGCGCCGCCGCAGCTTGCTGGCCTTCAATCTGATTGGCCAGCGAAGCATTCCCCACTTTTTCAGCGGCCTGGCGGCGGGCTTTCTGGCTCTCTCGGCGCTGGTGGGAGCGATGGCCTGGGGCGGCTGGCTGCACTTTGGCCCTGTCGCGCTCTCCGGCGCGCAGATCTTCAGCTATGCCGCGATTTGGGGCGCAGTCTTTCTGCTCACCGGCTGCTTTGAGGAGGGCGTCTTCCGAGGCTACCTGCAATTCACCTTCACCCGCGGCATAAACTTCTGGTGGGCGCTGGGGATCGTCGGCTCGATCTGCCTAATGCTGGCGTTGATGGTAAAGGGCAATGGCGTCTGGGGTATCTATGCAGTCGCCCTGCTGGGAGTTTTTCCCTGCTTGATGCTGCATATTCGCAAAACCCCGCAGAGCGGTTTCTGGCAGGCGGCCTGGGTCACCTCGACTCTCTTCGGTTCCATCCATACCAGCAACAATGGAGAAAACTGGATTGGCATCTTCGCCGCGGCGTTGATCGGCTTTGTCTTCTGCGTCAGCGTATGGGTGACCGGCTCGGCCTGGTGGGCTATCGGTTGCCACGCTTCCTGGGATTGGGCCGAGACCTACTTCTACGGCACCGCCGACAGCGGCATGGTCGCCCCCGGCCACTACCTGAGCTCCACCCCGTCGGGCAACGTGCTGTGGAGCGGCGGCGCGGACGGCCCCGAGGGCAGCCTGCTGGTGATCGGCGTCATTCTGATGCTGCTAGTGGCGCTCGTGGTGATCTACGGGCGCAGAAAGCCAGAGACACGGCCGCAGAACGGTTCGCTGGCTAGTTCCGTATGAAGTACACTGTGGCGATTTCATTTGAGGTGTGAGCCATGAAAAATGTCTTGCTTCTTGCCTTGCTCTTGTGCGGCTTATCCAGCCTTGTATGGGCTACCGACCTGCCCCACGTCAAGCGCAAAACCCTTGACCAGCCAACCGAGATTCAGGGCTATCCCTGCGACAAAGGCTACGCTTGGTTCTTTGACGATGGCCGCCTGAATCGCTGTTCGGTCACACACGATATTCCCTTCGGCGAAGCACGTATCCCGGCCGGATCATACATCGCATTGCATACCGACGGCACTCCGGATTTCGTGCAGATGAGCCACGACGCGCCGATTCTGAACATAACCTGCATGGGAGGCAGTTTGCTGGGTCCAGGCGAAGGGCCGGTAGTCGCCTTTTATTCCAGCGGCAAGCTCAAGCAGTGTTACCTGACGGGAGACCAGGTGGTGCAGGGAGTTCCCTGCATGAGCGGCGGATTTTTCGCCGATGGCCGTGGCGGCGGCGCGAAGTTTCACGAGAACGGAAAACTTGCATCCTGCAAGCTGACACAGGATTTCGGCGCGTGGCACAGGGGAGATCGCTTCGTGCAGGGGCCGTGAAGTCAGGCCTACGTCTTGCGCGCCGCAACATCAAAGATCGCCGGGTCGGGGTCCTGAAAAAACGCGGCGTGCAGCGAGCGGACGGCTTCGTCGGCATCGTCTTCTTCGATCATGAAGCTCATGTTGATTTCGCTGGCGCCCTGGGAGATCATGCGCACGTTGATGTTGCGGATGGCGGTGAAGACCTGGGCGGCGATGCCGCTGTGGCCGCGAATGTCGTCGCCCACCAGGCAGAGCAAAGCCTTTTTCCCCTCGTACTTCACGTCGGCCAGGCGGCCGAGATCGGCGGCGACGGCGGGCAGCTTTTCGTTGGAGTCCACGGTGAGCGAGACGGAGACTTCGCTGGTGCAGACCATATCGACGGGGCACTGGTGCTTGTCGAAGATGTCGAAGATGGACTTCATGTAGCCGTGAGTCATCAACATGCGGCTGGCCACCACGTCGATGATGCTGAGCTTCTTTTTTACGGCGATGGATTTGAAGGGGCTCTTGCAGTGCGGAGCAAGCGCGGTAATGCGTGTGCCTTCGCAACTGGCGTTGCGGCTGTTGAGCACCTGCACCGGTATGTTTTTCTTGACGGCGGGCAGGATGGTGGCGGGGTGCAGAACCTTGGCGCCAAAGTAGGCCAGCTCGGCGGCTTCTTCAAAGCTGATGACCTTGACGCGCAGAGCATCAGGGCAGACGCGGGGGTCGGCGCTCATGATGCCGTCCACGTCGGTCCAGATTTCGATGGTCTCGGCAGCCAGCGCGCCGCCGATGAGCGCGGCGGTGAAGTCGGAGCCGCCGCGGCCCAGGGTGGTGGAGATGCCGGCTTCGTTGGAGGCGATGAAGCCTCCCATGACGGGCACCTGTTCCTGCGCGAGCAGCGGGAGCAGTTTTTCCTGAGCGCGCCTTTCGATAAGGGCGTCCTGCGGAATGGCTTTCTGGAATTGCGAATCGGTGATGATGATCTGGCGCGCGTCCGCGTGAACGGCGTCAATGCCCTGCTCCTGGAAGGCCGCGGCGACGATGCGGCTGGAGAGGAGTTCGCCATAGCTGACGATCAGGTCGGAGACGCGCGGGGTAAGTTCGAGGATGGCCGCCAGGCCGCGCAGAATCTCATCGAGAGAGTCGAACTTCTGGTCGATTTTGTCGACCAATGCAGCGGAGTTCTTGAGCAGAGCGGCGGCGGTGTCGCGATGCTGCGCGCGCAGGCGCGAACTGATGGCCAGGGCTCCAGCGCGATCGCCCTGCACGGCGGTCTCGGCGGCGCGCAGCAGTTGGTCAGTGACCTTAGCCATGGCGCTGACCACCACTACGGGCTGCTTGCCCAGGGCCACGCGCCCGGCGACGATGGCCGCGGTGCGGCGGATGGCCGTCTGGTCCTCGACAGAGGTGCCGCCAAATTTCATTACGATCAGGCTCATTCGTGTCTTCCTAACGTACCTCAGGGGCTAAAGCCCCGCATATTTTGCTTCATTCAAAGCACGACTGAAGTCGTGCCCTTTCAAAACCAATGCCACTTACAGCTTTCCCAGGCTTGCCAGCAGTTCGGCGTTGAGGATGGTGGCTCCGGCGGCTCCGCGAATGGTGTTGTGCGAGAGCACGGTAAACTTCCAGTCGAGCACGCCGCAGGGGCGCAGGCGGCCCACGGTGACGGCCATGCCGTTGCCGCGATTGCGATCCAGGCGCGGTTGCGGGCGATCCTGCTGCGGCGCCCATTCGACGGGCTGCTCTGGAGCGGTAGGCAGTTGCTGGCCCGCCAATGGATGAAACTCCGACCATGCAGCCAGAATTTCTTCGCGCGTGGCCGGCTTGCGCAGTTTGATGGAGACGCTGACGGTGTGACCATCGACCACCGGGACGCGATTGCAACTGGCGCTCATGCGCGCAGCCAGAGGAATCACCGCATGGCCATTGAGCTTGCCCAACAGCTTGAGCGTCTCGGCCTCCATCTTCTCTTCCTCGTTGGCGATGTAAGGGACGACGTTATCGAGAATGTCCATGGAGGCCACGCCGGGATAGCCCGCCCCGCTGACGGCCTGCATGGTGGCTGCGAAGATCTGTTCGATGCCGAAGCGATCTTCGAGGGGCTTGAGCGCCAGCACCACGCCCATGGCCGTGCAGTTGGAGTTGGTGACGATGTAGCCGCCCGACTCCTTGCGCCAGGGTTGTTCCTCGATCAGATGCAGGTGATCGGCGTTGACCTCAGGCAGCACCAGGGGCACGTTAGGCGCCATGCGGAAGGCGCTGGAGTTGGAGATGACGGCGCAGCCGGCGGCGGCGAACCTGGGCTCCAGTTCGCGGGCGATAGGCGCATCGATGGAGGAAAAAATGATCTTGGGCGCAGGCTGACCCTCGTTGGCCGCGGCGCTCGGCTCGGCCGGCGAAACGGTCATTTTGGCGATGCGCTCGGGCAGCGGGGTGTCAAGGCGCCACTTGGCGGCCTCTCCATAAGTCTTGCCACTGGAGCGGTCGCTCGCCGCCAGCCACGTGATCTGGAACCAGGGGTGGCGTTCCAGTAGCTGAATATAGCGTTGGCCCACCATTCCGGTAGCGCCCAGTATGCCGATTGGATGTCTGGTTTTCATAGCCTTGAACACTCAGTGTACAGGAGGATAGGAATAATTTGAACGATTTTCGGACAGACGCGCGGGGCTGCACGCGCGAAATTGAAACGCAACCTGCCGCAAATTCCAGAAAAGCGGGGCGCCGAAAGTGATTTGAGGCCCGCGGTATTCCTGTTGAAACCTGTGCTTCCGGCCGATAGAACGTGCAGGAGTGTCTACGATGGGTCTGCGGCAGATAGCCGGGTTTGGCCATTCGCCTTCTGAGGCGAAGGAGGAGTCTGCGCCTCCCGTCTTTGACCGGTGCCTTACCCTGCTGGTGCAGGGAGCGTCGCTGAATATGCCGGAGATCGACGAGGCAACCTACAAAGCCTTTCGCAAGAGGGTGAGCGAAGAGGCGATGCAGGTGCCGGACCGGCTGCCGGTGGAGGACAAGCTGGCGCAGATTCAATCGATTGTGCATGAGTTCGAGAGTTATCGAAAAGGCGCGGAAGGGGCGCTCAAGGACCGTCAGAGTGGGTGGCGGGCGCTGGTTTCCATGCAGCTACAGGAGCTGCTGGAGCGGGTGGGCGTAGACGCCGGTTCGCCGGAAGCCGCGCCGCTGGTGGCGAAGATCGCGGGGCTGGAGACCGGCGAGCAGATTCAGGCGTATCGCGAGCGGCTGCGGGCTTTTTTGCATCCCTCGGGGCCAGGGCAAGACGCTCCCGCGGGCGCATCCAAGCTGAAAGTGGCGGATCACACCACGGAGAACGACAACGCGGCTGGATTGCGCGGCGGCGGAGCGGCAGTCGAACATGTGAAACGCATCATGGAGCAAGGCGGCAAAGGCTTCATCGCGCTCTTCCGGCTCGGTTGCCTGGAGACTATCAGCCAGCGCTTCGGGGTAGAGGCCGTTCAGGATAGCCTCATGGCCGTCTCCGCGTTTCTTACCCACAATCTTCACAGCGGCGACGCCATCTTCCACTGGAGCGACTCTTCGCTGCTGGTCGTTCTGGAGGGCCGGGTGAACGAGCAACTAGCAAACGCGGAGTTGCTTCGCATCGTCGCGCAGAATCGCGAAATTACCGTCAACATTGAGGATCGCACCGTCATGCTGCGCATCCCGCTGGATTTTGTGCTGACCCCTCTATCTTTCTTGCACAGCGCCGAAGATGTGTACAAACTCACTCCCAAACCGGTAGCCCAGTGGTGAAAACGATGCACAAGCTTGCTGTGAACCCGGCTGCCCCGCCGGACGCTTCGGTTACCGAAGCTCTCGAAGAATTGCCCGTGGCCTACGTCGAACTGAATGCCAAGGGAGTGGTGACTCGCGCCAATCGCGCGGCTCGCGCCTTGTATCCTCACGAGCAAGACAAATTCATTGGAGACACTCTGTGGAATTTTATGACGTCTGCCGAAAAAGAGATCAGCCGCGCAGCCTTTTTCAAGATCATGGAGTCAGGCGATTCCCCGCCTCCAATCCAGCGCACAGGTTACACCAGCGGGGGAGAGTATCGCACCTTCGAGTTGCACCGCAGCCTGATTTGCGATGCCCAGGGCAAACCGGCGGGCCTCCGCATGGTCACTTTCGACGTGACCGGGGCGCATATTGCCCACGAGGAAGCGCATCAGGCCAAGAAGTGGTTGGAAAGCGTGATGGCGTCGATCCCCGAGGCGGTGATCGTGACCGATTCGCTGGGCTTTGTGCGCACCGTCAATCAGGCGGCGGAAGAACTGCTCGGCTGGAAGGCCGAGGAACTGATCGGAATGATGATCGAGAAGGGATTGCCTCGGCTTTCGTACACCTCAGCCGATCAGAAGTCACTGACTCACCGCATTGCGCTGGAAAAGCGCACCAAGGGAATTGCGACCGTGCTGGACCACGCGCGCCGGGAACTGCGCGTAGAGATCAGCACCTCGCCCATTGTGGACAAGGATAGTGGCTTTACAACAGGCGTGGTCAGCGTGCTGCGCCAGATGGAGGAGGCTGGTTAACTCTGCCCGGCGTGCAAGATTGCGACAAGAACAAAAGGCTGGGCATGCGCCCAGCCTTTTGTGTTGCTCTGCATAATCTGAAGCTCCAGCCGCCTTGCTGCCGCGGCGGAAACCCAGCCTGTCCTGGTTTATAGGAAGGACAGAACGGTTCCAATGACGCCGGCAACTTCGCCGACGGTGCTCAGCACGCTGCCCACGCTGGTTCCGCCGCCGCCGCTCTGCGCCTGTTGTGCTTGCTGTTTGCGTGCATTCTCAGCTTCCTCCTTATTTACCTTCTGTTGTAGCGCATAGGCCTTCGCTCCGGTCTCCTTCTGCAATGCCGGCGGGAGCTTTTCAAATTGCTCGGCTTCAGAATCGTTCTGGTAACCCAGAACGTTTCTATCCGCCTGGAGGAGGCAATGACGAGACGGGCTTGGCACGGAAGTGGGGCACTTCAAGGGCAACGTCTTGACCATTTCGGCCCTCCACTCGTCATACGACTTCTCCTGGCCTTTCGTCACATTCAGGTTTGTAACTGGTGTGCCGTAGTCCGCGGAAAGCTCCTCTTGTTCTTCCTGCTTCAGCGCGGCATCCTTTAGCGCTTCCTTCTTCTTCATCCGCTCCTCATAGAGCTTGGCGCGGCCGGCCGCTGTCTCCGTGAAGCGATAATCCCAGGCCATGTGGTGGCCTGAAGCAAAGGAGGCGAAGTTCTCCTTGAGAATCCGGCTCGTCCCCTCCTTGCTGAACTGAATCCCGTTGGAGGCGTTACCGCACCATTCAAAGAGAATGATCGCGCCCGAGCTGTTCTTCAGCGCCAGCGAAACGTCGAAGTCCTTGTCGAGGAACTTTTTGGGCGAGGAGCCGGAGAAGAGCCATTTTCCATCCGGATTGACCAGGATATTGAGCTTTCCATCTATCTTCGACAAAGTAAACGTGTGCGAGATAGGTCCGGTGGTGGCTGGCGCGGCCAGTACTGTGCTGGTTTCCGCCGGAGTCGTGGGTGAAGTCTGGGCATTTGTCGAAGTAACGGCGAAGACCAGAATCGCCAAGAGCGCGAGTGCGCTATACCGCTTGATGCCAAAAACTTGCTTGGACATGAATCCTCCTTGATTTGCAATGGCAGGCAGCCTGCGCTGCCTGAGCTCAAAACATGATGTTGGCCTGACGATCATTTGCCGCTCAACTCAACGGCTCTGAAAGAGGAAGAAGGGGACAGCGCATTACGCGCTGGCTGCGACAGATGGCTGGGCAGGATGCCCAGCCATCTGTTTGTGCAGGTTTCAGTATACTCTAGCTGTCTCGTTTCCGAGAGAGCGCCTTGTTCGGTTTGGATTAGAAGATGGAGCCCAGGAAGCTGCCCACATCGGAAATAGCGCTGGTCACGCCGGAAACCACGCTGCCTACCGTATTGACGACGCTGCTGATGGTCGATCCAATGCCGCCACCGCCGCCGCCGCTGCTCTTCTGCTGTTGCTGTTCCTGCGCCAGTTCTTCCTGCGCTTCACGCTTCTGCTCGGCCTTCTTTTCGGCCTCTAGCTTGGCGTCGTGCTTTTCCCTGGCTTCTTTCTCTTCTCTCGCCAGTTGTTCCCGCTTTCTCTGCCGCTCTTCATATTGCGCCCTTTTCCCTGCGGAGCTCTCGTAGTAGCGGTAGGTCCAGGCGTAATGGTGGCCCTTCTGGAAGTCCGAAAAGTCGTCCTTGAGGATGCCGCTCTCGCCCGACTTGCTGAATTCAACCTTGTGCGTCGCGTCGCCCACCCAGTGGAAGACAAAGATTGCGCCGGTCTTGGCTCTGATGGCCAGCGATACATCGTAGTCCTTATCCTTTTCGGCCTTTGCGGTGCCGGAGAAGAGCCAGCTTCCATCCTTATTAACCAGGATATTGATGTTGCCGTCGATCTTCGCCAGCTTGATGTTGTAGGAGATCGGTCCTGTTGTCGCGGGCGCGACCTGCGCCGGGCTGGCTTCTGCAGGGGCTGCGGGGGAAGTCTGGGCCGTCGCTGAAGAAACGGCGAAGGCCAGGATGGCGAAGAGCGCGAGCGCGCTGTTCCGCGTAATACCAGAGATGTGCTTTGTCATGAATGCTTCCTCGATTTGAGATTGCACGTACCCAATTCTGTTCGTGCTAATCGCAAGGCTATCGCATTGAGGCTATGCTGTCTTGTATCCCTATCAATATTTCTCAATTTTTATGAAGGCCGGCGAAGCCATCCTTACCGAGCGGAATTTGCCCAGAAACGGCGAAAAAACGATCCAGAAGGTGGCAAAGGCTTCAATCCCCTTCATAAAACCTGATTACTGGCCATAGTTCCTTATTTCTTGATCCTGCCAGCCCGGCTGGCGAGCAGCCCTTCCAGCTCTTCCTTGAACTCGCGCACGTCCTTGAAGTCGCGGTAGACCGAGGCGAAGCGAATGTAGGCAACCGTGTCCAGCTCCTTGAGGCGCTCCATGATCAGTTCGCCGATTTCGGCCGTGGTGCGTTCGCGCTCCGGGGCGTCGGCCAGAAAAGCCTCGGCGGCGTTCACGATGGCCTCCAGGCTGCTCGCCGCCACGGGGCGCTTTTCGCAGGCGCGCAGCAGGCCGCTCAAAATCTTCTGCCGGTCGAAGCGCTCGCGCCGGCCGTCCTTCTTGATCATCATGTAGGGGATTTCGTCGATTCGTTCATAGGTGGTGAAGCGGCGATTGCACTTCTCGCACTCCCGCCGCCGCCGGATAGAGTCGGCCTCCTTGCTCTCCCGCGAGTCCACCACCCGGTCCTGCCCAAAGCCGCAATATGGACACTTCATACAAGCCGATTCTACGGCATGGAAGAGGCTGGGAACGGGGAATCGCCGCTAATCAAAGACCACCGTCTTGTTGCCGTAGCAGAGAATCCGCCGGTCCAGGTGCCAGCGTACGGCGCGTGACAGGACCATGCGCTCCAGGTCGCGGCCCCTCGCCACCAGGTCTTCCACCTGGTCACGGTGCGAGACGCGGGCCACGTCCTGCTCGATGATCGGCCCGTCGTCCAGCACCTCGGTGACATAGTGGCTGGTGGCCCCGATCAGCTTGACCCCGCGGGCATGGGCGGCGTGGTAGGGCTTGGCCCCTGTGAAGGCGGGCAAAAACGAGTGGTGCACGTTGATAATTGCGGATGGGTAGCGGGCGATGAAGGCCGGCGAAAGAATCTGCATGTAGCGCGCAAGAACGACCAGCTCAACTTCGTAGTGCGAGAGCAATTCGAGCTGATGCGCCTCGGCCTCGCCGCGCGTCTCGGCTGTGACTTCGATGTGCTCGAAGGGAATGCCGTAAAAGGCGGCCAGCGTTTCCACCTCGCGATGGTTCGATACGATCAGCGGAATCTCGCACTCCAGCTCGCCGGCGCGCCAGCGGTAGAGCAGGTCGGCCATGCAGTGCAGGTACTGCGAGCAGAGCAGAGCCACGCGCGGCATACGTTCGCCCGAGCTCAACTGCCACCTCATGCCCAACTCGCGAGCCAGCGGCGCGAACTCCGCCTCGAAGGCGCTCAAATTAAACTTTTCCGCGGCGGAGGAAAGGCTGCCGTCCGCAGGACCAAGAGCCCACTCCACGCGCATGAAGAAGAGGCCCAGCTCGTGGTCCTGATGCTGGTCGGCGTGCAGGATGTTGGCCCCATGCCGGTAGAGCAGCGAGGAGACGCGCGCCACCAGGCCTTTTTGGTCCGGGCAGTCGATCAGCAGTACGGCGGAGTCTTTCATGCTGCAACCAGTTTATGCCACCACCCGCGGAGAGGGGACTTGCCGTCCAGGCGGGCGGCCTTCCATTGGCCGGCCATACATCGGCAAAGTTGGCGCCTCGGGTACCCCCACCCATATTATGGACGCAAACGCATTGTTTTCTTGAGGTTACAGGCAGGGTTGCGCTGTAAAATCGTCAAAACAATGAAGTTGCCTGCAAAATCGTCCAGAATAAGGAGTTACGGGACGTTTTAGCCTCTGCCGGCAGCTTGCGGCTGACAGGCGGCGCTAGGCGGACGTGCCGGGACGTGATTTGAAGGAAGACATTTGAGATCATTGTGCAACGAAATGGGGAAATAATCTGCAAGGGACTGGTCGACCAGGCGAGCAGCCTACGGCGAAGAGAGCAAACAGTATCTTCAAAATCATTATTGTGCGATACTTGTATTGCATAGTCATGGAGGGCTGTCATGGGTTCCGCTGTCTCACTTCGCTTGCCGGAAAAGTTGAAATCCCGCCTGGAAAAGTTATCCAAACGCACTGGGCGCAGCAAGACCTACTACATGATTGAGGCCATCAGCGAAAAGATGGCGGATCTGGAAGATTTATACCTGGCCGAAGAGCGGACGCGAGCGCTGAAGGCTGGACGCAGCAGAACCTATAACCAGGAAGAAATGGAAAAGCGGTATGGCGTGGCGAATTGAGTACAGTAAAGAAGCGGAAAGAGAGATCGCCAAACTCGACAGACCCATCGCGCAACGGATTATCAAGTTTATGGGAGGCCGTGTTGCCAAACTCGATAATCCGCGAAGCATCGGCGAGGCGCTTGCTGGTTCTACATTAGGAGATTATTGGAAATACAGAGTAGGCGATTATCGCATCATCGCCGACATTCAGGATAAAAAGCTGATTGTGCAGGTTGTGCGTCAGGGCAACCGCCGCGAGGTCTACCGATAAACTACCTGCGGGACTGGCCGTCCTGCGGGCGGCTTTCGGCGAGGAGAACGAAGGGTTTCGGTTTTCCAGCCTTCGCCCGGCCACCCCACGGACGAAGGGCTGTCCCTTCACCCCTCAGAGCAAAGATCGCTTCTTTCACCCCAACAAGCAAAAATTGCTCGCTACCACCCCAAGAAGCAGAGTTCGCTTCTTGGGGGCCCCGGTCGTTGGGGACCCCGGCAAAGCGAAGGATGGCGCACCGAAGCACCCGGCTCAACTACAGCAAGTGATCACTCTTCTGCCGGTTGGCCCTCCAATGCAGAGGTTCCAAGTTACTGATATCGTCTGACCCTCCCTGAGATTTGGGAATATTGTGATCGACTTCCCAGCCATGTTCAGTACGTTTGCCATACTCACTAAAACGCATCAGATTCCCAAAACGATCGATGCGAACCTCAACTCCATTCATACCCGGAATCTCCTTGGAATTAAGCCAAATCCGGGTCAACATCCATGTGTCATAATGGATTCTTGTTTCTGTTGTATCCATTTCTCTTACCATGGAGAACTTTGCAAGCTGACTCTCGAAGTTGCCTGCATCCTGTTGAGGCAGATTGAAGGCTTGCTTTGCTTGAGTGTTGTAGGTCTCATTCTCGCCATGTGCGGTATTGAATACTTGATTTTGCTGACCTCGGCCCATCTTACGTCTCCTATCTTGAAGGCCGTGTGACCTTCGGTTTGAATTTCATGAGATGGGTCAACGGCACCGCAAAATATATCTAGCTGTGCCGCTAGCTACGCAACGGTCCACATCACGTTTAATGAACTTGATCTCGTATGGAAGCGGCGGCGGCGGCGGCAAAACTCAGTGCCATTTGAATCCGGACTGAGGCGATTCTTGCACGGCGGGTAGTACAGCTAATGAAAAAACTTACCACCACCCATGAAATAGGTCAAGTGCAAATCTATGCATTAATCGGTACTTCCCGAACATAAGAAAATTCTCACAATAGAATCGCTGTGGAAATCGCTGATACCGGCCCTCAACGTCTCCAGGGCGAGACATGGGCCACCCGCTATCCAAGTTTACCGCGCCCAATAACTATACACCTTACTGCATCTGCTTTAGGCTGTCGCACGCACTCTGTTCGCCCATGTAACACGCCTTTTCAAACAGCCTTTTGGCTTCTGAAATATCCTTTGCAATTCCCTTATAACCATACTCATAGCAAAGTGCGAGCTTTTCGCAGCTAGCTGCATAGCCCAAGTTACAGGCTTTAGAGTCGAGGTCCGCCGCCCGGGAGTCATCCTCCGGTATTCCCACGGCATAACGGTACATCTGTGCAAGCCAGAAACAACTATCGGTATTGCCTGCATCGCATGCATAGGTATAGAGCGCAGCAGCCCTTGGGCGGTCCTCTTCAACCCCATCTCCCCCATATCGATACATCTCTCCAAGTCCGAAGCAACTCTTCGAATCCCCTCCATCGCATCCTTTGGTAAGGAGAGTCAGCTCACGTGAGAAGAGTGCTGCAGCTCGTGTAGGATTCGGTGGGATGCCATGGCCATATTCATACATATTGCCGAGGTAAGAACAACTGAAGGTGTCTCCCGCGTCGCACGCTTTGGAAAGGAATTTGGCTCCGATAACAGAATGCTGTGGGACATCTAGCTCTGGTCCATCCAAGTACATCATTGCGAGGGTTTGGCACACCTCCCCATCACCACGCGAACAGGCCAGATTGCGAAGAATCCCGCTGAGATTGTAGTGCTGTGCTTCGTCGAGTTCTTCGGCATGTTTCTCAATCATCGATGTTGGCAAACCGAAAGCAAGCCCTGTGATAACTATTGCCAGTCCCATCAGGGCAACCGATGGTATCCAGAGCCATTGGGGCACTCGTCTGAATCTTTTGCTTCCAAGCAATTCATTTGCTTGTAATTTCAGACGCTCCGCAACAGTTTCCCGTCGCGCCTCAGGAGGAAGATACCGCACCGCGTCGATCAGTCCGACTAGTTCGGCTACGTCTTTGGGGCGGTCGTTGAGGTTTTTGGCGAGGAGGCGGAGGGTGAGCGCGTCTAGGCCGTGCCAGTTGGCGAGATCGGGGCGGAGGGAGCTGGGCGGAGGGGGCGGGGTGGTTTGATGTTGGCGCGCCCAGCCCTCGTAGTTTTCAGCGTGGAAGGCAGTCTGGCCGGTGAGCATCTCGTAGAGCAGGCCGCCGAGGGCGTAGAGATCGGTGCGGCCGTCGAGCTCGGCGGCGGGGGTTCCGCGCCATTGCTCGGGGGCTGCATAATTCATAGTCAGCAGAGTTCCGCCGGTGCGGGTGTAGGCGGTGCTGGACTCCTTGGTGGCGACGATGCCGAAGTCGGCGATCTTGGGAAGCCAACTTTCGCCATCGCGGGTCATGAGAATGTTTTCCGGCTTGATTTCGCGGTGGACCATGCCTTTCAAGTGCGCCGCGCCCAGGCCTTCGGCGATTTGGCGGGCGATGGAGAGGGCGAGAGGGACGGGAAGAGCGCCCGCAGGGGCTAAAGCCCCGTCCGTATATTGGTGCATTTCGGCACGACTGAAGTCGTGCCCTGACGCTTCTTGCGACTTCGTTGGCATTTTTCCGCAAGCTGTAAATTCGTGCCCTGTTACAACATGGCTGTTTGACGATTGTGGTATCCCCGGTCCCCAAATGCGAGGGACCGGGGGCACCCATGATTCTGCGTCTTGGCCGAGGTGATAGTTGTGGAGGAAGGCTCTGAGGTCAGGGCCGTCGACGAACTCCATGGAGAAGAAGAGGGTTCCATCCTCGGATGGCTCCAGGTTTCCCGCATCGACTACGTTTTTGTGGCGAATCTGGCGCAGGGTGCGCACCTCGCGCAGGAAGCGGGCGGTGAAGGCCTCATCGTGGCTCAGCTCGGAGGAGAGGAACTTCAGGGCCTGCGGCTCCTGCATCAATTCATGTTGGGCGAGATAAACGGCTCCCATGCCGCCCTGTCCCAATTTACGAATAATGCGGTAGGTGTTGCGGATGACCATGCCCGGCTTGAGGTCGCGAATTTCGTTGAGCAGCAGGCCGTGGGTGGGGCAGGCAGTCTGGCTGTCGGGGTATCCGGTGTCGCATTGCGGGCAGGTTTTCATGGGTTCGCGCTAATGGATTAGTGGATTCCAAGCCGGAACCATTGTTCCACTCGATGATGGCGTACGCAAGGTCGTTATATAAGCTGGGGCGCAAACAAAACGCCGGGGCAACTCGTGCCCCGGCGCTTGCGCGTGCAACGCAATAAACTTATCTTGACCCGAATATCTGCGCCGGCGGGGAGGGCATAGCCTTACCAACAGCTATTCTCTGTCGCTTGCCTCACCGCAGGTAGCGCAAGTGCCGAAGGCGTCCGCCTGGACGGCCAGTCCCCGCAGGTGGTCAGGCGGCGGTGTCGGCGCGAACCTGCTGCGGAGCGTTCAACTGCTGGCGGAGGCTGCCGGCCAGGTCGGCCACCACGCGCATTCTTTCAGCGGAGAGTGCGGAGATATCGCTGCCGGTCAGAGCCAGCTGGGAGTGGAGCAGCAGGCCCGCGACCGTGGACTTGAGCTCGGATTCGATGGCCGCGGTGGCGGCGCGGCGGGCCAGCGTCTGCTCGCGCTCGCGGCGGTGCAGGGCGGAGCGAATCTCGCGGATCAGCCGCGCGGCTCCGGAGAGCGCAAAATTGATCTGCAGCGGAATGGCCAACCCGGCGTGCTCCCAGACGGCTTCGGCCGAGGCCGGATCGCACTCCGCCATGGTCTCATCCACGGCCACGGCGGCAAACTCGCGGCGGCGCAGCGCGGCCAGCGCGGCCTTGCGCCCGTCGGCTACTTCCACATCCATGCCCAGTTGCGCGGCCACCACGGCGGCACAATTGCGGGCGCCTTCAATTCCGGTCACAATCAGAATGCTCATATCCAGCTCCTCGTTGACTCTTAGACTTTGATGGCTAACCCGGCCGCTCTTTGGCCGGAGCCTGGTGCGCTCCACTCGGGTCAATTTCCGTCTGCTGACAAGTGAAATTTCCCGCCTGAAGCCTGTGAAGTATCCCGCCTGAAGCCTGCGTAGTTTCCCGCCCGAAATCTGTGAAATTCCCGCCTGGGGGCAGTCAAGTTCCGTAACTGTCCTATCGGCGGGAACTGTCCCAGCTTGAGTCAGTGGCGTCTACTCTTCCCGAAGCGGGTCGGCGATGCCGTACTCCTTCAGCTTGCGGTACAGGGTGGTTTTGCCGATGCCCAAGAGCTTGGCGGCCTGCAGCTTGTCGCCGTTGAGGGCGCGAATGGCTCCCAGGATGGCCTGGCGTTCCATGTCGGCCAGGGTGGTCAACTGTGGCTGGCCGCCCTCGGTCTCCGGCTCGCCGGTCATGGCGGCCGAGCGCCGTGCCTCGAGGCCCTGCTGTTGCAGTTGCGTGGGCAGGTCGCCCAGGTGCAGCACTGGGCCGCTGGAAAGGGCGCAGGCCCGTTCGATGGAGTTCTCGAGCTCCCTGACGTTGCCCGGCCAGTCGTGGCGCATCATGGTGCGCAGGGCCTCGTCGCTCAGGGTGAACTTCGAGCCGTGCTCGCGACTGATGCGGTCCAGAAAATGCGCCGCTAAGAGTGGTATGTCCTCGCGCCGGTCGCGCAGCGGGGGCAGGCGCAGGTTGACCACGTTGAGCCGGTAGAAGAGGTCCTTGCGGAAGGCGCCTTTTTCCACCATCACCGCTAGATCCCGGTTGGTGGCGGCCACGATGCGCGCCTTGATGGGGACGCGATGGGTGGCGCCGACGGGGCGGACCTCCTTTTCCTGCAAAGCGCGCAGCAGCTTGGCCTGCAGATCGAGCGTAAGCTCGCCAATTTCATCCAGAAAGACCGTGCCCCCCTCGGCGGAGACCAGCAAGCCATCTTTGTTGCGGTTGGCCCCGGTGAAGGCTCCCTTGACGTAACCGAACAACTCGCTCTCAATCAGCGTGGGCACCAGAGAGCCGCAATCGACCGGCAGAAAAGGCTTTTGCGAGTTAGGCCCATAGGCGTGGATGGTGCGGGCCACCAGCTCCTTGCCGGTGCCGCTCTCGCCCAGAATCAGGACGGGGTGGGAGCTCTGGGCTACTTTCGACAAGATGCGATAGAGCTTTTCCATCTCCCCGGAGCGGCCGATCATGGCCCCCAGCCCCTGCGAGAGCCGGAGCCGCTCGCGCAACTGGCGGGTGGCGGTGTCGGTCACTAGAGAGGCCGCGGCGCGGTCCAGCACCGTGGACAATTCGTCCATGGCGAAGGGCTTGGCCAGGTAATCCGAGGCGCCGCAGCGCATGGCCTCGACGGCGGCGTTGACTGACCCGGAGGCGGTCATGGCGATGACCGCCGTCTGGGGGTAGAGGAGCTTAACCTCGCTGACCAGCTCCAAGCCGTGGTTAGAGCCCGCCGGCAGGTTGACCAGCAGGATGTCGGCGGGCGAGCCGCGCAGCAGGCTGCGCGCTTGCGTCAGGTCGCCGGTGCTCTCCACCGCGTAGCCCAGGCTAGTGGCGATCTCGGCGCAGGCCGAGCGCATCGCCGTGTCCGCATCGACCACCAGCAGGTGCAAGCGCACCGGCGGCTCCACGATTTGGGGGATAAACTCCATGATTCTGGTATTCAGAACTGTCTCCAGCATTGTATTCGCCTCACGCGCCAATGGTTAACTGGTTATTTGCGGCCGCCGCGCCGGAAGGATTCGTTTTTCCATGCGCTGCGGTTTTTCGTCAACATTCCACCGGATTTCTCTTCGTTCGCTCGCGGCTTTCCGTCCACATGCCTCCCGGTTTTCTTTCAGCCTGCCGGAGGTCTCATCCCCCTACGGCCCTCTCCATCCTCCTGCCACAGGTTTCGTCAGCCTGCCGGAGGTCTCATCCCCCTACGGCCTACTCCATCCTCCTGCCACAGGTTTCGTCAGCCTGCCGGAGTTTTCTTACCCCTACGGCCTACTCCATCCTCCTGCCACAGGTTTCGTCAGCCTGCCGGAGGTCTCATCCCCCTACGGCCTACTCCATCCTCCTGCCACAGGTTTCGTCAGCCTGCCGGAGTTTTCTT
>JBKQPC010000010.1:0-23888 GCA_052145195.1 Occallatibacter sp. | reverse complement strand
GATGAGCGCGCCGCCGGCCCAGACGTTGGTATGCTGCCATGTGCTCGTACTCCCGCTCACAGTCATCTCGGTGACCTGCTCGCCGCCGGGGCCGAGGACGTAGTCGCTAGTGGTCTGGAAGCCGTTGGGATAGGTTGCCGTGGCCAGATTGCCCGCCGGGTCATAGGTATAAACAGCGGTGTTGGCGCCCGCAGGCAGACGATTGTCGATCACCGTCGAGAGGCGGTTCAACTCGTCCCAGGTCAGCGTGACCCAGACGCCGTTCGCGTTGGAAGAGGCGATGCTTTCCACGTTGCCGCTCGCGTAGTAAGTATAGCTCAAAGTCCCCTCCGGAGTCGCTCAATCCCCGGTCCCTAAAAGCGAGGGACCGGGGGCACCCTCAGTGTGGTTTGGAAAATCCACCGGGACCGGGGCCACCCGCCAAACGGAGGCCACCGTTCCCCGTCTCACGCGAAAAAGCCGCTGGCATTACGCTGCTGGCGAAGTCGGTGCCGCTTCACCTTTAATATTTAGACTCTGCACCGTAGCGATGAAGAACCCCCTTCTATCGTCTATTGCAACCGCTTTCGCCATCTCGTGACCCTCTACTAAGACTTTGAAATTGCCGTCGGTCATTTTGATACTTTGTAAAACTTTGCAAACGCAACCGTATTTCGATATTTCCGTTGCTCTAGGAGCATCGACAGCATCATCGTGTTGCGATGCAAATAATATGCTAGTGTTGTTTGCATCAGCATATTCGAGGGCACGTACGCTTGACTCACGCCCCACCATGAGCGGTATCGTCATACCTGTAACGATCACCATATCCCGGATTGGAATCATCGGAAGCGTAAACGACGATGTCACATCACGTGCTTTCTGCAAGACTGTATCAGATTTTGATGGAGTAGTTAATGCTATGCTCTCTTGTTTTATTTTGCGAACCTTTCCGAATGCTGACCATATGCAGTAAACTGCGACAACAGCAAAGAAGGCAGACAGCATGAAATGCCTGTCGCGAATAATAAATGCAGCACTCTGGGTTGCAAAGCATACTGACAACACCGCAAGCTTAGTTACTGCGTGGGGACCATTATCAGAGCACCATAGAGCTAATATTTCTCCGATTACCACAATGGTAATGGTACTCACCGAAATCGGCTTTAATTCTGGACGAATTAGTAACATTGCTCCCAAAATACAAGTGCCGATTGCAGCCAGCAATAGCTTTGATTCCAAGTCGAAATGGCTTCGCATCATATCATTACCATTCCTTTCTACCATCCGAGATCCGAAAAATAGTGAGCGGGTGATTACAATCTTCATGTCCTAATGACTATGCCGATTCAATTTATCGGTGTACCAGGAGGAGGATTCCAACATTCCAGTCCGCACCAGTTTGGCGGGAGTCCTGGTGGCGGAGGAGGAGGAGGAGGTGGTGGTGGTGGTGGTGGGGGTGGTGGAGTTGGCGGAGTTGGTGTTGGTCCAGGAATAAGCTTAAGAAGACACATACTAGTTTCAACAAGTGACTAGTATGCTAATCCTCCTTCTAATAAATCTGGATGACGCTCATAGGCTACAATCGTACCAATCGAAACTGCAATATTGAGAAAGCACTTTCTTATAACCAGCCCCAGTGTCGATAAGACAACGTCTTCGACACCACGCTTTGATCCGCCCTCAATGAGTACGGTTTCAAACAATTCAGCACGCCCACTCGGATCAATCCAATTTACAGGATCACCACCGACATATAAATATTTATGAAGCGTGGCAGGATCGTTGGCATTTCCATCCAGTGGGTCTCTCGATAAGAATCGTCCAGTGGAAGGATTGTAGTATATGGCGCGGAGGTAGTAGAGGCCGAGGTCGGAGTCGTATTGTTCGCCGCGATAGAGATAATTGTTGGGCGTGGTGCCGGACTTGGTGAATGAATTGCCATACGCGTCATACTCGTACTCATCCGTCACTACGCCAGCGGAATTGATTAGTTGACGAACCGAACCCGCACCGTCGTACCCATAAAAGCTCGTGGTCCACGCACTATTCAGTATTTGGCTTTCGCTGATTCGCTGCAAGCCATAGGTGTACTGCCTCGTTACAGCGCCATTGACTACTTCCTCGACGACTTGCGGAAGTCCTGTGGGATTGAGATCGTCAACGAGATATTGTGTTGTCACTCCGTTGACGATCTTGGCGACCCGATAACCATCGCCGTCATAGATCATTCTGACCGCACCATTATTCGCAGATGTCATGTGATTCTGGGAGTCGTAGGTGTAGGTATTGCCGCCGGTGGAGAGCACATCGCCGTCGAGATCATACGTTTCTGACGAAATCTGGTCGTCAGGGTTGAAGGTGAAGCTGCCTGAGTTGATTCCTGGCAGAGACGAATTGAGCGACAATCGATTTCCGACTGGGTCGAGACCGTAAGCAGCACTTCCATTGTTATTGCTTGAGTCCGAAGTAATGGTTTCGTTCGTTAGCCGGTAAATACCGTCATAATTCCACGTCAGTGTCCGCCCGTTGCCTTCCACTGCTCCAATTTTGTTGCCGGTTGCACCCAGCGTATAAGTGTAGCTCGAAATCGGCGTCGAGAGCGACGTAATCCGGTTCAATGAATCATAATTCAGTGTCGTCTGCAAGCCATTCGGCGCGGTTACGGTCGCAACGTTGCTGGCCGGATCATAAGTGTAGGTCGTGGTTTGATTGCCTTGCAGGCGGTTGTCCACCACCGAAGTCAGCCGGTTTAGTTCGTCATAGGCGAATTGGACGAGAATGCCGTTGACATGATTCGAGGAGATCGACGCAAGGTTGCTCGCGCCGTCGTAGCTGTAACTCAACACGCCAGCCGGGGCGGCTTTAGTGGTCAAGCGATCCAATGGGTCGTAGCTGTACGTCGTATTTCCACTCCCGTCAGACATAGTAGCACGCTTGCCCGTGGGCGTGTAAGCATAGGTTACCGTTGGCTCACCTGGGGTGGTGCGAGTCACTAACTGGTTAATGGCGTCGTAGGTGTATGTGGTGGTGACGCCGTTGAAGTGAGTGAGCGTTTGCAGATTTCCGGCGGCGTCGTAGGTGCGCGTTTCGGTGAGGGTCTGATCGCGCAGCGTCTTCTGGGTCAGTTGGTTGAGCACGTCAAACATATTCTGCGTGGTGTGGATGTTCGCATCGGTCAGTCCGGTCAGGTTGCCGAGCGGGTCGTAGCCGTAGAGGTTGGTGTTGCGCGAGGGGTCAGGATGGTTGAGCTGAACGACGGTCTTCAACTGGTTGGCGGCGTCGTAGGTGTACTGCACGGCCGCGCCTGCCTGATCGGTGACCTGGGCCAGATTGCCGGGGCCGTCGTAGGCGTTGACGATGGTAGTCGAGTCGGGATTGATCGTTTTCGTGAGGCGCTTGCGTGCGTCGTAGGCGAATTGCGTCGTGTTCGAGTTGCCGTCGGTCTGCGAGATGCGATCGCCGGCGTCGTCATAGGCGTAGGCGAAGTTGCCCTTGACGCCCGCGAGGGCGACGAGGCGGCCAGCGGCGTCGTAGGTGAAGCTGGTCGAGTGGCCCAAGGCGTCGGTCTCGCTGATCTTGCGGCTGGCGGCGTCGTAGGCGTATGTGGTGGCGCTGGGAGTCGATGAGCCGTAGCCGCGCGTGACGGAGATCAGGCGCCCGGCCAGATCGTATGCATTGAGCGTGACGTTGCCCGCCTGATCGGCTGCCGTGAGCACATTGTTGCGGAAGTCGAAGCTCCGCTTTTTTGCGCTTCCGTCTGGATAGTCTGTCTCAACAAGCCGGTTCAGGGCGTCGTAGACGTAGCTGGTGGTGTAGCCGCGCGCATCGGTGTCGGAGATTTTGTTGCTGTTGGCGTCGTAGGTGGAGCTGGTGGTGCGGCTGAGCGGCGCAGCGGTCTGCGTGAGATCGCCCAGGGCGTCGTAGGTGTAGTTAGTCGTCGAGGCAGGCCCGCCGGTGATGGTTGTGGGAGTGGGCGTGGTCATGGATAGCTTCTGGCCGAGCGAGTTGTAGGTGTAGGAGGTGGTGCGTCCGAGAGCGTCGGTGCGGCTGGCCATGTTGCCGCTGGCGTCGTAGGTGAACTGCGAGGCCATGGCCGGATTAAGGCCGATGTCGTAGCCGATGGCGCCGGCCTGGAGGGTCTGGTTGGAGTTGAAGATGAAGCTGGCCAGAGTGCCGATGGAGTCGGTGACGCTTTGCGGGTTGTAGTTGGCGTCGTAGTTGAAGGTGCGCACATCGCCTAGCTCGTCGGTGGTCGAGATAGGCTCGCTGTATTGGTTGTAAGAGGTGTAGCTCGTCGTGTTATTGCTGGTTGGGGTTGCCGGATAGGTGGAGGAGGTCTTGTTGCCGCTGCCGTCATAGGTGGCGGAGGTGGTGTGGCCCAGCGGGTCAGTGGTCGAAATCAGGTTATGGTTGGCGTCGTAGACGTTGGTTGTGGTGTGGTTGAGCGGGTCGGTGGAGCTGAGCAGATCGCCATAGCTGTCATAGATCATCGTCGCTGTGCCGACGTTGCCGCTGGCATCCGCTGGATAGGTAATGGTTGTCACGCCCGTGTTGAGGACACTAGCGCCATTAATAATGCTGGTGGTCGACAGTATGTAGGAGTAACTTGTGGTGTTGCTGAAGGCGTCTGTCACGGACAGCAGGCGGCCGTCAAGCGCGGAGTTGCCGCCGTCAGTGGTGCTGTCGTAGAAAGCGGTAATGGGCAGCGGGTTGCAGCGGCCATCCGTGCCACTTTCATAGTAGTGGTTGTAGGGGAAGGCCAGCTCGGTGTGATAGGTGTATTGGCTGGTGTTGGAGGCTGGCGCTCCGGGACACGTAACAGCTTGTGCCGTGGCGGGGTAGGTGACGGTGGCAAGATTGCCGCTTGTGTCGTAGGTGTACGAATAGATGTGACCCTGCGGATCAGTTATCTGCGTGATGCGATTCTGCGCGTCGCGCACGAATGGCACGGAGAGGCCGGTGGTGCTGGTGATGCCATTTGCGGTGATGGTCAGCCCGTTGCCGCTTCGATCCTGAATGGATTGCAAGTTTCCGGCCGCGCTGATGGTGTACGAGGTGCCATTCGGATCGGTGTAGATGTACGTTGTCGGATTATATTGGCCGCCACCAATACAGTAGCCATCAGCAGTCAATAAGTCTAAGACAGGGTAGCAACCCGACCCGGAATCGGCAAGTGTTCCATACAAGCCGGGTTCGGGAGTATAAATCGGAAAGTACCACGGCAAGATGTAGCCCATGAGCGGCGAGAAGCCCTCTTGCTGCGGCGTGAAGTAGAAGGTCTTTCGCTGTCCGCCGAGAGTGAAGGTTACATCGCCCTTGGGGTCCACGGTGAGGTTAACATTGATGCCCAGCGACCAGCCATAGCCAAAGTCGCCGCTTGTGCCGGCATTCAGGCTGTCGTAGGTGCGTTGGATGTTGATGGCGAGTCCGGTGGCGGGGACAACCAGGTCCGTCACGGTTGCCGTGACGCGTCCCGGCTTGTAATTGCCGGCAACCGTGACCAGTATCAGACTATATTCGAGGTTCCCACTCGCGTTGGTGGCTTCTAGGTGAATCCAATACGAGCCGTTCGGCAAAGTTGTAGTATCGAGAGTGCCGATCTGGCCCGAGCCGGTTGTGTTTGCATTCAGCACCTTGATGTTGTTTGGATTGCTGGCCGGATAGTATGTCAATACGCCGTTTTGAAGCGAAACTCTGTCTCCTTCAAATGCAAATGGAAGGTTGTTTTTCTCATTCCGTGGAACTTTGCCAGGCGGTGTTTGGCGTAGCTCCAAAAGCTCTCTATGCCGTTGATGTGGTTTGGCCCCAGCGCGAATTCGTTGTCGCCATGATTGACCTTCAGATGCTTGTCGAAGCCCAGATCGACGAGGCCCTCATAGCCTCGCCAGCGGTCGGTATGCAGCACGGATTGCAAACTCGCTTTGCCTCGGATGATGGCTTGTAGCGTGGCTTTTGACGCATTGGGCACAATCTCGGTGTAGACTTGGTCGCAACGTTTGAGCAGCCCGAAGACGATGGTCTTGCCGCTGGCGCCGCGGCCTCGACGGCCCCGAACCCGGCGCGGTCCGAAGTATGATTCGTCGGCTTCGAGTTCGCCGGTGAAGGGAGAATCCTTTTCCCATTCTTGGGCAAGTTTTTTTCTCAGCCGGAGGAAGATTTGATTTGTGCTGTGCAGAGAAATGCCCGTCATTTGCGCTGTCTGCGTAGCCGTCATGTCGAGCGCAAAACAACGCAAAAGAGAGCGAAATTTGGCATCGGGAATCTTCGCAAAACGAAAATACCGGTTTACTTCCACCATTTCAGTAGCTTAGCGCACTTCATTACGGCCTTTGCTTCCTAAGCCCCTAATAGTTTTAATGGTCGGGGCGGTCCGATTTGAACGGACGACCCTCTGCTCCCAAAACAGATCAAGCAGTTTATGGAAACCTGTTGAAACTGAGTGAAATTAAGTGCTTTTGATTGAACTGTTTACCATGTGCTTGCCGATCCTTATTGATCCTTGTGGTTTTTGGGTGCTTTGACAGTTACAATTTCGACTACACTCATATTCAGACACGGCAAAATCCCCTGAGGTTCCGATATGGCTCTTTCCTCCAAAATCACGAAGCAGCAAGCATACGAGTTGATTGACCGCATGGCTCCCGGCCAGCTCGCCGCCGTCGTCGGCCTCATGAAGATCGTGCTTGATCCAGTGACACGCAGCCTGGCGACTGCACCGTTCGAGGATGAACCGATCAGCGAAGAAGAGAACCTGGCCGTTGCCGCCTCTAAGGCTTGGCTGCGGAACAACGACCCCATTCCCAACGAGGATGTACTGGCCGAGTTCGGCCTGACCGGCGAAGACTTTGAACGCATGGGCCGTACACCGCTCGAACCCCAGACGCTAGGCCAATAACCATGTCCAAGAAGATTGCCTGGACTGACCAAGCTAAGACCGACCTTCGTGCCATTGACCAAGCAAGTGCGCTCCGCATTCTGCATACAATGGCTCGCTATCTTGCAACCAGCGATGGTGATGTGAAGCGCCTGCAAGATGTTGAACCGCCAGAGTTCCGCCTCCGCGTCGGCAACTATCGCATTCGTTTCCACGATCTCGGGGACTCCATACTCGTTCTTGCCGTGAAACATCGTCGTGAAGCCTACCGCTGATCTATCAGGTGTTCGACATTCTTCTGATACAACTGGATCATGCTCCGCACGTTGAAGCTCATCTTCGTTCTGTTCACACGTTCCTTTTGTTCGCGCCAGAATTTGCTCTTGGAGAACTTGGCACTTCGTCAACAGCTCGCCGTTTTGAAGCAGAGGCATCCTCAGCCGCGATTTGCCGCACCAGACAAAATGTTCTGGGTGATCTTGCGGCGGCTTTGGCCGGGATGGAAGCGGGCATTGGTCCTCGTCCAGCCGGAGACCGTTGTTCGCTGGCACAAGGCAGGATTCAAGTTGTACTGGGCGTGGCTCTCGCGGCATCGGAACCGAGCTGGAAGGAAATGCGTGAGCAAGCAATTGCGCGAACTCATCTTCCGCATGGTCGCCGAAAACCCCACCTGGGGCGCGCCGCGCATTCATGGCGAACTGAAGATGTTGGGTTTCGATATTTCCGAGCGAACCGTCTTGCGCTGGATGAGGAAAGCGCCGAGGAGTCCTGAGCCGGCGAAACGATGGGCGGCCTTTCTTAGCAACCATCGTGAAGCTATTGCCGCGATGGATTTCTTCACCGTGCCGACGCTGACCTTCGGCGTTCTCTACTGCTTCTTCGTCATCTCGCATGACCGGCGGCGCGTCCTTCATTGCAACGTGACCAAACACCCAACAAGCGCCTGGGTCGTCCAGCAGTTGCGCGAGGCGTTTCCCTACGACTCGGCTCCCAGCTATCTGATCTTTGATCGCGGCACACAGTTCAATGAAGAAGTGATCGACACGATGAAGAGCTTCGGCATCCAGCCGAAGCGAACCAGCTTCCGGAGTCCCTGGCAGAACGGCGTTGCCGAGCGCTGGGTCGGCAACTGCCGCCGCGATCTGCTCGATCATGTGATCGTTCTTAATGAACGCCATCTGAAACGCTTGATGAATGAGTACGTCCGTTATTACCACGAGGATCGAACTCATCTTGCGTTAGCCAAGGGAACGCCTGCCGGTCGTGAGGCAGTGAACGATTCAAGAATGGGTAGCAGAGTCATTGCGATGCCAAGGCTTGGTGGACTGCATCATCGCTACGACCTGGCCGCCTGAGTTGCTGCTGCGAAAACCTCCTCAAGGTTGAAGATAAACGGCGGGAGAGTTGCATCCGTTGAACGATCGCGGCCCACTCAGATCGGACTTCATGACGATCTGTGGTCACCGAACCCCTCTTTCATCTGCCAAAACACACTTCCTGAACTGTCTGCGAACTCATAATCAAGCCTTCGTTATGCCCGGTTGGAATAATGGCGAGGCACAGTTACAAAATCGACTACAGTGCTGTAGCGGCAAAAAGCAGATGCGTGACTGAAATGGTAATTATCGCTTGCATTATCAATAGTTTACGCTGGTCGGGGCGGAGGGATTTGAACCCCCGACCCTCTGCTCCCAAAGCAGATGCGCTACCAGGCTGCGCCACGCCCCGACACTCCTCGATTGTAGCGCGGATTGGATTCCCGTGGAATGGCCCTCGGGTTACTTCTTATCTGCCTCCCAGGTCCATTTTTCACCCTTGACGTTCCAGGCGTCGCCCTGCATATGTGAACCGGTGATTCGACCTTGCCGCTCCGAGTATTTATTGTTGATCGACATATAGATGGAATCCCCATCCTGCTTCCACGTAGCGTCTGTAAAGGATCCAGTCTCATACGTGTAGTGCAGTGTGCCATCTGTCAAAAACTCATATATATAGTGTCTGCCATGGGTATCTGGACCGGTCCAGGTGGTCCCGGCAATGCTTGTTACTGAGGAATTGCCCTTCGATGTATTCCCAGGGAAAGCTACAGATTGAATGTCTGCCGTCCAAGTCCAATGATTCCCTTTGATATTCGATGCTGTGCCTTCGATATGCGAGCCAGAAATACGACCTCGATATTCGACGAATTTATTGTTCATCTCGATATAGACCGAAGCCCCATCCTGCTTCCACGTGCCATTTGTGTAGGAGCCATTCTGATACGAGTAGGACAAAGTGCCATCTGCCAGAAAATTAAATATGTCTCTTGAACCTTCAGTATCGGTCTCCACGACGTTCCAGGAACTCCCGGCAATGCTTGCGACACCGACGTTTGCGGAGGACGCAGGAGTATTCCGCAGGTCTGCTACCCAGGTCCATTTTCGCCCTTTGATGTTCCATGCATTGCCTTCGATATGCGTGCCTGTGATTCGACCTTGATATTCGGAGTATTTGTTGTTGGTCTCCATGTAGATAGAATCTCCATCCTGTTTCCAGGTTCCGTTCGTCCAGAACCCTGACGGAGATTTA
Source organism: Occallatibacter sp. (assembly GCA_052145195.1). Taxonomy (GTDB): domain Bacteria; phylum Acidobacteriota; class Terriglobia; order Terriglobales; family Acidobacteriaceae; genus Telmatobacter. Next base: position 14,464 of record JBKQPC010000010.1, on the reverse strand, counting down.
TAGTGCAAAGCGCCATCTGCCTGAAAAGTGTACTCGTAGTAATCGCCATCGGAATCTGTTCCAACCCAGGTCGTTCCAGATACGTTGATGACCGATTGTGCCATCGCTTTCTGTACGAAAGCAGTCGTGAACAGGCCCACTGCCAAAGACAGAAGCGCGGAGATAACGACGTTCTTGACGGGAATTTTCATCTGCTCATCCTCGTAGAAATGCCGGTTATTGAATTCAGTAAAGTGTACAAGGTTTGGGTCAGTGTAGCTACTTGTTTCGCCAGCTTTCCTGGGCCAAAGGCTCTGATTCGATGCTACAATCGGTGTATACGGCGGCTATAGTTCAGCGGCAGAACGCCTGACTGTGGCTCAGGATGTCGTGGGTTCGATCCCCACTAGCCGCCCCAATATGCATACGCCGCAGAGCCAACCTTCTCGAATACCGAGTCTTTGTGATCCTGAAAATCAAAGAAAATAAAGGGCTTGACAACAGTTTCTCCGAATTGCCGGCAGGCCTTCCACCGTTTATTCCACGCCGCGGCCTGAGCAACGGCCATCTGCAGACGATTGCCGGGAATTTTTACCCCCGGCCGGCCTTCCGCCTGGCGGCTGTCTCGGAAACGGTCGAGGTGAACCCGGAGGATGGCAGCCGAGTACTGTGCCATTGCCACTGGCAGGAGGAGCCTGAACGCGCCTCGCGGCTGACCCTGGTGCTGGTTCACGGACTCGAAGGCTCGTCGGACTCGCGCTACATTCAGGGCATCACCGCGCGCGCCTGGGCTGCCGGCTGGAACGTGGTGCGGATGAATATGCGCACCTGCGGCGGTACGGAGACGTTGACACCCACGCTGTATCACTCCGGACTTTCGGGTGATGTGGGCGTGGTGGTGCGCCATTATGCGGAGCGGTTCGGCCTGGAGCGAGTGGCGCTGGCGGGCTACTCGATGGGTGGCAACCTGGTGCTAAAGCTGGCCGGGGAGTGGGGTAACTGCAAGCCACTATGCGCCGTGGCCGCGGTCTGTCCGGCTATCGACCTGGCTCCCGGCGCTGACGCCCTGCATGAGGGATTCAACCGCCTTTACGAGTGGAACTTTCTGCGCGGGTTGCTGGCGCGCTACCGGCGCAAGGCGAAGCTCTTCCCCGGCATCTATGCAAGCAGAAAGTTCTTCGGGCCGGTGCGTTCTATTCGCGAATTTGACAACAAGATTTTGTCCCGCTACTGGGGTTTCCGCGACGCCGATGACTACTATGACCGCGCAGCCGCCGCCCGCGTGGTGGACCGGATTGCGGTTCCCACGCTGATCCTGCATGCCCAGGACGACCCCTTCATTCGCCTGCTGCCGGAGACACGCGCCAAACTGCTCGCCAACCCGCACATAACCTTTGTAGAGACCCGCCATGGCGGCCACTGCGCCTACCTTTCCCACGACCCCGGCAACGAGATTCACTGGGCAGAGGCGACCGTGATACGGTTTCTGCTGGCGGTAACGGACGAATCGCATGGAAGCTGACTGGGAGTTCGAGGTGGGTCCTGATGCGTCGGGTTTTGCCGCGCCGGTAATCGATGCGCAGTGGGCGGGGTTTGTCGATCTGCAACGACATCCGGAGCGTGCTGGGAATCTGTCTGAGGCTGCTCAGTTTCCGGCATTAGGCGAGGCCTTGGTAAGGCTGAATGCCGCAGATTCTCCTGTCTGGACATCGAAATGCGATCTCTGGCCGCATCTGGAAGCGAATGAATTTGACCCCGATGAACTGGATGCGCCGCCTGGCTGCGCAGCTCACGCCATGGGCTGTTTCATCGATCTATTGCCCAAAAGCGACCAGCAATGGGCGTTGCCGGAGATGGCTGAAAAGGCGTGCAGACGCGTCTGCGGCCTCCTCAGCGCTGTCCCGCTCCGCTGCTGTCGCGCTGATCTGGTCATCCGCCGCGCAATCATCACCTCGGACGTGATGGACCTGGGAATCACCGCCTTTCTGACCTCCTGCGGCGAGTCCCCAGCGACGGCGGCAAAGACCCTTATAGTTGCGCTAGCGGCATTCACAGATGCGTTTGGGTCCGTTCAACGGTAAAATAAGACAGGATATGGGCGAGTAGCTCAATTGGATAGAGCACCGGCCTTCTAAGCCGGGGGTTGTGGGTTCGATCCCCGCCTCGCCTACCACTTAGAATCCATAGTTTGATTGAATTTTTCTTCGTTCGCCTTTTCCTTGCCGGCTTGCGTTGAATCGCTGAGTTCACGGCACATCTGCCGAGATTGAAGATCTAGCGCGCGTGGGTGTGGATCGCTCCGGCAACCGAATTAAGCGGCATTACCTTGTCAACGCCGCCGAGTTTGATGGCCTCCTTGGGCATTCCGAAGACGATGCAGGAGGCCTCGTCCTGAGCGATGGTCATGGCGCCGGCCAGCTTCATCTCCAGCATTCCGCGCGCGCCGTCATCGCCCATTCCGGTCATGATAACGCCCACGGCGTTGCGCCCCGCATAGCGGGCGGCGGAGCGGAACAGCACATCGACCGACGGGCGGTGGCGGCAGACCAGCGGCCCGTCTTTAATTTCGACATAGTAGCGCGCCCCGCTGCGCTTGAGCAGCATATGATGATTTCCCGGCGCAATGAGCGCGCGGCCGCGAATCACCGAGTCGTTGGTTTCGGCCTCCTTCACGGTAATAGCGCACAGGCCATCAAGGCGCTGGGCGAAAGCGCGCGTAAACAACTCCGGCATATGCTGCACAATCACAATGCCGGGAGTGTCAGCGGGCAGCGCCTCGAGCACGGTCTTCAGAGCCTCCGTGCCGCCAGTCGAAGCGCCAATCGCGACCACCTTCTCCGTAGTCTCGGCCATGGCGTGGGTAGCCTGGGAGAGGATGCAGTCGGCGTTGAGCTTGGGCTCGACAGTATGGCTGGGCTTCAGAGTGTGCAGTCTGGCTTGAGCCGCGGCCTTGACCGCGGAACAGATTTCAATTTGCGAATCTTCAAGAAACTGCTTGGTGCCCAACTTAGGCTTGGTGATGATCTCCACCGCGCCGTACTCCAGCGCTCGGAAAGTACTCTGCGCGCCCTCTTCGACCAGGCTCGAACAGATCACCACGGGGATGGGATGCTGGCTCATTAGCTTCTTGAGGAAGGTGAGCCCGTCCATACGCGGCATCTCGATGTCCAGCGTAATCACATCCGGGACCTGCTCGGCTATCCGCTCAGCAGCCACAAAAGGATCACCGGCCGTGGCAATCACTTCAATCTCCGGATCGGACTCGAGCACCTCGCGCAGCGTTTGGCGAACTACGGCGGAGTCGTCCACGATCAAAACGCGAATTTTCGGTGTGCTCATCAGTCGAACCTCGTTGTTCTCTTTCCCGAATACGCCTGTCTATGGCGGCCTCAACTTGTTGGGCTTGCAAAATTCTGGTTCAAGCGTGTCGCTTGAGCAACACTTCCCCGGTCTTGGTATTGAAGTAAATATTGACACCGCGTTTGCCGCCCAGGGAAGAAGCCATTACGGCGAAGCCTTCCTCCTCGAGCACCTTCATCGCAACTTCGCAATTCAACCTGCCTACCGTGGGCCGCGCCTCATCATTGACCATCAACAACACATCTCCGCCTCCGAATAATTTCACCTCGACTTCTTCTCGCCGCACGCCGAGTGAATCGAACTGCCGGGCCAGGTCGCGAATCGCATAGTCCACATAACGGCGCCCCGCGGAGCGGCTCAAAGTAGCGGCCTGCTTTACCGGGAAACGCGGCAGCATGGGATGGCAGAGCGCGCCCAAGCCCAGCCGCGGAACCCGGAACGCGATGCCCACACAGGAGCCCAGCAGGGTCCGCAAAATCGATGGCTCCCTGACCAGGCGCGATTCCCCCGGCTGCAAGTACACTTCGGGCAATCCCTCCTCAGGCTCTGCCATGGTTCCTCCGGTAGAGCGCCGGGGCCACCGGCGTAAGCGGCAGATTCATATCGTGCAGGGTCTCGGCATGGCCCACAAACATATATCCGCCCGGAAGCAGGCAGTTCGACAGCTTCAGCAGAATGCGCTCCTGCGTCGCGCGGTCGAAGTAGATGATCACGTTGCGGCAAAAGATCGCATCCATCTTTTCCGTAATGCCGAAATCGGCATCCATGAAATTCAGGCGGCGAAACTCGATGCTGCGCCGCAACTCCGGCACCACCCGCACATGCTCGGAGCCTGGCTCGCGGCTGCGCATAAAGTACTTTTTCCTGAGCAGAGGCTGAACTGGAGCTACCACGGCGTTGGTATAAACGCCCATCTCGGCTTTGTCCAATACGATGTTGGAGATGTCGCTGGCCAGGATGCGAAAGCGAAAACCGGGATGGGTAAGCGCGTACTCGCTCAGCACGATGGCCATCGTATACGGCTCCTCGCCGGTGGAACATCCCGCGCTCCAGATCAGGAACGGGCGCCCGCCGATGCGCTCCGCCAGCTCCGGCAGCGCATGATCGGCCAGATAATTGAAATGCTTGGGCTCGCGAAAAAAGTCGGTCTTGTTGGTCGTCACCACGTCGATCAGATGGGTAATCTCGTCTTTGAGCCCCTCATGACCGAAGAGATAATCGCAATACTCGCTGTAAGATTGCAGGTTGAGAATCTTGAGGCGCCGCTTGATGCGCACCTCGAGCATGGTTTTTCTTTCCGTGCCCAGGTGAATGCCCGCCTCGTCATAGATCAGGCCACAGAGCCGCGCATAATCTCGCCCGGAAATCGATTCGTTGTGTGCACTCATTTGATGAATGGGGCGGTATGAGCCGCCCCATCCCCCCCTTACGCGGCCACTCCCGCAGGCTGATTGTCTGCAATGGGCTGTTTATCCACAGCCTTCTTGACGACTTCCTTCTTGACGGTTTCCTGTTTGGCCGTATCATGGTTAGCCGTTTCCTGCTTGACGGCTTCCTGCTTGATAACATCCTGTGCCTGTCCATGAACCGCGGAAAGCTCCTCGGCTGAGAAGACGCGATCGATGTCCAGAATCATGATGAACTGCGTGTCGCGCTTCCCCATCCCTTTGATGAAGTCGGTCTTTATCTGGGTTCCGATGCGCGGCGCCGGCTGAATCTGATCCGGCTCCAAATCAATTACCTCTTCGACCGAATCGGTTAGCGCGCCGATGACGGTCGATTCGTTTTCCAGCAGCACCTCGACGACAACAATGCAGGTGTTGCGCGTGTTCTCGGTCTTCGACATCTCAAAGCAAAGCCTGAGATCGACAACCGGGACCACGCTGCCCCGCAGGTTGATCACCCCGGCCATGAATTCCGGCGTGCGGGGGATTTGCGTGATGGTGGTTAGGTCGAGCACCTCTCTTACCTTCGCCACATCGGTGGCGAAGACCTCGTTGCCGAGCTTGAAGGTGAGGTACTGCCGCGTCTCCGTGATTTCGCTGACACTCATACTGCAACTCCTCTCTCACTGTGAAGACAGGGTGCTTGCCGGTGCTGGCCGCACGGGCGGACTGTTGCCCGTGCCTTCAGCGCAGGAAAGCACGGCACCTCAGTAACGCTCGAACTCCCCGTCAAGGTCGTCGTGTTTGTCTTTGAGGCGAAGATTGACCCCGCCTCCGGTTTTGGCGTTGGCGGAATGGCCGCCTGATTTTGATGCTTTGGCCGACGCGGCCTGCGCCGGCCGGACGCTCTTGGTGCTGGCGGCCTTCCGTCCCCCTCCGCCCTCGTCTCCGGTGTTGAAGAACGACAGTGCGCTCATCAGTTGATCGGACTGCCCGGTCAGTTCCTCGGTCGTCGATGCCATCTCCTCGGAGGCGGAGGCATTCTGTTGAATGACCTGCTCCAGTTGTTGCAGCGCCTTGTTGATCTGCTCGGCACCGGTGTCCTGCTCCTTGCTGGCCGCGGAAATCTCCTGCACCAGTTCCGCGGTGCGCTGAATATCGGGCACCAGTTTATCCAGCATCTCGCCGGACTTCTCCGAAACCCTCAGCGTGGTGCTGGAAAGTTGGTTGATCTCAGCCGCCGCCTTCTGGCTGCGCTCGGCCAGCTTCCTGACCTCGGCCGCCACCACCGCGAAGCCCTTGCCGTGCTCGCCGGCGCGGGCCGCCTCAATGGCCGCGTTGAGAGCCAGCAGGTTGGTCTGGCGGGCAATCTCCTCGATGATCGAGATCTTGTTGGCGATCTCCTTCATCGCGCCCACTGCCTCCAGCACCGATCTGCCGCTCTCCTGCGCGTCCTTGGCGCTCTTGTTGGCGATTTTGTCGGTCTGCGACGCGTTGTCGGCGTTCTGCTTGATGTTGGAAGACATCTCCTCCATCGAGGAAGAAGCCTCCTCGGCCGCCGCCGCCTGCGCACTGGCGCCCTTCGACACCTGAATCGACGCCGTCGAGATGGACTGGCTGGCAGCCGACACCTCCCCGGCAATTCCTCGGATATCGGAGACCGTGCGCGTCAGGCCGGCCACCATCGCCGCCAGCGCCTGCATCAGCTTGTCCTGCGCCGAGCGCTCGCGGATGTCCACCGTCAGGTTGCCGTTGGCGATTTCATCGGCGGCCGCGGTGATGTCGTTTATGGCCACGATCAGGGTGTTCAGGCTGTTCTTGAGGAGGTTGAAGTCACCATTGCGGGCGTCGGTGATCTGCGCGGGCATATCTCCCTTGCTGATCTGCTCTATCATCTGGGCGGCATGATTCAGCGGGGTAATCAACGCATCCAGCGTGCTGTTGAAACCCACAATGACGTTGCGATACTCGCCTTGATGCTTACTGGCATCGGCGCGCGCAGCCAGCTTGCCCTCAATAGCTGCTTGGCCAAGCAAATTGGCATCGTCCACCAGTGCCTTGAGGCTCGCCATCATTCCCGTCAAGGATGGCACAAGCTCGTCGGCTTCGGACCTGCGTCCGATCTTCTTGTATTCGGGCAGATCCTCAAGGTCTCCCAGCGCGACTTTCTTGCATGTGCCGATTACATGAGCAATTCTGCCCCGTACGCCATTAACGGCATCGCTAACGCTCGCGAACACGCCCTGATATTTTCCTTCAACCAGTTTGCTGTAGTCGTTGTTCGCCATCCTTTGCAATACTGAGTTCGCCTCAACAAGTCCGCCAAGGCCGTCAATGCATGCGTTCAGGTTGTTCTTGATGGTGTTGAAGTCGCCGTTGTAGGTGTCGGTGATCTTGGCCGGAATAGCGCCTTTCGAAATCTGATCAACATAGTTGGCGGCTACGTTGAGCGGACCAATCACCGCATCCATTGTGTCGTTCATGCCTTGCACAATCTTGCGATACTCGCCTTGGTGTTTGCTTGCGTCAGCGCGCGTCGCCAGCTTGCCGTCCACCGCCGCCTTTGCGAACAGATTGGCGTCATCCACCAGCGCCCTGATGCTCACCATCATTCCAATAAGCGATGGCACCAGTTCGTCGGCTTCGGATCTTCGCCCGATCTTCCTGTATTCTGGCAGATCGTCAAGGTTTCCTTGCGCGACATTTTTGCATGTGTCGATAACATGAAGGATTCTGGTCCGTACGGTATTGACGGCTTCACCAACGCTCGCGAACATGCCTTGATACTTTCCCTCGACCAGTTTGCTACAGTCGTTGTAGGCCATCTTCTGCAGTACGGCGTTCGCCTCTGAGATGCCGCCGAAACCGTCGATGCAGGCGTTCAGGTTGTTCTTGAGGATGTTGAAGTCGCCTTTGTAGGCAGCAGTGATTTTGGCGGGAACGGCGCCCTTGGAGAACTGCTCCACGTAATCGGCGGTTACGTTGAGCGGCGCGATCAAGGCGTCGAGCACCTCGTTGACGCCCTGAATCATCTCGCGATGAAAGCCGTTGAACTGGTTTGCCCTGCCGCGCTCGGAGAGCTTCCCGTCCTTAGCCGCGTCCACTAGGCGCATGATCTCGTTCAACACAAGCATCGAGTCGTCTTCCTCGACCTGATGCGCTTTGGGAGTCGCGCGTTCACGGACTCCATGTCCGTTTCCGCCGTTCCCGTTTCCGGGGCCACGCGGCTTCCGGGCTTCGCTTACCAATGTTGTCGTCATGATATTTGCCCCTCCTACGCGTGAATTCGTTCTCTCCAAAATCCATGTCCCCTTGCCCGCATATTGTTTCGCCCCGGGCCTTGAGACGGAGGGTACGAGACTCCGCAGTGTGAATCGTTATTTGACGGGCGCTGGCGCACGATCCAGCACCGACGATGTCCGACCGTCTTCCCGACATCTCGACCTTAGAAGACGGCCATTAGAAAGCATTCACAGGCGCCCAAGCGGCAGCACCGTTTTGCCAAAGGTGGAATTTGTCACTAGGGCAAAGCTGGTATACATGGCCAGCAGCCCGCACACAAGGCCGATCCAGCCCCCCGCCTGGGTCAATCGATGCGCGCCTAACAAGCCGCCAAAACCGAGCAGCAAGAAGGTGATCCACAAGGTAAGAAACACGCACCAGTGCGCCTTGGTCACGCGGAAGGTGGCAATCCACATGCACAACGTGAAAACACCCCATCCGATCAGCGTGACAGCGATGGTGCTGCCCGCCTGAGTCAGGTCCAGCACTCCGTGCCCGCCAAGCAGAAGCAGAAATGCAAACCACCACCAGAAGGCTCCGTAACTGAGAAACGCCACAGTGCCGAAGGTGTTACCGGTACGGAACTCCATTACTCCGGCAATCATCTGGATAAGACCGCCAAAGGCGAAGGCCAGAGGCAGAACCACCGGCTCACCACCTTTGGGCAATACGCCGGCGTTAATCAGACTCAGCATGACGGTGGTGAGTCCGAAGCCAATCAAACCCAGAGGCGCTGGATTTGCAAATACGGATTTCTGTTCATCAGCCATAAAGCTCTCCTTTTTGTTCGCTACATTGCAATTTGTGTGCCTGCGCGCTTGTTTCTCTGTACGCTTGCTTTGACAGCCGCCGCAATCGCGGCCACGGAAGGCCCCGCGCGCGTTCCGTGCGTGATGGCGCGCACCGCGTCCTGCGCCACCCGCTCCGGATCGAGAATCAACGCCACTGTTCCGTCGCCCAAAATGGTTGCCCCGCTGACCACCTTCACATGCCGGTAGAAGCGGCCCAGGTTCTTGATCACCGTCTGGCAGTTGCCCAGCACTTTATCCACGACAAAGCCGTAGCGGCCTCCCTCGGTGGAGACGATCATGATCTGCTCGATCTCCGGGCGCGGCGTGCGGATGTCGAAGTGCTCGCGCAGGCGGATGTAGGGAACGATCTCGCCGCGCACGTCGGCGATATGCTTGCCGTTGGCCTTTTTAATGTCCGCCGTGGTCAGCTCGATGCATTCCAGGATGTTGGCCAGCGGCAGCACAAAGCAGGCCTCCGCAATGCTCACCAGGATGCCGTCGATGATGGCCAGAGTGAGCGGCAGGCGCAGCGTCACGCTGGTCCCCTCGCCCGGCTTGCTGGCCACGTCGATCGAGCCGCGCAGGCTGTCAACCCGCTGCCGCACCACGTCCATGCCCACGCCGCGCCCGCTGACATCGGTGACCTGCTTGGCGGTGGAAAAGCCGGGCTGAAAGAGCAGGGCGAAGATCTCGCTCTCCGTGAGCTCTGCGCCGGCAGCCACCAAACCGCGCTCGATGGCGCGATTGCGCACCGCCTCGGCATTGATGCCGCCGCCGTCGTCCGAGACCGCGATCAGCACGCTGGCCCCGGAGTGCTTTGCGGCGAGATGAATGGTTGCGGTGGGGCGCTTGCCGCTCTCGGCGCGCACCGCTGGCGGCTCGATGCCGTGGTCCATGCTGTTGCGGATGAGGTGCATGAGCGGATCGCCCAACTGATCGATGACCGTTTTGTCCAGCTCCGTATCCGCGCCCTCGATGGTCAGCTCGACATTCTTGCCCAGGTCGCGGGCCAAGTCGTGCACCAGGCGGCGGAACTTCTCGAAGGTGGCGCGAATGGGCATCATGCGGATGTTCATGGAGTTATCGCGCAAGGACGCGGTCAACCGCTCGACCTCCTCGGAAACCGCCGCGATCTCCGGATCGTCGCAGCGCGCGGCAATCTCGCTCAACCGCGCCTGCACCGTCACCAGCTCTCCCACCAGATCGACAAACTGGTCCAGCTTGGCGGCCGGCACGCGCAGGCTCGTGGCGGTGTCGGCCTTGTCGTAGGTACGGCGGCCGCCAGAGGGGGTGCGGCTTTCTTCCAGCGCCCGGGCCGTCCGGTCGGCCGCGCTGGTTGCCGCTGAAGCCGCCACGGCGGACTCCTCGGCGGGAATCAAGAATGGCTCAATGGTCAACTCGCAACTGTCCTCGACGAAGATGAAGACATCGCGAATCGCATCGCGCTCCGCAGCCGTAGCCAGCACCATCTCCCAACTGATGTAACAGCGCTCGGGGTTCAGTTCGCCGAGGGGCGGAACCGCCGCCATGCTGGCCCTGACTGCCAGGCCTCCCAGCTGCTTCAGTTCACGCAGCAGCAACAGGGGGTTGGCGCCGTTCAGCATGAAATCCGGCCCCGGAGCAAAGTGAATCGCCCACTCCCGCGCCTGGCCCGTGGCTGCCTCGGAGCCAGTCTCGGTCCCGATCTCCAGACCAGACTGAGAAGGCGCGGTCTTTTCCTTGACGGGGCGCTTCTCCGGTTTCCCGGTCAGATGCCGCACCTTGGCAAGAATCTCCGCGCAGGACGCCGGGTCGGCTGGTTCGGCTCCGCCAATGCCCTCTTCGAGCATCGCCCGGATTTGATCGAGGGCCGCGAGGGTCAGATCAATCAACTCCGAGCTGATCGGAAGCCGTCCGTTGCGCACCTCGTCGAAGGCCGTCTCGAGGTTGTGCGTGAAAGTGGCCAGATCCTCAAAGCCGAACATCGCCCCGGAGCCCTTGATGGTATGCAGGGCGCGAAAAACTCGCCCCACCAGCTCCATGTCGCCGCGATTGTCATTCAACTCCAGCAGAGCCGATTCCAGATCGACAAGAACCTCGCGGCCCTCTTCCCGAAAGGCTTGTTTGAACTGGTCGGACTTGCTGGACAGCGACAAATACATACCCCGCTTGCTTATTTGGCATCCACGGATACTTTGGACTGTGGAACCAGAAACTGTTGAAGTCCCGCTTCGCTTAGAGCGGCGGAGACCCCAGCCGGCGCTGGCCCAGAATACGAGAACTTAACGCCCGCTTTGCTTGCCTCGCGCTCCGCGGCCCAGAGCAACTCGACGGCCGTCACATCCAGATCGGTCGCCTTATCGAGCGATACACGCACCTTTTTGCCGGAGTGGAGCGCCCGCAACAGCAGCGTTTTCAACTCCGCCGCGGAAGAGATGTCCACCGCGCCCTCAAGGCCAATCACGGCCTTCGATTTACTTTCATCGAAAGTTATCCCCATGCAGCGCTCCGAGACAGTTACTAATGGCCATCACACTTGCCGTTTGACGGGAAAGACGAGAACACATAAAGCTCACAATGCACGCCTATGCGCTGCCAGATTCTTTGCGAGGCCCAGATTTGCAGTACGGCGGCTTCTGCGCTCTGTCATCGGCATTTTAGGGGCAATTCACGAGTAGGATACGAATAGAAATATGTTGGATTTCTCTTAGAAAGCAAACCGGCATTGTTATTTAGCATAGGAGCGATTTGCAAAGCGAAATACGCGCGCAATTAGACTGGACCGGCATCCGGACAGGCGATGAAGAATGAGCCAGACTGCCGACAACTCCTGTTAACCTTCTGGCAAATGCCGCCGATGAACTAGCTGGATTTATGATTCAGGCGGATGGCAGGATATTGGGCTGCTGGCGGGCGCATTAGGTAGAGCCTAGGTTGGAGAGTATGGAGGACGCAAGTAACCTTATGCGGCTTTCTGGCCAACATATATGCCAATCTGGACCAGATTGCCCAGCGGGCAATGAAGTCGGCCCGGCCATGCTCGACCGATTGGCTGGCGGACTCTGAACTACACGCCTTCCTGAGACTGGCATTGACACCGATCTGTGAGGAGCCTGCATGGCAATGACAATTCTTGTTGTCGATGACTCTGCCACCATGGTGATGAGCCTCAAGACCACTCTGACCATGAATGGCTTCCAGGTGGAAACGGCCAGCAACGGCCAGGCAGCGCTGGACAAGTTGAAATCAGGAATCAAGCCCAATCTGATACTCACCGACATCAATATGCCGGTGATGGGCGGTCTGGAGCTGATTGGCAAGGTACGCACCCTGCCAGGATTTAAGTTTATTCCCATCCTGACGCTGACCACGGAGAGCGAGGCCTCCAAGCGCGACGAGGGCAAACGCCAGGGCGCCACCGGCTGGCTGGTTAAGCCGGTCTCCGGCGACGACCTCATCAAAGTGATCAAAAAAGTTCTGCCGGGAGCGTAAGGGCATGGCGCAGGCTCCCTCAACACGCAAGGCAATGTCTCCACGGCAAGACAATGCCGCGGACCGCATCGATAAGATTGTGTCGGAGAGCAGTCCGCGCCTGCGCGCAGCCTTCAAGCGTCTGATTTATGCCGTGGCGCTCAATATAGCGTGCCTGACTGCGCTTTGGCGGGTCGGCGCCTATCCATTTTCATGGTATCCCGCTCATCCCCGGCTTTATGTCGCGACGATGTGTTTCCTGCTGATTCTGGCGCCCCAAATTGTCGTCGCGCTGATTAACTGGATCATAGCCAAGCGCGGCATTGCCGATCTGGGGATTTTGGGGAAATTGAGCAAATCAGAACTGGCGCATGTAACGGCGCGGCGCATGTGGATGAAAAACGAATTGCAGGACTCCGCGCCATACATCGACGTGATGCGCGAGCAGATCGGCGATTCGCTGACCGAATCCGAGAGCGAAGTCATTCAGGTGATCGAGCAGATCAGCTACCTGAATGAAAGGAGCGCTCGACAGCGGGAGCGCATCGCCCAATCCATCCAGAGCGGCAAGGCGCTGACGGAGACCACGCATCTGCGCGCGGAAAACAACAAACAGATCGTCGCCGCCCTGGAGATGCAGATGCGGCAACAGACCCGCGATCTGCGGGACGACTTCGAGCACGTGCAGAACATGGCCGCAGAGGTGCGCGCAATGACTCCGATGATTAAAGTCATCACCACCATCGCCCAGCAGACCAGCCTGCTGGCTTTGAATGCGGAGATCGAGGCGGCGCGGGCGGGCAATGCCGGACGCGGCTTTGCCGTGGTGGCCTTCGAGGTGAGAAAGCTCTCCGTCTCCTCCACCAAGGCCGCAGCTGACATTGCCGCCAAAATCAACACCACCTGCGCAAGAGTGGACCGGGAGTTGGCCGAGGCCCAGGCCTCGCTCAAGCAACACGAAACCAGCGAAGCGATGAATCAACTGGTCGCCGATTTGAACGGAATGCAGATGGAGTTCAATAAGAACGGGCAATTGCTTCTGGATGTCATCACCGAGGTGGATAGAAACTACGCGGAGAACGTGCAACGGCTCTCCGAGGCTCTTGGCCATATCCAGTTCCAGGATGTGATGCGGCAGCGCATGGAGCACGTGCAGGAAGCGCTGACCGAGATGCGCGAACATATGCAAAAAATGTCTGAAAAGGCGTTCGATTTCGTCTGGGAAGGGAAGTTCGAGCATACCTTCAATGAACTTTTGGCCGCTCATCGCAGCAAGTACCGCATGGCCAGCCAGCACGTGACGCACACCAATGTAGTATCCGGCGGCGGCGCCAGCGAGCAGGACCACAGCCGGCCTACCATTGAACTGTTTTGACCATTTGCAATCCTCATAATGCTCGGCCAACTCCGAGAGCGTCTTCTCGTCCCGGATCGCTGCCATAGCCACCTACGACTTGAACCCCACTGTATGGTTACTGCGTGAACGCCGGCTCGTCGGATCTCCTCTTCTCAGCCATATTAGGCTGAGGAAGAACAGATCCTCCACCTAGACCCCTGTCCAGATTTACGGAACAGGATCAATGGATGCAGTAGAATCTACAATCTCACCAACACGGGGAGAAACCACCTGGCATGGCTTCGCGAAGGCTTTATTGAACAAGTTGTCCGGAATTTTTGGCTTTACGGTTCCCAACCTGATTCCCATCAAGGTCAGTGAGTTTCCTCTCTCCGTCAAACGTCCATCCGACTCGCGATTATCGTGGCAACGTCTTGAGCAGACGTATGGGGTGACATTGCATCATTGGGAGCATGCGCTTTCCCTGGTCCTGATACACTCACTGAAGGATCTTCCACAATCAGTTCCAGGGTCTGACTTTTGTTGCCGTTTTGTTCCGTGATCGAAAGTAAGACGAGTGCCCCACATCACCGGAATCATTGGACAACTTCACCGTAATATGCTGTTTCACGGGGGCACGTTCATCGAGCTATCCGGCACGTATGAATAGGAGAGACGGATATGAGCATGAGCCGACATAGGTCCATATTTTCTGTTATTCAATGCGCAACAGTGTTGGCAGGACTAATCCTTTTGACTACCGGCCTGTACGCCTCCGAGCAGCCTGCCGCGCCCAAAGGCGCCGTGCAATCGCAGCGCGATTCCAGCCGTTCGGAGGCGGACTGCGAGCCCGCCGCGCTCGGTTCGCCGTATATTCCGGT
>JBKQPC010000009.1:0-174440 GCA_052145195.1 Occallatibacter sp. | reverse complement strand
GGTGAGGGCGGCCAGCAGCTTGCCGGGCGCGTCGAGATCGGATTCGTCGAGCAGGAGGGCGGCGCCGGCCTTAACCATCTCCTCGGCGTTGCGCCGCTGGTGGTCGTCGGCGGCGGCGGCAAAGGGAACCAGCAGGGCGGGCTTGCCGGCGGCAGCCAGTTCGGCCACCGTGGAAGCGCCGCTGCGGGCCATGACCAGCGTGGCCTGAGCAAAACAGGCGGGCATATCGTCGAGAAATGGCCTGACCTGCCAACGCTTTGGGTCTGCGCCGCTGGCGGCGTAGGCGGCCTGTGTCACTTCGAAGTGGAGCACGCCGCTCTGGTGCAGAACGGTGAGGTTGGGAACGGCATCCAGCAACGCCGGAATGATCCGGGGCAGATGCTCGTTGAAGATGCGCGCGCCCTGCGAGCCGCCGAAAATTAAAAGATGGGCGGTGTTAGCGGGTGGCGGAGCTAGCGTGAAGAACTCCTGCCGCACGGGAATGCCGGTGACCTCGGCGTTATGGAACCACTTTGCGGCTGAAGGAAAGTTGACTGCCGCAGCCTGGACGCGCTTGCCCACCAGGCGGTTGGCGAGGCCGGGCACCGCGTTAGGCTCGAAGGCCATGGTGGGGATTTTGAGCCGCAGGGCCGCTGCCATCGCCGGTCCGGAGGCGTATCCGCCCACGCCGAAGACAACGTTGGGTTGGAACTCGCGGATTATTCGTTTGCATGCGTAGATGCTGCGGGGTAGATTCATCAGCGTGCGCAGGCGGGTGACGAGCGAGACGTTCTTGAGCTGGCCGACATCCACAAGTCTCAATTCGAATCCGGCCTCGGGGACGAGGCGCGACTCCATGCCGCGCGCCGTGCCGACGAAGAGAATTTCGGCATCGTGGCGGGCGACCAGCTCGCGAGCCACGGCCAGCGCTGGGAGGATATGTCCTCCGGTGCCGCCTCCGGCGATGAGTACGCGCAGGGTTGCCAAATTAACGCCTTTCAGGAGAGATTTTCATCTCCATTGTACCGGGACAGAACTTGCGGCGCGGTGGGGGTACCCCCACCCGTATTTTGGACGCAAATTCCTTGTTTTCTTGAGCTTACAGACAGGGTTGCGCTGTAAAATCGTCAAAACAAAGGAGTTATTTGCAAAATCGTCATTCTAAAGGTGGTTAGCGGTGAATTCTGCCTATTGCAAGCGAATCTGAGGCGAATCCATCCCAAAAAGAAACCGACGCCCTTTTGAACTGTACAAAGCCAGTGTAAGCAAATTTGGCGTAATTTTCTGTAAACCACCTCGCCCACAGAGAACTCTTCCGCCGAGTGTCGCGCCACGGCCAGCGCCGGAAGGATGTGGCCTCCGGTGCCGCCGCCGGCGAGGAGTACGCGCAGATGAGACATCAATCCACCTTCCGGCTGATGTTGAGCAGGATGCCGATGGAGGCCAGGGTGAAGACGAGCGAGGTTCCTCCGGAGGAGATGAGCGGCAGGGGAATACCCTTGGTGGGGAGCAGGGCGATGACCACGCTGATGTTGAAGAAGGCCTGCAGCAGGATGGTCATGGTGATGCCGAAGGCGGTGAGGCGGGCAAAGGGGTCATGGGAACGGAAGGCGGTGCGCAGGCCGCGATAGCCGAAGAACGCAAAGAGAATGAGGAGGGAGATGGCTCCGAGGAAGCCCATCTCTTCGGCGATGTTGGCGAAGATGAAGTCGTTGTAGGGTTCGGGTAGAAAAAAGAGCTTTTGCTGGCCATCCATGAAGCCGAGCCCGGCCAAGCCGCCCGAGCCAACGGCGATCAGCGATTGGCATGTGTGGTAGCCGGCGGCTCCTGCCTCCTTGAGATCCTTGAGATCGCAGATGGGATGCAGAATGAAACGCGCGAAGACCTGGATGCGCTGGAGGCGCCAGGAAACCGCAATAAGCTCCCAGAGCAGAATCGGCAACGCAGCGCAGAGGCCGCCGATCACGAACTTCCAATTCAGGCCGGCCAGATACAGCATCATGACCGTGACGCCGGCCATGACCAACGCGGTGCCCAGATCGGGTTCGAGAACCACCAGAGCGATAAAAACCAGCGGAACGAGGCTGGCGCGCCAAAGAGTTCTCCATTGGTTGATCTTGTCGAGCCGTGTGGAGAGAAACCAGGCCAGGAAGAGGACCATCACGGGTTTGGCGATCTCCGAGGGCTGTAGAGTGAAGAAATCGCCAAAGCGAATCCAGCGGTGGGTATTGTGCGAGCCGGGGACGAAAAATACCAGCACCAGCAGGAAGATAGTGACGGAGAGCGCGGAAAAGATGAAGCGCCGGGATTTATAGAGCGTGTAGTCAAGGCGCGAAAGAAAGATCATGGCCACCAAACCGGTCAGAGCCCAGAGAGCCTGCTTGCCAACGAAGGTGTAGGGAGAGTGATAGCGCTCTTGTGCCACGACCGCCGAAGCGGAAAAGACCATGGCCAGCCCCACCACGACGAGCAGCACGGTCGAGAAGAACATCCATTTATCTCCCCCGACGCGCTTAGCCATGGATCAACCCTTCAATTCCTTGACGAGTTGCTTGAAAACGAGACCGCGCTGCTCGTAGTTTTCAAATTGGTCAAAGCTGGAACAGGCGGGGGCCAGCACCACTACTTCGCCGTGACGCGCGGACGAGGCGGCGGCCTTGACGGCCTTGTCCAGGGTTTCGCAGGAGTGGATAGAGACCACGCCGCGCAGATGCGATTCAATCTTCGCCGCTGCCGCGCCAATGGTATATACCGCGCTCACCCGCTGGCGCAGCAGATCGGAGAGCTGGGTGTAGTCGGAGTTCTTGTCCTTGCCGCCCAGGATGAGATGAATGCCGCCACTAAAGGCAGCGACAGCCTTGGCAGTGGCGTCCACATTGGTGGCCTTGGAGTCGTTGTAGAATTCGACGCCGTTAATGGTGGCCACGTATTCCAGGCGATGCTCGACGGCCTGAAACTTCTCGGCGGCGCGACAAATCACATCGGCCGATACCCCGGCGAGACGCGCGGCAACCACCGCGGCCAGTACGTTCTCCACGTTGTGCGCGCCTTTGAGCGGAATGCCTTTCAGCGGCATTACTATTTCCGTGGTTGCATCCACAGAGGCGCGATAGACCACATACCCCGACTCCAACCAGGCTCCCTGTTCGACCGGATGCTCTACAGAGAACCAATAGACCCTTGCGGCTGGGCGCGCGGCGGCCTTGACGGTGCGCGGATTGTCGGCGTTCAGCACCAGGAAGTCCTCGGCAGTCTGCTGGGCAAAGATGCGCTCCTTGACCGCGCAATAATTTTCAAAGCTGCCATGGCGGTCCAGGTGGTCGGGAGTGATGTTGAGAATCACGGCGATGGATGGATGGAACTGCTCCGTGGTTTCGAGCTGGAAGCTGGAGACCTCCAGGACCGACCAGCTTTCATCGGTGCTGGAGTCAATCAGGGCCACGACCGGAACGCCGATGTTGCCGCCAACCAGGGTGGGCAGTCCGGCAGCCGCAAGGATTTCGCCCAGCAGCGTGGTGGTGGTGGTCTTTCCGTTGGAGCCGGTGACGGCCAGGATCTTGCCTTTGAGGAAGCGGCCGGCCAGCTCCAACTCGCCGATCACCGGCAAACCGAAGCTCTTTACCTGCGCCAGCTCGGGGGTGTCCAGCGGCACGCCGGGACTGACAACAATCAGGTCCTGGCGGCGGAAGGTGAGCAGGCCGTGGCCGCCGGTCTCGACCATGATGCCCTCTTCGATGAGGGCAGGAATTTCTTTGGCCAATTGATCGGCCGAGCGTACGTCGGAGACGGTGACCACGGCGCCGCGCCGGCGCAGAAACAACGCCGCCGCCAGACCGGATTTACCCAGTCCGACGACCAGAACTTTTTTGCCTTTGAGTTCCATCATCGGGTCTTTTCCTCAGGCTCGCAATCTTCTTATTGTGCCCTGTCTGGGCCTTGTTTAACGCAATTTCAGGGTGGTGAGTGCAAACAATGCAAACACCAGGGCGCCGATCCAGAAGCGCACGATAGTTTTGGATTCACTCCAGCCCAGTTGTTCGAAGTGATGATGCAGGGGGGCCATCTTGAAGATTCGCTTCTTGTTACGGAACTTATAGCTGCCCACCTGCAGGATAACGGATACCGCTTCGAGGACGAAGATGCCGCCGATAAAGGGCAGCAGCATCTCCTGGCGGATGATGATGGCCACCGTTCCGATGGCCCCGCCCAGGGCCAGCGAACCCACGTCGCCCATGAAGATCTCCGCCGGATGAGCGTTGTACCAGAGAAAGCCGATGGAGGCGCCCACCATGGAGCCGCAAAAAACGGTGAGCTCGCCAACCATGGGCATGCGCTGGAGTTCGAGGTAGTCGGCAAAGACCACATGGCCGCTGACGTAAGTGAGTAAGGTGAGCGCGCCAGCAGCGACGATGGTGCATCCGATGGCCAGACCGTCCAGTCCGTCGGTCAGATTGACGGCGTTGGACGTACCGATCAGCACGAAGATGACAAAAGCGATGAAGGGCAGAAAGGCCAGCAGGCCCAGGTGGGGGATGGTGCTGGGCCACGCATGCCAGAGCAGGTCAGGACGCCAGCTTTTGATGAACGGCATGGTCAACTGCGTGGAGAAGAGCTTGAACTTATCCAGAATCACCAGGGAAACCGCTATCGTTGCCCCGGCGAGGCCTTGCCAGAAAAGCTTGGCACGCACGGTCAGGCCCAGGCTTCTCTTCTGGATAACCTTGATGTAGTCGTCAGCAAAACCAACTGCGCCAAAAGCCAGGGTAGAAAAGACGGCAATCCAGACGAAGGGGTTTGCGGGGTCGCTCCACAGCACCGTGGGCAGCAAAATGGCAATGATAATCAGCACGCCGCCCATGGTAGGAGTGCCGGTCTTCTTCTGGTGTGACTTTGGCCCATCGTTGCGCACAAATTGGCCGATCTGAAACTGGCGCAGCTTCTTAATCACCCAGGGCCCGATAAACAGCGTGATCATCAGCGCCGTGAGAGAAGCAAAGGCGGTCCGTAAGGTGAGGTAGCGAAATACGCGGAATGGATGAAAGAACGGAAAGAGCTTTTCGTAGAGCAGCCAGTAGAACAAAAGGCCTCCTGAGCCGGCGTGAGGCTGGTTTCAGCTTGATTTTACTAGGATGGGGGCGGCGGGGGCGTGGAAATCGCGCACTGTGGCAGCTTCCATGAAGCGGATACATTCCAAGTAGCCTGATTAAGTACAGAAATTCGTTTTCACTGTCTCTTCCACCCGGCGCAGCCATGCGGTTCGCTGCTCGGGCGTGCTGGTTATCACGATGCTGAAGGTCTCCCGGATAATGTTCTTGACGCCGCAAAACTCCAGAATGCATTTTTTCCAGAGCCGGTCGAGCGGGTCGCCAAACACACGCATCTCGCGCTCCGTCTCAGTATTCGAGGTATTGAAGATAATCGCCGTCTGCGCCCGCAATAAGCCTATCGGCACACCCTCGCCATTATCGCCCTCCTGGAAACTGTAGGCTACACCGGGACGAAAGACGCGATCGATCCATCCCTTCATCACCGCCGGCGGCTGGCCCCACCAGTTGGGATGAACGATGACCAATCCATCCGAACGCCGCAACTCGTCGCAGTAGCCGGCCATCTCCTGTGACGGCTGCGCCTTCGTGTCTAATTCGGACACTGGCAGCAGCGGATTAAAGCCCTCTTCATACAGGTCATGAAAGTTGACCGTGTGTCCGCCGCTTTCAAGGGTGCGACAGACATCATGAGCGATGGCATGATTGAAGCTGCCGCGGTCAGGATGCGCAAGAATGACAGAGATTTCCATGGCGCCGCTACGGCTTTCCCGCCTCCTGCCGCTTCAACTCGGCATCGAATGCCTGCTCGCGGTCTGCGATGTAACTCTGGTAGCCTGCCGAATCGATGAAGGCGTCGCGGTCTCCTTGCTTCCATCGCGTGTATTTCTCTTTCATTCCGAAGTAGCTGCCATGAGCGCCGAGAAAAACGTCGCAGGGCAGGCTCTTGAGCACCTGAAAACCATGATGGTAGTCCGCAGCGATCTGCGGATAGGCCTGATTGTCTACTAGTTTGTATCCAGAATTCACGTTCGGGCTGCCGATGATGACCACGTGGAGAGTGCGGCCAGCATCGGTTTCATCGAGGGTCCAGGTCGTCGTTCCTTTGGTGTGGCCCGCGGTAAGGTGGGCCGTCAACACAACATCTCCCAGACTGACCTTATCGCCGTCATGCAGCACATGGTCAACTTTCATGGGCGGAAACCACATCTCCGGCTGGGCGCCGTATTGAAAGTCCTCCCTGCCGCCCGATTCCACCACCGGCACATCGGCGTCCATCACAAAATACTTCGCCCGGGTGAGCTTCTTCACCAGCGCGGCACCCGCGCAATGGTCGTTGTGAGCGTGGCTGATGAGCAGGATTTTGATGTCGGCGAAGCGGAAGCCTAGCTGTTCTACACTATTTTTGATGAGCGGAACGTTCTCTTCAAAGCTGCTGTTGATGAGAATGTTTCCCTGCGGCGTGACGATCAGGTACGACGCGAGTTCTTCGCTGCCGACGTAATAGAGATTGCCCGCAATGTGGTGCGGCGGAAACGGCCTGGTCCAGGACGGCGGTTTCTGAGCCGCAAGCCAAGCAGTAAAAGCGAGAGTCACAAACAGCGCGATGCAACCGCTCAATCTCCGAAAATTCACTTCCACTCCCCAACTGAAATTCAGTTTTTGATCGCCTCGATAGCCCGCTCCAGATGCACGCCGCGGGAACCTTTCACCAACACCACATCGCCTTTGCGCAGATTCTGCTTGAGCCATCGGCCGGCGGCCTGGGCATCGGGCAGAAACAACGCGGCCACTCCGCCTTTGCAGGCGGCAGCGGCCAGGTGTTCGGCGTTGCCCTGAACGCCGACGACCAGGTCGAGTCCGGCCTCGGCGGCAGTGCGTCCAACTTCGGCATGCAGCGCGGGACCGCGTTCGCCCATCTCGAGCATTTCGCCGGCCACCAGAATCCTGCGCTTGGCGGGCCGCGCGGCCAGGGTGCGAATCATGGAGCGCAGCGCCTCGGGGTTGGAATTGTAGCAGTCGTTGAGAATCGTAGCGCCAGCAACCTCGATGACCTGACCACGCTTGTCGCCGGCCGTGAGCGATTGGAGCGCGGCGGCGGCTGCCTCCAGATCAACCCCAGCTTCGAGCGCGACCGCCATACCGGCCAGGACATTCATTGCGTTGTGCGCTCCCAGCAGGTTGAGCGTGATCTGTCCCTTGCTCTCACCGTCGCGATAGCGTATATGCAGGCCGGCCATATCCTCCCTCGCTTCGAGAAGCTGCACATTGGCAATGGGAGCAGCGCCGAAATAAATCGCACGTCCGTGAAAGTCGCGGCCAAATTGCGAGACGTAGGGGTCGTCGCAGTTGAGAAAGATCACACCGTTATCCGGCAGCGCGTCTACTAACTCGAATTTCGCGCGGGCAATGCCGGCCTGGCCATCGGCAAAGTTCTCAATGTGCGCCGTGCCCACGTTGGTGATTACGCCCCAGTCAGGCGCGGCTATTAGCGCCAGGGCTGCGATTTCACCGGGGTGGTTCATGCCCATCTCGATGACCGCAACCTCGTGCTCGTGTTCGAGGCGCAACAGTTGCAGAGGCAGGCCAAAGGCATTGTTGAGATTGCCCTGGGACCTGAAGACATTGAATTTTGCACCGAGAGTAGCGGCAATCGCTTCCTTGGTGGTCGTCTTTCCAGCCGAGCCGGTGACGGCCACCACGCGCTTGCCCCACTGGCGGCGAACATGCGCGGCCAGGGCCTGGAGGGCGATGAGCGGGTCTTCGGTGATGAGCAGCGGCGCGGCCAGCGCGACGTCAGGCAGGGTGGCGACCCGCGCGCGCGAAACCACCGCGGCCACGGCGCCGCGTTCGATAGCGGCGGCAACGAAATCGTGGCCGTCGTGCCGCTCGCCTCGCACAGCGAAAAACAGCTCGCCCTCGGCCACGGTGCGCGAATCAATCGAGTAACCGCGCGCCACCAGTGCTCCAGCATTCGCCACGCTGGCCGGCGCCTCCAACACCGCGCCCGCGCCAATGGCCGCTTCTGCAAGTGTGAGTTTCATCCGATTTCACCATAGCCCATTTCGCCGAGCGCCGAAAGAGCAATCTTGACATCGTCAAAAGGAATCGTGGTGAAGCCTAGAATCTGCACCTTCTCATGGCCTTTGCCGGCAAGCAGAACCACGTCGCCGGCTTTTGCTTCCTGAAGCGCCAGGCGAATGGCAGTGGTGCGGTCCGGCTCGATAATGTAGCGGGCGTGACTCGCCTTCAGTCCCGGCTCAATCTCAGCCAGAATCGCCAGCGGCTCCTCGGTGCGGGGATTGTCGCTGGTGGCCACCACAAAGTCGCTTCCCTGGCCCGCGGCCAGGCCCATCTTCGGCCGCTTGGTGCGATCGCGGTCGCCCCCGCAGCCGAAGAGCGTGATGACGCGGCCACCGGACCGCGCCGTCATCTGCCGGGCAAGAGCTGTTAGATTGAGCAGCGCGTCGTCGGTGTGGGCGTAGTCCACGATTACCGTGAAGGGCTGGCCAGCATCGACGGATTGAAAGCGTCCGGGAACAGTTTGGAGGCAAGGAACAAACTCGACCAGATCGTCAAAGGGCACGCCACGCGCGTGAGCCACGGTAAAGGCAGCCAGCAGGTTGAGAATATTCACCTCGCCAGCCAGCCGCGATGTAACTTTGGCCGCGCCCGCCGGGGTTTCGAGTTCGAGCACCGCGCCGGAGGGCGTGAGCGTGTGGGCGGCGGCGCGCCAGTCTCCCTGGCCAATTCCGTATGTGCGAATCTCGGCGCCTGCCTTCGCCGCTGCGGCAGAAAGTTCGTGTGCGCGCGGGTCGTGCGCGTTAATTACGGCGACGCGCGGAGCCGGATAGACCGTGCCGTCGAAGAGCAGCCGCTTGGCGGCAAAATACTTCTCCATCGTTTCGTGATAGTCGAGGTGGTCGCGGGTGAGATTGGTGAAGACGGCCACGTCAAAGTTGACCCCAGCCGCCCGGCCCTGATCGAGGGCGTGACTGGAGACCTCGGTGACCAGCTCGGTGGCTCCACGAGCAACTCCCTCGGCCATTAGCTCAAATAGATCGCGCGATTCGGGAGTGGTGTGAACAGATGGGCGCACTTCGCCGGCGACGTGGTACTCGATGGTGCCGACGAGCACGGTTATGCGTGCAGCGGCATTCAGCAGTGCCTCGGTCAAAAACGCCGTGGTCGTTTTGCCATTGGTGCCGGTAATTCCCGTGGCCGCGAGTCGGCGCTCCGGGTGGCCGAAAAACGCTGCTGAAGCCTGGGCCAGCGCGCGGCGTCCGTGCTCGACCTCCAGGATCGGCAGCCCCGGAGCGAAGACCAGCAGATGGTCGAACATCTGCGACGAGTCGGTAATGACGCCCAAAGCCCCCGCGACGATGGCCTTCTCGACGTAGCGGTTGCCGTCGGTCGAGCCACCCTTCATGGCGACAAAAACTGCGCCGGGGCGCACCTTGCGCGAGTCGTACTCGACACCTGTCACCGGCTGGCTGGAGTCTCCGCCCGCGCCCACCGCCGTAACTTCCGCAATCAATTCTTTCCAGTGCATCACGGATTCCATTGTAGTTTGTTGCGCTTCAATCTACCGGAATTGGTTGTAAGATGCTTTCATGGATTTCGCGCAATTCCAGAACCCTATATGGATGGAGGCTATAACCGGTGGCTGATTCTCAATTCATTTATGTGACCTACATTCGCACCACGGCAGAAAAGTTGTGGCAGGCACTGACGGAGCCGGAATTCACCCGGCAGTACTGGTGCAATACAACGCAGGAGTCGGAATGGAAGCCGGAGGCATCGTGGCGGATTGTGACACCCGACGGGCGTACGGCCGATAGCGGCGAGATTATTGCGGTTGAGCCCCAGAAACGCATGGTTCTCACCTGGCGTCATGAGCTCGACGACGATTTACGCGCCGAGGGCTACTCCCGCCTGACTTATGATCTCGAGCAGAATGGCGAGGCCGTCAAGCTCACCGTTACTCATGAAATGGACATGAAGGAATCGGAGTTGATCAAGGCTGTTTCGTCCGGTTGGCCGCCGATCCTTTCCAGCCTCAAATCTCTTCTGGAAACGGGCCAGTCGCTGGAAGCAACCCGCCGCTGGCCGGAGGATATGTAGACATACGATTTGCGTAAAGCGCCTCATCGTCCGCAGCGAACCACAATCTTGGTTCCAGGCGCGACCATGGTTCCGGCAGCAGGGGCTTGTTCGCTCACCGTGCCATTGCCGGTGATTTGCACTTCAAGGCCGGCTGCGGCGGCCTGCTCGATGACCTTGCGAACCGGCAGTCCGATGAGCGAGGGAACGCGCAGAGTTTTTTCGCTGGCAACGATGACCGCTTTGGTGGCCTGCTGCGGCTGCAGGGCGACGGGCTTGGTATAAGCGGCAGCGGCCGGGAGCTGCGCGTTGGGTTGCGATGCTTCTGCAGCGGCAGGCAGGGTTGAGGGCACAGGCTGGCTGGCGGATGCGCGCAGGGCTTCTGGTCCGCCCCCCCGCAGGGGGTCGTCGCTGGGCAGGTCGTTGGCCGCGGCATATAGGGCGTTGATGTCGGCGCTCTGCGCATGAGCATCGTCTTCTTTCACCTGCAAATCGGCCTTGGTTAAAGCGCGGTGCTGGCGCAGATCGATGTCGTGGGGCACGGCGAGATATTCGAGGACCTGCTGCGCCACCTCGGCAAAGACTGGCGCGGAGACAGTGGCGCCGTAATAATCTCCCTGGGGTGAATCGATAATGACGGCCACGGCGATGACCGGATTATTAACCGGCGCGATGCCGGCAAACGAAGCAATGTGCATGGTCTTCGAGTAGAGGCCGGTGGCTGGATCGATCTTTTGCGCCGTGCCGGTCTTGCCTCCGGAGGAGTAGCCGTTGAGTTGCGCCCTTTTGCCGGTGCCGTAGAGGATCACGCCCTCCATCATCTTGCGCATTTGAGCGGCGGTCATTGTGGAGAGAACACGGTGCGCTCCGGGAGGCAGTGGATCTGGCAGCTCGCCGCCTGGTTTGAGCATTTGCGGTGCGGCAGACTCTTTTGGCGCTGTGGCAGAGTGGCCATTGGCGTCGCCAT
This sequence comes from Occallatibacter sp., assembly GCA_052145195.1. Classification (GTDB taxonomy): domain Bacteria; phylum Acidobacteriota; class Terriglobia; order Terriglobales; family Acidobacteriaceae; genus Telmatobacter. The sequence goes on along the minus strand of JBKQPC010000009.1, from coordinate 163,346 downwards.
CCACCTGTCCCGGCATCAGCACGCGCGGCGGCAGATAAACGCCGCCATTGGCAATGGTAGAAACCATGGAAACAAGCTGAATCGGCGTGACGCCGATCTCCTGGCCTATAGCGACTGAACCGATGGATGAAGGACTCCATTTGTTCACCGACTGAAGCAGGCCGCGGGTTTCGCCGGGCATCTCCGCGCCGCTTCGGCTCCCGAAGCCGAAGTCGCGGATGTACTGGTAGAAGCGGTCCTGGCCAACTTTCAGCGCCATTTTGATGGCGCCCACATCGCTGGATTCTTCCAGCGCTTTATGCACGGGAATCACTCCGAAGTGTTCGCCCTGGTTATCGTGAATGACGCGGCCCGCCAGCGTAATCTTGCCGCCCTGGCAATCTACTATGTCATCGGGCGCGGCCTGATGCTGATCGAGCGCCGCCGCGTAGGCAATTAGCTTGAAGGTCGACCCCGGCTCGTAGACATCGCTGACGGCGTGGTTACGCAACATCTCCGGCGTGGCGTGGCGGAAAAGGTTGGGATTGAAGGTGGGGCGGATGGCCAGCGCCATAATCTGGCCGGTATGCACGTCCTGGACGACCACGGTGCCGTTGGCCGCATGAGTGCGCTCCATCGCGTGGTCCAGCGCCCGCTCAGCCATGAACTGAATATTCTCGTCGATGGTCAGCACCAGGTTGCGGCCCGGCTGGGGTTCACGCTCGCTGGAACCGAGCACGTGGCGGCGCGCATCCAGGGCCGTATACATGCGGCCGGGAACGCCGTGCAACTGCGGCTCAAACTTCTGCTCCAGGCCTCCCAGGCCTTTGTCGTCCACGCCCACATAGCCCAGAACTTGCGCGGCGATCTCGTTGTCCGGGTAGAAACGCTGAAACTCCTTCTGAAAATAGATGCCCTTGAGATCTTGCGACTTAATTAGATCTTTGACACGCGCCGAAGTCTCCGCTGTGACGCGGCGGGCGACCCATGCAAAGTTGCGCGCCGCATCCAGGCGGGCTGCAATCTGCTCCTCGGTAGTCGATGCATCATTGGGGTCCGCATGGACGATTGCGGCCAGAGCATGGGCGGCCGCTTGCTTATCCGCAATCTCGGTAGGCACGGCAAAGATGGAGTCCACTTGCACCGTCATGGCCATCTCGCGCAGGTTGCGGTCATAGAGCACGCCACGCTGCGGGGCCACATCGAAGGTGTGCTGCTGCTGTTGCCTGGCGCGCTCCAGGAATTCGCCGTGGTGCACCACTTGAAGCCAGAACAGGCGAACAGCAATCAGAATGGCCCAGGAGAGAAAAAACAGACAGATAAGCCAGAAGCGCGCCCGCTTGAGAGGCATCACGCGCGGCGCGGGGTTATGATTCCGGCTGGGTCGGACGGCAAACGGCATTTGCAATCGCTCCGTGATTAGCTCTTAGCTGCTAACTTCTAGAAGCTGTCAGCGGTTCTTTGAGGAACAGCCTGCGCAAGGGCTGGAGCGGAGGCGTCAAGCGCGGCAGCGGGATGAACTACCTGGCCCGGCTGCGGCTCGGCAAGGCCCAGCTCACGGGCCATTCTGTCGATGCGGCCCGGCTGCGTAAGCTGAGCCTCCGTCAGGCGCAGCTCTCGATTCTCTTCGCGCAATTGATCACGCAGCTGCTTCTCCGACTCAATGCGGTAACCGCCTTCGATGGCGCTGAAGTGCTGCAAGCCATAGATCATGAACAACGATAAAAGAATGGTGCAGGCCGCGGAGAACAGCCGAATCTGGCGAGTGCGCGCCGGATCGGGCGCCTTGACCAGGCGGCTGTTGTCAAAGTTCTTGGGGAAGGTAAACTCCGGCGTGCGCATGCAACGTCTCCGCTGAGCTTGCAGGGCCAGCAGTTCCGCATTGCGCTCGGCGATGCGCGCGCTCCAGCTTTTTCCAGCGTCGAGATAGGTTGTTGCACATGCCGCCATAATTGCCTCCTCAGCCTCTAGTTGCCGGCTGTCCTTTCCGCCGCCCTGAGCTTCGCGCTTCTGGAGCGCGGATTGCGTTCTAACTCTTCTTCGCCAGCAATAACCGGCTTCTTAGTGAGAATTTCCCAGATTCCCTGCCGCGCGCCCTCGCGCAAACTGTCTTTTACGATGCGGTCTTCCAGCGAGTGAAAGCTTATGGCCACTAATCTTGCGGAGGGCTTAAGCAACTTTGGCGCGGCCTCCAGCAAAGCGCGAATCTCATCTAACTCTTGATTTACATGAATACGGATCGCCTGAAATGTTTTCACAACTCCTGAACTTATTCGCTCATGTTTCATAGCCGGGGCGGCTGATGTTACGATTCGAGCTAACTGACCCGTAGTTGTAACAGGCCGCCCGCGAACTATGGCTCTGGCGATTCTCCGCGACCTCCTTTCCTCTCCGTATTCGTAAATAAGGTCCGCTAGCTCACTTTCATTGGCCTCATTTACCACTTGTTCGGCGGTTAGTCCGGGGCATGAACTCATGCGCATCAATAACGGACCGTCCGCCATGAAACTAAATCCCTTTGCAGGCTCGTCCAGTTGCAGACTGCTAACTCCAAAATCCGCGATCAAAGCATCTACCGAAGCCGGTTGCAAATGACGTGCGATTGAGCTGAACGCTTCGCCGATCAAAGTAACTCGCGGCGCATGGCTGCCTAACTCCCCGCAAACCATGTCTAACTTCTCTTTGGCCAATTCCATAGCTTCGAGATCCCATTCAAAGCCGATCAGATGCCCTTCAGCTCCCAGCAACTTAGCAATCCCGGCTGCGTGCCCGGCCAGACCCAGCGTGCAGTCCACCACCGTGGACCCTGGACGCACGCGGAGAAATTCAATCGCTTCTTCAAAGAGCACCGGCGCATGTCTTTCGTTCGTTTTCGTCATGCGCTCCCCCTTAGGGGTCATCCCTGTACATTGCGCGGCTTGAGAATCGGCGCTAACGTCCGGCGATTCTCGGGTGTCAACGCATTCACCTTCAAACTCTCTTCAAGGTTCTTGAGGTTGTGAACTTCCAGGTGATTCAACTTGCCGCGAACCGCAACTTCCGCATCCAGACTGGCTGTTCCGCGCAAAATCTGCGGCAGTTGCACGCGAGCCTGTTTGTCCATTTCCACTTGCTGGCCGTAATAACTGGTCTGGTCCAGATATTTTTCCGCTGCATCGTCCGTGGCGCTTAATTCGGCCAAGAGCGCTTCCTGCTTTTCCCACTCCGGCAATGGCCAAATCTGCGCGCTCAGGCCATCCATCGAGGTGATATAGAACTGCGTAACTTGCGCATCATCCGCAATTTTCTTGAACGGACCGGGAAGTTTGAGTCTCCCGCCATCTTCGACCTTTGCCGGATGATTACCGCGAAACGCATCCATACCTGTCAGCCTCTTCCGTCTCTCCTGCCACCGCTTGTGCCTTGCCACAGCCGGCCAGATGTGGTTTGCAAGGCTGGTTCTCTCTGCCGATAAGTCACCTAATAACTGTTCGAAACGGAGAAAAGGCGATTAGACTTGCAGATGAGCCAGAACAGCACTTCTGCTCCTTTGGACTCCGAGACGCTCCTTTTTACTCTGTTTGACTCCATAGACGGAATAGTACCGTGCTTTGGTGCGCACGTCGAGAGAAAAATCGCTGGAATGTGAAATAAAAATGTTGGAATGTTGGCAAACGGGAAGACGATTATTAGATATACAACTAATAGGCTAATCGACTTCAGCTACCTCAATATGTAGTAGTTATCGCTTTGGGTCAGGCAATTGACAGGAGCAGTCGCCTGTGATAGAGAACAAAAAGCGAAAGTCGTAATTATTTGTGCTTCTATCCTCAACAAGCCTTCGTTACTCGTTCTGCGGACTGCTACCGGTATGGTGATTACGCTTTGCGCGCGTCAACACCAGCTTCAAGAGATAAACGAATACCAATACATTCACCGTCAGCAGGCTGACGCGGACCAGCGTGAGCCGACGGAAGATCTCGAAGACCTCCCAGGGCAGGAAGGAGGCTGTAATGGCCAGGGTGAGGTATTCGGCCCAGGTCTTTTCGAGATACAGGCCGATTCCCTCCACCAGATCGAGGCCGGCGTAAATGAAGACGACCTCAACGAGCCGCTTCAGGAGCCGTTTATCGAGAATAGAGGACTTGAACAGGAGGAAGTTGATGAACTTCGACTCGGGGTTGAAGCGCAGGTGGTTGGCCAGCTTTTCCAGCACATCGCCTATGTCCTTATGCAACAGGCGAAAGAGGCCCACGCCCATGGCAAAAAAGAGCAGGGCTTGTCCCAGTTTGAAGGCGGCGATAAGCATGAGGCCCGTATTGTGCCGCCGATGCGGCGGAAAGAGCCGGGATGGGGAGTCAGTCATGGCTATGGGGAAGTTCGCGCAACGCTCCTGCCTATTTCTACGTTAACCGATGCACGGCGTTCCTATTCTCTTATCGGCTGGGAAGCTGAATCAATTGAGCGGGCAAGTTTCAGTGTTTCAGGTCCAGCAGTTTTTCTCGATCGATCACATTGCCGTCCATGATGAGGACGGAAATGCGACGGGCATTCCAGATATTCAACGTGGGGTCGGCATCGACAACTAATATGTCTGCCCGGCGTCCAGGGGTGATTTGCCCCAATTCGTTCCAGTTGAACTGGAGGCTGTAATTGTTGGTGGCGGCGGCCAGCGCTTCGCGCGGCGAAAGTCCCAGGCGGACGAGCAGTTCCAGCTCGGTGTGCATGGAGATGCCGGGCAAGGAACCCTGTACCGGCGCGCCGGAGGCGGCCAGGTAGTGCGGATATGCGGAGAACAGAGTCTCGTTGATGTTCCACAGCCGCAGAACCGACTGGTCGGACTTTTTGCGCAGAGTTTCTTCCATGTAACGCACTCCCGCCGCGGGCAAATGCCGGGTCCAGGACGCGAGCGGATACTCCATCTCTCCCGTTTCGAGATTGGCGTGGTTGTATACGCGGTCCGGATCGAGCAGAGCCGCGGCAGGCTCCTTCCACAGGTTGCGATGCTGCGGCAACTGCGCGTAATAAACGCTGAAGGTGGGCATGAGCGCGGCGTGATGGGCAGCCAGGAAGCTGGCGTAGTCACGCAGATGCGAGTCTGTGGGGGGCACGCGCTCGGCGTAGTCGTAGGCTGTGGTTGCGGCCATGCCCTCGGAGTCTTCCACCAGCGGCCGATGCAACTCATCGGGGATAACGCCCAACTCATAGCGGCCCATGTGGACAAGCGCATCCACGCCAGCCTCGACGCCAACATTGTAGGGTGTGGCAACGAATTCGCCATAGGTGGCCAGACCCATCTGATGGGCGTGCGCGATGATCCACTGGGCGTTGGCGGCGGTGATGTTGTGGCCCAGCCAAAGGGCGCGCGTTCCCAGTCGGGAAGTGTCGGTGAGCTGGCGGAGGGTGTCTTCGGGGCTCAACTCGGCCCGATGCGTGCCCTCCCTGAGCTTGAGAGCCCACTCCGGACGCTTGGCCAAAAGGCTCCAGTTGTCAGTTGAACCGATCGAGTCCATCAGATAGAGGTGTGGTGTGGGTGAGGCGGAAATATCGATGACGCCGCGGCGGAAGTCGCTCACAGTGACCACGGTGGTGACGCCCATATAAAGGTAGGCGTTGGCCTCGCCCTGCGAGTTCATGCCGGCAAAACCGTCGATGAGTCCGGGAATGAGAAACTTGCCGTTGCAGTTGATGACCCGCGCGCCCTTGGGGATGGTGACGGCCATGCGCGAACCGACATCCGTGATGCGGCCGTCGCGGACGATGACGACGGCGTCCGGGAGATCTTTCGCCGCTCTGCCCCACTCCGTCACGTCCACCACCGTGCCGCCAGCCAGCACCAGCGGAATCGAGGATTGATTATTTGGCACAAAGGGATTTGGAGCTTGTGGCCATGCGAGTTGTGCGGCCAGCATCAATGCAACGACGCCCAGTGAAAAGTGAGGGGAAGCTCTCATAGAAAAAGTGGTCTTTTGGGGATTGTCGCATAACGGCGCGAAAGCACGGAGCCTTTGCAGGACTCTGCCCACGACAGCAGCATCTACGTTGCCATGGCTGCAACACGATATGGACTTTTCAGGCTGCGACATAACTCCTTCGAGGCAATCGTTCACTTGCTTTGAAAGGGCGTGGCTTGAGTCTGAGCCGGTTAGGCAGTGCTTGCTTTCTTGCGCCGGGTGAGTATGGAGGACTTGCGGCGATCCTTGCTGGCGTGGTCAATCTGCTTCCAGAAACCCACAAAGTAATCAATGGCGGAGATGGCGGAAACCAGCACCGTGAAGTAGATGGCGGCAATGGCGATCCACCTGACCGGAATAATGAGCCCGCCGATCTTCCACTGGCTCCAGCCATGGGCGAGGATGGCTGAGACCACGCACACGATCTGGATAACGGTCTTGAGCTTGCCCAGGTCGCTGGCCTGGATGGTGAAACCCTCCGACGAAGCGATGGAGCGCAAACCGCTGATGAGAAACTCGCGGCCGATGATGACCACCACGATCCAGACCTTGACAACATCGGGGTTGTAGGCCACCAGGGCAATCAGCGCGCCGGCCACCATAATCTTGTCGGCGATGGGGTCCAGCAGCATGCCCAGGGTGGTGACTTGTCCTCGTCTGCGGGCCAGATAGCCGTCCAGGCCGTCGGTGATGGAGGCCAGCACGAACAGGACCGAGGCAGTTATCTCCTGCGCGCCATGCGCATGCCATGGGAAGTGCGGCGTCAGAATCCACAGAAATAGCGGGATCATGACGATGCGGCTCATGGTGATGGAGTTGGGCAGGTTCATGCGGTCGCGCCACGATGTCGCTTCTCTGGAGGCGTGACTCCATTATTGCACTACGGACTGGAGCGTTGTTTCGAGCACTGATTTGCGCCGCGCGTAGAAACAAAAAGCGGGATGTGCCGGTAACCCATCCCGCTTTGGTTGTTATCGCAGTCGCTCCGATCCGTGATCATCCGTGCGAGCGCATAGCGAGCGTCTGCCCCACCGCGGGTGGTGATTATGCGTAGATGCCGCGCTGGCGAATGGTCTGCGCCACCCGGTCGATGGCCAGCATGTAGGCAGCGATGCGGTTGTTGACGTTGTGGGCCTCGGAATAGCGCACCACATCGTCGAAGCTGTCGCGCAGGATGGTCTCCATCTGCTCGTTGACGACAGCCTCCTTCCAGAAGTAGCCCTGGCGATCCTGCACCCACTCAAAGTAGCTGGCGGTTACGCCGCCGGCGTTGGCCAGGATATCGGGCATGATGAAGATGCGCTTCTCGGCCAGGATGTCGTCGGCTACCGCGGTGGTGGGGCCGTTGGCGCCCTCAACAACGATCTTAGCTTTGATCTGGCCTGCATTGCGGCTGGTAATTACGTTCTCGCGAGCCGCGGGGATGAGAATCTCGCAATCGGAAACCAGCAGCTCATCGCTGGGCGTGGCCTCGGCTCCGCCAAAGCCCAGGATGGTGTTGTTGCGGCGCTTGTAGTCCAACAGCTGGTGAATGTCGATGCCCTTGGGGTTCGACAGGCCGCCGTCGAACTCCGCTATGCCGACGATCTTGTAACCACGCTCCATCATCAGGCGGGCGGCATTGGCGCCTACGTTACCGAAGCCCTGGATGACCACCCGGCAGCCGTCGATAGGCATCTTCAGGTAGCGCATGCTCTCGTCGCAGATCACCTGCACGCCACGTCCGGTGGCCTCGGTCCGGCCGCGCGAGCCGCCAAGGTTCAACGGCTTGCCAGTCACCACACTGGTCACCGTGTGTCCCTGGTGCATCGAGTAGGTGTCCATGACCCAGGCCATGGTCTGCTCGTTGGTGTTCATGTCGGGCGCGGGAACGTCCTTTTCCGGCCCGATGATGTCGATGATCTCCGAAGTGTAGCGTCGGGTCATGCGCTCCAGCTCGCCCCGGCTCATATTCTTGGGGTCGCAGATGACCCCGCCCTTGGCGCCGCCGAAGGGGATGTTGACCACCGCGCACTTCCAGGTCATCCAACTGGCCAAGGCGCGCACTTCGTCCAGGGTCACATCGGGGGAATAGCGGATGCCGCCTTTGCCGGGACCGCGGGCAATGGAGTGCTGCACGCGGAAGCCGGTGAACATCTCCATGTGGCCGTTGTCCATGGCGACCGGGAAGTGCACGATCAGCTCGCGCGCGGGCATGCGCAGCATCTTCCACAAACCATCTTCCAGGTTCAGTTTGCGCGCCGCAAAGTCAAATCGAGCCGCCTGGGCCTCCCAGGGATTGATCTCCTGCTCAAGGGTTACAGTTGCCATAGATTTCTCCAATTCCGATTACCTGCCTTCCCGGCGATGCTGCGGGGAAGGCGTCCATCAACCATGATAGACGCGGAAGCCCTTCGGCGCAGTCACCCGTTACACTGAAACAGTGAAAGCCTCTTCCAATTCGGTCCAGCCCAGCCGCAAGGAGTTTCTGGCGCTTGCCAAGGAACACACGCTTGTTCCCGTCTGCCGCACGCTGACCGCCGACCTGGAAACGCCGGTCTCGGCTTTTCTGCGCGCCGCATGGCCGGAGCGGGAATGTTTCATGCTGGAGTCGGTAGAGAATGGCGAGCAGGTGGGCCGCTATACATTCATCGGCCTTGCTCCCTTCAAGCGGATTGTCGCGCGAGGGCGCGATATTACCATCACCGAGGGTCGCAAGGTCGTCCAGATCGAGGGCGACATCTTCGCCGTGCTGCAGCGCGCGCTCAGCGGCCACAAGCCGGCGCGGCTCCAGGGCTTGCCACCGTTTACCGCAGGAGCAGTGGGATTCTTCTCCTACGATGCGGTGCGCCAGATCGAGCGGCTGCCCGTGCTGGCCAAGGACGAACTGGGCGTTCCCGACGCCTGCCTGCTCTTCTTCGACGAGGTGCTGGCCTTCGACCATGTGCGCAAGGAGATCTGGCTGGTGGTAACGGCCGATGTGACACGCGGCAAGCCAGCCAACGCCTATGAAAAAGCTGTGGCCCGGCTCGACCGGCTGGAAAAGCGGCTCTCCCAGCCGCTGCCCCATCTGGCCGAACACAAAGCCAAGGGCAAGCTGCAGGTGAGGCATCGTACGTCAAAAAAAGATTTTCTCTCCGCCGTCAACCGCACTAAGGAGTACATCAAGGCAGGCGATATTTTTCAGGCCGTCATCGCGCAGCGCTTCGACGTTGTACCGGAGGCTGACAGCTTCCAGGTCTATCGCGCCCTGCGCACGGTGAACCCCAGTCCTTATATGTTTTTCCTGCGCTTTGCACCGGAGGGGGTCCTGGGCGGACGGCCGGACGTCGCACAGAAGTTCTTCAAGAGGGAAAAAGCGCCCACGGCGCCGCAGATCCTCGAGTTGGCCGGCTCGTCGCCGGAGATGCTGGTGCGTGTGCATCAAGGCAAGGTGGAGTACCGGCCCATCGCCGGAACGCGCCCCCGCGGAGCCACGGAGGCCGAAGACCTGGCGCTGGCCGAGGAGATGCTCTCCGACGAGAAGGAACGCGCCGAACACGTGATGCTGGTAGACCTGGGCCGGAACGACGTGGGCCGCGTGAGCCAGTTCGGCTCGGTGAAGGTGGACCGTCTGATGTTCGTCGAGCGCTACTCGCACGTGATGCACATCGTCAGCAGAATTGAGGGCAAGCTCAAGCCCGAACTGACCGCCGTGGACGCCTTGCGCGCCTGCTTCCCTGCTGGCACGCTCTCGGGAGCGCCCAAGGTGCGGGCCATGGAGATCATCGAGGAACTGGAGCCTGCGCGGCGCGGAACCTATGGCGGCGCGGTGCTCTACGCGGATTTCAGCGGCAACCTCGACTCCTGCATCGCCATTCGCTCCATGCTGGCCATCGGCGGCAAAGGCTACATGCAGGCCGGCGGCGGCATCGTCGCCGATTCAGTACCCGAGCTCGAGTATCAGGAATCGCTCAACAAGGCCAAGGCGGTGATGCGGGCCATTGAGCGGGCGCGGGAGATGTAAACTGGCTTGCAGAGGTGAAGGACATGCGGAAATCCATTTTATTGACCATCCTGATGACTGTCGCTCTTCCCTGCGTGGCAGTGGTTCGCCAAGTGACCATCGCGCAGTTGCACGAAATTCTGGCAGCACAGCAGGCCGAGAATAAGAACGATGGCGATCGCGCACAGCAGCTCATCTCCCTGGAATTGACCGAGCAATTGACCCAGCCTACGCTGGACAGCATTACGACGGAGTTCAAGCCCGGCTCGAAGACCGTCCTCTCTTTGAAGTTGCTTGCCGATTCCTCAGCATTTCTTGAGCCGCCGGCTGGCGAAATACTCGCTAAGGCCCCGCCGGATATTGCCACGCAGCGGACCATGCTGAAATCCGCAATCAATTTTATCGGAGTCACTCTACACCATATGCCGGACTTCCTGGCGACGCGCCTTACCGACAGCTACGATAACACCCCTCTGTCGGTGACTCATAGCGGCTGGGCTCCGCACACGGATCTGCATTCGGCGGGAACCTTCAGCCACCATATTACTTATCGCAACGGAGAAGAGGTCCTTGACCGTCAGCAGGATTCCTCTGGCGCCAAGCCCAAGAACGAGCCTTCGCCTATGGGGCTGACCTCGTTCGGTGAGTTTGGCCCGGCCTTGAGATTCATCATCTCCGACGCATCAAAGGGCATTCTGAAGTGGAGCCACTGGGAGCAGAGCGCCGCTGGCCCGGTCGCCGTCTATCACTACGAGGTGCCGGCTGCTGCTTCCCACTATTCGGTGGATTACTGCAATGTGAAGGGTTCACAACTTGTCAATGTCGGTCCCGGCACTATACCCTCCGGTGTCGACGAGGACTGCTATCACGGAACGCCCAGCTACCACGGGAACCTGTATCTCGATCCAGCCACTGGCGTCGTTTTACGCGTCACCATCGAGTCGGATCTTAAGCCCTCCGACCCGATCACGCGCGCAGCCATCTCGGTGCAATACGGCCCCGTCGAGATCGGCGACAACAGCTACATCTGCCCCGTGCACAGCATCGCGATCTCCTTGACCAAGTCTCATGGCAAAGGAGATATGAGCGATAGGGAGATTTTGCGCATCAATGAGGTCAGCTTCACCGACTATCACCGCTTCGGTTCGACCTCGCGAATCATCACCGACGTGCCGCCCAGTAATTGAACCGGTAACTCACTCTGCGCCGAAGAGCCGCCGGAAGAATTTCCCGATGCCGCCGAAGAAGCCGGACTTTTTCTTTGCCGCGGGCTGAGTTGCGGCTGCGCTGTTTGCCGGAGTTGCTTCGGCTGCGGGCTTTGCCGCGTGGTCGGCGCTGTTGTAGACCAGCGGCTCAAGCGCCTCTGGCGGTGCGGAAGTTATAGAGACCGCATTCGGAGCAGGCTTGGGCAGCGGCGCAAGGCCCGCGCTCTGCGCCACCGGAAATTCATTCGTGCCGGGATGCAGCGGAGGCGGGCAGCCGCAAGGCTCCTTCTCGTTGTCCACCACCTCGCGCAGGCTGCCATGCTCGAACATCACCCTCTGGCCGGGCTGCACGCGAAAATTTCCGCCATCAAAAACACTCGTCACCAGCACGTAAGGCGCATTCACTCCTGCATTCTCCACGCAGGTGTCGCCGTGCTGGCCCAGGCGCACCTTGACCTCTGCCGCGCCGGGGCCACCTATAAGGATGCGAAAATCCGGAGTCATCAGGAAGTCGGCGTTGCGCCCATTGGCGGCGCTGGTGGCAAAGCTCATCTCCAGAGCCCCATGATCCATGGCCATCATCAGGCCGGGGGTCTCGCTGGCGGGCACGCTGGAGTCGGCGGCCAGCTTGACGGTCGTCGAGGCACAGACTCTCAGCACGCCGCGATGGGGCAGCACTACTTCTGTGGTCTGGCTGCCGGAGGTGACTGTGCCGCTGGCGACGATCACTGCCCTTCCCTGCGAGACCTCCAGCGCGCCGGTGACCTTGGCCGCGGCGTCAGGATTCTTGCTGTCGAGCGGGACGATAGCGATGGGAGTGGCGTCGCTTGCGGCGGCCTGTGGAGCGGGTACAGTTTGGGCGCAAAGTATGTAAGCAACCAGCGCAAAGATTCCGGCGGAAGTTATGCGGAAAGTTGGACTCAATCGGCGCATCGCTCTCTCCTCGGCCTCTACATCTGCAGAAAGTTGCGGATCATCTGGTGGCCGCCTTCGGTCAAGACGCTCTCGGGGTGGAACTGCACGCCCTCAATAGGCAGGCTGCGATGGCGCAGGCCCATAATGACTGAGGATTTTCCGTCGGCGCTCGGGGTGCGTGCGGTGACGATGAGTTCTTTGGGGAGCGAGTCTTCAGCCACGATCAGCGAGTGATAACGAGTAGCGGTAAGCGGCGACTGAAGTCCGGTGAAGACGCCCTTGCCGTCATGGGTGATCGAGCTGGTTTTGCCGTGCATCAGATGGCTGGCGCGAACCACATCTCCGCCGAAGGCCTCGCCGATGGCCTGATGGCCCAAGCAGACACCGAGAATCGGCGTTTTGCCGACCATGTGGCGAATCAGCGGAACCAGAATGCCTGCCTCGCTGGGCTTACAAGGGCCGGGCGAAAGCAGAATGCGCTCAGGCTTGAGCGCCTCGACCTGCTCGACGGTCAGCTCATCGTTGCGATAGACCTCGACCTCAGCGCCCAGCTCTCCCAGGTACTGGACCAGGTTGTAGGTGAAGGAATCGTAGTTGTCGAGGACGAAGACCATGTGAACTCCAGTGTAACGCGACTCCCGCGAGTAGCTATTCTCTCGCTATTCACTCGCACAGGCTTGAATTCGAAGGCCGTGGAACGAGGCTATAACGACATCAAGTCAGCGGTTAGCGAGTTAGCAAGTTAGCGTGCGCTTCGCGCACATTCGCAAGTCAGCAAGTTAGCGGAAAGGCTCTGGAGCGATACATTGGGGCTGATTTGGGGTAAAAAACCGGACTTTTGCGGTTATTTTCGGAGGTCAAATCTCACCATGTAGGATATTTTGGGGTAAAAACTTTTCCACAGGCGTTGATTTCAAAGAGGTTAAAAATAATCTGCAAGGTTTTTGGGGAAATTTATACCCCGGTGGGGTATAGGGGGGTGGGGTACCTCTCCAGTGGACAGTGGACAGTGAACGGTGGTCAGTAACAGCCCGCAGCATTGGTCGTTGTTCATGCTTTGACTTTGCGCCGAAGGAGGGTAATTATCTGCACGGCAAATCTACGGGACACCCGGCCAGCTTGCTCACCGGTTGCGTACTGGCGATGCATCTGTAAAACTCACTAACGATGGTTCTTCATTTTCTGATTCAGGGCCGGGTGCAGGGGGTGGGCTTTCGCTGGTATGTGCAGCGGGAGGCCGGCCAGCTGGGCCTGCGCGGCTGGGTAAGCAATACGGAGGATGGCGATGTGGAGGTGGTGGCCTCGGGCACAGCCGAAGAACTGGCCAAGCTGCGCGCCAGCCTTCGCCGCGGACCACGCGGCAGCCGCGTGGACCATCTTATCGAACAAACCTTGCCCGAGAGCGAGGCCAAGGAACTGAGCTCATTCAGAATTGACGGGGCGTGGTAAAGACAGGGGTCTAGGGACTAGGGACTAGGGACTAGGGACTAGGGACTAGGGACTAGACGAATGATCGGCAGCTTTGACAGCCTGTCAAGAGATTTCATCTCTTCACCAACTCCAATGCACAGATTTTGCAAAATTTTGTCTTAGCGCAGGTTTTCTATTCCCTATTCCCTAGTCCCTAGTCCCTCTTCCCCTACATCGCTATAATCAAAAGCGAAACCGAACCCATTCCTGCTAAACAAGGAGCGCCTTACCCATGCCCGAACAAAACAAGACCGTCAATGTGGAAGCCCTGAAGGCGCTGGTGCGCACGGTGCCAGATTTTCCCAAGCCGGGAATTCTGTTTTACGACATCACCACGCTGCTCAAGGACAAGACCGGCTTTGCCAAGCTGATTGACGCGATGGCGGCGCATTATCTCGAGCACAAGGTCGATCTGGTGCTGGGCATCGAGGCGCGGGGATTCATCTTCGGACCGGCGCTGGCCTACCGGCTCAACGCCGGCTTTGTGCCGGTGCGCAAGCCGGGCAAGCTGCCGGCCAAGGCGGCGCGCGTGAGCTATGACCTGGAGTACGGCTCGGACGCCGTGGAGATTCATGTGGACGCGATTCAGCCGGGTGAGCGCGTGGTGCTGGTGGATGATCTGCTGGCCACCGGAGGCACGATGGAGGCCACCGTGAAACTGGTTAAGCAGTTGGGCGGAGAGATCGTGGGGCTGGCCTTTGCCGTGGAACTGGACTTCCTGAAAGGCCGCGACCGCTTCAAGGAATACGACGTCTTCAGCCTGCTGCACTACGACGTGTAGGGGGACTAAGACCCGGGCCTGAAGGCCCACGATTGAGCCGCTGAATTCAGGGGGTTGAAGCCCCCTGCTCCCTCCGAATTCAACAACTGTTTTACTAAAACGCCTCTTCATTCGCGTCGGACAGCGGCGCACTATCCGCATCCTCTTCCATGAACGCCTGCGCGTCGGCGAAGCGATAGCCTACGTATGCATCGGTGAGCAGGTAGACAGGGTTGGCGGGATCGTCTTCAATCTTCTTGCGCAACTGGCGGACGAAGGTGCGCAGATACTCGACCTCTTCGCGGCAGTCGGCGCCCCACACTTCGGTGAGCAGCCTTGCGTAGGTGACCACGCGGCCGGCGCGGCTCATCAGGCAGTGGAGAATGTCGAACTCCTTGCGCGTCAGATGCACCGGCTGGCCGCGCTTGGCGACTTTGCGCTTGACCGGATCGAGGCGCAGCTCGCCGATCTCGATGGGCGCGTCCTCGGCGCGGGCCGGGGCGCGCACGCGGCGCACCGCGGTGCGGATGCGGGCAATCAGCTCGCGCATGCTGAATGGCTTGGTGACATAATCGTCGGCGCCCAGCTCCAGCGCCTCCACCTTCTCCTCTTCCGCATCGCGCACGGTGAGCATGAGAATGGGCAGCCGGGGCGCGAAGGCGCGAATGCGGCGCAGGGTTTCAATGCCGCCGATGCCTGGCATGTTCACGTCGAGCAGAACCACGTCAAAGCCGCCGGGGCGCAGCATCTGCAGAGCCTCTTCGCCACGCGCGACATCAACAACCTGAAAACCAAGCTCAATGAGCGGCGGCCTGAGCGCCCTGCGAATGGCCGATTCATCGTCAACTACAAGAATGCGAATAGGTGTCTGCGTCATCATGAAAACCTCTTACGCGCTGCGGCCGGTATGGCCGCATAGAATGTGGTGCCCTCCGCCTCATCGCTGGTGACCCAGACGGAGCCGCCATGGATAAGCGCAACGCGCTTGGCCACGGAAAGACCGATACCTGTGCCAGCGGCGCGGCTGGGACGTGCCGTGGATCGATAGTAACGGTCAAAGATCCGCTCCCGGTCATTGATGGGAATCACCGGACCAAAGCTGCGCACCGAGAAGACGATCTCCGCGCTCGCTTTTTCGGCGCGAATGTTGATGGTGCTGCCGAAGATGGAGTACTTGCATGCATTGTCGATGTACTGCGTCAGCAGCATGACCATCATCTGGCGGTCGCAATCCAGAACCAGGCGCTCGTCGGGAAGATCGATGGCCACCTTTACGCTGGCCAGGCAGTCACTGAGGCTGGACACCACCTCTTCAATCAACGGCGCTACGTCCACCGTGGTGGCATGAACCGTTACTTCGCCGGCATCCAGTCGCGCCGTGGTCAGAAGGCGCGTCGTGAGGTCGGCGAGCAGGCCTGTCTGCTCGTCAATGAGCGCAACCAGTTCTGCCTGCCCTGGGGAGAGATGGCCCATCTCGCCGAGGCCTGTCGAGGCCGCGCGGATGGCCGTCAACGGCGTTTTATAGGCATGCGCCAGGCTATCAAGAACTGTAGATCGCAACTGCTCTGTGCGTCGTTCGGATTCGATGCGGCTCTCGTTGGCGAAGGCCCGGTAGCGGTCAAAGGCGATGGCGATGAGCGAGGCGATGGCGCTGTTGGTGAGCGGGCTGGTTTCGCCACGCACCACCAGGCTTCCGATCGGCACCGTTCCCAGCCGCACCACGCGGCGCCCCCGCCCGGTTTTTGGATCGTCGTCCGAGGTTCCGAAGTAGTAGACGTTCTGCGCCATCTCCTGGGGGCTTGCGCTCCAATGCCCCGCCGCATAGACCTGGTGCAATTCCGCATCGAAGACCGCGACGGCCTCCAGCGCGAAGATATCATGCACCAGGTCGGCCAACTGCTGCCCCGGCTCGAGGTTGAGATTCATTTCCATGGTGCGCCGGGCAAACTCGTGCAGGTCGCGCACTTGCGCGCGCCAGGAGGCAGCTTCGCGGGCTATGCTCCAGGCGTACATGGAGACAAGGATGATCAACAGCAAGCCCAGAACGAAGGCCGTCAATACAACGGCGATGGCCGATTCGGAATTCGCGGGGATGAAACTCAAGTTCAAGCGATTACCCAACATTCATTGCAGCAGAATTCAGGATATGAAGGCGCTTACGACTACATAACCAGGAATCTCTTCATCGCAGCGCCCGATTAAATCCCAAGACCACAATCCATGCAGAACAAATACCTTCACCGGGTCAGCACTGGATGCGGTGTAGCTTTAGAGAATTTTAACAGGTTCCTAATTTTCTCGATGTGGAGCGGGATTGCGACCTTCACTCTAGTTGCGACCACACTTTATTTGTATTCCTCACGGGTTCCTCATTTGTTCCTCATATGTTCCTTATGATGGCTTCGCCATACTAACGTCAGTCAATAACTACCAGACCACCTCGGGGGTGCGCTACAAGTCGAATCAATACTCCCCGACTGAATTCACGCCGCAGCTTTGGCCGCGTGGCCACGGAAGTTTAGCGGAATTGAAAAATACACTGCATAGTTTGCTGTATCTTGCCTTCCTTTTTTTAGGCTGATTTCATTCCCGATCATACTAACCAACAAACCTTATTTTTGGAGGAAATAAGCCGATGAAACTGCATCCGAATCGCATCCAGCAAGCCTTGGCCGGTACCGCCATGGCAATCGCCCTGACGGTTGGCGCGCAGACGCCAGCTACGCCCCCTGCGGCCGCGCCCACAGCACCTGCGGCCTCAACAGCGCCCGCGGCTCCCACAGCGCCCGCGGCTCCGACATGGAGCGCAGGTCCCATGGACATCAGCGGCTTCATCGACGGCTACTACAGCTTTAACGCCAACACTCCCGCCAACGCCTTCAATGGCCAGATCAACGACCTCTATAACTTCAACGACAAGACCGATCAGTTCAACCTGAGCGCGGCCAAGTTGACACTGAACCACGATCCCGACCCGGTGGGCGCGCACCTCGACTTGTTCTATGGGCGCACCAACACCCTGGTCAATGGCGGCAACGCCAATCAGCTTGACTATATCGAGCAGGCCTTTTTGAGCTTGAAGCCGCCCAAGGCCAAGGGCTTTGAGCTGGACTTCGGCAAGTTCGTCACCTCGGCAGGCGCGGAGGTCATCGAGGCCAAGGATAACTGGAATTACTCCCGCTCACTGCTCTTCACATGGGCGATTCCGTACTTCCACTTTGGCGCCCGCACCTCGGTACCGCTTTCGAAGACCGAGACCGTCGGCTTCCAACTGGTCAATGGCTGGAACAACGTCTCCAAGACCAACGGCGGCGTCAGCGGAGTCTTCACCAGCGCCTACGTCAAGCCCAAGTACACCTGGAATCTCAACTACATCGTCGGCCCGGAGAATGCCAGCACCACGAGTGGACTGCGCAACCTGGTCGATACCACGCTGCTGCTGACACCGAATCCAAAGTTCAGCGCCTACTTCAACTATGACTACGGCCAGAACCAGGATGCCTTGACCAATCCTGCTCCGAACAACGATACAAAATTGAACACCTGGCAGGGCGGGGCTGTTGCCGCTCGCGGGCAGGTATCGCCCAAATCCGCCCTGGCAGGCCGCTATGAATACTTCAAAGACGAAGAGGGCTTCATGACCGGGACGGCGCAGAATGTGCAGGAGGTCACCGCGACCTATGAGTACAAGTGGGTCGAAGGTCTGCTGAGCCGCATCGAGTACCGCCGCGACTGGTCCAATCAGAACGTCTTCCACAAGAACACCACCCAGATGGTGGACTCACAGGACACGATCACGGTAGCCTTTATCGCCTTCTTCGGTCCCAAGCGGTAAGCAACTCCAAATCTTAACTCCGGCCTGACTCGATCAGGCTCAGGCCGGAGTTTTACACGCTAGCAGCTTGATTGCGCCTGGGGTGAAAAACAAACTTTTTTGTTTTCTCATTTCATCCTTATCGCTTCGTTTCTAACATTCAATTAACCCGCATTGGCTCGTATAACAATCCGATACGGGCGAGCCTAACGAGCTTCCGGGAGCCAGCCGCCGGGAGCAGCCAAACGAACTTCACTTTTCAGGAGAATGCACATGGCAGATCAAAGCGCGCCTCAAATGAAGTCCACGCTGGGCCTTACCGGGTTGACCGCAAACGCAATGGCCCTCATCGCCCCCGGAGCCTTTCTTTGGCTCACATTCGTCATCCAGGCCGGCACCGGGTCCACCGCGCCAACCATGTGGCTGGGCATCTTTGCCGCCCTGCTGCTCTGTCTGGCCACCGCGGTCGCCTACGCGGAAATCTCCAAGCTCTATCCCGGCACCGGGTCGAGCTACTACTACGCGGAGCAGGCGCTGCTCTCCAAAGATAAAGCCTTCAAGTACGCGCGCGTCGCCAAGTTCATTGTCGGCTGGGGCTCGCACCTTTATTACTGGGTCTATCCCGGCGTGATGGTGGCCGTCACCGGCGTCTTCGTCGGCTATGTAGTCGGCTTCCTCTATCCTAACTTCATGAGCGGCTCCAATCCGGGGCTGGTCTTCATGTCGCTGGTGGCGGTGGTCTTCTCGTTCTTCGTCGCATGGATCGCATCGAAGGGCGCGGGCGCTTCCACCGCGGTCAACATCGCCATCAATGTGATCCAGATCTCCGCGCTGGTGCTCTTCAGCGTCCTGGCGCTCGGCTATCGCGCCAGTCATCCCGCGGGCTCTACCGGCCCAACCTCATTCCAATATGACTCGCAGTCGATGTCCACCTACACCTACCAGTTCGCCACCGCCAAGGACGGCTCCATCCTCCGCGATTCAACGACCCAGGCGCCTTTGCCCTTGCTCGACTCGGCCGGCAAGCCGGTTCCCTACGTCATCACTTATCCTACGTCAGACGCGAGCGGTAACTTTCTGACTCACGAAAACGCGGCTTCGGTGATTGCGCCGCACAAATTCAGTTGGATATTCATCCAGGCCACGGTCGCCATTCTGATCCTGGTGGGCTTCGAATCGGTGACCTCGATGGGAGGCGAGGCTAAGAATCCAACCAAACACATACCGATTGCCGTCATTGCCTCGCTCTTGATTCAGGGGGTGATGTGCTACCTCTTCGAGTACTTCGCGGCCAACTACTTTCTCAACTCCGGTTACACCATGCAGAGCGCCGTTACCTCGGCGGCTCCCATCGGCGACATGATGATCATCGTCGGCGATGCGCTGCTCGGCCAGGGCAACGGCAAGTACTTCATGCTGGTCGAGGCCTTCACCGTTTTCCTGGCGCTGATCGGCACCACGCTGGCCTGCATGAATACCGGCGCCCGCGTCACCTATGCCATGGGAAAGGACGACGAGGCTCCCGAGCACTTCGGCATCCTTCACGCCAAGTCGCTCTCGCCCCGCAAAGCCATCTGGACCTTGGCCGTCATCTCCGCGGTCATCGGCGTCATCGCCGTGTCGCTGGTCTTCGCCGACGCCAGCGCGCCCACCGATGCTGCCATTGCCGCGTTGCCGCACGGCTTCTTCTCCAACTTCGGCTACCTCTCGCACGACCAGTTAGCCGCGCTGCCTAACTCGCTGCTGGTGGTTACGCTCACCTCCAACTTTGGCACGTTTATCCTTTACGCACTGAGCTGTGTCCTGTGCATGATTGCTTACCACGAGCGCCACGACCACAACTGGCTGATGCACTACATCATTCCCGGCTTCGGCCTGCTGGCTAACCTGGTCTGCATGGCCTTCTACGTGATCAGCCCGCTCTTCGGACTCGGCACCTTCAAGGAGCCAATTATCGCGCTGATCATCTCCGGCGTATGGGGCGCTTACGGCGCCTTCTACTTCGTCCTCTCATCGAAGAAGAAGGGCAAGGCAATCCTGCTCGAAGCCAAGTAGGTTATTGTGCACGCAAGCCAGTCTGAAAGTAACCGCCGGATGCTTCACAACCTTTGAAGCATCCGGCCTGCTTCGTTTCAAAGGATTCTCGAGTTAGAGGCGTCCATGTTGGATCTTCAGTTCGGCCAAGCCAGCGATCCCGGCAAAATTCGCAAGAATAACGAAGATACGATGGGAGCGTTCATCCCCGCAACGCCGGAACAAGCCACCGCGCACGGTTATCTTTTCGCTGTTGCCGACGGGGTGGGGGGCTACGACCTGGGCGAGGTAGCATCGAATACGGCCATCTCGGTCCTCATCGAGGAGTTCGCCAAGGCAAAACCCGGCGCCAGGCTGATGAGCCTGATGCCACGCCTCATTCAGCAAGCCAACGCGGCGGTTCACGATTGCACCCTGGCGCGCCAATACAATGTCAAGAGCATGGCTACCACGCTGGTGGCCTGCGCCCTGCGCTACAACAAGGCATACATTTCGCACGTGGGCGACTCACGATGTTATCTGGTGCGCAGCGGCAGCGCCAGGCAGATTACCGACGACCATACGTGGGTAAACCAGCAGAGAAAGCTGGGCATCATCACGGCCGAGGAGATGGCCGAATCCGAAGCCCGGCACGTACTCATTCGCTCGCTGGGACCCGAGATGTTCGTCTCTCCCGATACTACGGCCGTCGATCTCTACCCCGGCGACGTGCTGGTCCTTTGCTCCGACGGCCTGCACGACGAGATGAGCGAAGAGACTATGGCCGCGATCGCCTCTCAGGATAAAGTCCCCGGCGAGATCGCCCGCGAACTGGTGGCGAAGGCCGTGGAAATCGACGGCAACGACAACACCACCGCACAGGTGATTCGCGTTCTCTCGGTGGAGCGGATGAGCACCATGCCACGCGGCCGACCCTATAAGTAAATGGCCTGATTTGCCCTGCAAAAGTCTTATGAAACCTTTACTGTTTCCGCGTCGATCTTCTGTAGAATCAAACAAGATTGAACGATGGAGTATGCCCCAGAATGGGTTTTTTCGACACCTTGGAAGCCGGCTCGCAGCTCGATTCCTATCGTATAGACGCGCCGGTTGCCCGCAGCGGCATGGCTTCTGTCTACCGCGCAACCGACCTGCGCGATAACCGCCAGGTCGCCCTCAAGATTCCCCACCCCGACCTGGAAGCCGATCCCATTCTCTTCGACCGCTTTCAGCGCGAGTCTGGCATTGGCGAAAAACTCAACCACCCCAAGGTCATGCGCGTCTATGGCAGCGAGGAGCGCTCGCGCATCTATATGGTCATGGAATGGTGCGAAGGCCGTCTTCTAAGACAGGTTCTCGCCGAAGGAAAAATGGAGCAGGACCGCGCCATCCGCATCGCTCTGGCCATTTTAGAGGCCCTGGAGTACATCCACGGGAACGGGGTTGTGCATCGCGACCTCAAACCTGAAAACATTATGGTGGACTCTCAAGACAACATCAAACTCATCGATTTCGGCATTGCCAGCGACACCGCCGCGCGGCGGCTGACTTACTCCAACTTCACCGCCACGCTGGGCACGCCGGACTACATCGCTCCGGAGCAGGTGAAGGGAAAGCGCGGCGATGCCCGGACCGACATCTTTGCCATGGGCGTGATTCTCTATGAAATGCTCACCGGAAAATTGCCCTATTCCGGCCCCTCGCCCCTGGCGGTGATGAATGACCGCCTGCTGAACCACCCCACCCCGCCCCGCGTCGCTAACCCTTCCATTTCGCCTGAGTTGCAGGAAGTTCTCTACCGGGCACTGGAAAGGGATCCCAGGAATCGCTACGCAAAAGCGAACAATTTTTCCTGGGATCTGCAGCACCTGGATCAGGTAGGCGTGGAGAACCGCGACGAGTTGCAGGGCTGGAATAAGCGCAAGTCACAACAACTCAGGAGATTTCTTTATTATTCCGCTCTGGCGCTTATCCCGGTGGTCATCCTGCTGCTGATGGTCCTGCTCACCCACCACGGGTAACGATTCAAGCAGGCGCTTCTAACGTATGGATTTGCGTTCGGGCGGTCTATGCGATATGGTGAGTTCGCTCCTGCAACACACAAAAACCACACAATGAAAATCAACCGGCGGCGAGTGGCGGCTTTGGCAATCGTGGCGGCGCTGGTGTGCCTAACCGTCTGTGGAATCGTGGTTTGGCGCGTAGAGAAGGCGCTGGGCTCTTCACGGCGCGAGGCAGCGGAGCGGGAGTTGCTGGGATTTCAGGCGCAACCGCTGGGGGCGCAACCGAATCCTGGATTTGAAGGGATTTCGTCGCCAGCGGTTTACAAGAGCGCGGCGGTTTTTGAGGGGCAAATCTACCTAGCGGGACCGGCGGGGCTCTATGCCTACGCGGCCGACGGGACACTGGAACGCATCTATAGGACAGGAATAGACTTACCCGCCGCTCCATTGGGGCAGATGGCGGTGGGGCTGCTGACGGACGCGCGCCAGCCGGAGTTGCTGATTGCTACTCAGGGCGCCGGGATAGTGGCCTTCGATGGATACCTATTTCGGCAAATAATGGGTACAAATGCAGATGTGAGAGTGATCACATCGCTGCTGCTGCTTGGCTCGGGGCGGCTGCTGATTGGCACTGCAAAACTAGGTCTCTTAATCTACGACGGCAAGACCCTCAAGAGATTCCACTCGACCACGGATAACGTCTATGTGACTGCTCTGGCAGGCTCGGAGGCCGAGTTGTGGGTGGGCACGCTGAACGACGGGCTGCTGTGGTGGCATGGGGGCCAGACCGACCGCATCAGCGAAGAGCAGGGGCTGCCGGACCGGCGGGTGGAGCAGATTGCGCTGGCAGGCGGAAAGGCTTACATCGGTACTCCGATGGGCGTGGCAGAGGTGCGCGAGGGCAAGGTTGCGCGGGTGCTGGCCAAGGGAAGATACGCCCATGCCTTGATGGCCGACGGAGATGCGCTGCTGGTGGGCCAGATGGAGGCCGGAGTTTTGCGCGTTTCGCTTTCCGGGGCGGAAAACGACATCCAGACGAGAAGGCCGATTGCGGCGAGAGGCGGCGGAGATAGTGTTGTTGATTCCCACCCATTCCGCAACAAACGCGGTATGGATGGGGCACGGGGCATTGTTTCTGGGCCATCTATGTACGGGCTAAAGCACGTACCCTTCACGCCCGAGCACTACACGGTTGAGCAGTTTCTGGCGGTGGGAGACGCACGCTACGCGCTGGCCACGGACGGACTGCTGCGTAGGGAATCGGATGGCGCATGGCGCAGGAATTTGGGCGGAGGCGGAGGGCAACTGAGAGACAGGGACGTTTCCGCGCTGCTCGTGGCCTCAGACGGACGGCTCTGGGTGGGCTACTTCGACCGCGGACTGGACATTCTCTCCGCAACGGGCGGCAAGGTCGAGCACGTGGAAAACGAGCACGTCTTCTGCGTGAACCGGATTGTGGAGGACGCGCGGCAGGGCGCGATAGCCGTGGCCACGGCCAATGGTCTGGTGATCTTTGACCGCGACGGGCACGAGAAACAGGTTCTGGGGCGCGAGGCGGGGTTGATTGCCGATCATGTGACCGACGTGGCGCTTTATAACGGCGGCATGGCGCTGGCGACACCGGCGGGAATCACATTTCTGGATCGTAGCGGCACGCACAGCATTTACACCTTTCAGGGCCTGGTCAATAATCATGTGTACGCATTGGGCGCCGGCGGAGATAAGCTGGTGGCGGGGACGCTGGGCGGGCTTTCGCTGCTCTCGAATGGCGAGGTCCTCGGGAACCTGAATACGGCGAACTCCGGCCTGAAGCATAACTGGATTACCGCGCTGGCCGCGGTGGGCAACGATTGGCTGGTGGGCACCTATGGGGCAGGCGTGATGCGTCTCATGGCCGACGGCAGCGTGACGCCGACCGAGGCGACGCAAGCGGGAGTGGTAATCAATCCCACGGCCATGGCGGCTGACGGGCGGATGGTGCTGGCTGGAACGCTGGGCCAGGGGTTGATGGTGGGCGACGCGAACGGCACTCGGTGGAAAACGGTCACGGCTGGTTTACCTTCGCTTAATGTGACTGCATTGGCTATTTACAAAGGTGTGGTATATGTGGGTACGGAGAACGGGCTGGTGAAGATTGATGAGGGGAAGCTGTAAAAGGCAGCGAGTTAGCACCGCTTCGCGGTATTAGCGAGTTAGCAAGTTAGCGGGGCTTGTAAAGTTCGGAGGTATCCCGCCCATTCCGCTAAGAACGCGGAATGGGTGGGGCACCCAGCTTTTGTACAACAACAAGTGGACGGAAACCTGGTTAGTGAGTTAGCGGACGAGAGGGAAGTTATGAGGCGAGCGAGTTGGTCGTTGGGGCTGTTGCTCTTGATGCCGATGGCGGCAACTGCGGACAGCGGCGTGCTGATTCCAACCGATAAGCAGGCGCCTGACCCGGCGGTTCTGTCGCTGAGCGAGATGCAGGTGGATATTCATGTGGACAACGGGGACGCGCGCGTGTGGGTGCGGCAGGTCTTCGTGAACCATACGAATCGCCCGCAGGAGGGCAATTACCAATTCGCTCTGCCCGGCGGGACCACCGTTTCGGACTTTGCCGTGTGGGACGGGCCGGTGCGCATTCCCGCCGTGATTCTGGAGCGCAAGCGGGCCGAGGCAATCTATCAGGAGTTGAAGAGCCAGGCCATCGATCCAGGCCTCTTGCAGCAGGGCGAGCGCACGGAGGATGATGCGCGGCGCAGCGCAATCTTCAGCGCGCATATCGTTCCCATTCCAGCCTACGGAACCAAGCGACTGGAGATTGAATATCACGAGCATATTCCCGTGTCGGCGCGCAAGAGCTACTTCTTACTTCCATTGAAGCCGGATAGTTACCAGAGCCAAATGGTGCAGAAGCTTTCCATACACTTTGAACTTCGCTCGGCGGCGCGAGTGAAGGATTTCGCGTTTCAGGGACGACTGCTTCCCTTTCACATCGAGGAGCAGGACGAGCATGTCATCCGGGGCTCTCTAGATGCGGCCAACATCGATCTGGCCGAGGATTTTTCTACGGTATGGGCGCAGAACGAGGCTCAGAACGCGGTGGAAGTGATCGCCTATCGCAACCCGAACCCGATTGCTCCGGCGACGCTGGAACTTGCAAGCTCCGAACTCGCGGTGCCCTCGCAGGCTCAGAAAGGCAAGCAGAAGCAGCAACAGCCACAGCAGGCGAATCTGCCGCCGGAGCCGGGATTCTTTGAGGCGCTGGCGCAACTGAGCGCGCCGCCGGCAACCGCAGCGGCTGGCGGGCAGGGCGGGCGCACGGTGGTGGTGCTGATGGATACGTCGCTCTCCATGCAGTGGGAGAAGCTGGAGCGCAGTTATGCGGCGGCGGCCAAGCTGCTGGAGACGCTGGGGCCGCAAGATCAGTTCAATCTTTTGCTCTTCAACACGAGAGTGGAGAGTTTCAAACCCGCGCCGGTGAAAGCGGACATAGCCAGCACCAAGGCGGCGATGGATTGGCTGCGGCAGAGCCACTTGCGCGGCGGAACGGATTTGCAGAAGGCGCTGGATGCGGGGCTCGCGCAATTCAGCGGGGCAGATACGACACAGGCCGCGGCGCTGGTGCTGCTGACCGATGGCGAGACGACGCGCGGGTTGATCCAGACGGGTAAGCTGGCGGATTGGTACGCGGCCAAGTGGAAGCAGATTCCCGCGGAGCGAAGGCCGAAGACCGAAGTCTTTGCCGTGGGCGACGACGCGAACCTGCCCCTGCTGCGCATGTTGAGCAGGAACGGCGGAGTGATGGAGCAGGTGCTATCGACCGAGCCGGTGGAGTTCAAGCTGGCGGCCTTTCTGGACAAGGTTGGGCGTGCGCCGATTGGCGGCCTGGGGTTGACGGTGGCTCCGCAGACAGCGGTGGACAAGGTTTATTCGCTGGAGGAGGCGGTCTTCGACGGCGGCGAGGGACGCTGGGTGGGCCAGTACACCAAGCCGCAGAAGGGCGTGAGTTTCAGCGTGAGCGGCAATCAGGATGGGCGCGTGTTGAAGGCGGAGACTAAGGCCGAACTGCCCGCGCAGGCGTTGGAACACGACCAGTTGCCGCGGCTGTGGGCCGGAGCGCGGGTGCAGGCGCTGCTGGAGCAGATTGAGCGCGAGGGCGAGACAGAGGCGGCGATAAACGAGATCATCATGTTGGCGCGCAAATATAAATTTGTCACGCCCTATACTTCATTTTTGGCGGCGCCACGCTCGCTGCTGCGGCCGCGCGTGATTCGCCCCGGCGACCCGGTGTTGCGCGTGCATACCGACAAGGCGATTGTCTCGGTAATTGCGCTGTTTCCCTTTGGGCTGGAGAAACCGCTGCGCTACCTCTCCGGCGAGGATGTGTGGCAGACGCGATTCCTCGCTCCAACAGATATGAAGGACGGCAGCTACCCGGTGCGGCTGGTAATGCGCGACGTGAATGGGCAGGTCTATCGCGAGCAGAAGAGCTTTGTGATTGCCTCGACGCCGCCGACGGTGAAGGTGCGGCTCGACAAGACTCGATACCGTGCGGGCGAGATGATTCCGCTGAAGGTGAGCGCGAGCGAGAGCACGCGAACGCTGACGGCACGCATGGAGGGGCTGGCTCCGGTCAGCCTGCATTGGAACCGCGAGGCGGAAGCGAATACGGGGCAGCTTTGGCTGCCGCAGGGATTGCCCGCAGGCGAGTATGCATTGGCGGTGACGGCGGAAGACATGGCGCACAATCTGGGCAGCGCGGAGGTGCACATTGAAGTGGTTCCCTGAGCAGAACTATAGAACTGACGAAAGCAGCATCGGCGCAACCGGAATAAGGATTGCTCTGGGCGCGATGGTTTTTGGAGCAGCGGCGATGACGGCGTCGGCTTCGCTGATCGTTTGGCAAAATCCTGGATTGCTGCTGGGCGCGGGCAACGGCCTGGCGCGCTGGCTGGAAAACGCCGAGGCCGGTTCGGGCGTGGAGAAGGCGCTCTACCGGCTGATGAAGCTGCCGGGAGGCGAGGCGCTCTATAGGCGCTCGCCGCGGGAGACGCGGCCGGAACTGACGACTCTGATCAACAACAGCCAGAAGAGCGCGGCGCTCTACTCGCTGCGCGCGATGGAGGACGAACAGGCGCTGGATTTTGCGGCCGCCGAAAAGGACTGGAAGACGTGGGCGGAAAAGGCCGACGACAAGGCCGCGGCAAATCTTGATTTGGCGGATTTTTATGAGCGCAGGCTGAAGCCGCAGGAGGAACTTGCGGCGCTGGAAGCTGTGGGTCAGGCCGCGTCGAGCGCGCGGGAACGCTGGACGACGGCGGAATCGCAGCAGGCGTGGAAGGCTTGGCAACGGACGTTCACCGTGGTGGACCGTTATGCGCTGGGGCGCGCGGCGGCGGCACGGGAGTATGCCGGATGGGAGCGGCGTTATCCGCAGCAACAAGCCGTTTACGAGCGCGAGTTGGCCTTCGATCTTGAGGGCAAGGATTTTGCCGGCGCGACGGCTTTGATTGCGCGCTACCGGAAGGCATTTCCCGGAGACGCGCTGTTTCCGGTGAGGGCGGAGGCGGATGTGGCGGCGGGGCGCGGCTCGGCAAAGGATGGGCTGGCGGTTTTTGATCGCAGCTTTGAGCCGCTGTGGCCGGCTGAGTTAGTCAAGAGCTACTATGCGCTGCTGGAGAGCGGCCATCAGACGCTCAAAGTCCGCGATGCGCTGCGGGCTAGATTGGCGGCTGCGCCGGATGGCGGCGGCGATGCACTGAAGGATGCGGCGAGGCTCTTCTACATTTTTCAGCAGCAAGGACAAATGGAGGCGGCCAAGGCCGTGCTGGCCGGGTATCGCGAGCGCAAGGATGAGCGCGGAGCCGCTTGGAGCGCCGATGAGTTGTATACGCTAGGACGGCTGTTGGAGCAGGTGCAGGATTTTCCCGAGGCGGCGCGCTATTACTACGCTCTGGCCGCGAAGACGCAGGCTGCTGACGCGAATCTGAAGGGACTCGCGGGGCTCGCGCGCATTTTGCTCGCCGCGCCGGAGCAGCCGCTGAGGCTGGGCGCGGGAAATCTGGCGCTTTATAAGAGCATTGCGACCATGGATCGCGGGCCGGGCTATTTGAACGGAATTTTATCGCTGTTTTTCAATTCGCAGCAGCCGGGGTCGGAGTATTCCACAGAGGACCAGCTTGCCGTGCCTTATTTTCATCGCGCCAAAGCCGCTGAGCTCGTGGCGGAGATTGATAAGCGCTTTCCGAACGCGCCGGAACGGGCGGAGTTGCACGCCAAGCTGATGGACGCCTACGCAGCTTACGGCGAAAACGATGCGGTGATTCGCGAGGGAACGCTGTTTCTCGCCGCATTCCCGGCGGACGCGCGCCGGGTGGAAGTGGCGCTCGAAGTGGGCGACGTGTACAGCCGGACGAATCAGGCGGAGAAAGAATTTGCGCTTTACAAGGATTTGCTGAAAGAGCTGGCGGCCAAGGCGGACGGCGTTCCGCTGGGCGAAACACAGGGTGGCGGCCAGGCCGCGGGCACGGCGCGCTCTGCTGCGTATGCGCAGGTACTGGACAGGTATTTGTCGCGGCTGGTGGCAATGAAGCGTCTGCCCGATGCGCTCGAGTTGTTGCGCGGAGAACTGGATCGCAATCCGCAGGACCCTGGATTGTATGAGAAGCTGGCGAACTTTCTGGAACAGAACCGTTTGAATGCGCAGGAGGAAGAGGTTTATCAGAGGGCCATCGCGCAGTTCCAAGACAGCAGCGCGGGATGGTACGGCAAGCTGGCTCGCTTCTATCTGCGCCAGAAACGCAATGCGGATTACTCGGCGCTGTCGCGCAAGGTGACAGGAATTTTTTTTGGAACAGAGTTGGAAACGTATCTGAGCCAGGCTCCTGCGCCGGACTCCTCGCTTGCGCTGGAGGTCAACCGCTATGCTCACGACAGCTTCCCGCACGATCTGACTTTCGTTCGCAATCTGCTGGCGCAATACAGAAACGGTGTGAATACCCAGCCGGAGGCGGCAGAGAAGCTGCTGTGGGAGCACTGGGCGGAGTCACCGGATTTGCGCGACCAGTTGTTTGAGCTGTTGAGCAGCAGCGGCAGGCTGGATGCGCAACTGGCGGCGCTGCGGCAGCAGGCTCCGGAGATTGACAAGGCGGATTGGACCGGGCTGGCGCAGAGCAACCCGGCGGCGGAGCGATTCTGGCTGGAGTCGTGTTTGTGGCAATCGCGCTTTGAAGAGACCGTGGGCCCGGCCGATGCGTTGGCAGCCGAATTCCCGGCGGATGAGGCGCTGGGACGGCAGGCGTCGTCGTTGTATCGTTCGCTGGCTTACTTCCATCCCGAAGATACGGACAAGGCCGTGGCAATCGAGAAGCGCCTCTTGAGCGCCAGGCCGGATGATCTGGAGACGATGGCGCGGATTGGCGACATCTACGCCGACCGCGGACGCATGGCAGAGGCGGCGCCTTACTTCACGCGCATGGCCGAGGCGCATCCGGGCGATGCCGACGGCTATTTGCAATCGGCAACGGTCTTCTGGGATTACTTTGATTTTGCTTCCGCATCGGAGCAAATGCGCAAGGCGCGGGAACGGCTGGCGCAGCCGGCGCTCTTCGGCTATCAGGCCGGAGCTATCGAAGAGAGCCAGGGCAATATGCCGGGCGCGATTCAGGAGTACGTGGCCAGCTCGCTGGGCGACAAGCCCTCCGAGGAGAGCCGCGAGCGGCTGCTCGAGCTGGCGCGCAGGCCGGAGTGGCGCGCGGCTGTGGAGACGGAGACGGCGGGATTGCTGAAGCAGGCCGCACCCACGAGCGCGGCCATCGAGCTGCGCATCGACGTGCTCGACGCACAGCAACGCACCGACGACCGGTTGCGGGAGTTGAAGCAGGTTGTGGCGCAGACGGATTCGTTCGACGTGCTCGACGCCGTTACCGCGGCTGCACGCGCCCATACTTTGCCACAGGTGGAGCAAGCGGCGCTTTCGCGGCAGATCGCTCTGACTTCCGATCCAGTGCGCAGCATGGAGTTGCGCTATCAACTTGTCGAGCTATTGCAACAGCAGAATCCGGCAGCGGCGGCGGCGGAAATCGATGCGATTTATCGCGAACACGCAAAGGTGCTGGGAGTGGTGCGCGCGACGGTGGATTACGACTGGGCGCACGAGCGCAAGCCGCAGGCCGTGAGCGTGCTGCTGGATTCGGCGAATGCGGCCTATCCGGAGCTGAAGCAGCAATTCCAGCTCGAAGCGGCGCGCAAGCTGACGGAGCTGGGCGAGTATCCGCGCGCAAAACAAATACTGGAGCCGTTGCTGAGCCAGAAGCCGCTTGATGCGGCCATCGAAGCGGCTCTGGCGGACAACTACGCTCGCTCCGGCGATCAGGCGGGGCTGGAAGCCTTTTATCGCGCGGAACTGGCCGGGGTAAAAGCCGCAGCATTGAACCACGCGGACAAGACTCAGCGGCTGGCTCAGTTGCGGCGCGGCATCATCTCCGCTGCCAGCCTGCTGGGCAACTGGGGTGAAGCGGCGGATCAGTACATCGAGCTGATCAACGCTTATCCCGAAGACGAGGGACTGACCCAGGAGGCCGCGCTGGTAGCCGGCGCCCACGGGCAGGGCGAGAAGCTGGTCAAATTTTATGGCAAGACGGTGGAGGCTTCGCCGCGCGACGCTCGCTGGAGCATTGTGCTGGCCCGGTTGGAGACGGCGCTGGAGAATTATCCAGCGGCCATCGATGCCTACGGAAAAGCGATTCGCGTGCGGCCAGAGCAAAAAGATTTGTACCAGTCGAAGGCCGATCTGGAGGAGCGCCTCTACAAGCTGGACGATGCGGTGACCGACTACGACCAGCTCTACAAGCTGAGCTATCACGATCCGCAATGGAGGGTGAAGACCGCGCAGGCGCGCGCCCGGCAGGGGCGGAATGCCGATGCGGTGAAGGCGCTGGATGAAGCGTGGATTCAGGGCCGTCCGCCGAGAGCCACGAATTTTGTCCAGGTAGCTACGCAACTGGAGCAGTGGGGATTTCTCGACGATGCGCGCAGCTACAGCGAGCGGTGTGTGGAGATTGCCGGACCGGATCTTCTGGTGGAGCCGGGAGATCAATCGTGCGCGGTCGAGTATGCGCGCGTGATGGCGCGATTGCGTCAGAGCGATGCGGCGTTCACGCACCTGGCCATCGCCCGCCAGCAGGCGGAGAGTGTTTCGCTGGCCATGGTGACGCAGCAGGTATCGCAGCAGGGATTGAGCGCAGTCACTAACGATGAGTGGCGCAGGAAGCGAATTGCCGAGCGCACGGCGCAGGCAAAGTCGGGCTTTGCGCAGGCCTTGCGCGCCATGGCCACTGTGGTTGGCGAGTATGCGACGCCAGAGGAGAAGACGCAGTTTGCGGCTTGGTTGCAAACCAAGCGCGCCTCCGCACTGGATGGGAGCGAGCTGCGCGAAGTGTACTTGCCTGCAATGCAGGCTGCTGGACTTCTGGACATGGAATCCGATCTGCTCTGGACGTTCGTGGAAAAGAGCGGCGATAAAAAGCACGGCGAGCTATCCGAGTGGATGCAACTGCAACAGAAGCGGGTTCAGTTGGACGGCGTTGGCGCCAGGCTGGAGACCTATGCCGCGCCGCTTCCACACCTGCAACAGAGCCCGGTGTGGCAACAGGCGGCGGGTGTCTATCGCACGCAGGGAGATTCCGCCTCGGAACTTCGAGCGCTGGATAAGCTGACAGCGAGTTTTGGGTTTAACGGGGATACGCATTACATGGAGCTGCTGCTGGCTGCGCGGCCTCTGGATCTGGTGTGGTTGGGCACAGGCAAGACAACTTCAACCGCGTATAAAGTGGAGCAATTCCTGTTGGCAAACGGGAAACCTGATCTGGTTTTGGCGGGGATTGCCGCGCGGTCGCATGGTTTGCCTCCGGTGTGGAAGAAGGCCTACACGGGACTGTCGGGGCTTTATCTGCGCGAACATACTCCGCCTGTACGCGCGGCTTTTGACGGCGCGCTGGGCGGGGACGCAACCATCGGCGAGCGCATCGCGCATCCAGCCAATCGCGATGAGCAACTGGCGGGCGAAGTCTGGTTTTACTACGGCTCGCGCTACGGCGAGTACCTGGATGCGGAAAAGGACTCTCAAGCTGAGGGCTATCTGGAGGCGGAGCTGGAACACACGCCGGAGAAAGCCAACGCTTATACGCAGCTTGCGGACTACTCCGCCGGTGCCGGCAGGGTTGAGTATGCGCTGGCCGATTACCAGCATTCGCTCGACCTGAAGAG
This sequence comes from Occallatibacter sp., assembly GCA_052145195.1. Classification (GTDB taxonomy): domain Bacteria; phylum Acidobacteriota; class Terriglobia; order Terriglobales; family Acidobacteriaceae; genus Telmatobacter. The sequence continues at coordinate 131,042 of JBKQPC010000009.1, read as the reverse complement.
CGATCAGCCCGCCGTGCTGGACAGCATGGCGAAGCTGGAATGGAAGCAGGGCCGACAGGCAGATGCGGTGGCCGCGTGGCAGTTGGCCGTCAAGCAGCTGGCCGTGGAATTGAACAGCCACATGCCGGAGAGCTTCTGGGGCGACTTTGCGCAGGTGGTGAGCGATGTTGCCAAGAATGGACAGTACGCGGCCATCAGCCAACAGGTGGACGCGATTCTGCGCGTTTATCTCAAGCGCAACGGCGAGTACCGGGCCGATGAGTTGCTGGAGGCGGGCTATCACGCACGCGGCGATTCGATGGATTGGCTGCTGGAGATTACGACAGCCGCTCACGATCCGGGCGCGGTGCTGAACACGATTCAGCAGAGCAAATGGATCGCCAGGGGTCAGGCGAGCCAGCTACTCGCGCGTCGCGTGGAGTTGGAACGCCGCAAGGCAGAGGCTAAGCCGGGCGAGGCCAGTTACGAACTTGACAACGCTGAGTCCAGCCTGGTGAACGCGCTGCTCGACGAGAAGAAGTTTGCCGAGGCGCGCGCGGAGCTGGCGCATATTCCCACAGAGAGACAGAAATCTTCGCCATGGCTTGGCGCGGAGCTGCGATTGGCCGAAGCAGGTGGCAGTTTGCCGCAGTTGGTGGCGCAGTGGAAGAAGCATCCCGCAGATGCGCCTGTAGCGAGCGACCTGCAAAGTGCGGCTGTCGCGCTGAGCGAGCCGTCAAAGCGTGTGGTGATGCGGTTTGTTTACGAGCGGGCTTTGGATGCGCGCGAGCTGACCGCGGCGAACTTCCTGGGCCTGGCGGCCATCGATCTGGACGAAGGCAACGCGGCCGGCGCAGTTGCCCTGCTCAAGCGCCTGACGCTGATCAGCGGCAATCCTTACGCTGATGCAGATTCGGCAGCCAGTTTGCTGGAAACCAAGCATCAATTTTCTGACGCCATTCAGTTTCTTCAGCCGCTCGCGCAGGCTTCTCCCTGGGATGCGAGCCTGAAGGTCCGGCTTGCGGCTGCCACGCTGGCCGTGAACGCAAATGATCCGCAGGCTGCGTCGACGCTCGCTGCTGTGGCTGCCGATCCCAAGGCGAAGTATGCGGAACGGCTGGCGGCGGCCAAGGCGTTGAAGGGCCACGGCGCGGCAACGGCAGAGCTAGGCAGCGCGGAGTTGAACTTGCTCGCGCGCGGCGGATGCCCCACGGCGGACGAGGCCGGCAAGCCTTTCTTTGTGGAGGCGCGCAGGTCGGCGGCGGCTTGTATGGTCGATAAGAATGCGAAAGAGCGGCTGTTGCATTCAGCTATCGCCGACGCACCCGACAATGCGGAGTTGAGGCTGGAGTACGTGTCGGCGGCATTTGCGGCGGGCCAGGATGCGCGGGCGCTGTTGGCGGCTGAGCCGATCTTCGAAAGCGGCGGCAGCTTCTATGGGCAACGCTCTGCGCCAGCATACGACTCGTCCGAGAACGAAGAGGATGTTGGCAGCCAAAAATCTCCGGTTCTTTCCTCGATGAAGCCGGAAGATGCGTCCAAGCTGACCTGGTTTGCGATTCACGCCAGGGAAAAACGCCATGAAGCCGGCGAAGCTCTCAAGCTGGCGCGCAACGCGGCGGGGTTGGAAAAAGATCCGGCGCGGCGGAGCAAGTTTGAAGCAGAACAGAAGCGCCTGGAGACCGCCGCGGCTCGCGCCAATGAAGACGCAGCGCGCGCTCCGAATATTCATAAGGAACTGGATCAGGATCGGGTGGTGCGCCCGCGATTGCTGCCGGGCGAGCCATTTACCCCGCGGAAAGCAGCAAACGGCGAGGAGGGTGAAGAATGAAAGGACGCCTCTGGATTTTGGGTTACGTATTTCTGCTGGGCTGCGGCGCGGTCTTTGCCGTCGGCGCGCTGGATGATGCGATCAAGACAAAGCCCGAGTTGCCTTCCCTGCTGCCTGAGGGCGCGTTGATGTCGATTGAGGCGCGCGATTTTGGATTATTATTGCACGACTGGAACACGTCGGAGGAGAAGCGCGCCTGGCTGACCAGCGACAACCATGCGGCCTTCAGCAACTCGCGACTCTTCGAGCGGCTCTCACGCGCACAGAACGAGTTCACGGCCGCCGCCGGACTTCCGGCCGACGAAGACCTGCTCGAAAAGGTTGCTGGCAAGCAGAGTTGCCTGGGCCTCTACGACATCGGCAATCTGGAGTTTGTTTATGTGACTCGATTGGATCAGCAGGCGATAGAAAACTCTCCGCTGTGGCAGACGCGGGCGAAGTTCGAGCAGCGCAGCGAGGCAGGAACGGCTTTTTACGTGCATAAGGACGCGCAATCGTCGCGCGTTGCGGTGTTTGCCTCGAGGGATGGCTGGCTGATTCTAGGCACGCGGGAGGATTTGGTGGCGGGCGTTCTGGACCGGCTGGCGGGCAAGGCCTCTCAGAACCTTGCGAGCGAGAGCTGGTTTGTTGACGCGGTAAAACAGGCGAATGGAGAGCGCGGCGATCTGCGCATGGTGCTGAACCTGGAGAAGATTGTTCCCACGCCATACTTCCGCAGTTACTGGGTGCAGCAAAATGTCACGGAGATGAAGCAATACACCTCGGCAGTGAGCGACATCTACAGAAGCAGCCAGAGTTATCGCGAGGAGCGGGTGCTCGAGCGCCGCGCGGGGCTGGCTGCTGTTTCTCATGGCGATGTGAGAGCGCTGGCGGCGATTGTGCCCGAGGATGCGGCTTTTTATGCTGCGCAAGCATCGCCGGATGCGGAGAATCTGTTGCGTGGTCTGCGCGATAATCTGCTGGAGGCGAAGCCGGAGCGGCAGGCAACCTCGTACAAAACCGCGCCCTCGGCAGCCGCTGGGGAGAACGCCGGCAGCGCGACGCAACTCGATACTTCTATCGATACGGCTCCTGTTGCATCCAGGGAGGTGGACGCATACGCGCCTCTGCGCGCGCTGCTTACGGCCCAGCAGCCAGATGCGTCACTCGAAGTCTTTTCCACGCGTGCTCCGAAAGACGGCGTCTTTGTCTCTTTGCAGGCGGCGATGGCTGTCTCAGCGGCGCAAGCCTGGGATGAGAATGCAGTGCGCCAGGCTCTGACGCAGGCTCTGCTGCCTGGCCTGACCACCGGGAAGCTGGGCGTCAACTGGGAGAAGCGTTCGAGCGCCGGCGGCGATTATCTTGCGCTGGATGGGGCAGTAACTCTTTTTGTCGCGGTGAACGGCAAGCTGCTGCTGCTGGCTAACGATTCCAGCCTGATGGAAAAGCTGTTGGCTCGCCGACCGACTGCCAGCCCGGCCGGAGGAAATGACAGCGTGACCTATGCGGCCCTCTTCCGGCACTCTCAGGAACAAGGTAATTTCCGGCGGTTGATGGCGCAACTGGATTTGGCCGGACATCGCGGCGCAGCAGATCAAGCGTCGGCTAACAGCGGCGATAGCCCGGCATTCTTCTCCGGCAACGCGGCCAGTTTCAGCCGCGCTTTCTCTAAAATGGAGTCGGAGCGCATCGAAGAGAAGGATCAGGGCGCCACGGTGACGCAGACGGTTACCTATCAATGGAGCCGCTGAGGACGGGGCCGTACCTGAGAGCAGCGGCTGCTCGAATTGCGCGCGGGATTATGCTGGCGGGATTGCTGCTGCTCATCGCCGCGTGTCCCGCGGCCGTTCAGCAAGCAACAGAGCCGCAACTCTTCTCCCAATCCGCAAATGCGGTTCTCGAACGCGACTTTGCCAGCCCGGATCTCTCATTTTTACTTTTAGATAGATCGGGCAAGGTACTGGCCGAGCGATGGCCAACGCAACAAGCTGTCTCTCCCGGTTCCCTGGTCAAGCCCTTCCTGGCCATTGCCTATGGGGAACAGCACGGCGGCCGGTTTCCCACGGTGCGCTGCCGGGGCTCTCGGGACCGCTGCTGGCTGCCTCGCGGCCACGGAAATCTGGGGCTTGAAGAGGCGATTACGCAATCCTGCAACGCATATTTTCTGGAGTTGTCGTCTGGATTGGATCGCCGACTCGCGGCGGAGAGCCTGGCCCGCTATGGACTCGCCGCTCCTCCCATGGCCGCCTCCGCGGAGAGTTTGGCGGGACTGGGAAGCGCGTGGAAGGAGACGCCGTTGGCCTGGGCCAGAGCCTATCTGCAACTGGTCAACGAACAACAAGCCCCCACGCAGAGCAGGATTGTGAAGGGAATGCTCGACTCGGCGGAGCGTGGCACGGCGCGCTCGGTCGATGCGGCTTTGGGCAGGAATGCGGCCCTGGCCAAGACCGGAACGGCGGCTTGCGCGCACACGCCTCGTGGCGCAGCGGATGGCTTCACGGTCGTACTGTACCCCGCCGCGCAGCCCCGGCTGCTGCTTTTTGTGCGAGTGCATGGCGTGACCGGCGCTGCCAGCGCAAAGATGGCCGGAGCAATGCTACGCTCGCTGGGAGGCGGTGAGCGATGAGGACGGAAGCGCTGCTCTTGCTGCTGATGACTGCGGCTCCCGCCACAGCGCAGCAGGAGATTCGCTTTGGCGTGTTGGGGCTTTTTCACCCCAAAGAGCTGATCCTGCAACAAGAAGGCTCGCAGGTTCTCTCGGTCTTAGCACAAGGCATCGCGGTAAACCATGCCGTGACACTGAACGGCGAGACGGGTCATCGCCAGATCGTCTTCCGCGCGGAGGGCGACCGTGTCGTTGCCGGCGACAGCTCCACCAGCAGTTGGACGGCTGCCGCGCGGGATGGCGGAGCGGCTGCTTTCCGGCTCACTATGCCGGGGAAGCTGCATCGCGTCTATCGCGGACGCTTCATGATTCAGGCCCACAAGGGAGAGTTGTTGGCCGTGGTCACAATGGACCGTGAGACGGCGGTGGCCTCGATTGTTGGCGCGGAGATGGTGGAAAGCGCACCGATGGAAGCACTGAAGGCGCAGGCCGTGGCTGCGCGCTCCTTTCTGCTAGCCGGGCCAAGACACCTGAATTTTGAATTCTGTGACACCACCCATTGCCAGTTCCTCAAGTCGCCGCCTCCTATGACGAGCCGCGTCATGAGCGCCGTCGAGGCCACGCGGGGGCTGGTGCTCGCCTATCGCGGCAAGCCGCTGGCGGCTATGTACTCCAGTCGCTGCGGCGGCCAGACGCGCACTCTGCGCGATGTGGGCCTGAATCCGGGAGAGGCGTACCCTTATTACTCTGTACGCTGCCAGTGGTGTGAGCGGCATCCTGCGACCTGGCAAAGCAGAATCGGCGCGAGCGGGCAGCCGCCTCAGCCGGGCGACGAGCGGAGCAGAATTGCCGAGGCGCGGCAGTGGGGCTGGGGCGCGATTCCGGGAAGCGACTTTACGGCCACAGCGGACGGCGAGGGCTGGCGGCTGGAGGGCCACAGCGTAGGCCACGGCGTGGGCATGTGCCAGATGGGCGCAACCGGCATGGCGCGAGCGGGCGCCGGATTTCGCGAGATTCTCTCCCATTACTATCCCAATACAGAGCTGATAGCACTGCCGTAAGCTCTGGCAGCCAAAGAGGTTGACGTTCCGCGAGAAGGCACTTAAATCGACCTGGTTGCCTACCGCAACAAATAACATATAATGAAAACGCTGCCCAACAGCGTCGAGGAATAACTCCGTGATCGTGAACTGTTTGAGCTTCTTTATGGTGCCAGCATGGCCCAGCCTGCTGGCTTTCAGCGTGGCGCCCCTGGCACATCTGCACCCGCTGGACATAGCCGTCATCGCCATCTACTTCGCCATGGTGCTGTGGATCGGCTTCTATCTCAAAGGCCGGGCGAACACCGGCGAAGAGTTCTTTATGGCCGGCCGGGAGATGACCGCCTGGATTGCCGGCCTGAGCTTCGTTTCAGCCAACCTCGGCTCGCTGGAGCTGATGGGCTGGGCAGGCTCGGCTTACCAGTACGGCATCCTGGCCACTCACTGGTATTGGATCGGCGCCATACCGGCCATGCTCTTCCTGGGCCTGGTGATGATGCCTTTTTACTACGTGTCGAAGACGCACTCGGTCCCCGGTTACCTGTATCTGCGCTACGGCGAGCACGCCCGCGTTCTGGCCGCCATCTCCTTCGCCCTGGAAATGATCCTGATGAGCGGCGTGAACATGTTCGCCATGGCGGTGGTGATGAAGGTGGTGCTGGGGTGGAGTTTTACCTTCAGCATCCTGGTTTCGGCCTGCGCGGTTACGATCTACGTTGCCCTGGGGGGGTTGCGCTCGGCCATCTTCAATGAAGTGCTCCAGTTCGTGCTCATCTGGGGAGGGGCGCTGCTGGTGCCCGTGCTGGGCCTGATTCAGGCCGGCGGCGTGGACGGGCTGAAACGGCAGATCGTCGCCAACATGCATACGGACAGCTACTTCCATCTGTGGCGCGATACCGGCCACTTTGCCGCCAACCCCATGGGAGTGCACTGGACCGGAATCGTCTTCGGCCTGGGATTTGCCATCAGCTTCGGCTATTGGACCACGGACTTCCTGGTGGTGCAGCGCGTTCTGGCGGCGCGCAATCTGAGAGCCGCGCGCATGGCGCCGATTATCGGGTCGTTCTTTAAGATGGCGGTTCCGTTCATCGTGATTCTGCCCGGCCTGCTGGGCCTGGTGGTTCTACAGAACTCCGACGGCAGCCGCATGCAGTTGATTCCCCAAGACACATGGAAGGCCTGCGCTCCGATGTCTTCCGATTGCGCTTCGCAGTTGAAACAGACATCGCTTTCGCCGGCTGTGCAACAGGATGTGCTGGACCAGAAAGTGACTCCGCAGTCCGAGCTGCACAGCTATAACGAGGTGCTGCCGCTGATGATGGTCCGTTACCTGGGGCCCGGCCTGCTGGGCCTGGGAATCACCGCGCTGATCGCCGGTTTCATGAGCGGCATGGCGGGCAACGTGAGCGCCTTCTCGACGGTATGGACCTACGACCTTTATAAGCCGCTGATCAACAAGAAAGCCACCGACAGCCACTATGTGATGGTGGGCCGGCTGTCGATTGTCATCGGCGTGCTGGTTTCCATCGGCGCCGGCTATCTGGTGCAGCACGCGCACGGCATCATGGACTACGTACAGGCGCTGTTCAGCATCTTTATCGCGCCGCTATTGGCCACCATTCTGCTGGGCATGTTCTGGAAGCGCGCAACCAGAATCGCCGGTTTTCTGGGCCTGCTGTCGGGCATCGTCTTTTCGGCGAGCCTGTTCGAGTGGGTCCACCTTTATCCTGCCAAGCTGGCCTACGTGGCGCTCTCGCCGGACGCCAAGCCGATGGCGGAAAATGTATACCGCGCGCTGTGGGCATGCCTGTTCACCGCCATCGTCATCTATGTGGTGAGCATGTTTACCAAGCCCAGGCCGGCGGTGGAACTTGAGGGCCTGGTGTATGGCGTGACCCCGCTGCCCAAGGAAGAGCCCGTGCCGTTCTACAAAAACGAATGGATGTGGGCGGGGCTGGTAGTGGTGATCTTCGCGGCGCTCAACATACTGTTCTGGTAACGAGTTTTTTATTCTCCGACTAGTGGAGAAAAGAAAGGATTTCGAAAGATGCATAGTTCCGGAATTCCGATTTGGTTTTTTATCGGCGTGCTGCTGGTGATCTATGGAGCGATGATTTTCGGCTATGGCGTTTTTGAATGGGTGACCGCCAGCTACCCGCCGGGAGTGCAGTTGACCAACCTGCATACGCCGGTTTGGTGGGGCGGAGTGCTGGAGGCTCTGGGGCTGCTTTATGTTGTGAAGTTCCGTCCGGGGCACACCGTCAAGTAGAGTTTGATTCCCACCTTAGGCACAAAAACAAAAACATGCCGAAGATGGGGCACCCGTAATTGATGATTTTCAACAAACGATTTCCGCCGTGGAAACGGCAAAGGATAAAGGAGCAGGAAGATGGCCGCAGAAAAGAAGATGACGTTTGGTTTAGTGGTGGGCAACCGCGGGTTTTTTCCCGATCAACTGGCGAAGACCGGCCGCATAGAGATGATTGCGGTATTGGAGGCAGCCGGAGCGAAGGCCGTGGTGTTGAGCCCGGAGGAGTCGAAGCACGGCGCGGTGGAAACCTACGCCGACTCGCAGAAGTGCGCCGCGCTCTTCAAGAAGCATGCGGAAGAGATCGACGGCATTATTATCACCCTGCCCAACTTCGGCGAGGAGCGCGGCATTGTGGACGCCATACGGCTCTCCGGGCTGAAGGTTCCGGTGCTGGTGCAGGCCACGCCCGACCGCTCAGGGGACATGACTATCGCGACTCGCCGCGACAGTTTTTGCGGCAAGATGAGCGCCTGTAACAACCTGATGCAGTACGGCATTCCCTACTCGCTGACCACGTTGCACACTGAAGCGCTTAATTCGCCGGAGTTCAAGGCGGATCTGGAATGGTTCTCGGCGGTCTGCCGCATTGTGAAGGGGCTCAAGAATCTGCGCATCGGCGCCATCGGCGCGCGCCCCACGGCCTTCAACACGGTGCGCTACTCGGAGCGTCTGTTCGAAGGCAGCGGCATCACCATCGAGACCATAGATCTTTCGGAGATTTTCGGGCGCATCCACAAAATGGCGGATAAAGACGAGGCCGCGCAAGCCAAGCTGGCCGCCATCAAGAGCTATGTTACGACCACGGGAATTTCCGATGAGGCGCTGCTCAAGATGGCCAAGCTGGGCGCGGTGATCGATGGCTGGATGAAGCAGGCCAACGTCACCATCAGCGCCGTGCAGTGCTGGACCTCGATGGAGGAGTTTTTCGGCGTTGTGCCCTGCACCATCATGAGCATGATGAGCAACAACCTCATCCCCTCGGCCTGCGAGGTCGATGTGCCTGGCTCCCTGAGCATGTATATGCTGGCGCTGGCCTCGGGCACGCCTTCGGCGCTGCTGGACTGGAACAATAATTACGGCAACCATCCCGACAAGTGCGTCTGCTTCCACTGCTCCAATCTGCCCAAGCACTTTTTCAAAGACGTGCGCATGGATTACCAGGAGATCATCGCCGGCACGGTGGGCAAGGCCAACACTTTCGGCACCTGCGTGGGCCGGGTGAAGGCCGGCGCGATGAGCTACGCCCGCTACTCGACCGACGACCGCCGCGGCGTGATTCGCGGCTACACCGGCGCTGGCAAGTTCACCGACGATCCGCTGGAAACCTTTGGCGGAGCGGGCGTGGCGGAGATTCCGCAGTTGCAGAAGCTGCTGAAATACATCTGCCGCGAGGGCTTCGAGCACCACGTGGCCGCTAACTTCAGCGATGTCTCCAAGGCGGTCCACGAGGCCACAACGCGTTATCTGGGATGGGAGTCTTACCTCCACGCGCCAAGGGAAGACTGAGAACGGAATCGCGGACAAAAATTTGACTGCCGGGAGGAGTGCGCAAGAATGACACGCAAGATTATCGGCATCGACGTGGGAACGGGCGGAACGCGCGCCGTGCTGGTGGACGAAAAGGGCGCCCTGCTGGGGTCGGCGACACATGAACATGTGCAGTTTGCATCGCCGCAAAATGGATGGGCGGAGCAGGATCCGCGCGACTGGTGGAACGCAGGCCAGAAGGCGATCGGCAAGCTACTGCGGGAGACCGGCGTTTCCAAGAGCGAAATCGCGGCGGTCGGCCTGGCCGGGCAAATGCACGGCGCGGTGCTGCTCGACGAGAAAGAGGAAGTTCTCCGGCCCGCGCTGATCTGGTGCGATCAGCGCACGGCGGAGGAGTGCCGCGTGCTCAACGAGACCATCGGAGAGCAGAGAATCGTGGAGCTGACGTCGAATCCGGCTCTGCCCAACTTCACCCTGACCAAGCTGATGTGGGTGCGCACCCATGAGCCGGAGATCTGGAAGCGCTTCCGCTCCTTTCTTTTGCCCAAGGATTACGTCCGCCTGCAGTTGACCGGCGTGCGGGCGATCGACGTCTCGGATGCGTCCGGCACGCTGCTGCTCGATGTCGCTCATCGCCGCTGGTCGAAGGAGATGGTGAAGGAGACGGGGCTGGATGAGCGTTGCCTGCCGGAAGTCTTTGAATCGCCGGAGATCGTGGGCAAAATTACGGCGCGCGCGGCTCAGGCAACGGGCCTGGCGGAAGGCACGCCGGTGGTGGCCGGAGCCGGAGACCAGGCCGGGGGCGCCATCGGCATGGGCATCGTCAAGGCCGGCTGCGTGAGCGCGACAATTGGAACCTCGGGCGTAGTCTTTGCCGCGACGGACCAGCCGTTTCTCGATCCGCGCGGACGCCTGCACACCTTCTGCCACGCGATTCCGGGGCGGTGGCATGTGATGGGCGTGACCCAGGCGGCGGGTCTTTCACTGCGCTGGTTCCGCGACAACTTTGGCACCGCCGGCAAAGCGGCTGGCGATCCCTACGACAGCCTTTCGCAGGAAGCCGCCGCCATTCCCGCGGGCGCCGACGGCGTGCTGTGGGCGCCTTATCTGATGGGAGAGCGGACGCCATATCTGGACTCCGACGTGCGCGGGGCGCTGATTGGCCTGGCCGCGAGCCATGGACGCGGACATATCATTCGCGCCATTCTCGAAGGCGTAGCCTTCAGCCTGAAAGATTCGTTGACCATCTTCGCGGAGATTGGCGTGCCGGTGAACGATATTCGCCTGGGCGGAGGCGGCGCGCGTTCGCCACTCTGGCGCCAGATTCAGGCCGATGCATACGCCAAGCCCGTCTCGCTGCTTGCGGCGGAAGAGGGCTGCGCCTATGGCTCCGCGGTGCTTGCCGGAGTGGGCGCTGGCCTGTGGCCGTCGGTGGATGAGGCCTGCGCGGAGATCGTGCGCATTGCTTCGGTGGTCAACCCGATCAAGCAATCCTCGGATAAACTTCAGCAGCAATACAGGCTTTATCGCGCCATTTACCCGGCGCTTAAACAGATCAAGTAAGCAGTTTCCGCCGTTAGGTTCAGTTCCAGCGGCAGAGCGGAGAAGAGAAATGAGCACCGCACAGCAGGCTTCAAGCGCAAGAGCATCGCAGCCCATTCAGGAAGAGATAAAGCTCAAGAAGCAGCAACTGGCCGAGTTCATGGCGCAGCACAAACTTGAAGGCGTCTTGTTGAGCCTGCATGAGAATATCTCCTGGGCCACGGCCGGCCAGGTGGATACGCGCGTTCTCATTCCCGGAACAACGGGCAGCGCAGCCGTTTTTGTGCGCAAAGATGGGAACGGCTTCTACATCACGACCAAGAATGAAGCGCCCAGAATGCACGACGAGGAGTTCAGCGGGTTGCCCTTCGAGCCGGTTGTCTTGCCGTGGCAGGAGGGAGACTTTGTCAAAGCGGCGCGCGGCTTGGCCGCGGCGGGCACGCTGGGCGCCGACACCCATCAGGAAAACTGCGCGTTCATCAACCTTGCCGGACTGCGCAGCCAGTTACAGCCTACCGAGATCGAACGGTATCGATTGCTGGGCGGTTTGACGGCGCACGTTGTCGAGGAAGTGGCTCTGCATCTTGAGCCGGGCGTGACTGAGGAACAGATAAGCGCCACGACCGCTTCGCTCCTCATTCAGAAGGCCATTCTTCCTTCCGTGCTGCTGATGGCGGTGGATGATCGCATTCTCAAGTACAAGCACGCTTTGCCCAGGGGCATGCGGCTGGAGCGTTTCGGAATGGTGAATCTGTGCTCGCGCAAGTGGGGGCTGGTCATCTCCATGACACGCTTTGTTCATTTTGGCCGGATGCCGCAACAGTTATCCAGCGGATTCGATGCGGCGGCCAAAGTCAATGCCGCATTGCTGCACGCGACGCGCGCTGGAGCGACAGCGCGGCAATTGTACGCGGTTGCCAAGGACGCCTATGCCGCGGCAGGGTTCCCGGGGGATGAAGATTTGCATCACCAGGGCGGAGCCACCGGCTATGGAGAGAGAGAGTGGATCGCGACACCCAAAGGAACGGAGATCGTATTGAACCGGCAGGCCTTCGCATGGAATCCTTCGGCGCAAGGCGGCAAGGTGGAAGACACCATCTTGCTGCAGGACGGCGCGATTGAGATTCTGACCGCAACGACGAAGTTTCCTTTAGTTGAAACCGTAGTTGGCGGCCAGAGCTACCGTTCAGCCGGTGTGCTGCTGAAATAACTACCGGGGAGATCAATCTGCCGGCGGCGGAACGATTGGCGTAAATTCGCATTTTTAAGGATGGATGGCGATGAAAACTCTGGTTCGCTCACTTGCCCTGCTGTTTTTTGCACTGACAATTACGATGACTGACTCTCATGTTTCCAACATCCACGCACAGGCGCTTCCCGAGATCGGCGGGCAGAAGGTTATCGTTCTCAGCCGCGCGGCCGCCAGCGCCACGCGGCCGGAGTTCACCAGCATCACTATAGCGCCGGGGCGCGGCATGGAAATTCTGCAAATCACGGCAAACTTTCCCGGCAAGGGCAATGTGGACGTGCTGGCCTCGCCCGATTTGGCCGGCGCCAAGAAGATGCTCGACGTGGACGATGACGACTTCGGCGACCTCGGTTACCGGCTGGGCGCGGCCTTCCTGGCGCCCTATCCGAACCGGATTCGCGGCAAGCTCTCGGCCGACGGCAAGACGCTGACCACCGAGTGGCAGGGCCACACGATCACCCTGCCGGCCAACAACAGCGGCCGGCTGCCCACGGCGGAGCGCCACGCCATGCACGGGCTAATTCTCAAGGCCAAGACCGATGACATCAGCGTGGATAAGGTTAAGGGAGGCGAAGAGGTCTCGGGCATCATCCACGCCGGCGATTTTGGCGGCCATTGGCTTTCCAAAACCCAAATTATGATCGCCATCCGGCTGACTGCCAATGATGTGGATGTCATCCTCGAGGCGGCCAACGTGGGCAGCGAGGCTGAACCCATGGCCCTCGGATGGCACCCGTACTTTAACATTCCCTCCGGCGACCGCACGCAGGCTAGGGTGCAGATTCCGGGCACAACGGTGGCCGAGGTGGACAACTACGACAACGTCTTCCCCACCGGCAAGCTGCTGCCCGTCGAGGGAACCAAGTTCGACATGAGCTACGTTAGCGGAACGGCTTTGGGAACGAACTACTACGACGATAACTGGAGCCATCTCCAGTGGGGAGCGGGCAAGGCAGTTACGGTTCGAGTCCTCGACCCGGCCGCGCATTATGGAATCAGTATCGAGGGCCTGTCGCCGGAGATCAAGACCATCCAGATGTACGCGCCGCCCAACAAAAACTTTGTAGCCATCGAGCACCAGTACAACTTCGCCGACCCCTTCGGCAAGGAGTGGAGCGGGATGGACACTGGCATGGTTACGCTGAAGCCGGGGCAGAGAACCACGTGGCACGTGCGGCTGCGTTTATTGGTGCCGTAAGGAGCCGTTGGCTTCCCGCCTGTCCCCCTCCAGCATGAGCGTTCCTTGTAACAATAGGAAGGAGCTGCAATAGACAAATACTGTCTAAAGGAAATACTATGTGCTTTCCCACGCTAGTTCCTGGCTCCGCACTGAGGAGCAACTGCTGGACGGGGATTGAAGACGGGAGGTAGACGGTTGCCCAAGGCTAAGATCAAACGGCTGTATCTGATTCCCATTCTCTCCAAGGCTCTGGATGTGATCGAGCAACTGGAGCAGAACCATGCTCCAGTCACCTTGGAAGACGTCTATCAAAAGGCCCAGATATCCAAGACCAGCGTCTATCGCATCCTCAAGACGCTGGTGCATCGAGGCTATGTAGCGCAGTCTCAGGACGGCCAGTATCGCCTGGTATCCCGTCCGCGGCGGCTGCGCTTCGGCTTCGCAACTTTGAGCGGCGAGATGCCTTTTCCGGCAGCCGTGACGCAAAGTGTTGTAACGGCCGCGGCGGCATCGGGCGTGGAGTTGATCGTGCTCGATAACCGCTACGATCCCGACATTGCCATCCAGAATGCAGAAGAATTCGTGGTCAAGCAGGTGGATCTGGTGCTGGAGTATCAGGTGGAAGAAGCTGTGGCCCCGCGCGTGGCCCATATCTTCAAGAAAGCCGGCATTCCACTGGTCGCCATCGACATCCCCCACCCCAACGCAACGTACTTCGGGGTGGATAACTTTGAATCGGGTTATGAAGCCGGCGCCCTGCTGGCGCAACACGCCCTGGTCAGGTGGAAGGAAAAAGTCGATTGGGTGCTGGGAGTCGGATTCGCCGAAGCAGGCAGCTTTGTGCAAAGCCGCATCTCTGGAGCATTCGACGGCATTCGCGAACGGATCAGCTACATTCCCCCTGAGCGCTTCGTGCAGATCGAGGGACGGGGCATGCGCGAGCCCAGCAAGCATGCCATGACCAAGTTTCTCGCCGGCCGCCACAAGGGAGAACGCATCCTGATCGCCGCCGCCACCGATTCCAGCGCGCTCGGCATCCTGGACGCCGCCCGCCAGCAAGGCATTGAGTCTGACATTGCCATCGCCTCTCAGGACTGCATCCCCGAGGTGCTGGATGAAATGCGCTCGGGTAAGAGCGCCATTATCGGCTCTGTTTCGCATGAAGTCGAAAGTTACGGCCCCCGCCTCATCCAGCTCGGCATATCGCTGATGCGGGGATACACGGTCCCTCCTTACAACTACGTGCACCACCGCGTGGTCACCCCGGAAACGCTGGGCGTGGAGCAGACATCTTCCCCGGCAAGCCGTCCAGGCCAGAATGCAGAATAGAGCAGTCCATGGCAGGCGGGAGATGAGCTCCGCGCACAGATGCCGCCGGGATCGCAGCACGAAAAAACGCGGTCAAATCTAGACCCCTTATGGATTTAACCATTTCATTTTCTGCAACTTACTGCAATCTTCTGCCGATTCAGCGGAATTCAAAATTAGGCTGAAACTTGCGCGGATGGTAGAGCGGCTCACGAGCCAGAAGCGCCCTCCGGTGGAGAAAAAATCGGTCTTTGACAATGGAGAGCGTACGGCATAGATTGTTTCTGCGGGTACAATGTTTCATATGCGAATCATGTGTTTTTTACGCTGTTAGGCCATCTAAATGGAGCCGGAGCAGACTTTGACTCGAAGGCGGAGATAGCCCGTTAGGGGAAAAAAAGATGACCGAAAACGACAGTATTGAAAAGCAGCACCCCTGTTTTGTAGCGGTTGACCTGGGCGCGAGCAGTGGGCGAGTCATTTCCGCGCAACTCCGCCAAGGGACTCTGAGCTTGCGAGAAGTCAGCAGGTTTTCCATCGCCTTTGCCAAGGATCAGCACAGCGGCTATTTGTGCTGGGGAATTGACGCCATTGAGGACAGTGTCCGCAAGGGAATTGTAGATGCTTCGCAACTGGCGCCCATCGCCAGCATCGGCGTGGATAGTTGGGGCGTGGATTATGTACTGCTTGACGCCCAGTTGCGGCGCGTGGGCCTGCCGGTCTGCTATCGCGACAGCCGGACGCAAGGCAAGATCGAGCAAGTGACGGCGCGCATGACGCGGGCTGAAATCTTCCGGCGAACGGGCATGCAGTTTCAGCCGTTTAATACGATTTATCAGCTGGCGGCTATGGCTGAACAAGAGCCCGAGTGGGTTGCCAGGACGCGCCACCTGCTGATGATTCCCGACTACGTGCATTTCCGGCTTTGCGGAGTAATAGCCAACGAATATACCGACGCCACAACGACGCAACTTCTGAACCTGGATGGAGCGTGGGATGGCGATTTGTTTCGAGCCGCGGGCCTGAAGCAGATATGGATGCAGCCGCCAGTAGCTGCTGGCACGGTTCTTGGAGAGGCGCGCCTGGGCAACAGTGCCGCCAAAATTGTGGCTGTGACAACCCATGACACCGCATCGGCAGTGGTTGGAACACCCTTCGAGGCCGGCACGGAAGCCTTCCTCAGTTCGGGAACATGGTCGCTGATGGGCGTGGAGAGCGTGGTTCCGTATGCTTCGGAGCAGGCCCTCAAATGGAACTTCGGCAACGAGGGCGGATTCGGACACCGCTTCCGTGTGCTGAAGAACATCATGGGGCTGTGGCTGCTGCAACGAATCACGCAGGAGTTCCAGGTCCCCATTGACGATGCCCTGCTGAACGCCGCGGCGGAGGCTGCTGCATGGCGGTCGATAGTGAATCCTGACGATGGGCGATTTCTGAATCCGGATTCCATGACGCAGGCTATCAAAGATTACTGCGCGGAAACCCGGCAGCCGGCGCCTGAGACGGCGGCGCAATTTGCGCGCTGTGCGCTGGAGAGCCTGGCGCTTTCATATAGGATGGTCAAGGAGCAATTGGAATCGTTGCGCGGCCAAAGCCTGACCAGAATCCGCATTGTGGGAGGCGGCTCGAAAAATCGTCTGCTCAATCAACTGTGCGCCAATGCCTGCCAGTTGCCGGTGAGCGCCGGGCCGGTGGAGGCTTCAGCGCTGGGAAATATATGCACGCAGATGATTGCCCTGGGCAAAATATCCGGCCTTGATGCAACGCGTGCTTTGATCCGAAGTTCCTTCGAGATCAACGATTATCATCCCCTGGAGCCGATTCCGGATTCCGTTTGGGAAATATTTCAGCAATTTGCAACGCCAGAAATAAGAAAGGATGTTGAGTGATGAAAGTATCGCAGAAGATTCAAGCAGCCTACGATCTGGCCAGGGAACGTTACGCGCAGATTGGAGTGGATACCGAGAAGGTTCTTCCCCAACTGGAGCAGATTCCGATTTCCATTCAATGCTGGCAGGGAGACGATGTGCGCGGCTTTGAAAATCCCGAGGGCGATCTGACCGGAGGCATTCAAACCAGCGGCAACTATCCCGGGCGGGCCCGGAGCGCGGACGAGCTGCGCGCTGACTTTGAAGTTGCCATGGCGCAGATTCCTGGCAAAAAGCGGCTCAATCTTCATGCGATTTATCTGGAAACGGAGAAGCCCGTGGAGCGGGACGTCATTGAGCCGAAGCATTTCGAGAAATGGGTGAAGTGGGCCAAGGCGCACGATCTGGGCCTGGACTTCAATCCCACCTGCTTCTCGCATCCGCTCAGCGAACGGGCGACGTTGACTCATCCGGATGCCGCGGTGCGTAGATTCTGGATCAATCACTGCCTGGCCTGCCGGCGCATCAGCGAATATTTTGGAGTTGAGCTGGGAACACCTTCGGTGATGAACATCTGGATTCCGGATGGGGACAAGGATATGCCCGCGGATCGCATGGGGCCGCGGAAAAGATTGATCGAAGCCCTGGATGAAATCATTGCCGCTCCTCTCGGCAAGCATCATAAAATCGCCGTCGAGGGCAAGCTCTTCGGCATCGGCGCGGAGAGTTACACGCCAGGCTCCAACGACTTCTATCTGGCCTATGCGGCCACGCGAAAGACGTTGCTCTGCCTGGATGCCGGACATTTTCATCCCACCGAGAGCGTCGCCGACAAGATTTCCACGGCCCTGTGCTTCCTGGACGAGATTCTGCTCCATGTCTCGCGGCCGGTACGCTGGGATTCCGATCATGTGGTGCTGCTGGACGACCCGACGATTGCCATAGCGCAGGAGATCGTGCGCTGCGGCGCAATCTCGCGGGTGAACATCGGCCTGGATTATTTCGACGCCAGCATCAATCGCATCGCGGCCTGGGTGATCGGCGCGCGCAATATGCGCAAGGCATTGCTGCTGGCGCTGCTGGAGCCGGCAGAGCTGCAAGTGGCCGCGGAAAAGAAATACGACGGCGCCGGCCGCATGGCGATCTTCGAGGAGCAGAAATCGATGCCTTGGTCCGCTGTGTGGGAGTACTACTGCGCCAGTCATGGAATTTCCGAAGGGATCGAATGGCTGCAGAATGTGCGCAGCTACGAAAAGGAGACGCTCTCCAAGCGCGGAAAAGCGATCTGAACTGATAACATCAAAGCGCCGTTGTACCTATGGCTTGTTGAAGAATCGGCACAACGCCGCAGAATTCAGGAGTTGAGGTGCAGGCGCTATGAACATGAAAATCTGCCGCGCCAGTGTGCTGCTTGCAGTGATCGCAATTTGCCTCGGATTGGTAACTGCAATGTGCGCCTCCGCGGCGGGCGCGCAAGCGTCGAGTCCAGCGGCCTTGCGCGTGGACGAAATGTCCACGCCGCTGGGTATCGACGACGCGCAGCCGCGCTTCTCCTGGCAGTTGCGTGATAGCCGCCAGAACGCGCGCCAAACGGCTTACCGGCTACTCGTGGCCTCACAACCTGAGCTGCTCGCAGTGGGCAAGGCGGATGTCTGGGACAGCGGGCGTGTAGCCAGCGCGCAGTCGGTCGGCGTGCCGTATGCCGGAGCCGCGCTTGCTCCTTCGACACGCTATCACTGGAAGGTTCTGGTGTGGGATCAGGCGGGCGAGCCTGCCCCCGAAAGCCCCGTCAGTTGGTGGGAAACGGGACTAATGAAGCAGGATTGGCGCGCGCAGTGGATTGGATACGAAACGCCTGAAGAGGCCGCGGTGCGCCACGCTTCGGCGGAGTGGATCGCGTCGCCCGATCAAATTCCGATGCCGGACGCGCTGGCATTGCCCTCTGGGAAACCTTTTGAGCAGCACATTGCCTACAGGCAAACGGTGACCCTGGCCAAACCTGTGCTTCACGCCACGCTCTACGCAACCGCGCAGGACACCGTCTCGGCATGGATCAATGGCGCGCAGGTAATGACTGCCAATCCTTATCCGCCGTGGAGGCAGTTTCCGTGGAAGAAGTTTGTGAGAGCCGATGCGACCAGCGCTCTGACGACTGGCTCGAACTCCATCGCCATCGAGCAGGTTCATTACCTTCAGCCCAGTGAAAAAGCCGCTTCCCTGCCCATGATCGCCACGCTGTTTGTGGAGTACGCGGACGAAAGCACGGAAGTTTTTGCGAGCGGAACGAGCTGGAAGAGTTCGCTTGAGTTTGGTCCCGGCTGGCAGCAGAAGAACTTTGACGATGCCGGTTGGAAGAACGCCATCGAATGGAAACCCGCGCAGGGGACGAGAGACGAACCCTTGGGCCATCCCTGGATTCCTGACTTGGTGAAGATATTTCACAGTGCGTTCACGGTGAACACGCCGGTGAAGTCGGCGCGGCTCTATGCCACGGCTCTTGGCGCATATGAAATGTTTCTCAACGGACAGAGAGTGGGCGATCAGGTTCTGGCGCCGGGATGGACGGACTATCGGGAACGGGTCGTCTACCAGACGTATGATGTGACCGATCAGGTTGTGCAAGGAAAGAATGCGATCAGCGCGATGCTGGCGCCGGGCTGGTACGAGACACCGCTCGAATGGTTCCAGCAGCCCAACAATTATGGCGACACGCCGCCAGCGCTGCGGGCGCAGTTGCGCATTGAGCACACCGATGGCAGCGTAGAGTGGATCAAGACCGGTATGGAATGGCAGGCGAACACTTCGTACATCCTTCATTCTGAGCTCTATGACGGCGAAACCCAGGATGACCGCGCAATACTTCTGACCTTGGGGTCTTCCGTCACCAGTGTTATCGCGGATAGTTGGCCGCATGCCATACCAATCGATCCTCGACCCGTAGAGATCGTCGCACAGAGCTTTCCGCCCGTTCGCGTGGAGCGCGAGTTACAGGCTATTTCGCTGACTGAGCCCAAGGCCGGTGTGTATGTCTACGACTTCGGGCAGAATTTTTCCGGCGTAGAGAGCCTTAAATTGAAGGGGCCTGAGGGAACCGATCTGCGGTTGCGATTTGCCGAGGTGCTGAATGCCGATGGAACGGTCTACAGCGATAATTTGCGCACGGCAAAGGCGACCGATCACTTTGTTCTCGGCGGCGCAAGGGTTACGGAATTCAGCCCTCAATTCACGTTTCATGGTTTTCGTTACGCCGAGCTCACGGGTCTGCCGTACGCGCCCGATAAAGACGCAGTGACGGGCATGGTCTTTCACACCGACGCGCCATTCACGATTCAGCTCAAAACCGGCAACGCGCTGATCAACCAGCTGTGGAGCAACATTCTCTGGGGCCAGCGTTCGAACTTCGTGGGAGTGCCCACGGACTGCCCGCAGCGCGACGAGCGACTGGGATGGATGGGCGATGCGCAGGTCTTTTGGCGCGCGGCCAGCTACAACATGGATCTGGCGGCCTTCTCGCGCAAGTTTGCCGCGGATATGCGCGGCACGCAAGTGGGTACGCCGTACTATGGCATCTACGCTCCAGGCACTTCCAGGGAATCGAAGGGCTGGGGGCCTGGATGGAGCGATGCGGGCGTGATTGTTCCCTGGACCTCGTGGCTGCAGACCGGCGACATGAGCATTATTGAAGAAAACTGGGCAGCGATGGAAAAGTATCTGGACGCCATCGCTGCCGCCAACCCCGATGGATTGTGGCGCAATGAATACGGAATTCCTTTTGGCGATTGGCTCTCTCCGGAAGGCAAGACCGATATCGTGCTCATCGCCACTGCGTACTGGGCTTACGACGTTACGCTGATGCGCGAGATGGCGCATGCCACGGGACGATCCCAAGCCGAGGAAAAGTACAGGCAGCTCTTCGAAAAGATTCGCGCCGCGTTTGAAAAGCAGTTCGTGCATGAGGACGGCTTTGTGGCTGGTGCAGACAACAGCGCTTCTCCCTTTGGCGCGATCAATAATCCAAACGCTAAAAGCCATGGAGGAGACACGCAGACCGGCTATGTGCTGGCGCTGCACATGAATCTGCTTCCGCAGGAGTTGCGCGCCGCGGCGGCAAAAAAGCTGGTGGCCAAGATTGAGGCCAATCATTCGCTGCTGGCGACAGGCTTTCTTGGCACGCCGTATCTGCTGGAGGAGTTGACCAAAGCCGGCTATCCCGAGCTTGCCTACAAGCTGCTGCTCAACACTGAGTATCCGTCGTGGGGCTATATGGTGCAGCACGGCGCAACAACCATGTGGGAGCGCTGGAACGGCGACCAGATGATAGCCGACCCCGGCATGAACTCCTTCAACCACTATGCCTATGGCGCGGTTGCCGACTGGATTTACCGCTATGCCGCGGGCATCGACGCCACGCCGCTCGACGCCGGCTTCCATACGATCATTCTGCATCCGGTTTTTGATCGCAGGCTCGGCAGCCTGGATCTGCGCTACCAATCCGCTTACGGTGAAATTCATTCCAGTTGGAGCGTGGAAGGCGACCGGGCGCATTGGACGGTAACCATTCCGCCCAACGCGAAAGGCTGGCTGCGCCTAT
Organism: Occallatibacter sp.; assembly: GCA_052145195.1. Classification (GTDB taxonomy): domain Bacteria; phylum Acidobacteriota; class Terriglobia; order Terriglobales; family Acidobacteriaceae; genus Telmatobacter. Next base: position 110,071 of record JBKQPC010000009.1, on the reverse strand, counting down.
CTCAAGTTGAAGCCGCAAACTTTACGCTGAATGGGAAGCCGCTGGTAAAGCCAGTCGAGAAGGATGGCAGGACAGGCTACGAATTTGAAGCGGGCACGTATAGCTTTGAAGTGATGGGCGTACGATAAAGGAGTTTGAAGTATGATAATCAATTTGTATAGAGGGCAGTCATGCAGCGTTTTTTTGCATTGATTCTTGCCGGCGGGGCGCTTGCGGTCCACGCCCAGAGCACGGCCTCTGTGAACTCGCCGGCTCCGACTACTATCACCTCTCTCTATCGCGAGTTTCAAAATCCGCCTGATGACGCCCGGCCGATGATGCGCTGGTGGTGGTTTGGACCCGCCGTGACCAAGCCCGAGTTGCAGAAGGAATTGGAAACCATGCATTCGGTGGGCATTGGCGGAGTGGAAATTCAGCCGGTCTATCCGATGATGCTCGACAATGAGAGCAAGGGCATCAAGAACCTCGCCTACTTGTCGCCGGAGTTTCTTGACGATCTGCGCTTCGCCAATACCACAGCGCGCTCGTTAGGGATGCGCGTCGATTTGACGCTGGGCAGCGGTTGGCCGTATGGCGGTCCTAAGACGACGCTGGAGCTGGCGGCGGGCAGGTTGCGTGTTGTCACCGTTCCCATCACTGGGGCCACTCTTGACGCACCAAAGCTGGACGAGGGAGAAAAGCTCGTTGCCGCATTCATCGTCACCGGCACGGAAAAATCTTTTGATCCCGCAACGGCGCAACGCATCGACATAAACACCTGGGCAATTCCAGACGGCACGGGGACGCGCACAGCATTGATCTTTATTGCCGGCCACACGCGCCAGATGGTGAAGCGGGCTGCATTCGGCGCCGAGGGATTTGTACTGGATCATTTCTCCCGCGCCGCCATCGATGCGCATCTTGCCGGCGTGGCGACTCCGCTGCTGAATGCGTTTGGCGACCAGCCGCCCTATGCTGTCTTCTCCGACTCGCTGGAGGTTTACGGTTCTGACTGGACCCCAAATCTTCCCGCGGAGTTTCTTGCGCGACGCGGCTACGACCTGATTCCGCATCTGCCGGAGCTTGTCGCCGGCGGCTCGCCGCAGGCTGAAGCGGCGCGTCACGATTGGGGCCAAACGCTCTCCGACCTGATTCGCGAAAATTATCTTGAGCCTCTAGCCAGCTTTGCCGCGGAGCATCATACCCGCTTCCGCTCGCAAACTTACGGAGAGCCCGCGGTCACGCTCGCCGATGAAGCGGTTCCTCAACTGCCGGAAGGAGAAGGCCCGCGGTGGCGCGCTTTCTCGTTTACCCGCTGGGCCAGTTCCGCCAACCATCTCTATGGCAACAACGTGACCTCGGCCGAGACATGGACGTGGCTCCATTCGCCGGCTTTCCGCGCCACGCCGCTGGATATGAAGGCCGAGGCCGACCGCATGTTTCTGCTGGGTGTCAATCAGATCGTAGGCCACGGCTATCCGTATTCGCCCGCCGCGGCCGGCGAGCCGGGATGGTCGCTGTACGCCGCCGCAGCTTTCAATGCGCACAATCCCTGGTTCCCGGTGATGCCGGATGTTATGCGCTATTTACGGCGCATGAGCTGGCTGCTCCGCCAAGGCACGCCCGCAAACGATATTGCCATCCTGCTACCGGAGGATGACGCCCAGGCCGCCTTCACGCCGGGACACGTTTCCGTGACCGATGAGATGAGAAAGTACATCACTCCCGAGTTGATGGCGTCTATTCTCGACGCGGGCTATAACATCGATTACATCGACGCCGCAACCATCAACAAACTGGGAGTGATTCCCTACCCTGTCTTGATTCTTCCGCCTACAGACCGGATTCCGCTCACAACTTACAAGAAGATCGAGAGCTATGCAGCGAACAAGAGTGTAATTGCTCTTGGAAAACTTCCTTCTCTGGCGCCTGGGCTTATGGAACAGAGTTCTTCCGCGGAAATAGCCGCAATTTCTGCACGGCTCTTCCAAAGCCCCGGCCATAAGGGCGTGGCGCTGGAGACCAATGGCGATCTTGCCGAAGCGCTTCACCATGCGCTGCCGCCCGATGTGGACGCAACCGGCCAAACCTCCAATCTTGGCTACATCCATCGCAAGCTGGACGGCATGGACCTTTACTACGTCGTCAATTCCTCCAATCAGCCAGTGAGCGGCAACATCAAGTTCCACGCAGCGCACGCTAACCTTGAATCCTGGAATCCGGACGGCGGCGCTGTTCTTGCAAGCACTGCCTACGATAGCAGCGCCGGCATACCGCTGCAGCTTGCGCCCTATGAGTCGCGCGTCTTTGTGCTGGGGGATGCTCCTGCGCAGAAAAGCGTAAACGTACAGCATCAGGAAGCGATTCTCCTCCAGGACCTGAGTTCCGGCTGGCAGATTCGTTTCGGGGATGATACTACTTCGCATCCTGTCGATCATCTGGCCTCGTGGACCGAACTTCCAGGCAAGCAGTTTTATTCCGGCGGAGCAGTCTACACTCGCACTTTCACCTTGCCAGACGCTCTCGCTGCCCATGCGCGCGTACTTCTGGACTTTGGCGAATGCGTTGCAACCATCGACAACCGGCCGCCCCATGCCTCCGGGATGCGCGCCCTCCTCGATCCTCCCATTCGCGAGGCTGCGATTGTCACCATTAATGGGCAAAGAGTTGGATCACTCTGGCATCCGCCCTATCGCATCGACATTACTTCGCTCCTCAAGCGCGGAGAAAACCGCATCGAAGTCTCTGTCTTCAACACCGCGATCAACGAGATGGCCGGCCAGCCGCCACGCGACTACACCGCGCTCAATGCGCGCTATGGCAAGCGCTTCGACATGCAGGACATGGACCATTTGCAACCGGTTCCTTCCGGCCTGATGGGTCCGATTCGCCTTTTAGAAGAGAGGCCTCAATGAAAAACCATGCAAAACGGGTTGCTTGCGCACTGCTGCTGGCTACGCTCGGTGCTAGCACAGCCTGGTGCGGGCCCAGAACTTTTTTAGCCAATGACTTCGGCGCTATCGGGGATGGCAAGCAGCTCGAAACCGTTGCGCTGCAGAAAGCTATCGACAAGGCCGCGAAAGTTGGCGGCACGGTCAGCGTTAAACCCGGAACCTACCTCACAGGCTCGCTCTTTCTCAAATCCGGCGTGACGCTCAATCTTCCCCAAGGCGCTACTCTGATTGGCTCACGGGAGCTGGAAGACTATCTCGTAATTCCCACTCGCATTGCGGGCATCGAAATGCGCTGGCCGGCGGCGCTCATCAACGTGCGCGACCAGCACAACGTCACCATTACCGGCAAGGGCGCCATCGACGGCGACGGACCGAAATGGTGGAAATCCTATTGGGAGCTGCGCGCTGTCTACGCGCCCCAGGGCCTGCGCTGGGCCGCGGACTACGATGCGCGCCGGCCGCGCCTGATTCTGATTCAAAACTCTTCAGAGGTTTGGCTCGGAGGCGGCATTCTGCTCAAGCGGTCGGGATTCTGGACGGTGCATATTCTCTACTCGCACGATGTTCATGTGGATGGCGTGATTATTCGCAACAACGTGGGCGGCAAGGGGCCGAGCACCGACGGCATCGACATCGACTCCTCGCGCAAGGTTCTGGTGGAGCACGCCGACATCGATGTCAACGACGATGCGCTTTGCCTGAAGGCCGGCCGTGACTCCGATGGACTGCGAGTGAACCGGCCTACCGAGGATGTGGTGCTGCGCGATTCTATCATTCGTCACGGCGCGGCTGCGGTCACTATCGGCAGCGAGACTTCGGGAGGCTTTCGCAACATCGAAGCCTACAACCTCACCGCGCTCAGCGGCGTTCCTTCGGGCGTGCTGTTCAAGTCGGCGCGCACACGGGGCGGAACGGCCAGCGACATTCGCATCCATGATCTGACGCTGACGGGCGTCGCCATTCCAATTCACATCACTTTGAACTGGAATCCGAGTTACAGCTACGCAACGCTGCCGCGGGGGGTGAAACATGTGCCTACCTATTGGACCGTGCTTACCACCAAGGTGGACGAGCAGAAGGGACTTCCCCACTTCAGCGACGTGCACATCTGGAATATCAAAGCCACAGGCGCCAAAAGCGCATTTAACGTGAGCGCCTATCCCAATGCCACGCTCGACGATTTCCGCATCGACCATCTTGACATCGAGGCCGCGACGGCAGGCACGATTGCCAACGCCAAAAACTGGAAGCTTGCGGACAACCAGATCAAGACAACCGATGGAAGTGTAGTAGTTTTCACGGACGCGGCGGGAAACAATTCCGGCGACATTCCCTACGGCGAGCCCAAATAATGACAAGTGGTCGAAGGCGTCAGCCTGGACGGCAAGTCTATTTCCCTGAAAAACTCCCCCTGACCATGGCTGGTCAAGTCGATTTGCTCTTCCTTGTATCATTTCCCTAAAACCGGGTAGCTATAGCTGCGCACTTTACAAAAACTGAACAGCTATAGCTAACCACTTTTTAATCCTCAATCGGTAAGGGAGCAAGACGCGCGCGGCCTGCGTCTTGCTCCCTTACCTACATAGATTCCGCTCTTATCGCGATCCCAGATAATTTCCGTAGCCCACTATCACCGTGGAGCCGACCAGCGTGACCAGCGTCAGAGCCACCAGCACTTTGGTTCTGCGGCTCACTCCGTTCCATTCCTTGAGCGCGATGCCCCACAGCGTGCTGAAGATGATGATGCTGGCCATCAGCAGCGTCCAACTGGAGAATTTGTAGCGGCCCATCTGCGACTCGCCCATGGTATAGAAGAAAAATTGCATATACCAGATGCCGCCAGCCAGGAAGGAAAAGAAATAGTTGCCGATCATCGACGGCGGCTTGCTTCCGGCCTTCACTGCGGCAGCGGGAATCTTCAGGTACTCGCCATAGCTGCGGTTGCGCGCGTTGAGAATGGCGCACCAGATGAAGTTGGTGGTAAAGCCGCCGAGCAGCACGACGACCAACACCGGCAATCCCTGCCACAACGCGCTGCCTCCGCTGGCCACGGCGAAGGCTTTGATGGGATTACCCGCATCCAGGCCAAAAGCAAAACAGGCGCTCATGACGCCGGCGAATATGCCCAGGAAGAGACCCCGCTTGAGATTGAACTCTTTTACGCTGGCCTGCTTGGCCTCACTGGTGAGTTCGTTTTCCTTGGAGATGCCGGCCATTCCGGCAAAAACGATGCCCAAGACGCAAACGGCAATGCCCGCCAGCGTCACGATGCCCGAGCGCTGCGTGAGTAGTTGCCCGAACTGGTGATGAAAGATGGGCGGAATCAGCGTGCCGAAGACCGCGCAGTTGCCCATGCACAATGCCATGCCCAGCGACATGCCGAGGTAGCGCACGGCGAGGCCGAAGGTCAGGCCGCCGATGCCCCACAAGACGCCGAAGAAGTAGGTCCAGAGAAGGACCGAAGGCGAAACGCCATGCAGAACGCCGAGAAGATCGGGCGTAAGCAGCCAGGCAAAGAACCAGGGCGCGATGATCCAGCTCATCACGCCGCCAACCAGCCAATAGGTCTCCCACGACCAGCCGCGCACCTTGCGAAATGGAACGTAGAAGCTGGCCGAGGCCACGCCGCCCAGCCAGCAAAGAAAGACTCCCAGCAACGGATTCGCGTTCATCATGATGCCTCAGCATTCTTCATAAGTACGTCACGGCATCAAGCCGGATGTTTTTTGCAAGAATTGATTTCATATCGATCTGCAGTAAAGTAAGCTGGCGCACGTGGACTTGTCAAAGACGAATTTGCGGTTTCTGCTCGCCGCGACGTTACGCCGCCGCTACCTCATCTATTTGAGCATGTCTCGCGCGAAGTGACGAGTGGCGCGGAATAAGGCCTTCCCTCTCAATCGAGATGGAAGACCTCTTCCAGGGGAAACATGTTGTCATCAGCGGCGCCTTCGTTGGCTACCGCGAAAAATGGAGTCATCTCCGCCTGCCATCGTGCGTTGACCGGAAGTTTCTTCATGCCTTCGCGAGCCTTATCGAAGTCATCCGTCTCCAGATAGCCGACTATAAGCCCATCCGGTCTTAAAAACAGCGAGTAGTTGTGCCAGCCGGTCTGGCGCAGCGCTTCCTGCATCTCCGGCCACACTTGGGCATGGCGCTGTTTGTACTCCTGCAACTTCTCGGGGCGAACTTGGAGCAAAAAGCAGATACGCATGGAATTCCTTCTTCAACGTGCAATTTTTTACCGCCTGATCAGCACCTCTGCGAATGAGACTGGCGAGCCGCTGCTCCGGGCTGCTCCGGCTGATTCGGAATAAGGCCAAGTCAGCCGAAAACCTAAAAATCCGGACGCAGTAATATAGCGTAAACCATATTTCCGTATAGAATTGCTTTTCCTATAGGATTTATTTCCGATTTTTTTCTTGCGAGCCGTTGCAGATGCTCACAGACAGCCTAAAATGGCTCTCCAACGGCGGTGATTAAGACAAGTGCCTGTGAACCCTTGCTGTACGGTTTTCTGTGCGTAACAAATTTAGAATCAACATGATCGATATCTCAGAGTCACTTTTTGTCAACATTTGTCGCATGCTGGTCAGAAAACCCTTTTTTATGAAACACTTAAGCTGCGAAAAGATCGCTAGTCCGGAGCTATAAAGGCCACGATTCTCCCTAGATCGGCCAAGACAAGGGGATAGGAGATCTGCCGGAAGAATCCGCATGTTCTGCGAATTCAATATAAATAATTTTCCTATTGACACACTACCTGCGGGAGGTGTACGTTTTCGGTTAATTCAGAACGAACCAGGGCATTGTGTTGCTAAAAGCCCGCAACGCACGGCCCCACTTTCAAGGAGGCTATCCAAGCGGACGTATGACATCATTCAAGATACGAAACGCGCGCAGCGTCAGTTGGGCGAGTGCGACAATACTATTGCTCGGGCTATTGATTTGCCTAGGCTGGGCGGCCCTTCCGGCCGTAGCGCAGGCCGGCGGAGCCATCGAAGGGACCGTGACCGATTCAGCCGGCGCTGTCGTCCCCAATGCAACCGTCACAGCCACGAACGTAAGCACCGGCGTTTCCACAAGCCGTACAACCACCTCGGCCGGCTTCTACAGCATCACGACGCTCATTCCGGGAAAATACACTATCACTGTGACGGTCGCGGGTTTTGAGACATTCAAACAGGAAAACTTCATTATCGACAATGAACACGTCTCCGGGCTCAATGCCATACTGAGGGTCGGCGCGCAGAGCGAGACCGTCACCGTCACGGATGAGCCTCCCGAGCTTGAGACCACAAACTCCAACCTCGGCGGCACGATTCGCAACGAAGTCTACACGGAGTTGCCGATTATCCTGCAGGGCGCTGGCGCATCCTCGCAGCAGCGCGACATTACGGTCTTCTCAAACCTTTTGCCCGGCGCGCAGATGCCCCCAGGGGGACGCGTCTCCCAATTCAATGGGCTACCGCAGCGCACGGCCGAGATCTACGTCGACGGTCTGCCGTTGACCATCGCCAGCGCGCAAGCTGACAACCGCGTTGTCTACAACGTGATGCCCATTGAAAGCATCGACCAGGTCCAGGTGATGACCAGCGGCTTCACCGCCGAGACTCAGGGCCTGGGCTTCGAGGGATTTTCCACCAAGTCCGGCGGCAACCAGTACCATGGCGCGGTCTTTGGGATTTTCCGCAATTCCTTTTTTGATGCCTGGACCTTTGCCAGCAAGTGCGGCGTCCCTGGCCAAACCCCTACTGCCGGCTGCGGTAATACTGTGGCAACCATTCAGAATGGCGTGCTTGTCACTGTTGCCGGCCCCAAGCCCGGTGAGCACCAGACTGAGTACGGCTTTGTCGCCAGCGGTCCCCTCATTATCCCGCATGTCGTCAATGGCCGCGAAAAGCTCTTTCTCGAAGGCTCCTATGACCGGTTCCGCTCGAGAATTGGCACGAACCCGACCGCATACACCATCCCCACCACGCTGATGCAACAGGGAAACTTCCAGGAGCTGCTTACTCCGGCTAATGGTGGCATCGGCCTTGCGTCCGCCCCCAACTATAAAATCTATGACCCCGCCACGCAAGCGTCCTGCACCGCACATAACGGTGGTAGTGTGCCTTGCCGCTATCAGTATGGTTACGGCCCGGGCACTGCCACTACCCTGAACACAACCAATCCCGGCAATCCGGTGTTGGTCAGCGCCGCCAACGTCAATGTCATTCCGGCCGGTGAGCTCTCGCCCCAAATGCAGTATTTGCAAAAGTACCTGCCGACTCCCACCAACAACACCACCGGCGCAATCACGAACAATCTTCTCGGCGGCACGCCCACGGGCTATGACAACTGGCTCTGGAACGTCCGCGCCGACTATGTCGTCTCAGACAAAAACCGCATCTTCGCGCTATTCGCCGAGGGTGACCGTCTATCCGTGCCCTACAACGCGTCTTCGGTGCTGCAACTGCCCTATTTGAATACCTACAACGCCGAAGTCAAAGGCCGCTTCGCCGAGGTGCAGGATACCTATACCATCACCCCGCGACTTTCCAATCAGCTCCGCTATGGCTACCTCTACTTTGGCGGCCCGCCAATCTCTAACCCCACCATGGGCGTTACCCAGTATGAACCCTCCGCCGCCGGCATCAACGGGCTTCCTGCCGGTCAGGCCTCCCTCGACTTCCCCTATATCACTTTCGCCGGCTCCAATGCGCCGGGCTCATGGGGCAGCAATGGAAGCGCCGCCAATCCCACCTACACCTCCGTCAGCGAAACCTATGAGGTGGTGGACAACGTTCTGTGGACCAAGGGCCGCAACGCCATGAGCATCGGTTTTGAGTTCCAATGGCTGGAGACCAATGCCGACTCCTTTGACACAGCTTCCCAGCAGTTGGCTCTTCCCATGAGCACCAATGAGACCGCCCAGCTCGGCTCGACTGCCGGCTCCTATGCCAGCAACACCGGATACTCCTACGCCAGTTTCATGCTCGGTGCGATGGGCAGCCCCACCGTTACCCAGCAACCTTTCGCAATCTACGGCATGCGCTTCAGGCCTTACGCGCCCTACTTCCAGGATGACTTCAAGGCCACGTCCAAGCTCACCCTGAACCTTGGCATGCGCTGGGACTTCATGCCTACCTATCAAGAGGTGCTGAGCCGCTGGTCGTTCCTGAACCCCACAGCCACCAATCCCATTACCGGCAATTCGGGCGCGCTGGAGTTCGCCGGAAACTGGGGCAACACCGCGGGCGTCAGTTGCAACTGCACCACCCCGCTCACCAACTGGTACAAGAACTTCAGTCCGCGCGTCGGCTTTGCCTACGCACTCAATAACAAGACCGTCATTCGCGGCGCATATTCCGTCATGTACACGCACGCGGGCGGCGTCGGCGGCGGGTCATCCAATAACGGAACGGGCAACAACGGCTTCACCACCGTTTCAGGCTGGGCCGACAGCACCGCCGGTGCATCCTTCTACCTCAACAGCAACACGGCGTTTCCCACCAGTGGCGGCGGCAATGTCGCCGGCCCGAACGCCAACTTCGGCGGCGCCGGATTCTCCTTCCCGGTAACCTCCAGCATCAACATCAACGCCGCTTCCGCGAGCGCCCTCACCGGAAACTATGTTTGCAACGGCCAGACCACTTCGCCCTGCTACGGCAGGAGCGGCATTTATGCGTCCGCGTCGACAGCCAGCTACGCCGATCCCTACTATGGAGGCCGCGCTCCGGAGGTCCACTTCTTCAACTTAGGCGTGCAGCGCGAATTAACCCCGGCAATGACCATCATGCTGAACTACGTTGGCACCGTTGGCCACTTCCTACCCGGCAACAATAACCTCCGCGGCCAGTATTCCAACCAGATCAACCCCACCTACCTTTCCACGATAGGCGTCGCCAATCTGGCCTTGCCAGCCACCGCGGCGAATGTCGCCACGGTCAATGCGCTCTGCAGCAACTGTCTGCCTTCCATACCCTACCTCACTGCCGCAAACGGCTATGAGGCCGCGGCGGCCCTTAATTCCACGGCCTCCATCGGCCATTTGCTCACATGGATGCCGCAGTACTCCGGCGTCAATGATACCTATGGTGTTATGGGGGCCAACGCCGAATACCACGCGTTACAGGTCAGCCTGAACCAGCGCTTTTCTAAAGGGCTGAGCTTCACCGTGAACTACACCTACTCGAAGACCCTTGACGATGTAGGCACAATCCGAAGTGGCTGGCCCATACCGGCCTCAGCCTTCGCCAGTTATGCACCCCAAAATGCTTACAAGGCGGACCGCATCGACCGTTCAAGGAGCACCACTGATCTTCCTCAGTTGCTCACTGTCTTCGGCGTCTACAAACTGCCCTTCGGCAATGGCGGCATCGGAGCGAACAACCGCGCAGTGCGCTGGGTGGCGGGCGGCTGGGAGCTCTCTGGGATCTCCACTTACTCCTCTGGTCTTCCTCTAGCCATCGTCGGCAGTGCTGCTTCGACACCGCAAAACTTCGGACAGGGCCAGATCATGCCGGACATCAACCCCAACTTCCACCGCTCACCACGCATGAACGGCGGGTGGGGGAAAGGTTCGACGTCATCGAATCTCGGCAGCCGATCCTATATCCTGGGCTACATCAGCAGCACCACTGCTGGATTGGGAACAAGCAGCGATTCCGGTGCAGCCAGCACTGTGACTTGCGCAAGCAGTGTTGGCCCCTTCTGTAACACGCAGAACAGCACTATCGGAGACGCGGACCGCGTTGCCCCCTTCGGTCTTCGCGCGCAAAGCAACTTCCGCCTGAACATGACCGTCAGCCGCATCTTCGACATCACCGACCGCTTCAAGTTCGTCTTCCGCGTCGATTGCTCGAACGTAACCAACCACGTCACCTTCGGCAACAACTTCCAGAACAATCAAATCGGCGTCAATGTAAACAATGCCACCTTTGGCCAGGTAACCGGGGCCAGCGGCGATTCGCGCTCCTTCCAGTTCCAGGGGCGCATTAAGTTCTAACTTCTGATCGTCTTTAACCTTGGAGCCGGGTGCGCGGATTTCAACGCATCCGGCTCTGGTTTTACTTAGAATCGAAAGTTGAGAAAATCGCATGTCGATTCGAGAGAAAGTAATCCTGCTCGCCGTCGTGGCGGGTATTTTTTTATTTGCAATCCAACTACAGTACGCCAGCGCGCAGCGTCCGCAGACTGAGCGTGAGCAGGCGAACATTGCCAATAACGAGATGCGCCACTTCGGCGACGCCCCGGAGAATCCCGGTCCGATGGCCACTGATCTGTCCACCTCGACCAGGCCCAAAGCTGTGGCCAAAGCCATGCGCAAGGTGGCCGACTGGCAGCTTCAGCGCTCGCAGCCTTACTTTGATCGCCTCTGGACCTGGAGCGCGCTTTACGACGGCTTCATAGCCGCCTCCGACTCGCTGGGCGACCCCAAATACAGCGATGCCTTGATGGCCATGGGAAAGAAATTCGACTGGAAATTGCGCGTCAATCTCGACGATCACGCTCATGTGCCCGACGCCGACAATCAGAGCCTGGGGCAGGTGTATCTCGATCTGTATCTGCAAAAGAAAGACCCGGTTATGCTCCAGAATACGCAGCAGGTGCTCGACTTCGTTCTGGCCGCGCCGCGCACCTCCACCATCCCCGGCAAGGAAATCGCCTGGTGGTGGTGCGATGCGCTCTTCATGGCGCCTCCCGTGTGGGCGCGCATGTATGCCGCCACCGGCGACAGAAAATACATCACCTATCTGGATGAGGAATGGGCCAAGACCTCCGCCCGCCTCTACGACACACAAGAGCATCTCTACGCCCGCGACTCCACTTATCTAACCTGCACCGAGGCCAACGGAAAAAAGATCTTCTGGTCGCGCGGCAATGGCTGGGTCATGGCAGGAATCATCAGGACTCTCAAATACCTGCCCCAGGACGATCCGGCGCGCGAGAAGTACATTCAGCAGCTGCAAGAAATGGCCGCGCGCATCGCCGAGCTGCAGGGCCCGGATGGACTTTGGCGCTCCGGCCTGCTCGACCCCGATGATTATGATTTGCCGGAGATCTCCGGCTCGGCTTTCTTCACCTATGCGCTGGCGGCAGGCGTTAATCAGGGAATCCTGGATAAGAAGACTTACGGTCCAGTGATTAAGAAAGCCTGGGCTGGGATGATTCATCATATCTATGCCGATGGGCGGCTGGGCTGCATTCAGCAGACCGGCGCTGAGCCAGCGCACTTCAGGACCAGTGCGAGTTATACCTATGGCGTGGGCGCATTTTTGCTGGCGGGAAGCGAGATTCGCAAAATGAAATGAAGAAGTTGTCCGGCGTTTTATCACAATAGACAATTCATCTCCTTATCGAATAGGATGAGGATGTTTTTCTTGTTGCCGTTTTGCGGGCTTTGAGGCCATTATGCGCGCTTCGCTTTTTATCACTTGCTATAACGACACGCTCTTTCCGGAAACCGGCCAAGCCGTTGTCCGTCTGCTCGAACGGCTGGGCGTGGATCTCGATTTCCATCCCAAGCAGACCTGCTGCGGCCAGATGCACTCGAACACCGGCTTTCGCGGCGAAGCCTTCTCCCAGGCCAAGCGCTTCGTGCGCCTCTATCAGAATGCCGAAGACGTCGTCATCCCCTCCTCCTCCTGCGTGGCTATGATCCGCGATCAATATCCCGGCCTCTTCGAAGATCTGGGAAACGAAGACCTGCGCAAAGATTTCGCGGCTCTAGTGCCCCGGGTCTACGAGTTAAGCGAGTTTCTCATCGACCGGCTGGGCGTCGAGGATGTGGGTGCGACATTCACCCATCGCGTGGTCTACCATGCCAGTTGCCACGGAGTTCGCGCACTGAATCTGGGAGAGCGGCCTTACAAACTGATGGCCAAGGTGCGCGGCCTCGATCTGGCTACCCTGCCCAACGTGGACCGCTGCTGCGGATTCGGCGGAACATTCTCGGTGAAAAACGCCGAAGTCTCCTCGGCCATGCTGACCGTTAAGCTGCAAGATATCCTCTCCACCCGCGCCGAGTATTGCACCGCCCTGGACAACAGTTGTCTCATGCACCTGGGCGGGGCCATGCACCGCGAGTACGCCGGCATGAAAACCATTCATCTGGCGCAAATCCTGGCCAGCACGGAAGCGGATAGTCAGACGGAGGCTGCGTTATGAGCCACGCTACAGCCGCACGCGTCAGTCTCGACCCGCGGTTGGCGCCGCCGTTTCCCCAGGCCGCATTGATCATGCTGCGCAATCCGCAACTGCGCAAGAATGTTGCCCACGCCATCGACGTCATCCAGGCCAAGCGCGGAAAGCTGGTCGTTGAAAAAACCGATTGGCAGGAGCTGCGCTCGGCGGCCTCAGCCATCCGCTTCCATGTGCTCGACAATCTCGGCGCTTACCTAGAGCAGTTCGAATCTCGCTGCAATGCTGCCGGAGGCCACGTCCACTGGGCCGCCGACGCCGCTCAAGCGCGACAGATTATCCTCGATCTGCTTCGCCAGGCAAACGCCTCCGAAGTCATCAAGATCAAGACCATGACCTCGGCCGAGATTCAGTTGAATCCCTTTCTACAGGCAGCGGGCGTCAGCGTCTACGAAACCGATCTGGCGGAGATCATCTTGCAACTGGGCGATGAAGATCCTTCTCACATCGTCGTTCCTGCCCTGCACATCAATCGCAGCCAGGTGCGCGAGATCTTCGCCCGCACCATGGGCCTCAAGAATCTATCCGACGACCCGAAAGAGCTCACCAACGCCGCCCGCACCTATCTTCGCCAGAAATTTTTGACCGTTCCAACGGCCATCAGCGGCGCCAACTTCCTCATCGCGGAAACCGGCACGGTCTCGGTGGTGGAGTCCGAGGGCAACGGCCGCATGTGCCTCACGCTGCCGCGCAACCTGATCAGCCTGGTAGGCATCGAGAAGGTCTTGCCCCGCTTTCAGGATCTCGAAGTCATGCTACAGCTCCTGGCTCGTTCCGCTGTCGGCGAGCGCATGAACCCCTACACCTCGCTCTGGTCCGGCGTCACGCCCGGCGACGGCCCACAGAACTTCCATGTCGTCCTGCTCGACAACGGCCGCTCGTCCATCCTCGCTAAAACCAAAGAGCGGCAGACGCTGAAGTGCATTCGCTGCGCGGCCTGCATGAACACCTGCCCGGTTTATCGCCAGACCGGCGGCCACGCTTACGGCTCGGTCTATCCGGGGCCCATCGGCGCCATCCTCACCCCGCAGTTAATGCAGATGAAGCACGCCCAATCACTGCCCTATGCCTCATCGCTGTGCGGCGCCTGCTATGAAGTCTGCCCGGTCAAGATCAACATTCCTGAGGTGCTGCTCGAACTGCGCTCGCAAGTCGTCAACCAGGAGCGCCGCCAGGCAGGCCGTTTCTTCGATCCCATGTATCTCGGACTGCGCATCGCCAATCTCATCTTCGCCACCGCCTGGGGCTTCCATGCGGCGCAGCGCATGGGACGCATCGGCTCGCGCTTCTTCACCCGCAAGGACGGCTGGATTCACTCGCTGCCCGGCATCGGCGCAAAGTGGACCCAGACCCGCGATCTGCGCGGCCTGCCCAAACAAACCTTCCACCAGTGGTGGGCAGAACGCGTAAAGGGGGAAAAATGAAGCAGCCCGTCCAGTCCCGGCAACTGATTCTCGACCGCATCCACGCGGCCACTCCCACCGCCGCCAAAGACGCCTCCCAGCTTGCCGATGCCTATACGGCTCTGCCGCGCGCATATATTTGCCGCGGTTCGCTTTCTGCGCAGGCTCGCGTAGAGCTGATGATTCAACGCCTGCGCGAGTACGACGCGGAGGTGGTTGAATGCACGCCCGCCGAGCTTGCCGACGCTATTACAACTCAGCTTGCCGCAAGCGGCCGGCATCTATTTGTTGCGCCGCCCGGTACTCCGAACGAATGGATGGTCACATCCGCGTGGAAGATCACCGGATTGGAATGGACCATCGACCACGGCCTTCCCATCGACGAGCACGATATCGAGAAGGCCGAAGGCGTTGTCACCGCCGCTACCTGCGGCATCGCGGATTCGGGCACCATTGTGCTTCACCATTCCGCCACCGAGGGCCGTCGCGTGCTGACCCTTCTGCCCGACTATTATCTCTGCATTCTGCGCGCCAGCCAGATTGTGGAAACCCTGCCCGAGTACTTCAGCCGCTGCCAGCAGCCGCCAGCGCTCGCCACTTACATCTCCGGTCCAAGCGCCACGGCGGACATTGAAATGACGCGCATCAAAGGCGTGCATGGGCCGCGCATTCTGGTTGTGATTGTGGTGCGTGATAACTAAGTGATTAATTGTATGGTGGACGCGGTAGGAATCGAACCTACAACCTGCCGGTTAAATGACACGTGGGCACGGATTACTTCGCTTTACCCCAAATTACCTTACTGAAGTATCTTAATAACTTGCGCGATTTTTTCGAACTATTGAATTCCCTGGTTTACTCTGGGATTCCAGCAAGAGTCCCCACAGAGTCAAGGAATGAAGAACGAACGCCGACAATCCCGAAGAGGTGATTGTGAGTTTCGGGTGTTGCCAAATCGCCGATGCACGATTCGGGCGGAATTGGCACGGCATATTCTGGCCAGATGGGTATTTGGATAGAAATAGGCTGAAATCTCCACCTATAGATTGATGTCAGGCGTCTCGCTGAGCGGTTATGCTACTCGTGCAGATCAGCAGTGAGGTCAATTGGGGGTCTTTGATCTGCGCAGCCACACCAATCATTTTCGGAGTTTGGGATAGGAGTCTATGCGACGATTCCTGATTGCAGGGATTCTTGGCCTTGCAGGGAGCGCACTGTATTTGTTTGCGTTTCCGTCGGCCACAATCTTCTACGAGTGCATTATTCTGCTCCATATTCTCCTTGGAGCAATCTTCCTTGTCATCGGCGTGCCGTGGATAGCCCGGCTGATGCGCGGCCGCAGCCTGTGGGAGAAGATCGGTTGGGTAGTGCTGCTGCTCGGCGGAGCAGCCGGCGCCGGCCTCCTGTTTACAGGCGCGCGCCGCAACATGTGGCCCGTGCTGTACACCCACGAGTTTGTTTCCATTGCCGGCTGCGCGGTGCTGCTGTTTGTGTGGAGTGGGCGCCAGGGATGGTTCCGACGCTTGAGCAGCGGCAACCTGCGCGAAGCGGTCCGGCTGGCTTGCTGCCTCGCCATCTCGGCAGGAATAGCGGCCGGAGCCTTGTTGGTGCGAACCGTGCCGTGGCAGCACGCGTACACCATTCATAATCCCGCGATCGCGCCGGCGTCGATGGACCAGGAAGGCGCTGGACCGAAGAGCGAATTCTTTCCCAGTTCCGCGGAAACCAGCACGGGGAAGACTGTCCCGGAAGATTACTTCGTCGATTCGGCAGCCTGCAAACAGTGTCACGCCGAGATTTACCGCGAGTGGGATAGCTCCGCCCACCACTTCTCGTCGTTCAACAACCAGTGGTATCGCCAATCCATCGTCTACATGCAGGATGCCAATGGCGTGCAGGCTTCAAAATGGTGCGCGGGCTGCCACGATGCGGCGCTCTTCTTTCCCGGCAACTTCAATACGCCCATCAAAGACCGCGTCAACACGCGTGCGGCGCAGGCGGGCATCGGCTGCATGGTTTGCCACTCCATCCGTAATGTGCACAGCACCATGGGCAACGGCGGATACACCATCGAGTACCCGGCCCTCTTCAAGCTGGTCGACACCAAGAATCCCGTTCTACGCATGATTATCGACTTTCTCATCGAGGAAGATCCGGAGCCTCACCGCCGCACCTTCCTCAAGCCCTTCATGAAGAACAATGCGGCGGAATTCTGCTCCTCATGCCACAAGGTTCACCTCGACGTGCCGGTGAATCACTACCGTTGGGTGCGCGGCTTCAACGATTACGACAACTGGCAGGCCAGCGGCGTCTCCGGATTCGGCGCGCGCTCGTTTTACTATCCGCCCCATTCGCAAGACTGCGTCGACTGTCACATGGGGCAGGTCCGCAGTAACGATGCGGGCAACATCAACGGGATGATTCATTCGCATCGCTTCATCGGCGCCAACACCGCTCTGCCCTTCGTCAACGGCGACCAGACCCAGCTCGACGACACAGTGCACTTCCTCCAGGATCGCAAGGTCAGCGTGGACATTTTCGCTGTCTCGCCGGAAACCAGCGAGAGCCGCATCGTACAGTCCTTGGCTGCGTCGCCCATGCAGGCGGAAACCACCTTCGCCGTCGGCGAAGAGGCCGAGCGCGAAACGGCCGGCATGACCGGCGAGACCAACGTCGCCCCTGTGACTGCGCCGCTCGATCGTGTTGCAGGAGCCGTCGTTCCCGGCGAAACCGCCCGCGTCGATGTGGTCGTCCGCACCCTTGCCGTCGGCCATTTCTTCCCCGGTGGCACCGTGGATGCCTACGACTGCTGGCTGGAACTGAAGGCCTCCGACGACAGCGGCAAGGTGCTCTTCTGGAGCGGTATGGCGGAAAATCATGGCAAAGGTCCTGTCGATCCTGGCGCGGAGTTCTACCGCTCGCTCTCCATCGACGCGCATGCCAATGCCATCAACAAGCGTAATGCGTGGGCGGCGCGCGCCACGGTATACGCGCATCTCATTCCGCCCGGCGCCGCGGACACGGTCCACTTCCGTCTGCGCATCCCAAAGGACGCGCGTGGCCGCATCCATCTGGAGGCGCGGCTCAACTACCGCAAATTCGCATGGGTGAACACGCAGTTTTCCTTTGCCGGCGCGTTTGAGAGCACCGGCCCGAAGGACGTGACGCCGGACTACGATGACCGCCGCGTGGTATTCACCGCCAGCACCAGCGACGTCTCCGGCAAAATCAAGGCCGTACCCAACCTGCCCATTGTAGTCATGGCTCAATCCACCGCTGATCTCACCGTGCTGCGGCCGGGCTCGACGCTGCTCGCCCTCAAAGCCGTTACCGAGAAGGCCGACTGGCATCGCTGGAACGATTACGGCATCGGCTTGCTACTGCAGGGAGATCTGAAGGCCGCGGAAGAGGCATTTGTACACGTGACCGAGGCTGATTCCGGCAATCCCGACGGCTGGGTGAACATCGGCCGCGTTCGCCTGCAGGAGGGCAATCTTGACGGAGCCGCACAGGTGCTGGAAAAGGCCCTGCAAATGTCGCCTCATTTGGCGCGCGCCCACTATTTCTACTCTCGCGTGTTGCGCCAACAGGGCAAATACCCCGAATCCATCGCCCACTTACAGCTTGTCACCGCGCAGTATCCCTACGACCGCGTGGTTCGCAACGATCTCGGCCGCGTGCTCTTCCTGCAGCGTCAATATGCGCAGGCGCGCGATGAGTTCCTGAAGGCTATCGCCGTCGATCCTGAAGACCTTGAGGCGAACTACAACCTGATGCTCTGCTATACCGGCCTGGGCGACGCCAAACAAGCCGCGGCCTACCAGGCGAGATACATGCGTTTCAAGGCGGATGAGGCGGCGCAGACACTCACCGGCCCATACCGCGCCAAACATCCCTTCGAAAATCTGCAACGGCAGCCGATCCACGAGCACGACTCGGTTCCACTGGCAGGAGCCAACGCCAATAAGGTCGCGGAAAGTGATGTTGTGGGGTTGCCGCAAGCCAAGGGAACGGTTGCAAATCAAACCTCGGCGCCACCGTCAACCCAGGTGGCTCGGCCTGGGGGAGGTGCACTTTGAGGGCTTCTCGCGCTTTGCCGGTTTTTGCCGCTGTTCTCGCTGCCTCAGGATTTATTTTGATGGCCGCAATATTTGCCGCCTCGGCTCCGCCTGCCGATCCGCCACAGCATATCAGCTTTGTCGACATCACCCGTGCCGCGGGCATCCACTTCGTCCACAACAGCGGCGCATTCGGCAAGAAATACCTGCCTGAAACGCTCGGCCCCGGCGTCGCCTTTATCGATTACAAAAACGACGGATGGCAATCCCTCTTTTTCGTCAACGGCACGGGCTGGCCCGGCGAACCCGGCCGCGTGACCACGCCCGCCCTCTATCGCAATAACCACGACGGCACGTTTACCGACGTAACCAAGCAGGCAGGACTTGATATACCCATGTACGGGCTCGGCGTTGCCGTGGGCGACTACGACAATGACGGCTACGACGACCTCTTTGTGACCGCCTACGGCCAGAGCCATCTGTTCCACAACAACGGCGACGGCACGTTCACTGACGTGACGAAGAAAGCCGGGCTTTGGGGGCCGCACGAGTTGAGCACCAGCGCCGCGTGGGTCGATATCAACCGCGACGGCCACCTCGACCTGCTGGTCGCAAATTACGTCCAGTGGACGCCCCAGACTGACCTGTATTGCACCATGGACGGAGTCCACAAGTCCTTCTGTACGCCGGAATCCTATCAGGGTGCATCGTTGCGCCTGTGGCACAACAACGGCGACGGCACGTTCACTGACGTGACCAGGAAGTCCGGCCTTTACGATCCAACCTCTAAGAGCCTGGGTATTGCTATCCTCGATGTCAACCAGGATGGCTGGCCCGACATTGCCGTCAGCAACGATACCCAACCAACCAAGCTCTACATCAACAACCGGAACGGCACGTTTACAGAGAACGGGATTCCCGAGGGCATCGCCTACAGCGAAGACGGAGTGGCGCGCGCCGGCATGGGGATCGACGCCATCGACTACAACCGATCCGGCTACCCAAGTCTGCTTGTCACCAACTTCTCAAACCAGATGATCGCGCTCTATCAGAATCAGCAGAACGGCCTCTTTGTCGATGTGGCTCCCACTTCATCGATAGGCCGCACCAGCCTGCTCACGCTCGGCTTCGGCTGCTTCTTCTTCGACTACGACCTCGACGGCTGGCCCGACATCTACATTGCCGACGGCCATCTCGACCCCGCCATCGAAGCGATCCAACACCGCGTTCACTACGCCGAACCGCCGCACCTCTATCGCAACATCGATGGCAACAGCTTTGTGGACGAGGCTGCGGAGGTGGGCGCCGAATTCGATAAGCCACGCGTCGCCCGCGGCGCCGCTTATGGAGACATCAACAACGACGGCGCGCTGGACATCGTGATCACCACGAACAATGGCCCCGCACTGCTCTTCCTCAATGAAGGCGCTACCAATCATGCCTTGCGCATCAAGCTGGTCGGGACGAGATCGAATCGCGACGGCATAGGCTCGGTGGTATGGGTTCAGTCCAATACAACCTCGCAGAAACAGATGTTGCGCAGTGGATCGAGTTACCTGTCGTCGAGCGAGCTGGTTCTGACCTTCGGCCTCGGCGCCTCAACAAAGGCAAACGTGATTGAGATTCACTGGCCCAGCGGCGCGGTTACGAAGTTGAACGACGTGAATTCCGGCCAGATCCTGACGGTTCGCGAAGGATCTGGCATCATCCATAGCGAGCCCTTCCGCAAGCGCTCTTGAACGGCGCTGCCGGCCGCCGCAAAAAGTTGTCAAGCCCCTCAGTTCCCAAAGCAGGTCAGAAGGCCTATAGAAACCTGTATGGTGCGAAGATGAGGTGCAAGCCAGCAGTACTTTCTGGTAATGCTCGATCCTGAGATAGGCCGCGGCTTCATGGCATTGACTTCGTTCCAGGAACAAAGTTATGCGTGAAACCGCGGCCCTTTCCACTACTAACACCAACCCGCGAACCTACTTTGATGAGTAATCCGGGCGACCGAGTTAGCCAACGTTCCCCTTAGTCATTCGGGAACAATAGGTAATACACCGCATAGGCTGTGGCAATGTCCGTCTGAGCCCAGAAGCGGTGAAATTTGAACACTGGAGCCGGTCCGGTCCCGGCAGCATAGGCTGCGACCGTGGCGTATTCCGGATCCGACTCATACTGGGTCCGGATGCTGAGGAATGTCGAGCTGGAGTTGATTGGATCGCCGTTGGGCATTGTTCCCGTCCAACCCGAAGGAACGTAGATGGGTGTGGTGATCTGGTTGTAGGTGGTGCCCGTTTCAGAAGCCGATAGGCCGATGCTGTCGCGGTCCAGTGACCACACGGTTTGCAGGAGCTGCTTGGCAAGATTGAAGGACGGCATATCTTGCGCCGTCGCCCACTTCGCAGTGCCTGCACTGTAGTAGAGCAGTGCCTTGCAGAGTGCACCTGTAATTCCAACATCCTGGCCGGTGGCCGTGACGGACACTGTCAGTCCAGCGTTGAAAGCAGTACCCGGCGTCCAGTTCTGTGTGGTCGCATTCCAGTTGAGAGCGGGCTGTCCACTCCAGCTCAGGCTTGACGGAATTGAGTAGCTGGTCGCGGTGGCCGTGGTATTGGCTTCGACCCAGGCGATCCATGGATCCAGGACGATCTTGGCATCCGCATTGCCTGTTGCGTAGTAGTACTCGGCAACGCGTTCCATCGACCAAGCCTGGAATCCGAACCACGAATTGCTAGGCGGGTTGGCGTAAGACGGAGCATAGATGTAGGACATTCCATAGAAGGTGGGAGTGCCCGAGGGAGGAACTGCGTACTGCCCGCCCCAAGCGGTGGAGGGATTGGCTGTGTTGCTTCCGCCACCCCAACTATTGGTTGCTCCGCCCGCGATGGCGCCTTGCGAGGATTGCAGCCAGCGGTAGAACTGGATCATCCTTGAGGTTGCGGTGGTCCAGTCCGCCTTTGCGGTGGGCGATTTGGGAATCAGGGCGGTGTCGGTCGACAGAGCGTATGCCGCCATCGGGTTCTGGTAGCCGAAGTGGACGTCGCTCGAGCCAATACGCCAGGCCCAGCTTCCCTCCGCCGGTATCGCGCCGCCCCATGCGTAGTACCAGGACAGCAGATACGCTGACGAGTTCTTGGTGCCATTTTCCACCGCGCAACCGGTGCTTTGGCAGCCTTGAACCTTGAAGTACTTGTCAAAGAACGAGTAGCGCAGATAGTCGCCCAGTTCGGCGGCGTTCGGCAGCAGAGCAGTCACGGTCGAGTTGCCGGCCGCGTACTGCTGCGCCCAGTACATGGCCTGGATGGAGCGCGCGTCGGCATCCGGAGCATCCGTATACTTCCACTGCTGCGTCCACGGCCCTGAAGTGAACAGGCTCAGATAACCGCTGCTGGTATTGCCGTACTTGAAGTTGTCCCAGCAGGGTTGCGGAATCGTCAGCCACACCGACTCCATCGGCCCGCGCTGATAAGAGTTGTAGAACGAGGGAGCGCCAGAAGCGCCTGGTCCGCTCTCATCGATGCCGTAGCCGTACCAGTTGGTAGTGTCGAGGATCCAGTGCGCACC
The DNA here is from genome assembly GCA_052145195.1 of Occallatibacter sp. Lineage (GTDB taxonomy): Bacteria > Acidobacteriota > Terriglobia > Terriglobales > Acidobacteriaceae > Telmatobacter. The sequence goes on along the minus strand of JBKQPC010000009.1, from coordinate 87,940 downwards.
GTAGATGTTCCAGGTGCCGTATGCGGTGTCCAATTCGGCCGCCAGCGGATCCACGCCTACCGATACCGAACTGGTGAGTGTGGACGGATAGTCGTCGGGGGTATCCCAGGTCGGAGCGTAAGTGGCCGGAGAGCTGGGATTGTAACCGCTGTTGGTCGGCTGTTGCGCCGCGCTGGGAATCATGTAGGTCTGAAAACTGTCCCACGCTGTCTGCAGAGGAGTCCAAGTGCCAGTGACGGCGCCATACAGCGATTCCAGCCAGATGTAGTAACTATAGGTTTCAGATACTGTCTCATGGCCGTAGTCGGGGGCTTCGATGATCATCGTTTCGACGGAGTGATAGGGAATACCCAGCGGGCTGAAGTACCCGTTGGCCTCGGTCATATCGCCGTACATGGTGAGGAAGTTCGCCTTGGCGGTTGCAGCGTAGGCGGAGCCGGGAGCAGTCACTGTAAGTGCAATAGCGACGCTCCCGGTTAGAGTGCCGGAGGTCCCGGTAATAGTGACCGTAGACGTTCCCACTGTGGCCGTGCTGCTGGCTTTGAATGTTAGCACGCTGGTCGTGGCCGTGGGGTTAGTGCCATAAGCAAGAGTTACTCCGCTAGGCAAGCCTGATGCCGTCAGAGTTACACTGCCGGTGAACGGGCTAATGTCCGTTATTGTCACAGTGACGGTGCAGCTGCCGCCCTGAGGCATGGAACAACTTGCCCCCGTAGGCCCGAGCGTAAAGCCCCCCGTCGACGAAACGACGGTGAGTGCGATGGTGGTGTTTGCGGTTGTAGAGCCGGAGGTTCCAGTGATGGTGACCGTAACCGGTCCTCCGACTGTAGCCGTGGCGCTGGCCGTGAACGTTAGCACGCTGCTTCCGGTGGTAGGATTGGTTCCGTATGCAACAGTAACTCCGCTAGGCAATCCCGTTGCCGCCAGAGTTACACTGCCGGTAAATCCGCCCACGTCCGTTACCGTGATGGTGTCGGTTGCGGTTTTGCCTTGGGTAATGGACAGTGTAGGCGCTGAGGGCGCCAGCGTAAAGCCTGGCTTGGCAGTGATGGTAAGCGCGATGGTGGTGGTTGCAGTCAATGTGCCGGAGGTTCCGGTGACGGTGACTGTAGATGTTCCCACTGTGGCAGTGGCGCTGGCCGTAAACGTCAGCACGCTGGTCGTTGCAGTGGGATTAGTGCCGTAAGTAACAGTGACTCCGGCAGGCAGGCCGGTCGCGGCAAGAGTTACAGAGCCGGCAAACGGACTTACATCGGTTACCGTGATCGTATCGGTGCCGCTGGCTCCCTGTGCTATCGACAGAGTGGATGCCGATGGTTTAAGCGTGAAGCTTCCCGTCGCGCCGCAGGTCGTTCCGTTGACGGCGAACGACGTGGGTACCGCGTTGGTGGTGCCGTTCCAGGTGCCGTTGAATCCTACGCCCGAGACGTTGCCGCCGGCAGCAACACTGCCGTTATAGGGTTCGTTTTTTACGGTGACGTTGGCGCCGCTCTGGGTTTCAATGCCGTTCCATAGCTGCGAAACTGTCTGGCCATTGGCGAAGGCCCAGGTCAGCGTCCAACTGGTCCAGGCGGTCGTTCCCGTATTTTCGATGTTGATGGTTGCTCCGAACTGGCTGGTGTTTTGCGGTGAAATTGTGTAAACAACGTTGCACGCATTTGCGGCATACGCGCTCGGCGCAACAAGTGTTAGTAGTAGAGCCGCGAATACCGTAAGGTACCCGCTCAGTCGGCGAGCGCTTGCCCGCCCACAGGGGGGATTGTACTCCTGATACATGGTTTCTCCTTTACATCACATAGCCCGCTTGCAACACTCAATGCTCGAATGCTTTTCGCCGTATGATGCCGGTAAAAAATGCCGTACCTTGCGAATTCGGAAGATAATCTACGAATCTTTCTTTGGAGTAACGGAAGATGAGCGGAGCAAGTCAAGGGGACCGCTCCGCTCGCCTTCTGTTGTGCGGGGTTCGTGGCGTCCCACCCTTGCGACAGTAGTAAGTCGCAAGGATGGGTCACCCAGCCGAGTCTGCACGGTTAGTTGACGGTGCAGGCCGTTCCGTTGAGCGAGAAGGCCGTGGGTATCGCGTTAGTGGTTCCGTTCCAGGTGCCGTTGAAGCCAATGCCGGAGAGTGTGCCGTTGGCGGCGATGCTGCCGTTGTAACTCTCGTTCTTCACCGTCACATTTGCCCCGCTCTGGGTTTCAATGCCATTCCAGAGCTGCGAAACTGTCTGCCCATTGGCGAAGCTCCAGGTCAGCGTCCAACTGGTAATGGCAGTCGATCCGTTCTTGATGGAAATGGCCGCTCCAAAGGCGCTGGAGTTCTGCGGCGAAATCACGTAGTCAATGGTGCATCCGGAACCACCGCCGCCGGATGACGAAGTTGTGGTGCTGGCTTGAGCCGATGCCGCCGATGTACCGGCCGCATCGACCGCTTCGATCTTGTAGTAGTAAGTGGTCGAAGCTGAAAGACCTGTGCTGGAATAGCTCGTAGCGGTGACGCCGCTGGCTATCTGGTTGCTCGACGACGGCGTGAATCCGCTGGTTGTGCTGCGGAAGACGTTATATCCGCTGATGGTGCAGTTAGCCGGGGCAGTATCCGCGGTCCAGCTCAGGTTGATGACGCTGGAGGAGGATGTCGTCGCTGTGAGCCCGCTGGGCGCGGAAGGCGCAGTGCTGCAAGTGCCGCCGCCGCCCGCCGCGGCGCTGACTGAGAATCCGGACATGGCCAGGCCCTGACCACCAGTCCAGATCTCGAAGCCGTACTCAACATCGATCAGCCACCATGAGCTCTCCAGGCTTCCGCGCGATACGGCGTCGGCGAAAAAGGGCAAGAGATTCAGGCCGCTCACGGAGGTTACAGGAGTTACCGCAACGTACGAGATGATCTTCCACGAACTTTGGTTGCCAGTCCACACATTCCAACTGACGCCATCGATGGTCTCAGTGGCCACCTGCGAGCCGAAGGGCTGTATCGAGCCTTGATGATTGAGCCAGATCATAATTTCAGTGCCGTTGGGCTGGCCCGTAGTGGTCGAAGTCTGGTTGAACCAAATGTCGTAGGCGGCGTCATTGGCAGAGCCGGAGGGCTGGGTGATGGATACGCTGGTGGTTGCCGAGGCAATGTTGCTCTCCTCAATGGGGAATGGGTTGGAACTCGTGCAAGCGCCCCAATGGCATCCCTTGTAGATGGATGTGTAGGTCGCCGGGGAACCGTCTGTGGCATTGGAGAAGTCCGCGGTGGTGATGGTGAAACCCAAACCGCTGATGTTCACGCATTCATTCAAACTCGAGTCCCACTCGTTCATCTGGAATTCGTACAATCCGCTGTCGAGGGCATCGATATATGTCGTGCCGACGGTGGACGAACATTCTGTTTGGGCAGCGGCCTTAACTGTCATCCCGAGGGAGATAAGGCAGACTGCGCATGCAAACGTAAACATCTGAAGTAATGACCTTCTGATCACAAGAATCTCCTTTTCAATTGAAGTTCTCTGTTTTTCCCTGATTCGACGATCGTCTGGTTGAAGTAGAGGGAAATGCGGGGAAGGCGATAGCATCCTCCCCCGCATTGATTCCTTCTTCAGTTGGCGCAGCCGAGTTCAGACGCTAGTTGACGGTGCAGGCCGTTCCGTTGAGCGAGAAGGCCGTGGGTATCGCGTTGGTGGTTCCGTTCCATGTGCCGTTGAATCCGAATCCGGAGTAGCTCCCGCCGGCGGGAATGTTCTCCCAAGTCTGGCCGGACTGTTCGCTCACCGTGACATTGGCGCCGCTCTGCGATACGGTTCCGTTCCATGAGCTGGCGATGGTCTGTCCGTTGGCGAAGCTCCAGGTAAGCGACCAGCCGCTCAGAGTAGTGCTTCCGTTGTTCTTGATGTTGATGGCCGCTCCGAACTGGCTGGAGTTTTGCGGTGAGATCGTATAGTCGACCTCGCAGGCGCTGCCGCTGGAGGAGCTGACGGTGAGCGCGATGGTGGTCTTTGCCGTCGTGCTACCCGATGTTCCGGTGATGGTGACTGTGGCTAGTCCCGCGGTAGCCGTACTGCTGGCCGTAAAGGTGAGCACGCTGGTCGCGGTGGTGGGATTGGTGCCGTAGGCAACCGTGACTCCGCTAGGCAAGCCGGTTGCGGCCAGAGTTACGCTGCCGGTGAATCCGTTCACGTCCGTCACCGTGATGGTGTCGGTCGCGGTCTTGCCCTGAGTTACGGACAGAGTGGGCGCCGAAGGAGCCAGCGTGAAGCTCGGTGTCGAGGAGACAACGGTGAGCGCGATGGTGGTGGTTGCCGTCGTGCTACCCGAGGTTCCTGTGATGGTGACTGTGGCTAACCCCGCGGTGGCCGTGCTGCTGGCCGTGAAGGTGAGCACGCTGGTCGAGGTAGTGGGGTTTGTGCCGTAGGCGACAGTAACTCCACTGGGAAGGTTGGTGGCGACAAGAGTGACGCTGCCGGTAAATCCGCCCACGTCCGTCACCGTGATGGTGTCGGTTGCGGTCTTCCCCTGAGTTACGGACAGAGTGGGTGACGAAGGCGCAAGCGTGAAGCCAGTCGCGGCGCTGACGTTGAGTGTGAATGTGGTAGTCGCGGTCGTCGAGCCAGAGGTTCCGGTGATGGTGACCGTGAACGCGCCGGTAGTGGCTGTGCTAGTGGCCGTCAGCGTGAGCACGCTGCTTCCGGTGGTGGGATTGGTTCCCCACACGCCAGTAACCCCGCTAGGCAGGTTGGATGCGGCAAGAGTTACGCTGCCGGTGAAACTGCCCACATCCGTCACCGTGATGGTATCGGTTGCGGTCTTGCCCTGGGTAATGGCTACTGTCGCCGGCGAAGACGCCAGCGTGAAGCCGGTTCCCGGAATGGTGAGAGCGAGGGTTGCGGAATTGACAAGCGATCCGTCGGTTCCTGTCAGCAAGACGCTGTATGTTCCAGCCGGAGTGCTGGCTTGCGAAGTGAAATTCACCGTGACGGTGCCGCTGGCGTTGAGCGACGAGGGTGAGAAGTTAGCCTGGACGCCCGAGGGCAGGCCGCTGGCGCTGAGTGAGACGCTGCCCGTCAGGCCACCAACAAAGGTAACTGTGAGAGTCACTGTGGGGTTGGTATTCGGCGGCAACGAAAGCGTCGTGGGAGCAACAGAGATGGTAAACTCTGGCCTCGCGGTCACGGTGAGGGTCACTTTGGACGTTTCGACGGTAGAGCCGCTGGTTCCGGTTACTGTTACAGTGGCTGCGCCTACAGTCGCCGTGGTAGTGGCTGTAAATGTCAGCGTGCTGCCTCCGGACCCGGTCACTGAGGTGGGAGAGAAGCTGGCAGTTACTCCAGCCGGCAGGCCGCTGACAGTCAAAGCGACTGCGCTGTTGAAGCCGTTGAAGGCTGAAACCGTGACGCTGCTCCCCACGCTCGTTCCCTGCATGACGGTCGTCGCGGTAGCATTGACGGTGAAGCCGGGGGACGTTGAAGTCGGAAGCGCGGGATATGCGTTCTGTACATCTTCGACGAACTCGGCGAGCCAGAAGGTGCCGGCCGAGGGCGAGTTTGGTATAGCGTTCGTCGCGAAGCCGTTAGCCAGTGCATTGTCATGCGCCGGATCACAGTTCGGATCGCCCGTAGTTGAAGTTACCCCGCCATATGTGCTACCAGGATAGTTGCCGTCCGATTCTCCCGGAGGCTTAACCCAGACATAGGCCTGCAGATTGGCAAATCCCCCAGGGTTCACCGCGGGAAGCGCGCCGATTCCCTGATTGGGCTGGTTGCACCATTGGCCCATATCGTCGCGCTCGTCGATTTTAGTCGCGTTCACGAAGGTGTTGAGGTCGGTGCTGGTGCTTGCGCCGGTCGGCCGCAACGGGCCGCCCCAGCCATTGCGCGAGGTGTCGATCAGAAACCCGAGCGTGGAGGGAAAACCTTGGCCAGTCAGGCCCGTATAAAATTCCTGAGCGTAGCTTAACTCATCGATAGAGGGATCGTACGAGTAGAAGGTGGCTTCGTACACCTCTCCACTACCTACCGCCTCCGTCGCGGTCATATACGGCTCTTTGGTAGGGCCGTAGTTGGCGGTATTGGTGATAATTCCATCAACGCTGGCGAAGCCGGCCGTCGTTCCCTTTGCCACAGTGGCGTAGAAGGGGAAGGCAAGGCCGGCGCCTGTAGTCCAGCCGAGCCATCCATGGTGGCCGATATCGAGGTAGTTGTATGCATTCGGGAGCGAATGGAATTGGTTGAGCGCGTACTGAATTCCCTGCACATAAACGCCGCTTGTCGAATAGGTTGGATAGCTATCGCCGCCGTTGGCCGCGACGCAGTTGGCCAGCGTATAGCTATAACCGGTGTTGGTAACGATGTTAGGCAGCGAGTCGTCCTCGATGACCAGCACAAAGCGGATATTCGCGTTGGTCTTGTAGGCCGCGAGGATGTTGTAGATGGGCGTGATGTAATCGTTCTCGTACTCCTGTATGCCCGTGCCCGTCAGCGGCGTGGTATAGCCCCTGGGGGTGTCGCCGCCGGCAATGCTCAGTTCGCCGTTCGAGGCCAGGGCGGCGCAGTCGCGGTCGGGCAGATCGTAGATGACGAGCTGGACAACGATCGGCGTGGAGCCGCTCTGTTGGGCAAGCGCCGCATTGATGTGTCCCTGGAGGCCGAGGCGGCCGCTGTTTACCGAACCGCCGGCAATGGCTGCGATGCGGTCCAGCCAGACGAATGTCGGAGTTTTTCCGACTACAGTCATCTGGTTCGCAAGCGCAGAACCAGCAGGTTCGGTCGCGACCGCGGTAGCGACTTCAGTTGTGTAGTCCGGGCTGGCGTAAACAGTTGCGCCGGCGTACGGATTGGAGACGTGAGTTACCTGAGCGAAAGCGCCCGGCACAACAAGGGTTAGTAGTAGAACCGCGAATACCCCAAGGTACCCGCTCAGTCGGCGAGCGCTGGCTCGCCCACAAGGGGGATTGAACTGCTGAAACATGGTTTCTCCTTTACATCACACAGCCCACCTACATCACTCAATGACCGAGTGACTTTCGCGACATGATGCCGGTATCAGAGCCGTAGCCAGCAAGCCGGAGCAAAAATCAACTGCCCAGTGGCCGGAGCCTCTGCGAATTGTCAAATCACTGAAATTGCGAAGAAGAGGGAAAGGGAAAGGGAAAGCAGAATCATGCGTAATGCGGGAGCGCATGAATGCGGATCAATCTATTAGCAACGTGACTCACTTACATTTTGTCTACTTCCCGCAACTATGACAAATGCGGTTAGGAGACCAGGAAGACAGCTATCACTTCCGGCATCGAACTGCCGGCAATGCAGCACCCTCACTCATGGCGTCGCTTTACGCCAAATTCACGTTTATTTACCGCAAAACCAAGGTAATCTTTAGACTCGAAGATGTCAAGTTACCTCAGTGCGTTAATAGGTCACCATAGTAACATTTCGATAATCTATGGTGGTCACGCAAATTGATGCTTTTGGCTCTATGGATCGCCAAAACGTGGATCTGCTGTCGAATCAAGCGGAAGAGAGGTGCGTCTGCCACGGTCTGACTCCATGTGGAATCAGTCTCATCTTTGATTAGGCGGTATTGGAATTCAGACTGGGACTGAATCGTCAATTTCTTCTGTTTGGAATGCTGCGGAGGACTCTCGTAGAGCCCAGCCGGCGATTAGCAGACTGGGCGCATTAACCGGCTCGGCGTTGCCGAGTGCGGCAAGCGTGGTGTCGCGGAGTTGCTGGCCGGGTCGAGAGGCTTGCGATACGACGGCGCAGGGGAAGTCGGGAGGAAGTCCTTCGTCGAGCCATTGCTGGGCTAACAAGTTCAAGTCGCGGCCAGGCATATAGACCACCCGGGTTGCCTCATCTCTTCGGGGCAGCGGCACGCGCCACGATTGCGATTGTGCGTGATGGCCGGCAGAGAAGATTACGCTTGATGCGCTGTTGCGGCTTGTCAGCGGGCAGCCAATAGCAGCGGCCGCGGCAAAGGCGGCGGAGATGCCGGGAACAATTTCAAATAGGATGTTTGCTTCGGTGAGCGCGACGATCTCTTCAGCGGCGCGGCTGAAGATAAGCGGATCGCCGCTTTTGAGTCGAATCACGTTGTGATGAGCACGGGCGCTCTCCACCATCAGCACGTTGATCTGCTCCTGCGTGATGCTCTTCACGCCGCAGCGCTTGCCCACATTGATAATCTCGGCGGCGGGTGGCGCAAGGCGAAGAATCGCTTGCGGAACCAGGTCGTCGTGCAAGATGAGATCCGCGGCTTGAATGAGGCGCAGCGCTCTGACGGTCAGCAGTTCGGGATCACCGGGACCGGCTCCAACCAGATAGACCTTCCCGGCAGAGTCTGTGGCCTTTTGGAGCGGAGTGAGAGCAAGACGGCGCGAGGGGCAAGAGGCTTTGTCGCAGAGCTGTCGGCCGGCCAACTGATGCAGTAAAACCTTACGCGACTCATCGCGAGGATGCGTTGCCAAAACTTCGCGACGGAGCCGGCCCAGGCGTTCGAGCCACGGGCCAAGGTCGCCGGGTAGTTGCTCATCGATCTCGCGGCGCAACCGCTGTGCGAATGCCGGACTCTCTCCAGCCGTTGATATAGCGATCTGCAACGCGCCGCGGCTGACCACGGAACCGAAGTAGAAATCGCAATTGGGAGGGTCATCGACACTGTTGGCCAGAATGCCGCGCTCGACGGCTCCCTGATAAACGGCGGCATTGATTTCAGCGGAATCGGTGGCAGCGATCACCAGAAAGTTGCCGTCGAGGTCGGCGAGTTCAAAGGGCCGCTGTATCCAATCGAGCTTGCCTTCTATAGCGAGCTGCCGAATTTCAGGTATTGCATCCGGCGCGACAACATGAATGCGCAAGCCCGTCTTGAGCAAGCTGCCGATCTTTTCGAGTGCAACACTTCCCGCGCCCACCACCAGGCAGCGTCGGCCGTCTAGTTTGAGAAAGACCGGTAACAGGTTCATGGCTTGGTCCTCAATCGGCTACTCCGTGCGGCACGGGACCGGTGGGCAGATCGCGCTCGACCGGCTGCAAGATTTCGCCCGCCAAATCGGCGCGAAGTTCGTCGTTACTGTGGCGCGCAAACCAGGCGCGCAGATTTTCTGCGGGCAGACGGCTGGCGAGATAGTGGCGGAGCAGACGCTCGATCGCTTCAGGCACCAAAGTCGCGGGGCAACGAAAGCCCACCGGACGGGCGATGGAAGCGTGCAGGCCCACCGCGCCGCCAAGGCAGAAATAATAGGCGTCGATGAGTTTGCCCTCATGCTTGATCTTTTTGCCCTCGATGCCAATGTCGGCGATCCAGTGTTGTCCGCAGCCGTTGGGGCAGCCGGTTACGTGCAGCCTGAGCTGTTGGTCAAACTCCGGCAACCGCTCTTCAAGCTCATCCACAATCCAGCGGGTGAAGGCCTTGGTCTCGGTGATGGCCAGCTTGCAGAACTCGGTGCCGGTGCAGGCGACGGCGCCGCGCCAGAAAGTGGAGCCATCGACCTGCAAACCGATCTGGCCCAATTCGCGTGCAAGTTCTGCTGTTTTGTTGTTGGGAATATCGATGAACAAGAGATTCTGCGAGACAGTGGTGCGCAGCGCGCCACTGCCGAAGCGCTCTGCAAGATCTGCGGCGGCTTGCAACTGCTCGCCGCTCAGCCGTCCGCGCAGCACCGATGCGCCCACGTAGCTTAAGTACGGTTGTCGCTGCGGATGAATTCCCGCATGATCGCGATAGATGTCGTCGGGAACCTGCTCAGGCGCGGCGGGCAGCAGCGTGAACTCAAGGCGCGATTGCAGCTCGGCGAGAAAGCTTTCGGCGGTCCAGCCTTCTTTCAGGAACAAATATTTCATACGCGCCTGCGCTCGGTTTTCGCGCAATCCTTGCTGCTCGCGGAAGATCTCCGTCATGGCGCGCGCCACGCGAACCGCCTGCTCGGGAAGAACGAAGGCATTGAGGCGAACGGCAAGATGCGGCTCCTTGGAAAGCCCTCCGCCAACGCGCAGCGAATAGCCGAGCCGGCCATTTGATTCGGTCGCGGTGAGCGCGATGTCGTTGATCTCCGGGTGCGTGCACCAGGAGGGACAGCCGGTAACGGAAATTTTGAATTTGCGCGGCAGGTCATAAAACTCCGGGTTGCCGCGTAGCATGCGCGAAATCTCCGCGGCGAGCGGTGAGGAATCGATCAACTCATCGGCGGCCACGCCTGCCAACGGGCATCCGGTCACGTTGCGCACTACATCGCCGCAGGTGCCCTTGGGCGAGAGCCCGATGGCGTCCAGTGCATCGACGACTTCAGGAAGCGATTCGATGGTGAGCCAGTGAAACTGAATACTCTGGCGCACGGTGATGTCGGCGAGATTGCGCGCGTATTTGCTCGCCAGCGCGCCGATGACGCGAAGCTGCGCGGCGCTGACGATGCCGTTGGGAATGCCGATGCGCATCATAAAAAAATCCGAAACAAGGCCCTCTCCGCCCCGTCCGCCGGTGGCGCCGGCGCCATCGCCCTGCGTGTAAATTCCCCACCACTTGAAATAGAAGGAAGCCCACTCAGGCACCACGCTCGAGCGCCCTCCGCGGGCAAACTCGCGCACCTCATTGAAGGCTTCCCACGGATTCTTTTCGCGCTTCAGGCGCTCCGCGCGTTGGGCATTCGTCTCTTTTACTTGAATTGCTTCCGCCATTTTTCCTCTTTATGCGAAGATAGAAAACCCGCGACAGCCTCGGCTGCATCGCGGGCAACTGGAAACCGTGGATTTCGATCGGAGCTTTAGACCCAGGTCACCTGTGCGCGCGAAGCAATGTACAGCGGCGACAACAGAGATGACCTTTCATAAGAGAATAGTATAAGCGAGGCACATGAAAGTCAAGATTCATAGAGGGACTATCGCCTCGACGATGAGCTGTCCGAAATGATTCCGGCGTAACCGGCGGCACTGAGGCCAATGAAATAATGGTTGACAAGAATTTCAATCTTCGGTAAGGTGACAATACAAGGTCGTATCCGAGATGCAAATCTGCTTTAACAAGATCGCATGTTGTTGTTGCCGCTAGCGCCCGCTGGTCTGTCCGCGATTTTGTCTTTCCCGATGCAAAAATGTTCATCATCGATTCCCGGAGTTGAGGATGCCCTTGTTTTCAGCCTTCCCTGCACGCTTTCCTGAAGACTCTGGCCGCGCGCTGAGCGGGCCGGTAACGGCGCTTTGCTCTGCCTGTCGATGCTGATCCCTTAGCGCCGGTGGCGAAGCGGCTAACGCGCAGGTCTGCAAAACCTGTACTCGCGGGTTCAACTCCCGCCCGGCGCTCCAATCTTAGCCAGAAAAACAAATCAAATTTTTGGAGAATCATGATGCCGAATACCACCAGCCCATCCCGGCCCTCTCTTACGCTCGACGCTTATGCCGTCTTGATCGCGCTCACTCTTGCCTTTCTCGTTCGCCTCAACCTGCTTCCACCGGTTAAATGGTGAGATCGCCCGACCACAAGAAGAAGGAGATTCAAATGGCTACTATCGTCCTCGCTCCGGCCCGGCAAGAAACACTGGTCAGCCGCATTGCCGCACTCGTCCCCGGTCTTTTGCTTCTGATCGCCGTGGGATATTCCGGAAAGTTTATCGAGCAATTCATCGCGGCCTACACCAAGGCACGCCACATTACTTTCCCGAATATCGAATATGTTCTATGGGCCATTATCATTGGTCTGGTCATCGCCAACACGGTCGGCATTCCACGCGTATTTCAAGCCGGCGTGGCCACTTATGAATTTTGGCTGAAGGCAGGAATCGTCCTGCTCGGTTCCCGCTTCCTTCTCGGCGATGTGCTCCACCTGGGCGGCATCTCGCTCTTGCTGGTCGCTATCGCCATTACCCTTTCGCTCACCTTCATGCACATTCTGGGCCGCGTCTTCAGGCTCAAGCCCAAGCTCACGTCGTTGTTGGCGGTCGGCTCGTCGATCTGCGGCGTCTCGGCCATCATCGCCGCCAAGCCGGCTATCGACGCCGACGACGAAGATGCTTCCTACGCCATCGCCGCCATCCTTGCCCTCGGCGCGATCTCGCTCTTCACCTTCCCGCTCATCGGCCACTCGCTGCACCTGGGTGACAAAGCCTATGGTTTGTGGGCCGGTCTGGCGGTAGACAACACCGCCGAAGCCACCGCCGCCGGCGCTCTCTACTCCGACGCCGCCGGCAAGGTAGCTGTCCTGGCCAAGACCACGCGCAACGCGCTGATCGGCTTCATCGTGCTCGGCTATGCTCTCTACTGGTCGTCGCGCGGAGAAGCTCATGCAGTCGGCAACAAGGCCGCCTTCCTATGGAACAAATTCCCCAAGTTTGTTTTGGGGTTTCTGCTGATCTCGCTGCTGGCCACGCTGGGCTTTTTTGCCAAGCCGCAACTGGCCAGTCTGGCGAATCTCTCCCGCTGGGCCTTCTTGCTCACCTTTGCCGGGGTTGGTCTCCGCACCAGCCTCCGCGAACTCGTCAAGCAAGGCTGGCGGCCCTTCGCTGTCGGGGCGATCGGCGAAGTCTTCATCGCGCTACTCACGTTGGGTTTGGTTTATGGCGCGGATCGCTACCTGCACCTGTAATGGATTCGCAATCAACTTATTGCGCGCTTATAGAATCTCCGTGGCTCGCTATAATTTCTATCTAAAGATTTCATGCTTGACCACTTATAACGTTGCGGAGCAGGTTATGCTACCCGCTCCGCAACGCTCCTATTGTGGCAACGATAAGCTGCGCTAACTTGCTAGTTGATGGTGCAGGCCGTTCCGTTGAGAGCAAAGTTCGTGGGTATTGCGTTGGTGGTTCCATTCCAGTTGCCGTTGAAGCCGAATCCGGAGTAGCTTCCGCCGGCGGGAATATTCTCCCAACTTTGGCCGGACTGTTCGCTCACCGTGACGTTGGCGCCGCTCTGCGATACAGTTCCGTTCCAGGAGCTGGCGATAGTCTGGCCGTTGGCGAATGTCCAGGTCAGCGACCAGCCGCTCAGAGTGGTGCTTCCGCCATTCTTGATGGTGATGTTCGCTCCAAACTGGCTGGAGTTTTGCGGTGAAATCGTGTAGTCGACCTCGCATGCGCCGCTGCTACCGGAAGTGACGGAGAGAGTAATGGTGGTCTTTGCAGTCGTGCTGCCACTGGTTCCGGTAACGGTGATCGTAAAGGCGCCGGTAGTGGCCGTGCTGCTAGCCGTCAGCGTGAGCACGCTGGAGCTGGTGGAAGATGCCGGGCTGAAGGAAGCCGTCACGCCAGTGGGCATACCAGAAGCGGTAAACGTTACGCTGCCGGTGAATCCGCCCACGTCCGTCACCGTGATGGTGTCGGTGCCGCTGCTGCCCTGCTTGACGGTGAGAGAGGATGACGATGGACTCAGAGTGAAGCCCGTCGTCACCTTGGCATTGACCGTGAGGGCAATGGTGGTGGTAGCCGTCGTGCTCCCCGAGGTTCCGGTGACCGTCACAGTGACCGGCCCTCCGGTGGTGGCCGTGCTGCTGGCCGTCAGCGTGAGCACGGTTGAGCTAGTTGAAGATGTCGGGCTGAACGACGCCGTCACGCCGCTGGGCATACCAGAAGCTGTGAACGTGACGCTGCCGGTGAATCCGCCCACATCCGTCACCGTGATGGTGTCGGTGGCGCTCGCGCCCTGCGTTACTGAGAGCGAGGAAGCCGAAGGCGCAAGCGTGAAGGTGGGTGTAACAGTAGAACCCGTTCCAACGAAGGTTGTGATGCTCTGCCCCGGCAGCGAGTACGTGAATGAGTCATTCGACACGCTGACTGCGCTGAGTTCCGCCAACTGGTTGGAAGCGGAGGTCTGGTAAGGTGTAACCGAAGTCAGAGTCGCGCCCGAGATGTTGAAGTCGATGCTTGAGGAGCCGCTATTGGCGTTGACGGCCACGATCACATAGTTGTTGTTTCCCTTGTAAGAGGTGACGTAGACGCCGCTGGTGGGATTGTTGTTGGCTCCGGTCATTACATAGCCCGGCCTGACGAACTTTGAGTACTGGCCCAGTGCATAGGCATAGTAATTCGGGCTGTTTCCATTCAACAACAGAGGCGTCCACCAATAGACATAGGCGTTGTATTGTGCCACCGCCATCGACTGGTGATAGAGCTCGGCTGCCGCGATGGCATCGCTGATGGTAGGCTCGGCGGAGGATCCAGCCGCCGGCGTGTAGGTGGTTTCGGTCATCCACACATCTTTGCCCTTGTTTTTGGCGTTGGTGTAGTAGAACGGCGCCACTCCATAGGTGTGACCGGCTACGATCGCAACATGGCCCACCGCATTAGAATCGTCCAGCGTGGGATCGGACTCATCGAGATTGAAGCTGTCCGACTCCGGCATCATGAGCTTGGTCGTGATCGTGCCGCCTTCCTGAGCTACGAAGGCATCCATCTGCGCGCCGCTATACGAACACGACTCGTAGGTCCCAGGGAGAAAGTCCGGTTCGTTTTGCACGGAGATGGCGTAGAGATTCACGCCGCCGGCCTTCTCGTAAGCGACGAAAGCATTCAGATAGTTGGCGAAGGCGCCATAGTCGCTGGTATTCAACGTGCCCCCAATAGTGCTGTCATTGCTCTTCCAGACCGCCGGTGGAGTCCAGGGCGTGGCGAAGACGATGACCTGTGAGTTGATGGACTGCGCCTGTTGCGCATTGGACCGTTCGGTAGCCCAGTTGGAGCCGCCGGTGGTGGAACTGGGATCGATGCGCGAGCGCAGGATGGTGAAGCCGACTTGACCCGCGCCGACGCCGAACAAGTTGTTGGCCTGCGTCGAGTTCAGCACCGGCTGCCAGGCCGTCGAGGTGCCGAATCCGCGGATCGTTTGGTAGGTGGTATTAAAGTTGATGCTGTCGGCGGTTTGCGCGCTGGCCAATGCAGATGCCAGCAGGATTGTGGATGCAACTATACTTACCTTTCCGATTTTCATGATCAATCTCCTCCTTGGTGGGCTGTAGGTGGAGGGATGAAGCCTAAAGGCGCGCACGACTCCCTGTAGACGCACATCAAGCGCCTCCAGCGTCATCCGGTGATCGAACTGGTCTTCATTCATTCCTGCGGGCGGCCTGAGCTTGGCGCTACCTCGGGAGGGTGAGGTTGGCCGCCGGGCAGCCCTATTACTGACTGCCGCGACGAATAATACATCATATTAATAACAACGCGCAGCCTTTTTTTCGCGCAAATGATGTTTACGATCCGGGGCATCCTGGTGCCCATTGTTTCTTTTGGTTTCTTCGATTACAACACATTAGAAGTTTCTCATTTCCCTTTTTATTCAATACGATACCGGCAAACGAAGGACTTCAACTCTATCTCCAGAGTCCTTGATGATCGTTGCAAATGTGAACTCATTTCTCCATGGA
Organism: Occallatibacter sp.; assembly: GCA_052145195.1. GTDB lineage: Bacteria > Acidobacteriota > Terriglobia > Terriglobales > Acidobacteriaceae > Telmatobacter. The sequence goes on along the minus strand of JBKQPC010000009.1, from coordinate 72,622 downwards.
ATGTCCGCTTTCTGGAGGCTGACCCGCCTTTGACCAAACCATAAAACGTGGGTCTCTATCCTTTCCACGTTCTTTGTGAAAAGCTCGGAATGCTTATCCGTGTCGGGCAGCACCTCATCTGGGGACATGTCCTCAGGAAGATCAGCCGCAGCCCCAGGAGCTGGGGCCGGAGCCAATGCTTTCTCAAGGACTACCACACGAATGGTTATGGTTCCGTAACCTTCCGTAACTTCGGAGCTAAGTGACTTATCAAGCTGGGCAATTGGCATCTCTTCCTCTTCTCATCAGATAACAGGTTGCGCTGGGAAAAGCTTGTCGAGCGCGGGGCATTCGGTATTTCGTGTACTCCCCAGAGACGACAAGCGATACCCATTACCGTAAACGGTTGCTAAAGTGTCATCAACGTAAAGCTCGAATGGGATAATGGGGTTGTAAAGCACGTGATTCATGGCGGTGTAGAGCTGGCGAGTAATGGCCGAGCCCCCCTTACCAAAGTCATATCCAATATGTACAAACCTAGTACCATGGTCAATGTTGGCGGCATCAGCATCTGTTGTCAAGATTTTCGGGACTTGTCCGTCGGGGCTCGCCGCAAGATAAGCGAAGTAGTCGTCGCGGCGATTCTTTGGGAAGATGTGACGAACGACGGTCCAACCAACCCCGTCGCCTTCTCCTTCGAGGAGATCCGGAGTACGCCTTGACAGAACCCAGGAATATCCACTGACGGCATACGCGGAGGACCCACCCTGGCCAAACACGCCAATCAAATACCACTTGTCCGCCTTGGCCGTTGAACCGAGCGACAAGAGAGTTCGATGAATCCAAGCTGGCGCTTGCCCGATCCCATCATCTTCGATAAACTCGGTTCTTCCTAGCATCATCGATACTCCCGCAAATCGCCAGGCAATGCCAAATTCTGACTTTTATAATGGCCGAAGCCCGAGGACATCGCGCAAGTTGTTCTGTTCTTATCCAGTGACGCCGCAAAAGCAATTCACGGGGCGTCTGGACCGGTATATGGCAACGGATGATTGCTTTTTCAATTTCACCTGGCCCGGATGTCGAATGTTCATCGCGCCCGTCACAAGAAACTTTTTGCTTTCTGGGGAATCAAATTAGATACCGACGAAAGTGTCTTCATTCCTCGATTCAAATGCCTGCTTCAAAGAGATGAAAGACAGCCCTACTTCGATTGGCCCAAATACCGTTGGCTTGTCCAGCAGGGCGAGGCCTTCGGCGCGCCGGGCATGGAACCGCGCTGGACCTCAAGCGTGAAGGACGCTGTGGGTACGGCCTATTCTGCATCGAGCCGCGTGTGGTTCACCGCTTCGCACGGAATATTGAATGAAATCTATCACCCAACAATCGACCGGGCCCAGATGCGGGATATGGAGTTTCTGGTATCTGACGGGGAGACCTTTGTCCACGAAGAGAAACGCGACCTGCTATCGAGCTTCGAGTACATCCATCCCGAGGCACTTGGCGTCCGTTATGTGAATCGCGACCCGGAGGGATTGAAGACTGGACCGTGACCAACGAGGGAGTATTGCACCCGGAAATCCGGCGGCACTATATGCGTATCCGGCCACCAGAGAGAGGCGAGGCCTATGCGTGTGAAAGCTGCGGTACAGAGATGATTCGGCTGAACAACCGGCCGCCTGGTACGCGCACGGAATTCGCGGCGCGGGAGATTGTGGATGCCGGTTTTCTGGAACTGGTGCGCTATAAACAACATCTTCTTTCAAAAATCGTGATGATCGTCCCTCAGAGTGGAAATGGCCTGCGACCCATCATCGACTAGCGCTTCATGATTCGATTGCGAGTTGGCCGTCTCGGTTTGGGCGCGCAGTTTGGCCACCGTCTGCCAATTGTCCTTGTGCGGATGTTCTGCGATCCATGGCGGCAACGGCATGCGAAGATAAGCGGCCAACGCCTCGGCATAGCCCTCATACAGCACACGCATATCGCGAAGCCTCTCGTAGGAGTGACCGTCGCGGCAAACGCTTACGCCGCTCTCGCAGAGCAGATCGTAAAGTTGTTCATAACGCTCGCGAGAGAGCCGGTCTGGAGCATCATTGACCGGGGGCAGCGAGAAAATCTGCGCCAGGTCCACCATCGCGTGGCGTGCCATGGCAAAGGTCAACTGAGCCTGACGCGCCTCATTTCCCTGCACATCGGCAATCAGCAGCGCGGAAGTGTCCAGCACGGCCGTCAAGGCGCTAATCCAGCTCTGGTTGTTGTGTTGCGAGCGGAAGTAACAGAGCAGAGGATATGAGATATGGCTTTCGAGCAGTTCCGCCGACCAGCGCTCCCATTCGACCAGCAGCAGCGTGAGTGCGCTTTCACCGCCTTCATAAGAGTGGCGGCGCATCAATTCGGCAGCGGTCGGCGGAGACCCAGCTCGCGCGTCAAGCAGCGAGATGCTCACCTCGCGACGAGAAAACGCACTGTAGAGAACCGGAAAGTATCCCATCACGACAGCTAGAAAACCCAGCCCGATTCCAGCTTCCAGGATAACGAGCTCGCGCGCCCAGGCGCTGCGCGGCGTCACGTCCCCCAGCCCCAGCGTAAATATGGTGGTTCCGCTTACGTAAAGGTCGGATCGAAAGCTCGGCCCTTGCGCAGCATCGTTGAACGGGCTGCCCAGGGAGTAATAAATGAGTGCAAAGCCTACGACCATCGAGCCCGCCCACACCGCGAGAAGGAAAATGAGAGACATAGGCCCGTAGTAACTGTAGACAGACTCGCGTCTGCGCGGATTGCGAAGCCGTTTGCCGATGAACGCCCAAGGTCTCCAGGTAATCACATAGAACATTCGAGTGAGCCGAAATCGGCCGGTCGCGCGGCGTGGCAAAATGATTGTCTGGAAGGCATCGAGCAGTACGGCAAACAGGCAAACAACGCCAGCAACAAAAGTAAATGCTCGCATCGGTCCTCCTCCTCCCAGTCTTTCTACAATTGGGTCAAACGACAGCTTTCTTGCGCTCTTTCCAATCACTGTATCCTAGCCGAAATGGCAATGCAAAGAGTTGCCGAATGCCCGCCATTCTCAACCCGTTCTTACACTTCCAACGCAAGTCCGGCAATTACCGAAGCCGTCTGGGTCAGTCAGGGATCGAACCGGACAATATGTCTGAAACCGATCAGGCCTGAGGTTCATCCAAGAATTTATCAAAGTCAGGGGAGTAATAGATCGTTTCCCGCACTGTGCCTTTGTAACCCCGCATAAGGGAAAATAAATGGCAAAACCCGTACTGCTGACGGTTGATGACGACCCTGAAGTATTGCGCGCTGTCGAGCGTGACCTGCGACGCCGCTATGCTGAGCGCTACCGTGTATTGCGCGCGGACTCCGGCGCAACGGCACTGGAGGCGCTGCGCGGACTCAAGCGGCGTGGTGATTCAGTGGCGTTGCTTCTGGTCGATCAGCGGATGCCGCAGATGACTGGCGTGGAATTCCTTGGTCAGGCGATGGAGATTTTTCCCGATGCCAAACGTGTGTTGCTAACCGCCTACGCCGACACCGATGCGGCGATTCGCGCCATCAACGACGCCCAGATCCACTACTACCTGCTGAAGCCATGGGACCCTCCAGAGGAACATCTCTACCCTGTGCTGGATGACCTTTTGGATGATTGGATGGGGTCGCATAGGCCTCCCATGGAGGGGGTTCGCGTTCTCGGGACGCGCTGGTCTCCCCATGCTTACGCGATTCGAGACTTTTTGACGCGCAACCAGACACCTTACCAATGGATTGATGTGGAGACGGCGGGACAAGTTGCAGAGGTGCGCCGCCTGGTGGAAGCGGCTGGGGCGGAAATCTCCAGCCTGCCGAAGGTGCTCTTTCCAGATGGCACCTCTCTGTCTGACCCGACCGTGACGGAGTTGGGCGAGAGGCTTGGGCTGCGTATTCGACCCGAAGTGGCGTTTTACGATCTGGTGATCGCCGGTGGCGGACCTGCGGGCCTGGCAGCAGCCGTTTATGGCGCGTCGGAGGGCCTTAGCACGGTGCTGATTGAGATGGAAGCGCCGGGCGGTCAGGCGGGGATGAGTTCCCGCATCGAGAACTATTTGGGCTTCCCTTCAGGGCTAAGCGGAGGCGACCTGGCGCGGCGCGCCGTGGCCCAGGCACGGCGCTTTGGTGTGGAAATTCTCACTCCGCAACAGGTGACAGGCGTCAGCGTGGAAGGCTCCTCGAAGATCGTCAAGTTGGCAGCGGGTTCGGATATTGGCTGTAAAGCGCTGTTGATCGCGACGGGCGTTTCCTACCGCAAGCTGAACGTGCCCGGCGCCGAACGGCTGCAAGGGTGCGGCGTCTACTATGGCTCGGCCATGACTGAGGCGCAGGAGTGTCAAGGTGAGGACGTTTACATCGTCGGGGGCGCAAACTCGGCCGGGCAGGCCGCAATGTATTTTTCGAAATTCGCGCGGCAAGTAGTGATGCTGGTACGGGGCCCTTCCCTCTCCGCCACCATGTCGCAGTACCTGATCGACCAGATCAAGAAGACGCCGAACATCAAGGTAGAAACTCACTGCCAGGTCACGGAAGTTCATGGAGATACGCACCTCGAAGCCGTTTCCATCCATTGTGCGGAGACCGGTGACACTTCAAAGGCACCCACAAATCTGCTGTCGATTTTCATCGGCGCGGAGCCCAACACGGATTGGCTCTCCGGCGTCGTTGAGCGGGACGAGCGCGGATTCATTCTTACCGGAACCGACCTGATCCGTGACGGAAAGAGGCCGAAGGGGTGGCCGTTGGAGCGCAACCCTTACTGGGTGGAATCCAGTGTTCCCGGCGTCTTTGCCGCGGGAGATGTCCGCCATGGTTCAGTGAAAAGGGTCGCGTCGGGCGTGGGCGAAGGCTCAATTGCCGTGCAATTCACTCATCAGTATCTCAGCGAGGTGTAACTTGGCGCAGAACTTTATCAGTACAACAAGCAGATACTTGATCGACCATCTGTGCAAGATCGAAATCTTCGCGGACTTGCCCCTAGAACAGCTCGACTGGCTGGCGGAGCATCTTCAAGAAGTGCATTTCCAGCCGGGAGAGATCATAGGCCGCGAAGGTGAACCTCTTGACAATCTCACTGTAATTCTCGAAGGAGAAATTCGAATACAACGGGGAAGCGGCGCCGATGAAATGACTATTAGAGGGGTTGCCGGTCAGGTTACCGGCCTGCTCCCCTACTCGCGGCTGACGCACTACGGCGGCACTACTCGCGCCGTGCTTCCCACTCGTGTCGCTTACCTCCACAGGAGCCTCTTCCCTGAGATGCTCCAGCGCATGCCCTTGCTCGGCCAGCGGCTGGTTTCCATCATGGCCGACCGCATCCGCGAGACCACGCGGATTGAGACGCAGCGCGACAAACTGGTGGCGCTCGGCAAGCTCTCCGCCGGGTTGGCGCACGAACTGAACAACCCCGCCGCCGCCGCACAACGAGCAACCGCAAGCCTCCGTGAGACGCTTGAGACCGTGCGAGACGCGAGTATCAGGCTGGCACGCCACGCCATTCCCACCGAACAGCTGGAGATGATCACCCGCTTCGAACGGGAGGCAGGGCACGCCCCTAACGCTTCCGCTGATCCGCTGGCCCAGAGCGATCGCGAAGAGCGCATCGCCACCTGGCTTGAGGCGCATCATGTGCCGGATACTTGGAAGATCGCGCCGGCCATCGCCGACGCAGGAGTGGAAATCCCCAAGCTGGAAAGCCTCGCGGGCCACGTCGGTGACGAAGTATTGTCAGACGCCATCATTCGCATCGCATCCTTGCTCACTATCGCCAAGCTAATCGATGAGATTGAAATCAGCACCAAACGCATATCGGATCTGGTCCAGGCAATCAAAAAGTACTCGTATATGGATCAGGCGGCGATGAAGGAAGTCGACCTTCATCAGGGACTCGAAAATACACTTACGATTCTGCACCACCAGTTTAAAAACGGAATCACCGTGGTTCGCGAATATGACGAAAGCCTGCCGCGAATCTGTGCCTTCGGCGGCGAACTCAATCAAATTTGGACAAACTTGATGGCCAATGCGATCGAGGCCATGCATGGGAAGGGTGAATTGCGGGTGCGGACCGCGCGAGAACTCGACCGCGTGCTCGTGGAGATTGGCGATAATGGGCCTGGAATCCCCCCCGATGTTTTACCCCACATCTTTGAGCCATTTTTCACCACCAAAGGAGTAGGCGAGGGAACGGGCCTGGGACTGGATACGGTTTGCCGTATCATCCGGAGTCATCATGGCGAGATACGCGTTTCTTCGCACCCCGGCGATACGCGATTCCAGGTTTTCTTACCTTTGACTCAGCCGAAAAGCACAGCCATTGGCACAAGAGAGGAGGGAGACGATGCAGAAAACGTGTTCGCACTTGGACCAGATACAAAACCCATCCCCTAACACCGATGGGTGCGAGGAGTGCCTGCAAATGGGCGATTCATGGGTCCATCTGCGCCTCTGCGAAATTTGCGGCCACGTCGGCTGCTGCGATTCCTCGAAGAACAAGCACGCCACCAAGCATTTCAGAAAGACAAAGCACCCCATCATGCGATCGCTCGAACCGGACGAAGACTGGGGATGGTGTTACATCGACGATGTGATGATTGAACCGTTTTCGTTAAGGCCGGAGCAGGTTTGAATCGAAGAGGACGGATGAGTGAAATGAATGCGACGGTGAGCCAACCAGAGATTCGGGACCAACTATTGCTGCGCCTGGCAGAATCACGGTCGGTAACTGACGACTTGTTTCGAATTGTGCATGCGGATGCGCTCTACGACAGGCCCATTCCCGAAAGACATCGAATTATTTTTTATATCGGCCACCTCGAAGCATTCGACTGGAATCTGATCGCTGGTCAGGCGCTCGGTCTCGGAGCTGCTCACAAGGAACTCGATCGACTCTTCGCTTTCGGCATTGATCCGGTTGATGGCGGCCTCCCGGTAGACAAGCCGTCCGACTGGCCTCGGCTTTCTGAGATCAGCGCTTATAACTTGCGCGTCCGTGAAGGAATCGATGATATTCTCAAGAGCCATTCGCGGGCTTCGGCGAGCCATTGGCAATACCCTCGGGAAGTCATCTTAAACGTAGCGATCGAACATCGATTGATGCACGCAGAGACCATGGCGTACATGCTGCACCAACTAAGTCCGGATCGGAAGATTGTGCCGCACGGTTATCTCACCGTGGGTACTTATCAACCCAGGCCGCCCATCGCTGCCCGGATGATCGACATCCCGGCAGGAGTTGCCACACTGGGAATTACGCGCGATGAAGATGTGTTTGGCTGGGACAACGAGTTTGAAGAGCATTCCGTCGAAGTGCCGGCCTTCGCGATTGGCGCACACAAGGTCACGAACGGAGAGTTCCTCCGATTTGTGCGCGAAGGTGGATACGACGATCGGCAATTCTGGAGCGCCGCGGACTGGACCTGGATTAACGATCAGAATTCCGCCCATCCGCGTCTGTGGTTCAAGCGCCAGGACCGGTGGTTCTATCGGACCATGTTTGAAGAGCTGCCCTTGCCGCTCGACTGGCCGGTCTACGTCAGCCATGCGGAAGCCACGGCCTATGCGCGCTTTCGTGGCATGTCCCTTCCCACTGAAGCTCAATTTCATCGCGCCGCGTACGGGACCGGGCAAGGCACGGAGCGTACGTATCCGTGGGGCGATACGCCACCCGATGCCGGGCGTGGCAACTTTGACTTCGAGCGTTGGGACCCGGTCGAGGTGGGGAGCTATCCCGATGGGCGGAGCGCCTTCGGGTTGGAGGAACCACTCGGCAACGGCTGGGAATGGACCGCCACGCCGTTTGCGCCCTACCCAGGATTTGAACCGTTTCCGTTTTACCGCGGCTACTCTGCTGACTTCTTTGACGGAAAACATTTTGTAATCAAAGGCGCTTCGTCACGAACTGCGGCCTGCATGTTGCGGCGTTCGTTCCGCAACTGGTTCCAGCCGCATTACCCATTTGTTTACGCCTCTTTCCGATGTGTGGATCGCTGAATGGAGCCGGAATGCTGATTCGTAGTGGGGAGACACATACCATAAACTCATTCGCCGAGGACGTGCGGAATGGTCTGGTACGATCCGGGCAAAAGGAGTTGCCGTCAAAGTATCTATACGACGACCTCGGCTCCGCCTTGTTTGAAGCGATCACCCGGCTTCCCGAGTATGGGCTGACGAGGGCAGAGGAGAGGATTTTACGGCAGCACTCAGGCGACATTGCTGAGTATCTCTCGGAGCATGGCATGGTGGTTGAGCTCGGAAGCGGCAGCGGCAAAAAGACGCGCCAGATATTGGAGGCTCTTGCCCACCATAAGTCCATGACTTACTGCCCAATTGAAATATCATCTTCAGCTCTGGTGAGTTGCGAGCGCGAACTCGATGATCTGGCCCACGTTAGCATTCTTGGATTCGAGACTGAGTACCTGGACGGCTTGAGCCGCGCTGTGGCTCGCCGCAAGCCTGGTGACGCAGTAGTCGTGCTATTTCTGGGTAGCTCGATCGGCAACTTTGATCGCGGGCCAGCCGAGGAGTTCCTGAGAAAGATTCGCCATGCGATCGATCCTGGCGACATGCTGTTGCTCGGCACGGATCTTGAGAAACCATTAACCCAACTCATTTCCGCCTACGATGACTCTCTCGGCGTAACCGGTGCCTTCAATCTCAACCTGCTGGTCCGCATTAACCGTGAGCTTAGAGGGGACTTCGATTTATCCCGATTTCAGCACGTTGCCCTCTACAACGCCCGCGAGCGCCGAATCGAAATGCATCTCCGCTCCATTGCCTCACAGACAGTCACCATTGACGAAACCAATTTCGCGTTTCGATGCGATGAGACAATCTGGACTGAAAGTTGTCACAAGTATGGGAGGAACGAACCTGCAGAAATGGGCAGACGAACAGGATTTGAGTGTGTTGCGCAGTGGGTGGACGATGAATGGCTATTTTCCGAGAGCCTGCTCGTTGCCGTATGACTCTAACGATTCACTCATCAATAACCTGACTTTCTAATCGTAGTTGTCAACAAGGGTCCAGCATCACGTGCGTATATTCTCCTCTGGATGCAAATTGCCACTTCTCATGTCGGCCTGAGGTAACGCGTTCGTTATCGAGCCGTGGTTAAAAGTGCCGAGCAGGCGGCGTATGACGTTCATGGCTAGTGTCAGTCGATTAGTCCTCGTAAACGCCCTTCAGTCTAGGTATGTTGTAATTCCGGATTGGTGAGCAGTCCGTACCCTACTCTCCTGAGCGCGATCCGGACATCGTCTTGATTAAACTACTGCCGCGTTGCTGCACTCCTTCGGCGTGAATGATGTTTCCATACTCTCTCCCTGCATCAATGTGTGGACGCTGGAGGTGGCAGCATTCCAATGTATTGTGAGGTGGAATTGATCGAATTCATCTTTTACCTGGCTCTCCCGATGTTCCTGAAGGGCAATATCAAAAGCTCTTGCATTGGGATGAAATATTTCGGGAGTCCCCGCAAAATCCTCCATAGCCGCAAGGTTGTAACGTTGCCAATGTCGCTAAGTGATTGATTTATATTGGTGGACGCGGTAGGAATCGAACCTACAACCTGTCGGTTAAGAGCCGAATGCTCTGCCAGTTGAGCTACGCGTCCAGGCCATCAGGAAATCCGTGCGGCGATGAGGCTTGCACACGGTATCTGCAGACAGAAAATACTGCTGCCACTTGAAAAATATAGCACAGCAGCGGGGCTTGCTCAAAACGCGGAAAATGGAAGAACGCGCGCTAGAAGTTGAAGACTAGGCCGGCGCGGATGCTGCGCTGATCTTGGGCGAAGATCAACAGGGAGCCGTCGCTCAACAGATAGGGGCGGTAACCCTGGGCCATCAGGTTGCTCACATCGAACAACGCATCGAAATCTCCGCAGCCGTTGTGGCAAAGATGAATAGGCTGGCGAAGGCGCAGGCTGAGCCAGGGCATGGCGGCGTCCGCCGCGAAGGGCGCTACCAGGGTAAGGGTATCTTCCGGTTGCCAGCGGTAACTCGCCCGCCAGCGGGTCTTGGTGCCGTCGAGAGTGCCGGAGAGAGAAAGCGCGTATGTCTGGGCACGGCGGGGATACGCGCCGGCCAGCAACTGGGCCAGGGATGCGGATTGAGGCGAGGAAGGCGCGGAAGCCAGCACCAGGGCGTTGCCGTTGGCATAGCTGAGGAGGAAATGATTCCCTCCGGGCAGGCGATGCTCAATGGAGGCCTGCGCTCCTGTGGTGGAAAACTGCGGGCCGGCAGCGCGCATCAGACCGCTGACAGGGTCCAGAAGCACTGCGGCAGAGTCGGAATTTCCCTCCGCAAAGTAGCTCCTGGCTTCCAGAACCGGGTTGTCGATGCGGTCGGCGAAGACCAGTACGGCGACGCCCGACACATTGGTATGCCGTTCCCAGCCGAGTTGCTGGTGCAGACCGTGCTCAATGGCCAGTGTGCCGTTGCGTGCAGAGATGGAGGGCATCCAGGAGCGAGCTTCACTCTCTTCCCCATTCGGCGCTGCGGGCAGAAACGTCGTCATGCGATAGCGAATGGCGGAGTTACCGTCCAGCCAGCCCACGGAGGCAAAGGGCAGCACCGCCGTCACGGTTTGCCCTGAGGTCGAGGAAAGCCGCGCCAGCACCTGGCTGGAGCCCGCCTCGCCCTCCAACTCGTCGCCCAGATGGATCGTCTCCCAACTGCGGACGGCCGCCTCATCCAGACCTTCAGAGCCGCCTGTGGCCACCTCCGGGTGGAGGGCGACGGCCGCCACTGACTGCACCGCGCCGGCAAAGCCAAGGTCCTGACGGAAACCGAGCATGGACTCCATGCCGCCATCGGTGCCGGGAGCGAAATCAACCCGGGCCAGCAGCTCGCGGCTGTCCGAGGGCGTCTCTTCTACCGCGGCTGAGATTCGCTCCCCGTTCTCGCCAAAGGCGCCTTCCTGGCCAGTGGCCACCAGGCGTGCCTTCAGGCGGGGGTGTGTGCCAGCTTCGTCGGCTACCACCACTAGCGGACCGTCCTCCAGCCAGCGAAGCAGGGGGCGGTTGGCGGCTGAGCGAAGCGTCCAGGCCCAATCGTCCTTTTGCGTGTTGCTCACGCGCTGCTCGGCCGGAAGCCACTGCATCGCCTCGTAAAGGCTGTTCAGCGTGAGATTGACTACTGTATTGGCGCGCACGCGGACGTTTTCACGCAATGAAGGCAGAAACCATGCGCCCAGCGCCTTGACCGCATAGCGGCCCGGCAGGATCGAGGTAATAACATAGCGGCCGCTCGAGTCGGTGTAGACGCTGGCGATAACGCTCAGATCGGGGCGCAGCAACTGCACTTCGGCGCCAATCTGCGGTACACCCGATGAGTCGCGCACCATCCCGGATACAGTTCCCGAAGCCGGGCCCGAAACTGGCTTGGGGGAGGCTCCGCTGACCGCGCTACTGCACAAGGCAAGCAGCACCGCCATAACTACGAGATGTGTCCTGCGCGTGATCACAAATCTGGGTGACCTGACCGCGCCGCTGGCAATGATCTGCAATACAAACCCCCGCGGGCTTCCGGATCTTGTGTCCGGTAGCTATAGTGCGGGGGATAAATACTATTCCACAACAAAAGGCGCCGATTGCGCAATCTCTTGTTTCGAGAGTGCGTCATTTATTTTGATCGTCACCTTGTACTTCCCTGGGTCGAGCCCCGCTAAAGGCAAGCTCTTCTCCACCGTCATCTGGTCGCTGTGCGAGCCTAACTCCTTTGAATCCAGTTGTTTTTCAAAGATTATCGCTTCCGTGGCGGGGGCGCCAGCCGTGGCCGCGCCGGTCTTGATGATTTGGTAGGTCACCGTGGCCTGGCTGCTCTTGGTAGCCTCGTCGATTTGCAGATTGTAGACCTGCATCCAGAAGCTGAGTTGCTGGTTGCGGTGATATTTCACCGGGGCGCCCGGTGTTGAGCTCACGCGAGGCCGGATAAAAGTGTTGCCGATGACGAAATTCCCGCTGCCAATCGAGTGGGAATCGACCGTGTTCATCTGGTCAGCCAGTATCAGCGAGGAAGTGCCCAGCTTCTCATCGTGATATGTCGGCACCTCTAGACTGCGGCCGTAGTAACCCATGTGCTCGGGATTGTGCAAGTCTTTGACGGCGATATCCAGGCGATAGAGTCCCGGCAGCAGGGGCAGCGCCTTCCAGTAAATCGACTGGCGGTCAAGGCTTTTTTCCAGCAACTCGGCAGGCTGCGTCACCTCCACCGTGTCCTCGAAGGTCTGCACTGTCTTGTGCGTCAGCGTGGTCACCTTGCCCAGAATATTCACTACCCCCTTGGATACGCCTTCCTTGGTCTCAAAGGTGATGTCGCGGTTCTTCATCTGGATCGTGATCGGAACCAGTACTGTGCTTTCCGTCACCTTGACATAGTCCGTGCGCACGTCAAAGGGGAAGACCGGGCCGGAGAGCAGTTTGTGCTCGGAGATGAAGGCGTCCAGATCCGTGAACTTGACTGGCGGCGGCGTAAAAATCTTGGAGGCCAGCTCGATGCGGTCGAACTCCTTGCCCTGATTAGCTTGTCCCCCCGGGCCTAAGCCCAGGTTTTCGATGGCGCTGCCATTGAAACGGTCGGACTTCTTGGCCTGGCCCATCTCCTCGAACATGGTTGCGCCGGCGTTGCCGACGTGCAACAGTGCGTCCTTCTCGCTGCGGTCGATGGTGAAGTGGTAATCGCCGCACTGGCAGGTATCCACAAACTCCAGGTCAACGTTCTCGCCGATGCCCTCCAGATAACGGTAGTGCCATTGTTCGAAGGGGAAGGTGGAAGTTTCGCCGCCGCCTTCTTCGATGGGCCGTTGGTAGCTGCCCCCGGAGGGGTGGGAATCGATGGAGTCGGGTTTGCCCCACGCGATGTAAATGCGGCCACGATCGGTCTTCCATCCCGGCTTGCCGGCCGCAAAGTGTTCGTTGGCGTAAGCGATGCGGCGGTAGTGCTCTTCCCGGAATTCGTTCTCCGGAGAATCCGGAGTGGGGTTGCGACGCAGCCAGAACTGCTCGATGAACGCGTCGCGTTCCTCGTCGTTCGAGAGCGTCCGGAACGCCTTCCGCTCCTCGTCGGAGATGATGTAAGTCACATCCTGCTCCAACCACGTCTTGTAGGCCCCTTTTAGCTCCTGGCGGACCGCCTTCTGGGCGGCAAACCTCTCCTTGTCCGAGCGCTCGCGTTTGAGTGGATCTACTTCCTGTGTCTGGCCGTTGGCCGGTTGCGCCTGTGCCGGCGGATTGCCCGTCTGCTGGGCATGTACGCTGGCGGCGGGAATCATGATTACGCCGCAACCCAGTGCGATAAAGAGAAGACCATAGCGGTTAAGCATCATTTGCCTTGAAAACTCCTGCGACTCCCTATTCTACGACTCCGAAATGGGCTGGGCAAGATTCCGTAGGGGATCGGCTTCCAATTGGACGCCTATAATTGGCCGGGGTAAGCAGTTAAACCAAGCCCATGGAACTGCTAAAATGTTTATAGGAAGGGTCTATTGATTCAACGGGCCTCGTTCCCCCGAAACAGGATGCAGGCACGTTTGTTTTGATCGCTTCTATTCTGCTCGGCCGCTTTTATTTTGATGCACTTGCGACGCTGCATCCTGTGCGTGGGCCGCGCCTTCAGGGTGTTCATTGATCCGTCCTAGGCGGATTGGTTGCAAGCCGCCGGGAACTAGACCGGCGCCGATTGCGTACACTGAATTTAGGAATTCTCCGGAGCACGTACCCGTATGAAAAAGATACTTTTAATCATTCTTGCCGCTGTAGTCGTTGTTACCCTCGTCGTTGTCTTCATTTGGAGGCAGCAGGCGGGCTACACAAAGGTTCTCACTGGCAAAGTCGTGCGCCAGGAGCTGACCACGGTGGTCAGCGGAACCGGACAGATCAAGCCCAAGACCTACGCCAATCTGGGCGCCAACTCCATGGGCCGCGTCACCCACATTAATGTGAAAGAAGGGGACCAGGTCAAGAAGGGCCAGATCGTGGCCACCATCCAGAACGTGCAGCAACAAGCAGGTGTGAATGGCCAGCAGGCCGCCATCTCTGCCGCCAAGACCGATATTGCCGCCGCCGTTGCCAACGAAAAGACCGCCGAAGCCAACGTCGAGAAAGCCAAGGCCGATCTGGAACAGAAGAAGCTGGACTGGGAGCGCGAACAGCCCCTTTACCAGGCCGGTATCGTCGCCAAATCGGATTACGATCTTAAAAAAGCGGCATATGACACCGACGTGGCCACGCTCAATCAAGCTGTCGCTGCGCTCAATCAGGCCCGCGCGCAAACCGAGTCCCTGCGAGGCCATCTGCAAATCCAGGTGGAAACCCTGCGCTCCAACCAGGACCTGCTCGACCAGACCATCCTGGTCGCGCCCTTCGACGCCATCGTCACCAACGAGCCCGTCCGCGAAGGTGAGTCTGTGGTCCCGGGTATCCAGAACACCGTGGGCTCAACCCTCATGACCCTGGCCGATATGAGCGTGGTCACCGCCGAAGTCAAGGTGGACGAGACCGACATCGTCAACATCCGCGTTGGCCAGGAAGCCGACGTCTCCGTGGACGCCCTCCCCGGCAAGGTCTTCAAAGGACACGTAACCCTGGCCGGCGATCAGGCCCTGCTGCGCTCCACAGGCGTGGCCACACTGCAGTCCACTACCGGCACCGAGGAGGCAAAAGACTTCAAGGTGATTGTCACCCTGGATGCGCCCACCAGCGAACTGCGCCCCGGACTCTCCACTACCGCCAAGATCACCACCGCCCACAAGCAGAACATCCTCACCCTGCCTATCCAGGCGCTCACCATGTATACCCCCGAGGCGGATGCCGCCAAAAACGGCGTCAAGGCCGCTTCCACCACACCCAACTCCTCCACCGCCAAAAAAGAGCCGCAGCAGGGCGTTTATGTTATCGATAACAAGAGCGGAAAGTTGCGGGCCAGGTTTGTGCCTGTTACCACCGGCATCACCGGCGCCACCGATATCGAAGTGCTCAGCGGTTTGACAGAAGGCCAGGAAATTGCCATCGGCCCCTATAAGACGCTGCGCAGCCTTAAAAACAATGCGCTGGTCAAGCGGGACACAGCCAAGCCGGTTACCACTACGGCCAGCGGAAATAATTAACCATCGCCAAGAAAAGAGATGAGGATGGCTCGACTCGATACCACTACTAAAGACGTTGCGCACCCAGCGGCTCCGCCCAACGGCGACCTGATCGTCGTCGAGGATCTGTGGCGCACCTACGACATGGGCTCCGAGCAGCAGGTGCAGGCCATCAGCGGCATCTCCCTGAGCATCAAGCACAACGAGTATGTCGCCATTATGGGCCCCTCAGGCTCGGGAAAGTCCACGCTGATGAACCTCATCGGCTGCCTGGACACGCCCTCCAAAGGCAGCTATTGGCTGAACGGCCAGCTGGTCAGCGAGTTGGACGACGACCAGCTGGCTCGCATCCGCAACAAGGAGATCGGATTCGTCTTCCAGACCTTCAACCTCCTGGCACGCGCCACTGCCCTCCACAATGTAGAGCTGCCGCTCATCTATAACGGCACCCCCGCAGCGGAGCGCATCGAGCGGGCCAAGGAATCGCTGACCGACGTGGGTCTCGCCTCCCGCATGTTCCACAAGCCCAACGAGCTCTCTGGCGGTCAGCGCCAGCGCGTGGCCATCGCACGCGCTCTGGTCAACCGCCCCTCCCTCATCCTGGCTGACGAGCCCACCGGCAACCTGGATTCCAAAACCGGCCTCGAGATCATGGCCCTGCTCGATACCTTGCACGCCAACGGCAACACCATTGTGCTCGTCACCCATGAGCCGGACATCGCCGAATACGCACATCGCGTGGTGCATCTTCACGACGGCCAGATCAGTTCCGACGAGCCCTCCAAGCGCTTTCGCTAAGACCCCGCTAATCCCTTCCCCCTCCCCTCCCGAACCGGAAAGATTACAACTCTTTCCGGTTCATGTTTTTTCCCCTTCCGCCGATGAAACTTTTATAGGCCCTGGAACTGTTATTGAGGCCATGGAGGCGAGGCACGTTGAGAGCCATGCAGAGCGTCGCTCAGTACCCGCCTTCCATCTCCCACCTCTCCCTGGTGGATGTGGAAGCGCCCCCGGAAATGAAGCCTGTCGGAGTCAGCGCTGCATGGCGCAAGCTGATAATGCAGGCGGATATGGCCGCCCCTTATGTGCAGTTGGCCGCCATCGAAGGGGAACACGGCGTCGGTAAGCATACCCTGGCCCGTTATCTCTTCAGCCGCTCCCATCTGGCTGGCGGCAGCTTTCAGCGCCGCGACGCGCGTGAATGGCTGGCCTCCGACGCCGATCCCGCCTCCATGGCCGGATTTACCTATCTGGACCGTGTGGACCTGCTCGCCCCTCCCGGACAGGGACTGTTGCTGGGCGTGCTGAAATCACTTCAGGACCGCCCGCCGGGACGCGCCGTGCTGTTGGCCTCCTCACAGACCTCGCTGCGACAAATGGCCGCTCAGGGACTTCTGCTGCCCGATCTGGCCTTCCGCCTCACCGCCGTGCGCTTTGCCATTCCACCCTTGCGCCAGCGCCGCGAAGACATTGCCCCCATGGCTCAGGCCCTGCTGGACCGCATCTGCACCCGCTATCAGCAGCGCCCCGTCATGATGGCTCCTGGAACCCTGGCACGCCTCCTCCAGCACAACTGGCCGGGTAACGTCCGCGAGCTGGCATCGGTGCTCGAAACCGCCCTGCTCGAGGCCGTCAACGGCACCATTCGCCCCGACGACCTCTCCCTCCCCTCCGGCCTTGAATCCGCCCCCTCGGAACTGCGTCCGGCAACGCACGCCGACACCCTCAATCTGGACGCCGTCATTCAGCATCATGTGCAATACGTCCTCGACCTGAACCGCGGAAACAAGCTGCGCGCCGCCCGTCAGCTCGGCATCAGCCGCTCCACCCTCTACCGCATCCTCGGAAACGAAGCCATCCTCGCGCACTGAGAAATTTCATTCCGCTGAGTGGACTGGGCTATTGATTACTGCATATGTAATGCCCGCACAAACGCGCCGTAGGCGCAATGGTTATTAGCCCCGCGCTTTAGCGTGGGGAAAAAGGATTCCATAAGTTTGTTACGGAGTCCCGTAGGGACGATGCAAAATCCCATCGCAGAGCGGGCGCACCATCCTTGAATTGTTCTTTGATTCATGGGTGGGAAACCACGAACTTCAACAATTACCTCCAGCCGCTATCTCCCCGGAAATCCGCCATTCACCACGCCACCGCCCGCCATTGACCCAACAATCCATTCATTCATGGGAAACGATTTGCCGCAATCTCCGCACATCGTCGTCGCATACCGCGCCCCGCAATGTGGGCAAACGCCTCCCGTCAGGAATGTGTCAAAAGGCCGTCCGCACTGCGCGCACTTCCATTTTTCTCCCAGCAGAGGCGCTGTCTGGCAGCTCGGACAGGCAAACCCCGCGCGCCGCGGCAATCTTGATAGTTTCAGCAGAGCCTGCGCCTGCCTCAGCCCGCCCCAGCAATTCATCAGCATAAAAACGGCAATTGCCCCCAGCCAGAAGGAATGCATCAACACGGCCAGCACGAAAAATCCCACCACTCCCAAAATGCCGAGAACCGTGACCACCATCAGGCTGCGCGCGCGTCCCAGCGGAAACCAAAGCAGTGAACGAAGAATCTGCCCGCCATCCAGCGGGTAGATAGGCAGGATGTTGAAAACCAGCAGTCCAATGTTAATGGCCAGGATCGCCCGCACAAACACATAGGCATCGTGCATCGAATGTTGCCAACCCAGCGACTGGCCCATCCAAAAAGCCGCGTAAAGAATCGGCAGCAGCGCCACGTTGACCAGCGGGCCCGCCGCGATGCTCCACAGCGTAGCGCCCGGCCGTTGCGGCGGATCGACATATGCCACTCCGCCAAGGGGCCACAGCATGATCCGGTTAGCCGTCCCGCCCACCTGCCGGCAAGCCAGCGCGTGCCCGAACTCATGCATCAGCACAATCAAAAACAGCGCCAGATACTCCAATACATTCCATGTGACAGAGGAGTACCGTCCTCGCCGGCCCTGAATTTCAATGATGGCTACAACAAACCAGGACCAGTGCAGATATAAATCAACTCCCGCAATGCGATACAAATGGATCGAACCCTTACTTAGGCTTGGCATGTGTGTAGATTACCGCATTACGAACTCGCGCTCAAATCTCGCTCCGCGCGCACCTGCGGATGGGGGATCTCCGGCGTTGGATAGGCTGCCGGCGTTCAATTAATTTTTCCAAAAAATGAATCCGCGACCCGCGTTCCGCATTCTATAAGATATCGCCTCAGTTTGCTCAATCCCCCTTTGAATGACCTCCCGGTTTCAACAACGCTCTGAGTCGACGGGTTATTACCCTAATTCTGGTCTTTCCAAGCTGCTGTGCTGATGGGCAGTTCGTGCCCGAAAGATCCCGCATCCCCCACTGCGCCGGGCCCTGCCTGCGCTACTCATAACAATGCTTGGAGGCATTATCATGCACATTCACAAATTCTGGCTGACCATACCGCTGCTCGGCGCCGCTTTGTCATTCCCCGTTTGCGCACAAGTTCCCACTATCACCGTCGCCACGACGATAAATCCCGGAGTTCCCCTCTCGGTCACGGGGACAGCGAGCGCAACCTTGTCCATATTTTCGCAAAAGGCCGGCGTTGCATGTAGCGATGCAGGCTTTTTCGACTTGGGTAATCCTCTGTCGATTCAGGAAGGCACAGGTACCCCTGGTCCAAGTATCAAGTTGACCGGTTCTGTACAGTCCATCACCCTCAGCACGCCTGCTCAGGCTGGCGATACCCTCTGCCTTCGTGCGTTTAACGGGTCTTCCTCGCCTGGGTACGCACCCATAACAGTCGTGTCCCCGGCAATGAAGATCGCGTTTGTGGCTAAGCCCGTTGCAGGGTCGAACGCGATCAGCATTCAAGGCGATCCCAATGCCAAGGTGGGAGTGTTGCAATTACCTGCCTCTTACGTGCCGAATCCTAAATCTGATAATTGTTCGCAGGCCGATATTCCAAATGGCCAGTTGCTTGCCATCGGACTCCAGAACCCTACCACAAACAGCATAGTTTTGGTCGATAATAAACCCTTGACTGTCCCATTGAACAAGCCATTGCAGGTTGGAATCCAACTCTGCCTCGTAGCTCAGGAAACAGCTGTTGGTGGGGGCGTAACCTACGACTTTTCACCTTTCGCGACCGTCCAGGCAGCCGCGACATCGACACAGAGACCGAGTATCAATGGCACTCTTGAAAGCGGTGCCAATTTCAAGACAATTAGCGTCTATGGCGTAGACGGCGCCTCCATCGAGGTCTTCGCGTTTGATCTAACCGATCAAACCAATAATTCTGTTGATTGCGAAACACTGATCAAAAATCGCACTAAGCCGGGTACCATTGGTACACAACTGCAGATCGCCCCAGGCGGGACGAGCAGCTCGCCATCCAATTCCGTAACTCTTGGAAAAACTGGAAGCCCCTATTCCATCACGCTCAACAATGCACTCAATGCTTATACACAAATTTGTTTGCAGCAGACAGTGACTCCGGCTTCTGGTACCTCAACGGTGCAACAGTCTCAATATCCCACGCCTGTTAACGACTCCAATAACCCCTATCCACGCATGCGCACCTTCTACACCGCCGGTGTGCTGATTAACAACCAGTACAACTCCAATGGCTCTGGCAGCTCCTCCAGCAGTTCCTCAAGCAGTTCTTCCGCTGGGACCGCGTACCTGGACTTCGGCATGGCCTTTCTTCCATGGATAGAATCAACCAAGCGAGTGGGCTTCAATACATCAATCTCGGGCCGCTTCAGCGCCATTCCCGTTGCAGCTCCTTCAGCCAGCAGCAGCTCAAGCAGCAATAATGGCACACTCAATATCCTCTCCTCGCAGGAGAGCGCGCGAGTATTGGGTTCAGCTTACGTCCCGCTCCCAAATACGAATGTGTTCTCGGGTAACTACGCCTTCTTCACCGCGCCACTGATCAAGGCTGGATTCACTACCCTGCTCAATCCGTCGGCAACATCCACCAATTCTTCCGGTACAGCCGCGGCTAACTTTGCACCAGTCTATTGGCAGTACTCCAGCGGTCTGCGCGTGGGATACCGGCAGTACCCCATTGCAAACAAGGACTCCAAGGACCAGCCCACGCCCCGGACCATTGCGCAAGTGGATATCACGATCGGAAAGTACAGCAATCTGCAAAGCTACGTCTGCGGAACGCAGAGTACGACCGTCACCTCGGCCACGGCCCCAGCCAATACCTCGTGTTACACGACTGTTACGGCGCCGAATCCAAGTTCTACTCCCCCCACTCTTGGCACATACACTCTATACGCCCAGGATCGCACCAACCTTTACCGCATGGAAGTAGAGGGATTCTTCCTCTTTCCCGGAACCCCCTTCGTCGTGGGCATCGATGCCAACCTTCCACAATCGGCGCTGGCCCCCAGAAATCTGGATATCCTGAACAAGGCGCCCGGCAATGTCGCCGTATACTTCGGCGTCTCCGGTAGCCTGACCAGCCTCTTCAATAAAATCGCCGGTGCCAGTCAGTAACTTCTCTCCTGCGCGGGCCGGATCGTCGATCCGGCCCGTGCTTTGTCTGCGCTGCAATCAACTCTCACACCCGGAAGCCCACTCCGCGACCCAAATCCGCATCCCTTCAAGCAACTTCCCCTATTCGCTAGTCTCTGGAACCACCCCCAGCACGCTCTCCCACTGCCGTCTCTCCGCCAGCGCATCCAGCGTCTTCCCGCCCTTGGGCACAATCCCGTACACCACATTGCATCTCAACGCTTCCGCCATGCGCATCATCGAACTCAGGGTGATCGTGCCTTTCACTTCACTTGCCTCCAGGTCGAAGACCACTGATCGATTCACCCCCATCTTCTCCGTGATCTCCGCCACTGGAACACGCAGCGCCTGCCGCACCGCCCGCAGCAGTCCCTCGGTCGGCTTTTTCGCCCTTGCCGCGCGCCGGAAAGGCCGCATCTCCACATCCAGCTTTCTCCGCGCCAGTTTTCGTTCCTTCTCCCGCATCGTCCGTTCTCCCTGTTCCCTGATCTCTGTTCTCTGATCTCTGTCCACTGTCCTAAACGTAGTCAAAATGGCCCTAATTATGCGCAAAAAGGGCCGTTCTTGATGCGTTTTTATGCGTTTTTATCCACCCCAGCCCGGACATTTTCTGGATATATCTACGCCCACACACCCGCTTTCTTCGAGAAATAATTCTCTTCCATCAATTCGTCGCACTATAACCCGCCAGAATTCCCCACTTTTGTCGGCCTGTTCACAGACTGTTTTCCTGCTCCCTGCTCCCTATTCCCAGTGCCCTGCCTCCTGTCACCTGGTCCTCTGGTCCCCTGTATCACGACCATAATGACGCATATATCTCCGGTAATTCACGCATAATGACGCATATATACCCCAAAATCACCATCTATATCCACGCATAAGGCTGCTTTCACCGTCACACCTGATCCCTGTTCCCTGTTCCCTCTTCCCTCTTCCCTCTTCCCCGCCCCCTTGTTCTACACTCGACGGGAAGGCTAGATTTCACACCGAGGTCCACTCCCTTGAAACGATTCCCGCTCACTACCCTCTTCGTTGCCGCCTTCTTGCTGCTTGCTTTTGCTCCCGCGCTCACGGCCCAGCCTCCGGCTGCCCCAGCCACGCAGCCCGCTTCCGTCGAGGCCAACCGCAAAGCTCTCAACGATTTATTCGAAGAATACTGGCAGGCCAGCCTGGAGCACGACCCGGAGTATGCCTCGCAGTTGGGCGACAAGCGCTACAACGACCGCATCGACGACTACTCCGTGAAGGCGGAAAACGCCTGGCTGGAGCGCGAAGAGAGCTTCCTGATGCGCCTGGCGGCTATCGACCCCGCCGGGTTTACTGATCAGGAGAAGATCAGCCGCGAGCTGCTGCTGCGCCAGTTTGCCGACGATGAGGAGGGCGCCCAGTTCAAGGAGTGGGAGATGCCTCTGAACCAGATGGGCGGCATTCATACCAGTTATCCGCAACTGGTGGCTCTACTGAGCTTTGACACCGTCAAGGACTACGACGACTGGATCGCCCGCCTGCACGCGATTCCCCGAGCCTTTGACCAGGTCACCACCAATATGTCCATCGGCATGGAAGACCATCGCGTGCCGCCGAAATATATTCTGGAAAAGGCGCTGGAGCAAGTCAAAACGCTGGCCAATCAAACTCCAGAGACTTCGCCTCTGGCCCTGCCGCTCAAGTCGTTTCCCGCCGCCATCAAGCCCGCCGAGCAGGAACGCATCAAGGCCGAGATGCTGGACGTTATCGGCAAGGAAGTATTGCCCGCCTACCTGCGTTTTGCGCGCTTCCTCGAGGTCAGCTACATTCCCGCCGGCCGCGCGGAGCCCGGCATCTGGGCGCTGCCCGACGGTGCAAAGTACTATGCCTATCGCATTCGCCGTGAGACGACGACCAATTTGTCCGCCGGCCAAATGCACCAAATCGGCTTGGACGAGGTCGCCCGCGACGAAGCCGCCATGCTGGCCATCGCGCAGAAGCTCGGCTTCGCGGATTTGCAGAGCTTCCGCGCCAGTTTGAAGACCAATCCCAGGCTGCATCCGGCCTCGCCCGATGCGCTGCTGGACGCCTATCGCGGCTATCTTGCTCCCATGCAGGCGCGCCTGCCGCAGCTCTTCGGCCGCCTGCCCAAAGCGCGCTTAGAGGTATTCGCAGTTCCCGAGTACATGGAAAAGGACCAGACGCAGGCCTATTACCAGGAGGGTACGCCGGATGGCAGCCGCCCGGGGCGCGTCTACGTCAACCGCTATCACGCCACGCTTCGCAACCTCTATTCCGTGGAGGCCATCGCCTATCACGAGGGCATTCCCGGACACCACTTGCAGATTTCCATCGCGCAGGAGCTGGACGGCCTGCCCACCTTCCGCAAGCACGAGGGTTATACGGCCTACGTTGAGGGTTGGGGGCTCTACTCCGAGCGGCTGGGCAAGGATGTGGGCTTCTATCAGGATCCCTACTCCGACTACGGCCGCCTGGAAGCCGACATCTGGCGCGCCATCCGGCTGGTCGTCGATACCGGCGTCCACTCCCAGCATTGGACCCGCCAGCAGATGGTGGATTACTTCCACGATCACTCGGCCATGGACGAAACCAACATTCAGGCCGAGGTGGACCGCTATATCGCCTGGCCGGGCCAGGCCCTGGCCTACAAGACCGGCCAGTTGAAGATTCTGGAATTGCGCGAGCGGGCAAAAAAAGCTCTGGGCGACAGATTCGATCTGCGCGCCTTCCACGACCAGGTGCTGGACTCCGGCGCCCTGCCGCTGGACGTGCTCAGCGACCGCATCGACGCATGGATTGCCAGCCAGAAATAGGCCGCGAGAATTACTCCTCGGAACGTGATAGCCTGTAATGTCCCATTACAGCAGCTTTTCGTCTCAATTTTGCTGCGATTGCGGGCTATTGCTTCGATTGGAGAATTGCATGAAACGCGCTTTAACCTTCGTCTTTGTCCTTGGATTTTCCTGCTGCCTGTACGCGCAGGCCGTGGATACAACCGTCTGCGAGATTCTGAACAATCCACAATCCTTCAACGGAAAGATCGTGCGCATCAAGGGCACGGTGGTCGCGGCTTTTGACCAGTTCGTCGTCAAGGGCGCCGATTGCGGCATCAACGTCAACAAGAACATCTGGCTCTCCTATCCGGAGGGAACCAAGGCCAAGGCGGGCCCGGCGGTCATGGTGCAGCTTCAACCGGCGCGCAACTTTACCGGCGACGTTCCTGCCGTGCAGCGCACCCCGGTCTCGCTGGACAAGAACAGCAAGGATTTCAAGCTCTTCGATTCGCAACTGGCCACGCCCTACAAGAAAGGCGGAATGTGCCTGGGGTGCAACAAGTTCGAGGTCACGGCCACGCTCGTGGGGCGCCTGGATTCCGTTGAGAAGGCCGGTGTGCGGCGCGACAAAGCGGACAAGATCGTCGGCTTCGGCGGCTTTGGACACATGAACGCTTATGCCTCCCGCCTGGTGCTCCAATCGGTCTCCGATGTCACCTCCAAGGAGATCGACTACTCCAAGACGCTGGCCATCACCAAGGACGACACTGCGCCCAGTACGCTCAGTACGATCGGTGCACAAACTGGGGCTAATGGACCCGGTTTAGGTGGTGGGGATCAGTTGGATGCCGCGCGCAAGATGGTTGCGTCGTTTGTTCCTGGAGCCACCTCCGGGGTACAGCTTAAACGGGCTGTCGATGCATTCGGCAAAGAGGGCGACCGCAATTCTGGAGTGGTAATCGTGCACGGGCCTGGCAACGAAGCAGCGGCAAAGTTCGAAGGCAAGGGGGCGGTCGATTCCCCGGACGGCTTGCTCTTCACTTGCACCTTCAATACGAGTCGCCTGGAGGGCGATGCCGAGGGCAGGGCTATTGTTTTTGCCGGCGACAATATCGCTAGCCTGCGCAACCCAGGTCCGGATGACGTGGGCGCCGGGCTTTACGACTTGGAGACTCACGCCTGGGAGATCACCGTTCTGGACGCATACGTTACCAAGCAAAAGACGATGACGCTGCCAGGTGGCTATCTGGTCTTTAACAGGGCCTGGCCGCAGGCCGATATGAACAAGACCGTGGGCGATGCAGTTGATGGCTTCCTCGTCAACGCAGAGCTTCTCCACAGGTAAGCGCGACCATTATTAGGTGGACAGGCTGGCGACTCCGCATTCCTAAGTGCTGAAGTGCCGGCCTGTTTGCCGCTATATAAACCGGGCAGGCGCGCGGCGAATACGAGTATGTATGAAAGTAGCATCACACAAATCCGGGAAGGGGAAAAAGATGGCGGAGATCGCTGTTGAGGCTACGGAAACACCGGCGCAGTTGCCCCAGGTGCGCGTGGCCGTTTTGGGCGCGGGCAAGATGGGCGGCATCCTGCTGCAGGCCTTCCTGAAGCAGAACCTGTTTGAGCGCAGTCAGATTCACGCCACCGTGGGCCATGCCGAGAAGGCCGTGGCGCTGAGCACGCAGTGGGGCGTGGACGTGTCCACCAACAACCTGGAGGCGGTACGGAACTCCGATCTGATTCTTCTGGGCGTCAAGCCCTTTCAGGTGCAGGATCTGATGGCGGAGATTCGCCCCGCTCTCTCGCCGTCGAAGACGCTGATCTCCTTTGCCGCCTCGGTCAAGACGCGCTCCATTGAAGAAGCGGCGGGAGTGGAGATCGGCGTGATTCGCGCTATGCCCAACACTCCTTCGGCGCTGGGCGCAGGCGCGGCCGCGCTCTGCCGCGGACGCTTCGTCAAGGCCGAGCAGATGGAGCTCGCCGAGCGCATCTTTGAGACCGTGGGCCGCACCGTAATCGTGGAAGAAAAGCACATGGACGCCGTGACCGGCCTCTCCGGCTCCGGACCAGCCTACGTCTACATCATCATCGAGGCACTGGCCGAGGCGGGCGTGAAGGTCGGCCTGCCCCGAGACGTGGCTACGGAACTGGCCGCGCAAACCACCTTCGGCGCAGCCAAAATGGTGCTCGAAACCGGCTACCACCCCGCCCTGCTGAAGGACGCCGTAACCACCCCCGCCGGCTGCACCATCGACGGCATTCTGGAACTCGAAGAAGGCGGCCTGCGCGTCACCCTCATCAAAGCCGTGATGCGCGCCACCGAGCGCGCCAAGCAACTGGCGGCGGGATAGGATGCTGTTGAGATTTCAAGGCCTCAAATTCGAGAGTAGGGGCATTTGCTAACTTGCTAACACGCGCTAAGCGCAGCTAACCTGCTACCTTGCCCATACAACGCCCAACCTGGCTGCCCTCCTATCTGCCGGAACTCGACGGCCTGCGCGGCCTCGCGATTCTTTGGGTAGTCCTCTACCACTGCGATCCGCTGCTCCAGGGCACTTGGCTTCACCGTGTCGCCGAGTGGGGTTGGGCAGGAGTGATTCTCTTTTTCATCCTGAGCGGTCTTCTGATCACATCGAACCTGCTCGCCTCCCGCGACAATCCGCGCTACTTCCACAACTTCCATGCCCGCCGCGCGCTGCGCATCTGGCCGGTCTACGCGCTGGTGCTGGCGGTGGTCTACCTGAACGCGCCCTGGTTTATCGGCCCCAACGTCGGCGTGCTCGCCTCCATCAAGACCGCGCCCTGGCTGGCCTACATCTTCTTTGTGCAGAATCTTTTTCATCTCTCACTGCCTGCGGCGCTCGGACCCACCTGGGCGCTGGCTGTCGAAGAGCAGTACTACTTTCTCTGGGCGCCGCTAGTCCGCTGGCTGCGCCGCCCGTGGATGCTGGCCGTAGTATTGACCTGCGCGCTGATCTCGTCGCCGCTGACGCGCCACCTGAATCCGCAATGGTTGTGGACGTTGCCCTCCCACACGCTCATCAAGCTGGACGGCATCGCCTTGGGCAGCCTGATGGCGCTGGCTATGCACACGCTTCGCCTCAGCCGCCGCGTTTGTCTTTGGATCGGCCTGAGCGCATTTGTTCTGGGCATCGCTGCCGCGGCCACCATCGCCGGAGGAACCTCGCTCCTCGATACCGCGCTGGCTGCCGGATTTGCCGGCGTCGTGCTGGCCTTGATGGCTACCACCGGCGCGCGCAATCCCATCAACATCGCGCTGCGCCGCGGGCCGCTGGCCTTCTATGGCCGCATCAGCTACGGCCTCTACATGATTCACATCGTAGCCTTCATCTTCATCGGCTGGTTCGACCTGTGGATGGCGCCTTACGGCATGGCCGGAAACCTGGCGGTGGTGGCCGCACGCTTCGCCGTTTCCACCGCACTGGCCGCGGTAATGTGGTACGGCTTCGAATCGCAAATCCTCAAGCTGAAGCGGTATTTCTAGCGCTTCCGCGCTGTTTTTCGAGAAGGGTATTCTCCTGCAAGTTTCACATGTTAACCGGCATTTTATCCGCCTGTGACATCAATCACCCAGTCCCGACCCGGCGGCTGCTACGCTGGACGTATCACGCAATCTTTCCCTTGCGAGGTGCAAAATGACCGAAGCCAAGAGCAATGGCCCCCTTAGCCCGGAGTTGCTGGCCAAAATGAACGCCTACTGGCGCGCAGCCAACTATCTCTCCGTCGGCCAGATTTATCTGAAAGACAACCCGCTGCTCAAGCGTCCCCTCACTCTGGACGATGTGAAGCCGCGCCTGCTGGGCCACTGGGGTACCACGCCGGGGCTCAATTTTCTCTATGTGCACTGGAACCGCCTGATCGCCGAGCGCGACCTCAATATGCTCTACATCATCGGCCCCGGTCATGGCGGGCCCGGCCTCGTCGCTAACACTTATCTCGAAGGCACATACTCCGAGATTTATCCCCACATCGAGCAGAACACCGACGGCATCAAGCGCCTCTTCCGCCAATTCAGTTGGCCCTATGGGATTCCCAGCCACGTTGCGCCGGAGACGCCGGGTTCCATTCATGAAGGCGGCGAGCTGGGCTACTCGCTGGTGCACGCATACGGCGCGGCCTTCGACAATCCCAACCTCATTGTGGCCTGCGTCGTCGGCGATGGCGAAGCCGAGACTGGCCCGCTGGCTACAAGCTGGCACTCCAACAAATTTCTCAATCCGGCCACCGACGGAGCCGTGTTGCCCATCCTGCATTTGAACGGCTACAAAATCGCAAACCCCACGGTGCTGGCGCGCATTCCGCACGCCGAGCTGGAAAGCCTGATGCGCGGCTACGGCTATGAGCCCTTCACCCTCGAAGGCGACGACCCGCTGACCATGCACCAGCAGGCCGCGGCGGTCTTCGACAAAATCTTCGACCGCATCGCCGAAATCCAAAAAGTCGCCCGCGCCGCCAAAGGTCCCATCGAGCGCCCCGCGTGGCCCATGCTCATTATGCGCACCCCCAAGGGATGGACCGGGCCGAAATTTGTCGACGGTAAGCCGGTAGAAAATACCTGGCGCTCTCATCAGGTTCCATTCAGCGAGATTCGCGAGAAACCTGACCACCTGCGCCTGCTGGAAGAGTGGATGCAAAGCTACAAGCCGGAGGAACTCTTCGACGAGAAAGGCGTCTTCCGCGCCGAGCTGGCCGAGATTGCGCCCAAAGGACGCCGCCGCATGGGCATGAACGCCCACGCCAACGGCGGACTGTTGCTGCAACCGCTCAAGATGCCCGACTTCCGCGATTTTGCGGTCAAGATCGAAGGGCGCGGACAAAAAGACGTGGAATCCACGCGCGTTCTGGGACAACTGTTGCACGGCGTCATGGAAGCCAACAAGGCGCATAAAAACTTCCGCGTCTTTGGCCCCGATGAAACAGCCTCCAACCGCCTCCAGGACGTGATTACCGGAACCGGCAAGGAGTGGATGGCCGCAACGCTGCCGGTGGACGAAAATCTCTCGCAGACCGGCCACGTGATGGAAATCCTCAGCGAGCATTGCTGCCAGGGCTGGCTCGAAGGCTACCTGCTCACCGGCCGCCACGGCTTATTCAACTGTTACGAGGCCTTCATCCACATCATCGATTCCATGGCCAACCAGCACGCCAAGTGGCTCAAGGTAACGCGGCAGATCCCATGGCGCAAACCCATTGCCTCGCTCAACTATCTACTTTCCTCACTCGTCTGGCGGCAGGATCACAACGGCTTCTCGCATCAGGACCCTGGCTTCATCGATCACCTGATGAACAAGAAGGCCGAGGTGGTGCGCGTCTATCTTCCGCCCGACGCCAACACGCTGCTTTCCGTGGCCGATCACTGTTTGCGCAGCAAAAACTACATCAACCTGATTGTCGCCGGTAAGCAGCCTGCGCCGCAGTGGCTCACCATCGACGAGGCCGTGGCTCACTGCACCATCGGCCTGGGAATTTGGCCGTGGGCATCGAACGACACAGGCTCGCCCGATGTGGTGATGGCCTGCTCGGGCGACGTGCCTACGCTGGAGGCGCTGGCCGCTGTTACCCTGCTGCGCACCCTGGCGCCTGATTTGAAAATCCGCGTTGTCAACGTGGTGGACCTGATGGCCCTCCAGCCGCAGTCGGAGCATCCGCACGGCCTGCCCGATGAGAACTACGATCAGATCTTTCCGCCCAAGACGCCGACCGTCTTTGCCTTCCACGGCTACCCGCAGCTGATTCACCGGCTCACTTACCGGCGGCACAATCATGACAACCTCCACGTGCGCGGCTACAAGGAAGAGGGCACTACAACCACGCCCTTCGATATGTGCGTGCTCAACAACATCGACCGCTTCCAGTTATCGCTCGACGCCGTCAAGCGCGTTCCGCGTCTGGCCAAGCAGGTGGACGCAGCCGAACAGTGGTACTCCGAGGCCATTCAGAGGCACAAGCTCTACGTATCGGAAAATGGCGACGACCTGCCCGAAATCCGCAACTGGCGCTGGCCAAAGGACTAACTCGCTAACTCGCATGAATTTGGGTGCCCCACCCTCGCCGCGTTCTTGTTTTTGCGGCTAGGGTGGGAGACCACCAAACTCCGCTAACTTGCTAACACGCGCGCAGCGCGGCTAACCCGCTGGTTTTTTCAGCCCTAACTTCAAAGGACTTTCTTCATGGCTTCTTTGCCCATCCTGGTTTTGAACAGCGGTTCCTCATCCATCAAATTTTCCATCTACGAGGCCGGCAACGGCCAGCGCAAACGGCTCTTCGAGGGCGCGGTCGACGGCATCGGCACCGATCTGGGCAAGTTCTGGATCAAGGATGCCGCGGGCAAAAAACTCGTCGATCAAACCCCGTCCCTGCCCAATCGCGCCGTGGCATTCAAGATGGTAGCTGACGCGCTGAACTCCGACCAGTTCCCTACCCCCGCGGCCATCGGCCATCGCACCGTCTGCGGCGGGCCCACGGTCCGCGAAAACCAGCTCATCACGCCCAAGCTCATCGACGAGATCGAAAGCTACGCGGCTCTCGCGCCGCTGCACACGCCCATCGCCGTCTACATCATGCGCGAGGCGCTCAAGCTTTTTCCCGGCATTCCCAACTTTGCCGTGCTTGACACCTACTTCCATCGCACCCTCCCCGAGGTGGCCACGCACATGCCCATCCCCGCCGAATACGTGGCCATGGGCGTGCGCCGCTACGGCTATCACGGCATCTCTTATGAGTCGATCGTCTACCAGTTGCAGCCCCACGTGCCGCATAAACTCATCGTCGCGCACCTGGGCAACGGCGCGTCGATCTCCGCCATTCGCAATGGCGAATGCCTCGACACATCCATGGCCCTCACTCCCACCAGCGGCATCATCAGCGGCTCGCGCACCGGAGACATCGATCCCGGCATCGTGATCTTCATCCTGAAGCAAATCGCCGCATCAACCCCCAACACGCTTGAAGCCGCCGATAAGCTGGAGACAGTAGTCAGCAAGAAATCCGGTCTGCTCGGCATCAGCGAACTCTCCAACGATATGCGCGACCTGCGCGAAGCCATCAACGCCGGCAACGCCAAGGCGCGGCTGGCGGTGGACAAGTTCTGCTGGACCATCGCCCGCTGGATCGGCAGCTACGTAGCCGAGCTGAACGGTTTGGACATGCTGGTTTTCACCGGCGGCATCGGCGAAAACGACATTGACGCCCGCGCCGAAATCTGCGCTGGGCTCAGCGCCCTGGGCATCGTCCTCGACCCCCAGCGCAACAACGTCCGCGGCCCGGCCACTATCTCCAGCGAATTCTCGCCGGTCACAGTGCGCGTCATCCCCCCCGCCGAAGATTTGATGATCGTCAACCACGTGGTCAGGCTGATGGGGAAGTAACAGGCTACGTTTTACTGGATAGAGAAAGAATTTTTAGTTTCTTCCCCAACTTGGCGAAATCCGGATCGGTTGTAACCAAGGTTGCGTCCATGCGCATCGCCAGCGCCGCTGCAAAGCAATCCGCATATCCCAACTTGTAATGAAACTTGACTGTGGCAGCCGCCTCGGCAAGCGCTTCATCAACAGCCACCGGCTCCAAGAATGCGCTCATCGCCTTCAGGTCCGAGGTAGCACGATACAGCCCGATATTTTTGGCTATTGAGTAGATAACTTCGCCCCAGTTGATCGCAGAAATGATCAGCCGCGCCTCCCCTTGGGAGACCTTCTTCACAAGAGCTACGACTCGTTCATAATTCGTGCTCTTGGAGAGAAACACAATCGCCGCGCTAGCGTCAAGAACGTAGATTTTCATAGAGTGCTTTCAGTTTTCTGTCCTCGATTTCCCGCTCCTCGCCGCGATATTCGGCAAAACTCTCCTCCAGCCCAGTACCGGCATACTTTCCGCAGAGCGCCATCATCGCCTCATACGCTCCCGACTCGATCAGTAGTCCTTTGCCCTGCTTCTTGAAGACCACACGCACTCCCGGCTTTAACCCCAACTCCTCGCGTAATTTGGCCGGAATCACCAATTGTCCTTTGGAACTCATCACTGCCGACGAGGCCATAACGCCTTACCTCCAAGTAAGACATATTATACGCCGATTGCGGTCCCGAAATCAACCCAACCCGCACATGTTTTACACTGGTACGTTCCATCCGGAGCCTTCGATGACGCCAACTTCCGCCTATTCCCAACGACTGCCCTCGCCCGCCCTACGCCGCTTTGCCTGGGCAGTGCTGGCCTACTTTATCGCCGTCATTCTGTGGGGCACGCTGGTCCGCGCCACCGGCTCCGGAGCAGGATGCGGCAACCACTGGCCGCTATGTAACGGTGTCGTAATCCAGCACTCGGCCAGCGTTAACACGCTCATCGAGTTCACCCATCGCATCACCAGCGGCCTCTCCTTCTTCGCGGTCGTCGGCCTCCTCGTCTGGACCTTTGCCGGAACCATACGCGGCCACCTGGCGCGCGCCGCGGCCATGGCTTCCGTCGTCTTCACGCTGATTGAGGCGACGCTGGGCGCGCTGCTGGTTAAGCTGGGATACACGGCCGGGAGCCAGTCGCCGCTGCGGCCGGCCTTTTTGGCGCTGCATCTGGCCAATACGCTTTTATTAGTGGCCGCCCTCACTCTCACCGCGCACCTGCTCAGCCGCAAGCGCGGCTATCTGCGCGACAGCATCCGTCTCAGAGCGCCCTTCGCGGTCGTCGCCGGAATCTTCGTGGTGATGATCGTCGGCGTCACCGGCTCGCTGGCCGCCCTCGGCGATACGCTCTTTCCCGCCACTTCGCTGGGCCTGGCGCTGTCTCAGGACTTTTCTCCTGCGAGCGGCTGGCTGGTGCGTTGGCGCTGGGTGCATCCCGGCATCGCCTTTGCGGCCAGTTTCTTCCTCATCTGGCTCCTGGTCCGCGCTGCACGCAGTAATTCGCACTGGGACAATCGCAGCCTCTCCGCGCTGGTGCTCCTGCTGCTGGCCGCGGTCTACGCGCTGGGTTTGCTGGACGTGCTGTTGCTGGCTCCGGTCTGGGTGCAGGTGGCGCACCTGCTGGCCGCCGACACGCTCTGGGCAGCTCTAGTGGTACTCACGGCGCGATTGACACTGGAACCAATTGAGACCCCGTAGCGGGGTTGGCAGGGGAATGGATTTGTGGCCATTGTGACGATCTGCGGCGGGCAGGACCTCTACAGTGTTCTGAAAACCAGACAGCTAAAGAGCACCATTTTGCAAAAACCGGTCACGGATAACGCACCATTTTGCAAGCTTTAACTGCACTACGGGCACTCCTGCTCCCACACCCGCACCATCAGGTCGCCGCTCGCATGGCGAAAGGCCACCACCAAAGAGTCCTCGGTTTGCGCCACAGAGCAGAATCCCGCAGCCTCCACGGTGGACTCGGGCACGGTCATGGTGCAGGGCCGGGGCAATGAGGACTTGATCACCCCGGCGATCATGTTGGCGATCTCCTTGGTGGCGTCCAGCGCATCTGCCTCGCCTACAGTCTCCAACGGCTGCATCATCATCGCCGCCGTCGCATGGTAAGCCAGCCCCTCGCCCATGCGCACCTCGATGCGCCCCTGCCACACGCCGCACAAGGTGACGCAGCCATGCAGATGCCCCGCACCCACGCAAAATTCCCCCGGCTCCGCCAGTGGATCCAGGGTCATGGCCAGCATCTGCTCCCAGAACTGGGCATTGGCCTTGATCACGCATTGTTTATCGAGCTGGGCCCACATCCGCCGCTCTCCCATGAGTGCAACCGCGCAGCACACCTGTAATCCTGCTCATCTTATCGGGCAATTCTCAGAATGCGTTAAGGTTCTGTGTGCTGCAGTGGCTCTGTGGTCATTGGAAACGACCCATGAAGCAGATCGCCGCCTCGGCCTTGCGGAACTTGTTGATTCCACATATATTGGGTCGCGCCTGCACGCAATACTGCATCAAAAGGCCATTGGAAATGAGATTTTAAGGAAATTTCTTAGGAGAGATGGTTTACGCGGTAAGCCGTTCCAGCTCATCGGGTTTGGTAATAGTCAGGCTCGAGCCCTTGATGGTGATCCACTGGTCGCGGCGGAACTGGTTGAGCAGCCGGGTGACGGTCTCGCGCGAGGTGCCGGCCATGTTGGCGATCTCCTCGTGGGTCAGGGCCATGGTGAAGCGAATTTCATGCTTGCCGTTGCCCGCGGCGCGACCCCAGTCCAGCAGGAGGCGCGCCAGCCGTCCTGCCGCCGAGCCGGAGAGCGCCAGCCGCTTGGCGTCGTGAAATACCGTCAGATATTCGCCGGAAAGCGATTGCGCGGCGTGCATGGAGGCGATGCCGTGGCGACCCAAAAAGTCGATAAACTCCTGCTTGCGCACGGTTTTCACCTGACAGGGCTCAATGGCCTCGGCCGTAACCTCATGGGGAACATTGGCCAGCACCGCGCTCAGGCCCATCACATCGCCGGGACCGGCGATTTTGAGGATCATGGTCTTGCCATCGCGGGAAGTGGAAGAGATTTTTACCTGTCCATAGCAGATTACAAAGACGTTGCGCGCCGGATCGCCCTCTGAAAACAGCTTGGCTCCGTGGGCGTGGCTCATCATAATGCCAATGCCGTCGTAATCGGTGAGCGCCTCGGGAGTGAGATTGCAGAACATTCGCAAATGACGATGTTCACAGTTAATGCAATCTTCCGGAGGGTGGTGGGGATGATAGGATGCCATGGCTCCGC
The DNA here is from genome assembly GCA_052145195.1 of Occallatibacter sp. GTDB lineage: Bacteria > Acidobacteriota > Terriglobia > Terriglobales > Acidobacteriaceae > Telmatobacter. Next base: position 38,555 of record JBKQPC010000009.1, on the reverse strand, counting down.
TGCTGTGCAATTTGAAGTATAGCCTATTTTGGCGGAATGCAAGGCCGGCAGAACAGGGATTTTCCTTCAACCTCCGGCTCTGGGAAGATCGGCGCGAAGGCAGGCCAAGACTGAATTTTCATCCCCAACCCTTCAGGCCGCGGAGCTGACTCTCCTGTATCTCGCTACGCGACTGAAACAGCAAGTGTTATAGGCGCGGGAAACCTCGCGGGCCAGTTCCTCCAATAACCGCATCCGTAAGGGTGGATAGCTTTGAAACGCCTGGCTGAGCGCTTCCATGGGCAGCATGAGAACCGATCCGGCGGTCTGCGCTGCAAGCGTGAAGGTGTGATGACTGTCGCCCAGGGCGGCAGCCAACTCCACCAGTTCCCCGGGGCGGGCCGGCCCCAGCGTCAGATGCGTCTCCAGCCGCTCAGCGCGGCGCTGAAACTGGCCCGTAATTACCAAATAGAGTCCCCGGCAGATCCCGGACTGTTGGAAGACAACCTCCCCGGCCTCAAAACTAAGGCAGTGGGCCGAGCGGTTCAGCAAAAGCCCGATGGCCGGAGGGCATTCCAGAAGCTCTGCCACGGGATGCGCCCGGACAGCTTCCAAACTCCTCGGTCTTGCCTCGCGTTGCAGGTTAACCTCTCCCTCTGTCTCCGCCCCAGCTCCAGCCCCGCGGCGGGTCGAAGCTGCAATCGGCCGGCCGCCAGCTTGCGGGCGAGCGCGTTTGGCAGTGCGAGTTTGCAAGCCGAATTTCATAGAAGGCAAATCGCTCCAAATGCAAACAATCCCTAAAATCAGAAGTTAGAGGTTAGGAGATCTGAATTACTCATAACTCCTGTCCAATTACGTAAAAAATCGCGGCCGCGCCTTTAGCGGTTGCCCTGGCTATCGAACAGCTGCATCTACGGAAGCCTCTGATTTGGTATCGGCGAGGGCCAACTCCGGCGGCACGCAGAAAGCTGCTTCCAGCCGGCCGCTCTGGCCTTTGGCAACAACAATGCTTCTCAAGCCGCTTGCAAAGCTCATGAACGCCCCCGGGGAACAGCTTGGTTTCTGCCTATTGGACTTTAAGTCTGCTCTTCCGGCAGTTGCATGAGCAGTGACACCATTCACCCCGCACTGTGACTCTGGTCACAAGCGATCTCTTCGAGCCGCGCCGAAAACATTTAATATTGCCCTCTTTGTATTCGCTGGTTTATTCCATCACACCATGTTCCGGTAGGTGGTTCTGCCGCAGGTTAGCTCAGTTTCTTCGGGCTTTGCATCTGCCAGTAGACGGAGTAGCGCTGATCGCTGATCTGATAGAGGGGCTTCAGTGGAAATTTCGCGCTTACTCCTGCCGCGGTGAAGCGCAGCTCCGAAGAGGATTCGGCCTGAATCCATTGTTCCGTCTTTGCATCCGATGCAGCCGCGACGTTGGGCAAGGGGGATGCAGCGGGCAGATTTTTCGGTACCGTCTCGCCGCTGTGGATCACTCTGTTGGCTTCGTCGGCGGGACCCGGGCCGAGATCGGCCGCGAGCACCAGCGGTCCGTACAGCGCGGCAGTGACGGAGTCGTCGCCGGGAAGCGGCTCCTGACTCAATTCCATGGGGAGGCTGACGCTGATCGTGTCGCCCTCCTGCCAGGTCTTGCGAAAGGCAAGATACGATCCCGGATCTGCCATTGCCTGCAGAGGGACTCCGTTGATCTTCACCTGCGCTTCTTCTGTCGTCCAGTGGGGAATGCGCACGTGGATGGTGCGCGGCGCCGGACGTGAAGATTTGATTTTGAGTGTCGTGCCTTGCTCGCGCGGGAATTGCGTGACCTGCTCAAGGACCAGGCCTTCATCCTTCCAATCGAGCGTGGATGAAATGAACTGGTTGACAAAAATTTCGCTGCCGCGGCGGAAGTAGATGGTGTCCGCAAACTTGGCAAATTCCTCGACGCCGGTTCCCGTGCAGCACCAGAACGATTCTTCGGGCGAGTTGTAGGCTCGCCAGTAGCCCGCGGCGAGGGGGAAGAAGTACTGCTTGAGCCCCTGCGCGTTCTGCGTACCCAGCCTGCAATTGAAGAGAGCGCGCTCGTATGCATCCATCCAGCGCGCATCTCCAGTCCATCCGTAGACCAGCCGCTCCAGCTTCATCAGGTTGTAGGCCACGCAGCACTCGGCGTTGGTCCAGGCCAATGTGCCGTTGAGTTGATTGGGGGGCGTCTTCCAGTGCTCATCGAGACTGGTATTGCCGATGACGTAGTTGCGCGCGGTGAGAACTTCGGCGAGGAAGTACTCGGCAATCTCGCGGTAGCGGCGGTCACCGGCAACCTCATACATGCGGGCCGCGCCGATGATCTTGGGGACGTGTGTGTTGGCGTGCAGGCCCTGCAACTCATCGCGGCGCCCGGCCAGCGGATCAAGAAAGCTGGGCTGCTCGAAGAGGCGGGCGGCGTCGAGGAAGCGTTCCTTTTTTGTGACGGCCGCAAGATTGACGAGTACCTCGTTCATGCCGCCATACTCGGTGCGCAGCATCCGCTGGCGTTGATCGACGCTGATGCCCCAGAAATACTCATGCGCCCATTGGCCCATGCCTTCGGCGATCCGCAGTGCATCGGCGTTGCCGGCGAGGAGATGCATATCCAGTAGGCCGGCCATGATCTTGTGATAGGTGTAGAAGGGCGCCCACACCGGCTTGCCCTGCGCCAGGTGTTCGAAAAGTTCCGTAGGATAGGCGCTCAAGTAACGGGTGCCAATCTTTTTCTGGCAGGCGTCGAGACCGGCGACAAGCTCATCGCCGCGGCTCTTGAGAACAGTGTTACCCGAGGCTGCGAAGGCCAGCGCGACGGCTGAAAGAAAGTGGCCGCCGGCGAAGTGGCCGCGCAGCTCGCAGGTGGGGTCTTCCCAACCTTTATAGGGCGCGGCGCTGGAGGGAATGCCCGCAGTGATGCGGAAGGAGTGCAGGAGCCTGTCGACCGTGAGCGAATCAAGGTAGCGCGCATTGATCTCCTCCTGCTCCTGAAAGATGCCGGGGGCGAGACGGACCGAGGCCAGCGGGAAGGGCACGAGCCTGCCCAAAGGATGCTCGGGCTCATCGGCAAACAAGGCCTCAGCGACTGCCGAGGAGCCGGCGAAGTAGAGTCCGGCGGCACAGGCAGATGATTTAATAAAGTTGCGGCGCGAACGGTCCATCATGGCGATACTCCTGCTCAAAATGCCTACTGACAGTCTGCCTGAAAGCAGAGATTCTTGCTGAAAAACGGGATCACATGATTCTGAAACCGGTCAGCCACGGCGCTGGTATGCGTGCCGGGATAGATCTCAAAGCTGCTCGCGATTCCGTACTTATCCAGAACCTCGTGCAGCTTGCCGGCGTCGACGCGTAAACCGTCCTGGTCTCCCACATCCATGGCAATGGCGCGATACTGCTTGAGATTCCCAATGTACTGATCCACGAAGGCCAGCGGCGCGTTCGCCGCCCATCTCGCCAGCACGTCCGGTTGAGGAGCGCCGTCTTTCATCGGAAGGTCGAGATAAAGCGGGGGATTTTTCGGATCGGGAGACCATGCCGCCGCGGTGGCCAGCTGGGCGCGCTCAAAGAACGACAGCTTGGCGGAATCCTCCTCATTCTTGACGGATGCGAGCTTTTTCTCCAGCTCGGGATTGGCGGGCCCGGCCGGTCGAGCGGACATGCAGCACGGGCTCATGATGTACAGGCTGCCGAAAACGTCAGGATGCTTCATGCCGATGCGGCTGGCCCCGTAGCCTCCCATCGAGTGGCCCACCAGGCCGCGGCTCATGCGATTCGGAATCGTCCGGTAATGCGCGTCGATATACGCAACCACATCGCGGGAGATGAACTTCTCAAAATCGCCGGTGGTCACCGAACTCGAATACATCGATCCGTTGTGTACCGTCTTCGAATCGGGCAGCACCACGATCATCTCTTTGGCGCCCTGGGCGAATGCGCCTTCAATGGTCTGCGGTACATGAATCTCATGGGACCACTGCTCGGCGCCAATCGAATAGCCGTGCAATGCGTAGACCACGGGGTAGCGGCGATGCTTTTCCTTTTCGTAACTGGGCGGCAGAAAGACGATTACCTCGCGATCGACGGCATCCCCCTCCAGATTGCCTTCAAGAGCTGTGCCGTGAATCTTGATGTGTTCCACCGTAACCGGCTTCGCTCCTGGAACCACCGGCGGCACCATCGTTTGCACCTGCGCCGCCAGCATTGGCCCCCATGCAACGGCTATTGAAAGTGCCATTCCGTAAAGCAGACTCTTTGTCCTCATGGGCATCCTCTCTCGAAACATTCAATTACTGCACCGCATACGAATAGATGCTGACACTAAACGGAGGCGCCTCGATCATATCCGGAACCGCGCCCAGCGCATGCTCCTCTACGGCTACCTCCGGTGTCTTGCCGACCGCGACAACTGCATCCAATTTAGATGGCGCCATCTGCCAGAGCGTTCCCTTGTCTGCCAGCGTCACCCCGTTGATAGCCAGCTTCATACTCTGCTTGGCGTCCGATGGGTTCAGCACGGCGATGGTCAGCGTCTTGCGATCCTCGCTGAGCGCTGCGCTCACATCCAGAGGATAAGTGTCGCTCCCAGGATTCACCGCGGGCTGATCGCCTCCTACAGGAAAGACCGGCTTGGGCTGCGGCGAGTCGCCTCTTACCTCCACCGGAATTGTGCCGAAGTGATCGCGGTACATCTTGAAGAGCATCCCCGTCGGATTCAGGATTGCTTCGGTGCGATTCGAGCTCATCATAGCCGTCGCGAAGGTGAAGCAGCCCATTTGGAAGATATCCGAGTGGCGGAACATCTCATGGAAGGCCCACGCGTAGGCCGGGACCGTCTTGTAGGAGCCGGGCCCGCCGCCGAAGTACGCCCATTCGTCGATGGCAATCGGCACCGGCTTCGTCCGCAGGCTCGGGATCAGTTCCAGGTATTTCTGGTAGTGCTCGTATTTGGCGCGGACCTGAACGGCCGGTGCGCGCATCCACTCGATCAGTGACAGCGGCGGGTTGATCGGCATTTTTTTGCCGAGCTTCATATCCGTGTGCTCTGTGCCGGAGGCATAGTAGTGCTCGCTGAGCATGTCGATGTTGTCCAGATCGTGCGCCAGCATATAGCCGCTCCAGTCGGCCGGCGTTAGGTAGTCGGGAACGTACTTCCCACCGATGCGCTTGGACTGATCGGCGCCCTCCATCACGTCGGGCATTGCGCCGCCGGCGATCAGCTTGATCGTGGGATCGACCTGCTTCATGGCCTTGGCAAAGAGATTGTGTTTGAGCGCGAACTGCTCGGGAGAAATTGCGCCCATCTGGTAGTCGCCCCAGGGCTCGTTGCCGATGCCCCACAACTTCACGTTGTACGGCTTTGCATGCCCGTTGGCGGCGCGCCATTTTCCCATCGGCGTGGTGACCGCGCCATTGGTGTATTCGACCAGTTCTCTTGCGGACCAGGCGTCGCCAAATCCCGCATTCACCGTGATGTAGGGATCAACGCCGAGCAGGCGGCAGAGCGCGAGAAACTCGTCCGTGCCCACGTCGTTCGGCTGTACGGCGTGCCAGACCGGATCGAAGATCGGCGGCCGCTTGTCGATGTCGCCTACGCCGTAGCGCCACTCGTACGCGGAGACAAAGTTGCCGCCGGGGAAGCGAAGAACGCCGAAGCGCAATTGCTTGAGCGCCGCAACGATCTCCTTGCGAAAGCCCTCAATGTTGTCGGCAGGCATCAGCGAGACCGCGCCCACTTGAAACGACCCCGTTCCCGTTCCCGTTATCTCCATGCGTGCGTCGTCGTTATCGGCCTTGGCTTCGAACTTAAGCGGGATCTTGCTATAGGAGGTCCCCAGAATGTGAACCGTTACAGTCTGGCGGTCGCCGGGCTCCTTACCCCAGATCAACGCGACCTTGACAACAGTCCCAGGCGTTCCAGCCAGCACGATGCGGCCCGTGTATGTTTTACCGTTCCGCACCACAACTCCCGACTCTCCGATTCCATGCGGCGCCTTGGCGTCGAGCTTTACCAACGGCGTGTGATCGCCGGTATATGGATTCTTGGTGTCCATCGTAACCACGCCGTCTCCGCCGATCGGCGCCCACCACCGTGTGATCGGACGCCGGAATCTTGGATTCCCCGCCGCGTTACCCATTACCTGCGGAGGATTGGGCGCGCTTGCCGCTACCGGATAGAAGAACTTGCGATCTGCCAGCAGTTCAGCCCAGACGCCCGTGTTCACGATATCGCCGCCGTGCTCCAGAAACTGCCCGTAGACGTACTTCGAGATCGGTGCGCCGGTCTTCGATGCATCGATCGCGACATTGACCGGGGGCATCTGCGCTGCAGACACGACCGTGAGAAAAAGCGCTGCCAGCATCACTGCCGGCCCCTTCAACGCGGATGTATTGATTGCCGATTGCATGGTTCGATATCTCCGGCCGCGAATGCGGCATGCGATCTGTTGTTATGGCTCCAGCGAAATAACCGTCACCGACTTCGGTTCAACTGCCAGCGTCAGCCTGCCATCTTTCACGCTTGCGGAAATGGGCTTCGGCACAACAGTGTTGGGTGCAGTAAATGTGTTCACGCTGTCGACGGCAGGCGCGGTCAGCGTCTCTCCCTTCGCCGATTTGGCCGTCATGCCGGTGATCTCCGCATCGATTTCAACCGGCTTTTCGGGATCGAGGTTCGTGATTTCGATCCAAAGTTTGCCAGCAGCGTCTCTGGCGGCGAGAGCATCCACGCGCGGCAACGTGATGCCATTCCGGTGGAACGAGCCGGGATCGAAATCGACCGGAACAAACGCCGCGTCCTGGAACGGCACATACATCTTGTAAATGTAGTAGGTGGGAGTGAGAACCATCTTCTCCTTGTCCGTCAGGATCATCGACTGCAGCACGTTGATCATCTGGGCGATGTTGGCCATGCGCACGCGGTCCGCATGACGCGCGAAGATGTTCAGGTTCAGCGACGCCAGGATCGCGTCACGCAGGCTGTTTTGCTGGACAAGAAAGTGCTCGTTCGTGCCGGGCAGCGGCGCGTGCCATGCGCCCCATTCGTCCACCGCCAGCGCAATCTTCTTCTCGGGGTCGTACCTGTCCATGACAGCCTCCTGCTTGCGCAGGAACTCATCCATGAACAGCGCGGACTTCAGCGTCTTGCCGTAATCCTCAACGCCGAATCCGTTCGAAGGCGTCGAGGGCGGCCATCCGTTGGCTATCGTATACCAGTGCACCGAAAGTCCGTCGAAGTTCCAACTCCAGTCGTGCTGCTTCCAGGCCTTCATCACGGCTTCTGTCCACTCGGTCTCAGGAAAGCCCGGGCCGACGGCGATCTTGAGCATCTGGTTCTTCTCTTGCTGGGCCGGATTCATGTTCCTGACGAAGTGGCTGTAGATCTTGAGCTGGGCCAGGTAATAATCCACCGTCATGTCGCCGCCGCAGGACCAGCTTTCGTTGCCGATGCCCATCATGCCAACCATGTAAGGATTGGGATGACCGTTGGCTGCGCGCTCTTTCTCAAGCGCCGTAGGCTGCGCGGCGGTCATGTACTCCAGCCACTCGGCCGCTTCCTGCGGAGTCCCGCTTCCGACGTTGACCGAGACGTAGGCCTGGCTGCCGATCTGCTGGATGAAGTCCATGAATTCGTCGGTGCCAAAACTGTTGGTATCGACTACGCCGCCCCAGGTGGAGTTCAGCGTGGCTGGCCGCCGTCCGGCTGGGCCGATTCCTTTGCGCCAATGGTATTCGTCGGCAAAGCATCCGCCCGGCCAGCGGACGTCGGGCACCTTCAAAGCTTGAAGCGCGGTTACAACGTCTTTGCGGATTCCGCGCGTGTTCGGAATCGAAGAATCCGGGCCAACCCAGATGCCCTCGTAAAGGCCATGCCCCAGATTTTCCGCGAACTGGCCGAAGATGTTGCGGTCGATCTTCGCTCCAGCCTTGGATGCGTCGATGGACAGGTGAGCTGTCTCCGCGGCCATCATGGACGCGGTGAAAACCAGCAGCAGCAGAGAGATGCGAAATATAAAACGAATAAAGCTGAACTTCATGACGACTCCCAGGGAGAATGCCGCGGAGCAATTACAGAGGATCCTCGTGACTCTTGATGGCTGGCAGCCACAGGACCAGTCTGCAGATTCGCGATAACATTCTCTAAGACATGGACTATACAGAACGGCTCAGTTTGCGAACAAGTCAATTAAATCGCTTGATTCAGATCGACTTTGTCGATGGAATTTCGCACGCGTTGGAATCGCTATGGAATCGGCGCTGATCGCACGCCTGCTCAAATCATTTCCGGTTCGCGGCTCATCCCCAGCAATTCAGCCAGGGCATTGATCTCGGAGTTGCTTGCGCTCAACTCCCTGCAAACGAGATTCAGCCGGACCTCCCGGGACTCGCCGGCAGGGAGAGGAAGGGCCACGAAATCTCCCCGGTCGAGCTCGGTCTGAATGCGGTACTTGGGCAGCCAGCCGAAACACAGCCCGCTGCGAACGGCGGCGATCGCCGATTCGATGGTGCCAACCGGGAGCAGGCGCTGCGCGGGAAGCCGCGGCTGGTGAATCAAGTTCCCGGATGCCGCGCTTTCGATGGTTACCAGCATATGCTGCATCAGGTCGGAGCGCGAGAGCCTGCGCCGGATCGAGAGCAGAGGATGATCGCAGCGCACCACGGCAATCATTCCGATCACCAGGATCGGCTTGACGTACAGCTCGCGCGACATCAAGCCGGTCACGCACAGTTGGGCGTTGTGGAGAGAAAACTCCGAATCCGCCGAGAGAAACGTGCCTTGGCGAAGCTTCGGCCTTACATGCGGATAAATGCGCGAGAAGCTTGCCAGAGCAGCAAACAGCCGGTCGTCGGGAAAGATGCTGTCCACCGAGAGCCGGACCTCCGAGGCGCCCCCAGACGCCATCAGCCGGGCGCGCTGCTCGAGTTGATGAAATCCGGCTAAATGGGGTTCCGCATCTGCCAGAAGCGCCCTTCCCACCTCGGTCAGCATCGCCTTCCTTCCATGAATCTCAAACAACCTGACCCCTAACTGCTCCTGCAGGCGTCCGATAGCATAGCTGATTGTCGATTGGGAGCGATTGAGCTTTTTGGCGGCAGGTGCAAACCCTCCCAACTGCACCACGGCCTGAAGAATCTCCCAGGCATCGAGTGACGTTTCCATGATTTAAGGATACATCGAATAAATCGATGTACTCGATTCATAAATGCGACTATCCTTCGAGAATCTCGGTCAGGTACCATGCTGCTGTCCGGGAAACTGCGGCTCCTACGGCATGAACTTGCCTAGCCGAAATGCAATTCCCAGGCGACACATTCGATCCCGATGGGACCCGGTCTGCGGGCTATCTTCCTGACCGCGGGCCTTCAAGGGGCGGGATTCGCTATGGAGAGTATCTGATGAAGAGAATTGGAATCGCAATACTCATGCTGTCGAGCTACTGCTGTGCACAAAACCCCGGCGGCTTCGAGCCCGCATCCACGAATGTGTGGGGAGCGGCGTATCCCCGTGTCGACTCCAGTGGCCGTGCCGAATTCCGGGTGAAGGCCCCGTCCGCCACCAAGGTAGTGGTGAACTTCTGGAGCCAGCCAAAATTGGAGATGGTGAAGCAGCCCGATGGATTCTGGACCGCGACCTCCGCGCCGCTGGTGCCGGGCTTCCATTACTACACTCTGTTGATAGACGGCGCGGAATTCAGCGATCCCGGAAGCCATTCGTACTTCGGTGGCGGCAAAGACGCCAGCGGAATCGAGATTCCGGAACAGGGGGCTACCTACTATCTGCCGCAGGATGTTCCACACGGAGCCGTCCGTGAGGTTTGGTACTTCTCAAAAGTTACCGGAAGCTGGCGCCATGCCCTCGTCTACACGCCGCCGGAGTACGACATGCAGACCAAGATGCGCTATCCGGTGCTCTATCTTCAGCACGGCGGCGGCGAAGATGAGACCGGCTGGATCAACCAGGCCCATGCCAACTTCATCCTCGACAACCTGATCGCCAGCAAGAGCTCAAAGCCCATGATCGTCGTCATGGCCTATGGCTATGCCAGGCGTGCCGGCCACACCGATCCCGACCTGACCGGGAAACCCTTCGGTTCGCCTGAGATGATGAAGGCGATGCAGGAGATGGCGCAGGCCTTTGAAGACGACATGACGCAGGCGCTGATCCCCTACATCGATGCGCACTTCAGGACCATCCCCGATCGCGATCATCGCGCCATGGCCGGTCTGTCGATGGGCGGCATGCAAACCTTCCAAGTCACCTTCGACCATCTCGATCTCTTCTCCTGGATTGGCGGTTTCAGCGGAGCGGGCGGGATGGCGATGATGCGCGGCGATCAGAACTTCGATCTGAAGACAGCCTTCAACGGCGCGATGGCCGATCCGGATGCCTTCGCCAAGCGAGTGCACCTGCTGTGGATTGGCGTCGGCACCGAGGAGCCTGCCATGATGCACGCCGGCATCGTAAAACTGCACACAACGCTGGATGAGGCGAAAATTAAGCACGTCTTCTATGAATCGCCGGGCACCGCGCACGAGTGGCAAACGTGGCGTCGCGATCTGAATGATTTTGCACCCAGACTCTTCCGATAATCTAATGTGGTAAAGACGTGGGCTTGGAGGAGTTACTCCAAGCCCTCGTCTTTTATACTGAAACCGCATCTTCCGAATAGAGGCTTGAACGCATGATCTCCAGATTGAAACTCGCCTGGATGGCGGCATCTTTTTTGCTCGTTGCGCCCCTGGGCCTTGCGCCAGCTCAGCCAACGCCCTCGGTTGCGTCTCCCGCCGCGGCTCAGGCTCCCAAGCCGCTTCCGTTCGTCAGCCCGATCTTCGCGGACAACATGGTCATGCAGCGCGGCAAGGCCAATACCATCTGGGGCTGGTCTGAACCCGGCGACAAGGTCAAGGTCGAGATTGGAAACGCGTCCGCATCCGGCGTGACTGGTCCCGACCACCGCTGGCAAGTGGCGATTCAGCCGCCTCCCGCAGGCGGCCCGTACACTATCAGGATCACCGGCCGCGAAACTGTGGAGTTGCAGAACGTGCTGGTCGGCGATGTATGGCTCTGCGGCGGACAGTCGAACATGGGCCTGCCGCTCCGCTTTGCGCGCAATGGCGCAGATGAAGTGAAGACGGCTAGCTACCCGCAGATTCGCTTCTTCACCGTTGCGGGACATCCCGCCTACCGGCACACGGATCTGATTGAGGGCAAGTGGAGCGAGGTCTCGCCGCAGTCGGCGGAGTGGGTCTCCGCGGTCGGCTACTATTTTGCGCGCAAGCTTCAGAGTGAGCTCCATATTCCCATCGGCTTAGTCGTCGACGCAATGGGCGGAACGCCCGCGGAGTCGTGGACAAGCGCCGAAGCTCTGCGTCCTCTTCACGATTTTGATGTACCGCTGGCGGAGTTGCAGCGGCTGGCCGCTGAAGGCGCGCCCGAATACGGCAACTACGTGATGCATTGGTACGACCAGTACGACGCCGGTCTCAAAGGCAAGTGGGCCTCCCCCGATTTCGACGATTCAAACTGGAAATCTGTCAGTATACCCGGTGGATTTGCCGAGCTGGGCGTGCCTGAGACGGCCGCCGTGGCCTGGTTCAGGAAAGAGATTGTGCTGCCGGACCCGCTTCCGGCCGGTCGCGCGCTGCTGTTCCTGGGCTCAATTGAACGCATGGACACGGCCTATATCAATGGCGTCTTCGCCGGCGCCAGCGCATGGGTCGAGAACCCGCGCGTTTATTTCCTTCCCGAGGGCGTGCTGAAGCCCGGACGAAATGTCGTGGCGATTCGCGTCCTGAAGACCAAGCCAGATGGCGGATTCCTGGGCAAGCCTGAAGATCTACGCCTGATGCTGGGCGACAAGTCGATCATTCCGCTGACCGGAAAGTGGAAGGGCCAACTCAGCGTGGATGCTCGTCCGCCGCATCCGCTGCCCATCGCATACGAGAACTGGCCCGTCATGCCGGCGGTGCTGTACGAAGGAATGCTCAAGCCCGTCGCGCCGCTCTCCATCGCTGGCGCACTCTGGTATCAGGGCGAGCAGAACTCGCCGCGCGGCTACCAGTACCGCAGGATTCTCCCCGCCATGATTGCCGACTGGCGCAAGCTCTTCGCTCAGGGCGATTTCCCCTTCTACATCGTCAGCCTGCCGGCCTTCAAGCATCGCAGCCCCACGCCAGTCGACGGCGACGAATGGGCCGAAACGCGCGAATCGCAGGCTGTTGCGGCTGCCAGCGTTCCCCACTCCTGCCTGGCTGTCACCATCGACACCGGCGACGCTGACAACATTCATTCGCAGGACAAGCAGCCAGTCGGAGAGCGCCTCGCCCTCTGCGCCTTGGCAAACTACTACGGCGAGAAGGTCGTTTATTCGGGTCCGACCCTGAAATCCGTCGACCGGCGTCCAGGCGCGATTCGCTTGCGCTTCGCCCACGCCGACGGCGGACTCGTGGTGAAGGGAACCAGGCTGGAAGAGTTTGCCATCGCCGCAGAGGATCGGAAGTGGTATTGGGCCGACGCACGCATCAAGGGCAAAACAATTATTGTCTCTTCCCCCTCGATGCCGAAACCCAAAGAAGTTCGTTACGCCTGGCAATCCAACCCCGCAGCGACCCTGTTTAATGGAGCCGGCTTGCCCGCCGCTCCTTTCAGGACAGACACCTGGCCCGGAATCACGGAAGCTCAGAGGCCATATTGACGGCGCATGAACAGTAAATCTCCCCCCGGCAAAAAAACTCTTGCTTTTGTTTGTGATTTTTCGAAAAGTCAGCTCGTGAAAAACGCTCTTAGAGTCTGCCGCCGATGCGGAATGAGCCAAAGTCAAATCGCTGACTGATACACATCACGACAGCGAAAGGGTATACATCCACAAGGCAAATGCGATAGCCTTCTTGCGTTATGAAAAACACAAAGAAATACTCCTCGCAACCGGCTTTCTTCCTGGGAATCACATTCTTTCTCTCCATGCTCCTGAGTTGCGGCCTGATCGCTGCCGCACAGGCGCCCGCTCCGGACTCGCCCGCCATCGAGGCCAAAGCCCATGCCCTGTTGGCCAAACTCACTCTGGAGCAGAAGATCGTGCTGCTGGGCGGCGTCGACGGCATGTTCACGCAGGCTGTCCCGGCCATCGACCTGCCCCGCTTCAAAATGTCCGACGCTTCCGTGGGCGTGCGCACCTGGGGACCGACTACCGCCTATGCCGGCGGCGTTGCTCTGTCCGCCACCTGGGATAAGGAGTTCGCCCGCAAACTAGGCGAGGGCCTGGGCCGCGATGCCCGCGCCCGCGGCGTCAATTTCCTGCTCGGCCCCGGCGTCAACATCGCCCGCTCTCCGCTCGCCGGCCGCAACTTCGAATATCTCTCCGAGGATCCCTACCTGAACGCCGCCATGGTGGTTCCTTTTATCGAGGGCGTCCAGTCCCAGGGCGTCATCGCCACCGTCAAGCACTACGCGATGAACAATCAGGAGTACAACCGGCACAACGCGAGCGTGGATATCGACGAGCGAACCATGCGGGAGATCTATCTGCCGGCCTTCGAGGCCGCCGTCACCAAGGCCCACGTGGACGCGGTAATGAACTCCTACAACCTGGTCAACGGTGTCCACGCCACCCAGAACGAGTTCCTGAATCTGAAGGTGCTCAAGGGCGATTGGGGCTTTCAGAGTATTCTCATGTCGGACTGGGACGCCACCTACGACGGCGTGGCGGCGGCCAACAACGGCCTAGACCTGGAGATGCCCAACGCGCGCTTCATGACCTCCAAAGTCCTGCTGGCCGCCGTCAAAGACGACTCGGTGAAAGAATCCACCATCGACGACAAGGTGCTGCGGCTGCTGAGGACCGAGCTGCGCTACGGCTTCCTTGACCGCCCGCAATTCGATCCGGCCTACTCGACTTATTCAGTGGCCGACCGCGCCATCGCCCTGGACGGCGCACGAGAGAGCCTGACCTTGCTCAAGAATGACGGCCATCTTCTGCCGCTCGATGCGAACAAGATCAAAACCATCGCCGTCATCGGTCCTGACGCTTATCCGGCAGTGACTGGTGGCGGAGGCTCCTCCGAGGCCACAGCCTTTGAGCCGGTCAGCATCCTCACCGGCATCGCCAATCTCGCCGGACCCGAGGTGCATGTGCTTTATGCCCGTGGCCTGTCCGATGAGAACGAGATATTTCGCAGAACCCGCTGGGAGGGCGCCGTCAAGGTCGATGATTATCCCAGCCAGGACTTCACCGGAACGCCGAAGAGCAGCACCGTGCGGGGCATCACCGGTTGGCGCGAGAGCGGATGGGAGCCTGAGTCCCCAACGCCCCACAGCATCCGATATACCGCTCAATACAAGGCGGAGAAAGCCGGCACGTATATGGTTCTGGCTGGCGCATCGGGCTGGGGCGGGAATGGATTCAAGGTGCTGGTGAACGGCAAAGAGCTGCTCCACCAGGAACGCGCTGAAGGCCAGGTTCCCAAGTCGGCTACCGTTGAGCTGGCTGCCGGAGAAGCCGCCACCGTGGTCGCCGAGCTCCAGCCTCGCGGCGAAACGCCCCGCTTTGGCCTGGGTATTGTTTATCTGCCAGAGCTGATCTCCGACGAGGCCCGTGAGATGGCCGCCAAGGCCGATGTCGTTGTCGTCGCCGTCGGCTTCAATTCGCAGACCGAGGGCGAGGGCCATGACCGCACCTTCGCGCTTCCCTGGGGACAGGACACGCTGATCGAGACCATCGCTGCGATCAATCCCCGCACCATCGTCACCCTCACCGCTGGCGGCTCTCTGGATACCCGGCGCTGGCTCAGCAAGGTTCCCGCGTTGTTGCATACCTGGTATCCCGGCCAGGAGGGCGGCACGGCCGTTGCCGAAGTTCTTTTCGGCAAGCACAATCCAGAGGGCAAGCTGCCGGTCAGCTTTGATCGCAGTTGGGAGGAGAATCCCTCCTATGCCTACTACAACCCCATTCAGGGCGCAGATACCTCGCTGCACGTGGTCGAAGAGGGTCGCCCGCCGGTAGATTACATCATTCCTCACGTGAAGTACGATGACGGCCTGCTGGTCGGTTACCGCTATTGGACCACCACCGGCAAGCATCCGCTCTTCCCCTTCGGCTTCGGGCTGAGCTACACCACCTTCAGCTTCACCAACCTGCAAGCGCCCGCAACGGCTGCCTCAGGATCGACTGTCCCAGTCAGCTTCGACGTAACCAACACCGGCAGCGTCGCAGGCGCAGAGGTGGCCCAGCTCTACATCTCCGATCCCTCGGCCAAAGTCAGCCGCCCGGAGCGCGAGCTCAAGGGCTTTGAGAAGGTGCGCCTCGCTCCCGGCGAAACAAAGCACGTGACCATCAATCTCGATGCCCGCGCCTTCAGCTACTGGGACTCGACGGCCCGCAAGTGGAGCATCGATCCCGGCAAATTTATCATTCGCGTCGGCGACTCCAGCGAAAACAATCCACTCAACGCGGAGTTGACGCTCAACTAGCAACGCTGCGCATCACGGCAATCGAGGCCTCGCAAATTGCGAGGCCTCGTTGCTTCTGGTGTAAAGAACACTCTCGAATAAACAGGACACCCAGGCGCAACCGGCTCAACCCGGGCTGCCATTTTCAGCGAAGCCCCGCAGAAAGGCCTCGAACTTCGCCAGCGGCAGCGGGCGGCTGAACAGGTATCCCTGGAAGGAGTGGCAGCCAAGAGCTGCCAGATAGCCCCGCTGTTCCTCCGTTTCCACGCCCTCGGCGATGACCGATATGCCCATGGCACGGCCCAGCGAAAGAATGGTTTGCGCAATAGCCCCGCTGGTGGCGTCCACCATCATGTCGTGCACGAACGAGCGATCGATCTTCAAGCGGTCCAGGGGCAGGCGCTTGAGGTAGGTCAAGGACGAATAGCCGGTGCCAAAATCATCCAGCGAGAATCTCACGCCATGCGACCTCAGTTCGTTCATCTTGATGATGATGTCCTCCAGATTATCCGCCAACATGCTCTCGGTGAGTTCCAGCCGGAGGTTTTCCACGTTGGCGCCAGTGCGGCTGAGGGTGGCCAGCACGTGCTCGACAAACTCTGGCTGGCGGAACTGCAGCGCGCTGATATTCACTGCCACGGATAGATGGGCTGTCTCCATCCGGCCTGCCCACAACGCGATCTGCGCGCAGGCGGCTTCCAGTACCCAATCTCCCAGCGGCAGAATCAGCCTCGATTCCTCGGCCAGGGGAATAAAATCGTTGGGCATAACCATGCCGCGCCTGGGGTGCTCCCAGCGGATCAGCGCCTCGGCGCCCGTCATGCGGCCCCGCTCCACCTGAGGCTGATAGTAGAGCACAAATTGTTTTGCCTTGATCCCCTGGCGCAGATCCTCCTCCAGCGTGGCGCGGGCGCTAACCGCAGCCTGCAACGCGGGGGAGAAAAAGCGCAAGGTGTTGCGGCCCGCGGACTTGGCCTGATAAAGAGCTATTTCAGCCTGTTGCAGAATCTCATTCGTGCTGTCTTGCCCATCCCCGAAGACGGCGATTCCGATACTGGCCGTGGAAAGACATTCATGATCCCCAAGCAGGCAGGGCTGGTCTATCGCAGCCAGTATTTTTTCGCCCACAGCCTTGGCCATGGCCGCGGCTTCCTCGGCAACTCTGCCCCGCGCTTCCAGCAGCACCACAAACTCATCGCCGCCCAAACGGCACACGGTGTCGTCTTCGTGGGTGCAGGCTACGATGCGCCGCGCGGTTTCCTGAAGCATAAGATCACCAGTCTGATGTCCGAGGGTGTCGTTCAGGGTCTTGAAGTGATCCAGATCCACCAGCAGCAGCGCTTGCGAATGGACGTTTCGGCCGCTGTCAAGAGGCTGGCGCAACCTCTCCATCAGATGACGGCGGTTGGGCAGCCCGGTTAACGGATCACAGAAAGCCAGGCTCCGGATGGTGCTCTCCGCCGCCTTGGCCGAGGTGAGATCCCGCGTAATGGATAGAATGCAGGCAACTCCGTCGATCTCCATCAGCGAGGCCGACAACTCCCCCCAGTAAATCTCTCCGTTCTTATTTCTGAACTGGACCTCCAAACCGCGGCATCTCGAGTTCCGGCGCAACATTTCCACCATGGCCCGCCGGTCGCGGGCATCCGCCCAGACGTTCAGTTCCAGCGAAGTTTTCCCAATCACTTCATCGCGTTCATATCCCTCCATGTCCAGGAATGCCTGATTACAGTCGATAAACATCCCATCGTCGAGCCGGTTGATATTGATGGCGTCAAGGCTGGTCTGGAAGGCGGTGCGGTAGCGCTCTTCGCTCTCCCGCAGCAGCATCCCGGCCTGTTTGCGCTCGTTGATGTCTTCGATGAAAGCGATGATGTGAAGCGGCCGTCCCTGGCCGTCGCGTTGCATCGAGACACTCGTCTTTGCCCAGAACAGGCTTCCGTCCTTGCGGATATAACGTTTATCGAGCGCTTCAGCGCCGGCGTCATTCGCCACTCGTTGTATCACCTCCGCGCTTGCAGCCTGATCCTCCGGCGCCGTGATCTGACGGACTGAGAGGCCGGGGATCTCCTCCAGAGGGTAGCCGACGATCGCGGCGAAGCGCGCGTTGCAGCGCAGAATCATGCCATCAAATGATGTAAGAACGATGCCCACCGCGGCCTGCTCGAAGGTGGCGCGGTAACGCTCCTCGCTGTCGCGCAGTTGCATCTCCGCCTGCTTGCGCTCGGTAATGTCTTTAATGACGCCGCGCATCTTCACCGGCTGGCCCCTGCCATCGAACTCCAGCCTGCCGAGCCCATGAACCCAGCGCACAGCCTGATCTTCATGGCGAACTATGCGGTATTCCTTATCGAAATTCAGTCCCTTGACGACAACTTCTTCCGCAAAATAGGCGGCCATCAGGTCGCGATCTTCGGGATGGATCAAGCCCATCCACCCCGCCACTGTATGTTCGTATTCTTTGCCTATTCCGAAGACTTCATCCAGGACATCCGAACTTGTCCACTCGCCGCTTCCGATATCCAGAACGTAGCTGCCCAGCCCTCCAATCGCCTGCGATTCCTTCAGAGAATCCATGCTGTCGCGCAGTTGCATCTCGATCTGCTTGCGCTGGCTGATGTCGCGGGCGATGGCCGCGGCGCCAACCACCTCCCCGTCCGAATTCCGGATCGGGGACAGCGTTAGCGAAACATCTATCACCCTTCCATCCTTTCGCCGCAGAATCGTATCGACAGAGTCGATGGAAGACCCGTCCTGGATGGTTTCGAGGTTCTGCCGCACTTCGCCCTCGTGGCCGGGAGGAACAAGAATCGCCACGTTCATTCCCAGGATTTCCTCGCTCGTGTAGCCGGTCAGCCGCTCCGCGCCTGGATTCCAACTGGTGATGGTTCCAGCCAGATTGATCGAGTTAATCAGGTCGCCGGAGGATTCAACCACCGAAGCCAGCAAGGTCCGATTCTTTTCCGCCTCATGGTGGACAGAAATGTCGTGAACGATGGTGCAGATGGCCGTCACTTCGCCGGCCGAGTTCCGCATGGGCCAGGTGGTCACGGAAATGTGAACCCTGCTCCCATCCTTGCGCAAAGCCACTCCCTGAGTTTCGAGCAGTGGCGCCCCGTTTAGCAGCTCCCTGAGTTGTCGATCAGCAAGCTCTCTGAGTTCTGGCGCAATGATCATGGAGAAGGGCTTTTCTATTGCCTCCTCCGCGCTGTAGCCGTAAATAGCTTCAGCGCCGCGGTTCCAGGTGAGAATCTTGCCGGACGGTGCGTTGGTGATGATGGCTTCCTCGCAGCTCTCCACCACCTCGGCGAGAAAACGGCGCGACTCCTCGATCGCTTTCTGCTCCGTAATCTCCTTTCCGAAGATCGAGATGCCCGTCGTAACCCCCTCGACGACGATGGGATTGAAAGCCAACTCCATGATGCCGCCATCTATCCTGGAATACTCGATTCGGAAAGGGCCTTCCGCAAGCACTCGCGCATAATACAGAGACCAACGCGCCGCCCGCTCCGGAGGAAGTAGCTCGTGAAAGCGCATCCCTTCCGCAAGCCGAACGCCATAGGTGTTCTGGATATTTTGCCGGAATGCCGAATTGAATGAAATCAAGCGATAATCGAGGTCCACCGACCAGATCAAATCCTGGGTGCTTTCAATCAGGGCCGCGAGATTGGCTTCAGCGTGTTTCAGCATACCGGCCTTCCCTGACCCGGGCGGTCTCCCGCTTCATCGATAGGAAACGCGCTTCTTGAGGGGAAAGGCATGCGCCAAACTTAGCTGGCAGGTGTTGCTTGCCCGGAATCCCTCAAAACGCAGTTTCCCCCCTTAATCCGTATACCCCTTTCATCGGAATTAGTCTGCAATATCTTTAAGATGCTCAAAAAAAACTCAGGGATATCGCCTTGTGAGCAAAACAGGACATAACGCAAAACGGGCGCCACTCCCCACAGGAGATGGCGCCCATTAGATTCCGTTCATGAATGAAAATCTATGCCTTGACCAATGGATGTTCGGCATAGTGCAACAGCACCGCCACCGCGCAACTGGTGAGCCGCGTCTCGGCCGAATCCGCCCGGCTGGTGAGAATAGCAGGCACGCGCGCGCCAAGCACGATGCCGGCCAACTGCGCTCCGCCCAGATATTCCAGTTGCTTGGCCAGCATATTGCCGCTCTCCAGGTCTGGAACAACCAGGATGTCGGCCTGTCCGGTGACCGGCGAAACCAGACCCTTGATCGTGGCCGCCTTGACGCTGACCGCGGTGTCGAAGGCCAGCGGTCCGTCGAGAATGCCGCCGGTAATCTGGCCGCGATCGGCCATCTTGCACAGCGCCGCCGCGTCCAGCGTGGACTTGATCTTGGTGTTCACCGTCTCGATGGCCGACAGCAGCGCCACCTTGGGCTCCGGAATGCCCAGAGCATGCGCCAGGTCGATGGCATTCTGCACGATGTGGATCTTGTCCTCCAGCTCCGGCTCGATGTTGATCGCCGCGTCGGTAATCAGCAGGGTGCGCGGGTAGGCCGGCGTGTCCATCACGAATACATGGCTGATGCGGCGGTTGGTGCGCAACCCCGTGTCGCGGGCCATGGCCACCTTCATCAGCTCATCGGTGTGCAGGCTGCCCTTCATCATGGCCTGGGCATTGCCGCTGCGGCACATGGCCACGCTCAACTCCGCTGCCTTGCTCTCTGTATCTGCATCGACCATGGGATAGGCGGAGATATCCAGGCCGATCTTGGCGGCCAGAGCCTTCATCTCAGCCTCGTCGCCGAACAGCGTTGGCTTGATCAGCCCCGCGTCCGCCGCTTCTACCGTGCCTCTAAGCGCCACGTCCGACATCGGCCAGCAGACCGCCGTGGAAATGGACGGCAGATTCTTGCAGCGCTCCAGAAACTTGTGAAAGACGTGGTAATCGGCGGGATGGCCGACCAACGGGTCAACCGCAACGGATTCTGCCAGTGGGGCAAGATCGCTCATCGGTATTCTCTCCCGGCCCGCGCAGTTGAGGCCTGCCAGACCCTACAGCTTCATTCTCTCCCCACAGTCAGACTGCGCCTGTGTTAGGGGTCACACTTCGGCGTGGTGTAAATGCATCATAAAACAGACGACCCCCTGTTAGGCTTATCTGCTCCTGGCAGCCGCGCCGTAGGCGCAGTGTTGGTTAGCCCCGCGCTTTAGCGTGGGGAAAGCCTCATGCGTTAGCCTTGTAGACGAAACCTGATCGTCGAGGCACTCCATATGCGCCGTTCTATCGCCGTTTTTACCTTGCTTCTGTCGTGCGCCGCAGCCGGCGCGTTCGCCCAAACCGCCGCGCCCACCTGCGCTGATCTCCGCCTGGTGCCCGCGCCACGGGAGTGCATCGCTGTTCAGCCGATTCCCATTGGCGGCATCGGTTTCTTCGTCACCGCGGATAAAAATGTCGAAGATCAATTTGCCGTCGAGGACCTGATCGAGGATCGCCTGGGGAAAAGAACGGTGCGCAGTGACGCTCCCTTTATTCGTCTCGAGCGGGCCCAGGGCGATGCAGCCCAGGCGCTGTTGGCCGCAAACCACCTCAGCTTCGATCCGGCCATGCACAACGAGGGCTACATCCTCGTCCCCGACGGGCAGGGCGGCCTGGCGGTAATCGCCGAAACCTCCGCCGGCATCTTCTACGGCGCGCAAACAGTGAAACAACTAATCCGCGGCAGCGGCCAGGACGCGGTGCTGCTCGTGCCCACGCTGCGCGACTGGCCGGCAATGGCCTATCGCGGCCTCTCCGACGACTGGTCGCGCGGCCCGCTGCCCAACTTGGAGTTTTTGAAGCGAGAGATTCGCACCCTGGCGGCTTACAAGATCAACATTTTCTCGCCCTACTTTGAGCACACCTTCGCCTATGATGTCTCTCCTGTCGCGGCCTTTCCCGGCGGCGCTATGACCCCCGACGAAGCCCGCGAGCTCGTGGCCTATGCCGCCCAGTACCACATCACCGTCATTCCCGAGCAGGAGTCCTTCGGCCATCTGCACCATCTGCTCAAGTTCGAGCAGTTCTCCACGCTGAGCGAGACGCCGCACGGCTCCGTGCTTGCCCCGGGCGAGGCCGTCACGCTGCCCCTGATCAGCAGTTGGTTCACCGAGCTGGCCAAAGTCTTTCCCGCTCCGTACGCGCATATCGGCGCCGACGAAACCAATGACCTGGGCCTGGGCAAGACGCGCGAAAAGGTCGAACAGCAGGGGCTGGACGCGGTCTACATCGACTTCCTCAAACAGATTCACTCCACGCTCGCGCCCAACCACAAGCGGCTGCTCTTCTGGGGCGACATCGCGGTCAAATCGCCTGAGCTGGTGGGCACTTTGCCAAAGGACATGATCGCCGTTCCCTGGGAGTACCGCGCCCGTCCGGATTACAAGCCGATCATCGAGCCGTTTATTCAAGCTGGACTGGAGACCTGGGTCTCGCCCGGCGTCAGCAACTGGGGCCGCCTCTACCCCAACAACAACGACGCGCTGGCCAACATTCGCGTCTTTGTGCGCGACGGCCAGGCAATGGGCGCGACGGGCGTGCTGAACACCGTGTGGAACGACGACGGCGAGGGCATCTTCGACCAGAACTGGTTCGGCGTGCTCTTTGGCGCTGCCGCAGGCTGGCAATCGGGAGAAAGCTCGGAGGAGGCTTTTTCGTCTTCTTTTGGCCAGGCTTTTCACGGCGATCCGACAGGCAAGATCGATCTGGCGCAGCGCGAATTGATGGCCGCCCACGACTCCTTCAAAGAGGCCGACTTGCACGATGCCAGAGACGTTTATTTCTGGATTGATCCCTTCTCGCCGGAGGGTGAGCGCGTGGCAGCCAAGCTGCGGCCATACTTGAGCGACTTGCGTCTGCACGCCGAGCGCGCCATTACGCTCGTCGCCGAAGCCCGCATCGCAGCCAGGCAGGAGAATCGTGTTCTGGAAAATACTGAAGCGCTGGACGCTCTTGAGCTGGGCGCGCGACGCATCGATTTTGTGGGCCTCAAATTTCAAGCGGCTGACGAATCCGTTGCGCTCTACTCGCAGGCGCGCGCCATGGCCGCCGACAAGAGCCGCAGGGATGACGTTGAGGCAAAGCTGGATTCCATCGGCGCGAACAACGGGCTGCTCCAAGACATGCGCGACGGCTACGCGCTGCTCGGCGGGCTTTACAGGCAGGCCTGGCTGCGCGACAACCGCTCCTATTGGCTGGAAAATAACCAGGCCCGTTACAACCGCGCCGCGCAACTATGGATCGGCCGCGGCGACCGCTGGAACGTGGTGCTGGAGCAGTGGTGGACTACGCACACCCTGGCGTCGCCAGCCGAGGTTGGGCTAGCCGTTCAGTCAGAAAAATAATTACGCGGCCATGGCTGTCCGCTCGGCAACGCAATGGTCTAGAGCATCTCTCCAACTGGTATCGAGTCAATCCTGTAGCGTGGGCCTCCCGGCCCACGCTCACTCTACAACGATAGGAGAGATGGTCTAGGCTATCTGCATGGACGTCACGCGCTCTTCCGCAAACTCGATGCTCTGCTTTAACCCCGCCGAGTGCCAGCCACGGCAGATTTACAAGCTGATGACCGGCATGATCGTGCCGCGCCCGGTGGCGCTGGTTTCAACCATGAACCGTGAAGGCATGGCCAACCTCGCGCCCTTCAGCTTTTTCTGCGGCGTCGGCTCGAATCCTCCCACCGTGCTTTTTTGCCCGTCGCTGCGCGCCAACGCTTCAACCGGGAGCGTGGAACCAAAGGACACCCTGCGCAACGTCGAAGAGACCGGCGAGTTCGTCATCAACGTAGTCAGCGATGCCATCGCCGCCGCCGCCAACGCCGCCTCAGCCGAGGTTCCGCCGGAGGTGAATGAGTTCGTGCTCTCCGGGCTGACGCCGATCGCGAGCGTAGCCGTCCGCCCTCCGCGCGTCGCCCAGTCGCCCGCGCAGATGGAGTGCAAGCTCCTTCAGATCATCTACACCGGCCACGCGCACGCGAGCGGCGTCATCGTGCTGGGCGAGGTGCTCCGCTTTCACCTGCGCGAGGATCTGGTAGATGACTTCCGCGTCGATCCGGAGGGCCTGGACGCCGTGGGCCGCATGGCCGGCAACACCTGGGTCCGCACCCGCGACCGCTTCGAACTCATCCGGCCGGAATGAAACAACAGTGATCAGATATTAGGTATTAGAGCGTGTTTCATAAACATGCTTTGTATCAGGGCACGACTTCAGTCATGCCGAAAAATGCCCAATAAAATTGTGGGCTTTAGCCCCTGAGGGATGCTTTATTCGAACAAAAAGTATTTATGAGATGACTTCTAGGGATTGAGGGGTCAGAGAACAGGCAGAGGCCCGCATTTCAGAAACTAAGAAAATGTTCTAAAATTCCTTCACATCGACAATGTTGCAAGCGAGAGGGCGGCATATGTGCAAATCGGCAAATGAAAATTGGCTAAGAGTTGGCGTAAAATTGCAGCAGGCGGCGCGGGGCGTTGCGACCATGCTTCTGCTCGCTCTTGTGTCGTTGCCGGGTTGCCGCGATTCTATTGCGAGGGGGCAAACGATGCATCTTACAAGTACCAGTTTCCAGGATGGAAGCCAGATTCCGGCGCAGTACACCTGCAGCGGAGAGGGCCTATCGCCGCAACTGGCTTGGAGCGCGCCACCGGCCAGGACGGCGAGCTTGGCGCTGATCGTTACCGACCCGGATGCGCCCCGCGGGGTATTCACCCATTGGGTGCTCTATGACCTGCCCGTCGGGATGCGCACGCTTACAGAGGGAGTGCCGGGCGTAGGCCTGCTTGTGGACGGCGCACATCAGGGGCGCAATGATTTCGGCGAGATTGGCTATGGAGGCCCCTGTCCTCCGCCAGGCTCGCCGCACCACTATATCTTTACGCTCTACGCACTGGACATAAAGTTGAATCTGCCTGTGGGAGAGAAGCGCGCGCAGGTAGAAGCCGCCATGCAGGGACATATTCTGGCGAAGGGCAGGCTGATTGGCTTGTTTCAGCGGTAAGATAAGGCGAAGCCAGTGCTCATAGTCTCGTAAAACGCTCCGTGCCCCATTCTTTCCACGTCCTTTGTGGAAAGAGTGGGAGACCACGATACTAATCCACCGATGACATACCTATTCAAGTCCAGGCTTGCCGCCATCTTTCTTATGAACGGGTATTTGGCCGTTCGCTTTCAGGTGGTGATTTTAGATTCTTCCGCTCCTCGTTGAGCCATTGTTCGTAGGTTATTTCGGATTGCACCTCGGTTTCGGATTCAACGCTCTGGATATGCGTAGCACGTGACACTTGGAAATATCGGTTAAATGGGCTGCTTCTGGCATCCCAGGTCCGTCGGCCGTCCCACTCAAACTCACAGAACACACCAAGGCGATTCAAAAGGATTGTAACTAGCAGCATCACAAAAATATGTGAGGCCTGGGATTTTTCATCGTAGCATTCAGTGATCCATAGGATATGCGCAAGCGCCAAGACTGGCGGAGAAAGTACACCGATGCCAATCCATAGAGCCAGTGCGTTTTCTGCTTTATCCCGTTTGCCTGAGAGACTAAGAAACCGAGTAAGAGTAAAAAGAACGGCGAGCACAGTCACGAATAAGAGTATCCAGATTTTAAACCATAACAATGGAAGAAGGAGTGCGGCAGAGGAACAGAAAGTTAGGGCAAATCCTATGTAACTCAGTTTTCGAAAAGCCCCGCCCGCGCCGCCTGTGGCTGACTCGCTCCGTATATAGGTGAGCGGAATCAGGATAAGGCAACCGAACCCGATGAGAGCCCAGAAAACCCCTTGAAACCAATCTAGCTCCATCTTGATACCCCAAGCAGATGAACGGAAGAGTAACGATGGGATGACTCTAGCGCAATCTGCTGCAAAAAATCAAGGCGATTATCTCAGCCACCATGTAGGTATAATATGGAATGTGCCTTCCAGATATGACCGGGTACTAGCCAAATACGAGTGGGCCAAGAAGCAAGTCAATGAGCTTGAAGACGCAGTTGACGACTTCCGTCGCACAAACCGTTACGACATCCGGCGACACGATGACATTGAGAGGGGCACAGCAACGTTCTGGATCGATGCCGTTCCTCCGATTCCCGACTCCATCTCCCTCAAGATTGGCGATGCTCTCCACAATTTGCGCAGCACGCTGGACCATCTCGCATGGAGTCTGGTCGAGGCGGCAGGGAGCATCCCCGATGCTCACACGTCTTTCCCAATCTTTGATACCCCAAAAACGTACATAGCCATGTCACGCGGACGAGTAAAAGGCATCGGGAAGTATTGCCTTGAAGCGATCGACAGTATCGCACCATACAAAGGGGGATTTGGTCATTGGGCGTGGCAGTTGCACAAACTCGATATCGTGGATAAACATCGGCTCCTGCTAACCGTGACGAGTGTACCAATTGGTCGCACTATGCTGCCAAGTGAGAAAGTTGTGTTCGGTAGCGGAGAGGTATTGATGAAACCAGAAATCAGGGCTGCCGCCATCGCTCAGGCTTTTGGGTTCGATTTCCCCTATCCCCTGAGACCAGTACAAGCAAACGATGTACTCATCACCGTGCCACTGTCTGAGGTGGACGAGAAAATGGGCTTTACCTTCGATATAGCACTTTCCGAGTCTGATTATGTCAGCCTGATTCCGGTGTTCTTGCTCATGCGGTCCTTCGCAAGTGAAGTGCTTAGGGTTATCAATGAGCTGGCACGTTTTCTCTGATATCACGTCCGTCTTTCCGTGCCATTTCCTCTACTTGATGTCAAGGGATAATTGCCAAAATCAATGCTGTGGGAGCAGTTTAGCCAAACGCAGGTTCTTTATCGAGACTTTGTACGACGAATTTGAGGACTGCCACTATCTCTTCTAGTTTGACTCCATCGAACACCTCAGTAATTTCCTTCACCGACATACCAGCCTCTAGATTTGCAAAGACGGTCTGAACCGGCATACGCGTTCCCTTGAGTACCCAGGCGCCGCTCACCTTGCCGGGGACGCTTTCAACGGCGGGGCATTGGGACCAATCGAGATTTGCCGTAAATCGCTCCTCCCTATGCATAGGTTACGCCCAAAAGCATTTTTTGTGGTACTCCACTTACGCCGCCGTCATCTCCTGCCCTTTGGCCTCGCGGCCCGCAAGCGCCAAACCGGCCAGCGTCAGCGCCACTAGGATCACGGTACCCGCAAGCACCAGCGGATAGTTGCCGGTGCTCTCGGCAATCAGCGCCTGCGCTTTGCCGTTCCAGGAGGTGATGAGGCCGCCTAACTGATAGGCCAGCCCCGGCGCCGTGGCTCGCACCTGCGCCGGCGATAACTCGGTGAGATAGGCCGGCACCACGCCCCACGCTCCCTGCACCATGAACTGCATCAGCACCGCGCCCATGCCCAGCGTGATGGCCGAGTGGCCGTATGCGTAAAGCGGAATCACCGGAATCGACATCAGTGCCGCAACGATGATGGCCCGCTTGCGGCCCCACTTCTCTGAGAACGCTCCAAAGGCAATGCCGCCCGCAATCGATCCCAAACCGTACAACACGCCAATCAGACCCACAATCTGCGGCGTGAGTTTGGCATAGGTTCCCAGGAAGGTGGGATACACATCCTGCGTGCCGTGCGAAAAACTCATGAAGGCGGTCATCAACAAAATCAGAAAGAGAAACGTCGGCAGGAAGGCCAGCAGGTTGGCGAACTCTCGCGCCTTGGCTTTCCTTGCGTCAGTGACAGAGCGCTCCTGCCGCTGCTTCTTCCCTTCCAGCCACACCGGCGATTCCGCTACCCGCGCCTGCACATAAAAAACCAGCAGGGCCGGCATTGCGCCCAGAATGAACAGCCCTCGCCAGCCAATTCCGGGGGCGTGCAGCCCCGGCAAGACGAGACCATGGAAGTGCAGCCCCGGCAAATTAAAGCCGCTGAAGAACAGAGCGAATGCGCCCGCAGCCATGATCGAGCCCACCGCATAGCCCTCCTGTAAAATTCCCGAGAAAACGCCGCGGCCCTCCGCGGGCAGCGTCTCAAAGGCCAGCGCCGCGCCTACGCCCCACTCGCCGCCCATGGCCAGCCCGAACAAGGCACGCAACCCCAGCAGCACCATCAGTGAGGGAGCAAAGCCACAGGCCAACTCAATCACCGAGAAGCTCAGAATGTTCACCATCAGCACCGGCCGCCGTCCATAGCGA
Organism: Occallatibacter sp.; assembly: GCA_052145195.1. Taxonomy (GTDB): domain Bacteria; phylum Acidobacteriota; class Terriglobia; order Terriglobales; family Acidobacteriaceae; genus Telmatobacter. The sequence goes on along the minus strand of JBKQPC010000009.1, from coordinate 10,962 downwards.
TCGGCCAGCACGCCAAACAGCACCGCGCCCAACGGCCGGAAGGCCTGAGTCAAAAAGACCGCGCCCAGCACCGCCGACGGCTGGGTATGGAATTCCGCTGCAATGGCTTTGACGCAGAAAACCAGCAGAAAAAAGTCGAGCGAATCCATGGTCCAGCCCAGAAAGGCTGCCACGAAGGTGTGCCGTTGGGCCCTGGTGAGTCGCCGGAAGTCGTTCAGAACGGACATCTACGCGAGAATAGCAGGAACCAGGAAGCAGAGGACAGAGAATCGGGATACGATCTTCTTTACAAGGCTGGTCTATTGGAACCAGACAATAATTGTTGCAACAAATCACAATCGATCAGCATCGTATTCTACATGGGATATTTCGCGACGAAGACTGTTCCCAATGTTACGCATTCGTAAAGAGAGTTTCCTCTCCCCAACCTCCAAGCGGCCCAACGGCCTATCACCGAAAGGAAATTACCATGAAGCGTTTGGCAATTATTTCTGGCATTCTGGCACTGACGGCTCCCCTCGCCATGGCGCAAACCTCTGCCTGGGCCACCGATCCGGCCCACAGTGAAGTCGATTTCAGCATCCGCCACGGCGGCGTCTCCAACGTGCATGGGCGCATTGGCGGGGTAACAGGCACCCTGGTCTACAACGAGGCTGACGTCACCAAGTCCACCGTTACAGTCACCATCGACGTGGCCACAATCAACACCGGCGAGCCAAAACGTGACGCACACCTGAAATCGGATACGTTCTTCGACGTGGCCAAATTCCCCACGGCAACCTTCACCAGCTCCAGCGTAGTGAAGTACGGCAGCAAACTGACGGTGAACGGCAACCTGACCCTGCACGGCGTCACCCTGCCCGTGGTGCTCGATGTGGAAGGCCCCAGCACTCCGGTCGAGGCCATGGACCATAAAACGCATTCCGGCTTCTCCGCCACCACCACCATCAGCCGCACGGCCTTCGGGATTGGAACCAGCTTCCCGGCCTTCCTGGTGGGCGACGAGGTCAAGCTCACCATCGAGATCGAGATCATCAAGCAGTAACGCAACCGGCCTCCGCGAGTCGAATTGGCATGAAGCGATGTGAAATGCCATAGCCATGGCTGCGATAATGGCTGCGTGCGCATGAAAAAAAGAATGGCGCCGTTGGCAGGCTGCTTGGCCTGCATTCTGATGATGGGCGCTCCGCTCGCCGCCCAGCAGCCGGAGCGACCCCCATTTAGCATCTCCGGCTACGTTATCGACGCCGAGATCGACACGGCTGCGCGCCATCTTACGGCCAAAGTGGTAGTCAGCTTTATCGCGCCGGAGAATACCGAATCTGTCAGCTTCGGCCTACACTCGGCCCTGAAAATAATCAAAATCTCCGACGAGGCTGGCACGATGCTCACTGGCCAGCGATCGGCCGACGGCAACATCCATATTTCTCCGGCCACGCCTTTTATCAGTGGGCAGACCGTGCATTGGACCTTCGAGTACGAGGGCATCATTACAGGCAACGACGATGGCCCATTCGAGGGCATCAAGCTGGCCGCCATCCAGGAACCCATCACCTACCTGCTCTACCCGGCGCGCTGGTTTCCCGTGTCCGAAAGCTCCTCCGCCTACCTGACCAACCGCTTCACCGCCGAGATGCACATTCGCGTGCCGCAAGGGATGCAAGTCTTTTCGAGCGGCGCCCAGGGCGAATCCAAACCAGTCACGCTGGCCAACGGCAAGCCCGGCGATCAATACGACTTCAATTGGGAAAAACCTGGCTTTCCGGGCACGGTGATTGCCGGACGCTACGCGGATCCGGTCTCGGCCGGCGCTGGCAACGTCAAGGTCTATCTGACGGTGAGCCACCAACAATCATCCAGTAATCTGGCGCAGACGGCGGTTTCGGAGTATGACTTCTTCACCAGCAGTTTTGGCGCGGCCGAATCCAGCCGCCTGAATGTTGTCGAACTTCCGGACGACAAGCTGCCCTCCGTCTGGGCGCCCGAGCTGGCTGCCATTCCCGGCTCCCGCGTAGGCGACAAGAGCAGCATTCGCCTCCTGGCCAACACCATCGCCCGCCAGTGGTGGGGCTCCGAGGTCAGCCCGCGCTCGCTCAACGACGCCTGGATTACCAACGGCATGGCTCGCTACGGCGAATTGATGTACGTTGAGCACGAGAGCGGAACGAACGCCTTGCAGGAAGCCATTCAGGATGTTTCCGCCGGAGCCTTGGCCTACGACACCATCCCCTTGTCGAGCGTCAGCCGCTTGAGCCCCTTCTCGCCCCAGTTCCAGTTCATGACTCTGGAAAAGGGCGCCATGATCTACCACATGCTGCGCGGGGAGATCGGCGACACAGCCTTCCTGGCCACGCTCAAGAGTGCGCTCAACCAATACACCGGCTCTTCCATCCGCGCCGCAGATTTCGAGAAAGTCGCCGAGGCCGAGAGCCGGCAGCAGTTGACCTCCTTCTTTGCGCAATGGGTAAACGGCGCCGGCGTGCCGCAGTTCACCAACAAGTACGCCATCTACCGGCTGGGCAGCAACAAAGGCTTCCGCACCATCGGCGAAATTGACCAGGACCTTGACCTCTTCCGCATGCCGGTGGAACTGCGCGTGGAAACCGACGGCAAAACCGAAACTAAAAAAATAGAAGTCGTGGGCGCCACTACGCCGTTTTCCGTGGACACCTTCGGCCGTCCCCGCCGCATCAGCATCGACCCGCAGGGCTGGGTGCTCAAGTCCACCCCCAGCCTGCAGTTGCGCGTCAGCATTCTCAAAGGGCAGCAACTGGTGGTTCAGGGCGATTTATCTGGCGCGCTAGCCGAGTACCAGAAGGCCTTGGAGGTAAATTCGCTGAGTTCGCTGGCCAACTATCGCATCGGCGAAGTGCTTTTCACACAACGCAATTACCAGGCCAGCGTCAACGCCTTCCGGGATGCGCTACGCGGCGACGGCGAGCCTAAATGGACCGAGGTTTGGAGCCACATCCAGATCGGCAAAATCTTCGACATCACCGGCCAGCGCGACCGAGCGGTCAACGAGTACCGGCTGGCCATCCAGACCAACGACAACACGCAGGGCGCGGTCAACGAAGCCCGCCAAGGTCTGCAAAAACCCTACAAACTCCCCGACAGCGAGTAGGGACCGGACAGTTGATGGGCCGCGCAGCATTTCGCGCGATGATTTCGCTTTTTTCCTGTAACGCAAAACGGCCAGCCCAAAGGCTGGCCGTTGCCGTTGAAGAACAGAATCCGCCTACTTGCTCACCACATTCTGCGCCACCAATTCCTCATCCTCGTCGGTATGAATTATCTTGTTGTGCAGGCAATAGAGAGCCAGCTCCAGCCGGTCGCTCACGCCCAGCTTGTCGTAGATCTTGCGCAAATAATTCTTGATCACCTGCTCGGTAGTTCCCAACTGGTAGGCAATCTCCTTGTTGCGCTTGCCCTGCGTGATGCAGGTGATGATGGCCATCTCCTTGGGCGAGAGTTTGGGCTGCACGCGCGGATTCACCAGCGCCGCGGCCTGGGCGCGATAAGCCTCGATTACCCAGCTGACCGATTGGTTGTCGATCCAGGTTTCGCCCGCCGCTATCCGCCGTACGCACCGCACCAGCAGGTCGGGCGAGATGGAGCGGCTGACAATACCGCGAACCCCGCGCCGGTAAAGCTCCACCGTCTGGTTTTCATCGCTGGCCACGGCCTGCACAATCAGCTTCATTTCCGGCGCAACGCGCAACAGCTCGGGAATGACGTTGGTAGTGCCAGTCAGCAGGCTGCCTTCCAGCAGCACCACGTCGGTAGGATAGCGTTCGATGGCCGCGCGCAGATTCTCCAGGGTATCGGCCTGGGCCACCACGCGAAGATCGTCTTCCAGCGCGAATACCTTGCGGATGCCCACGCGGTAAATCGCCTGCGAGTCGGCAAGTATCACCCGGATAGTCCCCGGCTCAACCGGAGCATCGTTGATTTCGCCTTCTGCCGTATCGTCCAGAAAATCCATATTTGTTTCTTGCCAGGCTAAAGTGGTTGTCGCCAGGCCCTCTCCGGCTCTCACTGCTCGGCGAATTGATATTCGTCGATCGTGGCGGCTGCCAGATAGTTACTTTGGTTCCTTGAGCAGCGTACCACACGTCCCTGGCAATGAACCAGAACATCGTGAGGGGTACCTAATACTTCACTGGGCATGCGCAGGGAAAAACGGATCTCCAGACCGGCCTTTACCGGGCTGCCCAGCTCAAAAACCGCGCCGCTGGCGGAAACATTCCGCGTGACTGCGGTGATCTCTCCCTTGCCGGACGACAATATCACAGGCAGCGCCAGCGGAAAACGCACCGCACAGCGTACCTCCTGCTGCTGAGGGGTTAGCCGAGGAACAGCTGACGAGTGCGGTGAAGCGGAGTTCGAAGCATCCATTGACGTCACCCCAACCCATATAGGGCCTTATGCACTTTACTGTACCGGATAATTCCTTGAACTCCCACGGCACCAAAGTTACCCGCAAAGTAACCGGTCAAACAGCATTCACAAGTTCAGCGCCGAGTAGAACTTGCAGGCAATCCTGCACGGCTTCACTCTATTCACTCTAGTGATTCAGTAAGTATCCTCCAGCAGAGCCGGAAGCTTTATGGTTGGTGGCCCTCAAAGAGGCCTGAATAGAAGCGCTCCATGCCGGCAGCAGCCCGTCGCCCGCACCGTAGGCGCAGGGGTTATTAGCCCCGCGCTTCGCCGGGGTCCCCAAGAAACGGTCTTTGTTTCTTGGGGTGGTAGCGTGGGGTGGAGTCGGCGAAACCTATAATTCATCCGGAGTCCCGTAGGGACGGCGCTCATGCTCCATGCCCTCATATTTTTGCGAGATGAATGGAATAATCAAACTGGAGGCGACTCCCGCAAATGTCAAACGTCAACCGCGACCCCGGCAAAGCTGCGGCTTCTCCGAATTGAATACCTTTTGTAATGATGCTTCAGAAAGTAATCTGCATCATATCGATAATATGATGTGTATTCGCAAATTTTGCATCATATAATGAGTTTGATGAGCTATGCGGCTTTTTCCGTAGACCGCGATCGCTCAGGAATGACCCATGCAAGGGAGAATTCCGATGAGAACCACTCTCGACATTCGAGATGACATTTTGCAGCAGGTGAAGGAGTACGCGGCGGCAAGGTCCATGCCTGCCGGGGCAGCCGCCAGCTATCTGCTCCAGCAAGCCTTGAACAGGCCCCTCGGCACCCGCATCGAAAATGGCTTTGAAGTTTTCGATGTGCCCGGTGACAGCCCGGTTGTCACATTGGAAGATACATTGCGTCTTGAGGACGAACTGTGAGTAAAGTATGGCTGCTTGACGTGAATGTACTGCTGGCGTGGCTGTGGCCGGCGCACGAAGCCCACATGGCCGCTAGCAGTTGGATGAATGACCACCGTCAAGAACCGTGGGCTACCTGTCCGGTAACCGAAATGGGATTCTTGCGGATCGTGACCACCCGCTCCTTCTCGCCCCATGCGCCCGCGTGGCCTGAAGCGGTCGAGATTCTGTGCAAGTACACAGAAGGCAGTCCCAGGCATTGTTTCTGGCAGGATTCACTCACCATGGCGGAATTGAACAGGCGTCTCGGCAGACGTATCAAGAGTACGAGTCTGATCACCGATGCCTATCTGCTCGCTCTGGCCATGCAGAATGATGGGTGCATGGTCACCTTCGACTATCGGATGGAAACACTGGCCCCAGAGGGCAGCGCGGAACGTGAGGCATTGGTGATTCTGCGGCCATGAGAGGAAACCACGAATGTCAGCCTATCGGTCCTACTCCCTAGTCCCTGTTCCCTGCTTTACTATTTCACTAGCTCACTATTTCACTGTTTCACTAGTTCACTAGTTTATTTTCAAAATCTTGCTGATAATTATTTAGTAAACATCGATCTAAACTCAATGGAATGAATATGTTCCACGTGGAACAATTTCGAGCATCCTAACTCCTTATTCTTCTTCACTGCATGAATCCCCAACGAGCGATTTCTGCTCGCTGGGGGCGAAAGAAGCAATTTTTGCTCGCTAGCGTGTCAAGTCCCTACTCCCTACTCCCTGCCTTACTTCACATCCCAATCAAGGCTGATCTGTGAGATCAACTCATTCAGCTTGTCTACCGCAATCTTCTTCTGCTGCTCCAGGTCCGTGGTCTGCTTGTGCGCGGCCTGCAACTGGTCTTCGGCGCGGTTCAGCTCATCCACAAAGCGCTTGGCCGCGTCGTTGCCCTTGAGCGCGGTCAGGTTTTCGCGGTCGCGAGCCTCGTCGGCCGAGGCGGCTTCTTCCGTCTGCTTGGATTCGCCGATGCGGCGATCCAGATCGGCCAGCGCAGTCTGCGCGTCGATCACCGGCTTCAGCTTCTCCAGCGCATCGGGAGCTCTCTTGATCAGATCCAGCAGATAGACCGTCTGGTTGTAGTTCGGATTCAGCCTGACCTCGGTGTTCACCGGCCCGCGCTCGCGCACCTCCAGCGTCGCCGTAGAGTGAGCTTCCACGGGCAGCTTGAAGCGATAGAGATTGGGCGAGGTCTCGGCAGGCTTCAAATCGCCGTCCAGCGTCCAGTCGTTTTTGGTTCGCGGGTGCTCCAGCAGAACCACGCGATTCATATCCGCGGAGTTGACCGCCGAGTAGGTCACCGACGCAACATTCATGTAGGTCTCAACCACCGCGCCCTTGCTGATCTGCACATGGTGCAGAGTGCGCCGGTTATCGCGCGCCGTCACCTTCACCCGCACCGCCTGATCGGCGGCGTAGGAGAGCAGCCGCTTTTCGCCGGGATGGATGGGATCGAGCAATCCCTCGCCGGCAAATTCGCCGCTCTCAAAGATCGAAAAACTGCCGGAGTCCAGCGTCAGCTTCGATTTGTTTTCCAGCCACACGGCGCGCAGCGGATTGCTTTCCTTCTCGCTCCACAGGGTCACGTGTTCAGCGGGCAACTCCTGCTGCAAAATCGGCACCATCGCCGATTCGTTTTTGTGAATCGTCACCGGCTGGGTCAGCGCGTACTCGAAAAACTCATCGAAGGCGTTGGTGGTGACGTCGCCCTCTTTGAAGGCGTCGCTGGCGCGGTCCACGCCGCCAGTGGGTTTGCCAATACCTGCACCTGAGCCAACCGCTGTATTGGCGCTGTTGTACATACTACCTGCACTTCCGAAATCAGATCCCGCAACACCAAAGCCGGCTAACGGTGGTGACGGTGCCGCATTCATCATAATGTTATGCGGTATGCGCTTCGGCGCCATGAGCCGACCATTCACCGACTCCGATCGCGCTTCCAATTGCTCAGCCTGTTTCTCCTCCGCCGCCTCATGCGTCTGCGGCGTCAACTGCGCCTCGGTGGCAATGGGAATCTCCACGCGCCGCGTATAAATCGGCTGCGAGAGCGGCTGGATGAAGCTCTGCGGCGCTCCGGCCACCAGCGACAACAGCACGTTGTCCCAGTCCGCCCCAACGGTGTTGTCCACCACCGCCCAGCCTTGCATCGTGGCCGAGCCATTTGGCGTGCGCGGAAAGACGATGCGGTAAGTCGACTTCCACACCGGCACCTCGCTGATGTAGCTCACCCGCAACTGGCGCTGGCCTGCCCCAAGCGCGTCCAGAGTCAGGTGGCGCAACCCATTGGCGTGCGTGGTCGAGAGCATCTCCAGATAGCGGTCAAGCTGCCCTTGTAGATTCGCGTCCAGCGGGCGCACGCTCAGCGCCGGGGTCAGCTCGATGACCCGCGCAGCTCCCGACGTGGCAATCAGCGTCAGATAGAACTTGTCGATGGTGGTGTCGCTGTCGCTGCTGCCCACTTTCTCGGTGCGCGATTCGATGGACAAGAGCCGCCCGGTAATCGTGCCCCCAGGTCCGCCCGTGACCTCGACCCGCTGCCCGCGCAGTGCCTGAAAGAGTTCGGTCGAAGTGGGGTCGTCGGTCATGCCCAGGGAGAGTGACTTGAGCTGCTCGGCCAGCGGCGTGGTGGAGTTGTAGTTGACCCCGGCAATCCGCCCTCCGCCTTCGTCGAGCACGGTGAGCGATTGCAAAACATCGTTCAACTGCGATGAGGTGAAGTCGATGGCCACGCGCTGGTTGCCGGTCACCGAGCCGGCGTGCTCAAAATAGCCCACGCCGTTTTTGTAGAGCACCACCTTGCGCACGGGCAGGTCTTTTATCACCTGCGTTGTGGCCTGCGGTGCGGCCAGCGGCGCCTTCGGCTCGGAAGACTTTGTTTTGGCTTGAGAACCTACTGGAGCTTGCGCGTCAAGGGCCACAGTGAGGGCGAAAAGGCAGAAGACGGTAAAGGTACGGCGCATGGAATCCTCCTCGGACCAACCAACAGAAATGCTACTCCTTTGGACCTCGGCGATGGCAAAATCGCTCCCGCAAACCGAAAAACCGCCGCTGTCCACCCCCTTTGAACGGAGCAGAGACAACATCTTGCGCAATTCACCACAAATAATTTCACTTGGCGGAAGTCTGCTGTGATCCGGCCAAAAGAGAGCGGCGTCCCGCCGAAGACGCATAATAGAGGGTTGGGAATCCCGGCCATGCGAATGGCCGGCAAGGGGAGACGGACACATGAACGGGACTCAGATCAAGGTTGTTGCCATCAACGGCAGCGCCCGAAAGGGCGGAAATACGGCCATTCTACTGCGCTGCGTGCTTAAGGAACTGGAAAACGAGGGAATCGGAACCGAGCTCATCGAGCTGAGCGGGGCCACGATTCACGGCTGCCTGGCCTGCCGGGAATGCTCGAAAAAGAAGGACGGCCGCTGCGCGCAAAAGGACGACATGGGCAATGCCCTGATCGACAAGATGACGGAGGCAGACGGCATCCTGCTCGGCTCGCCGACGTATGTGGCTGACATCTCTCCCGAGATCAAAGCTCTGATGGACCGCGCTTGCCTGGTTTCCCGGGCCAACGGCGGCCTCTTCCGCCGCAAGGTGGGCGCTGCCGTGGTGGCGGTGCGCCGCGCCGGAGCGATTCACGCCTTCGACGCACTGAATCATTTCTTTTTGATCAGCGAAATGATCATTCCTGGCTCATCGTATTGGAACATCGGCGTTGGCCTGGAGAAGGGCGACGTAGAGCGGGACGAAGAGGGCATCCGAACCATGAAGACCCTGGGCCAGAATATGGCGTGGCTGCTGAAGAAAATCAACGGCTAGCCACTGAGCAAAACAAGACATACTGTCCGGCTGTGTCGAATGGGACTATGCTGTAGAGCGGGAGCTGCCGCACAGCGTCGGGCGCCTCCCTTGAAAAGGAGAAATCCATGGAACCAACAAAAACCGATCCTGCAGTCGCAAACGATGTTCTGCATCTGGGCGGCAGCAAGCTAAGCCCCGAAGAGATTGCCAAGGCCCTGGCTCACCACAAACGGCACCACAGCGGCGATCAACCGCAGCAGGCCGCGGCCAAGGCGGCCGGCGGCAAGAAGGGCAAGCAAGGCAAATAGCGCCCGGAATCCATCCGGCGCGATACCTAGTTGTTCCGTTGCCTGTTCCCCGCCGCAGGTGAGGCAATTTGCCTTAACCGCTTGTTATCGGCGATACTTAGTTGTTGTGTCTTGCATGGCTAGGCGATCCTGCCTGGTCATTGATTCAGCAGGGCGCGCCTGAGAACAGGCTGCCGCTGGCTGGGAATACCCCTTTAGACAGCAACCGAGCACTGGAATCTGAAAGGAACCGTATCGCCGTGGTAATGATTCGTTTAGCGCGTTTTGGCGCTCCCAAGCAGCCCTACTATCGCATCGTGGTCATCGAGAAGGACCGCGCCCGCAATGGCCGATGCATCGAGGTCGTCGGCACCTACAACCCCCGCACCGATCCGGCTACGATCGACCTGAAGCACGAACGCATCGCCTACTGGCGCGGCGTGGGCGCGCAGTTGTCGCCCAGGGTTGAAAAGCTGGTCGCCAAGACCCCGGCAACGGTAGCCGAAACAGCCGCAGCCTGATTTTTACCCCCCGATGACGCGCGCGGGCTTGCCTGAGTCTGCGCGCATTTTATTTGCTGACGGCAAACGGTGAAGGATGATATGATGCGGCCACCGATTAATGGGGTTCATTTTTGGTCACCAAATCCCGGTTACTAATTTCTGAACGCACTGGTCAGGGGCAAGAGCATGACCCAAAACGCGATGGTCGAAGTGGAAGAACTGGTACGAGAGATTGCCCGCGCCCTGGTAGATGAACCGTCAGCCGTTGAGGTGGAGAGTGTGGGCCGCGATGAAAACACGGTTCTCAAGCTCCGCGTGGCGCCACAGGACGTGGGCAAGGTGATCGGCAAACAGGGGCGCACCGCACGCTCGGTACGCACCATCCTGGGCGCCGTCAGCATGAAAGTGCATCATCGCTACACGCTCGACATTCTGGAAGAAGACGAGCCCTGAGAGGTCCTTTGCCAGTGCATCCGGCCACCCTCAGGAGGCAGCGATGACCACGCCTGAAGACTGGGTCTGGCTGGCGCGCATTCGTCACCCGCAGGGGCGCAAAGGCGAGGTCTTCGCCGACATTCTCACCGACTTTCCTGAAAAGTTTGCCGAGCGGAGACGGCTGTGGCTGCTTTCGGAGCAGACCGGCTCTTCTCCGGCCAAGAGCCTGCGCTCGGAACCGCGCGAAGTCGAGCTCATCGCGCATTGGCTTCACAAAGGCGGCATCGTTCTCCACTTCGCCGGGATCGATTCGATTTCGGCTGCCGAAGGATTGATCGGGCTGGCCGTGGCCATTCCGCGAGAGCAGCGCACAGCGCTGGGTGAGGACGAGGCCTATATCGGCGACTTGATCGGCTGCACGCTGGTCGATGTGGCAGGGGCTGAGCCTGTTCTGGTCGGTGAAATTGAAGATGTGGATACAACCGCCGGACCTGCGCCGCTGCTCATCGTGCGCTCGTCTAAGGGTGCGACGAACGGACCGAAGCAGGACCACGAGATCCTGATTCCGTTTGCGAAGAGCTATCTGCGGCGACTCGAT
>JBKQPC010000008.1:0-98716 GCA_052145195.1 Occallatibacter sp. | reverse complement strand
CGGCATTCTTGAGGCTCAGAGTTCCGCTGAGAGTATCGGCATTGGGAACGTCCGTTGCTCCCGCGAGAGTTAAAACGCCCACTTGACCCGGTAGAGGTGTGGCGGAAGTGCCCACTCCTGTGCCCGGTCCATTGATCTCAATGCCGGTGTCGGCGAGAGTGCCGCCGGCAGCTTTAGCCGCGGCCACAGCCGCTGTTCCAGCTTGGGTTGCCGTGGCGAAGCTGGCGTTCAAGCCAAGGCCTGAGGCATTGATCGCGTTGATCAATCCCTGGGCCGTATCAGCGTAGCCAGTAGTGCCGCCAACGGTAACAGTTGCGGTCTTTTGAGAAACAGCGCCGCCCACCCCCGTCGCCATATAGTCGACGGTGAGCGATGTAGTTGCGTTCACCAGGGCATCACCGGCTGTCGCAAGCGTTCCGGTCTTCGACAGGTCGATGAACGTGTTGCTTTGGCCGTTGCTGTACGCCATCACGCCGCCGGTGTCGCCCAGGTTGGAGGAGGAAAGGGAGCGAATGTTCAGATCGTTGATCGCGGAACCGGCTGACGATGCGTCGCCGGTGTAGATGTTGGTGCTGGTATTGAAGACCGCGGCGTCATTGTACGTGGTCGTTGAGCCGATGTTAGAAATTTCCGACAGAATCGACTGGTACTCCTGATTGGCCGCCGTATCCTGCGAAGAGTTGAGGGTGCCGTTCGAGGCTTCGGTAGCCAGCGTTACGGCCCGGTTAAGCAGGCTTGTCACTTGCGATAATGCGCCATCGGCAACCTGCAGAAGGCCTACGCCTTCAGTTGAATTGGTTTTCGATTGGGTTAGTGCCATCTGGTTGGCTTGGAGGCCATTCACCAGGGAAAGACCGGCTGCGTCGTCTGCCCCGGAGTTGATCTTCGAACCGGATGACAACTGCTGCAGCACGGTATTCAGGCTGTTATTGCTGTTGTTCAGATTGTTCTCCGCGTAGACGGCGGAGAGGTTGTTTAAGACACCCAGGGACATGGGGTTCTCCTTGTGGGATGCGTGGATTTGCGGCCCTTGCCGGATGTGCGCCCATATTTTGTACTAACCCTGGGTCGCTGCTTCCGGTTTGATTACCGCCACATCTGGCCCTTTCTTCGGCGCATTACCTGCGGACTTTATCCCCCCCGTCTTTGTGTCCTGCCCGGGACACTTTTTCTTCATCTTTCTTAATTTCTTAACCTTTCCCGCCCTTTGCCGATAACTATCACAAAGGAGCTTCAAGGAAATGATCGAACTCACCCGGCTCAATGGCGCTCCTATGGTGATCAACAGCGACTTGATCAAGACTGCCGAAGCCTCCCCGGACACCATGCTGACCTTGATTAACGGAGAGAAGCTGATTGTGCGCGAGGACACGGCCGAGGTTGTGGAACGTGTCATCGCCTACCGTGCGCGCTTGTTGGCCGCGGTGGCCAAGCGGCTGCCATCCTATGGCGAACTGCAGCGCGCCGTTTCTATCACCAGCCTGGACGTTTCCGGCCAGCCTCCTCCGCCGGCGCCGTCTAAGCGTGGACCTCTAGGCGGCAACTGAACGATGAATTACACTTTCCGCGCAGGTTTTTCTAGGAGTTTTCATGGATAAGGGCAGCATTGGCGGAGTATTCCTGGCTATCGCAGGTATCGTGGCCGGACTGCTTATGGAAGGCGGCAATCTCGGCCAGATCCTGCAGCCCACTGCGGCCCTGATCGTCTTCGGCGGCACCATAGGCGCGGTATTGCTCCAGTTTCCGCTTCCCACGGTGCTGAGCGCATTCGCCAGCCTGGCGCACATCTTTTCCGCTCCCCGCAGGTACAACAAACAGCTCCTCACCCAGTTGGTCGCCTTCGCCAACAAGGCTCGCCGCAACGGCGTCGTCTCGCTGGACAGCGATCTCGCATCCATTCAGGACCCCTTTCTCAAGCAAGCCCTCATGCTGGCCGTGGATGGCACCGAGCCTGCCGAGCTGCGCAAAATCATGCGCGTCAGCCTGGACTGCACAGCGGAAAACGAAGATCAGCTCCCCGCGGTCTTCGAGTCCGCCGGAGGATTCTCGCCCACCATCGGCATCCTGGGAGCGGTGCTGGGGCTCATTCAGGTCATGAAGAATCTTGACAACATTCAGGAAGTGGGCAAAGGCATTGCCGTGGCCTTCGTCGCCACCATCTACGGCGTGGGCATCGCCAATCTCTTTTTTCTCCCCTTTGCCGGCAAGATGCGCCTGCGCATCCGCGACGAACACCAGCGCCGCGAGATGATGCTGGAAGGCGTGATCTCCATCCTCGAGGGCATGAATCCGCGCATGCTCGAAGTCAAGCTGGCCGGCTTCTTGCATGACCCCTTGCAGAAGGAGCGCGCGGCATGAGGCTGGAGCGGCGCAAAAACATCATCAGCCAGGATCGCTGGATGGTCTCCTATGCCGACTTCATCACCCTGCTGTTCGCCTTCTTCGTGGTGCTGTACGCCTTTGCCAAAAACGACCAAAAAAAGCAGACGCAGGTCTCGGAGGCCGTCGACAGCGCATTCCATTCGCTGGGCATCTTTCCCGACGCCACGCGCAAGCCCAGCAAAGACGCGGCCGCTTCCGCCAGCGCCGACAATGCGGCCATTCCCATGAACATCGTCATGGGAGAAGATGTGCTCTCGCCGGCCAAAGTCAAGGAAGACCTGGAGAATCTTCATCGCGAGCTGCAGCAGCGGCTGTCGAACCAGGTTGCCACCCACACCGTCTCCATGAAGATGGGCCGCGACGGGCTGGTGATCAGCCTCAAAGAGGCCGGATTCTTCGCCTCCGGCTCGGCCATCCCCAAGCCCGAGGCCCTCCCCACGCTGCGACAGATCGCCGTCTCGCTGGGCCGCACCCCCTACGACCTGCGCATCGAGGGCCACACCGACAACATTCCCATCCACACCGCGGCATTCGATTCCAACTGGGAGCTGTCCTCGGCTCGCGCCACCCACATCGCCCGCATCTTCCTCGACATGAAGGCCATTCCACCCGAGCGGCTCTCGGCCGCCGGCTACGCTGAGTTCCACCCCGTGGCCTCGAATGACACCGCCGAAGGCCGCAGTGAAAATCGCCGCGTGGATCTGGTCGTCCTGCCCCGCACAAAAATCAATCTCTCTGCGCCGGGAGCCGCTGATCTCACAGGTCCATGGCGCAAGATCACCGACGACGACGCCCCTCAGCAAGGCGACAACCCCGCCTCTACTCCACCCCCAGCACCTTCACAATGACCCGTTTCCGGCGCTGCCCGTCGAACTCCGCATAAAACACCCGCTGCCACGTTCCCAGGTCCAGCTTCCCGTTGGTCACCGGCAACGTAGTCTCGTGATGCAGCAGCAGCGACTTCAGATGCGCGTCCCCATTGTCCTCGCCCGTCTGGTGATGCCGGTAATCGGGCCGCGCCGGCGCCAGCTCCTCCAGCCATTTGCCGATATCCTCGATCAGCCCGCTCTCCAGGTCATTTACATACACTGCGGCCGTGATATGCATCGGCGAAACAAAGCACAGCCCATCCCTGACCCCGCTGCGCCGCACAATCTGCTCCACCTCGTCGGTGATGTGCACCATCTCCCGCCGCTTCCTGGTTTCCATTACCAGGTATTCCGTGTGACTCTTCATCCTTGCCTCCTGCAATCTGTAACTTTGTGGTGAATCAATTCAATGATCCGGTTTAACAAGGATGGTTGTGTAGTCTTTCGGTTCGAAGATGGCCGGCTCGTACGTTTCTGTTGACTAATTTAAAGACAGCGCAGGCCGGAGAAGGTTGCCCATTCTCCGGCCCGCGTAGGTTCTACCTCATCATTGAATTTCAGTTCTAGGTTTGAGCAGGACCGGCTTGACGATGTTCAGGTTGGTATGAACACGCTCAGTAACCGCGTAATGTTCTGCGAAGCCGCTCTGACCAGTGACCTGCACGTCAGCAACGCAATTGGAGCGCAGGTTCGCGTCCGCAATTGACTTGCAGGCTTCTTCGGCAACAGCCGCACTGACGGGTTCTGCCACTTTAAGCTGTATCTTCGTTGCTTTCGTGCTGGTGACCGTGCACGGAGGACTCTCCTTGGGCCAATCCGTATTGGTGAAGGTAGCCGTTGACGTGCCCGGCGCATAGTCGAACAGGCTATTGCCGTTTGTGACGCGCCAGGCGGCGCCGAATTTGTCGTAAAGTGTCACGTAGCGGTCATGCAGGTTAGGCGGCATTGCACCTACCGATGCGCCGTTCGGCATCGCCGGAATCCAGCTGCCTGCTGGAATGGTGCCCGCAAGGCCACCTAAGTAGTCAGTCCCTCCAGACCCGCTCACCAACCCAACATTGAAGATGTCAACATTCAGATACCACATCGATGCATATTCAGCCTGGGTCGCTGACAAGGTTTTGCCGTCGGGGAAATATATTTCTATCCCGTTCCCCGCCGAGGACTTGGTTACGCGCCCGCCGTCTCCCAGATTCACTCCCTGTGGGCCCAGCGTGGTAACTTTGCCGTCGATGCGAAGCTGGAGACCGCTGCTATCGTATGCGCCGCTGAAGTTCGGCTCATAGGTAACGCGATGTGTGCCCACGCGAGCGGCAACGGCGGTATTGAGACTCACACATGTAACAAGCCCTAAATCCTGGGGAGGCTGGTTTAGCGTAGTCGAGGTTGGAACGGGCGTCTCGCGCGTCTGAATCTCCGCTCCGTCGGAATCAAGCAGACTCACGTACTCTCCCGCGCCCTGGAAGTTGTAAAGTTTTCCGTCCGCGGTGGTGATGTGCGGGTCGCCAATAAGATGCGTGGAGCCGCAAACCGCCGTATGGCCGGCATTGGTTTGCATAAACTGAATATTCGGCGTCGGCCCTCCGTAAGGGCAGCAGGGATTCACCAGGTTGAGGTTGTTGGTCTCGCCCGTGAAGCCTTCCTCCACGCAGGAGGGGGAATTGGCGGTCCCGTTGTTCACGCTGGTCTTGACGACAATCGTCGATCCGCTGTTGAAGCTTACGCCGGATCCGCCACCGTCACCGAAAATGTTGTACTCGGCGGTAGTCCAGCCTTGCGCCAGATTGAGGATGTTGTCTTCATTCGCCCCCGAGTAGATATCGCTGCCCACGGCAATATGGAAATTATCCATGCCGCCCGCGTTAGCCGTGCCGGTCAGGGTTATATTTACCAGATTCGTGATCGGCTGCACTGGGACCGACGCGGCGCTGGGGCCGTTTTCCCAGCAATCGCCACCATACGTGTTCCATCCCGACGGGCACGTTGCGTTGTAGTTAAGCAGCCAGTACTGGATGAACACCACGCCCGAGTTGGAGTACACATATTGCTGCCAGCCCTGGCACCCCGCGTGACCATTGCAGACCGAGGTCGAAAAGGGGCTGGTGTTGAGTTGGAGCGAAAACGTGTCGCTACTAGCGCTCGTCACGCCGGTGACGCTGTTAAACGACCCTTCGGCGGAGGAGATGTGGCCCGACGTCACCTGGGCCGAGAAGTCAGTGCCGTTGCCCACCGTTTCAGGGCGCTTACCCTTCGCTGGCGGATACGGACGTTCCGGCGCTTTAGTGCAGGGAACCTCCTGCCACTCAGTGCTGGGATACGAGGCCTTGAAGCAGCCCTTCTTGGACAATGGTTTCTGTACCAAAGATTTGCGCCAGGTCTCCCGGACTGCGCGTGTAGGCTGCGCGGCCTGAGAAGCGATAGGCATGTTTTCGATGGGCTTCAGCGGCTTTAAAGCCTGCGCCCTGAGTAAGGGAGAGAGAGCGCAGGACAACAAGAGCCCAAACATCAGGCTCGCGAAGACGATGGACACACGGATCGTGACGCATCCGCGCACTATACTGTTAGCTTTCATAGTTCCTCCTGAGGAATAGTTCGAGAAGCTTCCCCCTGAAGAACCTCTGAATTGAATAAATCTTTAACTTTTTGATTTGAATGGTGCAACTAGAAACATAACGCGGACAGATTCCGCGTTGAAAATGCTGCAAATTCACGAGGGCTTCTGCCCCCGAGGGGAGGTGTTGCAACTATCGGTGCTATTTCAGAGATTCCCCGACCGGGATTTCTCCTTTCACTTCTCGACTACCGTGCAATATACTCCACCATTGCCTCCAATTACAATCTTTTTATTGTTTCACCGGATGCACCAGCCGGAACGTGCGTTGCTGTTGATGAAATTTAAGGCAACGCGGGCCGGAGAAGGTTGCCCTTTCTCCGGCCCGCGAAGGTTCTGCGTCATCGTTCAATGTTAGTTTTGATTTCAAGTTTAGGATTGATTTCAAGGCTGGGTTTGATGAGGGTTGGTTTGGCGATCAAGACGGTCGGTCTGGCGAGCAAGTTGGTATGCGCACGCTCGGTGATCGCGTAAGTGTCGGCTAAGTGGGTGATGCCGGTCAACTGCACGTCGAATACGCAGCTGGAGTGCAAGGTCGCGTTGCTAATCGACTTGCAGGCTGCATCAGCAGCCGCCGCACTGATGTGCGGTACCGTCTTCACAGTCGGAACAGTGCACGTTTTGGCATTCTCCACTGGCCACGCCGTATTGGTGAAGGTTGCCGTTGACGTGCCCGGCGCATAGTCGAACAGGCTGTTGCTGTTAGTCACCCGCCAGGCATTGCCGAATGTTTGGTTAAGAGTGACATAGCGGGCATGAAGCGAGGCCGGCATTGGCCCTATCGAGGCGCCGTTCGGGAGCCTGGGCAGCCAATTGCCCGTTGGAACGAAGCCCGCAAGCCCAGTCTCTGAAGCTACGGCGCTCTTGCTCACCACCCCAAGGCCTGAAAAATCAACACTGAGAAGCGGCAAGGACCCCGTCACGCTCAGGATTTTCCCGTCGGGGAAATTAATTCCTATGCCGTCGGAGGTCTTCTCAACGCTCCCGCCACCGCCGAAATTCTCTCCCGTCGTCCTCACTTGACCATCAACGCGAAGCTGCAGACCGTTGGTGCATGCGCCTCCGCCGAAGCAGGCCTCATAGGTAACGCGGTGTGTGCCCACCTTAGCAGCGACAGCCGTATTCCCGCTCAAGCAACTGACCAGCCCGTCATCCTGATACTTTGCTGGGGGTGGGTTGGGAACCCAGTTGCCGGGACCGTCGGATGGAATGGGCGTTTGCCGCACCTGAACTTCCGTTCCATCCGGAGCCAGCAAACTCACGTACTCTCCCGCGCCCTGGAAATCATAGTAGGTTCCGTCCACCGTGGTGATGTGCGGCTCGCCCCAGGTGATCGGATTACCGCACATCGCCCACTCGGTGGGGTTATTGCTCTCCACAAACTCGATCGCCGGAGACGCCCCGCCATACGGGCAGCAAACGGGCGAGCCGCTCGGCGCAAAGGTTAGATTGTTCGTCTCCCCCGTCGTGCCGTCGTTCGCTACGCAGGTGGGGAGATTCGTGCTCCCATCGTCGATGCTCGTCTTGACAACCAGTACCGCCGGGCTGGTGAAGTTGGTCTCGAATGCACAACAGTCGCCGAAAACGTTGAACTCCGCTTGAGTCCAGGATTGATACAGGCTGAGCACATTCGGCTCAGAGTACGTATAAATGCCGCTCGTTGTCGACAAACTGACCGTATCTTCGGTTGCGCTGGATGTTGCCGTCATCACCAGGCCGGGCAACTCCGCGACAGTCTGAGGGGGGACGTAGGTAGTAGGTCCGTTAAAAACGCAAGCTCCGCCCCCACCGTTTTGCCACGTACCCGACCCCGCCCATGCGGGTAAGGCCGGGCAGGGCGATCCCCAGTTGAACAACCAGTACTCGATGAAAACGCCTGGGGTAGTGCCCGGGGCGCCAGGCAACGATGATTGGCCCGCTCCAGGCGCCGGTCCCTGCGTTTGAGAAAACAGATATTGCTCCCAGCCGAAGCACCCCGCCGCGCCGAGCGGCGCGCCGGTGCAGGCCGGGGTCGGAAATGGACTAGACGTTGCGTTGAAAGGAGCTTGCGAGTTGATCTGCAACATAAAAACATTGTTGACTGCCGACGAGCCCCCGAACCAATCTCCGCTCACGCCGGTTGGGGAATCCGCCGTAGGCAGGAACGATCCTTCCGCCGACGAAATCTTATTCGTGCCAGAGGCCTGAATTGCGTAGTCGTTTCCATTGCCCACTTGATCGGTTATGAGGCTCTTCCCCCTCCTGGGGTTAATATGCTTCGACGGGGCTCCGCATGGCACTTCCTGCCATTCGGTGCTCGGATACTCGGCCTTGAAGCATCCGTGCTTCGGCCGCGGAGTCTTCACCATGTTCTTGCGCCAGGCCTCCCGGACCTGGGCATTCACGGCGGGCACGGTATGCGTGATCGCCTCCATAGGGAGAGGTTTCTGCAACTCCGGTTCCGGCTTGGTGGGTTCCTGCGCCATGAGCGTAGGAGAGATTGCGCAGAACATCAAGAGCCCCGACAGCAGGCTCCCAAAGACAATGGGAACACGGACCTTTATACATCCGCGTAACGATCTCACAGATTTCATAGTTCCTCCTAGGGAATGACCGAGAAGTTTCCCGGAACAGGATTACTATCTCACATCTCGGTTACCAATTAGTGTATACATAATTACTTTCGTATCAAGTATTTATTAAATAGTCTTAGGGGAATAGGATGCGAAGAGACCCGTTCGTGCCCGGCAAGGCCCATTACCAGACGAAAAAGCCGCCATTTCCCCACAATAAAAATCCGGGCTGTGTACGGTCATTCCGCGACCCCCTAATCGGCCCTTCGGAACGTCCCAGCCGTTATCCTGAAACCAGTCGTGACCTCAACCCCATCCACTGCCGCCCAACGGCTGCGCCGCATGCACGATCAACTGTCCCAGGCCTATGGTCCCCAGCACTGGTGGCCAGCCAAAACTCGTTTTGAGGTCATCCTCGGCGCCTACCTCACGCAGAACACAGCCTGGAAGGCCGTCGAGCGCTCGCTCCACAACCTGCGCGCGGCGGGAGCACTGACCGTGGACGGCCTGCGCTCGCTCACCCTCAGAAAGTTGCAGCGCCTCATCCAACCCTCCGGCTTTCACTCCCGCAAAGCGCCCGCGCTCAAGGCATTTGTCGCCATGCTCGACGCCGAGTTTGCCGGATCGCTCAAGAAGCTCGCCGCCGTTTCCACAGCCTCCCTGCGCCGCCGCCTGCTGGCCCTGCCCGGTGTTGGTCTGGAAACCGCAGACGCCATCCTGCTCTACGCCCTCGGCCATCCCGTTCCCGTCGCCGATGAGTACCTGCGCCGCATCACAGAGCGTCACCGGCTTCTCCTGCCCGCGCCCGGCCACAATCGCAAGGGGTATGAGTCTCTGACCGCCCTCACCCGCCAAGCCTTCGCCGCCGATGCCCCCAGGAGCCAGGCACGCCTCTTCAACGAGTTTCATGCCCTCACGGTCGCCGTGGGCAAAGCCCATTGCCGCCGCGCTCCCCACTGCGCGGGTTGCCCTTTGGCTGCCGATCCGCATACATCAGGCGATCAACCGCGATAAGATTAATTAATTACCATAGAGGATTGAGGGGAGCAGGAATATGGAAAGACACAGCTCTACCATGCAGGTAACACGAGCCGCCGATTACGGGATTCGCGTAATGATCTACATGGCCACGTTGTCCGCCAAGGAGCGTGTGCTGCTGCCCGCGCTGGCCAGCGCCACATCCGCCCCGGAGAGCTTTCTCTCCAAGGTTCTGCAAGCCCTGTGCCACGCCGGGTTCATCGCTTCACGGCGAGGGCAGACGGGCGGCTTCGAGCTTCTGCCCGCTGGACGCAAGGCATCCATCCGCTCTGTGATTGAGGCCGTCGAGGGGCCCATCTGCCTGAACCTCTGCCTGTCAGCCGGCGCCTCCTGCAAGCGGAAGTCCTTCTGCCCCGCGCATCCCGTCTGGGCCAGCGCTCAGGAGGCCATGCTGAAGGTTCTGGACACCGCAACCGTCGCCGATCTCGCCCTTCAGTCGGCAGCCCCGCCGCCACGGGCCTCGCGCGCCAAGTCCAAAGCAGCCTGAGAATCTGCCGCCGCGCTCTAGTCGAGCAGCTGCTTTGCCACCTTGATGTACAGATCCACCGCATCCAGCAGCTCCTGCTTCGCCAGCTTCTCAAAGGGCGTATGGGCTACGTGGATGGACCCCGGACCCAATAGCAGCGGCTCACCCCAGTTGGAGAGCATGGGAATGTCCGTGGTGAACTTGGCCACCATGGTTGGCGCCCCCTCAACGGCGCGCATGCGGAAAAAGGGAATCTCCAGCGTATACTCCACTTTCGCCAGTCCTCCGGCTGCTTCCGTAAGCGCGGCGCGCACCGGCGCCGAATCCCCCACCAGCCGCACCAGCACCTGCGCCTCGGCCTTGTCGGCGATCACATTGGGAGCATAGCCGCCCTCGATCTGGCCGATGTTGAGCGTGCTCTGACCCACGTCTTGAGTAATCGGCAGCGGCAGTGTAAGCATTTTTCCCAGCACCTTGATCAGCTTGTGGATGGCGCTTTCGCCCAACTCCGGATAGGCCGAGTGAGCCATCTTGCCGGTGGTCCGGATGACCGCGCGCAATGCGCCCATCGAAGCCACTCCCAGGCGGTTGTTGGTTGGCTCGCCGTTGATCAGAAAACGGCTGCCCCTGCTCTTCATGTTGGCGGCCTTGGCGCCGGCCGAGTCGCGCTCCTCGCCGCTGACATACAACACGCCAACCCTATATCCCACTCCCTGCAGGAACTCGGCGGCGGCCACCTGCGCGGCGATAATTCCCTTGGCGTCGCATACGCCGCGGCCATACAGAAAGTCTTCGTCCTCGCTGAAGTGGATGTAGGGCGGCACGGTGTCCAGGTGGGTGGAAAAAACCAGGTCTGGCCTCTCCCCCGCCATACCCGCATAGATATTCCAGCGCTCCCCGGTGTCGGCGCTCCCCTCCGGCTGCGCAACGGGAGTCTTTTCCACCGCCCATCCGCGCCGGACAAGATAATTGCTAAGAAAATCGCCGATCGCGCCCTCATGATAGGTCGTTGAATCGATCTCGCACAGTTGCCGTGTCAACTGAATGGGGTCAAGGGATTCGATAAAATTATCTGCCAGGGGAGTGGTCATGATGCTGTCAGAATACCGCAAAAGGTGTTATACGACTAAATAAACTGTGCCCAGTGAGTTAGTTGGGCTCGCCAGTTTAAAGCCCTTGGATTGCCATTCGTTCGGTCAATCCCGCGCAGGTTTCTTTTCTCCAGCGCGACAAATTCGGCTTATAATAAGTTGGTTGGATCGCGCAATCCGCTGCATTCTGGTAATGAGGCGGCTGTTAGGGCCTATAGTCGAGGAGGAGATAGATGAAAACATCTTGGCAAACGGAAGCTGGCCGCATTTTCTGCCGGTGGTCGGTCGCTCAACAACCCGCCCCGTACAATCCGCCTTGGCTTCAGGAAGCTGCGAATAGCTTAGATAGAAGCGCCTTGCCTGCGCTTCCGGATTTCACCCTGCACAGTCCCCTCGGTTCTGGAGAATGGTTCGTTCCCTGGAGTGCCCGGTGGAGTGTTCCGGGCAAGATGTGTTGATAGCTGAGGAACGTAAAATGACCCCGGTCACCGATTCCTCGCTCGATGCCCTGCACGCCACGGCCACGGACATCTTCACCGGCGCCATCAAAGCCTGCAGCATTGAATCCGCCTTCGACCGCCGCATTCGCTTCGAGGGCAACACCCTCCACCGCCTTCTCCCCGACGGCAGCGGGCCCGCCTCCATCGATCTCTCCTGCTACAAAAAGATTTTTGTCATTGCCTTGGGCAAGGCTGCCGGCCCCATGCTCGATGTGCTTCTCGACCGCATGAAGCGACGCAACGGTCTGCGCGGCATCTGCTGCTCCAACCAGCTTCCCACCTGCCGCTCCTGGCGCTTTCGCTACTTCGAGGGCGGCCACCCGTTGCCCAACGAGGACTCCTTCGCCGGAGCTCGCGCCGCACTGGCCATGCTCAAGCGCGCTAAAAAAGACACCCTCGTCTTCTTCCTCATCTCCGGTGGAGGCTCGGCCATCTTCGATCTCCCCCTCGACCCGCGCATCTCCCTCGGCGACACCATCGCCTTCCACCAACTCCTGCTCGCCTCCGGCGCTCCCATCAGCGAGGTCAACACCCTGCGCAAGCATTTTTCCGCGGTCAAGGGCGGCCGTCTGGCCATCGCCGCCGGAGAAGCCGCCAAGGTGAGCCTGCTTCTCCCCGACGTGCCCTTGCGCTCTCTCGACGCGCTCTCCTCGGGCCCCACATCCCCCGACCACTCCACCGTAGCCGAGGTCCGCCACCTGCTGGAAAAGTACGACCTCAATGCCAAGCTCCCCCCCTCCATCCGCGCCTTCTTCGAGCGCGCCGACCTGCCCGAGTCGCCCGGCAACAAAGGTTGGTTTCCGCCCTTCTTCCCCTCCTTCGCCAAATCAGGAGCCGCACCCGCCCGCCGCGTCACCGCCGCCGCCGCCATGTCCAGCGAAGACCCCGCCTTCCGCGATTCTGTCTTCGAGCTGCTCCTCAGCAGCCACGACCTCGCCGAGAACGCCCGCGCCCTCGCGCAAAAAGCCGGCTTTTACGTCGTGGTCGACAACAGTTGCGACGACTGGGACTACGCCGAAGCCGCCCGCTATCTCCTCCAGCGCTTCCACGAACTGCGCGCCGACCATCCCCGCCTCTGCCTCATCTCCGTCGGCGAGGTCACGGTCACCATGGACCGCGCTCCCGGCGCCGGCGGCCGCAACCAGCAATTCGTCATGGCCTGCGCACTCGACCTCGAGCAATACGATGGCCAGCGCCTCACCGTCTTCAGCGCAGGCTCCGACGGCATCGACGGCAACTCCCACGCCGCCGGAGCCATCGCCGACCCCTCCACCGTCACCCGCGCCCACGCCTTCGGATTCCACCTCAAATCCTCCCTCGCCAACTTCGACGCCTGCCCCATGTTCACCGCCCTCGGCGACGCCGTAGTCACCGGTCCCACAGGACACAACCTCCGCGACCTCCGCCTACTCCTCGCCGACAACGAGTAACACGGTCGTAAAGTAACAGGTGCGGACAGCAAATCAGACTAAAATGCTGCGTGCCCCATCCATTCGCGTACTTTGTGAATGGGTGGGAAACCACGAAACTCAATTATTCGCGCTTTGAAAGGACACGGCTGGTAGGTCAGGGTTTTAACCCTGATTGCCGTTGTTGACTATTCCGCGCATAACGCAGGGAAAAAGAAGCCGTCAAGACACAAAAGCGAATTGTCATGGAACGAGTTGGCAGGAGTAATTGTTCGACCCCTTTCAATTCGTATTTGAAGGGACCAGCGCTTTCGGCAAATCACCCTTCTGCGCCAAGACACCCCCCTTGTTGTCAGTCAACACGGCGCCAATTTGCCCATAGACGTCCTTCGCATGTGCGGCTGTCCCCAAGGCATTGAGGCTACCAATATACCGCACCCTTGACTTCGCCTGTGCAAACGACACCTTCGGATCTGCTACCAGTGCCGTGTGAGTCACCGGAATCTTGCGCACACAGGGATCATAGACTTGTCTTGTCACCATTCCACCTGCGCATGTGGTTCCACCCGATGCCCAACTGTGCGTCTGAGCGTTATAAGTCTGCACCGTTTGTCTCGACGCACAGGAATCGTACACTGACTGCATTTTATACCCGGGCTGACATTCCATCTCGATGTTGGACTCCATCCGAAAGCTAACACCAAAGCCTGACTGCGCGTGCGAATAGTCGACATCGAGCAGAATCCCATGGATCGCTTTGGCCTTGCGCGCTGCTTGCACAAGAGGCAGGGCAAAGCCCTCGCCGATTTGACTCCATAGATCTGCAAGGAAGCTCTGTGCGTTCCCGGCGCCCACCTGATGGTAATCTGCCGGCGCATGTCCAACCGTGAGTGGCACAACTAAATAGACTTTATCATCGATCCGTCGGACTTCAATCTTTCTCGCGACATCAACTTCGAATGGCGATTGTTCCTTCAACGCGTCCCGAATGACTTTCCCGATCGCCTCAACCACCTGCTCCTGCATCTGCCGCAGTTCCGGATCGTTGAGCTCGGCAGGTGAAGTTGCGAATGTCCTCTCTTGCAGTTGGATCATGGCGCGGTCTTCTGTTCCAGTGATCTCGAATTCGTGCGCCTCATAACCAGGCTTCCGGGCCGAGAACCGGAGCACTGATATCTCGCTGTGAAATTCAGCACGGTAGGTCAGCGGGGTCTGGCCAATCGGTTCCTGCTTCGTCCCAACGAGCAACTCAACCATAGCGCCCGGTGGCTGTGACTCAATGCGGATGTCCTTAACGACCTGACCGCTCAGTCGCCCACTGCATAACACCCACACCAGCCCCAGGAGTGCTCCCCCCCCGCCAATGCCACGGCATAAGGACCTCACAGTCCACCGGCTGCTATCAAGTTGTTGCGCAGCAAGGCTACGAACTGGCTCATTTCCTGCTGGTCGTCCGCCTTTAGCCACGCCCCCGTTCGCAGTTCTCCACAACTCTCTTTGTAGTCGTTGCACCAGGTCTTGCCGAGCTTGGCGCCAAAGAGGTTGACGGGTGTGCAAGCCAAAATACAATACCCCTGCACCTTTCCTTCTATCACCACCTGGGTTTGTTTTGCACTCAGTTCATTTATCTTCACGCGATAAAAGTACACGTGCTTCTCAGGCGTGCACAAATTAATCCAAGCCGGTGCTGTGCACCGGTTATCTTCGAATTTGTAATTCTTAGTAATTGGTTCCTCGGCGATACGATGCGCCAGCAGTATACCGGCAGTTTTATCTTGTTTGTCGATCTCCCACATCGCTTGGGTCACCGCAATTGACGCGGCATGGAAGACCTCCTCATAGGATGCGTCTATTACGACTTTTTTGACTGCGTCTGGGGCAGGGCTATTCCCGTTATGTGACGGGTCGAAAGCCTCTTCGGAAGTCATCCATTGGATGTCTTCATGCCTCGTTTTAGCGGGAAGCAATGGCAATAACGAGAGAGCGATCACCGCTATAACCAACGCCTTGGCAACCCGGTAGATAGAACCTTGAAGTCGTCTGCAATTCATCTCGGCACCCTTTCCTGTCAGTCAACCCTGCAAGCGTGTTGCCCATCCAGAGGCGACCCAACTCGCGGGAGCGGGCGCGCCAGACAAGTCGAACAATTACCCGCATAATATTCTGTTTAGCGCCACTCAATGTCTGTGATGCTAGTCACGTCCTGCCGGGAAGGTCCGAAGTCGAAACGTCAAGCTGCGACGTCTTGCACTGTCCTATGGGTTTCACTCTCACAGAATCCGCGTAGTCGACTGCCGCCGTCGCAGTTAACGCTGCTGGCGAGACTCCTCCAACCTGCGGTCGCGCTCGGCATGGATCTCAGCCTGTCGCCCTGCGAAATTGAGGGCTTATTCGTCAGCCATATTCATACTTTTACATGGAAGCTGTCTAGATGGATAACGAAAATGACTTGGAATATCACTGAATTTGATATAACCATTTACCATTTTCCGGTTAGCTGTAGCTGTCCAGTGTGCGAAAAACCGGACAGCTACAGCACACCACTTTTCGTGCCTGTTCCCTATTCCCTGCCGGGGTCCCCGGCGACAGGTCTTCGTCGCTGGGGTGGCTAGTCCCTTAGTCCCTGCCTCTCGCCATCTCCGCGCGCATCGCGGCAATCTCGGCCTGTGTCGCATCGGCGGCCACGCGGCGGTCGCTGTAGATGTGCGGCTGGCCAAAGCGCAGCTCTGCGGAGAAGCCCGCAACTCCCAGAACCTTAAGGAGATGAGGCACAAACGACTCATCTCCATACCAGCAAAGCGCCCGCTCCGGCGTGCCGTCCTTGATCACGTAGCGGACGGCGGCCGTGGTAATCTGCGTGCCGGTCGAGGTGGCCGGGTCAATGAGCCGTGGGTGGAAGGGCAGCAGTTGGCTGCCGTCGGTGCTCGTGCCTTCTGGAAATAACAGCACTGGAATCTGCAACTTAAGCCGCTCCACCATCTGATCGGCTACGCTCATGGCGCTCTCCCGGCTGTTGCGGTCCAGGAAGATGGTCCCATTGGCGCGCGCCATCATGCCGAAGATAGGCCACCCGCCGATCTCCAACTTGGCGACAAAGAAGCAGGGCATGGCCGCCGAGAGGATGAGAACATCGATGTAGCTGAGATGATTGGAGACCACCAGCCCGTGCGTAGGTGGTGTGCCTTCAACATGATAGCGGATGCCCACGGCGAACATGACTGCCTTGGCCGATTGCTGGGACCACCACGCGCGGCGCTCCATCGTGAGCGGGCCGCGCAAACGAATCAGCCAATAACGGAAGATGCAGAAGGCCAGGGCCACCACCAGCGCCACAGCGCGCCGGATGGTGCGAAAGATCATGGGTTCAGGGGAGCCAGGAAGCGGTTGCGCGCCGAGGGCAAGAGCATCTTCAGATCGAGCAGCGTAAGGAAATCGATGGTGCCAAACTCCCGGTCCCAGGCCGGCGGTCCGCCGAGGCGTGCGCCAAGGGCCAGGTAGGTTTTCAGCAGCTTGGGGACTTGCGTCTGAATGGGTGTAACTGTATCCATCGATGGGTCTTGCTGGCGGGGCGACGGCTGTGCTTGTGCGCCCTCTTGCTCGCTGGGACATGCGTAGGCGGCGGTGGGCACAGTCTCGAACTCCGGTGAAACCCGGTAGCGCTCAAGCTGGCGATATACCCGCCAGCCCTCAACCGGATCTTTCGAAGTCAACGATGAGCAGCCGACCAGGTAACGCAATCCCATGTCGTTAGCATACTGGGCGATACCCCTCCACAACAAGGTCAGCACCTCGGGTGTCCGATGCTCACGATCGATGGAGGCCCGGCCCAGTTCCAGAATGTCCGCTCGCAGCGGTTCATAAGGCGCGAAATCAAACTCCTGCTCCGAGTAGTAGCCCAGGTTGCGCGCCGCGGTAGCGCCCGATTGCATCCGGTAAGTCCCCACAACGCGCCGCGCCGGGTTGCTCTCGAGTTTGTCTTCCACCAGCAGGTGCTCGCAAAAGAGATCGAATTGGTCGGTATCCAACCCGGTTTGGTAAGAACTGCTCAGCCCCTCGTTCAGTTCGATGTTGAAGACTTTGAAGCGAAGCCGGCAGGCGGCATCGCGATCTTCGACGCTCTCTGCCAGCCGCACGCGGTAACGGCCAACCTCGGCATGAATATGCGGCTTAACCTGAACCGGAGGCGGGGATTGTACAGGGGTGGTAATACCAGCTTCCACTCGAGGGGTAGAAGGAACGTCCAGCTTCTGCGGAACCTTGTGTACATCTTGCGTAATCACAGGAGCAGTATCCGCTTTGAATTGTAAAAGAAGGATTAATTTTACGCAAATCCGGTGCAAATGTTCTCTACTGCC
This sequence comes from Occallatibacter sp., assembly GCA_052145195.1. Lineage (GTDB taxonomy): Bacteria > Acidobacteriota > Terriglobia > Terriglobales > Acidobacteriaceae > Telmatobacter. The sequence continues at coordinate 81,443 of JBKQPC010000008.1, read as the reverse complement.
CGAAACCATAGTGTGACAAAGGCCCTCCCCGCCAGGAGAGTCTTTGGTAACCGTTGTAATTCAGATTGCTTGCGGAAAGCTCAGCCTCACCCGCCGGCGATAGACGGAATCACCAGAACCTCGTCGCCCTCCTGAAAACGGTAGTTCTCATTGCCCAGAAAGCGAATGTCCTCCTCGTTGACATAGAAATTGATAAACCGGCGAATCTGCCCGTCCTCGCCGCGCAGGTGCTTGCGCAGAGCCGGAAAACGCTCCTCGATCTCGGTGATCAGCTCGGGAAGATTGGCCGCGGTACTGGCGATTTCGCGCGCGTTGTTGGTGTGCTTCTGAAAGGCATTGGGCAACAGGACTCTAACGGCCATCGGTTTCTCCCGCCAGGACCAGGTCCTGACTCAGTGCTGGGTTGTATTCGTTGTGTTCTTCCACAAAGGCTTCAAAGTCGCTGAGCCGGGGACGGATGGCCTGACTCTGCTCGTAAGCGCCGTTCAGGCAATCGGTGGTTTTCAGGCCGTTGCCGGTAATGCAGATGACGGTCTGCTCATCGGGCCGGATGCGCCCGTGGGCATAGAGCCGCGCGGTCACCGCGGTGGTCACGCCGCCGGCCGTCTCGGCAAAGACGCCCTCAGTCTCCGCCAGCTCCTGCATGGCTGAAATAATCTCCACGTCCGACACATCCTCGGCCCAGCCACCAGTAGCGCGGATGGCGCGTGCCGCATACACCCCGTCTGCTGGGTTGCCGATGGCCAGCGAACGCGCGATGGTGTTGGGCCGCTGCGGCTCTATTACGTCTGTCCCGTTCTTGACCGCCTGGATGATGGGCGAGCAGCCGGTAGCCTGCGCGCCGAAGAAGCGCACCGGCTTGCCCTCCACCAGCCCAAGCGCGATCAGCTCATCAAATGCCTTGCGAATCTTTGTAATCAGCGAGCCGCCGGCCATGGGGCAAACTATGTTGTCCGGCAGCCGCCAGCCCAGTTGCTCGGCAATCTCATAGCCCACCGTCTTCGAGCCCTCGGCGTAGAAGGGGCGCAGGTTCACGTTCACAAAGCCCCAGTTGTAGCGGTCGGCAATCTGCGACGAGAGGCGGTTGACGTGGTCGTAGTTGCCCTTTACGCGCACCAGCGTGGCGCCATAAACCTGGGTGTTGAGAATCTTGGCCGGCTCCAGATCGTCGGGAATCAGGATGAAGGTCTTCAGTCCCAGCCGCGCGGCCTGCGCGGCCACGGCGTTGGCCAGGTTGCCGGTGGATGAGCAGCCCACCGTGTCGAAGCCGAAGGCCTGCGCATTGGCCAGCGCCACGGCCACCACGCGATCCTTAAAGCTGAGCGTGGGCTGGCAGACGGCGTCGTTCTTGAGGAAGAGATTGCTGGCGCCGATGCGCGCGCCCAGCCGTGGAGCCTTCATCAGCGGCGTCAACCCCACCGGCGTCTGCGGCTGGTAGCTGTCGCTCACCGGCAACAGCGCGCGATAGCGCCACATATTCAGCGGTCCTTGGCTAATGGCCTCGCGGGTAAAGCGAGTGCGGGCGTACTCCAGGTCATAGACCACCTCGAGCGGAGAAAAACACTCGTCACAGATGGAAAGCGGCTGAAGCCCGTAGGATTTGCCACATTCCCGGCAGCGCAATTCGTAAGCAGTCGTCATTCATCCCTCGCAAGCGCGAGCGGCTGTTAATATACGAGCGCGTGACCGGCTCAAATGAGCGAACGTGAAATGACTCGAAGTACCTTGCGAGACGCCTCAACCAAGAGTGCTGAAGCGACCCCCGAATCTCATGTTCCCCAATACGGGCGAGAGTTGACACCATACTCCTGGTTTGCCCAGGCAGGTTGTCGTGGCGTCACAGGGCTCGTCCCTCAGCCACTCTGCATGAAATCCAGGCTTGCCTTTGGGGGCAAACTGGAATGATTCATTTATACCACAAAGATGAATTTATGCGCAAACAACTTTGCAGCCAACGGCTCCAGGCGGGCTTTCAAAGGTCATTTCGGGAATTGAGGCGCAAACGAACCGTGGTTGGCCGTCTATGCATTAGAACCTTCACCAGCAAACTCTAGTTCGTGTACACCCGCACGTAGTCCACCAGCATTTCTGAAGGAAACAGTGTGGATGCGTTGGGGCTTCCCGGCCAATCGCCTCCCACGGCCAGGTTAAGAAGGATGAAGTTGCTCTGGCCAGCATCAAAGGGCCAGACCGCGCCGCTCAAACTGCTGATGCTCGAGGTCGTATAGGTGACGTAGGGATGGGTGGGGTCGTCCACGTAATAGGCCACGCTGCCCTTGGTCCAGATCATGCCGTAAGTGTGCCAGCCTGCCGCCGTCTGGCCGGAGGTGAAGTGGAAAACCGTTCCCAGATTGCCGCCGGTAAAGCCGGTTCCGTGAATCGAGCCTTCATTCCAGTCGGGCGTGGCTGCCGCGTTGATCCGCTCCAGCACATCCATCTCGCCGCAGGCTGGCCAGTTGATGGTAGTAATGTTGTTGCCCAAAAGCCAGGCCGCCGGCCAAAAGCCCTGTGCCTCTGGCGCCTGGGCGCGCACCTCAAACCTACCGTACTGAAAACTGAACAACCCCTGGGTCTTCAAACGCGCCGAAGTGTAAACTCCAGCCGAAGGCTGCCGCGCAACGATGTGCAGGTAACCGTCGGTGCTTACATAAACATTAGGAGTCGCCGTCGAGCACGGTGTGGTGTTCGATCCCCACGCGCAGTAGTTCTCAAGTTCATGGTTGCCGAAGCCGTTGTTGCCAGTGTCATAGGTCCATATCAGCGGATTGGGCTGCGCGTTGGAGCCGGTGGAGTTGGTGAACTCATCGGACCATACAATCGTTCCCGAGGGAATGTTGGGCGTGAAGCTCTGGCTGACGACGTTGCTGGCCGCGTTGCCCGAGGCCACGGCGACGGCCTTGACCGTCAGGTTCGAAGCCACCAGAAACGGCGCCTCGTAGGTGATTGTGTGTGAAGAATTAACGTCAGGTATCGTGCCGTCCACTGTATAGAGTATGGTTGCACTTGGATCGGGCGACGTCAGGCTCACGACCACCGCGCCATTCAGCGCCGCCACTGTCGTAAGGGTCGGCTGCGCCGAAAGTGGCAATCCAGCGGCGCCGCTACTCTTGCTGACGGCCTGTCCGCCGCATCCGCACGACAATGCGCTCGACAAAACAATTGCCGCCAGCATCTTCACACCTGCTCGCATTCCGTATCTCCGTGATTGAAGGAAGCCAATATGACAATCATCCCGCTACAGCCATCAAAACACTGTCAAACTTTCAGTGTCAAACAAAGCAGGAACGGACCGTCGAGCGCCGGTCGATTCCTAGCCAATCCAAATATCTCAGCAGCAAGGCCCTGGTGCTGGGCGCCGTATGGATAGTTGCCGGCATCGCCTATGGAGCCATTCGCACCCGTGCCTTCCGCGCCGAACCGGTCACCCTTGAGGTTCCTTCGGACCTTGGGTAACCCCAAGTAGGCCTAGAAATGTGCGTTTTTTATACTGAGTTGACCGTTTCCAGATACAATTAAAAAATGGGTACAGAAGCGATACTAATCGGCTCGACGACTCAGGAACCGGCCATCGCCCATAAAGTAGATAGGCAGAAAGAGCCGGCCTCCCAGCTTCAGGAACTGACCACCGAGAGCCAGAACGAGGCTTCTCAAGGCTTTGATACCAAATCCGCCCTGGAAATAGCCCGCATCATTAACCACGAAGATGCCAAGGTCGCGGCAGCGGTCAAGAAAGCGATTCCGGAAATCGCGCTGGTCATCGACCAGGTAGCCCGCAGCCTGCGCGAAGGTGGCCGGTTAATTTACATCGGCGCCGGCTCCAGCGGACGGATTGCGGCTCTGGATGCCGCCGAATGTCCGCCCACCTACTCCACGGCTCCCGGTCAGGTGCAGTACATCATGGCCGGCGGACCCAAAGCACTGGCCTCATCCGTCGAGGTCAACGAAGATTCTGAAGAGCTTGGCCAACGGGACATCGCCCGCCGCCGCCCCACACGCAAAGACGTTGTCATCGGCGTCTCCGCTTCCGGCCGCACCCCCTATGTAGTAGCCGCCGTAGCCTACGCCCGCGCCCGCGGAGCCCACACTGCCGCCGTCACCTGCAACCAGGGAACTCCGCTGTCCGCGGCAGCTGAAACCGTCATCATTTCCGACGTGGGCCCCGAGGTCATCTCCGGCTCCACGCGCATGAAGGCCGGCAGCGCCCAGAAGATGATCCTCAACATGATCACCACCGGCGCCATGACCCGGCTCGGCTACGTCTACGAAAATTTGATGGTCAACGTCCACATGCAGAACTCCAAGCTGGTGGAACGCGGCATCCGCCTCCTGATGCGCGCCTGCCAGATCGACCGCGCCACCGCCGTCGAGACCATCAAGTGCGCTGGCCGCAGCGTCCCCGTGGCCCTGGTCATGCTCAAAGCCAAAGTCGACAAGCCCGAAGCCGTCCGCCGCCTCGCTAAGTCCGACGGCAATGTCCGCCTGGCCATCGAGGATAATGTGCTGGAGCTGTAGGTGGGGACACAACCATGCCCATCTGGGATTTTTCTAGTAGGTATCCTCGCGCCGTAAACCACAGTACTGTAAGACGACTTCTCTCTCTATGATGTCGTAACGAATACGAAATCTGCCTGTCCGTAGCCTGAACTGGCCCTCTCCCGCAGCAACGTCACGCAGCTTTTTTATCTGGTATTTGTAACTCTTGTTGTAAGGATCCATGGAGAGAATGGCGGCTGCCTCTGTAAGCCGATCATTGAACTCAGGGTGTTTCGACGCCAACTTCTTCAGCAGCCGGTCAAAGTGGGCTGTCGTTAGGACCAGATAGGCAGGCGCATTCATGGAATTAGCCTACGCTCTCCTTTTTGCGGCGCTCTTTTTCAACTCAGCCAGCAGTGCGGTCACAGGCCGGGTCTTGCCTGCGACATAATCCTTTTGGCTTGCAGCAATTGACGCTTTAACTATTGGATCACGCAGTTCCAGATAGTCCTCTAGTTCATCGGCTGCCATGATGCCGATGACCGGAATACCATCCTTTTCAAGGATAAAGTACTCGTTCTGGTTGTGCGCCCGCAAGGCGATCTGGCCCAAATTGATGCGCGCCTTCGTGATGGGAAGTCTGTTCACAGTAGCCATGATTGATATTGATTAACCTCAATCAAATAGTATCATAAACTGCGCCTTTGTCAAAGCCAACCCGCGCCAGTTCCGGTCTGGCGGAATTGTGAGGCTGTTGCCGCTGCGCATATTGCGCCGCACCTCCCTGCCCCATCCCGCCCCGCAATTTACACTAGAAGTCCAGAGGCTCTTCGGCATTCCCAGGAGCAGTTCGGCAAGTATGGATAAATTTGTCATTCGCGGCGGCAATCCGCTCGCTGGCACGATCCGCGTCTCGGGCGCCAAGAACTCGGCGCTGCCCTGCATGGCGGCGGCGATTCTCACCGAGGACGAAATTACTCTCGATAACATTCCCCAGGTGTGGGACATCGCCACCCAGCGGCGGCTGCTCTCGTCGATGGGCGCAGAGGTCCTTCAAGCAGTCCGGCCAGGCGACGCGCCGAACTCGACCACCATCAGTTGCCGCACGCTCTCCCACCCAGTCGCCAAATACGAAATCGTCAAGACTATGCGCGCTAGTTCGCTGGTGCTTGGTCCGCTGATTGCACGCACAGGCGAGGCGCGCGTGGCAATGCCGGGAGGATGCGCCATCGGCGGCCGGCCTATCGATCTGCACATCAAGGGCCTGGAGAAGATGGGCGTCCACATTACCCAGGAGCACGGTTATCTGGATGCAAAGGCGGAGCGATTGCATGGCGCTCACCTTCTATTCGACAAAATCACCGTCACCGGGACCGAAGACCTGTTGATGGCCGCGGTGCTGGCCGAGGGTGAAACGTTGATGGAGAACTGCGCGCGCGAGCCCGAGGTTGCCGACCTGGCCGCGCTGCTCACCGCCATGGGCGCGAAGATCGAAGGCGCGGGTACATCCACCATCCGCGTGCAAGGCGTCGGTCGGCTGCATGGCGCGCGCCACCGCATCAACCCAGACCGCATCGAGGCCGGAACCTTCCTCGTCGCCGGCGTCATCACCGGCGGTGACCTGACGGTGGCTGATTGCAATCCCGCGCACCTGAGCGCCGTGATCAACAAGCTACAAGAAGCCGGCGCTCGCGTGGATATTCTCGACACGGCGTCGGTGCGCGTACGCTCCGGCGGCAAGCTGCGCGCCGCCGACATCTCCACTGAAGAGTATCCCGGCTTTCCCACCGATATGCAGGCGCAATTCATGGCGCTGGCCACACAGGCCGAAGGCGTCAGCATGGTCCAGGAGAACATCTTCGAGAATCGCTTCATGCATGTGCGGGAATTGGCGCGGATGGGCGCGAATATTAAAGTCGAAGGCCGCACGGCCACGGTGCGCGGACCGGCTCAGCTCTCCGCCGCGGCCGTCATGTGCTCCGACCTGCGGGCCTCCGCCTCGCTGGTGCTGGCGGCGCTGGTCGCCGACGGCGAGTCCATCCTGGACCGCGTTTATCACATCGACCGCGGCTATGAGCGCATCGAAGAAAAGCTCGCCGGCGTGGGCGCCCAGATTCACCGCATGGGCAACGTCTTCGCGCCCAAAGGCGAACAAACAGCCGCCGATTGATCGCCGTGGATCGCGCTTGATTTGTGGCGCTTCTGATTATTGCGTACAAGAAAAGGCCCGGATGCGCTCCGAGCCTTTTCCATTTCAGCTTCGCAAAAAAGTTAGTAGCTAGCAGCTGTCAACTCAGCGTCCACCACCACCGGGGCGGCGGCGGCGGCGGCGGGATTTGTTGTCGGGCTTTGGCCTACCCGCGCCAACAGGTTGTCCGGCGACTGGCGCGGGAACGCCATCGACGCGGTTGAAGTTCGGCTCGTTCTCCTCGTCGATCTCCTCGCCAACCTCCTCATCAAAGTCGTCTCCGCCTTCGATCAGGATAGTGCTCTGGTTTGACTTGGGCTGACGCTCGTCGAACTCATTGAGCGGCTTGTTCAGCTTGGGTTGTGCGACAGGCGCGGCCTGTGATTCGGAGGCGGAAATCTGCACCTCTTCTGTCGCGGCCGGAGCCGACAACCCCAGCTTGGCCTTCTGCTCCTTGATGAGAGCCTTGCGGCTGAGCTTGATGCGATTGCCCTCGATGGCCAGTACCTTGACCATCACCTGATCGCCCTCGCGCAACTCGTCCTTCACTTCTTTCACGCGATGCTCGGCGATCTCGGAGATGTGCAGCAGGCCATCGGTGCCGGGGAAGAGCTCGACAAACGCGCCGAACTCCGCCAGCCGCACCACCTTGCCAAGATATACCTTGCCGATCTCCGGCACAGCGGTGAGGTTGCCGATCATCTCCAGCGCTTTCTTCAGGCCCTCGGCGTCGCACGAAGCAACATTCACCTTGCCGGTGTCGTCCACATCGATCTTTGCGCCGGTCTGCTCGATGATGCTGCGAATGGTTGCGCCGCCCTTGCCGATCAGATCGCGTATCTTGTCGGTGGGAATCATGACGGTCTCGATGCGCGGCGCGTACTGCGAGCGCTCGGTGCGCGGCCCGTCCAGCGCCGCGTCCATCTTATCCAACAGGAAGAGCCGTCCCTTGCGCGCCTGCTCCATGGCCTGGGTGAGAATCTCGTGAGTCAGGCCGCCGATCTTGATGTCCATCTGCAGCGCGGTGATGCCCTTGCGCGTGCCGGCCACCTTGAAGTCCATGTCGCCGTAGTGGTCTTCCGCGCCGGCAATGTCGGTCAGAATGGCGAAGTCGTCACCCTCCTTCACCAGGCCCATCGCCACTCCCGCCACCGCGCCCTTGAGCGCGATGCCGGCATCAAACAGCGCCAGACTCGCGCCGCAGACCGTGGCCATCGAAGAAGAGCCGTTAGACTCCAAAATGTCGCTGACAATGCGGATGGTGTAAGGCGACTCTTCGGGGCTGGGCAAAACCGCGGTGATGGCGCGTTCCGCCAGCGCTCCGTGGCCGATCTCGCGCCGGCCCGTGCCGCCCATGCGGCCCGTCTCGCCCACGCAGAAGGGCGGAAAGTTGTAGTGCAGCATGAAGGGCTTCTTCTTCTCGCCCTCATAGCTCTCCAGCCGCTGCCCGTCGTCGGTGGTGCCCAGCGTGGCAGTAACCAGAGCCTGCGTCTCGCCGCGCGTAAACAGCGCCGAGCCATGCACTCGGGGCAGTACGCTGGTTTCGATGGTAATTTCGCGAATCTCGTCGAAGAGCCGCCGGTCTGGCCGGATGCGCTCCTTGGTCACCTGCTCGCGGAAGATTTGCTCCCGCAGCTTCTCGTAATAGTGCGCCAGCTTTTTCTTAGCGACCAGGTCGTCAGCAGGCAACTCTGCGGCCAGCTCGTCCTTGATCTCCTTGATCAGGTTCTGGCTTTCCAGCTTGGGGTGCGTCTTGGTGTCCAGCGCGTCCTTGAGCCGGACTTCGATCTTTGCCTTGAGTTCGGCATAATAAGCCTCGTCGAACTCCGGCGCGACAAAGGCCCGCTTGGGCTTGCCGGCCAGGGCCACCAAGTCGTCAATGACGGCGACAATCTTTTTGATCTCCGCGTGGCCAAACTCGATGGCCGCGAGAATCGTCTCTTCGCTCTCTTCCTTCGCGCCCGACTCGATCATCACGATGCCGTCCTTGTGGCCGACGACCATAATGTTGACCGTGGTGGCGGCGCGCTCGGCATATGTGGGGTTAATCACGAACTCGCCTCCCACGCGGCCCACGCGCACCGCGCCCACCGTGGCGCTGAAGGGAATGTCACTGAGCGCCAGCGCGCAGGCGGCGGCGTTGATGCCCACCACGTCGGGATCGTTCTCCTTGTCGGCGGAAAAAACCAGGGCAATCAGCTGGGTCTCGTTGCGGAAGCCCTCGGGAAAGAGCGGCCGCAAGGGACGGTCGATCTGGCGGCAGGTCAGCACTTCTTTTTCGCTGGGCCGGCCTTCGCGCTTGATAAAGCCGCCGGGAATGCGTCCGCCGGCGTAAGTGTATTCGCGGTAATCCACGGTAAGGGGGAAAAAATCGATGCCTTCCCTGGCTTCGGGAGAGGCTACGGCAGTGGCCAGAACGACGGTTTCGCCGGTGCTCACCAGTGCGGCGCCAGAGGCCTGCTTGGCCATGCGCCCTGTTTCAAAAACCAGCCGCTTGCCACCGGCAAGCTCGACGGTTACTTCATGCTTAGACATAGTGTCCTCGTTTCATTGTGTTCGCTTGGGAATCTTGTGTGGGGAAGGCGCCGGAAGGTATGGCGATGGGGTGCCCCAGGTGCCTCGCGGGTGCCCCATGTCCCTTGCATTTGGGGACCGGGGATACCATGATGCCCGCCTTTTTGCATCGGTGAAAATCACTCAGCCCACAACTCCGCGCCGTCCCTGGCTGCGGGTCCGTTTCGCCAGGTACACCATGGCCCCAGGTCATGTTCATAACGGGGGCCGTGACCAATCTTCGGTCTGGGCGCTTCCGGGTCAATGTTGGCTTTCTTGGCCGGCTCTCTGGCTACTTGCGGATACCGAGTTTGCCGATAACGTCGCGGTAGCGATCGGTATCGTGCGTCTTCAGGTAGTCCAGAAGGCGGCGGCGCTTGCTGACCAACTGCAAAAGACCGCGCCGGGAAGCGTGGTCCTTGCTGTGCGTCTTGAAGTGTTCGGTCAGTTCGCTGATGCGCGCACTCAGAATCGCGATCTGAACCTCCGGCGAGCCGGTGTCCTTATCGTGGGTGCGGAAGCTTTCAATCAGGGTTGTTTTCTTGGCGGTCGCCAGCACGGCGTATGTTGCTCCTCTTGTCTTCTCTGTCCACTCTTCAGTGTCTATTGTGAGACTACCATAAATGAACGGCTTAGCGCCATTCGCAACGCAACCGGGACCAGAAAATATATCCAGCCCCCTCAACGAACGCCAAATCGGAACAAACGGTTGTCGAAGCGCTCCTTGATCACCTCGGCCACCTGCACCTGCTTCGCATCGGGATGCTCGGGGTTCAGCAGATAATTCCTTGTCCGCGGAACAATTGCGGAAGGTACATGAGCCAATGGAGTCTCCCGCGAAGCTAGCCAGGTGTCGCCGATGCGTTGCGTAATTCTTGTCTTTTCTTTCCAGTCAATACGCGATGGAGGCTCAATCCCCCGTATGGAAATACCCTCTGGAATGGAAACCTCAATCAGTTGATACTTATCTGGTAATTCGCCTTCATCAAACTCCAGATGGACAAGCACCTCCAGCAATGCACCGGCGGGAGACTCCGCCAAATAGACAATTCGTCTGCCCAAACTTGCCCAACGCGATGAGAATTTCCTCCCACCCCAGCCGCCCAGATCAACGTGATCGCTAATTCGCCATAGTTGCAATGGCGCTCCTCCGTTCATCTTGACAACAAATAGGAAAACGTGCCGGGACGCGTCAATAAGATCAATTCGTTCGACCAGATCTGCTGAAGATTGATTCTACCGTCTTGGCAAGCACCGTCGAGTTTGACTTGCCTCGACTGAACTTTTCTGCAGCCTCGACCAGTTCGCGCATCGCCATAATTCCTCCGACCCGATTTTCGAGATCAATACGCAGCTTCTGGTCGTGTCCAGGCAAAAACAATCCATTAGGCGCAATCACACCACACTCGCATTGACATTCCATAATGCTCCTTTTTTACCGTCAACAAGAACAGGTGTCAGGCGAAAACACCCTCATCAATCTGATAGAGCATCTCTTCCACCCCGCGTCCACCTAGTTCGGTGCGCATCATCGATAGCGGCGAGCGCCCATCGAAGCGGTGTTTAGGCTTCGACAGCCAGCGCTGGGCCTTTCCTGGGTCGCCGAAGATGTGGACCGCAAGTTCATAAAGGTGTGCCACCCGCGCCAGCCGGTCGGATTCATCTAAGCTCAACGGCTCCTGTCGCTGGCGGCGATGCTTCAAGGTTCGTGGGGGAATCACAACCTCCAGGAGATCCTTCATGGAAAAGCCTGAATAGGCAGCGAATTCCTCAAGTGAAGAGAGGGGGACGCCCTTCTCAATAGCGGTCCAGTCAAACTGGAAAACAGGCGGTTTGAAAACGGGATTGGCAGCACTTTGACTCATAAGGACATTATGCCACACTTTGCGCGGCATTTTGTCCGTTTCTCGAAAAATGCCCGTAAAACCACATCTGGAGCATTAATCGCCCAGGAAAAACTGTGCGCTGATAGCTAGAAGCTGCCCCTACTGCTCCGCCTCCCTCCAGTAATTCGCCCGCGCCACCACTCGTGCGCCGTAGTCCTCTGCCAGCCGCACCCGGATCGTATGCAATCCGGGGGTCGGATCGGAGGGACTGAAGGTGATCAGATACCGGTTGCGGGCGCGTTTGGCCGACTCCACAACGCGCTTCTCAAAGCCCTTATCGCCGGTGAAGGTGTTGTACTCGCCCCCGCTCATGTGCGCAATCTCTTTGGTCACGTTCTTCCTGAAGGCCTGCACCAGCATGATCAGCGGCGAGATCATGTTCATGGCCCGGTCATCGCCAGAGTCCTTCATATCGTGCAGTAGCTCGGCGCGCGCCGGCGAGAACGAGACGCTCAGCACCAGCACGTCGGATTTGCCGATCTTCTCGATCAACTGCTCCGTCTTGGTGTGCTTGCTGCCGTGATCGCGCTCTTCTGAAATAAGCAGCAGCACGCGGCGATACTCCTTGGGCTGGGTTTCCAACAGATCGACGGCGTAGCTCACCGAATCGAGAATCGCATCGCCGCCGTCGCCCGGTCTAAGCCGCTTGAGGGCTGCGTTCACCACGTCGCTGGATTGCGTGAAGTCGCGAATGAGATGCGGCTCGGAGTCGAAGCCCACCAGCGCCGCCTGTCCCTTGCCGTCAGCTAGAAACAGATCCAGCAGCGGTCCCAGCTTGGCCAGCTTGTCGAATTCGAGCACGCTCACGCCGCCCAGCTCCACCGCCACCACCAGCGCCACCGGCGCCGTATCCATCTCCTCCTGCACGCGAATCTTCTGCGGCACGCCGTTGTCTTCCAGCACAAAATCCTGCGGCTTAAGGCCGTAGACCACGCCCCCGCCGTGCTTTTCGACCAGCGTGGGCACCAGCACCTCGTTGGCCGTCACGCGCAGGGTGGGAATCTCGGCGTGCGCGCTGGGCACTGGTTGTGGAGGTTCAGCCGGAGGCATCTGCTGCGCGCCGGCGGCCGCGGCAGTAAAAAGCCTTACAGTAATCGCCAAGCAAACCAAGCGTATTAAGCCGAATCTCATACAGAGTAAAGTTTACAGCGAACACCAACAGCTTACAGTTACCGACTGTTCGCTGATAGCTGAAAGCTTTTAGCTGCTTTTCCGCACTTCGTGGTTCAACTGGCTAATCCACACCAGATAGCTGAGAAACTCCCAGCGCGAGGTCCAGAGAAATCCCATCACGTCGCTGTCCGTCAGCGTCTCCGCTCGCTTGCCCGAGTAGGTCTCCACACGCCAGCGCAGATACTCGCTCCGCCACGGAGCCAGCCGGTGGCCGCGCGTTGCATTCCACAGAAAACGAAGAATAGATAGCATGGAAAACCCGTCCCCTTGAGTATAGACGGCGAGGCGAAAACGCGTATGAATTGCAATGGGCGCGCAAGCGCCACCCGCCTGGATTGCCTGCCCTGAGCTTGTCGATGAGGTCAATCCCCCGCAGGTGGCTGGAAGTTCGGTCAAAGAAGTCAGTGCGAGCGAAAAGCGAGCGGCTGCCCCACCGCAGGTGGTTACGACGGCAGCTTGCTGAACAGGTCATTCGAGGTCGAATTCAGTTGCGCAATTACATCCTCAAGGGCCGTCTGCTGCGTTTCGGTCAGGGAAAGCTGCGTGGAGATCGATGGAATGTCGGCCTGCATCAGGTTAGTCTGAGCGGTGGTCAGTTGCGACTGCACGTTGCTCACGGCGTCGGAAGCGGCGGTAACCTGGGTTATGGAGTTGTCGATGGTCACGCGCTGCTGGGAAACGAAGTTCAGCGCCGTGCCCAATGCCTGCGTATCGCTCACCGCCTGACTGGTATTCACCGTGCCGCTGGAATAATCGGCAATCAGGGCGTTGAGGGATCCAAAGACACTATTCGATGCCGTGCCCAGAAAAATCTGGTCGCCCGGCACGTTCAACTGGATCTTTTGCCCGTTGGGTGTCTCCAGATAGTTCACGTCTTCATCGCCGTTATATGTAGTGACAGCCGGCGATGTAGCCGTCGAAGTGGTGAAGGGAGCCGTGAAAGTCTGGCCGCCGGCAAAAATGTATTGGCCCTGATAACTGGTGTTAGCCAGCGAAGTCACCTCATTCAGAATGCCGGAGATCTGATTCCCTATGGACTTGACGTCGCTCGGGTTCATGGTGCCGTTATTGGCGCTGGTCGCTAGAGAAATGGCCTGCGTGAGTTGTGAAACCACGCTGCCCAGAGCCGAATCGCCTACCTGCAACTGGCCCGTAACCAGGTTCGCGCTTTGCGTGAAAGAGTCGTCCTGCTGCATCTGGTTGAGAAGCAGAACATTCTCTCCAGAAGCTACCGGATCCTGGCTCAGGGAGGTCACGCGCACCCCGCTCGACAGTTCGGAGGTCAACTGCTGCTCGCTCACCTGAGCCTGATCCAGCGAACCCGCCAAATTCGTGATGTAAAAGGGATCTACCCGCATCGCATTCCTCTTCACTGTTCACTGTTCACTGTCTTAAGAAACCGCCGTTTGATCGCCCAGGTTCAACGCCGCGGCCATGACCGTGTTCAACATCGCGAAGACCTGAGTGGCTGCCTGATAACTGCGCTCCAACGTGGTCATTGACGAGGCCTCATCGTTCAGATTCACGCCGCTGAGCGCATCGTTCTGCGTCTGCAGCTGGGTCACCGAGGCATTCTGCGCCGTATTTTCCGTTTGCACGCCGGAGACCGTTGAACCCAGCTTGGCCACAAAACTCGAGTAGTAGTTGGTCGGCGTCTGGCCGTTCACAATCGCCTGATTGGCCATGGCTGCCATGACCGTGGCATTCGAGTTATCTCCCGTTCCATTTCCCAATGCGGCCGCGGCAATCTGGTTCGGGTCGGTCATCACCACGCTCATGCTGGCCGCGCTGCCCGCCACCACGATGGGTTGACTGAAGATGTAGAGGGGATTGAGCACCGTGCCGGTGACTCCATCCAGGTCCGTTCCCTTGTTGTTCTGTGTATTGACCGCCGTGGAGACGCTGTAAGCCAGTTGATCGAGAGAGTTGAGCACACTGGGAATGTCCTGGTCGCGCGCCGTCAGATAACCGCCCAGCGAGCCGCCGCCCGCGGCCAACTGCGAGGTGATATCCGTATTGCCCACAAAAAAATCTGTCACCCCGTTCACCATTCCGGTGGTCAACTGATAGCTCTTCCCCTCGGAGAGCAATAGCTGGCCGGAGGTGGTGGTGATCGCCAGGCCATTGTTCTCGGTCGTAATCTGATTGATTCCAATCAACTGCGAAAGCTGACTCAGATCCTCCTGGCGCTGGTCTTCGAGCGTACCCGCGTCGGCGTTGGGAGAGTTGGTCCGAATCTGCTGATTGAGCTGGGCAATGGCAGAGGTCAGTGAGTTCACCTGGCTGGTCACACCGGCCGCCTCCTGGTCCAGAGCCGACCTCTGTGAGTCCAGGCTAGCCGCCGCGTTCGACACGTCCCCGGCCAGCGTACCCGCAGTGGAAAGCACGCTCTGGCGCAGCGCGTTGTCGGTGGGATTGGCCTCCAGTGACGAAAACGAGTCGAAGAAGCTGGTAATGTCGCTACCGATGTCCCCGGCGGTCGAACTGGACGATCCCGAGTCCGGCGTAAACAAAGCCTGAAGCGTATTGAGCGCCGTCAGCCGCGAGCCGGAGGCTGAAGCCAACTGATGCTGTTGGTCCAACCGCGCTTCAAGAACCTTGTCCCGCTCGGATGTGGCGCCCGTCTCCGTCACTCCCTGCCCGTACGAGACTCCGTTGATGTTGAGCGGCTGATTCTCCTGCCAGTTGGGCGTCTCCTCGGTGTACCCGGGGGTGTTGGCGTTGGCCACATTGTTGGCCACAACATTCAGCGCCTGCTGATCTGCATCCAGCGCCCCGGATATGATGCTGAACGCGGAGTTAATTGTTCCCATGCCCGCTCTCCGTTCGCCGCCATTCAGATATTTGCGGACTTTCGTATTTCGAGTGTCCTTCGCCGTACTCCAGCCTTCCGGCGCGCAACTCCCGCAGCCGGAGCATCACGCCCAGGTTAGCCCGCGTCGCCTCCAGTACTCTGGCGAACACCGCCATATCTCCCTGGGCTTCTTTGCTCTCAATTGCCAGCGCCGCGCTGGCATCCCCATCCTCCTCTGTCCGATCATGCACCAGATCGCGGTTCAGGGCCTGGCACGAGAGCGCTAACTCCTCCAGCCGGTCCGCATCCAGCCGGGCCAGCGCCCGCGAAGCCTCTACTACCAGCTCCTTCAGCTTCGGACGCCCGCGTTGCTCTCCCATCTCCTGCAAGCCCTCGCTCCTCTCGTCCCTGCCGGGAAGCTACTCGCTTCCATCCCTCTGCACACAACTAAATCGTCGAATCCGGAGATGGCTTAATTGCCCAGCATCGAATCCACAACCTTCGAGGCCACTGCCGATGCGGAGACGTTATAGGTTCCCGCCTCCAGCGCCGCCTGAATGCCGGCGACTTTGTCCAGGCGAACCTCCGTATCGCCGGCCGTCTGAGAGACCTCGCTGCCCGCGCTGCTGAATGTTGCCTGGTCACTGCTCAGCGCGCTTCCGCCCGACGTCGCGCCACTCTTCGGCTGCTGCGTCTGGACCGGGGTTGCCTCCGGCGTTCCCAAAAGCGACTTCAATCCTTCAAGACTGCTGCGTATGTCCATCACTCATGACTCCTTGCCAATTTCATCGGCATCCCTACCAATCACTCTAGTCATTTGTAGGCTCTCATGACAGTATTGCCGTGCAAATCCCGGGTTACCTGAGCAGTTGTTGATGCGTTACCTTTCGGCGTTAGCTGCCGCACGATGCTCGTGGCAATCCCAAACCCTCCATGCTCGCTCAGCCCCCGTCCCAACGACTCCGAGGCAAACGCGCCCAGCGCACCGCCCGAACCCGAGGCCGTGTCGCTCTCTTCCCCATCGAGGCCGTTCCCAGCAGTAAGCGGCTTCAATAACTCCTGCATCATCTGCGCCTCAAACTCCTCGGCCGCCTTCACCAGCCGGGGATGCGACGTGGCGGATGACGAGGCACTCCCAGTTGCCCCCGTTGCTCCTGCTGCCCCCGCAGCCTCCATACCCGCCGTAGCCCCCATACCCGCCGACGTTGCTGCAATCGATAGCATCAGAGCACCTCCAGGTCGGCTTCCAGTGCGCCGGCCTCCTTCATGGCCTGCAAAATCGAGATCACATCCCGCGCTCCCGCCCCTATTCGCTGCAATTCCTGGACCAAATCCTCCACCGTCGCCCCTTCTTTCAAGTCAATGCGATTCACCGGCTTGTCGACAGCCTGCACCGTGGTCTGCTGAACCACCTTCGTCGTTCCTCCCGAAGATAAGGCGTTGGGCTGCGAGACTTCGTTCACGGAGATCACGTTGACGCTCAACCCTCCATGCAGAATCGAAACCGGCTGCAGCCGCACCGTGCCTCCGATCACCACCGTCCCGGTGCGCTCGTTGACCACCACCCGCGCCCGCGGATAAACCTCCACCTCGACGCCCTCCACCTTGTCCAGCAGCGCCGCCATCTCCTCATCCTGCATGGGCGTTACCTCCACGCGGCGGCTATCGATCACGCGCGCCCGCTTGGCGCCCAGCATCTTGTCAATCGACGCCGCCATCCGCTCGGCGGTATGAAAATCGGCATCGTTCAGCACTACGCTGACCACGCGCATCTGCTTCAGCTCAAATGGAACCGCACGCTCCACCATCGCCCCGCCCGGTACCCGTCCTGTAGTCGGATGATTCGACAACTTGGTATTGCCTCCGCCTGTAGCCATGTACCCGCCCAGCACCAGCGACCCCTGAGCCTGCGCGTAGATCTGCCCGTCCGGGCCGTAAAGCGGGGTCATCAGCAGAATGCCTCCCTCCAGCGACCTCGCGTCCCCGGCAGAGGAGACCGTGATGTCCACCTTGTAGCCTGGGCGGCTGAAGGGCGGCAGCGTGGCCACCACAAAGACCGCGGCCATGTTTTTTACCTGCATGTTGCTGGCGCTGTTGGCCCCGGTCTGGGGAACGGTAATGCCCATCCGCTCCAGCGCCGAGATCAGCGTCTGCGCCGGGAAAACCGTTTGCGAGCTGTCCCCGGTGCCCCTCAGTCCCACCACCAGCCCGTAGCCTACCAGTTGATTGTCCCGAATCCCTTCGATGGTCGCTACGTCCTTGATCCGCGCCTGGTGACCCGGCGTCTCGGAGTGGGCCGGCATTCCAAACAGCATCGAAGCCAGCATCAGCGCCGCGGCCAGCGCCACCCACCACCAGAAGCTTGTGCCCCTCTCGCGCTCCGCCGTTCTGTGATCCGCCACGCGCATTCCTGGTCCCTTTGTTAGCTTTCAGCTGTTAGCTAGTCCCTAATCCCTATTCCCTATTCCCTGTTTTTCAGAACACCAGCAGCCTCTCCACGAAGCGCACCAGCGGGTTCTGCCGGTAAGTGGAGTCGTTCACGATGCCCTTGCCGGTCACTTCCAGTTCAAGATCGGTCATGGCCGTCGATTGCACCTGGTTCTGCGCGCTCACATCCTCGGGGCGCACCAGGCCGCGCAGCTTGATCAGCTGCGTTTGTTGCGAGAAGGTCAACTGGCGAGTGGCCTGCACCACCAGCATCCCGTTGGGCAGCACGTCCACCACCTCGGCGCCGAAGGTCGTCGTCAAGCTGGAGTTGGATGTGCTCTGCCCCTGCGCCGATAATCCCGAGGATGCGCTCATCCCCAAAAGGTTCTGCAGAGCGTTTGAGACCTTGAGCTTGCCAAAAAGACTGGTGATTGCGGAGTTGGCGCTCGAAGCGCGAGAGTTCTTCACCTGCCCGTCGGTCGTGGCCGCCAGGCTTTCGCTCACCACAATCGAGACCACGTCGTGCAGCCGGACGGCCTTGGCGTCCGTGCCCAGCCGAACCAGCCTTCCCTCTGAGCTCCAGATCGAGCCCGGCGTCCGCACCTCGGCCGCCTGCTGCGCCCGCACCCGCTCGATATAGTTTTTAAGCGCCGCCTCGGGAGGGGTTTCCTTGCCCGCGATTCCCGGTGTCGACTTCTTCTTGAGGCTGATGGCATGAGCCGGCTGAAACGCCGCCATCGCCATGGCCGCCAGCAGCATCCCGGATGTCAGTAATCTCAGTCTCATGGCCGTATACCTCGCAGCGCCGCGCGGCCTGGCCCCAGGGCGATTGCACGCAATCGATTGCCGCCAATCGCCAAACGCACGTCCAGCGCGCTCCCCAGAGCGGCCGGTGAGAGCGCGCGTGCTTCCAAAACCGCATCGACTCGCGCCGTGTGCTCCTCAACGATCAGCCGGTCTCCCGAGCGAATGACGGGAAGAATCTCCGCTTCACGCGCCTCGCCTGCCGGGTGCAAAATTGCGCCGCCAGACAGCTTTCGATGAGCCGCAACCAGCACCAGCCGCCCCGGCCCGCCCGGAACCAGGTCGTTGCGCACCAGCAGCCAACGGTCCCCGGTGTGCGGAT
The DNA here is from genome assembly GCA_052145195.1 of Occallatibacter sp. Lineage (GTDB taxonomy): Bacteria > Acidobacteriota > Terriglobia > Terriglobales > Acidobacteriaceae > Telmatobacter. The sequence continues at coordinate 62,823 of JBKQPC010000008.1, read as the reverse complement.
CGTCGATCTCGCGGACAATATCCCCTTGCACTCCCAGTCCCAAAGTTTCTACCGAAGCTAACCCACCCGACGAGAGCATGACTTCGGCGCCGGAATGCGGGGATAACTGCGCCCAGGCCGTGGATGCCGCCGCCAAAAGCAGCCCTGCGCCCCACGCCAATCTCAGCCCCGCTCTCATCCGCCCCGTTCCCATGCCGTCCTCCCTGACCCCTGATTCCCGTTCACTCATTCACTTGTTCACTGCTCTAGTGCGTCATGTTGTTGACCTGAGAGTACATATCGTCGGCCGCCTTGATGACTTTGGAGTTGGCCTCATAGGCGCGCTGCGCCAGCACCATCTGCACAAACTCCGTGACCACATCCACATTCGAATTCTCGAGGTACCCCTGTTGCAGGGTCCCCAAACCCTCTGTTCCTCCCGGATTGCCCAGCACCGCATCCCCGGAGCTGAGCGTGGCCTGCAACAGGTTCGATCCCATGGCCTCCAGTCCTCCGGGGTTGGGAAAGGTCACCAACTGAATCTGGCCCAGTTGCGAGGGGTTCTGCTGTCCCGGCAAGGTGGCGTTGACCACTCCGTACTGGGTGATGGTGACCGCCGTGGCATTGGGAGGAATGGTGATGGTGGGAATGATGGGGTCGCCGTCGGTGGTCACGATGGTTCCCTGGTTGTTGAGCTGGAACTGTCCGGCGCGGGTGTACTCGATGGTTCCATCCGGCCGCTGCACCTGGAAGAACCCGCTGCCCTGGATGGCCACGTCCAGCGGGTTGGAGGTCTGGTTCAACTCGCCCTGGGTCATGATCACCTCGGTGGCCGCCGACTTGGTGCCGAGGCCGATTTGCAAGCCCGCCGAGACCGTGGTCTGGCTTTGCGCCGCCCCCGGCGTTACGAGATTTTGATAAACCATATCCTGAAACTCCAGGCGCAACTGACGAAATCCTGTCGTCGAGGAGTTGGCCAGATTGTTGGCGATGGTGTCCAGGTTTAATTGCTGCGCGCTCATGCCGCTGGCTGCGGTATACAAGGCTCGAATCATTTTGGCTCCTCTTCAAGAATCTGGTTCCTGTTCCCTATTCCCTATTCCCTATTCCCTGGTCCCTGGTCCCTGCCTTTTTCACACCCTGGGTATATCCTCGGTGGCGATCTTGTTGAACTCCGTGTGGAAGACGGTCAGCGCCTTCTGCATCATCTCCGCCTCGCGCTGGATCAGCAGCAGGTTCAGCGTCCCGGGAATCACGCCCTGGTTGGCGTTCTCGATCGTTCCCTGGTGGATGGCGGCTTTCTTCGAGAGCACCGGCGTAACCCCCGCCGGCGCGACGTAGTGGTTGACGCCCTCGGGAGCCAGTTGCGTGCCTTGCGGAAAAGTAAACACGCCCACGGTGGCCACTAAGCCTCCTGCCACCGAGAGCGAGCCGTCCACGCCCACCGCCACATCGCCGGGAGGAACGGGAATCCGTTGTCCGGTCGAGGACAGCACCGGATCGCCGGCCTCCGTCACCAATTGCCCCTGCGGAGTGCGATGAAAGCCGCCATCGCGGGTGTAACGCGGGCCGTTGGGCGTCTGCACCTGAAAAAAGCCCTCGCCTTCAATGGCCAGATCCAGCGGATTGCCGGTCTGTTCAAGCGCGCCCTGGCCCAGGTTGAGCCGGTCGCCTCCCAGCAGGCCGAAGTTGTTCACGGTCCGCCCCAACTGCGAGTCCTGGGCGTCAGGCCCCATCAGCGCCGAGCGGAAGTACTCCTGCTCGGCGCGGTAGCCGGGGGTCTGCGCATTGGCCAGGTTGGTGGCCGCGATGTCCAGAGCCTGGGTGCGCGCCACCAGCCCGGTCATCGCCGCATAATATCCGCTGTCCATCGCGCGGCCCTCCTCCAGAGGTCTAACCTCTCATCACAGGGGTCAGACTCAATGCATAGGAGAAGAGTGCAAGCGGAGGACCGGAAGAGACTCAGAAGTGATTAGAAGAGCATCATAATTGAAGTGCAGGGACTAGGGACTAAGGGACTAGGGGCGGCTAGCAGCTAAAGGCAGGCTCTGCCGGGTTTTCCGATCTTGATTTCCTAGTCCCTACGTCCCTAGTCCCTTAGTCCCTGCTTTATTGCAGGCCATCGCAGATGATGGTGACTTCGAAGCTGGCGTCGTCGAACTTGAAGATGTGGTGGAGCTTGAACTCGGGAGCCTGCACGTGGAGTGTGTAATTCTGTCCGGTGATCACGGCGGGAATCGACAGGCCGCAGTTGGCCGCCAGATCCGGCACCTTGCCCTTCCACGCCCCAGCCAGCATATTGCAGATTTCTCCGATTCCGTCCTTGACGGTATCGTCAACCTCAGCGAATTCCATGCCCGTCATGTGCGCGGCGATCTTGATGGCCGCCGAGGCCCCGCTGCGGAAGACGCAGGCCCCGCTCAACAGGCCGCCAAAGCCCACCACCGCGGTCACCGACTCCGGCTCGGCGATCTCCATCGCTCCCGTATAACGCCGGCAGTTGACCCCCAGCATCAAACTGAAGACCTCTTCCACGCTGGCATCCAGATTCTTGGGATCGGAGACCAGATGCACGGACTCCCGCAATGAACACGCCATCGTACGCTCCATTTCCTTACTGCCGCCGCCCCCAGCCTGGCCGCCGCCCCCAGCTATGCCGCCGCCCCCCGCTTTGTCGCTGACCGCGGAGATCGCGATCGCAGCTCTGCGCACACCGTTCAACAGCACAGCGATGCCTCCCGGCTACGCCGCATGCAATAACGGCAGCACCCGCTCCTTAACCTGATCAGCGGTGAATGGCTTGCGGATGTAGCCCTGCGCACCAGCCTGAATGGCCTGCTGCACGAATTCCATGCTCGACTCGGTGGTGATCATCACTACTGGGACGCCCGGAGCCAGATTCTTGGCCCTCAACTGGCGCAGAAACTCCAGCCCGTCCATCGAGGGCATATTGATGTCGGAGAGGATCAGGTCCACCTGCTGGACTTTCAACAGCTCCAACCCTTCGCTGCCGCTGCCGGCCTCAAAGACCACCAGAGGCTCCAGTCCTGCCAGGCGGAGCGAACGCTCCACAATCTTGCGCATGACTGAGGAATCGTCGACGATCAGGGTTCGTACTTCACTCATGCCCAGACTCCTCCGCTCTTCACTCTATCGGCGATGCACGGCAAATCATGAGAGAGATTGTCTTCCAGCCCCGCTTCAATGCGCCCCCAGCGAACAGATCAGGTCCTGGACAGACCCGGGCTCCGGCATGGGGCCAGTTTGCAGCCGCCGCCACAACCTGAGCCACAGGCAGTCATGCACTTTGACCAGCCGCGACTCAACCGGTCTCACTTGTTCGATGGTTTTTGCAAATGCGCGCGTCACCGCCGACTCCGAGACGGCCTCCATTAACTCCACGGCGGGAAACTTCGCGCTCAGCATGCGGGCGTGCGCCGCATCAAACAGCGACTCCGGCACCAGCCCGCTCTCCACCCTCAAACCACTCATCCGCTCCACGGCCAGGGCCACAATAGGGTCCAGCCGGTCCTCAAATCCCATGTAAAGGAGCTGGCCCGCGGTTACGCGCAAAGGAAGCGCGCCAAAAGCATCCACAAACAGACGGGGCACCAGAACGGCAAGCGCTTCGGCGTCGTGAAACTCCAAAGGCATCACCGGGCAACTCCACTGCAGGCCCAGCGCCCGGGTCACAAGCTGCTCGCTCACCCCCTGCTGTCGCATCAGCCAATGGCCCAGCCGCCCGGCCTTGGCCGCCCGCTGAGCCTCCAGCGCATGGCGCAACTGGCCGGAGGTGATCCAGCCCTGCTCGAGCATCACCAGGCCAAGCGGAATACGATGCTGATGAGTCTCGCCCGCCATGCTCCGGCCGTCCAGCTCGCGGCGCACCGCCGCGGTCACTCGCGCCGCCGTGCAGCGCGCCGAGCAACTCCAGCCGCCCTCAAAGACCGGCGCCTGGCGCGAGCGCCACAGGTGCAGCCAGCCCGAGCCGCATTCGGGATTGGCGCAGGTCGTTAACAGGGCGCTCCGCGCCCGGCTCTGCTCCTCCCCGTCTCTTCTGGCAAGCGTCCCCGCGCCCACAGCTTCCACCGCCCGCCGCTGCCGCTTTGGTTCGTGGAGGGTTGCCTCCATGAGCTCAGGACGGTTCGGCGCAGGCAATGTCGGGCTATAGCCCCGGCTCAGAATAGGCATCGGATGCTCTCCAGCCGTTTCCTGGGCGAGGCCACCTCGGTTACCCGCAAGCCAAAGTTGCCGTTGACCAGCACCACCTCGCCACAAGCTACAATTTTGTCGCCCACGATCAGGTCTACCGGGTCGGCCACCGAGCGGTCCAGTTGCACCACGTCTCCCGGACCGAGATCGAGAACCTCGCCCAGCAGCAACTCCTTGCAGCCAAAGCGCAGCGAAACCTCCAGCTCCACATCCATCAGCAGGCGAATGCCGGGACTGAGGTCCCCCGGCAGCGCTGGCTCTGAAGCATCGGCGGAGGTCGCGGCGGGCTGAACTGCCGGCTGCGGAACGTGCACCTCATCGCAGACCAAAATCGCAAAGGAGCGCTCGCCGCTGTTCAACTGGAAGGCGCGCGAAGCCTTGCTCTCCCCGCTAATTTCCTCAAATTTTTCTACATGGCACTTTTTTCCGGTCTTGGCCAACAGCTCCCCGGCGGCGGCATTGGCCACCTCGCGCAGCAGCTCGCCCCAGCCGGCCTTTTGATCCACGCCTTCGCCCACCAGCGTTGTTTCCAGAATCGCGGGGTCAAGGACTACGCTGAAGCGGCCCTGCTCGTCCCCGGAGAGGGTGGCGGCAAAGCCGAAGGCGCCCTCCTCCAGCGGTTTAGGCTGCGACTCGACCAGCTGGGGCTCTCCGGCCAGGGCCTGGGAAAACAGGGCGGTCGCGGCCTCGGTCCAGCACTCAAGATAGCTTTTCATAATTCAGCCTCGGTGATCGGCCGCTCCATGCGAGCGGCGCGGTGCGTTCCTTGACGAATGGCCTGCGCCAGAGAGAGCCGCTGGCCTCCGACCCTCCATTCGGCCAGGGTGTTGGCGGCCAGGTCCAGGCGCAGAACCGAGCCCGGCTCCAGGTTCTCGATGGCGCTCGCCGCCAGCCGCACGGCGGGCAGTTGCAGCGAGGCTCCGAAGCGGATGCGGCGCGCCGCTGCCTCCATGCGCGCCCGCGTTTCTCCCGCATGATGGCGGCGGGCCCAGTCCGAGCTCAGGCGGCGCAAAATGGTGTTGGCCACCACCGCCGGAAAGGCCAGATTGAGCAGGCCTGAAGAGTGCGGCATGCGAATCTCGAAGCTCAGGCAGAGGGTCTTTTCCGTGACCGACATGATGCGCGCCACCTGGGTCTGCATCTGGCGGCGCTCGAAGTTGAAGTTCAGCCCCACAGGCTGCCAGGCCGCGGTCAACTCCCGGCAGATGATCTCGACAACGCTGGCCAGAATCGACTCCTCGATGTCGGTCAGCTCGCGCAACGGCCCGTCCCGGCCCTCGCCGCCCAGCAGCAGATCGATGATGGGAGGCGCCAGCGCCAGGTCCAGTTGCAGCACGGCGAGAACGCCCAGCGGCTCCATGCGGACCGAGGCTACGTAGCTGATCTCGGGAATGCGCAGCAGAAACTCGTTGAAGGGAATCTGTTCGGCAGAGACCAGGTTGACCTGGAAGCGGGTGCGCAGCCAGGCCGCCAGGTTATGCGTCAGGTTGCGGGCAAACAGGTCGTTCAACATGCTGATGGCGCGCAACTGCTCGGTCGAAATCTGCCCCGCGGAGGAATAATTGTAGGCCACGGCCCGGGCCCGCGCCTCGGCCTTCGGAGCCTCGGGCGTGGAGCTGAGCGCAGCCTGAAACAGGGCATCGATCTCGTTCTGCTTGAGCGTCTTTTCCGCCATGCGCTATCCCCTGTTCCCTATCCCCTGTTCCCTGTTCCCTGTTTTGTCACCGCCGAGCCCGATCCGCCGCTTTCTGCGAGCGCGGCCGCTCAAATACCCCGCGCGCCGCCAGATCCTTGAGCGCCCCCCTCAGATGCACCACCGCCGAGGCGTGCACCTGCGAGACCCGCGACTCGACCACCCCCAGCGCCAGGCCGATCTCGTGCATGGTCATCTCCTCGTAGTAGTAGAGGCTCATCACCAGGCGCTCCCGGTCGGGCAGATTCTGAATGGCCTCGGCCAGCCGTTCTACCAGCTCACCGCGCAGGCAGTTGAAAAGCGGGTCATCCTCGGGACGGCTGGGAATATAAGAGAGCTCCTCCTCGCCCGATTCCTCGTTGCGCTCCAGGTGCAGAGTGCCGATCTCCAATCCCTTCAAATCGCCCAGCAACTGCTGGTACTCGTCCAGCGTGAGCGCCATCTCGATCGCCACTTCGGCCTCGTCCGGCGCGTGCCCCATCCTGGCCGTCAACGCCCGTATGGCCTCTTCCACCGCGCGGCCCTTCCTGCGCAGCTCGCGCGGGCTCCAGTCCAGCGTTCTCAGGCTGTCCAGAATCGCTCCCCGGATGCGGAACTGCGCATAGCTGCGGAACTGAACTTTTTTCGCCGGGTCAAATTTCGAAAAGGCATCCATCAAGCCCACCACCCCGGCCGAAACCAGATCCTCAATGTCCACGTGCTGGGGCAGCCGCTCGTGAATGCGGCGGGCCAGAAAGCGCACAATCGGCAGGTGTTCGAGCAATACCCGCTCCTGCTCGCTGGTCAACACCGGCATCTGAGCGCCGCCCGGGGGATAGCCGCCCCCTGAAGCGCCCGGCCGCGGCGTCCTCTGGCTCGCAACCGGATTCGCCGTATCAGTCCCCATCCCCGCCCCTTTTGTTTGAAACCTCTAACCCAGCTAGTCCCTAGTCCCTTAGTCCCTACTCCTCAGCGCACCGTTCCCACCGGACGCAGGCGAATCTCCGGAGGAATCTCGCTCGCAGCGACCACCGCCAGACGAGGCATCACCGGCTCCAGCCATCGCTTGACGTGATAACGGGCTGGACTAGGGCATAAAAGCACGGGAAGCGCCGCTGCGGAGGAGGCGGGAATAAGCCGCCTCACAGAATCGGCCAGGCGGCGGACCACCGGCGTTCCGGGCACGGCGCCAGTGGAGAGCATTCTCTGGCCGGTCTCCGGCGCGAGCGTGGCCAGAATCTCTTCTTCCAGCGCTCCATCGAGCAGCAGTACCGGCAACTGGCCATCGCCATCGAGCAGCGGCTGGATCAGCCGCCGGCCCAGCGACTGGCGCGAGGCCTCGACCAGCGCCACTACGCCCTTGTTGACCGGCGCGGTCTCCAGCATGGATTCGAGAATCGAGCCCAGATCGCGGATCGAGACCCGCTCGCGCAGCAGTTGTTCCAGCACCCGGCCCACCTCGCCGAGGGTGAGCAGCTTGGGAACCAGCTCTTCGAGTAGTTTTGGATGGCTCTCATTCAGCGCGTCCATCAGGCGCTTGGTCTCCGAGCGGCCCAGCAGCTCCCAGGCGTGGCGGCGGATCAGTTCTCCCAGATGGGTAGTAATCACCGTCACCGCATCCACCACCGAGTAGCCGGCGGCGATGGCCTGATCCTCCAGCGACGGATCGATCCATATCGCGGGCACGCCAAAGGCCGGCTCCCGCGCCTCCTTGCCGGCCAGAGGACGCCGGTTGGGGTCGCCCGAGACGGCCAGCAACAGCGGCCCTTCCGTCTGCCAGCGGCCAATCTCCATCCCCCGCAGAGAAAAAAGGTACTCGCGCGGCCTGAGGCGCAGGTTGTCGCTGATATGCACCGCGGGTATCAGGAAGCCCATCTCCGCGGAGAGATGGCGGCGCAGCGCGCGCACCCGGTTCAGCAGTTGCCCGCCTTGTTTTTCGTCCACCAGCGGAATCAGTTGAAAGCCAATCTCCAGGGTCAGCTCTTCCAGGCGCAGCAGGTTGGCAAGATCGGAAGTGGCCGCCTCGCCCGCCTTCTTCTTCTCCACCACTCCCGATTCGGCCACTGGGGCTGAGGCGGCGCTCATCGCCACCCGGCGCCCGGCAAAAAACAGCACGGCCGCCACACTCAGAAACGCCAGCTTGGGCAGTCCCGGAATCAGGCACATGGCGGCCGAAACCAGGCTGGCCACGTAGAGGGTGACCGGCTTGGCCAGTAGTTGCTGGCGGATCTCGGCGCCCAGCAATCCAGCCGAGTTGGCGCGGGTCAGGGTGATGCCCCCGGCCACCGAAACCAGCAGCGAGGGGATGATGGTGACCAGCCCATCGCCCACCGTCAGCACGGTATAGGTGCGCGCGGCCTCGCCCAGCTCCACGCCCTGCTGCAGGGTTCCGATCAGCAGGCCGGCGATAATGTTGATGCCGGTAATCAGAATCGTGGCCAGGGAATCCCGCTGGTTGAAGCGCGCCGCCCCGTCCATGGCTCCGTAGAACTCGGCCTCGCGGGCAATCGCCTGGCGGCGCTTGCGCGCCTCCAGCTCGTCGATCAGCCCCGCGTTCATGTCGGCGTCGATGGCCATCTGCTTGCCCGGCAATGCATCCAGCGTGAAGCGGGCGGTTACCTCGGCGGTGCGCACGGCCCCGTGCGAGACCACCAAAAACTGGATGGCGATCAGGGCCAGAAACAGCACGAAGCCCACCACGTAGTTGCCGCCCACCACAAACTGCCCGAAGGCCTCGATGACCTTGCCGGCGGCGGCCGTGCCCTCCTGCCCGTGCAGCAGAATTCTCCGGCTCGAGGCGATGTTCAACGCCAGCCGGAAAAGTGTTAGCAGAAGAAGTAATGTGGGAAAGACGCTCAGCTCCACGGCCCGCCGGATCTGCACGGCGGAGAGAAAGACGATGATCGAGGCGGCCATCGACAGGGTCAGCAGAAAGTCCAGAGCGTAGGCCGGCAGCGGCACCAGCATGACGAAGATCACGCTGATGGTGACTATGGGCAGCACATACTCGCGCAGCCGCATCAGAATCGAGCCCGCCGAGGGCATGGCGTTCGGGGCGAGAGCGGTCGTGCTCATTGCGGACCTCCTCGATATTCAGTGCCGGGACGCCGGTTCTGGCTCTGTGTCCGGGCAGCCGCCTCGCGCGCTCTGCGCTCGCGCATCTCGGCCTCCAGGCGCTGGCGGTAGAGATAGGCCAGAATGGCCGCCACCGCGGCATACAGATCCACCGGGATCGGCTGGCCGACCTCCACCGAACGATAGAGCGAGCGGGCCAGCGGCGGGTTCTCGATAATCGGCACCCCCGCCCAACGGGCCTCGGCCTTGATCTCCTCGGCCAGCAGGTTGCGCCCCTTGGCCAGCATTTTTGGCGCTTCCATGGTGGCAAAATCAAAGCCCAGGGCCACGGCGTAATGGGTGGGGTTGGTCAGCACCACGGCGGCCTTCGATACGTCGGCCTTCACCTTGCGGCGGCGCGCTTGGCGTTGCAGGTTGCGGATGCGCCCGCGAATCTGCGGGTTGCCCTCGGTCTCCTTGTACTCGTCGCGCAGATCCTCGCGGCTCATCTTGAGGCGCGACTCGCGGCTCTGCCACTCCACCAGGTAGTCGATCAGAGACCAGGCAAAAAGCAGCCATGCCGCGGCCAGCAGCAGCCCGTAGACATCCGCGCCCAGCATCTCCAGCCGCGTGGTCGAAAACGGGGGGATGGTCAACTGCCGGGCGATGCGCTGCACCGCAAAAACCGTCAGAATACCGGCCGGAATCAAGGATTTGGCCAGGCGCGCGGCGGCCCTCAGCGAGAAGAGGTTTTTGATGTTCGAGACCGGATTGATGCGGTCCAGCTTGAAGCCCGCCAGCTCGGGATGGAAGTTGATGCCGCCGGTCTGCAGGACGCCCACCCCCAGAGCGCCCGCGGCCACCGCCGCCATCATCGCCCCCGGCGGCGCAAGAACCGTGAAGGCCAGCTTGCGCAAAGCATAGAGCGTAGGCTGGATTTCGCCGGGCTCCCAGCGGGCAGGGAGACCGAGATTCAAAAAGGCGGCAAAGGTCTCTCTCCAGGCGGCCAGAAGATGGCTGCCCACCGCGCCCAGCATCATCACCCCGGCCAGGGTTCCGGCCGCGGTAGACAGCTCGCGGCTGTGCAGGATGTCGCCTTCCTTGCGCGCCTTCTCGCGCCGGTGCTGCGTTGCCTGTTCGGTGGGCTCTCCGGGCATCGCTCAGCCTCCGATCCGTTGCGGCAGCAAAGAAACGCTGCCGCCCGCAGGGCCAATCAACCGCTCGGCCAGATCCAGCAGCCCGCTGAAGCGGGCCTCGATGAAGCGCGGCCACAGGGACAGGCAGCCGATCAGAATGGCAAAGCCGGTCAGAGTCTTCAGGGGCACGGTCATCATCATCACCGGCAACTGCGGGCTGAGCTTGCCCAGCAGAGCTACTGCCACCTCCACCAGCAGGGTTGCGGCCAGCACCGGCGCGGCCAGCTCCACGGCAGCCAGAAAGATGCCCCCGGCGGCGCGCACAATCTCGAGAGCGGAGGTGGGCGCGAGCGCGAAGCCGCCCAGCGGCGCCACATGAAAGCTGCGCACCATCGATGCCAGCATGATGCGGTCGAGGCCGGCGGTAATGACCACCAGAGTGCCCATCAACTGAAACAGCTCGCCCAGCAACGGCGTCTGGATGGTCGAGGCCGGGTCCAGCAGGTTGACCAGCGAGAAGCTGAACTGCAGGCCCACAATCTGGCCGGCAAACAGCAGCATTTCATTGAGCAGCGCGAGTGTCAGCCCATAAACCAGCCCCACCGCCAGCTCGCCCAAAAGAGAAGAAAAACCTAAAGAGAGCTGCGCGTTGGGCAGCGTGGCCACCAGCGGAGCCAGCAAAAACGCGATCGCGCCCGCAAAGACCGCCTTCGAACGCAGGGGCAACGCCGTCGATGAAAAGAACGGAGCAAAGGCCAGCATCCCGCTCACCCGCACCAGGGTCAGCGTCATGGCTGTCAGAAAGCTCGTCCAGTCCGGCATCTCTATCATCTTTCTCTTGCTGTTAGCGAATGGCTGTTTGCGGCTCTTCTCACCCCAGATAACGGTGCAGGTCGAAAAGCAGCAAGCGCGTATAGGCCGCCATCCGGCCCAGAAACCACGGCATCCCCACCAGCAGAATCAGGGCGATGGCGCCCAGGCGCGGAACGCTGGTCAACGATTGCTCCTGCAAACTGGTCAGGGTCTGGAAGAGGCTCAGCACGAAGCTCAGCACAATCGTGGCAATCAGCAGCGGCGCGGCCAGAATCAGCGCTTCCTTCATCAGCTGGCGCAGCAGCTCGGCAACCAGGTCGGGGGTCATCGCATCCTCCTCAAAAGCTCTTCATCAACGAGTTGGCCAGCAGGTTCCAGCCGTCCACCATCACAAACAGCAGAATCTTCAACGGCGTCGAGACCACCACCGGCGGCAATTGGAACATTCCAATCGAGGTGGTTATCGCCGCCGTCACCATGTCGATCAGCAGAAAGGGAAGAAACAAGACCGCGCCGATGGCAAATCCGGCCTTCAGCTCCGAAAGAATGTAGGCCGGAACGACCACCCGCATGGGCAGGTCGTCGGGCTTCGCGGGCCGCGGAATCTGCCCCGCCGCGGTAAACAGCGCCAGATCCTTCTCCCGCGCATACTTGAGCAAAAAGTGCTTCACCGGCTGCGCGCCGCGGTCGATGGCCTGCCAGCCCGTGATCTGTCCCAGCCGATAGGGTTCAACCGCCTGCTGGTCCATTTGGTTCAGCACCGGCGTCATCAGAAACCAGGTCATCATCAGCGCCAGACCCATCAGCGTGGGGTTAGAAGGCGCGGTCTGCGTGCCCAGCGCCTGGCGCAAAAAGTGGAAGACCACCAGCAGCCGCACCAGCGGCGTCATGCACATCAGAATCGCCGGCAGCAGGGTGATCAGCGTCAGGACCAGAAGAATCGTCCACGGCGTCGAATCCGAGGGGCGAAGGCGCGCATTCAGATCAGGCAACAGCGGCATGGTGGCCGGCGCCGCCAAAATGAAGGCAGCTACCATGAGATCCTCTCGGCCAGTGGCCCACTCTGCCGATTGGTTACGCCCCGCCGCCTGCTCACGGCCTCTCTCGCGACTGTGGGCCGCGCCGTTCCTTCATCGAGCGCATAAAACGCTGGCGCGCCCTCCGGCGAAGTGGCCACCAGAAAACGCCGCCCCTCGGCCTCCACCAAAGCCAGCGACTGGCGCGGGGCCAGCGCAATCCGCTCCACCATCTCGAGCCTCGGTTGCCTGCGGCCACGGCCCTTGAGCCGTCCCACTAACCAGCCCGCCAACCCGCCCACCGCCATCGTTTTTGCATTTGCTTTCATCGCACTCCGATTCCAATCCCAGCCGACAGCTTGAGTCCCCAATCCCTATTCCCTATTCCCTATTCCCTAGTCCCTAGTCCCTATTCCCTAGTCCCTATTCCCTGCCGGGGTCCCCGGCGAGCGATTGTTGCTCGCTGGGGTGGCTAGTCCCTGTTTTTGTCACACCAGCCGGGTCACGCGCACCGCCAACTGAGAATCGATGACTTCAAACTCGCTCCATGCCAATTGCACGTCGCCCGTGGCCAGGGGCATATCCGCGCCGTGCTCCCATTGCGTCTCGATCACCTGGCCAGGCTCCAGGGTCAGCAAATTGCGCACGCGAAAATCCCGCACCGGCACCGCCACTTCCAGCTCGACCGGCAGCCGCGCAATCGGCGGTGTCAGCTTGATCTGCGCCCCTTCCGGCAGGTGAGGCGAGACTACCAGCGCCTTTTCAGCGGCAACCAAATCCCCTCCCGGCAGATCGGGCGTGCGCGGCGGCACGTTGAGCGGCGACGCGCTGGACGGCGACGGCGGTGGGTGTACGGATGCCATGCGCTGAGAATTCATGCAGAAAGATGACCAGAAAGGGAACAGTTGGATTGGGAAAAACTCAGGAATCGCTGCGTCTACCAGCGCATCGAGGAGTTCGGACCTTCACCAATGCGCGATCGCTTCTGCTTCAGTGTGGGATCGGTTCTGGTTCAACCGAGGATCCTCCGTGCCCCATCCATTCCGCTTTTTTTTGCGGAATGGGTGGGATACCTCGAAGCTCATCCCGCCATCTGCATCGCTGCTACACTAATAACTGAACCCAGCGCGCGGTTTGCGGCCTTATCAAGCTCGCAATCCGCCCCCAAGCGAGGCCACTTCCATGCCGGAATCCAACGAAATCAACCGCATCACCGCCACCAGCCTGCGCCTCAAAGTCGGCCTCGCCGAGATGCTCAAAGGCGGCGTCATCATGGACGTGATGAGCGTCGAGCAGGCGCGCATCGCCGAAGAGGCCGGCGCTACCTCCGTCATGGCTCTCGAGCGCGTGCCGGCCATGATTCGCGCCGAGGGCGGCGTGGCCCGTATGGCCCGCCCCGCGCTCATCAAAGAAATCATCGCCGCCGTGTCGATTCCTGTGATGGCTAAGGCCCGCATCGGCCACACCGCCGAAGCGCAAATTCTCCAGGAGCTGGGCGTGGACTTCATCGACGAGAGCGAGGTCCTCACTCCCGCCGACGAGGCCCACCACATCGACAAGCACGCCTTTACTACTCCCTTTGTCTGCGGCGCGCGCAATCTGGGCGAGGCTCTGCGCCGCATCGCCGAAGGCGCGGCCATGATCCGCACCAAGGGTGAAGCAGGCACCGGCGACGTCGTCCACGCCGTCCAGCATATGCGCCAAATTATTCGCGAGATGCGCGCCCTCACCGTCCTCAGCGAACAGGAACTCTACGCCGCCGCCAAGGACCATCAGGCTCCGTATGAATTGATCCGCATGGTCGCGCAATCCGGCAAGCTGCCCGTGCCGAATTTTTCCGCCGGCGGCATCGCCACCCCCGCCGACGCAGCTCTGATGATGCAACTCGGCGCAGAGGCCATCTTCGTCGGTTCGGGAATCTTCATGAAGGAGCGGGCGACTCCATTGGATGTCGAAAATGATCCCAAGGAGCGCGCCGAAGCCGTCTCCCGCGCCAAGGCCATCGTCGTCGCCACCACCCACTACAACGACCCCAAAATCCTAGCCGAGGTCGCCGCCCAGGTCACCGGAACCATGAAAGGCCTCGCCGCCGCCGCCATCGAAGAGAAAGACCAACTCCAAACCCGAGGCTGGTGAGGACTGGCCGTCCAGGCGGGACTGGCCGTCCAGGCGAACGCTCACTATTCGCTCGCACCACCTGCGGTGGGGCAGCCGCCTTCAGCCGTCTGTAGTGGAACAATTTTCTTAGCTGGAATGTATTCGGGTCAGCAAGAAGCGTCAGGGCACGACTTCAGTCGTGCCTTAAATGCCATAAATAAATTCCCGGGCTTTAGCCCCTGAAGGAATGTCCGCTTTGTATCAGGGCATGACTTAAGTGAAGATTAGCTCCTTGACTCAAGGCGTTGCCGAGTGCCCTCTCCTTCGTTTCTTGTCAGCGAAAATTAGGAAACCCGTCCCCGTTCCTTCTCCACGCCGCAGTCCCCGCCTGGACGGCCAGTCCTCACGCCGCCGAATACCACGTCCCCTTGCACTCCCCATGCTGCTCCAGACGCCGCTCCCGCACCAGCTTGCGAAAGTGCTCGCGCAGCGTCGTCCGCTTCGCTCCTGTCATCGTCATCGCCTCCGCCATCCGCACCCGTCCCTCCTTCCGCACCCGCTCCAGAATCGCCACGCTCAGCTCCGTCTGATTAGCCTGCAACTTCCGCTCCTCTTTCACCTTCTCCGCCAGCCGCCGTTTCTGCTCCCGCAGCGCGTCTAGAAAAAACATCAGCCACGGCTCCCAATCCGGCGCATCCCCACCCAGTGTCATCTGCGTACGCCGCAAGGCCCTCGGGTACTCCTCTCCGTATCCTTCCAGCACCGCCTCCAGCGAGCTGTACGGAACGTACTCATATCCAAACCGCAACAGCAGCAGCGTCGTCAGCAACCGGCTCAATCGCCCGTTGCCCTCCAGAAAAGGATGAATCGCCAGCAGCCGCGCCACAAACATCCCCGTCAGCAGCAGTTTGTGCATCTTCCCGGCGCGCTCTTCCCTCTCCAGCCAGGCGGCAAGCTCCCTCATCCGTTCCGGTGTCTTTCTGGCATCAGCCGTCTGCAATCTGATCCCCGCTTTGCGCCCCTCCTCGTCGGCCGCCGCCAGCGGCCTTGCCCAGCTCTTGTACTCCCCCGCCTCTTTCCCCGCTCGCCTGCCAAAGCCCATCAGCCAAAAGTGCAACCGCAGAATTTGCGCTTCACTCGCCTGCATCTGCTTCCATCCATGCAGAATCTTTGTCAGCGCATGGGCATACCCCAGCGGGTCGAACTCCTCGCCCGATGGATATTCGATCTCCACCGTCTCCTCCATCAGCCGCTCAATTCGCCCATCCGTCAGCCGTCCGCCCGCCATCCGCACCGACGCGGCCACGCTTTCCATCCCCGCCGCCCGCCGCAGCGCAGTCAACGGCTTCAGGCCAATGCCGCGCAGCCCATTCCACGCCCCTTTGAACGCGTCAAGCTCCCCCACCGCCAGCAGCATCTCGTGAGTAATCTGAATTTTGTCTGTGTTAAGCATCGGTTGATCCCCTGATGCTTTCTATTACATCCATATATACCCATATAATCTGCAAATTTAGTAGTGTGCTGGGTGCCCCAGGATCGGGGTCCCCACGGACAGGTCTTCGTCCGTGGGGTGGAGCTCCCTCGCATTTGGGGACCGGGGATTCACATATGGTTTGAAAATTTGCTTCCGTCTCAGTCTCACGGATTACTTGG
This sequence comes from Occallatibacter sp., assembly GCA_052145195.1. Lineage (GTDB taxonomy): Bacteria > Acidobacteriota > Terriglobia > Terriglobales > Acidobacteriaceae > Telmatobacter. Next base: position 47,191 of record JBKQPC010000008.1, on the reverse strand, counting down.
TGTATCAGGCGTACCGGCTGGCGCTGCGAACGACAGGCCCAAAAAGTTCTTGACGTCGAGCGTGCTGTTGCCCAGCACTTCGCTGTACGCCTGCCCCGGCGACACGGTAAAGAAGTTATTGTTTCCCCAGATCTCCCGATGGAAGAATTGGAGCGGCTTAGGCGCATGAGTGCCGCCACTGATGGTCTGTACTGCGGACAGCGTATAGATCAGCGGATTTACGTTTCCCAATCGGCCGCCGCCATTCAACTCCACGGCAAGCGCCAACACCCCAGCCATCTCCGGCGATGAAGAACTCGTGCCGATTAGCAGATAAGCCTGGCCGCCGATCCAGACGATGGCTGCGCTGCGAGGCAGAACAACGCAATTCTGCGCAGCCAGGTCCGCATCTCCGGGGCAGCCGCCCATCATCAATGAAACGTCGGGCACGGAACGGTGCCGATTGCTGCCGGTGTTGACCAGATACTGGTAGAACGGCTTGGAGAAGATCTTGCTGAATCCGCCGCCAGAGCCCCAGGTGTTGTCCTTCACGGTAACCGTAGTCGTGGCGCTGATCTGGAACTCCGCGGGCACCCGGGGATCGAAGTTCGCGTTTTCCGTCGCATAAGTCGCGTCATCCACGCCCGGCGTCGCGGTCGTCGAAAGGTTCGTTCCACCCACTGCCGTTACATTCGGGTCGTCCGCGGGATTCTCCACGCCGGGAACAAACGATGTGCCATTGGTCGGATTGTTGGCAAAAGAAGCTGACACGCAAGCCAACGCGCCGTTGTCCCCGGAACTGGCCAAAAAGGTGATGCCCTGCGCGTTGCCCTGCTGGAACAGCGCGTGGAATGTCTTCAGAATGCTGGTGTAGTCGACCCCGCCGTTATAGGCCGCGGTAAAGTCCAACTCGCATTCGCCGAACGAAGAACTTACAATATCCACCGCATTGTCCTCATCGACTGCCGTATAGGCGTCCGCGATGGCGGCGTCGCTCAGTTCAGGCATGTCGTAGATTGTCTCCTGAGCGCCGGGGGCCGTCCCCAATGACATCTGCGTATCGAGTGAAGCTTCCGCCGCGTCGTCGCTGCTGGGATCGAACGCGCCGCTGCCGCCGTCCACTGCGCGAATCGTCACCGTCGGCACCGGCAAATTGGAGTTCGCCGAATAGGCCTGGATGAGCAAGTCTCCCCCGCCAAGATTCAGCGTCGAGTTGAAGGTGCTATCCAAATCGGCAGGGCTGATCACAGACGAAATCACGATGCCGATATGCGCGCCCACGCCAGCGATCTGCGCCGGACGCCGTGAGCGGAACGGCGCAATCTCGGTCTGAAAGGACGGCAGTTGATAAGCCTCGTTCAGATCGTTCGGATAGAAGAAGCTATCGTTGCTGCTGAGCCGGAAGAGCGGATCGGTGGATGAGAGGGGCAAAGCCCGCTTTGTAGAGTGCACGTGCGCCACCAGATGTGTCGTGAACTCAGGAATCACGGCGCCCACTTTGGTCAGCGTGTCAGGCATTAGCAGATAGCCCTCGGCGGCGGCGAATTTCACACGGCCTTTTTCGGTTCGCACCCTCTGCAGATGCGTCGCAAACATCGCTTCCACGGCCCATACAGGACCCTCGACTTCCAGGCTCTGCGTTCTTTCGCTCACCACCGTTAATCCGGCGGCCTCTAGCTCTGCTCTCACTTTGGCCACGTCGGAACGGCTCGGTCCGAACTGCGCTTTGAACTCGGCCGGTGTCAGCCAGTGATGATAATTCAACGACGTCGGATCGGTCTGGTCGCGCAGCAACTGTTCCAAAACCTCCTGATGTGTCAATGGCAGGTAAACGTTGAAATGTGTAAGCGCTCCTTGATCTGCCGGCCCCAGCGTCTCTACATGGTTTGCGGACGCCGCACCGCTCGGCAGGGAAAGACCCAGAGTCGTCAGCGCGCAGAGCGCGACGCCTATTGCAAGAGAATAGTTTCTCATTTGTAACCTCTCAATTTTTTTCGGTTCGTACGGGGAATATGGGGAACACTGACCACGAAACTCAACCCTGCTGAGCCTCGCCGCGGAGCCGATATTATCAGCGATGGTAACACGTTTTTAGCTCGATATTGTAAGCAGAATTTTCAACATCGGACTTCTTCAAGCCGTCCATCTCAAATTCCTGATCCCTGTCCCCTGTTCCCTATTTCGTGTCACCCTGAGCGGAGTCGAAAGCCTGCCCTGAGCGTAGCCGAACGGGGACCTGCGTCTGCTTTTCATTGACGGATGCCGAGTCGAATTGGCCGCTGGCCCCACCGCAGGTGGCTATTCCCTATTCCCTATTCCCTAGTCCCTAGTCCCTGGCTCCTGTCTTTTTCCATCCATAAACACGCATATATCTCCGTCAGTTCACGCATAAACACGCATATATCCTTCAAAAAACACATCCATATCCACCCATAAACGACCGAATCTGAATTGGACTCCATCTGTCCAATAATAGAGTAGCGCTGGCCTCCTGGCCGGCTGTCGAGTGGACCTCCCGGTCCACGCCGCACTCATACTCGCACCTGCTTGACATAGTCATATGACTAGTGATATGACTATGTCAGCGGAGGTTTCCCATGGCTTGGCAGGTCTACGACGCAAAGGCGCGATTTAGCGAATTCCTCGACGCCACTCTCAAGGAAGGCCCGCAAGTGCTCACCCGCCGCGGCGTCGAAACAGCCGTCCTCGTTCCCATCGACGAGTGGAAGCACCTGAGGGAGCGCGCCAGGCAATCCATCCCCGACCCGCTGCTCGACCCCAACGGCCCGCATGACATTCCCTTTGGACCGCGCCCGATCCTCAAGCTTCGCCCGTTCCCCTTCGACGATGAAGAACGATCATGACCTATCTTCTCGACACCAATATCGTCTCGGAATTCCGCAAACCACGCCCTCACGGCGCAGTGTCGGCTTGGCGGCGGTCGATTCCAATTCATCAGCTTGCTATTCCGGCGGTCGTTCTTGCCGAAGCTCAGTCGGGAGCGGAGATTACGCGCAGACAGGACCCGGCCAAGGCTGCGGAGTTGGAGTCATGGATCGAAGGTCTGATGACCTACTACACCATTCTTCCCGCCGACGGAGCAATTTTTCGCGAATGGGCGCGTCTGATGCACGGAGTCTCTGCCGATCAGAGCGCCGACGCCATGATTGCAGCCACGGCGCGTGTGCTTCGGCTCATCGTCGCTACGCGAAACATCAAGGACTTCAAACCGTTCAACGTAGAAGTCTTCAATCCCTTCAATTATTCGCGAGAGGAAGGAAATTGACTCAGGGAACAAAGCCCGTCATCGGCGTACTGGCCATCCAAGGCAACTACGCCAGCCACGCGCAAGCCCTCATCGAGGCCGGCGCGTCGCCGGTCGAGGTGCGCAAGCCGGAGCAGTTAGCCAGCTTGAATGGACTTGTTTTGCCCGGTGGCGAGTCCACCACCATGCTCAAATTCCTCGAGAAACACAGCTTTTTTGAGGTTCTGCAGGAGTTTTGCCGCACCAAGCCCGTCTTCGGCACCTGTGCCGGAGTGATCCTGTTGGCGCGGGAGGTGTTGAACCCCGCGCAGCGCAGCATGGGCGTGCTTGATGCCGTCGTCGAGCGCAATGCCTATGGCCGCCAGATCGACTCAGTCATCGTCACCGCCGAAACCTCCCTCGCCGGAGGGCCGCTGGAGATGGTTTTCATCCGCTCTCCGCGCATCACTCAGATCGGCCCGGGCGTCGAGGTGCTCGCCGAGCGCGATGGTTTCCCGGTGTTGGTTCGCCAGGGCCGCATCCTCGCAGCCACTTTTCACCCCGAGCTCTCGCACGATCGCCGCGTGCACAGCCTCTTCGTCGAATCCGTCAAGACGGCCAAATAACAAACGGCTAGTCCCTAGTCCCTAGTCCCTATTCCCTGCTACTCCAGCATCTGCAAGTCCAACGGCTCCTGCAGCAGGTAGCTCCTGCCGCGCATGGCTCCCAGGGCGCGTTTGAGGGCCGAGGGCTTGCACGGCTCGACGGTCATCACAAAAGGCAGCGCATGAGATGGATAGCCCGGCTTCTGCACGATGGCGCGGATGTTGATGCCCTCTTTGGCCAGCGCCACCGTAATGTCGGCAATGATTCCCGGCTTGTCGTTGACCAGGAAGCGGATGTAATGGGGAACCTCGAACTCGGCGCTCAAGCGCGCCGCAACCGCTGCAACCTCAACTCTCTTTGACCCTTGGGCCAGAGAGAGCAAATCGCTGACCACGGCCACTGCAGTGGGATGGCCGCCGGCGCCGTGGCCGCTGAAGACCACATCGCCGCCGTAGTGGCCGGTAAAGATCACCATGTTCTCCGTCCCCCGCGACCAGGCCAGCGGAGAGTGCATGTCCACCAACATCGGCCCCACGCTGGCTGCAATCTGTCCGCCAGCTCTGTCTGCCCGCGCCACCTGGCGGATAGTGCAGCCCAGTTCGCGCGCATAGCTGAAATCTATGGATGTAATGGTGGTGATGGGCAGAGGCATAATTTCTTCCGGGTCCACATGAACCCTCAGCGCCAGCCGCATGAGAATGGCCAGCTTGGCGCGCGCGTCAAAGCCGCCCACGTCCTCGGTGGGATCAGCCTCGGCATAGCCCTTAGACTGGGCATTAGCCAACACCGCGGCGTACTCGGCGCCATCCTGCATTCTGCTCAAAATAAAGTTGCAGGTGCCGTTCAGGATGCCCTCGATGCGCACAATCTGATCGCCGGCCAACCCTTGTTCCAGCCCCGGAATCACAGGGATACCGCCAGCCACCGCGGCACCGTACTTCAACTGTCCGCCGCCAGCCGTAGCCAGCCGCTCCAGCTCAACACCCTGGCAGGAGATCAGCTTCTTGTTGGCGGTCACCACGCTCTTGCCGGCGCTGAGCGCCTTGCGCACCCAGCCTCCGGCCGGATCAAGGCCGCCTGCCAGCTCCACCACGACATCCACGTCCGAGGCTAACACCGCGCCGGCGTCCTCGCTCCACGCCACGCTCGCAGGAACCCAGTCCACACGTCTTTTCGCCAGGCTGCGTACGTAGATGTGGGTCAACTCCAGTCCCTCGGGGCGGGACTCGATTAGAATCCGCGCAACAGAACTGCCCACCGTCCCAAAGCCGAATAGAGCTACGCGCAGCGGACGTTGCTTGCCTGATTCATATGCAGAAAGCGGTTGGGGCGATGCAGATAGATTCGACTTGGGCACAGGCGCCTCCTCCCTGATAGGGATCAAGCTGGGGATAAACCGATATTACATGAATAAATTCCTGCCGGGATTTGCAGATTATTTCCGCGATGGGGATATCATGAGATTCCATGAGTGAAATATTCAACAAACTCAACCTGACGGATCAGCAGGAGATCCTCGTTCTGCATGCCCCCGAGAGCTTTCTGCCGGAGCTTGCGCGCCTTCACGTGCTCACCATTCACCACCACATTGAATCGGTCCCGGTGATCGGCTTCTTTCTGGCGTTTGTGACGCGCAAGAGCGAGGTGGACGCGCTGGCCGGAGCAGTGGCCGCGCGCGCCCCTGGCGATGCCATCGTGTGGTTTGCCTATCCCAAGGGCACGTCCAAAAAGCATACGTGCGATTTCAATCGCGACACCGGCTGGGACGCACTGCAAGCCCTGGGATTCGACACCGTGCGCGCCATCGCCATCGACGAGGATTGGACAGCGCTGCGCTTCCGGCGCGTGGAGTACATCAAATCTGCCGGCAGCGGCCCCAACAAACCAACTGAAGCAACCGAACCGGCCCCTCGGGCCGCAGAGAAAGAAACGGAGAAAACTGAATGCAAACCATCCCCAACGCATGGCGCCCCGCGCAAACCGAAGTCCACCGCACGGCGCACGACCAGGATTTAACCGAAGTTCCCAAACGCGCAAGGCTCGACCGGGAAACCGAGTGGCTGAAAGCCTATGAGCCGTTCGCGTTTCCCGAGCCGGTTTCAGTTTCCGACGAGAAATAGGCTCGCGCTGTGCCCCCACCCTCTTCGCTTTCTTGCATGAGCGTCCGGGGTGGGAGACCACGCGCACCCCGCACACTGCGCTAACTCCGCTCGACTACAAACAACCCCGGCAACACATCCCCCGCCTTGCCCTCGACGACGTGGGTAAAGGCCGAGGCGTTCAGCGGCGGCTCCGGCCCCACGTAAACGGTGCGCGCGCCGTGCTGCCGCGCCCAATGGACAAAGCTAGCCGCCGGATAGACCGACCCCGACGTGCCGATGACCACCATCAGCGTTGCATTGGCGATCTCCTGCTGAATGTGATCCATCTCCAGTGGTATCTCGCCGAAAAACACGATGTGCGGGCGCAGCCTTGCGCCACACGCGCAGCGTCCTACATCCTCAAAGCTGCAATAAATCGCATGATCCTCAACCGGCGGCCGGCCGCAATCGTCTTCGCAGTGCGCTTTGGACAACTCGCCGTGCATGTGCAGTAGCCGCCGCGAACCGGCGCGCTCGTGCAGGTCGTCGACATTTTGCGTGCAGAGAAAGAAGCGGTCGCCGAGCTGCTGCTCCAACTCGGCCAGCGCAATGTGCGCTAGGTTCGGCTTGGCCTCAGCGCCTGCCTTGCGGCGTCCGGCGTAGAACTCCCACACCTTCCATGGATTGCGCTCCCAGGCCTCGGGTGTGCATACATCCTCAATCCGATTTCCCGCCCACAAGCCGTCCGCTGCGCGAAAGGTGGGCAACCCGCTCTCCGCGCTGATGCCTGCGCCGGTCAAAACAAAGACCCGATCATCCGCTGCAATGGAAATGCTGCTCATGGTCATCTTCTCGATTCGCATGTAGTTGATATTTGTAGTTTTCCAGGTTTCAGAACTGAGGTCTGAAGCCCCTAGCTTCATTCGTCCATCATAACTCTGAGCAATTTGGTACATCCATGCGGAAACCAGTGGGAGTAAATGTAGAGCGAGTGCGGTTTGCATTGGACCGCAACTATTTTCGCCGAAGACCGTTGAAATCATCAACAATCCGGAACGCAGACGAACTCTCAGTAAGCCCCGGAAAAACACAATCATTGGAGGATGTGATTCATGATGAAGAAGATTGCACTAGCATTATTGCTAGCTTTCACATTGTTGCCTGCGGCCTCGTTTGCGCAGGTTGTTGTCCGCATCGGCCCCCCACCGCCTATGCATGAAGAGCGCGGCCGGCCACCAGATCGGGGTTACGTATGGATCGACGGCTATCACCGTTGGGAAGGCGACCACTACGTCTGGGTTCCAGGCCGCTGGGAGCGTCCACCCCGTGAACACCAGCGTTGGGTCGCGCACAGGTGGGTCCGCCATGGCGATCACTGGGAGCTCCAGGAAGGACACTGGCGGTAAACTGCATTTTCAACCGGGAGAAAAGCGGGGCTCGCGCCTCGCTTTTCTTTTGCTCCAGAGTGGCCCCGTCGCGATTGAAATTTACAGTCCGGTAACACTCCGGACATAAACTTATAAACATGAAACTTTCCAATATGTTCTTTAGCGCTATCTTACTTGCGCTGCCCTTGTCGAATGCGGCGGCGTTTGCCCAGAACGTTTGCAACCGGCTTACGGAGGACGAGGTCTCGGCCGCTGTAGGCATGCAACTCAAACGCAGCCCTACAGATCCCTGCCGCTTCGGTCACGCATTCAAGTCGTTCAGCATCATCATTCACTCCGGTGACGGCCCGCGCTTCGGCGATTATGCCGCCAACGCCCGCAAGGAGTTCAAGGATGTGCAAGACGTCCCCGGCATAGGCTCCGGCGCCATCTTCTTTGGGACCGCCCTGGCCGTGAAAGCCAAGGGAGACGTGATAGTTATCTCCATGTTCCTCGGCAAATCGATTCCCGAGAAGATCGCACTCTCCAAGGCGGTGGCGCAAAAGCTGATCGCGCACATGTGACGAAGGATGAATGGAAGCCTCTTAGGCCGCGCCTTTCTTCCGGTGCGACAATAAAAAGCGGGGCGTACGCCTCGCTTTTTTCTTGTGACCGGTTATAACATTTGTACGGATAGTGTGAGATATTTCAGATTCAGGACAAAACGACAAGAGTGGCAGGAGAAGACAAGCATGAGAAAATCAGTGCTTTTGCTCAGTGGCATTGTATTGATCCTCTGTTTTTCTGGAGTTGCCATGTGCGAAGAGCCGGAAAAGGTCACTGTCTGTCAACTCAAAAACGACCCACCAGCTTATAACCACAAATTAGTCGAAGTGGAAGGCTTCGTCGCCTCTGATTTTGAGGATTTCACTTTATTCGATCCGATCTGCCGGTCGAATCTTGATGTCTGGCTTGAATATGGTGGCAAGACCAATTCAAATACGATGTATTGTTGCGGGAACACTCCTAATGCCAAGCATTCCCAGGATTTGATCATCGAAGGTATTTCCATACCCCTTGTAGAAAACAAAGAATTCAAGGAATTTGATCGTCAAACCCGTCAGCCCTACCGCTCGGATCACAAAGGCAATGTTCTTCACGCGACAATCATAGGCCGCTTCTTTGCTGGACAACAACAGGCTTTTAGAAATGGAGCCTGGGGCGGGTACGGTCATATGGGATGTTGCAGCCTGCTGGTGATTCAAGAAATCAAATCGGTGAGTCCTCAGTTAAGGGACGACCTCGACTATAGTGCCTCTCCGGATGAGCCTGACTGGAATTGGATGTTTATTTCTCCAATCTTTCCCGGAAACAGTGTTGTGGAAGACCAGAAACAAGCCGATCTCGGCTCGCGCGCATGGGCGTTAAGAGATCCCCAGCGGGTTGCATCCGAAGCAATTAAAAACTTTGCGAAGATTGAAGAATCGGGAGAATTGAAACTCAAAGCAACACAGCAGAACCCCGGAAGAATCGATTATGAGTGGCGACAGACGAGAAAATCCCGCCGTTACATGGTGGTTGTCAGCCGTCCCTATTTCCTATCCTTCTATGCGCGTGATCCAAAGAAAGTTGCATGGGTCGTGGTCACAGCTTATGCGTCACCTGATCCCGCAACGGGCAGATGATCCTCTCGCTCTTCAGACGCTTGCTGTTGTGTCCTGTCCATGTCAGTCTGTTGTTCAGCTTATTTCAATCACATCCGTGGCGGCGGCCGCGGCCTCATCGGCCTGCACCATCAGTTTTTCAGCCACGGCGTAAAACTCAGCAGCCTGCGGGCTCTTGGGGCCGGCCAGCGCAACGGGCAGACCGCGATCTCCGCCCTCGCGGATGGCGGGAACCAGCTCAATCGATCCCAGGAAAGGAACATTGAACTGCTGCGCGGTGCGCTCGGCTCCGCCCCGGGAGAAAATGTCGATCTCCGTGTGGCAATGTGGACAGGTGAAGTGGCTCATGTTCTCCACGATGCCCAGCACCTCGACGTTAACTTGAGCGAACATCTCCAGAGCCTTGCGCGCGTCCTGCAGGGCTACATCGCTGGGCGTGGAAACGACCACGGCTCCGGTCAGCGGCACGGTCTGGACTAATGAAATCACCACGTCGCCGGTGCCGGGAGGCAGATCGACGATGAGGTAGTCCAGTTCGCCCCAATTCACCTGTTGCAAAAACTGGCGGATGATCTGATGCAACATCGGTCCGCGCATCACCATCGGCTTGTCTCCGGGAGAGATGTATCCGATGGAGATGGTCTTGATGCCGTGGGTCAGGTTGGGAAGTATACGATTGTCCTCGCCCATGGCCGGCTGCTGACTGGAACCCATCATCAGCGGCACGTTGGGGCCGTAGACATCGGCGTCGATGAGGCCCACGCGTGCCCCAAGCTTGCTGAGCGCGATAGCCAGGTTGACGGCGACGGTGGTCTTGCCTACACCGCCTTTGCCGGAACCAATAGCGATGATCTTCGATATGCCCGGCAAAGCGACGGGCGAAGGCAGGTTAGGCGAATGCGCCATAGTAATTGGTTGCTCCTTGTATGAAAAACACTATTGTCCATCAGATGCGATTCACGCTGTTTGTGGTTCTTAGTCTTTCGCGCCTTCCTGGGCGGCATGGGCCAGCGCCTCCTGTTTGCGGCGGGCGGCTTCGGCCTCGCGATGTTCGCGGCGCAGCAGCGCATCGGCATAGCGGCGGTGTTCGTCGGGAGTCTCTGGTATCAAATGGGGGACGCGCACACGCTTGCCTTCCTTGTCGATGGCAACAAAGACCAGGTAGGCGCTGGCCACGTGCGACAGCACACCGGTCTGCGTGTCTTCCGCCCACACTTTCACGCCGACTTCCATGGAGGTGGCAAAGGCACGATTGACGCTGGACCTAAGCGTGACCAGATGGCCCAGATGCACAGGCCGGATGAAATCAATGTGGTCCATGGCCGCGGTCACAATATAGGTTCGCGCGTGCCTGTAGGCGGCCATTGCGCCGGTCAGGTCGATGAAGTGCATCAGCCGCCCGCCCAGCAGGTTGCCCAGGACATTGGTATCGTTGGGCAGGATCAGCTCAGTCATCTCCGATTGCGTGCTGGCGACGGTGCGGGCCGCGGGGTTGGTTTCGATGGAATTCGTCTGACTCATCGGATCTGCTCCATTCCTGTAGTGCTGCTCAGAGTCGCCTGCCGCCGGATAAAATGAAGCTGGCGGTGGCTGTCCTGAAAGGGCGCTGATTTCAGTTTCAGCAATCGCCGCCAATTACGCAAATCCACGCGGCGCCGGGTGGCCGCATATTCGAGCAAAATGGATAAGATTGCAGGGCTGAAAACGATTCTGGATCAGGACCCAAAGAATAGTTTTGCCCGTTACGGGTTGGCCATGGAACTGGCCGGCCGGGGCGAGACAGCCGCGGCTCTGGCCGAGTTCGACACGCTACTGGCAAATGATCCGGGCTACACGGCGGGCTACTTCATGGCCGCGCAAACCCTTTCCGAGGCGGGTCGCAATCAAGAAGCGATCGCCCGGCTGAAGGCCGGCATCGATTGTGCGACAATTAGCGGCAACCACCATGCTGTCAATGAGATGCAGACCATGCTCGAGGAGCTGGAACGATAGATTTTAACTTCTCCATCGCGTCCGTATGCTGTTGATGCACGGAATAGCATCATACTAAAAAGAGATGTAATCCTATTTCATCGTTATGGAGTCTACACTATCAATATGCCTAAGTACTCCATTGTCATTCCTTTTCACAACGAAGAGGAAAACGTGACCGTCTTGTACGCACGCCTGAAGCAGGTGATGGAGCAGGTGGGCGAGAGTTATGAGCTGGTGTTGGTGGACGACGGCTCCGACGACCACACCTGCAAGCTGATGGAGGAGATTGCCGCGGTCGACAGCCGCGTGTTGGTCATCAAACTGCGCCGCAACTTCGGTCAGACCTCGGCGCTGGCCGCAGGCTTCGACCACGCCACGGGCGAGTTCATCCTGGCCATGGACGGCGACCTGCAGCACGACCCCGTCGAGATTCCCAACTTCCTGGAAAAGCTCGAAGAAGGCTACGACGTGGTCTCGGGATGGCGAAAGGATCGAGTTGACAGTTATATCATGCGCCGTTTTCCCTCGCGCTGCGCAAACTGGCTGATGGCCAAACTATCCGGCGTGAACATCCACGACTTTGGCACTACTTTCAAGGCATATCGCCGCGAGGTCATCCAGAACATCCCGCTCTATGGCGAGATGCACCGCTTCATCCCCGCGCTGGCCAGTTGGTATGGCGCGTCGATCTGTGAAATTCCCATCAAAAACATACTTCGCGCGCGCGGCAAAAGCCACTACGGCATCGGGCGTACCTTTGGCGTCTTCTTTGACTTGCTGACCATCCGCTTCCTGCTCAAATACATGAACCGGCCGCTGCACTTCTTCGGCGGCTTCGGCGCGTTGAGCATCCTGGTGGGCAGTTGCATGGCGGCCGTCCTGCTGGGTATGAAGATCCTCAATCCGCACCTGGATGTAATGCTCCAACATGCACCAATGTTTGTGATTAGTTCGGTGCTGATCGTCTCCGGCATTCAGTTGCTGGCTATTGGCCTGCTGGGCGAGTTAGGTGTGCGCCACTTCTACTCCGGCCGGCAATGCACGCCGTATTCCATTGAGAGCATGGTGCGCTTGCGCGTGTCGGAAGAGCCGCACGTACTGTCGAAAGGTGCAGGGAATAGGGAATAGAAATACATCAGGCCACGCCCTTGCCGCAACACGGCCTCTGGGTTCATGCTGAAGCTGTGATGAAAGCCATACAGATGCACGAGACAGGCGGGCCGGAGGTTCTTAAGCTCGCCGAGTTGCCCATCCCGCTGCCGGGTCCGGGGCAGGTGTTGATCCGCGTGGAAGCTGTGGGGGTCAACTTCATCGAAATCTATTTCCGCAAGGGCGTATACAAAGCGGCGTTGCCGTTCACTCCCGGCAGCGAGGCGGCGGGCACGGTGGAGAAGCTGGGTCCAGGTGTGACGGGTTTTGCCGCCGGGGACGCGGTGGCCTCGGTGGGCGTGCTGGGCAGCTACGCCGAGTATGCGCTGGTTTCGGCAACGTCTCTGGTCAAGATTCCGGCGGGGCTGACCATGCAGCAGGCCGCCGCCGCGTTATTGCAGGGCATGACAGCGCACTACCTTTCCCATTCCACTTTTCCACTCAAAGCCGGTGACACGGCGCTGGTTCACGCCGGGGCCGGCGGCGTGGGCTTACTGCTGACGCAGATGGCCGCGCGGCTGGGAGCAAGGGTGATTGCCACGGTTTCCACCACGGAGAAGGCGAAGCTCTCGCGCGATGCGGGCGCTGCGGATGTGATTCTTTACACCAAGCAGGACTTCGAGGCTGAGGTCAAACGGCTCACGAACAGCAAAGGAGCCGACGTGGTCTACGATTCGGTGGGCAAAACGACCTTCGAAGGCAGCCTGAACTGCCTCCGTCCGCGTGGAATGCTCGTCCTCTTTGGCGCATCCAGCGGGCCGGTGCCGCCCTTCGACTTGATTCAGCTCAGCGGCAAGGGATCGCTCTTCATCACCCGCCCCACGCTGTGGCACTACGTGGCCACGCGAGAGGAACTGGAATGGAGAGCCAGCGATGTTCTGGGCTGGATTGCAAAGGGCGAACTCAAGCTGCGGACAGAACACGCCTATCCGCTCTCCGAGGCTGCGCAGGCGCAGACGGATCTCGAAGCGCGCAAGACGACGGGGAAGATTCTGCTGGAACCGTAAAGCAGGGATTAGGGAACGCACTTACGCCGCCTTGGCCGCTGCTTCAATCTCCTCGGTCAGCGCCTGGGCTGTTGTTACGCAGGCCGCGTGGTCCACGTCAAGGTGAGTGACCAGCCGAATCGCATCCGGGCCGAAGGCGCTCATCCAGATGCCGCGCGCCTTCAACCGCGCCACCACTTCGGCCGCGCTCACTCCCTTCAGCCGGAAGACGACGATATTGGTCTCGACTGCATCCAGCTCTATGGCGACACGCTTGATCTTCGCCAGCGCCTCGGCCAGCAACCGCGCGTTTGCGTGGTCCTCGTGCAGATGCGCCGGACCCTGCTCCAGCGCAATCAGTCCCGCCGCCGCCAGAATTCCCGCCTGGCGCATTCCGCCGCCTAATGCCTTTCGATAAAGTCGCGCCCGCGCCATCAGCTCCGCCGAGCCAACCAGCATCGAACCGACCGGAGCGCCCAGCCCCTTCGACAAGCAGAACATCACTGTGTCGAAGCCGCTGGTTAGAGTTTTCACATCGACGCCCAGCGTCGTGGACGCGTTGAAGATGCGCGCGCCGTCCAGATGCACTGGGAGCTTGCGCTCCCTGGCGCCAGCCCAAATCTCTTGCATCACCGGCAGCGGTGTTACAGTTCCACCGGCAAGGTTGGCGGTGTTCTCAATTTCAATCAATCCAGTAGCCGCGCGAAAGGCGCCGCGCGCGTAGATGGCCGGCTCAATGTGCTTCCAGGTCAAGATGCCTCGCTCGGCAGGGACGGCGCGCACCAGGCAGCCGGAAAATACCGCCGTCGTGGCCATCTCCCAATCCAGGATGTGCGCCCGCGACTCGGCAATCACCTCCTGGCCCGGCTGCGTGTGCAGGCGAATGGCGATCTGGTTGCCCATGGTGCCGCTGGGCACAAAGAGCGCCGCCTCGCGTCCGAATCTCTCCGCCGCGCGCCGCTCCAGCAAGTTGACGGTGGGGTCCTCGCCATACACGTCGTCGCCCACCTCGGCCGCGGCCATCGCCGCCCTCATCTGGGCCGTGGGCCGCGTAACTGTATCGGAACGCAAATCGATAATGGATGACATTGTTTCTTTCCCTCGTTTCTAGGGCCTTACATTTTGGCTCCCCTGAATTCTCAGACCTCCAGCATATCTCTACAGCGGCTGGGGTGAGGCAGGGGCGGAACAGCGCTGCACATAGATCCACAGATAGAAAATGCCCGTAACCAGCAGGATGAGCGGAGCAGGAAAGACCTGCGCGGCGATCAGTATTTGCTGAGTCAGCGCCGTCGCAGGCAGGTGCAGGTGGTTGATGAGAACAAGAACAACTGCCCACGAAATATCTCCGGTCAACACCAACGCCGCGGAATTCACCAGAAGCGCGAGCTTCCCGATCCAGCCGCCCTCGGCCCAGAGCATGGCGCAGGCGGGAACCGTGAGCAGCAGGAGCTTGGCATCATATTGCCGATGATAGACGGGCAGCATGGAAAGAGCCGCGATGGCCGCCAGCGCCAGCCAGGTTCTCTTCTGCGAAGGGCGTGACCGCAAAGTAAAAATCACCCAGAGGATCAGGAGCGGCGCACAGAGAAGATAACTGGCAGGATTGTAGATGCGCGGGTTGTCCCAAAAGACGCTGAACACCGCTTGCAGATTGATCACAGACGCGAGGCCATGAGCGCCTGATGAAGCAGGGCCAGGATCATTGATGCCGCCGTGTGCCGAAAACGCCAGAATATTGGAGTGCAATTCCTGCATCCAGTGCGGCGACACGCGCCAAACCCACAGAACTGCCGGCAGTGTCAGAAGAACCGCGGCAAAAATGGTTTGCAGCGCGCGTTTGCGGTAGACTCCGCCGGCCAATAAGAAATAGAGCCAGACCATGCCCGTGTCTTGCGGCTTGATGGCGAGACTGACCGCAAGGCAAAGGATGCCAGCCACAACGAACCGCTCCCGAAGGAAGCACCAGACAGCCACCATGCAAAGGCTGACGACAATTCCCGCGCACATGCCTTGCATCACGAGCACTTCGCTGTTGGCAAGCAGAAAACCTATCAGGAAGCCGGAGATTACCGGCGCATAATTCGCACCTAGATCCCAAATCAGCAGCGCGCCAAAAATCATGCAGCTAACGGTAAGCGTTATCCAAAGCACGTGTGCAGGCCCCCACGGCAGCATCGCGAAGGGAACCGTAAAAGAAAATGCGGTGGGCAAGTACCCATACCGCGTCACCATCACTCGCTGCTTCGCGGTATCTAGCTGGCTATATACTCCCTCTGCCTGATATACGCGCAATACCTCGCTTTCGTTGTAGGGATCACAGTGTTGCATAAGGCATCGCGCGGGATAGTAGAGCGCTCTGAAATCCAGCATTGGCGCTTGAGCGCCCTTTATAAGGGCGGCGCCCAGCAAAATAAAAACCAGACTCCCCAGCATCAATAAATACAGGCCATCGATCCGAGCTCTGGTCATGTTCAATTTCTCTTTCTGTCATGGACGCCAGGCAAGCTCGGAATCAGCCTGTCGAGTGGCTTTTTCAGTTTCAATGCGGAACCGGGCGGCCTCGACGCATCCGGTATTTCCCCGAGGCTTCCAGATTCCGCCGATTCAGTTGAGACAGAAGTCCGCGACACATAGACCCACAGATAGAAAATGCCCGTGACCAGGAGGATAAGCGGAGTCGGCAAGGTCAGCGCAGCCTTCCACATCTGTCCGGAAAACCCGTTTGTAGACATGGGCATGGTCTTGATAAGGCTCAGCAGGATTGCCCATGGAAGGTCGCTGGTCAACACAAATGCCGCGGTATTCACCAGCAGCGCGACCCAACCAATCAAGCCGCCTTCGGCCCACAGCATGGCGCAAGCCGGGACTGTGAGCAGTAGAAGCTTGGCATCATACAGATGATGATAGACAGGGAGCATGGAAAGCGCCGCAATGGCCGCCAGCGCCAGCCAGGTTCTCTTCTGCGAGGGGCGTGACCGCAGAGTAACGAACACCCAGAGGAGCAGGAGCGGCGCACAGAGAAGGTAACCGGCAGGATTGTAAATGCGTGGGTCGTCCCGGAAAAAGCTGATGGCCGCTTGCAGATTGATCATCATGCCGAGGCCGTGGGCCGTGGAAGCAGGACCTGGGTCTGTTAGCCCGCCGTGTACTGAAAATGCCAACATATTGGAGCGCCATTCTTGCATCCAATGTGGTGCAACGTGCCAGACCCACAGGACTGCTGGCAGACTAAGTGCAACAGTCGCCATGAGGGTTTGCAGCGCGCGTTTACGGAAAACTCCGCCAGCCAATAAGAAATAGAGCCAGACCAGTCCCGTATCGTGCGGCTTGAGGGCAAGACTCATCGCGAAACACAGGATTCCAGCCGGCACAAAACGCTCGCGGAGAAAGCACCAGACAGCTATTGCACACAGGCTGATCGCAATTCCGGCGGCATTGCCCGTAATGATTAGCAATTCGCTGTTGGCGAGAAGGAAGCCGATCAGAATGCCAGAGAGGATTGGCGCGTAATCTGCCCCGAGATTCCAGATAAGAACCGCAGCAAAAATGAAGCTCCCAAAAGTAAGTATCATCCAAAGAATATGCGCTGCGCCCCATGACAGCATCGCGAAGGGGGCCGTGATGGAAAATGCAGTGGGCAGGTATATATAACGCGTCGCAACTTGTTGAACTATGGCATTATCCGATGGATGATCTGCTTCCTCTGCCTGATATACCCTGAGTACCTCACCTTCGTCGTACGGGTCACAGTGCTGCATAAGGCATCGAGCAGGATAGTAATGCCCTTTGAAATCTAACATCGGGACAGAAGAGGCTTTCTCCATGGCAGCGCCCATCAAAATAAAAACCAGACTCCCCAACATCAATAAATACATGCCATCGAGCCGTGCTCTGGTCATCTTGATCTTCTCTCTGTCTTCTCTCCGGAAAGTGCTTTGGGGAATACCAAGTCTGGCCCCCTACCTCTACGGTATCTGCGCCATAGGTAGTTCGAGTACCGGCGTTCGCTTGCCGTCCTTCACCGCGTAGGCCCACATGCCATGAAAGTTTTCGCGTAATCCCGGCTGCGTCTTCAGGAACGCGCTCAGCACGGCAATCGCTTCCGTCCGTTGGGCCGCCGGGTCCGTGATTCCGAGCGATTCGTAGGCCAAGCCTAGGTCAGCGTGCAGCAGCGAAGGGTCCAGGCGCACCGCGTCGATTTTCCAGGTGCGCGGGCCGTCGGGAATCGTCAAAGGAAAGGCGTTTTGCGGGGAATCTTTGATTGCAGTCTGCTCGCTTCCGAGCTTTTCCAGGTTGGGCGAGGAGAGAATATCCACCGGCAGCAGCAGCATCCGCGCCGTCTCGTAGGCGTACCAGGTGGCCCACGGCTGATCCGACCTGGCCAGTTCGCGGGCGTGCGACCACCACCAGACGCCATCTTCCCCGTCGAGAGCGCCTGGGCGGACTGTCAGGCCGCCAAGCTTCCAGCCCGAGGCGGGGCCGTTCCAAACCAGGATGAAGCCCAACTGGCCGGCGTAGGGCGTTCCAACCGCATCGGCCAGCACCACGGCGTAGCGGCCCGGCGGCAGCGCTCGCATGGTCAGGGTCACGGTCACCGCGCCGCTCGAACTGGTGCAGAAGAACTGCGTGTCGGCGGGCGCGGCCAAACTGGTTGCGTCCAGCAGGTAGAGGCTGCGCAGTTGTATCTGCCCGCCCTTCATCAGCGACGCGGAAGACTCCACCACCCCGCGCATTCCCTCCCAGTCCTGGGCCAAGGCAGGCAGCAGGGCGGCCTTCAACGCGACAAGATCCTGCTCGGCCACTGCCACAGCCAGCCGTCCCCCGGCCGCCGTCAGTGCGCTGCGGTCCTGCGGCAGCAACGCGGCCTGCGTAGTGCAACTTGTGGCGTAGACAGACATGGGCACTGCCAAACCCGCCAACAGAACCGCTGGCGCGGCAAAAACCTTCCAGCAGAGGCGCATCGGTTGAACCCTCTCCGGCGCGCGAAAACTCTTGCATGAGCGTCCGCGGGCCACTGTTAGTCTAGTACAGTAGAGCGGCAAGGGAATGCCGTGACATGGAGCGGTTTTCATGCGCATTGACCTCCAGATCAACTCGCAGCTTTCGCTAGGGTTCCTTCGCGCGCGGGGGTTTGCGCTGCTGGCGCTTCTCGTCGCGACTCTGTGCGGGGCGCTGATGTTGCGTGCGCAGGCTCCGGCAACCGCTGTATCATCCTTTCCGGCGCACAAGCCGGCTCATCAGCATAAGCGTCCGGTCGCGGTCCTGGTACAAACCTCAACGACCCAGGTTACGGTTGCTCCCACAACGCCTCCCGCGCCTGAAATTCCAAAGTGGCCAGCCAACGAAAAGCCCTCTCCAGCCTCGGTTACCTGGGACAGCCAGGGCCTGCGCATCGACGCCGCCAACTCCAGCCTGGCGCAGATTCTATCAGACGTGTCCACCGTAACCGGCGCAACAGTGGAAGGCTTCGACGCCGACCAGCGAGTTTTTGGCGTCTTCGGACCCGGCCCGGCGCGCGATGTGCTCAGCCAGCTTCTGCAGGGCTCTGGTTATAACGTCATCCTGATCGGAGATCAGGGTCAGGGAACCCCGCGCGAGATTCTGCTCAGTCTCCGCCACGCCGGGACAAAAACAACGGCAGCCGTCAATCCCAATCCCGCACCGATAAGCGAAGAAGACTCCGACACGGATGAGCAACCGCAGCCGGGGCAACCTCCCAACCGGTCCGGCTTCGTACCTGGAAGACCGCCGCTCACCCCACAGCAGATGCAGCAGCAGCGCGCACAGCCAGTGCAACCGCCCAGCAATCCGCAAAACTGAACGACAGGGGTCAGGAATCAGTTATTGGCTCTTGCCATCAGATGTCGCAGAAGAGGCCGCAGCCGTTCTCCGATTTCGGCGATAATATTTGTACCAACTTTCAAGGAGAGTTCCCCATGCCCAAACCAACCATAGCCCAAAAGAGTCCCTATGCCGTCCAGGTCGAAGCCGGCAAGAGCTACTACTGGTGCGCCTGCGGCCTGAGCGCCAGCCAGCCCTTCTGCGACGGCAGCCACAAGGGCACCGGATTCTCGCCGGTAAAATTCGAGACCACTGAATCCAAAACCGCTCACTTCTGTGGTTGCAAGCACAGCGCCAATCCGGTTCTCTGCGACGGCAGCCACAAAAAACTCTAGCCCTGTGCCGCCATCAGGAATTCGAATTCAACCATGCCCATCTCTCACATCTCGGTGCGCGGGGCGCGCCAGCACAATCTGCGCGACATCAATGTGCGCATCCCGCGCAACACCTTCACGGTGGTCACGGGCCTCAGCGGCTCGGGCAAGAGTTCGCTGGCCTTCGACACCATCTATGCCGAGGGCCAGCGCCGCTACGTGGAGACGCTCTCGGCCTACGCGCGCCAGTTCCTTGACCAGATCGAGCGGCCCGACGTGGATTCCATCGAGGGACTTTCGCCGGCCATTTCTATCGAGCAGAAAACCACCAGCCGCAGCCCGCGCTCCACGGTGGGCACCATCACCGAAATCTACGATTACTTGCGTCTGCTCTACGCCTCGATTGGCACGCCCCACTGCCCCAATTGCGGCAGGCCCATCGCCCACCAGACGGCGGATCAAATTGTCCAGCGCATCCTGGAACTGGGCCGCGGCGAGCGCGTCACGGTGATGGCGCCCATTGTCCGCGGACGCAAGGGCGAGTTCAAGGAACTGCTCGACCAGCTTGACCGGCAGGGCTTTCGCGCCCGCGTGGACGGCGAGCTGATGGACCTCTCTGAGCCGGTGCTGCTCGACCGCCGCAAGAACCACACCATCGAAGCGGTCGTGGATCGCATCCTGCTCAAGAACCCGCCTGCCTATGCGCTCCCGCTTCCCCCCGGCAAGCCTTCTGTGGAAAAACGCCTTGATTTGGCCGTCGCCAAGGCTTTGCAACTGGCCAATGGTCTGGTGCTGGCCGCGGTTGCAAGCGGCTCCGAGCCTTCCAAGCCTCAGGAGCAGTTGTTCTCATCCAGCATGGCCTGCCCAGTCTGCGGACTCGACGTGCCCCGGCTAGAGCCGCGCAGCTTCAGCTTCAACTCCGCCTTCGGTGCCTGCCCGGAGTGCCACGGCTTGGGGTCGCTCTATGATCTCGATCCCGCCAAGGTCATCACCGACTGGTCAAAGCCGCTGCTGGACGGTCTCGGCCCCGGTTCCACCTCGCAATATCTGCTCAAGCTCATTCATCTGGCTGCCGACCGCTACAAGATCGATCTCAAAACGCCCTTCGAGGAGCTGCCCCCACGCCAGCAGCACCTACTGGTTTACGGACCGCCCAAAGGCGAGGCCCCGCGCACCGGCTTCCATGGCATTCTGAGCTACCTGCGCGACAGTGTGGAAGAGGCCAACAGCGACGGTTATCGCGAGTACATGATGAACTACATGTCCGCCACGCCTTGCCCCGTTTGCCGCGGCAAGCGCCTGCGCCCGGAGTCGCTGGCGGTTAAGATCGGCGGTCTTTCTATCGCCGACTTCACCGCCCTGCCGCTCAATCGCGCGCTGTCGGCGGTCATCAACCTGAAATTCACAGCGCGCGAGTCGCTCATTGCCGAACGCATCCGTCACGAGATCGCCGAGCGGCTGGAGTTTCTCTGCGCCGTGGGCCTCACCTACCTCTCGCTGGACCGCAACGCTGCCACGCTCTCGGGCGGCGAAGGGCAGCGCATTCGCCTCGCCACGCAGATCGGCTCCCGGCTGCGCGGCGTGCTCTACGTGCTCGACGAGCCTTCCATCGGCCTGCATCAGCGCGACAACAACCGGCTGATACAGGCCCTGGAAAAACTGCGCGATCTGGGCAACACCGTGCTCGTAGTCGAGCACGATGAAGAGACAATCCGCCACGCCGATTACATTCTCGACCTCGGTCCCGGCGCCGGCCGCCTGGGCGGCCAGGTCGTCGCCCAGGGCACGCCAGCGGAAATCATGGCCTGCCCCGAGTCGCTCACCGGGCGCTATCTCTCCGGCGCATCCGGAATGTTGCAACGCATACGTCCGCGGCCCCTCACCGGCAAATGGCTCACCATCACCGGCGCGCGCGAGCATAATTTGCAGGACGTGACAATTCGCATTCCACTGGGAGTGATGACACTGGTCACCGGCGTCAGCGGCTCGGGCAAAAGCACGTTGGTCAACGACATTTTGTACCGCTCGCTGGCCAAGAGCATCTACGGCTCGCGCGAGGAACCCGGCGCGCATGACACCATCACCGGCGCCGAGCAGATCGATAAGGTGGTGCGCATTGATCAATCGCCCATCGGCCGCACGCCGCGCTCCAACCCGGCCACCTACACCCAGGTCTTCTCGCCCATCCGCGATCTTTTCGCCATGCTGCCCGAAGCCCGCGAACGCGGTTACAAGCCCGGCCGCTTCAGTTTCAACGTGGGGGGAGGCCGCTGCGAGGCCTGCCAGGGCGACGGGCAGCGCCGCATCGAAATGAATTTCATGCCCGACGTCTACGTGCAGTGCGAGATTTGCAACGGGCGCCGCTACAACCAGGAGACGCTGGCCGTAAAGTTTCATGGCTACTCCATCGCCGACATTCTTGAGCTAACCATCGAGGACGCGCTCACTGTGCTGGCCGACGTTCCTCAGGTGCGACAGAAGCTGCAAACCCTGGTGGACGTGGGCCTGGGTTATGTTCACCTGGGCCAGAGCGCGACCACGCTCTCCGGAGGCGAAGCACAGCGCATGAAGCTGGCCCGCGAACTATCAAAGCGCCAGACCGGCCGCACGCTTTATCTGCTCGACGAGCCCACCACCGGCCTGCACTTCGACGACGTGCGCAAGCTGCTCGAAGTTCTCCACCGGCTCACCGACCTGGGCAACACGATCATCATCATCGAGCACAACCTGGACGTGATCCGCAACGCCGACTGGATTCTCGATCTCGGCCCCGAGGGCGGCGAGGACGGCGGCCGCATCGTCGGCCAGGGCCGCCCGGCTAAGATTGCCGCCACTCCCGGCTCCTTCACCGGCCAGTTCCTCAAACGCTATTACACCTCCAGCAGCGGCCGTCTTGCACCCGCTGAATCTGACGATGATTCAACAAATGTTGATTCAGCGGTCACACCGGACGTTTCATCTACTGCGCCAGTTTTTGCAGACGTGTCCGCCAAGCGCACAATTACAGAGAATCCCGCGCCAAAAAATTCCGCAACCCGCAGAAAAAAACGGAGCTGCCATGAACAACTTTGAATTCACCCCGCAGGAACCGGAGCAGAACCAATTCTCCGCGCCCAGCCAGACTTTGCCGCAAGCTGCGCAAGCCAAAGAAAACCCAGCAGAGCTGTTTCAGTCCTGGTCACAACCCGAGGCCGTTTCGCATGCACGCATTCCTCATCTCGGCCATCTAGCCCTGCTGGTGGTGTTTTTACTCATCGGGTTTGTGTGCATGGCGGTGCTGATGTTTATTGCCATGTACTTCCATCTGGATGGCGTCACAAATCCGGATCAGATCAAGAACAATGTTCACTACCTCCTGGGCAGCGAGGCGGTACTCTATCTCGTCACGCTGGCTCTCAGCATCCCTATCTTTCCGCTGTTTTGGCACAAGAGCTTCTTCGCAGGCATCCACTGGCGCGGCGACACGGCTCTCCGGTTGGGTTGGCGGTTGCCAGCCATCGCCCTGGGCTGCTTTGTTCTGGCTATCATCGACGATAAGCTGCTGCCCGGGCCGGAACACGCCCCCATCGAAGAGTTTTTTCGTTCTCCGGGAGCCGCTTGGCTGATGTTCGGCTTTGGCATCACACTCGCGCCTTTCTTTGAGGAAATTGTCTTTCGCGGATTTATGCTACCGGCGCTGGCCACGGCCTGGGACTGGGCAATCGAGAAGAGCACCGGCAAGCCCGCACGCCCACTCGACGCCAACGACCATCCCCAGTGGTCCATCTTCGCTATGGTCTTCGCTTCTCTAGTCACCAGCCTGCCTTTCGCGCTGATGCATGGCGAGCAGACCGGCTATTCGCTCGGTCCGTTCCTCCAGGTGTTTGCGGTCAGCCTCGTGCTATGCGCGGTACGCCTGGTGACTCGTTCACTAGCCGCCAGCACGCTGGTCCACGCCTGCTACAACTTCCTGCTTTTCTCCACCATGCTGGTTGGCACCGGCGGATTCAGGCATTTCGATAAGATGTGAGTAAGACAGGGACTAGGGACTAGGAAATAGGGTATAGAAAGCAACGGGTCAGCGAGTCACCGCGAAGGTGGCGGACTGTGGCAAGCCACTCTTCCCCAGTACCTAGTTCCTATTCCCTATTCCCTGTTCCCTGCTTTATGGATCTCTACGAGAAAATCCGCAGCCTGCCCACCCAGCCCGGCGTGTATCTCTACAAGAACGCCGAGGGCGTTGTGATCTACGTCGGCAAGGCCAAGAACCTGAGAGCGCGGGTCCGTTCTTATCTTCTGGAAGCCGCGCAGGCCGACGCCAAAACAGGCTCGCTGATGCGCGAGGCGGTCGATCTCGAATACATTCTTGTCGGCAACGAGCCCGAGGCGCTGGCTCTTGAAACCAATCTCATCAAGGAGCGCAAGCCGCGCTTCAACATCCTGCTCAAGGACGACAAGAGTTATCCCTACGTCAAGCTCACCATGGGCGACCGCTTTCCCAAGGTCTTCGTCACCCGCCGCCTGCTGAAGGACGGCGCTGCTTACTTTGGCCCTTACTTTCCCGGCAGCCTGGCTTACCGCGTGGTCGAGCTGATTCACCGCAGCTTTCTCATTCCCAGTTGCAAGGTTGATCTCTCCCGCTACCACCCGCGCGCCTGCTTGCAGTACTACATTCATCGCTGCCTGGGACCCTGCGTCGAGGAATTGACCACGCCAGAGATATACGCCAGCGCCGTACGCGACGCGCGCCTGCTGCTGGAAGGCCGCCACGCCGAGCTGGAACGCACCCTGACCGCTCGCATGATGGCCGCGGCAGAGGGCCAGCAGTTCGAAGCCGCCGCAAAGTTGCGCGACCAGCTCTCCACCATCCACCAACTCCAGGAAAAGCAGCGCGCCGCCACCGCCGAGCAGAGCGACGACACCGACGTCTTCGGCTATCACTTCGAGGACGACTCGCTGGCCGTCAACCTCTTCCACGTCCGCGCCGGCAAAATCGTCGACCGCCGCGAGTTTTTCTGGGAAGATCTGCCGGAACTGCTCGAAGCCGCCGCCAGCGAAGATTCCGACGCGCCCTTTCACGCAGGCCAGGTCTTCTCCTCGCTGCTCAAGCAGCTCTACATCGATCAGCGTTACGTTCCGCGCTCCATCCTCGTCCCGACGGATTTTGACGACCGCGAAGCTCTGGCCGCCCTGCTCACCGAGCGCACCGGCCATCGCATCGAGATCGCCGTCCCGCAGCGCGGTGAAAAACGTTCCCTCGTCGATCTGGCCGGACAGAACGCCAAGCAATCCTACATCCAGCGCTTCCGCGTTCTCGAACCCTCGCGCAAGGCCATTAAGGAGGCGCTGGCGGAAGCGCTCATGCTGCCAGAGCTGCCCCGCCGCATCGAGTGCTTTGACATCTCCCATATTCAGGGCGCGGAAACCGTAGCCTCGCTGGTGGTCTGGGAAGATGGCAAGATGAACAAGCAGGCCTATCGCAAATTCAAGATTAAAACCGTCGCCGGCGTGGACGACTTCGCCTCCATGCGCGAGGTAGTCCAGCGCCGCTATCGCCGCCTGCTCGAAGAAAAACAGCCTATGCCTTCGCTGATCCTCGTTGATGGCGGCCTCGGCCAGCTTCACGCCGCCGCCGAAGCTCTCGAATCCCTCAATTTCACCGCCGCAAATCTCGTCATGCCTCCGCTGGCTTCCATCGCCAAGCGTGAAGAGATCATCTACCTCTACGGCAACGAGCAGGAACCTGTGGTCCTCGACCGCCATTCGCCAGTGCTGCATCTGGTCCAGCTCATCCGCGACGAGAGCCACCGCTTCGCCGTCGGCTACCATCGCCAGCGCCGCGCCATGCGTGACCGCGATTCGGAGCTGCTGAACATTCCCGGTGTCGGCCCGCAAACCCGCCAGCGCCTGATCACACACTTCGGCAGCCTGCGCGAGGTGCAACAAGCCACCATCGAATCGCTCGCTGCCGTCGTGCCGCAAAAAATTGCGGAAACTATCTGGCGGCATTTTCATGAATGATACCGGCTTTCGAATCAATCCTCTCAACAGCTGAATTCGACAGTCCCAGTCAAATCCTGTAGGCTCTTCGCATGTATTCAAGTCAGATATGGCAGTATTTTCAATTGATGTTCATCCCGCTGTTCTGGGTTGTGCAAATACCATACATTGGCTGGGGATTCTTGCTTATAATAATTGTCGTTGGGACGCTATTCTGGTGGCATAAGCCGTATCAAAAGGGACTTTGGAAGCAACAATACTGGTTAGTTTTAACTCAACTTCTTTTCTATCCTGCAGTAATGGCTGCGGGCTGGTTGTTTCAGTTAGAACCTCCATACTATCTACTGAATTCCAAGAGACAAACGACTGGTTTCTGGATTACTGATAGTCTGTTTTTCATTTCACTTGCATTGAGTATATTTTGGGTTTGGAGGATAAAGGGATTTCGTTGGTACATATTCTTCTTCATGACCACTCTACAGTTTCTTCTTTGCAGTGCATGGCTCTTTACATGCTTTGAGATAACTGGATGGCCATAAAATTACAAGAGCCACGTCTTTTACCTTTTCTGACGACTAAGCCGGGAAAACTCACAGCCTCTGCTTCCATCAGCTAGGTCCGGCAGTGCAATATGTTAAGCAGAGGTTAAAAACTGTTGAACTTCGCTTTTCGTTCCCCTAGCGAGAAATCTGCGATGCTTCCCCAACCAAAGTGGCAGCAGTTGGAGACATGGCGCAAATTGTTGGCGCGTTGCGCCCGCAAACCCAGCCGGAGAAGCGTCCATGCCCTGCGTAGCCTAACCTTGCGCCTGCAAATAGGGTTGGAATATTTCCTGAGCAGGCAGGCTGCGGATCCCGCCGCAGCGCGTGCCTTTCAGTATTGGCGCAAAGACGGGAAAAAGCTGCGGAAAGCGCTTGAACCGGTGCGTGATGCGGATGTGCATCTGGCTCGTCTCGATAGCCTCCGCAGGAATGGAGAAGCGTCAAAAGGCGAAAAGCATCTGAGCCCACGATGCATCCGTGAAATCGACCAACTCGAAGACCGGCTAAGGCGACAGCGCAAAGCGGGGATCAATAAGCTGATGGACGCCATCGAGGCTCGCGGCAAACGGCTGAACCGGTCAAGCAAAGAGCTGGAAACAGCGTTGGCGCCGCACATGCCTTCAAGGGTGCATTCGACTGCCCCAGAAGCTTTGCGAATATTTACAGAACTGACCAGCGAACTTCCCAATCTCGATGCCGGCAACCTGCATGAATATCGCAAACGCCTCAAGCAAGCGCGATATCTGGCGGAAATTTCTGCTGCGTCAGATCCCCAGGCCAAGCGGTTGGCCGCCGCATTCAGGAGGATTCACTACGCTGCCGGAGAGTGGCACGACTGGCAGGAACTCTTGAGGAAGGCTAACTGCTTTCTTCCCGGCCGCGGCAAAGAGGACGGCCTGATTCCAGTGCTGGAGGAACTGGCGGAAAAAGCTCTGCATCGGGCAATCGTCCAATGCCGGCGCACTTCGGCTCGCTTCCTGAAGAACGTTAGCAATGTGCGGGCTTTCCCGCCGCGAAAGCCGGTTGCTGCTGATCCTGGTCTACAGCTTGAAGATAAATATCTCCAAACGGCCACCCGTTAAGCGGAATTCCTGAATTACTTTCACCGCAACGAGCCCACCGGCCCGCCGTCGCACCGTGTACTCTATCGTAGAATCACGTAGACTATCGCCAAGGAATCTATAGCAATGCACGAAATCACTTTGCCCACCCCCACACGCCCCCCGCTGCGCACTGCTCTGCTGCTCGCTGGCATCTTTGCCGCATTCACCTTCCTGATTCATCTGGTCAGCTCACTTTGGGGCAGCCATCTAGGCTATGGATTCTTCCGCGACGAACTCTATTTCCTGGTCTGCGGCCGTCATCTGGCCTGGGGCTACGTGGATATGCCTCCGCTGACTGCCCTACAGGCACGGCTGGCCGAGACGCTCTTCGGCCTCTCGCCCACCGGCATTCGCATCATCAGTTTTGCCGCAGGTGGCGTCAACGTCGGCCTCACCGGCCTGCTCGCCTGGCAGCTTGGCGGACGCCGCACTGCGCAAGTGCTGGCCATGAGCGCGGTCCTCGCTGCTCCGGTCTTTCTGGGCACATCCAACTACCTCTCCATGAACTCCTTCGAGCCCTGTTTGTGGATGGGCGCGCTTCTCGCTGTCTTGCGCATCGCCGAGGGCACGGCTGGCCAGCGCGCCTGGCTCCTCTTTGGATTGCTTGCCGGACTGGGAATCGAAAACAAGCACTCGACGGTCTTCTTTTTGATTGCGCTCTTACTCGGCCTCCTGCTCAGCCCGCAGCGCCGCATCCTCTGGACGAAGGGCTGCGCGGCGGGTGTGGCCGTGCTGCTGCTCGTCGCCCTGCCCAACCTCCTCTGGCAATGGGTCCATCACTTCCCCACCTATGAGTTGCTGAACGGCGTCGCTCACTCCGACAAAAACACCAAGCTCCCGCCGCTGGCCTTCCTGCGCGAACAGGTAAAAATGCTGTTGATCGTCGCCGCCCCATTGTGGATCGGCGGCCTGGCCTGGCTGGCCTTCGCCCGCAAGGCCCGCCCCTGGCGCTTTATCGTTCCCAGCTATCTGCTCTTTCTGGCCATGATGATGGCCATGCACGCCAAGGATTATTACGTCGCGCCGATCTATCCGGTGCTATTTGCCGCTGGAGCCGTGGCGCTTGGTCAGCTCACCCTCCGCGGTTGGCCGCCCATCGTCTACACGGTGATTCTCGGCTATCTGCTCTGCCGCGCCACCGCGCCGATCATGTTGACGATTCTTCCTCCAGACAAATACACCGCCTACACAGCCCGCTTTGGCGCCAATAAGGTCAAGACCGAAAAGTTCACCAGCCCTCTGCCGCAGTATCTCTCCGACCGCTTCGGTTGGCCGCAGATGGTCGAGGGCTTTGCCGCGCGCTACAACGCTCTGCCAGCCGACGTGCGTGCCCATACCGGCATCTTCTGCCACAACTATGGCGAAGCCAGCGCCGTCAACATTCTCGGCCCCAAATATGGCCTGCCCACGGCCATCAGCGGCCATCAAAACTACTTCTACTGGGGCTGGAACGGCTACACCGGCGAATCTATCCTCACCCTTGGCAACGACCCCAAGGACTACGCGGACGACTACGCTGAAGTCATCGATCTGGGCCCATTCGACGCGCCCTGGATCATGGACCACGAGCATCATCACTACTTCTGGCTGCGTCATCGCAGGCGCACTTACGAGGCCGACTGGCCGGAGTTCAAGTACTGGTACTGATTCAAGGCCGCGCCCGCAACCCCCGCTGCTGTTGTCTGGCGCGACATTTCTTCAAACCTTAACGTGCAAACCTGCGTGATTTGAAAGAGAATAGAGTAAGAAGAATATTTTGAGAATGATTGAGGTACGCTTGACACAAACGCAGATTGAAATCCCCCGCTGGACCGCGCAGGAGTTTGAGCGGCTGGTTTTTGAGAGCAACCCCAAGGTCGCAGTCTTCGATTGCGATGGAACACTGTGGGGCGGCGACGCCGGTTACGGCTTCATGGCCTGGTCGCTGGAGATGGGCCTGGTTTCGCGCTCCACATGCGATTGGGCCGATACTCGCTATCGCGACTATCTGGCCGGCAATGTGAGCGAGCTGGCCATATGCGGCGAGATGGTGCAGATTTACGCCGGCCTGCGTGAGCAGGAGCTGCGCGAAGCCGCCGCCCGCTATGTGCGAGAGTTTGTCCGGCCGCGCGTCTTTGCCGAGATGGCCGCGCTGGTGGCTGCGCTGCAACACGCAGGCGTCGAGATTTGGGCCGTCAGCTCCACCAACAAATGGGTAGTCGCCGAGGGAGTGCGCGATTTCGGCTTCCCCGAAGAGCGCATTCTGGCCGCCGAGGTGCGCGTCGCCGGGGGCCTCATCACCAGTGAGATTCTGGACGTGCCCACCGATGAGGGCAAGGTCACGGCACTGGCGCGCGTGGGACTCATACGCCCCGATGCGGTCTTCGGCAACTCCATCCACGACTTGGCCATGCTTGAGGCTGCGCGCAATGCCTTTCCCGTTAACCCCTCTCCGGAGCTGCTCGAAGCGGCGGCCAAGAACGGTTGGGGCTGCTTTTTGCCTGAGGCTGTTGGAGACGGCGTAGCCGGCAAATAAGAGTTCGATTTGCGGAAAATTACTCCCGGTCTTCCAGCCGCGCTGTAACCCGCTCCATCAGGCGCTCCATTTCGGCATTGGTTCCTTCTGCCGGCTGGGCCGCATCATGGAGGCGCGCATCGGGGAAGCCCAATCGCCGCTTCAGCGCCAGAATCTCCCCTATCTTGCTTTCGGGAATATATGTGAGCGGCCTGCCGATCTGCTGGGCGATGAGGTAGGTCTTGCAATAGGTCTCGAAGGTCTCCACCAGCCACTCGGCATGGGTAACCGTGTCGGACCAGCAAACGATGCCGTGATTGCTGAGCAGGATGGTGTTGTGGTCCTGGACAAAAGGCAGCACCGTATCGGCAAAGGCCTTGGTGCCGGGCGTTTCATAGGGCGCCACCGCTGCCGGACCGATTGAGGTCTCATACTCGGAGATCAGCCCGATGGGCGGCGCAATGCCGGTCATCGCGAAGGCCGTGGCGTGCGGCGGATGGCAGTGCACGATGGCGCGGGCGACGGAGTTGGCCTTGTAGATGGCCAGATGCAGCAGCAACTCGCTAGTCCTCAGGCGGTCGCCGGCCATGATGTTGCCGTCCAGGTCGGAGAGGCAGATGTCGGCAGGCGTCATATCCCGCTTGCTCATCATCGTCGGCGTGCAGAGCACGTACTTCTCGCCCAGCCGGACGCTGATGTTGCCGCCGTTGCCGTCCACATATTGTCGCTCCCACAGCTTGCGGCCGACATGGATAATCTCCTGCCGCAAAGCCTCTGCCTCCGGGGAGTTGGCGACAGCTAGGAACATATTTCCCTCGATTTTCAGTATCTCGTGCTTCGACAAATAGCCAGCCTGTGGAGCGACCCGCGCTGCTTCCCTGCCTTTCTCTGCGGCTGGCGCCGCTGTTTGCTGCATGGTTGACCTCACGCCGGGGATGGATAGCCGGGCTCCGGCAAGCACCGGCATTTCCTTCCGATTATATAGAATGCCGATCTGGAATCTGTGACAGCTTGATTACAGCTTTGACAATTGCTAGATCTCACCCCGCCCTCACCAGCCGGCGCTGCAACGCTTCCAGCGTCTGTCCCTTGGTCTCCGGATAGACAAACAGAACCACCAGGAACTGGATTACTGTCATGATGGCGAAGAAGGTGAACGGAGCGCTGCGCCCTATCTGCGCCACTACCATGGGAAACGCCAGTTGAATGATCGTGTTCATGAACCAATGGCTGGCGTTGCCTACACCCTGCCCCTTGGAGCGGACGGCGTTGGGAAAGACCTCGCCGATATAGACCCAGATGACCGTTCCCTGGGAGAGCGCGAAGAAGGCGATGTAGGCAATCAGCACCCAGACCAGCGCGCCAGGGTGAGAATTTGTCGCGAAGAGCCACGAGACCACAGCCAGGCAGCTTGCCGTTCCCGCCGCGCCTATCAGCAGCAGAGTCTTGCGCCCCAGCTTGTCGATGACGCTCATGCCCACAATGGTGAAAACCAGATTGGTGAAGCCGATGGCGATGGCCTGCTGGTCGCTGGAGATCTGGCTGAACCCCGCCGACGCAAAGATGCTGTTCAGGTAGTAAAGAATCGAGTTGATCCCCGCCAGTTGATTGAAGGCGCCGATGGAGATGGCCAGAAACAACGGGTAGCGATACTTCCAGCGGATGACCGGCTCGTGGGCCGTGGCGTGCTCCTCGGCCAGCGCGGCGCGGATGTCGGCCAGCTCGGCCTCCGGCTCGGGCTCGCCCATCAGCTTGAGCACGGCAAGAGCTTCATCGTTGCGATTCTTTGAGGCCAACCAGCGCGGCGAGCGTGGAATGCCGAAGAGTAGAGCCAGAAAGCCCAGGGCGGGAAGCGCGGCCACGCCCACCTGCCAGCGCCACTCCGCCGCGCCCATATGCAGTGTGCGGATGAAGTAGTTAGAGGTGTAGGCCACCAGGATGCCGAAGACCACGTTGAACTGAAACGCGCCCACCAGTCGCCCGCGCCACCGGGCCGGGGCCAGCTCGGCAATGTAAACCGGTCCCAGCACCGAGGAAGCTCCGATGCCCAGCCCGCCGACAAAGCGGAAGACCATCAGCACCGGCCAGTTCCAGGCCAGCGCGCTGCCGATGGCCGAAATCACATAAAGTATCGCAGTAATGCGCAGCGTCTCGCGTCCGCCGATCTTCTGTCCTACCTGGCCCGCACCCAGCGCTCCAGCCACCGTGCCGATCAGCGCGATGGCCACCGTCCAGCCCTCTTTTTGCGGGCTCAAATTGTAGAGCCGCACCAACGCGTCAATGACGCCGGAGATGACAATCGTGTCGAAGCCGAAGAGCAGCCCGCCCAATGCGCCGGTCAGGGTTGCCTTTATCAGGTTGAAGTTGGGGCGCATGCGCCGAACTCCTGGATTTCCTGTCCATCCTACAGACTGGCCCCGCGGACGGCAAACAGTGAATCGCCGGCAGATAAAAACGTATCAAGCATGCGTGAAATGCTAGAATCACACAATTCGGGGATTTCAAATCAAGGAGGCCGATCAGAATGCACCAAAAGCACAATAGCTTTCTCAGCCGCATAACCCTCGTTGTTGCCCTCTGCTCCTTTACCGCCACGCTCGGCGCGCAGGCCCAGCAGTGGAAGCCCTACAACTATCCCGCGGATGGATTCAGCGCCTCGTTCCCGGGCGAACCTCAATTTTCGAAGAGAGATGTTCCCACCGACAAAGGCAGCTTCGAGTTGCGCGCATATCTTGCGGAGGATGGCCAGGCCGCGCTGTTTGTCGGGGTTTGCGATTACGGCTCCGCAATCTCGGACAGGACCCCGGACCAGGTGCTGGACGGCGCCCAACAGGGAGCCATTGACAACGTCAAAGCCCACCTGCTCAGAGGGAAGCAAATTACGTTTCGCGTCTATCCCGGCAGGGAGTTTGAAGCCGAGAACGATTCCATGCATTTCTATGCGCGCATCTACCTTGTGGGCTCCACGCTCTACCAGACACTTATCGCTTCACCGATTGGCACACCATACGCCAGCGCCACGCGCTTTCTCGACTCATTCCAGTTGACCCCGCGCGTCAGTGGCGCGGCAACCCCTTAATCCAGCATTTGCTCATGCTGGACGGGCCGTTTAGCCTTCTGCGCGCGGCACGGCCGGCGTCACTGCCAGTATCCGGCAGCGATGCTTGCCCGCCGCGCTCCAGGTCAACGCAATTTCGCTCTCCATGCAGGCGCAGTCGCCGGCCTCCAGCACCTCCTGCATACCCCCCGCATCCAACTGCAACTTCCCTTCCAGCACATATACCAGGCTGCTCCCCTCGCGGCACGAATCCGTGGTGCAGGAAATTCCGCCGGCGGGAAACTCGATCATCCGCGCTACCAGCCGGGTCCTCTCCGTTACCGCGTTTAGCGGCGTTATCTTCACCGACTCCAGTCCGCGGCTATTGCCTGCAAGGTGAGCCTTGCGCGTGATCGAGAGCGTGTGCCTGGAGGGCTCGGAAAAAAAGTAGCTCATCCCCACCCCGTAGACCCGGCTGATGGTGGCCAGCGTGGGCAGCGTGGGTACCATGCGGTCCGTCTCCAGCTTGGAGAGCAGTGCCGTGGAAAGCCCGGTCTCTGCTGCCAGGCGCGAGAGTGTGAGCCGCTTTTGGGTGCGCAACGAGCGCAGCTTCATCCCGATGCAATATGGTTCAAGAGACCACTTCGCATAGGAAACTGATTTGGACATGGCAAATTCTCTCCTGTAATCTTGCCTGTCGAAAGGCCTGTTATTTCTGACGTATTCCTGAAGTTTTTCTGAATTCTGTCCTTAGTAATGCACCTTTGATTACTTAACGTGTAATAAATTATCATGAATGACTGCACACCCTTCCCCATGTATATCGAAAGCGCGTAGTCTGTAGGTCAAAGAACATACTGGGCTCATCAAAGCACGGAGATCGCTGGGACTACACTCGTTTTTTCCACCTCTGGACCTCCCCTTCGTAGATTCCCGCGGCCAGTATTAGCCGCTGCCTATTTTCTTGCAAGGATAGGTAAGAATTCGGCAACCGTGTCGCCCAGGATAAAAGGAAGCGAGGGGGCAAAGACGAAAGAGCACCGCTCAGTTTCGCGCATTATACCGGTTTCGGGGATTCCGGCGACAAGCCCTGGAAGACGGGGTGGTGTACCGGACTCCCCGGTGATAGGTCCTGATCGCTGGAATGGAGAACCGGACTCCCCGGCGACTGGTCTTGGTCGACGGGGCGGTGAACCGGACTCCCTGGCGACTGGCCATGGTCGCCGCAGTGCAGATTCTGGCGCCCCAGGGGCAAGCCTTGGCCGTCGGCGTGGAGATACCGGATCCAAGATAGCTCTGGGTCGTCGGGGTCGAGTGTTGGCCTGTTCTTTTGCAGGGTTCCGGCTGGAGGCCGATGGAACGCTATGGCGCGGTGAGGCGGTGGTTCACCTCCCTCCCAGGGAGCTGGCGGCGCTGCGGCTGCTGTTGGCGCATGCCGGACAGGTAGTCTCTCCCGTACTGCTGAAAAATGCTTTATGGGGCGATGTGCATGTGACGTCCGACAGCGTTCCCAAGTGCATGTCCAGCCTGCGAGCGCGGCTTGAGCCGGATACATGCATCCAGACTGTTTACAAGCGCGGCTACCGCTTCACAGCCGAGATCAGGCGCAACAGCGAGGCGCCGGCAGGAAAGCTCGTTCGCCTGGCCATTATGCCCTTCGCCACCGGGCACTCCGTTCCCGAACATCTTGGATCGGCTATGGCCGAAGAGACCACCGCCAGCCTCTCGCGCGCGCACGGCTTTGCCGTAGCGGTGCTGGCCAGGGATTCGGTCTTCACCTTGGCACAGCGTGGGCTCACCGCCCAGCAAATCGGCCGGGAACTGAAAGCCGACTTCGTTTTGACCGGAACTCTGCACGCCTTCTCCTCGCTCTACCGGCTGCGGGCGGAGATGATACGTGCCGAGGACGGCACGCAAATATGGGTTGAAGACCTGCTTGCGCCTCAGCACCGGACAGTCGAACTGGAGCTGGAGATTATGCGGCGACTGGCTTATCGGCTTGGCGCCAGGATCCCCGGTGACGGAGGGGCCCCAACGAGAGATCTTGGCTCACTGGGGTGGGGAGACAGGACTTCGTCTCCGGGGTGGGGCGCCCGGGGGCCTTCCGATGCAGCATTATCGCAACGATGGGGCAATGCAGGGGTCGATATCTCCGCCGCCGCGGCCAACGATATCGAGGACCAAAGCGGCGCCCGGCATGCGGAAGCCTACGAGATATTTCTGAATGGGCATCATGAGTGGCAGTCGCTTCATCGTCACCGCATGCAGGACGGAATGCAACGCCTGTTGCGGGCCATCGAGCTTGATCCCACGCTGATCTGCGCCAAAGTCGATCTGGCCCACCTATGCGTAGCCCAGGCCTTGTTCGGCTTTATGTCGCCAGTGGCTTCAGCGGAAATTGTGCACCGCATGGCGGATTCAATTCCCGATCTAACCAATCAGGCCGAAGGCCTGCTGCCAGCCCTGGGCTGGGTCAACTTCCACTTCGACCGCAACCTGCCCGCGGCATTGCTGGCTTACTCTCTCAGCGCGCATCTGCCCCACGATCTGTGGACCACGCGCGCGCGCTCCATGTTCGCCGTCAGCCGCCATCGCTTCGCCGAGGCCCTTGAGATGCTGCGCGAGGCCATTCGCATCGATCCTTTTTCGCCCTGGCTGCACAGCCGTCTGGCCTGGACCCTCCACCTGGATGGGCAGGCCTCTGAAAGCATGGAACTGATCCGCAAGATGGTCGCTCAGTTTCCCGACAGCGAAGGAACCGGCCTTTATGGGTCGATGATTCTTGCCTACAACGGTGAAGCGGAACAAGCGATAAAGATTGCGCAGGATTTTGCACAACGCGAACCGTATTTCGATCCTGCCAGCGCCGCGTATGCCTATGCGCTGGCCTGTGCCGGCCGCGCGGATGAGGCCCGCGTCATCCTCGAGCGGTTGCAATGGCTGAGCCGGGAACGCTACGTGGTGCGCGGGTTACTGCCACCTGCCTATCTTGCTCTCGGAGACCAGGAAGCCGCCCTGGCTGAATTGCGTGCCGTCAATGATGCCCGCTGCCCATGGTTCTTCCAAATGATGGCTGATCCGCGCTTGAAGCCACTGCACGGCAACCCTGAGTTCGAGCAATTGCGCGCCATCCTCCCCGCCATGGAGCATGAGGCGGAGTAGGGCATGGAAATAGAAGAGTGAATTGAAGCTAAATCGGTGTCCAATCCAGCCAATTTCGACTTACTCTTTACACCCCCAGGTGACTCACATCACATCCCCGCTAGCGTATGCTAGATGAACCTGTAGACAGGCGATAGGTTCGCCTGGGCCTAGGTGTGCAATTCGTTTTTTTCTCCGGTTTTCTGTTGTTTGCGAAGGCGCATTGCCGTTAACCATGGCTGAATCGGAGATTTTTCTTCTATGTACAAGATTCTGGAAGCCCGCAACGTCGGCCTCAACATCAAGCAATTTGTGATTGAGGCGCCTCGCATTGCGCGCAAGCACCAGCCGGGGCAGTTCGTCATTCTTCGCATTCATGACAAAGGCGAGCGCATTCCGCTCACCATCAAGTCGTCAGACCACAAAGCCGGCACAGTCACCATCGTGGTGCAGGCCATCGGCAAGACTACCTCCCTGTTGAATTGCCTGCAGACGGGCGACTCGATTCTGGACATCGTCGGGCCGCTCGGCAAGCCTTCGGAGATCGATAACTACGGCACGGCGGTCATTCTGGCCGGCAGCGTGGGCACGGCCATGGCGCTGCCCACCGCCTACGCGCTCAAGCAGGCCGGCAATCACGTGGTCTTCATTGAAGGCTCGCGCAATAAAGAAATGGTGGTCTTTGAAGACGAAGTACGCTCCTCGAGCAGCGAGGCCTACGTGATGACCGACGACGGCAGCTACGGAGAACAGGGACTGGTGACAAAGAAGCTCGACGAGTTGATCGCCGCTGGCCGCAAGATCGACTTTGTCCTCGCCGTTGGCCCGGTGCCCATGATGCGCGCAGTGGCGCGAATCACAACGCCTCTGGGGATTAAGACCATGGTCAGCCTCAACTCCATCATGGTGGACGGCACGGGAATGTGCGGCGGCTGCCGCGTGCTGCTGGGCGACAAGAGTCAGTTTGCTTGCGTGGACGGACCGGAGTTCGACGCCTCCAAGGTTAACTTCGAGGTCCTCATGCAGCGCAACGCAATGTATCGCGAAAAGGAGTGCGCCTCGCTGAAAGAGTTTGAGGAGCGCTGGGAAGAGCAAGTAGCAGAGCTTCGCAAAGAATTGGCCGCGAAGGAGACCCATCATGCCTGAGAACAATACTCTGCCTCGCTCTGCCATGAATATTCTTCCCCTTAAAGAGCGCATGAAGATTCTGCGCACTCACATGCCGGAGGCGGACCCCGCCGTGCGCAGCCGCAACTTTGAGGAAGTCAACCAGGGACTGCCCGAGGCCGACGCCCTCACCGAAGCATCGCGCTGCATCGAGTGCGCCAAGCCGGGCTGCGTCATCGATTGCCCGGTGGGCGTCAAGGTCAAAGAGATTGTGGCCCTGATCTGCGCGGGCGATTTTCTTGCCGCCGCCGCCAAGCTGCGCGAGGACAACTCGCTGCCCGCCATCACCGGCCGCGTCTGCCCGCAGGAGAACCAGTGCGAGGGCGGATGCATTCTGGGCAAGAAGGGCCAGCCGGTGGCCATCGGCAACCTGGAGCGGTTTATCGCCGACTACGAGCGCCTCAGTGGCAAGCTGGGGTTGCCCGCCAACGCGCCCTCGACCGGCAAGAGCCTGGCCATCGTGGGCAGCGGGCCGGCAGGGCTGTCAGCTGCCGGAGACCTCATCCAGAAAGGCCATCGCGTGCGCGTCTTTGAGGCCCTGCACGAGCTGGGCGGCGTGTTGGTCTACGGCATTCCGGAATTTCGCTTGCCCAAGTCCATCGTCAAGGGCGAGGTGGACAACCTGCGCCGCATGGGCGTCGAGTTCGAGACCAACGTCGTGGTCGGCAAGAGCGTCACCCTCGACGAGCTGATGAATGAAGAACATTACGACGCGGTTTTTGTGGCCACCGGCGCGGGACTTCCAGTCTTTCTCGGCGTACCCGGCGAGCACTTCAACGGCGTCTACTCGGCCAATGAATTTCTCACTCGCGTCAACCTGATGCGCGCCTACCAGTTTCCCGAGTTCGATGAACCGATCTATGATTGTCGCGACAAGGATGTGATCGTGGTGGGCGGCGGCAACACCGCCATGGACGCCGTGCGCACTTCGCGTAGGCTGGGCGCGCGCACGGCAACGCTGGTCTATCGCCGGTCTGAGGCCGAGATGCCTGCCCGCGCTGAAGAGGTCAAGCACGCGCGCGAAGAGGGCATCGAGTTCCGCATGCTGACCAACCCGGTCGAGTTTCTGGGTGACGAAAAGGGATGGCTCACCGGTGCGCGCTGCGTGCGCATGGAACTGAGCGAGCCGGACGAAAGCGGCCGCCGCCGCCCCGTCCCGATCAAGGGTTCTGAGATTGTTCTGCCCGCCAATGTAGCCATCATCGGCGTCGGCACTACTGCCAATCCCCTCATCCAGAGCACCACGCCCGATCTCGCCACCAACAAGCACAACTACATCGTTGCCAATCCCGAAACCATGCGCACCAGCAAACGCGGCGTCTTTGCCGGCGGCGACATCGTCACCGGCGGCGCAACGGTTATCCTCGCCATGGGCGCAGGCCGCAAAGCCGCCGCCTCGATTCATGAGTACCTGACCAGTGGCGTGTGGGAGTGAACAGCAAAAAATATGGAATTGGGAACTGCGTTTCCTCTGCACCCTCACAATAGGTTTTTTTGTAATGGCGATTCTCTTCTGATCTCTGACAACCGTTAGCTGTCCTTCTACTCTCTGCCTTTTTTGCGTATCTCGATATTCAGCCGCTTGATTTTTTGGTTCAGCGTGGAGAGCGGAATGTGGAACTGTTCGGCGGCGTCGGTCTGGTTCCAGTTGCAGCGCTCCAGCTTCTCGATGATGATGCGGCGCTCGATATCTTCCAGGATGTTGAAGAGCGTGGCGTCGGGGTTATGTTCCATCAGTGCGTCCTGAAAGCTGCGGCCGTTGATATGGCCCGGCAGCAGGTCGGAGCCGATGACCGGGCCCGAGGAGAGCACCACGCTGCGCTCGATGGCATTTTCGAGTTCGCGGACGTTCCCCGGCCACTCGTAATCCACCAGGGCGCGCAGGGCGTCGGCAGAAAGCTTGCGCGGAGAGAGGCCGTTCTCGTTCGAGTAAAAGTCGAGGAAGTGCTGCGCCAGCAGGGGAATGTCTTCGCGGCGCGCGCGCAGCGGCGGCAGGTCAACGCAGATGACGTTGAGTCGATAGAAGAGGTCTTCGCGGAAGCGGCCCTCGCGCACTTCCTTGTGCAGGTCGATGTTGGTGGCGGCGATGATGCGCACGTCCACCTGGATCTCCTGGATGCCGCCCAGGTGCATGAAGCGCCGGTCTTGCAGCACGCGCAGAATCTTGGCCTGCGTGTCCATGCCCATGGTGGCGATCTCATCCATAAAAAGCGTGCCGCCGTTGGCCACCTCGAAGAGGCCTTTCTTAGAGGCGATGGCGGAGGTGAAGGCGCCCTTGACGTGGCCGAAAAGCGTTGACTCCAGCAACTCGCTGGGCATGGCGCCGGTGTTGATGGGCACAAAGGGCTTGTCTTTGCGCGGCGAGTTGGAGTGGATGGCCTTGGCGATCATTTCCTTGCCGGTGCCGCTTTCGCCCTGAATCAAAATCGTAGACCTGCTGGGCGCTACCTGCGCCACCAGGTCGAAGACCTTCAGCATAATCTCGCTCTTGCCCACGATGTTGCTGAAGTTGTAGCGCTGCTTGAGGGTGCGCTTGAGCTGCAGGTTCTCTTCTTCGGCCTTATGGCGGGCGACGGCGGAGCGTATGTCGGCCAACAGCTTTTCGTTATCCCAGGGCTTCTGAATGAAGTTCTCCGCGCCGGCGCGAATGGTTTCGACAACATTGTCCACCGTGCCATAGGCGGTGATCATGATGATCGGCAGATCGGGATAGCGATCTTTGAACTGGGGGAGCAGTTCGAGGCCGCTCTGGCCGGGCAGCGCCAGGTCCAGCAGCATCAGGTCGAAGCTTTCCTGATCGAGAATCCTCAGTCCCTCCTCGCCGTCGCTTGCCATTCTTGTTGTGTACCCTTCCAGCTTGAGCAGCACTTCAAGCGACTCGCGGATGGCAGCCTCGTCGTCGATGACCAGTATGCGGGCCTGGCTGTCAGCGAGTCCGACGTCAACGGCAACTCCGGATGGGGGCGAATTCAAAGACGTTTCAACCTCAGGCATGAACACGTGTCCTCAACAGGGGAAACTCAAGATGGAAGGTTGTGCCGGCGCCCACGGCGCTCTCCACGCGAATCTTGCCGGCGTGCTCCTGGATAATGCCGTAGGAGACCGATAGTCCCAGGCCGGTGCCGCGACGGTCCCCGGACCGGGGCACGTTCTTAGTGGTGAAAAACGGATCGTAGATGCGCTTCAGGTGCTCGGGAGAGATTCCGCTGCCAGAGTCATTGACCAGCGCGGCAACATAGTTGTCATGCCGGTTGAGCAGCGTGGTCACGCGCAGGCGGCCGCCGCCGGGCATGGCTTCCTTGGCGTTCAGCAGCAGATTGAGAAATACCTGTTGCAGCTTGCCGGGGTTGCCATGGATTGGGGGAAGCTCCTGTGCCAACTCCAGATCAATCAGAATCTGCGCGGTCTTGAACTGGTGCTCGAGAAGGGAGAGCGTGTCGCGAATCACCTGGTTCAGGTTGGTGTCGCGGAATTCGGTGGTCGAGGTGCGAGAAAAATTCAGCAGGCCGTTGGCAATTTCAGCGGCGCGGAAGCTCTGTTGCGTAATCTTGTCGAGCACCGGGCCGAGGCGGGCGTCGCCCTTCAACTGCTTGGCAAGCATCTGCGCGTACGAGCTGATGACGGCCAGCGGCGTGTTGATCTCATGGGCCACTCCGGCTGCCAGTAATCCAATGGAGCTAAGCTTGTCGGCCTGCGCCAGTTGCGTTTCCAGCGTGACGCGATCGGTGATGTCGTCCACCAGAATGATGCGGCCCACCGAAACAAAATCCCGCGATAACAGCGGCGCGATGGCGATGTTGGCGGTGCGCTGCTCGCCGGCGCGGGTGGTGAGCGGAAACTTGTAGAGGTGATGGACGCCTTGCTCGTTGCGGAATCCTTCCAGCGCCTCGATAAACTCCGCGGGGAGGACAGCGCTCAGTTCCTGGCCGATGGCCTCGGAGCGGCTGAGGGCGTACATGGCTTCCATCTGCGCGTTCCAGCTTTCAATGCGGTCGTCCAGATCCAGCGCCAGGATGCCCACGTTGATCGATTCGACGATGTTTTCGTTGAATTCCTTGAGTCGCTCGAATTCGCCGATTTTTTCTTCCAGCCGCGCGTAAAGGCTGGCGTTCTGCAAGGCGATGCCGATGTAGGAAGCCAGCGATTCCAGCAGTTCCACGTCCTCGCTGGAGAGAAAGTCGCCGCCGATGGTGCGGCCCAGGCCGATGACCGCGATGGTGCGTGTGCTGTCGGGTCCGCCTGAACTGGCTTCGCTGGCCTTCGACTGGCCCTGGGCGACGCGGCAGGGAAGATAGTAGTTCAGGTCCAGAAGGGCTGCGGTGCGTTGCTGGCCGGCGGGTAGATGCATGGCCTGCTGCGCGTTCTCCAGGAAGATGTGCGAGTGGTCCGCTGCCTGGTCAAAGTCCAGGAAGCCCAGGTCCATGCTTTCCTGCGCGGCCAAGGCCTCGGCGGGAAGCCCGTGGGAGGCAGCCAGCCGCAGGCGGCCAGGTTCCTCATAATTTTTGGCCAGAAAGATAGCCACGCGCGCAACCAGCAATGTATTCGGCAACTGCTCCACGATTGATTCAAGCAGGGCATGGAGATCGGTCTCTGAACTCAAGCCCCGGCCGAACTCCACCAGCGCCTTGCGGTAGTCGTAGCGATGGCGGTCGAAGATCCGGTCCACCCAACTCTGTATCTTTCTTTTTAGAGGCTCAAAGATAGCAAGGGCCAGCACGATTGTGAGCACCAGCGCCGCTTTTTGCGCCGCTTGCGGCATACCGTTGGGAACCATTAGGGCAAAAAGAGCCACGGTGCCAAAGTAGCCTCCCAGGATCAAGCTGGTGGCCAGTGTGTAAGCCACGCC
Source organism: Occallatibacter sp. (assembly GCA_052145195.1). Taxonomy (GTDB): domain Bacteria; phylum Acidobacteriota; class Terriglobia; order Terriglobales; family Acidobacteriaceae; genus Telmatobacter. The sequence continues at coordinate 5,674 of JBKQPC010000008.1, read as the reverse complement.
CCGTTTGAAGATCAGGTCGGTGTCCATCAATCGGTAGCGGATGATGGCCCAACTGAAGGTCAGCGGCAGGATGACCAAACACAGGGCGGCCAACTCGGTTAGACGGGAGGAGACACTCCAGTCGAGGAGAAAGGGAATGGCATAAAAGAGCGTGAAGGGGACGACGGCAAAGAGCGCGCCGCGGTAGAGCCACTTCAATTGCTGGCGCTGCAGCGGCGTGTTGGCGCGGCTGTAGCTGCGCAGGAAAAGTACCGCCGCTCCCACATAGTAGAGCGCATCGTAAGCTGTTCCCACCTGTTCCAGCCGGTGCTTGAGCAGCGCCGAGGCCTGCCAGTAGTTGATCGCATACACCCACAGGCCAAACAATCCGGCGCCCGGCGCATAGATCAGAGGCAAAAGCCAGTGGCGGCTGAGCTGCTTAAGCCTTTCCTCCGGAAAACTGAGGGCAAAGTGCAGAAACAGCGCCGGTTGCAGGGATTCAGCCAGCACATTGCACCAGAAAACGCACTGGTCCAGCTTGTCCCAGTGGCCCGTAGCGTCCAGTGCGCCGGTGTACTTGAGCGCGTAAAGAGCGAACGAAACCAGGCAGAAGAGGTAGAAGTGGGTAGCGCGCGGAGCCGTCCAGCGGCGAAACAGCACGTAGATGCCGATGGCAAGATAGACCAGGCCGATTAGTCGCAGCCCCAACGCCAGGCTTCTGTCTAGCGGTTCAGGAATTACCTCGACGGTCAACTCCGCCGGTCTGCCCGGCGAAATGCCCGCGCGGCTGATGCGGTAATAAATCTTGAAGTAGCTGCCAGTGCGGTAAAGCGCGCGCTCCAGGTCCGCCGATCTCATCACAGGGGTAAACTTGGCCCCGGCGGGCATGGTTAGCGGCTCGTTGCTGGTGCGCTGGCCGCCTTCCTCAGGCAGAACCTTCACGCCCGATAGCGGTTCGTGCGACCGGATGCCCGTGTGCATCCCAGATCCCACGGGTCCGACGGGCAGAATAATCACTCCTGTCAGCCGGTCTCCCGCGTGCAGGCCGGCGCGCTGTCCGGGACTGTCGGGCAGCACCTTGTTGGCTATCAGGCCTTTGCCATCGGACGCCTCGCGCCACCATACGCCGTCGTCCGGTTGCTGGGAGTGGCGCTCCTGGAGAAAATTCAACACCGCCAGCAGCACCAGCCCGGCCGTGACCAGAGCCAGCACGATCGCCTGTAAGCGGTTGAAGAGATTCGTCTCCATCAGGGAAGCACCCTACATCCTTTTGCTTTGTTGCACGTCAGTCGCCATGGGTAAAAAACGCGTGGAAGAACTAAAAAAGATGGGCAATCGATTGAGAATACACAAGATAGGGACGTCTAGCCAGGGGAAATGTCAACTGGATTCCAAGCCTTCCTCTCCCAAGAATACAATAAATGGCAGGACCCCTATGAAGAAAGGAATCAGCCTACTGAAACCTGTAACATTGTAGGATTCAGGATGATCGCTTTATTAAACCTCGTTGGCTCTATTCTTTCTAGCTCAGCATCCCTCTTCTCGATCGCTATAGCTGGCTCGCAGTCTTTATAGATAGTGGAGCAAACACATTTTTCATCATTCACCCCGCATTTTGGTTTAAAATCTGGACTTAGAATCCAGATTCAAAAGGAGGGTTTCTAATGCGCCGCATTCTGTTGTGCGGTTTGACAGTCTTTGCGATGTGCGCCCTGCTTTCAACGGCGGCGCTGGCCAGCCATAATCCCGCCGATTACCCGTTGCGGGTAAACATTTTTCATCACAGTTCCTATTCGCACTATTATGGCCCTTCCGGTATACGTTCTCTGAATGACGTGGACGGGGAGGGCCGGGCAAATCTCTTTGAGAATGGCGAACCGCGGGGCTTCGACTTCCGGTACAACTGCAGTAGCCGGATGATGAACTCGGCGGGGGAGGAAACTTTCCGGGCACGGTGGAAGAAGCCGGGCACGGAGTTGGAAATGCTGCTGCCGGCACAGGCCGGAACCTGCACTCTGAAGGTGGAGATGAAGGATGGCATTGTTTTTCGCAGGCGCAAAGATGGCGCGCTGGTCGAAGTGCCCGCCGCGAAGTTCAAAGAGTGGATGGTCAAGTACCAGTACGATCCAGAGCATGGAAAGGAAGTGCCGGTGCCTCCGGCTCCCGAACCGAAGCCCGCGCAGATGCCGGCAGATACCGGGACAAGCGCTCCTCAGTAACACGCGCCTCCATCAGGTGGCATGCGGGGCGGCTCTGGCCGCTCCGCTTTTTTTATCGATGAGAAATACCGTTGCCGCTGTAAACTTGCTTCCGGTGCGGGCGTCTACCTGAGTGATGGCAGCCTGCGCTACATTGGAACCGATGACCATGGCCATGGCAGAGAACAACACCGCAGAGGAGTTTTCGGCTGTCGTCGCAAAGCATCGTCCGCAGATCTTCCGGTTTCTACTCTCGTCCACGCGCGACGTTGATCTGGCCGAGACGCTGACTCAGGATTGTTTCCTCAAGGCGCACCGGAACTGGTCAAGCTTTCGCGGCGAGTCTAGCGCCATGACCTGGTTGATGCGCATTGCCATCAACCTGCAGAAGGACCACTGGCGCAACCGCCGGATGCAGTTCTGGAGGTATACGCAGAACAACGCGGTGGCATTAGACGAGGCCAGCGAGTGGCTGCCCAGCGGTGAACGCTCTGTGGAGCAGCAGTTGATGGCGAAAGAGCGGGTCCGACAGGTAAGCAAGGCGGTTGAGGGACTCAGCGAACGGCAGCGGACGGTCTTTCTGCTGCGCTACGTGGAAGAGGCTGAGTTAAGTGAGATTGCGCGTGCCACGGGACTCAGTGAGGGCACGGTGAAGGCGCACCTTTCGCGCGCAGTAGCAAGAGTGCGAGAGGAATTGGGAGGAAAAAGGTGATTATTAAGGACAAATTCACGGGCAATAAGGCGCAACCCCATAAACTACGGACTCTGGACGAACAGAATTCAGAGTTGGACGAGGCGCTCGCCAACTTCCGCTTGAGCATACATGCCTGGAGCGAGGCTGCCTTCAGCCGCCCGCGAACTGCGGTTGCGGCAGTTGCGCCCAGACGGGTATGGCGGCTGGCGGTTAGCTTGGCGCTGGGCTGCGTACTGGTAGCTGGCGGAGCCTCCGCGGGGCTCTGGGAGCATCACCAGCAGGAGATGAAGAGGGCTGCGGCCCGCGTGGCCGAGCAACAGCGGCTGGTTGCCCAGCAGCGGGATCAGCAGGCCCGGCAGGCTCGGCAAGAAGATCAAGAGGACGAGGATTTGCTGGCCAAGGTAGACAATGACGTTTCGCGGGAAGTTCCGCTTGCCATGGAGCCTTTGGCTCAACTGATGGTTGAGGATGAAACCCCATAGGTGCAAAATCGGGAATCAGAAGCAGAACCTAACAATATGAAGAGGGAGAATACGATGAAGGCATCGGGAATGGCGAGACTGGGTATGGCAGTTGCGGGTGTTCTGTTGGCAGGCACGGTGCTGGCGCAGGGGCCCGGCGGTGGTATGGGACAGGGATTCGGTGTTCATCGTTCTCCCATGGAAAAAGCCTTGGGGCCTCTGGGCGCACAGGGACGTTGGTGGAACAATCCCAGGATCGTGGAGCGCTTGAAGCTGACCGATGTGCAACGCAAGGAGTTTGACGACATTTTTCTCGAGCACCGGGAGCATCTGATCGACCTGCGAGCCAGCCTGCAGAAAGCCGAACTTGCCCTGGAGCCGTTGGTGCGCGATGCGCAGCCTAATGAGAGTAAAATTCTGGCCCAGATTGACAAGGTTGCGCAGGCGCGAGCCGAGCTCGAAAAAGCCAATGCCGCCTTTCTGCTCGCTATCCGCGGCAAGCTGACCGCCGAGCAGTGGACGGAATTGCAGGCCGAACGCGCCGAACGCGCCAACCGTGCGCGCGAGGGTTACAGCGGGGGACAGGGCGGCTGGCGGCAGGGCGGCGGCCAATTCAACCGACAGACTCCATCGCAGCCGCCTCTGCCTGATGCGGGAACGGCTGCGCCCCCGGATCCTCAATCCGAATTTGAATTGTAGAAAGGATTTTGCAACACAAGTTTCAGGCAGAGAGCAAATGCGGTTGAAGTTCATGTCGTTGGCGGCAGGAGGCAATCCTCTTGCCGCCGTTTTTTGCCGCCATCGTTAGTCTGCTGCGGCAAATCGACTAGAGCGGAACCAGAGTAGATGTATCTCATAATCACAGCAATCAAGTTGACGCGATCATCCCGGGTCCCCAACGACCGGGGTCCCCAAGAAGCGAACTTTGCTTTTTGGGGTGGTAACGACAGGTCTTTGTCGTTGGGGTGGACCATCAGGGAGCGGCGACCCGGCATGAAGCTCAAAAGGACACAGTGACCCTGGTTTCGCTCGAAAAGAGGCCGTGGAAGGGCGCGCATGGGCGCTGAATCGCCCTTTCCCTGTCGCGAACCTGGACAATCCAGTGCAGTACAACGCTACACCGGTTGAATCGCTTTCGGACAGGCTTTGAACAGAAGCCGGACAGCCTGAATCAGCCTGCGACATTCAGGGGCAAAAACAATTCTTATATTTATGACTAAAGTTATTTCCAGCCGGACCGATGAAAGGGGCAGATGCAAGAACGCCCATCCGGAAAGAGCGGAAGGCTTGGCGGAAGGTAAGATGAGCAGCCGGGCATAGAGCGATTCAAGGCATCAAAAAGGAGCTACCTTCCATGGCCCTCGGTGTTTTGAACAATCTTTCAGCGATCTACGCAGAAAACAACCTGAACAATACCAACAGCAGCTTGCAGAAGGTACTGCAGCAGTTGTCGTCAGGTTCGAGGATCAACTCCGGTGCCGACGACGCGGCGGGTCTTTCGCTGGTGAATGGCCTGGGAGCCAACTCGGCGGCCCTGACCCAGTCGGAGACCAACGCTACGGAGGGTGTAGGACTACTCCAGGTTGCCGATGGCGCCCTCTCTCAGGTGACGAGTTTGCTGGACCGCGCCATTACATTGGCTACGGAAGCCTCCAACGGCACCCTCAATTCTACCCAGGATAGTGCCGCCAACCAGGAGTACCAGTCGATTCTGGCCGAGGTCAACAATATCGGATCAACAACCACCTACAACCAGGAGCAGGTATTCAACAGCACCATGGTGGCCATCTACACCGGCGACTCCTCGACTGCTGGCTCGTCGTTGGACGACTTGAATATCCACTCGCTTTCCGAGTCCAGCGTGGGCGACACCAACGGCGTGATGGCCTATAACAACGGCCAGAACAACACGTTCATCGACCTGTCGAAGACCGGAACGCTTGCGACAGCCGGTGATGCCCTGGTGAACGCTCCTTCAGAACTCACCGTCGACTATATGGCGACGGGGGTGGGCGGCGCTGTTTCTCAAAAGACCGCAACAATTAGCACTGCTGGCTTCGCCGATACGGCCCAGGGACTGATCAACGCCATCAATGCCTCAGGCCTTGGCTTGAACGCCAGCTTCGCCACGGCAGCACAAGCTGGAACAGCGGCTGTGGCCGCGGCTAAAGCTGCCGGCGGCACTCTCGCCGACACCGGCATTGAGATCAATGGTCCGGGCACAGGAGTGGGCACTTCCGCCACACCTCTACCGGGTCAAGTGGGCGTTTTAACTCTCGCGGGAGCAACGGACGTTCCCAATGCCGATACTCTCAGCGGAACTCTGAGCCTCAAGAATGCCG
>JBKQPC010000007.1:0-73073 GCA_052145195.1 Occallatibacter sp. | reverse complement strand
TTGACGATGAACTCCGCCGAGTTTTGGCCATCATTCCCAACCTGACCCGTGACGAAGTGCCCGTGGGCACATCCGAAGCCGACAACCTCACCGTCAAGACGTGGGGCGAAATCCCAAAATTCGACTTTGCCCCCAAGCCGCACTGGGAACTCGGTGAGGCACTGGGGATTCTGGATCTGGAACGCGCAGCCAAGATCAGCGGCGCGCGCTTTGCGGTCTATATGGGCGCTGGAGCCCGCCTGGAGCGGGCTCTGATCAGCTTCATGCTGGATATGCACACACAAAAGCATGGCTACACAGAAGTATTGCCTCCGTTCTTGGTTAATAAGGAATCAATGTTTGGAACCGGGCAGCTTCCTAAGTTCGAGGAAGATCTCTTCAAGGTTGAAAATTCTGGAATTGAGCAGGATAAAAATCGTATCCCGATCATCGGTGAACCTATCTTCCTGCAAGGTCAAGATGGTTTTTTCGAAGTTAAAGGCATGAATGGTTCGGATGTTGACGTCGAATTATTCGTGACCGAGGAATATCGACGTAAATTAACCGTACCTAAAGCTGAGCTTTTTTATCTGCGCCGCCTTTACTTGATTCCCACCGCCGAGGTTCCCGTCACCAATCTCTATCGCGACGAAATCCTCGACGAAGCCCGCCTGCCCATCTCGCTCACTGCCTATACGCCCTGCTTCCGCGCCGAGGCCGGAGCGGCGGGCAAGGACACGCGCGGCATCATCCGCCAGCATCAGTTCCAAAAAGTCGAGTTGGTCAAATTCACCCGCCCCGAAGACAGCGACACCGCCCACGAGCAACTCACTCGCGACGCCGAAGAAATCCTCGAAGCTCTCAAGCTCCCCTATCGCCGCGTCCTGCTCTGCGCCGGAGACACCGGCTTCTCCTCGGCCAAAACCTACGACCTCGAGGTCTGGCTTCCCGGCCAACAGCTTTACCGGGAAATCTCCTCCTGCTCCAACTTCGAGGCCTTCCAGGCGCGGAGGGCCAACATCCGCTTCAGGCCTGGAGGCCCCAAGGGAAAGCCCGAGTTTGTCCACACCTTGAACGGCAGCGGGTTGGCTGTCGGCCGCACCTGGCTGGCCATCGTCGAAAACTATCAGCAGGCTGACGGCTCGGTCCTGATTCCAGAAGAACTCCAGCCCTACATGGGGGGCCTGAAACGAATTACAATATAAGAACATCATGAAGATGAAACAAATTCTCAAAAGCTATTTTTACTGGACCTACCCTCGCGGCAGTTTCCACTACGACATCATGGTGACGTTGATCCTCGCGTTCATCTTCATCACTCCCCATCTGTGGAACTACGGCGACAAGCCCTCCAACGCCGCTGGCCCGCCGCATCCCATTCAGGTCATCGGCGATGGCGGCCGCGGGCTGATCATCACCGTGCAAGCCTCGGACGTCAACCTCGACCTCAAGACCACGGCCTCCAACAAGGTGGTGAAGAAGGCCCTGCGCAAAGCCATCGAACCGGTCACCGGAGACGCCGTCTTTGTCACATATTGGGAGACGGTGAAAGATACCCAGGGCAATTGGGCCTGGAAGGTTTGGGCGAGCCGCTGAAAGCAGCTTTTAGCTTTTAGCGGCTAGCTGTTAGCTGACAAGGATTAGGAAATCCATGCATAAGGCAAGTAAATTTATCTTTCCCGCGTTGATCGCGTTGCTTCTGCTCGCCGTGTGTCCCGCGGTTGCCGCTTCCGATAAAAAAGATGAAGTGCTGCGCCGTCTCGACCAGGCGGCCACAAGTTTCCACTCCACCTCCGCCGACTTCCAGTTCGATTCCGTCGAAACCGACCCTATTCCCGACAAGGACGTGCAGAAGGGCACGGTCTACTACGAGCGCAAGGGCTCAGCCTTCCAGATGGCTGCCCACATCAACGAGGAAAACGGCAAGCCCGTGCCCAAGGTCTATGTCTACTCCGGCGGAGTGGGCCGGCTCTATGAGCAGTTGATTGATCAGGTCACGACCCTCACCAAGGTAGGCCAGTACGAAAGCTGGTTCATGCTCGGCTTCGGCGCCAGCGGCAAGGACCTCGAGCAGAAGTGGGAGATTAACTATCTCGGCTCGGAGACCCTCGACGGCGTGAAGACCGAAGAGCTTGAGCTGGTCCCCAAAGACCCCGCCATCCGCAAGAATCTGCCCAAGGTGACGGTCTGGATGGACACCGAGCGCGGCGTGAGCCTGAAGCAGATCTTCGACGAAGGGCCTGGGCATTACCGGGTCTGCGTCTACTTCAACATCAAGGTCAATCAGCCCTTGCCGCCCGGCGTCTTCACCCTCAAAACGGATAAAAAAACCATGTACGTCACCCGATAAAGCGCACAGTTACTCTGCTTCGGCTCTAATAAATCAAAGCCCCAGATCTCAGGATCGAGATCTGGGGCTAATCAGGTGAGGTGTTGCGATACCTGCGCGCCGGAGCGCATCTGCCTTAGAAGGTCACGCCGCCCCAAGGTTCGGCCAAAGTGCCTACGCCAACGCTGCCGCCCTGGTTGGCCGCGACGTGCGTGAAATCCGCCTGGCCAAGAACCGCGGTTGCGTTCATGCCGTTGCTGAAAGGCGGATTGAAGATCATCACCCGGCTGTTGCCAGAATCGTCCGCTAGTAATTGTCCGTTGCTGTCGAACGAGATAGCGTACAGCTGTATAAAGCCGCTCTGATTGGTGTTTGGGGCATTCGTGGTAAATGCCGTTGCCCCCGAGGGCTGCCCCAACTCCAGAGTTGCGGCCATGCCGTTGCTGAAAGGCGGTATGTACTCCAGTATGCGATTGTTGCCAAATTCCGAGACCCACAGATCGCCGTCGCCGTCAAAGGCCGGCTGGGCCGGGAAATACATCGATGTGGCGGAGATGCCGCCGTTGTTGGCTGTATTGGAGGTGAAGGCAGTTGCTGCCGGCTGGCCCAGCTCCAGGCTCGCGGCCATGTCGTTGCTGAAGGGCGGCTTATACTCCAGCATGCGATGGTTGTAAGAGTCCACGACCCACAGATCGCCGCTTGAGTCAAAGGCCATTCCCCACGGCTGATCTAGTGTTTTCGCCGTGGGGGCGCTAAGCCCTTGGTTAATTGCGCCGTGCGTGAAATCCGCCTGGCCAAGAACGATGGTTGCGTTCATGCCGGTGCTGAAGGGCGGCACAAACTCCATAATGCGACTATTGCCGAAGTCCCCAACCCACAGATCGCCATCTCCATCGAATACGAGTGTAGAAACTCTGGCGAATGTGCCCGCGCCGACGGTGCAGGTGCTCGTCGTGGGACTGGCCTGCCCGATCACCATGCTGGCGTTCATGTTATTGGTGAAGGGTGGCTTGAACTGCAAGACGCGGCAATTATTGATATCAGCGACATAGAGATTGCCGGAGGAGTCGACCGCAACCGATGAGGGATTGTTAAACGTGTTGGCCGCGATTGGCAAGAATGCGTTATGCGTGAAGTCCGCCTGGCCCAGAACCACGCCGGCGCTCTCATCCGTGCTGAAGGGGGTATTGTAGATGAGGACACGATTGTTGTATGTGTCCGCCGCGGCATAGTTCATGGTCACCTTGGACAAGGCTGAAGAGGTTGACGTGTTAGGCGGGTTAGACGTTGGCATGGAGTTAAAGCTGGAACTGCCGCAGGCCGCCAGGTAGGCGATCAAAGCAGAGGAGAAAAGGCAAAGAACGACTGGACGAACAGAGGCGCGCATCGAAGCTCCTTTTTGATGACAGATATACGAGAAATCTGAACCGCGGCTATACTACCAACATTTGTTCAATTTGTGCAATCTATTTTTTGCTGAAGGAAATCTCGTCGAACCGGGAGCGGACTCTAACTGGATTGGTTTCTTGCATTTGAGAACCATCCTTGCCGATCAACGCTCCGTCGCGCTACCCGATTTTTGCGCGCTATAGCGGAACCAGCGTCGATGTATCCCGAATCCGCAGAACCCCTGCCACATCGCCACGCCGCCCAGCGCAAACAACATGGGGAAGCACTCCAGCGTGTAGCGCGTCTCGGGGGCTGCGATGGTTGTCAGCAGGGCGCTGCGCAGCAGTATATAGGCCAGCATCGCCCGCCAGAATTGCGGTTTGAGGCAGAGTCCCGCAATTCCAAGCAGCAGGTAAAGCGCATTTAACCCGGCATAGGCCCAGCTGATGCAGGTTTCGTCTTCGTGTTTCCTGTAATTCCACCAGTCCAGGTCGATGGGCAGGTTGTCCGTGCGCGGCCTTAGCCACATATCCGCCACCCGTCCCAGCGGCAGCCAGAGGTAGAAGCGCAGCGGGTGAGCCGCGATCCGTTCATCGGCCAGCTTGCCAAAACGCGAGTCGATCTCCGGCATCAGATCATTTTTCAAGTTATATTCGGCGGCCAGCCTGGCGGTTTCGACGTACTGCGCCGGAGAATCGAAGGCCCGCGCGGGCAGCTTGCCGATCTCCAGGGTGTCGTCCGGGACGTTCCAATAAATTTCCGCGGTGGAGGCAAAGTCCAGGCACCAGCTCTTTACCCAGCGCTCCCAGCCGGGATAGGTCGTCTGACCGGGGTCGTTGGCATAGCGCGAAACCAGCGGCTGAAATACATGGAAGACCTTCCAGTTGCGCCAGCTCCAGGCGGCAAAGGGAGCCAACGCCAGCAACACGCAAACCACCACCATGCGAGCCAGCTTCCCGGTTGAAACTGCGGCCTCGCCCACTCCGCGCCCTAATCCCATCAGCAGCGCCGGCGCCAGCGATAATGCCAGCAGCGCGCCCTCCGGCCTGAGCAGCGCCGCATAGGTTACCGCAAAGGTAAAGCTGAGCGCCGCCGGCCATCCCGGACGCGCTCGGAAGCGGGCCATCGACCACAGCGCCAGCGCGATCGTAAACAATGTGAGCCCTTCGGTGAGCGGCTGGGCGGCGTACATCGCGGTGAAAGGGCAAAGCGCTGCCAGCCACAGCGTGCAGTGCCCGGCCCCGTTGCTCAGCGCGGCCCCAGAGGGAATCTTGGCCCCGAATGGAATTATGGCTGGAGCAATGCGACCGGCAAAATCGGCCAGCAGCAGGCAGCTGGCCAGCTCCAGCGCAATCTGCACCCAAGCCGCCGAGACGTAGTTTTCCATCCCGAAGAGGCGGAAGCACAGAGCCAGAAACAGCGGGTAGCCCGGAAGCCGTATCAGCGTGGGAACCATCTCGCCGCCACTCCCGCTCAGTGCATAGCGGCCATGCAGAAGCAGGTTTTTGGCCAGGCCGCCGTAGATCCGCGGATCGCCGTCCAGCTCAAAAAACTGTTTCAGCATCCATAGGCGCATAGCCAGCCCCGCGGCCAGGGCCAGCACCACGGACAGAAGCCCAGACAGAGGGAAGCGAACATGGCAACAGGCTGTCGATTGACTATTGGGGGCGGCTCTCATACGATTCGTATTGATAGCGTAGACTGTTTTTCCGGTTTTTGCGCCCTTGTTTTTTTTGCAGCCCATTTTTTGCGCTTAGGAGCGGTTAGGATTAGATAAGACTTCATGCCGGATAAGCAGATATTCCTCGACCCGCAACGTAAACGCTGGAAACGGCTGCGCCGCATTATCGACGCGACGGCCGTGGTGTCCACGCTGGTTCTGGTGGTTTTTATCTTTAATGTGCTGCGCTTTCAGCAGTTGCCCGAGCTTCTGCTGCCCATCCCCCGGCACAACTACAAGGCATTGCCCGAACGTCCCCTGGTGTTGCACGGCATAAAAGGACAGCGCCCCGCGCGGCGCAAGACCACCCGCAAACCATCCCAAATCCCCTTCAACACCGGCGAAGGTTTGCGCGCGGCTTACTACACGCAGGAAGACCCCGCCAGCTACGCCTCCTTAAAGGAGCACGTCCACCAGATCGACTTACTTTTCCCGGAGTGGCTGCACATTGGCTCTTCCACGGGCGCGCTCATGGCGATGGCCAGCGACAACATCCACGAGTATCCGGTTATGAACGGCGCCACGGTCCACGACCCCGACGACATGAACAGGATCAAGCGGGTCATCCAGGGAGCCAAGGTGGACACCGAGATATTCCCCCACCTGACCAACTACAGCTTGAGTACGGCAACCTTCGACCCCAACATTGCCGCCATGCTTATCGATGAGAACAAGCGGATTGCGCTGCGCCAGCAGTTGATCCGCTTTTTCGCTGCCTATCCGCTTTATCGCGGCCTCTCTCTGGACCTCGAGAACGTGCCGGACAGCGTCTACCCGGCGTATTTGAGCTTCATCCGGGAGTTGTACGCCGACCTGCATCAGCGGGATCTGCGCCTCTATGTCAGCATGGCGACATCCGCCGACGATCAAAGCCTGAAGGTGATTGCCGCTAACTCCGACGGCATTGTGCTCATGAACTACGATCAGCACCAGGCTACTCCCGGCCCCGTCGCCAGCCAGGATTGGTTCGTCAACAACCTGAGCCGCGTCGTCAAGGTTGTTCCCAAAGAAAAGCTCATCTGCGCCATCGGCAACTACGGCTACGACTGGACGCTTTCCATCCCCAATCCCAAGGCAAAAAATCATTCCAAGGCCCCGAAGGTTCTCGGCGCCGAAGACATCTCGGTCTCCGAGGCATGGCAGCGCGCCAGTGACTCCGAGGACCAACTGGACTTTGATTCCGACACGCTCAACCCCCACTACGAGTACATCGACGAGGACAACAACCAGCGCCACGTGGTCTGGTTCCTGGATGGCGTCACCTTGCTGAACGAAATGCGCGCCGCACGCGCCATGGGATTGCAAACCTTCGCTCTGTGGCGCCTGGGCGAGGAGGACAACTCGCTATGGAACGTGTGGGACAAGCCCAGCAACCCAGACTCCCTGTCTGCCCTCGGCCAGGTCCAACCCGGCTACGATGTGGACGATGAGGGAGAAGGCGACATTATCCGCGTCACCGGACTTCCCCAACAGGGCAAGCGAACCGTCACCGTCGATGCCGACGAGCTCGACCCCCGCCGTAAGCTCATCCTCGACGAGCACATGGATGCCTACCCTCGCACCTATACTATCCAGGAGTATGGCTACCATGCCAACCAAGTCGCCCTCTCCTTCGACGACGGCCCCGATCCCAAGTGGACGCCAAAAATTCTCGATATTCTCCGCGAAAAGGGCGTCAAGGGAACCTTCATGCTCATCGGCGCGGAGGCGCAGGCCAATATCAGCCTCATGAGGCGCGTGGTCCGCGAGGGTCATGAGATCGGCAACCACACCTGGACCCATCCCGACATCAGCGAAATCTCAAACCAGCAGCTGGATCTGGAACTCAAGCTCACCCAGCGCCTCTTCGCCAGCAAGCTAGGCATTCTGCCGCTCTACTTCCGTCCCCCCTATGACATCGACGAGGACCCCGACACCGACGACCAGGTCGCCCCCATCGTGCGCATCCAGCAGGACGGATACACCATCATCGGCAGCAAGCTGGACACCAACGACTGGAATGAGAATCCCCCCAAGACTCCCGCCGAGATCACCGAGACCATTCTCAAGCAGCTTGAGACCATGAAAACCAAGCCGCAGTTCCGCGGCTCCATTATCCTGCTGCACGACGGCGGCGGAGAACGCTCCGCCACTGTCGCCGCCCTGCCCGTCCTCATTGACGCCTTGCGCGCGCACGGTTACTCCATCGTGCCCGTCTCCGCGCTGATGGGAAAAACCACCGAACAGGTAATGCCCAAAATCGGATTCTGGGATCGCTTTAAAGCCCTGCCTGACTCCATCGCTTTCTCCACTCTGGACGTCGCCGGCGAGTTCATCATTCTGGTCTTTTTCCTTGGCAACATCCTTATGAGCGCCCGTCTCCTGATGGTCGGCATCTTCGCCGTCATCGAGCGCATGCGCAAACCCCACGCCCTCGCCTCGCCCGGATTCAATCCCCGCGTCGCCGTCCTCATCCCCGCCTTCAATGAGGAAAAGGTCATCGTGCGCACCATCCGCTCGGTGCTTAACTCCGATTACGCAAACCTCCGCATCATCGTCGTCGATGACGGCTCCAGCGACCGCACCTTCGATGTTGCGCGACAGGCCTACAAGGATGAAATCGCCGCCGGACGCGTCCAGATTCTCTCCAAGCCCAACGGAGGCAAGGCTGCCGCCCTCAACTTCGCCCTCGACCGCATGACTGAGGATTTTTATGTCGGCATCGACGCCGACACCGTCATCGCCCCCGACGCCATCAGCAAGCTCATCCCCCACTTCGAGGACCCGCGCGTCGGCGCCGTCGCCGGAAACGCCAAGGTCGGCAATCGCCTCAATCTATGGACCCGCTGGCAGGCCCTCGAATACATTACCAGCCAGAACTTCGAGCGCCGCGCCCTCGACCTCTTCAACGTCGTCACCGTCGTTCCCGGCGCCATCGGCGCATGGCGCACCGGCCCCGTAAAAATCGCCGGCGGCTACCCTCTCAACACCGTGGCCGAGGACGCCGACCTCACCATGAACCTGCTCGAGCAGAAATTCAAAGTCGTCTACGAAGATCGCGCCCTGGCCTTCACCGAGGCCCCCAGCGACGCTCGCGGACTGATGCGCCAGCGCTTCCGCTGGTCTTTCGGAATTTTACAGGCCGTCTGGAAGCATCGCGCCGCCTTCATCCGCAACAAGGCCATGGGATTTTTCGCCTTGCCCAATATCCTCATCTTCCAGATGCTTCTCCCCCTGGTCTCTCCCTTCATCGATCTCATGTTCCTGGCCGGCATCGTCCACTTCTTCGTCGACCGATTCTTCCATCCTCTCTCCGCCTCGCCCGCTGACTTCTACAAGCTGCTGGTCTACTTCGTCGGCTTCATGCTCATCGACTTCGTCACCTCCTCGGTAGCCTTCTCGCTGGAGCGCCGACACCCCGCCAACAAGGGAGACGGATGGCTCCTCTTCCACATCTGGCTGCAACGCTTCGCCTACCGCCAGCTCTTCTCCATCGTCCTCTTCAAGACCCTCATGCGCGCCATCGACGGCAAGCCCTTCAACTGGGATAAGCTGGAGCGCACCGCCCTCCTTAGCAAGCGCACCGTCGCCCTCACCGAAACCACTTAGCTGTATCCGGAGGGAGAGCGGGTGACCCGCTCATCAGCCCCGATGAATCATTCTGAGTCTTGAGAAGCTGTGCCCCGTTCATCGTAGTTTTATCGCGATGAGCGGGCGTTGGGTGGCGCAGGCCCGATCATCCCCAAGGAAGGGGTGCCCCACACTCGCCGCGTATTTGTTTTTGCCGCTATCGGGGTCCCCAACGACAGGTCTTCGTCGTTGGGGTGATTTAAGGTGGGATAGCTCCACTTATCTATAGTTTTTATTTGCGTAGGGGAATCGGAGGGAGGCAGGGGTTTCAATCCCCGCAATAGCCAACACAAACATCGCGGCTTTAGCCCCGGAGGATTGTTTTTCAAGTTTTGTATCAGGGCACGACTGGTTGGGCGGGGTTTCAACCTCGGCAACAACCCATCACAGTGTTTAGAAATCAATCAACGCGACGAAGTCGCGCTCAAATATAAAAACATCACTCTAGCGGCTTGCGTGTTTCTTCATCGCCTCCAAAAGCAGACTCTGGCTCTTCAGAAATTCCTCACTCGTTCCCGGGCAAGGAATCGGCCCATCGTAAACAATCTGTGCGAATGGCTTCGGCAATGGGATCAAAGGCTTCTGACAAGAAGCAGCTCGCAAGTAGTCGAGAGCCGTACGGCCCGCATTGTCTTTTGCATTCGCATCAGCACCTGCGGCTATTGCGTCCTTCAAATCATCAGGGTTAATATGTTGCGCCAACAACATCAGCGCCGTAACGCCGTCGGCATTTTGCGCATTGATCTCAGCTCCTTTGTCGATCAGGCTTTCATTTAGATACCCCGTGTATGCAGCCATCATCAGCGCCGTATCGCCATGCAGGGATGCGCGGTTTGGGTCGGCATGAGCCTCCAGCAGAAGCCGCACCGCCTCATTGTAGTAAGAATCAAAGTAAGCCGCGTACATCAGTGCGGTCCATCCGCTCTCATCGGCTGCGTCGATTACGGCTCCTTTGGCAATTAAATATTTGAGCGGCTCCAGCGTCTGTTGGGCATTGTTCGGGCTGAATCGATGAGTCGCGCGCATCAGTGCCGTAACTCCCGGCTTTGGCAACGAGAGATCGTCGTCCATATTCGTGTATGGCTCGCTAACTGAGTCTCCATGCCGCCAGCGATGCGCGTTCACGGCCTTATCCACTGCCCACGCAAACTTTGCTCCAGTCTCTGCATTGCTAAAAGAGTTGTAGCTGGAATTCACTGTCTTCATATGGCCGCCGATGCTGACCGTTAAATAGTCGCCTGAAGTGAAATCATCATCGACTTTGTGAGGAGGAGGAGGCAACACAACGGAACAAGCAGACCAGAAACTTGCATCCTGAAAGAGGGCAAGCAGCGCGGCGGCGATTTGAGAGTTGATCTGCACGTGTTGATCTCCCTTGATTGCCACCTTGTTTTCTCCATGCCATTCAACGCGGCCATCCCGATAGATGCGGATGCGGTACTCATCGGTATTCTGTTCAACATACGCGCTTCGATATAGCTCAACATAGTCACTTGCATCTATTTTGGTTGGTGGCTGCTTCTCGTTGTCGTTCGGGCAGCGGTCTGCTGCTGGGGGAGCAGCCGCGGGAGTGACATCTATCGTCTGGCTTCCGTCCAGGCTGCGCACCTTGCCTGTAACTTGAGCCGCTCCTTCAGGCAGGATAACGATGCAGCCACCGCTTGACTCCCACAAGGGCCTATCCAGTTCGTCATCAAGGTTCTCGTCCAGATTAGCAATATGAAATGTATAGGTCGCCTTAAAATCTTCTTGCGCATTGATCGGCAGTGGAGTCTTGAAGCGCCATTGCTTGATCTGTTCCTCTACGGCGCCGCGCAACATCATAGGCCCTGAGATCGTCCGGACTGACGATGTTTGTCCATCCATGTCGATGGAAAAATCGACAACCACCGCGCCTTCAACACGCGCCGCCTTTGCAATGGGAGGATAGTTGACATTCGGAGCGGTAATCAGCACAGGTGCAACCGACAACTGCGCAAATAGCTCCCCTGAAAAGATGATTGCAAAAAGAAACGGGATAAATCTGGGCAGGCGGAACATAGAGCAATTCTAGATCGGCACAGTGCTGTTCGGCATATTTTTGGTTGACAATTAAAAAGTTAGCAACCGCAAAAAACGCAATTATAAGATGAGTTCCTAGAGCCATCTTTGTGGCCCTGCCGAAGCTTGCGCCCTCGCCCGCCGCGCCCTCGCAGCCGCTTACGACCCGGCCATCAAGCAAAAAGCCCAGAAATATATTGACCGCCTCTGCCCCAAACCCTGATCCCTGGTTTATTTTCAAAATCTTGCTGTTAATTATGGTAATAATATACTTGACAAAATAACCGGGTAGGGGTACTCTTTATACATGGAGATGGTCATGGAACCCCAAACCCTACAAGACGCAATTCTCTTCTTTTCCGACCCGGTCAACTGCCGGGAGTACTTGGTAGCTCGCCGCTGGCCCAAGGGCGTTTCCTGCCCTAAGTGTGGTAGCCGGAATGTGCTTTTCATGGAGAAGTACAACCGCTGGCATTGCCGGGAAAAGCATCAGGCTCCGCAGTTCACCCTCAAAACAGGGACGGTCATGGAAGATTCGCCTATTGACCTCGACAAGTGGCTTACCGCGATGTGGATGGTAGTGAATTGCAAGAATGGAGTGAGCAGCTATGAGATTCATCGGGCGCTGGGCGTGACACAGAAAACAGCATGGTTTCTTGACCATCGTATTCGGCTCATGCTTGAAGACGAATACGCCGTAAAGCTCTCCGGCACGATTGAAATGGACGAGACGTTCATCGGCGGTAAGGTCAAGAATATGCACAAGTCGAAAAAGCCGAAGGGTACTGGTCCCAGCGGTAAGCCTGTAGCTGGTATGGCAAAAACAATCGTGGTCGGCATGGTGGAGCGCGGTGGCAGGGTAAAAGCGGAAGTGGTAGAGAATCGGACGAGAGAGGTTCTTCACGCTCTAGCAGCCGAGAATATCGCTCCAGGTTCTACGCTTGTGACCGATGAATGGCATCCGTACAGGGGTACAGATTTCCAACATCAGATTATCAATCATGCGGTTGAGTACGTGAGAGGTCTGGTTCACACGCAAGGGATTGAGAATTTCTGGAGCCTGTTAAAGCGGGGCATCAACGGAACGTATGTAAGCATCGAACCGTTTCATCTTTTCCGTTATATTGACGAACAAGCTTTCAGATACAACAATCGTAAGCTGACGGACGCACAAAGGTTCGACATTGCAACGCGGGGTATGGTGGGAAAGCGCCTTACCTTTGCAGAGTTGACAGGGAAAACGGCGGAAGCTAACGCCTGAAAGTTATGAATAAAGAGACAGCATCGGGGGAGGAATAGATTCTAATCCATTGTCCCGCGTCAAGGCCATGAGTCGCATATTTTACACGCATTTCTTCCTGTTTTCCACATGAGATTCATTTTTCTGTGGAAAAAAGTCGGCGAATGTAGTAATCTTGTGCTGCGGGAGAACTTTCGCTAATTGTTCTCCTTCGTATGGAGGCGCATTTCGACCATCAAGGGATGGGAGAGAGCGGAGGAGCATGGTAAATCCAGTTGGCAACGAGCGGAAATTAGGGGAGATGATTCTCTACATTAGTTGGAGAAGCCTCAACGACCCTAGATTCGGCGCGACGAAACTGAATAAGCTGCTGTATTTTTCTGACTTCCTTGCGATGAGTAGGCTTGGTACGCCTATAACGGCGGTAGCGTATCAACATCTCCAAAATGGCCCCGCTCCTCGTCATCTTGAGGAAGTTCGGGATGGTCTCGTCGAGAAGAAGGATTTGGCTGTGGCTAATATACCGCTGCCCTACGGTGGCCTCACCCTGATAAAGACCTATACCCTGCGAAAACCAGATTTGAGCGAATTTACAGGAGAAGAGATCGCTTTGATCGATTCTCTTATCGATCTGCATTGGAACGACAATGCGGACACGATGAGTCGGCAGAGCCACAGCTACGTAGGCTACAAGATGACCAGGATGTTTGAGACTATTCCTTACGAGAGCATCTTCTTGTCTGATGCTCCTCTGACCGATGCGGAGATTTATCGCGGTCAAGAACTAGCGCGGGAACTCGGATGGGTGGCCTAAATGCCTACGGGAATTATCGAAGAGCCGCTCTATAAATCTCAAATTGACCAGTTGCGAATCGATTGGAAAAGCCTTGATGCTGCATTCCTGTCGCTAGAAAGTGCCGTTCTAAGAATCCCTGAATCATTTCCTTTAATTGAAGGGACGAGATTGAGGCGCATCCAGATCGTAGGCTTTGCAGATGTGCCGCCGATCTCGATTTTCTTTGCAGTTAATAGTCCTAACGTGCACTTGGTTGCCGCCGAATTAATCGTCTCTCACGATTGAGCCTGTACTTGCGTTACACTGTAGGTGAAAATGAATCCTTTACCCGCACCCCCTGTACCCGGCAACACGGAAGCCGAACGATTCGACAATGCAGTTCGGAAGACGTTCACCGTCTCAAAAGCAGAAATGCAACGCCGCGAAGCTGAATGGCAAAAGACACATCCTTCTAAAAGGGTATAGACCATTCCGACGCTTCCCGCCATATCCTTCTCTATCCCTCCACTTTGCCAAGTATATTATTACCTTAATTATCTGGTAAACAGACGAACAAACTCAACAGAATGAATAAGTTCCACGTGGAACATTTCCACGGATTGTAACCCCTGTTCCCGGTCCGAAATCGCCCCCAAACCACTCCAAAACGTCACAGAACCACCCCAAAATCACCCAATCCGCTTCCCAAATAACCCAATTATGCGCAAATAAACTCTACTTTTAAGTAAAGGTTATTGGCGCGTTCTCTGCACGAATCCCTAACCCCTGACCCCTGTTTTCCCGCCCCGCCGTCGGTTACAATCGATTGGCTATGGCAACGAAAAATGTCTCAACCTCCATTCCGCTGTGCTCGCCCGAGGGCGAGTTTTCCAATCAACCTTTTACCGATTTCAATGCGACGGAAAACGCGCGCAAGATGAAGACAGCATTGGAGTTTGTCTCCAGCCAACTGGGCCGCGAATATGACCTTGTCCTCGGCGGCCAGCGCATCAAAACCGGGGATAAAATCCGCTCACTGAACCCCGCGCGCCCGGCTCAGATCGTCGGCATTCATCAGAAGGCCGGCGCCGAACACGTCGAGCAGGCCATGGCCGCGGCTCTCAGTGCCTTCGAGTCATGGAGCAGAACTCCCGTAGAATCAAGAGCTTCCATGCTTCTCAACGCCGCACGGAACATTCGCGACCACAAATTCGTGTTCTGTGCCTGGCTCACCTATGAAGTGGGCAAGAACTGGGCCGAAGCCGACGCCGACGTGGGCGAAACCATTGATTTCCTTGAGTTTTACGCCCGCGAGGCGCTCCGGCTGGCCGGCTCGCAACCCCCCATCCAGTTCCCCGGCGAGCGCTGCGAGCTGCACTACATCCCGCTCGGCGTGGGCGCGATCATTCCACCCTGGAACTTCCCGTTTGCCATCATGGCGGGCATGACCGCAGCCGCCATCATCACCGGCAACACAGTGATTCTAAAGCCCTCCAGCGACGCTCCCACTATCGCCGCCCTCTTCGTTCATGTTCTGGAGGAGGCGGGAATGCCAGCCGGAGTGGTCAACTTCTGCCCCGGCTCCGGCGCTACATTCGGCAACGCCCTCGTCGAGTATCCAAAGACGCGCTTCATCTCCTTCACCGGCTCCAAGAAGGTTGGATTGGAGATTCACGAGCATGCCGCCAAGGCTAAACCCAATCAAATCTGGATCAAGCAGACAATTTTGGAGATGGGCGGCAAGGATTCCATCCTGGTCTGCGCTGACGCTGATCTGGACGCGGCCGTCGAAGGCGTGGTGGCCTCGGCCTTCGGATTCAGTGGGCAAAAATGCTCCGCCTGTTCCAGGGCCATCGTCGAAGCCCCTGTTTATGAGGCATTTACGGAGCGATTGCTGGAGCGCGTGGCCAAGCTGACGGTGGGCGATCCGGTCCAAAACCACAGCCTCGGCCCGGTCATCAACAAGGCCGCGCTCGACTCCATGCTTGGCTACATCGAGATTGGCAAGAAGGAAGGCCGCCTGATTACGGGTGGTAATGCTCCGGAGATCAGTGGCGGCTATTTCCTTGAGCCTACAGTGTTTGCGGACATTTTGCCGGATGCCGTCCTGGCGCAGGAGGAGATCTTTGGGCCGGTACTGGCGCTCATCAAGGTTGCCGACTTCGCGGAGGGGCTAAAGGTGGCCAATAACACCGAGTACGGCCTGACGGGTTCGGTTTACACAACCGACCGCGAAAAGATGAACGTAGCCCGCCGCGAATTTCACGTTGGAAACCTATACTTTAACCGCAAATGCACCGGCGCGATGGTGGGAGCGCATCCCTTCGGCGGCTTCAACATGAGCGGCACGGACTCCAAGGCCGGAGGGCCGGATTACCTGCAGCTGTTTACCCAGGCAAAGAGTGTGGCGGAGAAGCTGTAAGGGCAGCGGCGAGCGGCTGGGCGGCCTCCTCGGCTTCCAGTTTGCTGCCCACGTCGGCGGCGGCGGCGGCCAGAACGCGGTGGTGGATGGTGAAAAGCGCCAGTTCGAGCCGGTCGCTGACGCCGGTCTTGTCGTAGACGGAGCGCAGGTAGTTTTTGATGACCTGCTCGGTGGTATGAAGGCGAGTGGCGATCTCGCGGTTTTTGCATCCCTGAACGATGAGCGCGACAATGCGCATCTCCTTGGGGGTGAGGCGGTCGCGCACGCGCGTGCCCACCATGTCTTCTTCAGGCGATTCGGTCACCATGATCTGCGGAGGGAGCCAGGTGCCTCCGGCGGCCACCACGCGCACGCACTCCACCAGAGCCGGCCCGGTGACGCTGCGGAAGACCACCCCGCGAAACCCCTGATGCATGTAGACTCCAGGATTCTCGTTGTTCTCGGCAATCACGATGCCGCGGCTGCCTGTGGTCTCCAGCAGCGCGTGCAGCCGCTCCATATCCGGCCGCAGCGAGGCGGCAAACAGGACGATGGAGCCGGGAAAGGTGGTGATGGCATGCTGCATGCGGTCGAGGTCAGTGCATTGGGCAATGATACGCACGTCTTCGTCCATGGCCAGCACTTTGGCAGTGCCTGCCCGAAAAATAGCCTGCGAATCAGCAAGAATAATCTTGTTCATGATGCGCGCCTCATCCGCTGCATACCCCGGAAGCTCGAGTTTAAGCCCGCCTGGCCCGTGGATTCCGCTACGCCAGGAAAACAGACAGGGGCTCATGCAACGGCTTCTTCTCTTGGCAATCCTATCGGCAGATTCCCGCAAAATCCTTGAACTGCTTCAATCTGCAACAAAAAGGAGCGGGTCAAATTCCTTTCGTGACTGTCCAGAGGAAAATTTCCCTATCCACCGAATCTTTTCCTACGAATGAGATTGCGCTCGTTGAAGTTGAGGTTCACGAACATATGCGGTCATCAATCGTACATATGTTAAATGATTAGAGCGGAACCAGAGTGAGGAGGGTTCTGTTTTGACCATGTTCCGTGCTCATGCAGGAGTTCTCTTCCCTTAGTAATACTCAACTTTTTATCCACACCGCAAGGCGATGAAGTTGATTTGCTGCGTGCCGATGTAGGAGATGAGGGGTATGAATGGCGGATCGCTCGGAACTTCTTGAAGTCGCCCTGGATAGTATTCCTGAGGGCGTTGCGCTGCTTGGCGGCGAGGGCCAGATCATGCTCTGGAACCGGTCAGCGGAGGCGATCATGGGGTACATGAGCCCCGACCTGTTGTCTCGGCAAGCTCCTGAGCCCTTGGAGCCGCTGCTGTTGGCTGGCGAGCGGCTGGTGAATATTGAGCCGGACGCCGGCGGGCAACTGGGCCACAGGACGCTGGTACATGCGCAGCACAAGCTGGGCCACGACGTGCCGGTGATGGCGCGTTATTATGTATTGCGCGACGGGATGGGCGGGCGCCTGGGCATGGCGATCCTCTTTCATCCCGCCGACAGCCTGGATGCACTGCCGCACGGAGAGTGCGGCCAAAATGGAGACGTAAAGGCGAGCCAGGCGGTTCTTGAGGACCGGCTGGCGGCGTTGTTTGGAGACTTCTCGCGAGGCGGCCAGTCGTTCGGCGTTCTGTGGATTTCCGTCGATCAGGCTGCGGAGCTTCGCAAGACGCACGGCGCCGGAGCCTGCGAGGCAATGCTGGAGAAGGTGGAACGGGTGATGGTCAACGGGCTGCGGCCGGCCGAGGAGATGGGGCGCTGGGGCGACGATGAGTTTCTGATTCTGTCGCACGAGCGCACGCCGGAGATGCTGGCGACTCATGCCCAGGTGTTGGCCGGGCTGGCCCGGACGGCAGACTTCCGCTGGTGGGGCGACCGAGCGTCGCTGACGGTAAGTATCGGCGCAGCACAAGCTGAACAGGAGGGTAGTTTAGCTGATCTTCTGGAAAGGTCTAAAACCGCAATGCTAACCAGCTTTCACGCAGGCGGAAACCAGATCACGTCCGCGCCTGGGAGGCAAGTATGTTCGCAATCATAGGCATTCTCCTGGTTTTTGTATCTGTCATCGGCGGCTTCCTTATGGAGAAGGGCCATATTATGGTGCTTGTTCAGCCGGCCGAATTACTTCTCATTGCCGGCGCGGCGACGGGGACGCTGCTGGTAGCCAATCCGGTGCATATCATCAAAGGAATCGCCAGCGGGCTCATGGGGATAATGAAAGGCTCGCCATTCAACAAGGCGCGTTACCTGAACACGCTCAAAATGATGTACCAGTTTCTGAACAAGGTGCGCAAAGAGGGATTGCTGAGCGTGGAGATGGACGTGGAAAAGCCCACGGAAAGTTCGATCTTCAAAAACTATCCCGAGTTTATCGCCGACCATCATGCCCGGGACTTTGTGTGCGACACGCTGCGCATGGCCATCACCGGGGGCGTGGAGCCATTCGACATGGACCAGATGATGGAGCTGGACATGGAGGTGCATCACCATGAGACGACGCAGCCGGTCAGCTCCTTGACAACAGTGGCGGATGCGTTGCCCGGATTGGGCATTGTGGCGGCAGTGCTGGGCGTGGTCATCACCATGGGCTCGCTGGGCGGTCCGCCGGAGGAGATCGGCGAAAAGGTCGCGGCGGCGCTGGTGGGCACGTTTCTGGGCATTCTGCTGTGCTACGGAGTGGTCGGCCCCTTGAGCTCGAACATGGCCAAGACGGCTGATGCGCAAGATCAATACCTGCATGTGCTTCGGGTGCTGATCTTGTCGTTTCTGAAGGGCTCGGCTCCTATGATCGCCATCGAGATGGGACGGCGGGCAATTCCGGCGCATGTGCGACCCAACTTCGACGAGATGGAAAAGAACTGCAAGAGCCACGCAGTTGTCGCTGAACCGGCCGCGGCGGCCGCAGCCTAAGGTCCGGGAACGACTACAGGAGAAACAGGGCATCATGGTAGCCAAGACGCAACCGATCATCATCATCAAGAGGAAGGGAGGCCACGGCGGCGGACACAACGGCGGCGCGTGGAAGGTGGCCTATGCGGACTTTGTCACGGCCATGATGTCGCTGTTCATCGTGCTTTGGCTGATGAACTCCAGCGAGCAGATCAAGAAGGCTGTAGCCGGCTACTTCAACGACCCCAGGGGGACCGGCAAGCTGATGGGCACACTATTGAGCGGTACCGGCACTGGCAACGGCGTAACCATTTCGCAGACGTCCACCGACCAACTGCAAAAACTGAAAGACAAGCTCGAAGAGGAGATCAAGGCGCGCAAGGAGCTGGAGAAGCTCTCCAAGCAGATTGAGATCACCATCACGCCCGAGGGGCTTCGCATTGAGCTGATCGAGGGCAAGGACGGCACCTTCTTCCAGAGCGGCAGCGCAAAACTGAGCGAAAGCGGCCAGCAACTGCTGGCGCTGCTGGGAAAGGAATTGAAGACACTGCCCAACTCGCTGCTCATCGAAGGCCATACCGATGCGACGCCCTACTCCAGCGACTCGGGTTACAGCAACTGGGATCTGTCGGCAGACCGCGCCAACGCGGCGCGCCGGCTATTGCAGCAGGACGGCGTGCGCACCGACCAGGTGACGCAGGTGCGCGGTTACGCCGACCAGATGCTGCGCGTGAAAACCAATCCCACCGACCCATCCAACCGGCGCATCTCGATTCTTGTCAAGAATGACAACGAAAAAGTGACGACGCTCTCGGCGGCTGGCGTGGTGAATGGATCAACGCCATTGCCGGGAGCCGCGAAGATACCAGCTCCGGCAGAGAAAGGCGCTAAGCCGCCGAGCACACAGCCCGCCGCGACATCCGCCGCACAAACTGCCATTCCGGCCGCTTCCCCTGTGGCTTCTCCAGTTATCGCCGCACCGCAGGCCAAGCCAGCGACAGGTGTTCCGCCAGCCAAACCGGGCCTGATGGACAGGCTTAAGGCCATGCTGCCGGGAAAGAAGAAGTAACCGGGCTGCGAGCCAGCCAACGCGCCTGCGGAATTTTACCCCGCTATTTGCATCTCTTGCGGAGGCCGCTTCCGCTCACCCCCTCCCGTTAGCAGTCCGCAACGCCTATAATCAGCCTGTTGTGCATACCTTTTCTTCATCTCGTACCTTCAGGGCCGTGCGGCTAGCGTGGGTGGGCCTTTTGCTGGCCCTCTCCTTTACGGCGAGCGCAGGCGCGCAGACGGAGGCTGAAAGCCGCCCCGCCTCAGGTGGCCGCATCCTGCTGGTGCTGCCCTTTGACAACCGCACCGGGCAACCCAGCCTGGAATGGATTCGCGAAGCCGCGGCGGAGATACTCAGCAGCCGCATGGCTTCGGCGGGTTTCGCCTCATTGAGCCGCACAGATCGCATCTACGCACTGGATCACCTGGGTCTGCCACATGGCTTTCACCCCTCGAGGGCCAGTTCGATCAAGCTGGCCGAAACGCTCGACGCCGATTCGATCATCGTGGGCAGTTACGTGATGGACGGCACTAGTATCGTGGCCGAGGCACAGCTGGTGGACGTGCCCCGCCTGCGCATGAGCAAGCCAATCACCGTTCGCGGCGAGATGCGTGAGATGATCACGGTCTTCGATTCGCTGGCCTGGCAACTGACCCGTCAGATCGATCCCGGCTTCAAAGTCTCCGAAGAAACCTTTGTGGCCGCCGGCTCCGGGCTGCGCCTGGACGCCTTTGAGCAATACATACGCGGCATCACCGAGCCTGACCAACAGGAGCGTTTGCGGCATCTGAATCAATCTGTTCTGCTGAACCCGAAGTTCAGTCCGGCATGGATGGCGCTGGGGCGCGAGGAATACGCCGGCCAGCAGTACGAGCAGGCGGCAGAGGCTTTTGCCAAGGCGGGGGGAGAGGGCGTCAACGCCGACGACGCTCTTGAGGCCAGCTTCTACCGCGGCCTCTCGCTGCTGTTCTCCGGAGACTACGCCCATGCCGAGGAGGCCTTTGCCAGAGTGGCCCGCGTACTGCCGCTGGCGGAGGTCGAGAACAATCAAGGCGTTGCGCTGGCCCGGCAAGGCAAGAACGGCATTCCGCTCTTTCGCCAGGCAGTAGCCGCCGACCCCAATGGGGCCGACTATCACTTCAGCCTGGCCGTCAGCCTGAAGCGCCACGGCGAAAGCGACGAAGCCTTGACCGAGCTGGCCCAATGCCTGCGGCTGCGTCCCAACGACAGCGAGGCACAGGCGGTTCAGAAGGCCTGGACAAAGCCAGAGAAGAGCGGAGCGGTGAAGCCGCTTGCGGTGCCGCCGGCCGCAGCTTCTGGAGGCTCGGATGAGGCGGAGGAGGAAGCCGAGCTTAAGGCCGATCCGCTGGAGCGCATTCAGCGCTCCTTCGACGAAGTCGCCTTCCGCCAGGCTGCCCTCATGCTGGATAAGATCAACAGTACCCGGCTGAGCGCGCTTCCGCCGCAGGAGCGCGCGCAAGAGCTGTCCAGCCAGGCTCATGAGTACCTGGACCGCGGTCTGCTGCTGGAGGCTGAGAGACTCTATCAAGCCGCCGTGGCCGCTGATCCCAAGCTGGCCGCTGCCCACGCCGGGCTGGCCGGGATTCGCGAGCGCACCGGCGACGCCCATGCCGCCCGCAAAGAGGCCGTTACATCGCTGGAACTGATGCCTTCGGTGGATGCGTACCTGGTGGTGGTGCGGCTTGACCTCGATGCCAATCACCTGTACGAGGCGAAACAAAATGTTGAGGCGGCCTTGAGAATCGACCCTCAGAGCAAGCCCGCGCTGGAACTTCAGCGACAAATTGCGGTCAAGGGAGGGCTGAAGAAGTAAGGCCATTCAGCCATGCACTGGAGGAACACACTATGATGCAGCGCGCATTCGGGTTGGCGGTAGTAATGGGTTTGATTGCGGCCCTGGGGCTGAGCGCGCCGGCCAGTGGCCAGCAGCCGCTGCCCCAAAATCCTGTTGTCGACAAATTCGTGCTCGCGGACACCATCCAGCCGGTCACGCAAGGGGAGCTGGACCGGGCCATTGCCCGCGCCAATTCCGACGGCGCCCATGCTTTGTTAATCGAGCTGGACACCCCGGGCGGATTACTCGACACGACCCGCACCATGGCCGGGGCGATTCTCGGCTCCAAGGTTCCGGTCATTGTCTACGTGGCTCCGGCGGGCGCACGCGCCGGGTCAGCGGGGTTTTTCTTGTTAGAAGCGGCGGACATTGCCGCCATGGCTCCCGGCACCAACGCCGGAGCGGCCCACCCGGTGATGGAGTTCGGCCCCCAGCCCGACGCCACCATGAACCAGAAGATCGAGAACGACGCTGAAGCCTTTCTGCGCTCCTACGTGACAAAACGCAACAGGAACGCCGAAGCCGCGGAGGCCGCCGTTCACACCTCTCACTCCTACACCGCCGAGGAGGCGCTCAAACAAAATCTAATTGACCTGACCGCATCGAACGACTGGGAGTTGCTCAAGGCCCTCGATGGGCGCGAGATTACTCGCATGGACGGCAGCAAGTTGACCCTGCATCTGGCGGGAGCGCGGATTGAAACACTAAAGTCAACATTGCGCGAGGATTTACTGGACTGGCTGGTCAATCCCAACATCGCCCTGCTGCTTCTGGTGGGCGGGGCGCTGCTGATTTATCTCGAATTCAACGTTCCCGGCACCATTGTTCCCGGCGCTCTGGGCACTCTGATGGTGTTGCTGGCCATCTTTGCGCTAGGTTTTTTGCCGATTCGATTTACTTCGGTTCTGCTGTTGGTGGCGGCGCTGGTCCTGCTGCTGCTGGAGGCCAAGTTCGGCGGCCACGGCGCGCTGGCCATCGCAGGAATTATCTGCCTGACCTTTGGAACGCTAACGCTGGTTGCCGCTCCGGTGCCGGAGATGGCCGTCAGCCCTTGGGTGGCTCTGGCAGTCAGCGCCGCCTTCGGCAGCATCACCGTGTTTCTTGTTCGACTGGTGGTGCGCGCACAGCGCATGAAATCCAGCCTGGGACCATCGACCCTGGTGGGCAGCCGCGCCCGTACCATGGAGCCGTTGACCCCCGAGGGGCACGTTCTTGTCGAGGGCGAAATCTGGAGCGCCGTTTCCACAGAACCCGTGCCGGCCGGCGCGCCGGTGCGCGTAATTGGCCTGGACAAGTACCTGCTGCACGTGGAACCGGCCGAGCCACAAAGGCCGCCGCAGGTTCATGTATAAGGAGTACAATCCGTCGTAAGTGAGGGAATTCCAATGCCTGATTTCACTACATCCATTCTGATTTTCGTAGCCATCGTCGTCCTCTATCTGCTCAACTCCATCAAGATTCTGCGCGAGTATGAGCGCGGGGTGATCTTCCGGCTGGGCCGCGCGCTGCCTGCGCCCAAAGGCCCCGGCATCATCCTGGTTTTCCGGCCCTTCGATCAGATGGTGCGCATCTCGCTGCGCCAGGACGTGCTGGAGGTTCCGCCCCAGGACGTGATTACTCGCGACAACGTCACCCTCAAGGTGAACGCCGTGGTCACGCTCTACGTGGTCAACCCCAACGACGCGGCCATCAAGGTAGCCAACTACGTCTACCAAACTTCGCAGTTTGCGCAGACCACATTGCGCTCGGTGCTGGGCGAGGTGGAACTGGACGAGCTGCTCAGTCATCGCGACAAGCTGAATCTCAAAATTCAAACCATCATCGACCAGCGGACGGAACCGTTTGGGGTGAAGGTGATCTCTGTGGAAGTGAAACAAGTTGATCTGCCCGAGCAGATGCTCAGAGCCATGGCCAAGCAGGCCGAGGCCGCGCGCGAAGCACGGGCGAAGATACTTCACGCCTCGGGCGAGTTCGACGCCGCGCAGAAGCTGGTGGATGCGGCCGCGCTGCTGGCCACCGAGCCTATGACCCTGCAGTTGCGCTATCTGCAAACGCTCACTGAAATCGGCGTGGAGAAGAACACCACCATCGTCTTCCCGCTGCCGCTGGAGATGATGACGCTGTTCAACAAGCTGGGCGCGACGGCCATGGCCGCGGCGGAAAAGAAGTAAGCGGCCTTGTAGCGGATGCCGCAATCAGGTTGGGTGCACCATCCTTCCGTTTTTTGCGAAGGGTAGTACACTTCGAACTTCAACCGGACCCATTTCAGTCCGGTCCGGATGAACATTACATTCGCCTTCCAGAGGCCGGGAATGGACGATGACTTTAACCCGGAAGAGTTTCGGCCAGCTTTTTACCGGCCTGACACCGTGCTAACGCTGAGTCCGATGATGTTGGTGGGTCTTTTTTTTGTTTTGCTGCTACTCTGCGGCCTGTGCTTCGGAGTGGGTTACTCGATGGGCAGCCGGAGCGCTCACAATTCCCCGCCCACAGGCCAGCAGCCCGGCGCTGGAACAGCTTCGCAGGCCTCCGGTTCCCATAGCAAGCCTTCCGCCGTTCAGCAGAAGACGCCCGATGTGAAGAGCATGGTGAACAACCTGTCTGCGGTTGATACTTCTGGCGGAAACCCTGGTGCTGGTTCGCAAAATCCTAACCCTGACTTTGCCGCTGGCGCGAACTCTACTCAACCGCTCGTCAAGCCCGCGCTGCCCGACATGGCGAGCGCGCTGATGATTCAGATTGCCATTGTCTCCAGCCAGGACGACGCGGATGTGCTGGTGGGCGCACTCAGTAAACGCGGCTACACAACTACCGTGAGTCACGACGCCACCAGCGGCCAGTTTCATGTGCGCATCGGCCCGTTCAGTAACCGCAGCGACGCCGAAGCCATGCGCAAGAAGCTGATCTACGACGGATATAACGCAGTCGTGCAGCCGTAGGGACTGGCCCCTTCGACTACGCTCAGGGCAGGCTATCCAGACATACGGCGCTTACGCAGCACCTGCGGTGCGGCAGACGGCGCTTGCGCGCCATAAGATTTTTGGATTTCCACCCTTTCGCAGGAAAAAGGCGAAAGGATAGGGGACCCAAACTTCAGTTACAAAAAAAATCCTCAGTTGCGCATCCACTCCGGAAGCCCGGATGCGATGGCTGCCCGCACGGCTGCTGACAACTCCTCGCGCGTGGCATAATCGCGTGGATACAGGGGCGCATGGAAGATGATGTGCGCCGTTCCCGGCTTGATGGCAAAGCTGCCCTTGGCCATCATGGTTTCGGTGCCGTAGATGGAGACGGGAATGCACGGCGCGCCGGTCTGCATGGCGAGGTAGAAGGGACCTTTTTTGAAGGGCAGCATGCGGCCGTCCCTGGAGCGCGTGCCCTCGACAAAGGTGGTTATGTGAATGCCCTTGGCCAGTATGCGCGTGGCCGCGGCCACGCTGGCTTGCGCGCCGGACGCGCTGCCGGTGCGGTCCACGGGAATGAACTCGCCTAGCTTGAGGCAGTAGCCGAAGATGGGAAGCTTGAAGACAGAGCGCTTGGTAAAAGCGGAGGTGCGCCCCGGAATATGCGAGATCAGCGCCGGCGGGTCAAGGTTCGACACGTGGTTGGCCATGAAGATGCACGCCTGATGGGCGGGAACCAACTCCCGCCCCTCAACCTGGATACGTATGCCGGCCACACGGTAGCCGGCGCTGACGATCATGCAGGTCACTTTGTAGAGCGGTCCCACGTTGCCGGTAATAGCAGCCAGCGGAATGAAGATCACCGCCGCGGGAATGCTCAAAGCGACAATTACAACGAATACGACCAGTGACACAATCATTAGGGCTCCGTCAAAGAGCTGAAATTCGATACGCCTCTACGTCCGCATCCACTCCGGCAGCCCGGAGGCGATGGCCGCGCGAACCGCCTGCATCAACTCCTCACGCGTGGCAAAGCCAGCCGGGTCGATGGGCGGATGAAAGATCACGTATGCCGTTCCGGGATGGATGCGCAGGCTGCCTTTGCGCTGGATGCTCTCCGTGCCATGGATGGAAACCGGGATGCAGGGCGCTCGGGAACTCATGGCCAGAAAGAAGGGGCCTTTCTTGAATGGCAACATGCGGCCATCCGGCGAACGGGTGCCTTCCACAAAGATGGTCATGTGCACGCCCTTGGCCAATACGCGCTTGGCGGCTTCTACGCTCCTCTCCGCGTCTGTTGGGCTGCCGGAGCGATCCACGGCGATGAAGTCGCCCTGCCGGAAGCCGGTTCCCAGGATGGGTAGGTTCATCAGCGAGCGTTTCATGAAGGCCGAGGTACGCCCCGGAATCAGCGAGATCAGCGCGGGAGGGTCGAGGTTGGAAACGTGGTTGGACATGAAGATGCAGGCCCGGTCGCGGGGGATGAGCTCACGGCCCTCGACGTGGAAACGCACACCGGCCATCCAGCAACTGCTGGAGAGCATGAAGCGCGTGCCCTTGTAAAGCGGCAACACGTTGCCCGTCAGCCAGCACCACGGAATAAACAGAATCGCTGTGGGTATTCCGGTGACGACCATGGTGGCCATGAAGATGAGGAAAAAGATCATTCCGGATTACCCGCCTAATTAAGGATAAATTCTTAGAGCAGTGTTGTCATGCCGGCCAGGCCTCGCCGCGGGCGATCAGCGCCGCCGGCCCGGTGAGGCGCAACTCCGTGCCGGGGCCTTCCCACTCGACGGTCTGTGCGCCGCCGGGAGCAACCACGGTGAGCGGAGACTTCACTAATCCAAGTGCAATCGCCGCCGTGGCCGAGGCCGAGCTGCCGGTGCCGGATGAGGTGGTTGGTCCGACACCGCGTTCGAAGATGCGAATCTCAATCCTGGAGGGACTAGCAACGTGCAGAAATTCTACGTTCGTCTGATGAGGAAAATCGGTGTGACGGCAAATCTCCAAGCCGATCTCCTGCCAACTCAGACCGTCAACAGCGAACTCAGTGTTCTCCACCACAATGACGAAGTGCGGATTGCCGGTGGAGACCTCGACGCCCGCAACCGCAATCCCATTGGCCAATGTAACAGTTCGCGGCGCATACGATGGAACGCCCATGCCGGCTGTCACTTCCACGGTAAACTCGCCTTCCGTCTTCAGCGCGTTTACGCAGCAGAGGCGCACACCGGCATCGGTTTCGATGAGCAGCTCATCGCCGGGATGAAAGCCTCGCTCGTACGCCATCCATGCGGCTACGCAGCGCGTGCCGTTGCCGCTGATCTCGGCGATGGAGCCGTCGGCATTGTGCAGACGGATGCGGCCGGAGCGGGGGCCGATCCAGCGAAAAAACTCGACGCCGTCGGCGCCGAAGCCGGTGTGGCGATCGCAGAGACGGCGCGTCAACTCCGCATGGTCGCGGTCCTGTGCCGCCTCTTCGGTCACGATTAAAAAGTCGTTGCCGCAGGCGTGAGCTTTGGTAAAGGGAATCAATCTTCCTCCGGATCGCGGAAGGTAAACAGCGCGTCGATGCCCGGTTTGTCGAGCAGCTTTCCGCGCAGCCGCTCGTGTTGCTTGCTGGTCGCAGTCAGAGAAAAACTCACTCGCAGCAAATCGCCGATAGTGTCGCGCTCCACGCCGGTCAGCCGCTCGCCTGCCTTGTCCATCGCATCCAGAATCGACTCCATCATCAGCGTCTGGTCGCTTCCTCGGGCCTCGTAGATCAATGGGTAGTTTTTCAGGTTGGCGCGCCGCTCCAGAAATCCCACCGCCTCCAACGCCAAGATGACGATGATTGTCGCCACGAATGCAGCCGCATAGAGTCCCGCGCCGCAGGCCATGCCGATGGAGGCCACCACGAAGATGCTGGCCGCGCTGGTCAATCCGCTGACGCGGCTGCGATTGTGCAGGATCAGCCCCGCGCCCAGAAAGCCAATGCCTTGCACGATGTTGGAGGCCACGCGGCCTTTGTCCGGATTGGCGTCACCGGCCAGCACCGCTGACAGTAGCGTAAAAAACGCGCTGCCCATGCAGATCAGCAGGTTGGTGCGCACGCCGGCAGCCTTGCGATTGAACTCCCGCTCGAGGCCCACCGCCGCGCCCAGCAGACAGGCCACCAGCAGACGGCCGATGGCGCCGTTCACCACCACGATCTGCTGCAGGCGGTCAAAGTCAAAAGGTTGCGCGAACTGTGCCAGTGTCATGCTCATCTCGCTTCTATTGGCGATGCTATCACCGCTTCGCCTGGCTTGGTGAGGCTGTTTGCGCCCGATGTACCGGAGACGTAAATCGTTCCTTCGGGCTTGCCGGCTGTCGAAAAATGGCGAACCGCAGTCAGGCCCTGGGGATGCGCCTTGACCGCGCGGTCGATCTCATCGCCGTCGAAGGCCAGCACGATGCCGGCGTGCGCGGCGGGCGCGGCCAGTGCGTCGCGATAAATCTCCAGATCGCTTTCGTTGATGGTCTGGCGGAGCGGAATCCCAGTGAATGCGACGATCTCCGGAAAAACCGACGTGTCCATCAACACCACGCCGCCCGGGCGCTCGGCCAGCAGCGCCCGCAACGCCGGAGGAATCTGCTCATCGTAGGGCCTGCGCGCTTCGATGATCTTGGTCCCCTCGACATACACCTGCGGATGCTCGCGCAGCATTAGTGCGATGTTCAGCGCGACTATTGCGAAGAGGATTCCCGCCGTGCATCGCTCCCACCATGGATTGGACCTGAGAGGCTTGAATTCGTTCACCGCTGCCAACACAATCTGCGCCGCAAAACCCATCGCGAGCGCAAAGGCCGGCAGAAGCTCCATTCCATAGCGCAGGTTGTACCAGGAGTGCGGCCACCAGATGGGCAGAAAGATGGGCACCGAGCCGTACGAAATCGAATACGCATAGAACGCGGCCGGAAACCACAGCAGCAAGGCCCAAGTGAATGCCCGCTTGCGCGCCGTGAGCCAGGCCCACAATGTTCCCAGCAGGCTCAGGGTCAGCAGCACATTGCCCCACGCTAAAGCAGCCGCGTCCAGCTCCGCGGCCTTGACGAAGAAAATCATCGCAACCCAGGGATTGTGCCATCCCGGATGCGGCGGAAATCCCGGCACGGAGGTGCGAATCTCGATGGCCTTTGCCGAATATGGCCCGCGCGCGAAGTAGAGCCAATCGCCGAAGCCCACTGAGTTGTAAATGAACCAAGTCACCGGCGCGGCGATGAGAATGACGCTGGCTATCCAAAAGCTGAGTGAGCGCAGACGGCCGCGACGAGCCAGAGTGAGGCTCATGCACGTCCAGGCTATAAAAGCCATCACCCAGCCGTCATAGCGCGTAAAGATCGCGGCAATCAGCACAGCGGCAATCAAGCAGAGCAGACGGCGGGATTGTTTTGCGTTTGCGTCAAGACTCGCGCGCCACTCCACCAGCCAAACCACAACCCACACCATCTCGCAGACAAACAGCGGCTCCGTCATGGCCGTGGTTTGCAGGTAAAGCAGGTTGGGATTCAGCGCGAAGAAGGCCAGCGCCAATGCGGACGGAGCAGGGCGCAGCCAATGGCGAGCGAGCCGGTAGATGCCCGCGCACGAGGCAAGAAAAGCCAGCGCCGAGGGGATCACGCCCGCAAAGCCGCTGGCCCACCAGCTATAAATCTGCACAAAGGGAATCAGCAGCAGATGCGGCAGCGGCAGCCACACCGAGCCCAATTCGGTTAGCCGCGGCTGGTGTGAGTCGAAGACCCGCCGCGCAATGTGCAGATGGGCAACCGCATCGCCGTAGTTGAGCATAGCCCCGTGTTGCCAGCTCCACACCACCGCTGAGATTGAGGCAGCCGCGCACGAGGCCATTACGATGAGCCACTCCGCACGAGAGATGGACTGAACCGGATTGGGATTCTCAGGCAAGGTGCGTCAACTCACGAAAAAGGTTGAAGCGATTGTCGATCTCCTGGCGCGTAATCTTCTGCAGCCGCTCGGTGCCGAAGCGCTCGCACGCGAAGGAACCCATCACGCTGCCGTAAAACATGGCACGCCGAAAGGCAGCCGGAGACTGCTCGGGCTGCGAGGCTAGGCAGCCGAAGAAGCCGCCGGCAAAGCTATCGCCCGCGCCGGTTGGGTCAACCACTTCTTCCAGAGGCATCGCGGGCGCGCGAAAGGCGCCGCCACTATGGAAGAGCGTCGCCCCATACTCGCCGTGCTTGACCACCAGCGCCTTTGGTCCCAAGCCCATTACTACGCGGGCGGCCTGGACGAGGTTGTTGTTGCCGGCTATCATTTTTGTCTCGGTGTCGTTGATGAGCAGAATGTCGAGGCCCTTGAGAACTTCCAGCAGCGCCGGACGATGATCCTTGATCCAGTAGTTCATGGTGTCGCCGGCCACCAATCGCGCCTGTGGCATAGCCTCGCGGACTCGTCTTTGTAAGACGGGATCGATGTTGGCCAGAAAGAGAAACTCCGAGTCGCGGTAGGCGTCGGGAATCTTCGGATTGAAGGAGGCAAAGACGTTCAGATCCGTGATATGAGTTTTGGCTTCGTTCAGGTTTTCGAGATAGGAGCCTTCCCAGAAGAAGCTCTTGCCTTTTGTGCGCTCGATTCCAGCCGTACTGATCGAATGCGCATCGAAGACCGCTTGCTCTTTGGCGCCGAAATCCTCGCCGACCACGGCGATCACGCGCACATCACAAAAATAACTCGCAGCCAGCGAAAAGTACGTCGCCGCGCCGCCCAGGCAGCGCTCACGGCGGCCTGCAGGAGTTTCAATTGTGTCGAAGGCTACGCTGCCCACTACGGTGATTGCCATGTGTCTCCTAACGAACTGAAGTTCTAGTTACATGCTTCAAGGCGTGTAGATGTGACCATCGATCTTCACAACCGAGCACCAGAAACAGAAGCGCACGTGTTTGTGAGGCGCAATCTCGGCGGTGTTGAGCGAGCGCCACCAGTGCAGACCCAGCCTGCAGAATATGCCGATGAAGGAGGACGCTTCGTGTTCCCGATGCGGCCACAGCTTTGCCAAACTGGTAGCTAGCTCCTGATTGGTCTGCGGTGCGGACTGTGTTAGCGCCGTCATTGCGTTATCCTCTCCGACTTTGGAGTTTACCAGCCGAGATATTTGCCGAAGAGCAGCTTCAGCTTTTCCTTGGCCGCCGCGGGAATTGCATCCGGCTTGGTGAGCACGGCGTACTTTGCCGCAGAGGCGCAGGGGCATTTACGCTCGCGAGGCATAGCGGCCACAGCAGCCTTGACGACCTTGGCCGCGTTCTCGGCGTTCTGGTGCAACACGCACACAATCTCCTCGACGGTGACCGCGTCGTGGCCCTCGCGCCAGCAGTCGTAGTCGGTGACCATGGCCACGGAGGCGTAGCAGATCTCCGCCTCGCGGGCCAGCTTGGCCTCCTGCAGGTTGGTCATGCCGATTACGTCCGCACCCCAACTGCGATAGAGATGAGACTCGGCCTTGGTGGAGAACTGCGGGCCCTCCATGCAGACGTAGGTTCCGCCCAGCTTGCCCACCACTCCCGCCTCCGCGCAACCCTGGAAAGCCGCTTTGGCCACCGTCGCGCAGACTGGATCGCCAAAGGCCACATGGCCTACGATCCCTTCGCCAAAGAAGGTTGCGATGCGATGGAAGGTCCGGTCGATGAACTGGTCGGGAATCACGAAATCCGTGGGCTCGTGTTCTTCCTTCAGCGAGCCGACGGCCGAGACCGAAATGATGCGCTCGACTCCCAGCTTTTTGAAGGCGTAAATGTTGGCGCGGAAGTTCAACTCCGAGGGCAGGATGCTGTGGCTGCGCCCATGCCGTGCCAGAAAAGCTACCTTGCACCCCTCCAACTCGCCCAAAATGAAGCTGTCTGAAGGCGCGCCAAAGGGCGTCTCCACGCGTTCTTCGCGCACGTTTGTAAAGCCGGGCATGGAGTACAGCCCGCTGCCGCCAATAATGCCAATCTCCGCCTGAGCCATTGCACGCTCCCTGTGACCCGATCTTCCCGGCGCACCGTATCCTCGGCTCGCCGTCTGTTTGTGGCAAACACCTTAGTATAAAGGCACGCGGCCAACTCCTCCATGGCGGCGCGCGCACGGCATTGCCTCCCGTGTAGCGCTGCGCGGTAGAATGAATCGGCAGCAAGAAGGAAAGAGCGAGGGAAATGAAATGGCAGCATATGCAATTCCTAAAGTCGTGAGCCCCAAGCCGGTCGCGCCGAATGAAGTTTTGTTAGTCGCCAGCGGCGATCTGCGCCAGTCAGCCAATGAGGTTTGCTGGCCCGCGCAGGCAGGTCTGGAAAAGATGCTGACGGCCGCTTTTCTTGAAGAGGGGATCAAGCTGCGCCGCGCTCACCCGGTCGATCCAGCTTTGAAGCATGGCTTCATCCACTCGCAGCGCATGGGAATGCAGGTCTTCGAGCAGATTCATCCCGATGCGCCCATCGTGGTGGCCGAGGCAGTTTGGCAGTACAGCGCCCATGTGCTCGCCGGATTGCTCTCCCATCGCGGCCCTATCCTCACCGTGGCCAACTGGAGCGGCCAATGGCCTGGCCTGGTGGGCATGTTGAATTTGAACGGTTGCCTGCGCAAGAGCGGCGTTTCTTTTACGACTCTATGGAGCAAAGATTTCAAGGATCCGCTCTTCAAGCGTGGGTTGCGCGAATGGATTAAGAACAAGTCTTTCACGCACGACACATCGTATGTGCATCCCTTCGATCCAACCAGTGTGGGCGAGGCCGAACGCGCTCTCGGCACGGCGCTGGCCAATGAACTGCGCAGTAAAAAGGCGCTGCTGGGCGTCTTCGATGAGGGCTGCATGGGCATGGCCAACGCCATTGTCGAAGACTCGCTGATGAATCCCGCGGGCATCTACAAGGAGCGTCTCAGCCAGTCCGCGCTCTATGCGGCGATGCGCGAGGTCAGCGCCGGGGAAGCGCAGAAGATTCGCGACTGGCTCGACGCGAGCGGCATGCGTTTCAAAACCGGCGCCAACGAAGCCACCGATTTGACCGACGCGCAGATTCTCGACCAGTGCCGCATGTACGTCGCCGTGCTGCGCATCGCCGACGAGTTCGGCTGCGACGCTGTCGGCATTCAGTACCAGCAGGGGCTCAAAGACCTGGCGCCCGCCTCTGATCTCGTCGAGGGCCTGCTCAACAACGTCGAACGTCCGCCCGCCTATAGCCGCGATGGCCGCGAGCTTTATGCAGGCCGGCCTCTGCCGCATTTCAACGAGGTTGACGAGTGCGTGGGCGTGGATGCGGTGGTCACCAACCGCGTTTGGACGGCGATGGGGCTCGATCCGGCGACGACCCTGCACGATGTCCGCTGGGGCGAGCGATACGCCGATGAGTTCGTCTGGCTCTTCCAAATCTCCGGCGCTGTGCCCGCCTCGCATCTCGTCAATGGCTACAAGGGCGCCGTCAGCGAGCGCCAGCCGTCCATGTACTTCCGCCTCGGCGGCGGCACGTTGAAGGGCGTATGCAAACCCGGCGAAGTGGTCTGGAGCCGCGTCTTCGTCGAGAAGGACCGCCTCAAGGTTGATTTGGGCCGCGCCACGGCGATCTCTTTGCCTGAAGCGGAGACCAATCGCCGCTGGGCCGAGGTCACGCCGCAGTGGCCGGTCATGAACGTGGTTCTGCACGGCGTCGACCAGAACCAGTTCATGGCTCGCCATCCGTCGAACCACATCAACGTGGCCTACGCGCCTTCAGCCGAAGAGGCCAACCGCGCTCTGGCCGCAAAGGCAACCATGTTTCATAAGATGGGCCTCGAAGTTCATCTTTGCGGAGTCCAACTGTAACGCGGATCCCACGCCGGAATCCAACATAGGCCCACGGTTCCCGGGCCGCATGCGGGAACACTCTTTGCCAACAGTCAGGAAGCCTGCGGGATGCGATGATTAGAAGATAGCTCCCGTTTGCATTCCTAAGCCAGGCGCGGGCTCTCCAGGAGAAACTCGCAATGCGCCGAGTTGCGCTCATCTACAATCCGGCTTCAGGCCAACATTCCTGGAGGCGTCATGCGGCCATCGACAAGGCGCTTGACCTGCTGCGCGCAGCGGGCGTGGAAGCCAAAGCGCATGAAACCATCGCTCCCGGCAGCGCCGGCGTGCTGGCCGGCGAGGCCGTGCGCCGCGGCTGCGACACGGTCATTGCCTGCGGCGGCGACGGCACCGTCCATGAAGTTCTGCAAAGCCTCGTCGGGACCACCGTAGCCTTAGGCGTGGTTCCGCTGGGCACCGCTAACGCGCTGGCTGCCGATCTAGGCCTGCACACTTCACCGGCCAAAGCAGTCCGCAAGCTGCTCACCGCTGAACCGGTGCGCATCTCCGTCGGCCACATCTTTTTTCAGGACGCAACCGGCGCGACTGATTCGCGCTACTTCACCGTAACTGCCGGAGTGGGCGCTGACGCACTGTTTCTCTCCCGCCTCAATCCCGCTCTCAAGCGGCGTATCGGCTACATCGTTTACCTGATCGAGGGATTGCGCGTCTGGGCCACCTATTCCTTTCCGTTTTTTGAAGCGGCCTTTGTGGAAGAAGCCAGCGCCAAACCGAGGGTCGAAGAGATCTCTGAGTTGCTGGCTGTGCGCATCAGCAACTTCGGCGGCGTGCTCAACAACTTCATTCCCGGCGCCACCCTGCACAACGACGGTCTGCGCCTGGTGGCCTTCAAAACTCGCAGCCGCTACAGCTACTTCCGTTTCCTGCTCGCGACCTTGTTCGGCCGCGCGAGCTTCACCCGCCAGATTGAAGTGCTCGACGCCGTCTCGGTCGAGTGCCGTCCCCGCAAAGGTTCCTTACAGCGCATCCTGGTTGAGGCCGATGGCGAGTTTCTCGGCGATCTGCCGGTGCGCATCGAGATCGTGCCCGACGCCGTCACGCTATTGATTCCGCCCAGCGCGAAGCCCTGAAACTGCTTCAGCTTCCGGCGTGGAGTTGCATAACCCTCCGCGGCCACATACGAATTTAATAATATTATGCCACATACTAATATGAAATTCGTGCTACGCATGCAATAATCATTTTCATGGCACTGTTGCTGCATCTGTATCAGACACATCGGTTAGCCGTTTGTTTCTTTCTGCTGGCGCCTTGCCTTCTGGCCGCACAGGAGGTTTCGTTCACGGGTCGCATTGTCGATCCGCAAGGTCAACCGCTCGCCGCGAGTGATAAGGCTTATCCGCCTCAGCTATCAGGAACAGTCGTGGACACGTCTGGCGCGGTGATTGCCGGGGCTACCGTGCAGGTTCAAAGCGCGAACGGCACTGTACAAAGAACGACACAGTCGGACAGGAATGGAGCCTTCCTGATTACTGGACTCGCGGCAGGAAATTATCGACTCGTTGTGTCGAACCCCGGCTTTGAAACCAAAGAAATCCTCGTCACCATAGGAACCGCCGGGGCTCCGGTCCCGCTGCGCATCTCTCTGGCTGTGAGCGTCGTGAGCACCACCATCAACGTGCATGGCCGGGAGGATGACCTGATCGGTATTGCCGAATCCGGCTCTCAAGGCACGGTGGGTGCAACGGAAATCGAAGATCGTCCGATTCTTCGTTCGGGAGAAGTGTTGGAGACAGTTCCCGGTCTCATCATCACGCAACACGCCGGAGGCGGCAAGGCCAACCAATATTTTCTTCGCGGCTTCAATCTCGACCACGGCACGGACATCGCCATTTTCCTCGACGATATGCCGTTGAACCTGCCGTCGCACGCGCACGGCGAGGGGTACTCGGATATGAACACCGTCATCCCGGAGTTTGTAAAGCGGGTGGATTTCGAGAAAGGTCCTTATTACGCCAATGTCGGCAACTTTAGCTCGGCTGCAAATGCCCATATGGAATTTTTCAAGACGCTGCCCCAGAACTTCTTCAAGATGGAAGGCGGCACATACACTTATGGGCGGGCCGTTTTCGGTGCATCGCAAAAGCTCGGCAAGGGCAATTTGCTCTACGGCGGAGAAGAGTATTACTATGACGGCCCATGGAAGCATCCGGATGCTTATAACAAAATCAACGGCATCCTAACCTACAGCCAGGGCGATGACACCAACGTCGCCAGCATCACGGCCCGCGCTTACCACGGAAAATGGAACTCGAGCGATCAAATCCCCGTTACCGCCCAAGCCCTGGTTGGTTTCTTCGGCACACTGAACCCGTCTGACGGCGGGCACAGCCAGCGTTATAGCTTGCAGGGTGAGTGGCATCGTCAAAACGCAAATTCCGAGTCGAAAATTTCGGCCTACGTATTCTATTATGATATGAATTTATTTTCTGATTTCACTTACTACCTGGTGGACTACAACAAAGGCGACCAATTCGAACAGCAGGATCGACGCTGGGTGAGTGGGTTCGACGCACACCACACGGTTTTCAGCACATGGCATGGCCGCAAGATGTCCAACACATTCGGCGTGCAGCTGCGCGACGATTGGATCAACAACGGCCTTTACCGGACGGAAAATCGCGTGCGCACGACCAAAACTGATTATTCCGCCACCGGCATCTCTTTCAACGACACCATCTGCAACACCTACACATCCACTGTTAGTATCAGTGTGGATGGTGGTACCTCTACCATTTTTCCCAGCGCCTGCCCAGCTTTGCCCCCGACCACGGAGCGGGATAACTTTACTGACATGATCGGCAGTGCTTATGTGGAAAATAAAATCCAGTGGGCGAACAAATTCCGCTCAGTCGTGGCCCTGCGCGGCGACGACGAAAAATTTGTCGTCACCAGCCTGGCTTACCCGACCGATATTGTTACTTTGCCCGACGGCACCACCACAACGGCGAACGCGGCCAATTCCGGCTCGGCGGTCAAGTTTCTGCCCAGCCCAAAAGCAAGTTTGATTTTCGGCCCGTGGTCCAATACAGAGTTCTATTTACAGGGCGGATTCGGTTTTCACTCGAACGACGGGCGTGGCGCAACGCAAACCATAGAACCGGTTTCGCCGGACAATCCTTACCCCAATACGCCCGTCGCGAAAATTTCCCCCTTGGTCCAAACCAAAGGCGGGGAAATCGGCGTGCGCACTGTGGCCGTCCCGCATCTGCAAAGCACCCTTGCGCTCTGGTATCTGCACAGTAATTCCGAACTGATGCAGGATGGCGACACTGGAGGCACGTCTGCTTCAG
Source organism: Occallatibacter sp. (assembly GCA_052145195.1). Classification (GTDB taxonomy): domain Bacteria; phylum Acidobacteriota; class Terriglobia; order Terriglobales; family Acidobacteriaceae; genus Telmatobacter. Next base: position 36,719 of record JBKQPC010000007.1, on the reverse strand, counting down.
AACAGTCGAGCAACCGCTATGGCCTGGAATGGGCGAACTACTACACGCCAATGGAACATTTGACTTTTGATTTTGACATTGCGGACTCCCGCGCCCAATTTACCCAACCAGACCCATTTGATGCGGCACAGAGCATCGTAAATGGCAACGTTACGACCTCGTACTTAAATGGCAACGGAAATACCATCACCAATAGCTTCGTAGGTGGTGTGTTACAAAGCGGCCCCGGTGGCAAGCTTGTGCCCGAAGCGGTTAAAGTGGTGATTTCATCGGGCATCACACTGCGCGATTACCAAGGCTTTACGTCGAGTTTGCGCCTGCGCTACTTTGGTCCGCGCGAATTGACGTCTGACGGACTTTATCGCTCAAGTACAACGGTGTTGCTCAATGGGGAGATCGGTTATCAAATTAAGAAGAAATGGCGCATTTCGGCCGAATTTTTGAATATGCTGAACCGCAAAGATGCCGACATTGACTACGCCTATGTCTCCCAAATAACTCCAACAGCCGCGCCGGCATTCGGACGCGTTACCCACCCCACCGAACCGTTTCTGGCGCGATTCTCGTTGGGAAGAAGCTTTTGACAAATGCCGCCGTGCTCATTTGACGGGCGCTCAATGCTTATGCGAGTGCTTATGCGCTTTCTCGGAGGGCGGCGTCAGCGCATGCTCAGGAACGGTCATTACCAGGCGGCCGTGCTGCACGCCTTTGAGACCAATCAGCAGATCGGCAAACTGGGCAACCTGGGCCGATTTGCCGTGCACGATCAATACCTCCAGGCAGGAATCGTGGTCCAGGTGGGCGTGGCTGGTGGAGACCACCAGATCGTGGTGCGCATGCTGCGCCTCGGTTAGTTTTTCAGTGATGCCGTGGGCGTGATGGTTGTAGATGATGGTGACGGTGCCCACGACAATTGCCTCCGGCTCCGCAGTTTGCTCGGTTACAAGCTTGTCGCGAATCAAGTCCCGGAAAGCTTCCGAGCGGTTGCTATAGCCCCGCCGCTGAATGGAGCGGTCAAACCGCTTGAGAAGTTCCGTATCCAGCGCGATTCCGATTCTGCTCAGAACACCCATACGCACTCCTGCAAGGACTGGCGGCTATCCCGAGCCTTCCAGGCGAAGCACCAGAGTAACACGATAGAGAAAATCAGGCTACTGTGGCCACAGCAAGCCCTTCGGCCAGGGTATGCGTTGACTCCGGAGCCTGATTTCGGGTATTCTAAAGTCCTTGCGCGGTGTTGCGCCAGGGGTCTTAGTGTGTCGGGAACCCCCATTGACAGCTATTCGTCGATGGGGTGAGTCAATTCACCCGGACCCAACTGGTTGATGCCCCGGAGGGTACCGACTGGAACAGGCTGCCGGTTGCCGGATTCGAGTTTTCTGGGCGTGTTATTTAGCGCCTCCGGTGCTGCCAGAGCCCTTTTCAGGGCCAGCGCGCGCATTCCTCACCCGAACAGATTTGTTTGGCAGTGGGTGGAAATAGGGCCCATGCGCTGGATTGGCGTGGGCAAGAGCGCTTTGCGTAGGTTATTTGTTGGATTTTCAGGCTTTAGAGGGCAGGCGAGAGATGAGCACCTTTGTTCCCAGCGGCAAGAATATTGACCGCAAATGGTTTGTAGTGGATGCCAGCGGCAAGACGCTGGGCCGATTGGCGACTAAGGCCGCCGACGTGCTGAGCGGCAAGCTGAATCCACAATACGTTCCGTACATCGACGTGGGCGATCACGTGATCGTGATCAATGCGGAAAAGGTACGCCTGACCGGCCTGAAGGCTCAGAACAAGCTCTATCGCCGCTACACTGGTTTCCCCGGCGGGCTGCGCGAAGAGTCGTTCACGCGCCTGTTGAACCGCAAACCCGAGCAAATTTTAGAACAGGCCATCAAGGGCATGTTGCCCAAGAGCAAGATGGGCCGCCAAATGGCTACCAAACTCAAGGTGTATCGCGGCGACAAGCACCCTCACGAGGCGCAGAAGCCGGTGGCGCTGGAGATTGCGTGAAGCAGTGAAGTAGTGAAGAAGTGAAAAAGTGAACCGATGACCGGATTCGACTGGCGGCGGTGAGAGGTTGGAACGGGTTTTGGCCGGGGCTTTGAGAGTGCCTGGCGGAGAGAGTTAAGAATGGCAGATCTGGTTCAGTATTACGGGACGGGGCGGCGCAAGTCGGCGATCGCGCGCGTCTTTCTGCGTCCCGGCACCGGCGAGTGGAAGGTCAACGGCAAGGCATTTGATGTGTACTTTGTGACCGAGCAGCAGCGCGTGGCCGCAAAGCGCACCCTGGCGCTGGTAGAAATGGCGTCGAACTTTGATGTGGTGACCACCGTCAAGAGCGGCGGCGTATCGGCGCAGGCCGATGCCGTCAAGATGGGCGTGGCCCGCGCGCTGGTCCAGTTCAATCCCGAGTTGCGCGCGGCGCTTAAGGCAGAAGGCCTGCTGACCCGCGACTCGCGCATGAAGGAACGCAAGAAGTACGGGCAGAAGGGCGCTCGCGCAAGGTTCCAGTTCAGCAAGCGCTAACGCGCTTGCAGGGAACAGGGAACAGATGGCCGTTTGGCTAGTTTTTCTATTCCCTACTCCCTATTCCCTGGTTTTTCAAATTCCCGCTATAGCGGGTTCAATCCGGGCGCTGGCATCGACCACCCGGATGCAATCCACGAAGGAGGCCAATGGCCACAATCACAATGAAGGAGCTGCTCGAAGCGGGTGTTCACTTCGGGCATCAGACCAAGCGCTGGAATCCCAAGATGAAGGAATACATCTTTGGCGAGCGCAACGGGATCTACATCATCGACCTGCAGAAGACGCTCAAGCTGTTCAAGGAAGCGTCGAAGTTTGTCACCGAGCTGTGCGCTAGCGGCAAGACGGTTCTGTTTGTCGGCACCAAGCGCCAGGCGCAGGAAGCTGTGGCCGAGGAGGCCACCCGCGCGGGGATGCCCTACATCAACCAGCGCTGGCTGGGGGGCCTGCTGACCAACTGGGTGACGGTGCAGAAGTCGGTAAAGCGCCTTCAGGAACTGGATGAGATGGCTACAGATGGCCGCTATGAGCTGCTAACCAAGAAAGAAGTCATCAAGCTGGAGCGGGAGCGCAAGCACCTGCAGGCGAACCTGGCTGGCATCAAGAGCATGAAACGCCTGCCGGATGCCCTGTTTATCGTCGACTCCAACAACGAGACGATTGCCGTCAAGGAAGCGCGAAAGCTGGGCATTCCGGTGGTGGCCGTGGTAGACACAAACTGCGACCCGACGGTGGTGGACTACGTGATTCCCGGCAACGACGACGCGTTGCGCGCCATTCGCCTCTTCACCTCGAAGATCGCCGATTCTGCGGCCGAGGGCGTGAACCTGGTGGGCGACAAGGCCTTTACAGAGGAATCGCCATTGCCTGAATCCGCGGCGGAGACTACGGACGATGATGTCTCGCCGGTCGAGGATGTGGATTTGGAAGCGGCTCTGGGCGGCGGCATTCGCAAGGCGCCCGCCGTGGTGGCGGCATTGGAAGAGGCTGAAGTGGCCCAGGGCGCTCTGTAATCTTTCTTTAGCACACCATTGTGCATCATAGGGAAGAGCGTGGCCGCGAAGGTCGAGCGCCACGCTTTTCTTTTGCCGAAGAACCTCCAGCGTGAATAATCCAAAACTGGCTGAAGCCAGGAAACGAGAGACTAGAACAGTGAGCGAAAAAATTGATTCCAAGCTAGTGAAAGAGCTGCGGGAAAAGTCCGGCGCGCCCATGGGCGATTGCCTGAAGGCTTTGCAGGAGACCAGGGGAAACATCGAGGAAGCCTTTGTAGTATTGCGCAAGCGGGGCATGGCTTCGGCGCAGAAGAAGGCGGCGCGCACCACCAACGAGGGGGCAGTGGGCACCTACATCCACGCTGGCGGCAAGATCGGCGTGCTGCTGGAGCTGAATTGCGAGAGCGACTTCGTGGCCCGCACAGAGGATTTCCAGGAGTTGATGAAGGACATCGCCATGCACATCGCGGCCAGCGACCCGCGCTATGTGAAGACCGAGGACGTGACCGCTGCCGATATGGAGCGCGAGAAGGAGATTTATCGCGCGCAGGCCGCCACCACCGGCAAGCCTGCCCCGGTTATCGAAAAGATTGTCGAGGGCAAGATGGCCAAGTTCTACGAGGAAGTTTGCCTGCTGGAGCAGCCCTTCATCAAGGATCAGACCATCAGCATCAAGGAACTGATTGCGCACAAGGTGGGCAAGCTGGGCGAGAACATCACCGTGCGGCGCTTCGCCCGCTTCAAGGTGGGCGCGCCGGAGTGGACCGTGGCGCAGACCAAGCCCGTGGAAGCAGCAGCTGAGTAACTTCCAGAAGCATTTTGGGAATCGAAAAAGGCCCGGAGCATGAACTCTGGGCCTTTTTTACGTGTAATGTTCTTGCCGTTAAATTTGAAAGGCAGACACAGAACTCAATCTGCATCTGCCTTTTGTTAAAATGATCTTGTACTCACAGTATTATAGCGCTGAGAGCGCTAGCGAGGATGCGGATTACGGTTGAGGCATGGTGTCTCTCATCGAATTCAACTCCTTATGAACTGCCAGTCAAAATGAGGTTAACCCGAAGGCGGGGGAATTGTCAAGCTCCCCTGCGGCTAGTCTTGGCCTATAAGCTTAATAAAATCAGCATCTTGCTTGAGCGGAGCCAAGTCATAATCATCCTTCGCGACTTGCCGCAGGCTGGGATTGAGGCGGAAGGCGGATTTGAGGTTTTCAAGCGCATCGCTTTTCAGGCCTTTCGCGTCGAGCAGCGTCTGATAACAGGCTTTGTTGTAGAGCGGCTCGCCCTTGTCCGGCAGCAGGGCGATGGCTTGGGAGGCATAGGCAAGGGCTTGTTTCAGCTTGTCCTTGTCGGGCGGCTCAGACTTGACGGCCTGCCGCTTGAGAATCCGTGCTTTCATCATCACGAAAATACCGTTCTGGGGGTCGTTTTTGAGGGCCTCGCCGATGGTAGCCATCGCCTTGTCTAGCTGGTTTGCACCAATATAGGCTTCAGCCGACAACAGCAGGTTTGCAGAAAGCTTATACCGCTGCAGGGTGTCCTTCTGCTGTTCCAGTTGCTCGACCTGCCATTTCAGATCACGCTGGAAATAGATCATCGTCCACACGTATCCCATTAAGAATCCCAGCGTGGAGTAAAAGATGAGGATCGCCAGCCCTGTTGCTTGACCGACGAAGAGGCATTCCGCGCCGGTAGCGCATCCGGCGCATGGAGCCGGTTGCAATCCCGAAGCCAGATAGTAGGACAACTCGCCAAGCTTGCCTGGAATGGAATGCAATTCGACTAATCCCACGCCCACGATAATCTTTGTCAGCCAATCGGAGATCTCGACCAAGTTGGCATTGAACGGCACTGAGTCATGCTGTGCGCCGGAGTCCCGTGCTTGGGCGCCATCAGGCGTGGTAGTTGTAGTTCTCCCCTTCTTGTCTCCTACACGCGGAATAGCGAAAATAAAGCCCAGCAGGAAACCGCTCAGCAGAGCCGCTCCTGCCACCAGCATTCCCACGCCAAGTATGCGGAGTATCTGGACAGACGTCGAGTAACGCAATGAATAGAGAAGGATCAGGAAGCAGCCGATGGCAGCTAATATCTTCATCTGAAAGAGAAAATTTCGGCTTTCGTCATTCCCTTGGCGGCTTAAGATATTTCCATCGAGATTGGACGGCATGCCTGATTCCTCCCCGGAATATTTATGAGGTACTATAGCATACCGCGAATTGTGATCTCCATGCGGTTTGCTCCGCAATCCTGAGCAGTTTGATGTTACGTTCGCATTGCGTGGGGCAAGATGAAACAGCTGCCGGTGTGCGATACTCAAAACGGTATGTATAAACGCATCGTTCTCAAACTATCGGGTGAGGTGCTGGCTGGCCCGCGCGGTTTCGGCCTGGACGCTGACAAGGTCGCCGAGATTACCAGCGAGATCGTCGACGTTCATGCGCTGGGCGTGGAAATCGGCGTCGTGGTGGGCGGAGGCAACATCTTCCGCGGGGTCGCCGAGCAAGCCAAAGAGATGGACCGCGTGAGCGCCGACAACATGGGCATGCTCGCCACGGTCATCAACGCCATCGCCATGCAGGACGCCATTGAACAGCGAGGCGTGCAGTGCCGCGTGATGAGCGCCGTCTTCATGAACCAGGTGGCCGAGCCGTACATCCGCCGCCGCGCCGTGCGCCATCTGGAAAAAGGCCGCGTGGTGATCTTCGCCGCGGGCATCGGCAACCCCTTCTTCTCTTCCGACACCGCGGCCAGCTTGCGGGCCATGGAGATCAAGGCCGATGTGCTCTTGAAGGGCACCAAGGTGGAAGGCGTCTTCAGCGCCGATCCGGTGCTGGTGAAGGACGCGGTCAAGTACGACGAGATTACCTACATGGAGATTCTGCGCCAGGGGTTGAAGGTGATGGACCTGACCGCGGTAAGCCTGTGCAAGGACAACAACCTGCCCATGATCATCTTCAACATGAACCAGCCGGGAAATATCCGCCGCGTAGTGCTGGGCGAAAAGGTCGGATCACTGGTGACGGCGTAAAAACAGTGAACAGTGGACAGTGAATAGTGGACAGTAGACAGAAAAATCCCGGGGTTATGACTGATCACTGTTCACTGTCCACTGTCCACTGTAACGAGACACGCAAGCCAGTACGGTTAGATGCACTGACGGGGCTGCGATTCTTCGCGGCAATCAACATCGTTTTCTTCCATTTTTCCAATCCTCAGTCGTTTGGCTTTTTGGCGCCGGTGGTCAATGCCGGCTTCATCGCGCTGGGCCTGTTTTTTCAGCTCTCGGGCTTTGTGCTGGCCTATAACTACGGCAACCAGGCGCAAGCCGGCAAGCTGGACAAGGTTCGCTTCTGGAAGGCGCGTTTCACGCGGCTTTATCCCATCTATCTACTGAGCCTGTTCTTGAGCTGGCGAATGGTGATCCCGGAGTATAGCGCTCATGCGCAACCGGTCTACTGGCATTACACAGCGTTGACTGGGCAACACGGAATGTTTTGGGTCGGCATGGCGCTGACGCCGCTGCTCTTGCAGGGCTGGGTTCCCTCGCTGGCCACCTTCCTGAACACGCCGGCCTGGGCCATGCCCGCCGAAGCCTTCATGTACACTCTGTTTCCCTGGTTGGCCAAAGTCAAACGGCCGGCGCGGGTTTCGCGCAATCTGCTTCTCCTGGCAGGGGTGTGGGCCGCGGGGCTGGTTCCCGGCATTCTGTACATGATCATCCAGCCGGACGGCATCGCGCATCCTGATCGCTGGAGCTACGGATATTGGTTGTGGGCGCTCAAATACACGCCGTTACCGCATCTGGCCAGCTTTGTCTTCGGCATTCTGCTGGTTGGCCTGAACGAGCTGGTGCCGCGCTCCAGCCGCCTGCGTCTGCTTCTGGGGCTGGCAGGCTTTGCAGGGGTCCTCGGCCTTCTGTATATGGGGCCGCTGATTCCTTTCGTCCTCCTCCACGACGCCTTGCTGATGCCTCTGTTCGGCTGCATCGTTCTGGGCTTAGCGGGGGAGAATTGGCTATGCACTGCCTTCAGTTTTCGCCCGCTGGTCTTTCTGGGCGAGGCCAGCTACTGCCTTTACCTGCTGCACTTCAACCTGTGGAACTGGATTCATGACACCCATCTGCCGGAGCGGTTGGGAGTGAGCCGCTTCGATCCATGGATCAGCTACGCAACGCTACTGGCAGTGGCTGTCGCGGCGATGCTTCTGGTGGAGAGGCCCGCTCAGCGGCAATTGCGCAAGTGGATGGGAGCGTAGCCTCATTTCATCGGAGTCGAGCAACTGACCCTCAGGAAAGCCCCGCTGCTAGAGATGCTAAGTTGCCGCAGCGCCTGATACACTTCCGACAAGAATCTCCAGGAGTACGATAACGCCATGAAACACACAACTCTGATTCTGTTGTTAACGGCCAGCACCTTGGCCGCAAGCGCCCAAGATCCCGCAAAGCCAGCTGTGCCTGCTGCCAAGCCCGCAGCCACAGCCACCAAGCCATCGGCAACCGCTGCCCCGGCAGCTAAGACAGTACCTGCAACACCCCCAACTGTCGCGGCTGTCATCAAGGCACCCGCCGGAATTCCTCCGGTCCCGGGAATTCAAAAGCCTATCTTTACGGTCGCCCTGCGTTACCAGGAGATCAAGATCGGCACTGGCCCTTTGGCCGAGCCTAACAAGTTGTACAAGGTCCACTACACCGGCTGGCGCGCCGCCGATGGCGTCAAGTTTGACTCCTCCTATGATCATCCTGGTCCTCCGCTGAAGGACAATGAGGGCAAGCAAATCATGGGAGACGACGGCAAGCCCAAGCTAGGCGACCCGCAGCCGATGCCCTTTCCTCAAGGCATGGGCGGCGCGATTCCAGGCTTCGACCAGGGCTTTGCCGGCATGAAGGTCGGTGGCAAGCGCCGCCTTTTCATTCCCTGGCAATTAGCCTATGGAACACGCTCGATCCCGGACCATGGCCCGGATCATCCTGGAATTCCCGCGAAATCTGACCTGATTTTCGACGTTGAGCTGGTCGAAGTGAGCGAGATGCCGCCCATGCAGGTCCACCCGCCCATGGGCGGGATGCGCCCCATGCCCAGCGGCCCGCCGCACCTCAGCGCACCTGCTACGCCGTCTGCGCCAGGCGCACCGCCCAAGCCGACTGCTCCTGAAACACCCGCTGCTACTCCGGCTCCGAATTCGGCACCAGCCCCAGTAGCCGCGCCAACTCCCGCTACACCGCACGCTCCGGCAACCGCTCCGGCTGCGCCGCCAACTACGCCCGCTCCGGCTTCACCCCAGCCGAAGTAGCGTCAAGCATCTCGGACCCCATTCTTGCCATAGAGTACGAGCGCAGCGGGAATGGGGTCGCGTTTTTCCCCATCGCGCTCAATGGACAAGGCACGGATCAAATCAATGAGGGGAGCGCGGAAACAACTTGAACTGGTTGTCGCGCTGCTGGGCGAGGAGACAACCTTGTCGCTGGCCACAACCGGCGCGGACGGCCAGGCTTGCGTGGCGTCGCTCTTCTATATTGCCGACAAAGAACTTTCGCTTTACTGGCTCTCTTCCGAGAGCAGCCTGCACAGCCTGAACCTGGCCAGAACTCCTTGCGCCGCCGCAACCGTCTACCGCAGCGTGGAAAGCTGGAAGAAGATTCGCGGCGTGCAACTGCGCGGTACGGTGAGCAAAGTGACCGAGCCGGAACGCCGCGCAGCGCTCGTCAAAACCTACTGCGAGCGATTCAAGCTGGGACGCGCGCTACGCTTGGCTCTACGCCACAGCGCCTTGTATTGCCTCCAGCCTGACTTCTTCCGTTACATCGACAACACGCGAGGCTTTGGCTATAAATTCGAACTCACGCGCGGGCCTGAAGGCTGGAGCCTCACGCGGCGCCCCGTTTTAGGCTGAGCTGACTCCCCGCGAGCTGGGAGAACCTTTCCATCGGCTTGTTGTTCATTCTGAATTCCATATACCCCAGGTCGATTTTGCTCGTCTGCGCACACATATTTGCGCTAATATCTTTGCGTCGATCCCGGAATCGTATTCCCTCGTTCTTGGGCCATAAGGACGCTTAGCGGATCGGCAAAGGAGGATTATGTGGGGTTTTTCGTCTAATCCAAAGAAATGCGCGAATTTGGCCTGCTCTTGCCTTCCCCCCGAAAAGAAGAGGTATTGCAGCGACCACTGCGAGAAAATCGGGAACAGAATGGAGGTTATCTGCCTGTGCAGCCACGCTGATTGCGGCGTCACGGTTCTGCGCGAGGCGAGCACTGGGCGCGAATTCGATGCGCACTCCCAAACGGGCGGCCCGGCGGCCCGCCTCTGACTGAAGAAGGCTTTCCGGGTACTCGCACACTGGATGGAAAAGGGAGATGGACGGTTGAGGTTCGTCGTCTCCCACCCTTTCGCCTAATGCGCGAAGGATGAGGCGCACGGCTGGCACATCGGCCCCCCCCACCCCTATTTTGGATGCAAATTCCTTGTTTTCATGAGTTTACAGAAGGGGTTGCGCTGTAAAATCCTGATAAAAAAGAAGTTCCATGCAAAATATTCCTGGCAAAGGAGTTACAGGACGTTTCAGCCTCTATTGGCAGCTTCCGGCTGATATACGGCAAGAATAGGACGTGCCGGGCGGTAATTGGAAAGAAGATTTCTGGGATCATTGTGCGACGAAGTGAGGAAATAATCTGCAAGGACTGACCGTCCAGGCAGATGGCGCTTGCGCGCCATGGAGTTCGTGGTTTCCCAGGTCCCCGAATGCGAGTGACCCGTGGTACCCGGCTCAGTTCTTGACAATGATCGGAAAATTTCTCATAATATGACCATAGTCTGTGACTATAGACGAGGCATCCGCAATGGCATCGATGGGAGCTGGAGAGTTTAAGGTGAAATGCTTGCAGTTGCTGGACGAGGTCGCCGCCAATCGCGAGCCGCTGGTGATCACCAAATTCGGCAAACCGGTTGCCCGGGTTATGCCCATGCCTCCGGCGGTCAAGCTGCGCGGGGCCTTGAAGGGCAGCGTCCTGTTTGAAGGGGATATCGTTTCGCCGCTGGAGAACGAGTGGGAAGCGGCGCAGTGATGCGGATTCTGCTCGACACGCACGCTCTGGTTTGGCTGCTTGAAGACTCCGAGCGCATCGGCGAGCCGGTGCACGCACAAATCCAGCAAGCTGCCGATGAAGACTGCCTCTTTGTTTCGGCGATCACACCCTGGGAGATCGCCATGCTGGTGACCAAGGGAAGGCTGCGACTCGGCCAGGATGTGGCGGAGTGGCTAGAAGCCGCGCTCAGCCTACCCGGAATCCGCCTGGAGCCGCTCTCGCCGGCCATCGCCGTAGCCAGCACGCGGCTGCCTTGGGAGGTTCACCCCGACCCGGCGGATCGCATCGTGCTGGCGACGGCGCGTCATCTGGATGCGACCCTGATCACCGCTGACCAACAGATACTGGATTATGGGGCGCAAGGGTATGTGAAGTGCATCGCGGCCAAGTAACTCTGTTCAAGAGGATTGCCTGGTCTGACAATTCTGAGCAATGCATTTTCGACGAAACTCTCGGCTGATTGGGAAAGGGAGACGGAGGGTTGGGGTTCGTGGTCTCCCACCCTTTCGCGAAGTGCGCGAAAGGATGGGGCACCCATTCTTGATGGAAGGATCAAGGGTAGGCCACACGCCTCCCTCAATTGCCTGAGGTCACCAGTAAAGTCACCTTGGGAAACTTCCAGTAGAATTGCTCGATCACTCCGGTACACTTCGGACAGACAGGAAATCGTGAGTATATTTTGATTGTCCCCGCCGCGTTCTGCGGCAGGACCTTGGCGAGGTACTCCATCAGCACACGTTCCGAATCGCCTCCCCTGTAAAACGGCTCTTTGCCGGTGGGGACCGCGTTCCACCCCGACTCGTCGAGTTTGAACTCTTGCGACCATTTGCCAGTTACAAACTTGCTCTCGGTAGGTGTGGGCACGATTTCTGGGATATTAGGGTAGCTGGCCGAACCACTGGGCCTCCATAAACGCCCTTTGGGAAAACCGGCAACATCGACATCGGCAAAGGCAAGGTTCCTCACCCTGCCACCCGCTTGGATCTCCGGATGAGCCGCAAGGAACTTCTCAACTTCTCCTATCCCGATGGAGGGTTCGACCTTGGGGGGAAGCGTCTTGATAAACTCGTCCACTTTCTGTGTGATCTGCTGCGGGTAGGTGACTGCCTGCGCCTCAAAACGCGTTACCGCCAGGTCCCCCAACCATTGGGCAGCCTGGAAGACCATGGGGAGGTACTTCATCAAATTCACTTGCTGGTTCACCTGCCGGGTCAAAACCGCAACTCCACAAAGATTGGGATCGAGAGTGTAAGTGATGGTTCCGCGGCCGGTCACGTTGCCATCGTAATCGATATGAAAATAGAAGACGCTCTCGTGCTTCACATTCAACGACATGATCACGCCAGTACCTTCCTCCGGCTTCATGGTGCCCGCCAACGCCGGAGAAAACTGGCCTACGAACTGCCGCTGGGTTTGTTCAAATCTCGTCTCTGATCCCCAGGCGGTACCCACCCAGTCGCCCCCAAACGGAGTGCTGGAGATGTCTGAGATGTCGCCGCCGTTCTGTTTCACCACATCCTTGGGATGCGCTCCCACCTTCTCCGCCTGCCAGTCATATTCATAGTCGTGCCATACCTGGACGTTGTTACGATGCTGGCCTTTTTCGGAGAAGCTCGCTTTCGCTGACAGCGTATTCAAAACATCTCTCACAAAAGTACGGCTGATATCACCGCCTCCATCCAGGAAGGGCGACCATGCGGGAAATGGACTCTTTGTTTTCTGGTAGTTGACCGTATATTCCACGTATAGATTTTTGTCCCCGTCGACGTCACCGTCCATTTTCAGGTGGAGCTTCGCACTGTCCACGTCGCCATCCACGTGTCCGGTGATTTTGAAAGTACGAACTTCGGGTCCGTTGGACAGGCCTTTATAGTCGTACTGAACCTGCGTATACCCAGGAATGGACAACATTAATCCCACCGGCAGCGTGAGGTTCTTGGCGTCTTCGATCGCGCTTTGCTTGATTGCTGCTGCAAATTGGTCGGCGCTAGGGCCCACACTTGTCCCGCCAACTGCGCCTTTTTGAACCTCCATAGAACATGCGGAATCCTCCTTTCGTGCCTGGACCGTGAGCGCGTCGATTCTGGTTCGTGAACTCTCACCCAGCGTTTGCAGGACAGCATCCGGATCGCCTCCTCCGGCATTCAGCAGATCGGAACACGGAACACCGGCAACTGAGCGGTAGTCGTTATCCTCCACACAACCCTTGTGAGTGACTGCTTCCACCATACTTTGAAGGTCGTCACTCGATGTTGGTCCCTGGGCGATTGCGGCAAATGGACTCACCAGCGCTGCAACGGCAACCAGGAAGATCAGGCGACAAGACACCGAACAAAAAATCTTTCCTGTTGCAAATGTGTCCCGCCGAATACCGCAGGTTCCGGTAAGGAGCTGACTTGTCAAGTCTTTTGTCCCAAAGGGGTTCGGCTGTGGATTGGTATAACGGTCGAATAACGAAACTGCTACGACTGCGCCCATAAATCGATCCTCCAGGAGTTATGCACGAGCTTCCGCGCGCGCGAAATCGTTCATGAATCAGGATAGTATTTCCCGCAGATGATTGCGAGGTGTTACTTACGGTTAGTCCTTATCGGCGGGTGGCCTATATCTGACCATGAAACTGGGTGCCCCAAGTCTTGATATTAAGACCTGGGGCACCCAGTTTTGTCAATGCGGCGCAAGCCGCGGCTGCTGCATGCAATGCTTACTCTTCCTCTTCCTCCACTGGCCGCTTGGCGTTAGCGAGGATTTTTTCGGCGACTAACTGCGGGACGATGTCGTAGTGGTCCATCTCCATGCGGTAACTGCCTTTGCCTTGCGTCATGGAAGTTAGTAGCGTGCCGTAGGTCAGCATCTCGGCCATGGGAACTTCGGCGTTGATGATGGTGGTGCGTCCCTTGGAGTTGGTGCCCTGGACGCGGCCACGGCGGCTGCTGAGGTCGCCCATGAGGGTTCCGGCAAATTCGTCGGGGGCTTCTATCTCCACCTTCATGATGGGCTCGAGCAGGCAGGGCTTGGCCGTTTCCATACCCTTACGGAAGGCGATGCGGCCGGCCATCTTGAAGGAAAGTTCGTTGGAGTCTACGTCGTGATAGCTGCCGTCGTAGACAACAGCGCGGAAATCGACGACCGGGTAGCCGGCGAGATAGCCGCGGGCGGCGGACTCAACAATACCCTTTTCGATGGCGGGAATGAAGTTGCGCGGGATGGCGCCGCCGAAGACTTCGCTGGCGAACTCGAAGCCGCTGCCGCGCGGCAGAGGCTCCATGCGAATTTTGCAATCGCCGAATTGGCCGTGGCCGCCGGTCTGCTTCTTGTGGCGTCCCGGCGCCTCGACCTTGGCGCGAATGGTTTCGCGATAAGGCACCTTAGGCTGCTTGAGGGTGACTTCGGCGTGGTAGCGCTTTTTGAGGCGGCTTACAATGGCCTCGATGTGCGGCTGGCCCGCTCCGGCAATCAAAAACTCGTTGGTCTGCGGGTCGCGGAAGAAGCGGATGAGCAGGTCCTCCTCCATGAGCTTGTGGATGGCGGGGGCGAGCTTGTCTTCGTCGGCGCGGGACTTAGGCTCAATGGCGTAGGTCATGGCCGGCTCGGGCAGCTTGTGTAGATCGATCTGAATCTCTGAACCTTTCTGGCCGAGCGTGTCACCGGTAAGTGTGTCGCGCAGCTTGGCCACGGCGCCCAGGTCTCCGGCGTGCAGCTCGGGAACCTCGACGGCTTTGCGGCCCTGCATCACGCTGAGGTGCGAGAAGCGCTCCGAGCCGCGACGCGTGTAGTTCTCAATGTTGGCGTCGTTCTTGATGACGCCGCTGATGACCTTGAAGAAGCTGATGCGGCCCGCAAAAGGATCGGTCATGGTCTTGAAGACAAACAGGGCCAGCGGCTCGCTGTCGTCGATCTTGCGAGTGGAGTGACCGGCGTCGGGCGAGTCTGATTCGATTGATGGATTGCGAACGGCGTCGCCGGGCGCGCGAACCGGAATCGGTTTTCTCTCGAGGGGCGAGGGCGTGTACTCCTTGATGAAGTCGAGCAGGTGATCGAGGGCCATATTGGCCAGGCCGCTCGAAAAGAGCACGGGGAAGATGCGGTCTTCGCGCACGGCCTCATGCAGCGCGGCGATGAGATGCTCTTTGGCGAGAGTGCCGGTCTCGAAATACTCCTCCATCAGCTCGTCTTTACCCTCGGCCACCAGCTCGACCAGCGCCTCGTGGCGGGTCTTGGCGTCGGCAGCCAGGCTGGCGGGAATCTCGGCGGAAGCCTTGCCGCGACCGTCGCCGCCGGAGGTGTACTGCCAGGCCTCCATGGTGACGAGATCGACTACGCCGTGAAATCCCTCTGCGCCGGAGATGGGCAGCTGGACAGGCACGCACGTGCGGCCCCAACGATCGGCTATGTCGTCAAGTAGGGCGCTGAGGCCCTCGCCGCCACCGGCCTTGGGGTGGTCCATCTGGTTGACGAGAACAATGCGGGGAACGCCTGCCTCGTCGGCGTAGCGCCAGACGCGCTCAGTGACCGGCTCCACGCCATTCTGCGCGTTCACCACCACGATGGCCGATTCCGCAGGCAACAGGGCCGCGCGCGCCTCGTGAGTGAACATGTGAAATCCGGGGGTGTCGATAAGATTTATTTTTACGCCCTGCCACTCGGCAAAGGCCACCGCGTTCTGCATGGTTGCGCCGCGGGCTACTTCCTCTTCGTCATAAGCGGTTACGGCCGAGCCGTCTTCCACGCGGCCCTGTGCGGGGGTCATCTTGGCGGCATGCAGCAGAGCGGCGATCAGAGTGGTTTTGCCACTGTGCGCATGCCCCACTACAGCCACATTGCGGATCTCACTTCCCTGGTAGGTTTTCATGGTGTTCTCCTCGTATGATTGTGAAATTGTTTCAAAATTCGCGGGATCTTCCGGGAAAGAGGCAGAGAAACCGGTGGGACGTCCCGTGGGGCATCCATGCGGCCGAATTGGAGGGCCACAGCTCCCGGTCTTCCGTCTACCTCGTCCATAAAGGATTGAATCGGAAAGGTTTGGACCATATAGGCATAAACCTGGAAGGTCTCGGGCCGGCGCCGCGCGGAGAAGGGTAGGACGAATCTGCGGGCGTCACCTGCTACGAAGAGGGATGCTATCACACGCGGAGTGTGAACGTCCTGTGACATGGCGCACCGTGTGCTACCCCTTGCAGCGGGGCCAGCCACCTACGGGGTGTTAACTCCTTCGGCTCATAGCGCCACTAGCGTACCTCCCGCCCCATCGGCGACAATCACTCTGCCATGGAAAAACTCTCTCGCCGCAATTTTCTGATCTCCGCCTCTGCCGTCTCGCTTACCGCGGCGGCTTCGCCCTCGCTCATTGCCTCGCCAGTCCGCCAGAGGGTTTTCGTCGCCTCCAATGCTCCGGATGGGATTCTGGCCTATGACTGGGACCCGGCCAGCGGCGAGCTGGCGCCGGCGGGCGTCGCCGCAAAGATCGCCAACGTCGCCTGGATCACCTACTCGTCGGAACGGCAGTATCTCTTCGCCGCATCGGATGTCCATGGCTTCAACGGCAAGGAGACGGGGGCGGTGGCCAGCTTTAGGGTGGCGAAGGGCGAGCTGCATCCGCTCTCGGAGCAGAACTCGGCCGGCGTGGGCACTTGCCACCTGGCTCTGGACCATTCGGGGCGCGTGCTGGTGGTGGCCGACTATACCAGCGGCAGCGCGGCCAGCTATCTGGTCACCGCGGGCAAGCTCGGCCCCATTGCGTGGAGCGAACACTACACCGGTCACGGCCCCAACTTGAGCCGCCAGGAGCACGCCCACGCGCACTTTGCCGCCTTCTCGCTCGACAACCGCTTTGTCTACATCAATGATCTGGGCAACGATTGCATTCATATTTACAAACTGAACGCGACGACGGCCGAGCTGACTCCGGCGGGCCTCTACACGGCGCGTCCGGGAGCGGGGCCGCGGACGCTGCACTTTTACGGCAACTGGCATACGGCCTACTCGGTGAACGAGCTGGATTCGACGGTGGACGTGCTGAAGTGGAATCGCGTCAACGGCAGCTTGACTCTTGTAACGCGGGTTGAATTGCTGCCGGAGGGCTATCACGGACCGACGCGGGCCTGCGACACAATCATCACGCGCAACGGAAGGTTTGTCTATTTTGCCAACCGCGACAATGATTTTCTGATGAGCTTCCATGCCAATCCGGTAACTGGCCATTTAACGGCGATCGGACGCACGCCGTGCGGCGGCAAGTGTCCGCGCAACTTTGCGCTCGACCCCACGGAGCGCTGGATGGTGGTGGCCAATCAGGACTCGAATCTGATCAGTGTCTTCCGGCGCAATCCGCTGACCGGCGAGCTGGCCACGGAGGGAAAGAGCTTTGCGGCTGCGGCGCCTATGCGGATATTGTTTTAGCCACCTGCGGTGGGGCCAACTGCTCGCTGTTCGCTCGCTTGGGGTTCGTGGTGCCCCGCCCTTTCACAGAGAACACGAAAGGATGGGGCACCCGGCCTATGGGTTCTATCGTTACGATATTAAGGGGAGCGTGCCCGA
Source organism: Occallatibacter sp. (assembly GCA_052145195.1). GTDB lineage: Bacteria > Acidobacteriota > Terriglobia > Terriglobales > Acidobacteriaceae > Telmatobacter. The sequence goes on along the minus strand of JBKQPC010000007.1, from coordinate 19,592 downwards.
TGCTTTTCTTGAAACCTCCTACTAATGCGAACGACATCCGCGAATTCTGCCACCGCTTCAATGAAGGGATGCGAGTGGAATACAAGAGTGTTTTTGATACGAATGTCCGTGGAAAAGTAGCAAAGATGCTTTCTTCCTTTGCAAACTCCCTGGGAGGTGTTGCAATTGTCGGGGTCACTGCAATCGACGGTGTTCCGCAGAATCCAATAGAAGGTTTCGACACTCCGGAAGAGGAATTGACTCTCGTAATAGAGCAGATTTGTTTGTCGGGTCTGAATCCTCCACTCCTTCCTAAGATCACTCAAATTCCAAGTGACATTCCTGGTAAATGTTTACTCGTCATTGAAGTGGACGAGAGCATCGAAGCGCCTCATGCGATTGAGAATTCAAAGAAAGTTTACGTTCGAACTGGCAACGCTTCAAATCCTTATGAATTAGCCGACGTGGATTTGATTATAGAATTGTTCACACGGCGGCGTGATTTTCTTACACGACGAAACGAGATGATAAGGCTTCAAAACAATCGTGTACAGAGCTTGTTCCCGAGCGGTCCGCAGCAGATGGTCGTCGAGGTGAGTATTGGACCGACCTTTCCGCGCAGAGCGATAGTTGATCGCCAAGGCGTTTGGGATTTTATGGAGACACAACGCTACAGAGGAGGTGCTTTTCTTCCGAGGGAGAGCTTTCGCCGCACAAATGACGGTGTGATGGGTCGGAGCGGGCAGTTAGTGATGGGGGACTTGACTCAATACGGGTTTATCTTTTGGAAGGCAGCCGTGGAGTCGTTTGAGGGTATGATCAGTGCGACTACTATTTGGGAATTTGGCAGCGTATTGCGAACAATACTTAAGGCTTTGGTTTGTTCAAATCGTTTCTATTCGACAACGCACTACCGAGGAAGCCTACAGATCGACGTAACTTTGTCAAATTGCTTTCAGCAGTGTATGCCGTTTTTCGACTCCAACGAATATCGACCAGACGATTTTCGTAGTATAGAGTATACGATTTGTGCTCAAGAAACGACCAGCGCTGAGATACTTTGCGCTCAACTAGACGTCTTACTCAACAAACTCATGACCCAAATCAGTTGGTCCTTTTGGCAATCTTCTGAACCATTTCCCACCGAATCACTCGCTCGGATTGTCTCAAGTAAGGTTCACAGCATGGGCCTGCTCTGACAAATCATTACAGAAGCGCCTACCATCAATCCAACAATCCCTCAGGGGCTAAAGCCCGGACTACTTAGCGGCACTTGCGGCATGACTGAAGTCGTGCCCTGACACTTCAAGCTGCTCCATAGAGCGTTTTTCAGACCTCGGCAAAGCCCGCTCTACCATTTCTCAAGCAGATTCTTGCAGCTTCATACGTTCATCTCTCAGGCGGATTCTTGAGCCTCATGCGCTCATCAAGGCCGGGCTGCCGGCAACAGCGTTCTCTTCTGCCGGCTCGGCCGCCACCGGCACGTGGGCCAGTTCCCAGGTGGAGCGGTCCTTCATCATTCGCGAAACCAGGGCGGTGTGCATGGCGTGTCCGGCGCGCTCCGCCACCACGTGGCCTTCAATACGCCGGCCGGCCAGCGCCAAGTCGCCGATCAGGTCCAGAACCTTGTGGCGCACATACTCGTCGGGAAAACGCAGCGGTCCGTTCTCCGGACCGGTTGCGCCCAGTATGATGATGCTCTCCGGCCCGGCGCCGCGGATCAGGCCCATGTCGCGCAGCTTCTGCTCGTCAGTTTTGTAGCCAAAGGTGCGCGCCGGAGCGATCACAGAACCATACGTCTCTGCTGCCAGATCCACGTGAGCGCTTTGCTGGCCGACGGGCGCGGGAAAGTCGATGGCATATTCGATGCTGTATCCGGAGCCGGGATAGACGCCGATAAACTTGTTCCCCTCGCGCACCTCAACCGGGCGCAGCACCCGAACCGTCTCACGGCGCCGCCGCTGGTTGCGGATGCCCACCCTCAGAAAGGCCTCGACGTAAGGCAGGGCGCTTCCGTCCAGAATAGGAAGCTCCAGGTTGTCCAGCTCCGCAATTACGTTGTCCACGCCCATGCCGATGAGCGCGGAGAGCAGATGCTCGGTGGTCGAGATCAGCACGCCTTGGCGCATCAAGCTGGTGGCGTAGCTCACCTTGGCCACATAGCGGCCGATGGCGGGAATCTCAAAGTTGTCCAGATCGGTGCGGCGAAAGACGATGCCCGAGCCTGCCGGCGCGGACAAAAGGCGCAGATGCACTGGCGCGCCAGAGTGCAGCCCCACACCGTCGAACTCCAGAGGCGCGGCAATCGTCTGTTCCAGATGCGCGGGATTCAGGTGCGCATGTTTGGTCAAAATACCTTCTTCCAAGGCAAAAACCTGTGCACAACGTCAAGCTTAGACGCCAGGAGCCATCCCCGTCATGTGGCATATTTGCCACATTTTGAGTCTGTCTAGCCATTCATCACGCCAGGACTGCCGAAATCCTGTTCAGCAAAAAGCCCAGCCTGTGGTGGCTGGGCTTTTAGTCATGGATGAACGATGGCTTTTATGGAGCAACCGACTGCGTCGAATAGTTGCCGTGGGGGACGCCGATTACCGCTGTGGGATGGAACCCGGTGGGGTATGGCGTGGCCTGGGTTTGGCTCAGCGCGCCTGAAGTTGGGTCGAGGATGAAGCCGGAGACGGAGTTTCCCAGGTAATTAGCGGTATAGACAAATCGGCCCACCGCCGGATCGATGGTGACAGCGACCGGCTGGGTGTCAGTCGAATTGCTGCCTGCGCCGGCGGTGACGCTCACCGAGATGGTGGGAGCCCCGGTAGCCAGGTTAAGTGAGTAAGGCGAAACTGTGGAATCCAGCGAGTTGGTGACATAGACGAACATACCGCGTGGATCGATGATTACCGCGGTGGGTTCGTCCCCTGTCCTGTAGGGACCACCGGGCATGAAGTTCAGCGTACTGCTGCTCATGATCGTATAGCCGATCAACTGGTTGGAGGCGTAGTCGGTGACATAGGCAAAGCGGTTGGTGGGATCGGTAGCAATGGCCGTTGGCTTGATGCCGGCTTCAAAAGGGTTGGCGAGGGGCGACAAAACTCCGCCCGAGCCGACGCTATACCCAAAGACCCAGCCGGGGTTGGCGCAGCCGATGGATGGGCACGTGATGGTTGTGCCGGGATTGTAGGCCGATTGGTCATAAGCCGTGACGTAGACAGCCGCATTGTTGGCCAGCACAGAAAGCCCGGTGGGAACCAGGGTATCGTTCGCGTAGGAGCTGGAAACATTTGCGAGACTGAGGGTTTTCGTAGAAGCCGCAGTGCCGATGGCGCCACTGGAAAGTGGATAGGCCGTAAGCTCGGCGGGACTGGGTCCGGAGACAACATACAGATATGTATTGGCTTGGTTTACGGCTATGGCAACGGGCGTACCGGTGATGGTGATCGTGTCCTTGGTTGTCAATTCTCCGTGAAGGCCGATGGCGAAATGGACAATGGAGCTGTTTCCCGCATTGGCGACGTAAAGATTCGCGTAATCGTGGGTGACGGCCATGGCAACCGGGTTCACTCCGCCCGAGGACACGGTAGGCGCTCCCGTGCGCAATGCGCCGGACTGGGCGTCCACCGCGTAGGTCTCGATCTGCCCGGCGCTCGATGTCCCCGAGCCTGCGGAACTGGCCACGAAAATATAATCGATGGTTGTGATGGCGCAGGCAGAGAAAAGGGTGGCCACTAGAAGGCCAATGGAAGAGACCAGAAAAAGCTGGCTCAATTTGCTGAACTTCATGCGCTTCCTTCGTCGTGGGCTAGTCGTTTGCAAGCCCATAAAAAAACTGGTTAAGTTGCCCCGTATGCATTGTAAAAGCCCGGTACGGGGTGTTGCTAGAGTGCCCGGCAGTGGGCTGTTTACCCGCATCACTTTTGCGCGCTGCCGTGCGGAACCGAGGCCACGGCCGTCGGATTGGCGTTGGACTTGTAAGGCGAAAGCTGCGCGTTGACGAGTGTGCCGGCGGTGGAGCTCAACTCAAAGTCGGAGACCGTGCCGTTGACCGTGCTGGGATTGAAGTTGGCGGTGAAAACAAAGTGGTTGGTCGATGGGTCGATGCCCATGGCTACCGGATCAACTCCCGCGGCGTAGGTGCCAATGCGGGTGAGAGCGCCGCTGTTGATGGAATAGGCGGATACGTTGCCGTCCAACGAGTTAGCCACGTAGGCATACGGGTAGATGGGATCGACGACGATGGCAGAGGGTTGATCGCCGGCCGGGAAGGGGCTGCCGCTCAACGGACTCAGGAGTCCGGACGCAAATAAGTAGCCGTGAACATTGCCGCTGGCGAAATCCGTCGCGTAAACGTAGGTGCTGCTGGAATCGCTGGCGATGGCGGAAGGATGGACTCCGGCGGCAAAGGGCACGCCGCAATTGAGGGGCGCGAGCGCGCCGGAGGAGCCGATGGAAAAGCCAAAGACATAACCAACATTGGGTGTAACAGAGGAGTCATATGCAGTAACGAAGAGGTCGGCGCCCGATTTCAGGACGTTGACCGCTGTCGGCGTGATTACATCGGTGGATGCTGTGGTCTTGCAGTTCGAACTGTTGCCGGTGGGAGTGTAGCTGAGCAGGATCAATGGCCAGTAGTCCGCGCCTATGCTCGTATTGGTGAGCGGCGTTCCCGGCGCACCGGCGGGGGTTGGGTTAGAGCCAGTGGTAGCAGGCAGCAGAGGAAAGACGCCCACCGATCCCGGACAGGGATCCGCGTTGGAGCAGGCGGGCAAAGGCTGATAGGTGTCCACAACGAACAGATTTGTCCCGCTCACCGCAATAGCCAGCGGGTAGATTCCCGGCGTGTTCACGGTGTTCTGCGGATAGAGCTTGCCGTCGGGGCCAACCAAAAACTGCACGATGGTGTTGTCGTCCTGATTGACCACGTAAAGCATCGTATTGTCGGAAGAGACAGCTTCGGCCACCGGATTGCGCCCGCCCGAGGGGAATGGCGAGGCGGGAATCTGGCGCATATAGCCGGAGACCCCGTTGATCTCGAAGACATCGATCTCGCCGTAATTATTGGGTCCCGCGGCCTTAGAGCTGGTCACGTAAACGAAATCCACGGTGGCCGTGCTGCAAGCGGTGATCAGAACTGCCGTCAGGAGGCTGGCTGCGGAGACCAACAGGAGCTGTCTCGATTTGTTGAACTTCATGCGCATCTTTCGTCAGTAGGCCAAAGGCTCCGGCCTCTAAAAAATCAGTTTGGAATCGAATCCCAGGGCGCCCCGGAAAAACATCGCGTCCTCAAATTCGGCTGCGTTCTTGAGTACTGCGGGTCAATCATTGTTTGGCGTTGCCTGGAGCGGGGGCCATCCTCCGCCCCAGGCGCATCTGCATCATACGGCGGTTCAGTTGGTGCGCCCATCCACCAGGCACCAGGTGGGCGGACCGGTCAGCGAATATTGGGAAGGCGCCTTGGTCGACTGGTTGAGCGGCCTGAGGGTGCCGGCGTTTTCGTCGATAGTCTGACCGGTTACGCTGGAATCGTTAAAGTTGGCCGTATAAAAGTACTGATTCGAGGGATCCTCGACCAGGCACTGCGGGCCTGACCCAGAGCCAAAGCCGATGGGCGTGCCGGCCATTTCGATGGGCTGAAACGGACTGTTGTTCACGTAGCCGGCAATCCCGCTTTGAGCTGTTCCCAAGCCGGGGGGCGGGGTGTTGCTCCCCTGGTTTGCCACGTAGAACCACTTCCCCTTGTTCTCCTCCACCAGGTAAATGGGGTTGTATTGGTTGGGATCATCGGGAATCGGGCCGCTGACAGCTGCCAGCAACGCGCCACCGCTGCCCACCGTATAAGGCAGAATCTGGCTGGCCGCAATGGTGGGATTGGGATTGGGCGCTTCATTGTCCAACACGAAAACATAACCGCCAGCGGATACGATAGCCGTTCCCTGCGCGATGCTCAACGGCTGGGCGCTGTTCTGGCTCACCGTCAACTGCCCGTTGGTGGAACTCTGAGTATAGGGGTACACGGTTGCGCCGCAGACATACGGATAGGTTGAGGTGAGTTCGGCGGCTGTTGTGCAAGGCGCGGCTGCGGTGATAGTTGGCTTCCCGCTCAGTGTGAGGATGGATCCGTTGCTCAACACAAAGTCCACGGGATTGGCTGGAATCGGAAAGTAGGTCAGCGGTGTTCCGCCGCCTGCCGCGGTCACCTGGCTATTAATGATCAGTTGCAGCCGTCCGGTGGTCGAGTTGACCGAAAATGCGGTAATGTCGCCGCAGGTTGTGGCCCCGGTCAGGGCGGCGGCGCAGTTGGGGTTCGGGTTAGTCGAGCTGGACGGAAGGCCGTTGTAAAGAGAATCGTGTTCCAGAACGTAAATGTAGGATCCCGAGTTATCGGTGATCATGCGGAACGGGTTCAAACCTTGCGTGTAGAAGGTCTCCTGCGGCGTAAGGATGCCATTGGCGCCGATGGCGTACTGCGTGATGTTGGCGTTCTGGCAGGGATACTGTGCAGTGCATATGTTGCTGCCCGCCGGGTTGCTGCTGACGCCCCGGTTAAGAACATAAAGAAAGCGGCTGCCGGTAAGCAGGACAGCTCGAACCGGGTTGGCGCCGCCGGAGGAGACAGGCAGCCCGTTGATGGGGGTCAGAAAGCCCGTGTTGTGATCAATCTTGAAGCCGGTTACGATGCCGTTGCCGGTGGGCGTGGCCGTTACCGTCCCTGTCACATACAAATAGCCGACCGAATAATCCTCGATGCAAGACGTGACGCTGAAAACGACGCCAGCTGAAAGGGCGCTTATCAGAAGGGCCTTGCCGAATTTCGTGAACTTCATGCGATTCCTTCATCCTGGTCAGGCGTGCGCCGCCAAGTTTGCTAGTTCCACAGCAGAGCTGGGTTGGGACGGGTCCCTGTTGCATTGTAAAAGCCCAGGGTGGGTTGTGCCTAGTTTTAGCCAGAGACTGGGCAAAACAGTGCATTTTCCTTGGCCGCCCTGCATAGGAAACGGCGGAAAACCCTCGCTTTCCCGTCTGGCCGGCCTGGTTTCATGGTCAATGCAGGGATTTGGACTCCCGCAAGGAGGTAAATGTCAACCCGCTATACCAGTAAAGAGGCCTAACCGGCATGCCTGACCTGTCCTGATAGCCGCGGCCACTGGACCGGAACCGTAGCAAGCCACGGCTCCTGTGCGGGGATATAGTGTCTACCAGACCCGGCAGGATGTCGCCGGATACATAGGCTGGCCCTTGGTGCAGCCAAAGGCTTTGCCGAATTGATCGAAATTCTGCACCGAGCCGTTGGTGCGCCAGCGGCCGGGGGAGTGCGGGTCCGTCAGCGCCGCCTGGCGGGCCGACTGTTCGGTCTGATTCTGGCACCACACCTGGGCAAAGCCCAGGAAGTAGCGCTGCGCCTCGGTGTAGCCGTCAATCTTGTCGTTGATGCTCTTGCCCTGGCTGGCGAGCGTGTCCAGCAGCGCCATGTAAGCGATGCGCAGGCCGCCGTTGTCGGCTGTGTTCTCGCCCAGGGTGAGCTTGCCGTTCAGCTTCTGCGCGGCCACATCGTCGTGCGCCGGAGCGGCTTCAAAGCCGCTGTACTCGCTGGCCACGCAGTCGGTCCGCTCGGTGAAGGCCTTGCGATCATCGGCCGTCTGCCACTCGCGCAGGTTGCCATGTCCGTCGTACTTCGAGCCCTCGTCGTCGAATCCGTGAGTCATCTCGTGGCCGATCACCACCCCGATGCCGCCGAAGTTCACCGCCGGGTCGATGGTGAAGTCAAAGAATGGCGGCTGCAGAATGCCGGCCGGGAAGTTGATGTCGTTGAACGAAGGGTCGTAGTAGGCGTTGACCGTGGGCGGCGTCATGCCCCACTCTTTTTCGTCCACCGGCTTGCCCAGGTGGTCCAGATTCCAGTTGCGCTCGAAAACCGCGCTGCGGCGCAGATTGCCTATCAGGTCGTCGCGCTTCACCTTCAGCGCCCGGTAATCGCGCCACTTCTCCGGGTAGCCGATCTTGTTGCGGATCATCGCCAGCTTCTCTTCCGCCGCCTTCTTGGTGGCGTCGCTCATCCAGGGCAGGGTCTTGATGTCGTCGCCCAAACTCTTCTCCAGGGCGGCCACTAATTGGTCCATGCTGGCCTTGGCCGCGGGCGGAAAGTTCTTCTTCACCCAGTCCTGGCCCACCGCCTCGCCCAGCGCGTTGTCGGTCATGCTGGAGCACTGCTTCCAGCGCGGCGTCGGTTCCTTCTGTCCCCTGAGGGTCTTGCCGAAAAAGGCGAAGTTCTCGTCGAAGAAGGTCTTGGGCAGGTTTGTTGCCGCGCCGTGCAGCGTGTGCCAGCGAAAGTACGACTTCCAGGATTCAATTGGCTCCTTGGCGATCAATTCACTCAGCTCTTTGAAAAAATCAGGCGTGGCTACGTTCAGCGTTTCGAAGGGGCGAATCTTCACGTCCTTGAAATAAATCGAATAATCGAAATCCGGAGTCAGCTTCTGGAAGTCGGCCACAGTATAGATGTGGTAGCGGTTCTCCGGCTCGCGCAGGTCGGTGCGGCTGGTGGAAGCCTTGGCCAGAGCCGTTTCAATCTCCAGAACCGCAGCGGCTTCCTTGGCCGCCTGTTCCGGCGTATCGCCGGCCAGCGTGAACATCCTGTTTACGTGCTCAACATACTGCTTGCGAATCTCCTGGAAGCGCTTGTTGTCCACAATGTAGTAGTCGCGGTCGGGCAGCGAGAGCCCGCCCTGCCCAATGGAGGCAATCTGCTTGGAGGAGTCCTTATCGTCCTGCTCCACGCCAAAGCGGAACAGCGGCGCCTCACTGCCCTCGGCTTCCAACTCGCCCATCAGTGTAGCCAGCTTGTGGGTATCCTTGAGAGCGGCGATGCGCTTGAAGGCGGGTTCCAGTGGCTTCAGGCCCTTTTGCTCGATCAGGCCGGTGTTCATGCAGGCGGCAAAGTAGTTGCCATATTGCTTTTCCAGCGCGCTCGTAGGGTTCGAGGCCGCGGCATCCAGCTCCTGCCACAGCAGGTAGCGGTTGCGCTCTTGCAGCAGCGAGAAGGAACGCGCCCAGCGTACCTGGTCTCCGGGAAGGGGGTTGCTCTTGACCCAGTTGCCGCAGGCGTACTGATAAAAATCGGTGCAGGGGTCGGCGCTCTTGTCGATAGCCGCCAGATCGAAGCTCTTGACGACGACTGGCGGCGCGGGCTTCTGGGCATCGGCTGCGGGAGCGGTCTGAGCCAGAGCGGTTCCGCCCAGGAAAATCAGGATAGGTGCAAAACGTAAACAGTTCATATTTGTCCTCTTGGTGATGTGGTCTGCCGGCCACGCCCATCGGCGGGAAAAACGCCAGTGGATGAAGGCCAGAATCAAATTCTGCGCAGTTGGTTCGCGCAAACTGCGTCGCCTAGCAGCCTATCACTTTTAGCTATAGGGGATGAAGGCGCCGCTTCTCAGCATTCCGGAATCCAGCCCTGAGGCAGGGTTTTTTGCTACACTCCGCTTGCGGTTCTTTTTGGAGGTTTACCCATGTTCAAGCGGCAATATCTTGTCCTGGCGTTATTGTTCACAGCCGGCGCGCTCACTCTCTCTGCCCAGCCGGCCCCCAAACCCACGCGTACTCTGGTTCGCGCCGGTCACCTGCTCGATGTAAAGACTGGCAAACTAATCGATGCCCAGACTGTCGTGGTGGTGGGCGACACCATCCAATCCATCGCACCCAGCGCACAAGTCCCCGCGCAGCAGGGCGATACAGTGGTTGATCTCAGTAGCATGACTGTGCTACCCGGCCTGATCGACGTGCATACTCACCTGACCATGGACACCATCTTCGATCCCTATCACGAGCTATTGGAAACCGACGCCAAGGAGGCTATCAACGGGGTAGTGAATGCCCGCACCACGCTGCTGGCCGGCATCACCTCGGTGCGCAACGTGGGCGCCGGCGGCTACACCGATGTGGACCTGCGCGACGCCATCAACTCTGGCCAGATTGTTGGGCCGCACTTGCTGGTGAGCGGGCCAGCCTTGAGCATCACCGGCGGCCATTGTGACAACAACCTTCTGCCCTTCAAATACCATGCCATGGAAGACGGCGTAGCCGACGGCATCGCCCAAGTGCAGCAAAAGGTGCGGCAGAACATCAAATACGGCGTCGACTTGATAAAAATTTGCGCCACCGGCGGCGTCATGTCCAAGGGCGACGATCCCCAGGCCGCGCAGTACACCCTCGAAGAGATGCGCGCCATCGTAGCCGACGCCCACCGCCTGGGCCGCAAAGTCGCCGCGCACGCTCACGGAGCTCAGGGAATTGTATGGGCCAGCATGGCCGGCGTGGATTCAATCGAGCACGGCAGCTACATCAACGACGAAGGCATTGCCGAGCTGAAGAAGAACGGCACCTATCTCGTCCCCACGCTCTACCTGGAAGACTGGATGGTAGAGAACGGCAACCTGCCGCCCTACTCGCATAAGAAGATGGTGGAGATCAGCGCCGTGGCCAAGGGCAATATCAAACGCGCCATAGATGCCGGCGTGAAGATCGCCATGGGCACCGACGCCGCCGTCTATCCGCACGGGCTCAACGCCCACGAGTTGGATGTGTACGTCAACCAACTCGGCATGGCCCCGCTGGCCGCCCTGCAAACCGCCACCATCAACGCCGCCGACCTGATGGGTTGGAGCGCAAAGACCGGCACTCTGGAAGCCGGAAAATGGGCCGACATCATCGCCGTCGAGAAGAATCCCATCGACGACGTGCGCACCTTGCAGAATGTGAAGTTCGTAATGAAGGCAGGGGTGGTTTACAAGAACGAGGGGAAATAGAACTATTGGCTAATTCACTTGACAATTGTACAGGAAAGCTGTACTTTTATCTGAGGTGATTTAGCGATGGCTATCGAGACAACTTACACCACACTTAGGGAGAATCTGGCGACTTTCCTTGACCGCGTTACAGACGACCGAGAAGTCGTGGTTGTGAAGAGACGACGTGGGCAGCGCGACGTGGCGATTATCGCCGCCGATGAATTGGCGGGGCTGGAGGAGACAGCGTATCTTCTGCGTTCGCCTAAAAACGCGGAGCGACTGCTGGGGGCGCTGCGGCGCGCAGAAAATGGGGAAGGCAAGGTTGAGACAGTTGAGGAACTGCGAAAATCAGTTGGTTTGTAAATAGACAGAGATCGATGTCAATGCCACAAGGAACAAAATGGCAAATCGAGAAGTAATCAAAAAGTCTTCAAAACGTGACGCGGTACTTGATCCTGTATTTCGTGAAGACTTAATCTGGTTCATCAAAAATGATCGCAAGGCAGCGATTCACACTTTGGAACTCGTGGAAGCAGTGCTTGACGACCCCTTCGTAGGCATTGGCAAGCCCGAGCCGCTTCGATTTGAGATGAGTGGCACTTGGAGCCGGAGAATTACTCAAGAGCATCGGCTGGTTTATAAAGTCACCGCCGACCGAATTTATTTTCTTCAGGCGCGGTATCACTATTGATTAGACTGTTGGGAATGTTGAACTGGCCTTAGAGGTATGAGGAACGAAGTCGCCGGATGTCATCCAATCGTTTCCTGTTTGATCGACATTGCAGCCTATGCGCTGCAATCGGTTGGCAATATCCTTGCGCTTGTCCACTGCATTGGTCAGGCGAACAAGATGCATCCCTGCGATATCGCTAAAGCCACGCACATTGCCAATTTGGATCAACAAAGTCTTCTCTGGATGCCGACCCAGTGCTAGACCCGCTTCAAAAATAACATTCGGCCTGGGCTGACCCTGAGGCTTCCTCTCGGTAGCTTTATCGCCCTTCATCTGTAGTGCTGGTTTCAACATTGCCAAATCGTCCGGCGAAAAAATAACTAAAACAGCTTGAACCCTTGCCATTGCGGTGTCAATAATATCTGCTACTTGCGGGTTTGCTCCACCCCTCTTGGGAAGAAGTACTGCCTTGCTCCATTCCATCGGGTTGAGGGACAGTGCCCGAAGGAATTCAAACATGGATTTTCGTAGATTCTCATCGCGACCGTGGACAACAAATACTGAATTGTCTCTTGCTCTCGATGGTTTTGTGGGTCGTTTAGTGGCCAGCGTCTTGCCAGAGTGAGGACTTGATAAAACTTGGCTTAAATTACTGACATGTATTTGTGATCCGGGGTTATTAAGCGATCCGCGAATTGCCGCACGGTCCTCTGTTGAAGAATATTTTTGAATGCTAATACCGCATTCAGCCGCAAGAACCAAAGCGGCGAGGGAGTTATCCAGCATATTATTATTGGCAATTTCCTGTATTCGAGCGTATATCCGAGATTTCGAAACACCTAGCTTAAGTGCCAATCGATTGAGTAGGTCTTTATTAATTCTTGTCATTTGCGTCTTTATGGAATCCGAGGATTCTGGGTGAAGTTTTAATGGTGGGCTGAGCTTTTTTCTTCTTTTCGAGATTTTTGCGGCCGTGGAATGCCGCAACGTTAACATGGTTCTCTGTTATTCTCAACATTGTAGCTACTTCTGAGACTTCAAATCCGACCGATCTTAGGTGGGCTGCTTGATCCGTCTTTTGTTCCATGTCCTTGACAAAATATAGGCCCAAGAGGCGCGCTATTTTCTCTTCGGACGAGATGGGCTCAGACTTCTTAACTGCCTTTTCGGCCTTTCTTTTTTGCGTTGGCATTGCTCTTGGATCCTCGTTTTTGAGTTTTCTTCTTGGCGAGTCTTAAAAGCTCCCGAACAGAAGCAGGTGATGTTCCAAGCATGTCAGCAGCGTCTTTCAAATTGATGCCAAATGATTCCAGGAATTGCGCCCGCTCGGCGATTGTTTTGTTTCCGAGGTCTGTGCTTTGCATGCATGTTAGTACTAACGCTTTGCCTATGATTGGCAACCAGGTTTGCACGACAGAATCCTGCTCCGCCATTCTATCCTCCTAAACGACTGGAAAACATTTCTAGATAGCACGCGTCGGCCTGCAACCAGTCACAATGTAATCACATATTAGGATAGCTATAAGTATTCTGTAAACAAGTGACTAACTTGGTTCCATTTACGCGTTCTTGCGAAAGTCTGGAATCACGGTTGCAGCCTTGATCATTACAGCGTCGCCTTTTTTCGGGATCAAAAGGATCCTGACTCTTTACATCCAGGCCTGCGCCCTGCCAAACTGGTATGTGGCCACCCAAACCATCGTCATCCTCGATTTCGGTTCGCAGTACACGCAACTGATCGCGCGGCGCATTCGCGAGCAGAATGTTTTCTCCGTGGTGCTGCCCTGCACCGCGCCTCTCGCCGAGATCAAGGCGCTCAAGCCGCTCGGCCTCGTCCTCTCCGGCGGGCCGTCGTCCGTCTACGATTCTGATGCGCCGGCGGCCGATCCCAAATTGCTGGACTTGGGCGTGCCCATGTTGGGCATCTGCTACGGACTGCATTTCATCGTCCACCACCTGGGCGGCAAGGTGCGCTCCGGCGCCAAGCGCGAGTACGGCCACGCTGAAGTGACGATTGAGGACGGCGCATCACCATTGTTTGCCGGCCTGCCCACCACGCTGGCCGTCTGGATGAGCCACGGCGACGAGGCGCTGGAGTTGCCTGCCGGCTTCCGCCGCATCGCCATTTCCTCCAATGCTTTGGCGGGAATCGAAAATACCGGGCGGCGCATCTGGGCCGTGCAGTTTCACCCCGAGGTGCATCACACGCCGCTGGGGCCGCAGATCATCAAGAACTTCCTCTTTCAAATTTGCGGCGCGCGCGGCGACTGGACTCCGGCGCGCTTCATCGAAACAACAGTGGCCGCCATCCGCGAGAAGGTCGGCAAGGGCCACGTCATCTGCGGCCTCTCCGGCGGAGTGGATTCGTCGGTGGCGGCGGTGCTGGTGCACAGGGCCATCGGGGATCAGCTGACCTGCATCTTCGTCAACAACGGCGTCCTGCGCAAAAATGAATTTCAAAGCGTCCAGAAGAACCTGCGCGAAAAACTTGGCTTGAAGATCGTCGCCGTCGACGCCAGCCAGCGTTTTCTCAAGCAACTTGCCGGCGTCATCGACCCGGAAACGAAACGCAAACGAATCGGCGCGGAGTTCATCTCCGTTTTCGATGACGAGGCCACGCGCATCGCCAAAGAAACCGGCGGTGTGGACTGGCTCGTCCAGGGCACGCTCTACCCCGACGTGATCGAGTCCTCCAGCGTGAAGGGGCCGAGCCAAACCATCAAGAGCCACCACAACGTGGGCGGGCTGCCGTTGGGGATGAAACTCAAGTTGATCGAACCACTGCGCGACCTCTTCAAAGATGAAGTCCGGCGCATCGGCCGCGACCTCGAAATGCCGGAAGAAATTCTCGGCCGCCAGCCATTTCCCGGTCCGGGCCTCGCCGTGCGCATCCTGGGCGAGGTCACGCCGGAGCGCGTGGCATTGCTGCAGGAGGCCGACGAGATCGTGGTCGCGGAGATCAAGGCCGCTGGACTCTACAACTCCATCTGGCAGAGCTTTGCCGTGCTGCTGCCGGTGATGAGCGTGGGCGTGATGGGCGACCAGCGCACCTACGCCTACACCGCCGCGGTGCGCGCCGTTCATTCCGAAGACGGCATGACCGCCGACTGGACGCCTCTGCCCTACGAGGTGCTCAAGCGCATCTCCAGCCGCATCGTCAACGAAGTGCGCGGCATCAACCGCGTGGTCTACGACATTACCTCGAAGCCCCCCGGAACCATCGAGTGGGAGTAACCAGAAAGGCTCCTGGTTTTGAAACATGCGGCACTGCAAGACGGCATGCGCTCAGAGCGCCTCGGCCAACTTGTAATTCTGATAGGAAGCGTAAAACAAAGTGTGACGGGTGGTGTGGGTGGCGTTGTCGTTGTCGCCATTGGGAACCGCCTCCATGGCTGTTATGCTGTCGCGGGGAAGCTGATATACCTTGCCGGCGACCAGTACGGAACCATAATCGATTCGCCTGTCTTCCCTGAGAACGAGGTCCGTGGGCTTCATCTCAGCACGGGTGATGATGCGAATCACAAGGCCCGTCTCCGGATTGATGAACAACTCGCCGTGGTAGCCTACGACCTGTTTGAAAGGTTCCCATGTGCTGACCGACTGGATGGTCCCGACCATCATCACCAGCGACACGCTTGCGACATTAGTTGCCGTAGTGGTCTTCGGAAAACAGCAGTAACTCACATCGAAGTGGGATTTTCCCTTGTCCACGGCAAAGGAAAATACCGCCGTCTGCCTGCCATCAATCATCTGCCAGCGCAGCCAGCCGATCTTACCCGAGGACGAGGCTTCAGGAAAGATGTCGCTCAGATTGGTTCCCGGTTCGCCATCTGAAATCTCTCCGTTCTCACCCCACTTCGTCTTTGTCCTGGATTCGGCGGCCTGCTCGACGCCTTTGTCCATTTCCACTGCGTCAACTTGTTTGTCGACCAGTTGGATCGGACCGAGAACCATATTGTTATTATGAAATCCGATACTATCTGTGGTTATGACATGGTCTTCGAAGCGGAGCATGGTTTTGGTGACCGATAGATGAGGATTCTGCGCATAAACCCTGGACGCGAAATCCGTAGCTTTAGTAAGGATGGCCTGTTGCGCGGCTGCGTCGGGCGAGGGAATAGCGGGGAGATCTGTAGCCGGAGGCGCAAGAAATGCGCTTTGATCCTTCAGAAGTTCAGTCCTCGCTCTGGAGTGCGGACCAGGAAGGTAACTTTTCAGGCTGTTGGCTGCGCTGCGTGTCAGCTCTTCGTTTAGTTCAATCTCTTTGAGCTGGTTGTCTACCTCTTCGTCGGTCTTGTTGGATTGCTGCATGGAAACAAGCAAATCCTTGAGTTGTTGCACAGTGACTTTCCTGGCTGCCCACGCGGGCGAAGCTGCCATCAGCAGCACGAGAATCCATCCCAACCGTTTCATGTGCTTATTCCTCCGGAAAATTGCGCCGGCTGCGAGTATACATATCTGCCGCCACGCTTGATTTTGACATAGGAGCATTTTGTACGCGGTGATTGTTCCTGCCTGCTTCGGCTATATGCTCCATGCATGCATTCCAGTAGAGATCTTCCTCGAAATGTACGCAACGCTATACCTGCTACCTGCCTGTTTCGCCAGGGTTAAATCTGCCCCTGGCGCTACCGAACTCAATGTCCTGCCAGAGCTTACAACAGCCTGCTATGCGGCGCCAAGCGCCTCGCCGGCGGAAAGAAGTAGGGGTTACCCGCCGTTACATCACGCTTTTCTCCGGTCCCACGACTGTTAAATGCCGGAAAACCAATCATTACGCACTAGCATTACAATCAGCCCGGAGAAAGAAACGATAGCGATTGAAGGTCCAGAGCCGGTCGATAATGAAGCACTGCGCGCGGAATTGGACGCAGTGCTCAGTCCCGTTTTTCCACGCGCAGCGTTACATCGACGGTGTGGGTATCGATATTTTTAGTCAGCGTGTATTTGCAGTTGGCGGAGGCAAAGGTTCGTCCCAGCGGAGTATCTCCCTGAGTGGAATAGTAGTCGGAAATCGCTTTCTCGCTGAAGACCGCGCCCTCGGGCATCTTCCATGCATTCCACATCGCCGCGCGCAGGTCCGCGGCACTATTTTGAATGGTCAGCTTGCCCATCGTGTAAACCGGCCCCGGCTCAACCTCCAGTGTGTAATTAACGTTGCCCGCGGCTTCATCGAACTGAAGATGCGGCGTGATAACGCAATCCATATAGCCTTTAGATTTGTATTGTCCCGCGACATAGAGCAAGGCGGTTCGAAGAGCAACTCCTTCCTTGACTGACTGCTTCTCAACCGCATTCGACACGATTCCAGCGGCTTTGTTGATCTCCGCCAGCGTTAGTAGCTCGCCGGAGGGCAGATGGATGGATCCCAGTTTGTAATGACGCCCTTCATCGATAGTCACGTTAAAGGGAATCTCGATGGCCTGGCTGCCGGAAACCGGATTGCCAGATTGCTCGACATGAACTTTTACGGCAGCATAGCCTTCATCGGTGTACAACAATACAAATGCGCGCTCGATATTGCCCGCCGTATTTTCCGTGTCGTAATCGGTCTTCGTTTCGCGATTCGCAATAAGTTTGACTTGAGCCCGCTTCTCCGGCGAGACGCCTTCCAGATGAATCTCGCCTACCCGGACCGGCGGATCGGTAATGGCGTAGCTAATGGCCGTGACCGTATTCGACTTGGGATCAGTGTAGGGCATGGCCGCCACGTTAGCCTTGATGCCTTTGGCCGCAAGCATCTCTTCAAGAGCCTGGCGCACCTGTTCCGTCAGTCCTCTCTCGGCCGGCACTTTGCCGTGATAGAGCGGAACGCGGTCGTGCAGCGCGGCGTCCAGCTCCTTGCCCGGCGTGAGCGGCAAATTCTCCAGGCGCACAGGATAAAGTTCGGTGTGCGGAACCAGGGTAAAGACAAGGTCCACCCCATCGAACTTGAAGGCCAGAGTCTCGAAGACACCAGTGTCCATCAGCTTTTGGGAGTGGCTATTCATCTCGGCATAATCCAGGATCGCGCCCTTTTTCAGCCCCGCGGCGGCCATTAACTCCTCGTCGGAGTACTCCGGCGCGCCCTTGAACTGAATGGTTTTGGGCTGAAACTTTTGCGCGACGGCGGTCTGACTGTACGCAAAAAAAATAATAGCGATCAGGAGCAGAAAAAACGTGCGCTTCATGATAGAGAAAGAGTAGCAAAACGACGGCTGGCGCGGGAAGACACATGCGGTGCGGCCAGTCACTCACATGAACTTCTTTCATCAGGCTGAAGCCCGCTACTTCCTCCTAAATGGCGTTTGTATTTAATTCGCCGGCAGCTTACCAGCCCGCCGATAAATGGCTCCGGAAGAACTCCAGCGATCTTGCCAGCCCCTCTTTGAGCGGGATACGCGGCTCCCAACCGAGCAGGATGCGAGCTTTGGTGATGTCCGGGCAGCGGCGCGTGGGATCGTCCACTGGCAAGTCTTCAAAGCGTAGTTCGCTCTTCGAGCCGGTCACTTCCAGCACGGCCTGGGCACATTCCAGGATGGTGAACTCATCTGGATTGCCGATATTGACCGGCAGATGTTCGTCGCAGCGGGAGAGAAGCAGAATGCCTTCTATCAGGTCGTCCACGTAACAGAAGCTGCGCGTCTGGCTGCCATCGCCGTAAATTGTCAACGGTTGGCCGCGCAGAGCCTGCATCATGAAGTTGGGGATAACCCGGCCGTCGCTGGGGTGAAGGCGAGGGCCGTAGGTGTTGAAGATGCGGGCCAGGTGGGCGTTGACGCCGCGCGAGCGATTCCAGGCCATGACCATGGCCTCAGCAAAACGCTTGGCCTCGTCGTAGACCGAGCGCGGGCCGACTGGATTCACGTTGCCCCAGTTCTCTTCCCTCTGCGGATGTTCAATGGGATCGCCATAACACTCCGAGGTGGAGGCGTGCAGATAACCGGCGCCATAGCGAGCGGCAATTTCCAGCGTGTTATCGACGCCCATGGAACCTACACGCAGCGTCTCGATTCCCAGGCGGAGATACTCCGGCGGGCTGGCCGGAGAGGCGAAGTTGAACACATAGTCCACCGGCCCCACGTCGAAAGGCTGGCAGATGTCTCGTTCTTCAAAGCGGAAGCGCGGCTCATTGGCCAGGTGCGCGAGGTTTTCCCGGTCTCCAGTGCAAAGGTTATCGACCCCGATGACAGTGTGGCCCTCGCCCAGCAGACGGTCAGTGAGGTGTGAACCGAGAAATCCGGCGGCTCCGGTGACAAGTACGCGCATGCTCAAATGTCTTGCTCCATGAAAATCTTCAAAAATTCGTTAGCAGGGTTAGCGGTATTAGCAAAGTTAACGGAGTTAGCTCCGCTAACAACGCTAACTCCACTTCTACATGATTAGTTTACGCGGCTTGCCCTGCTGCGCCTGGTAACTTGCCGGACGGCCCATGCTCACATAGGTGAAGCCATGATCGAGCATCCGCTGCGGCTTGTAAAGGTTGCGGCCGTCAATCACGATGGGTAAGTGGACCGCTTGGTTAAGGCGCACCAGATCGATCTCGGCAAACTCCTTCCAGTCGGTCAGAATCAACACCGCGTCGGCGTCTTTGGCCGCTGCGTAGATGTCCGCCGCATAGCTGAGTGTCTTGCTGGGCGGCAACTCCTCTTTGGCGCGCTCCATGGCTGCCGGATCATAGGCCGTGATCAGGGCGCCGGCTTCCAGCAGTTTCCCGATCACCTCGATGGCCGGAGACTCGCGGATGTCATCCGTACCCCCTTTGAAGGCCAGGCCCAGAGCGGCCAGCCGTTTGCCGCGCAGGGTCCACAACGCCGCCCGAACTTTGTTGAAGAAGATTTCTTTTTGGGTATCGTTGACCTTGCGAATTTCGTGAAGCAGTTGGAAGTCCACGCCCTGCTGTTGCGCCACCCAGTGAAAGGCGGCCACGTCTTTCGGAAAACAAGACCCGCCATAGCCCAGCCCGGCTCTGAGAAACCGGGAGCCGATGCGGCTGTCCATGCCCATGCCGGCGGCGATGTCCTCGATGTCGGCGTCCACGGTCTCGGCCAGGTTGGCCACGGCGTTGATGAAGAAGATCTTCATAGCGAGGAAGGCATTGGAGGCATGTTTGATGATCTCCGCGCTCTGCGCCGAAGTGACCAGAAGTTTGGCCGGCGCCGAGGCGCTGCATGCGCCCG
>JBKQPC010000006.1:0-32758 GCA_052145195.1 Occallatibacter sp. | reverse complement strand
CACCGTGGCCAGCCTTGCGCCTTCGGCTCTGGCGCTTGACTCAGCCGGCAATCTCTACACCGGATCGAATGGAGGTGTCCTCAAGCTCATCCGCACCCAGGGCTACGTGCTGTATGCAGGCACCTCGACCCCGCCGCAAACCTTCAAGATGCTTGAGTCTGGAAACCTGGCGCTGTCGCCCACCTCGCTCGGCCAGACCGATACGACAGATTACAGCGTGACCGCAACCACTTCCACTGATTGCACGGTCAGCGAGGGTCTTCCCGTCGCACTGGCCATAGGTGGCGTCTGCTCATTGACGGCCAGCTACACGCCAACGATCATCACTACAACCACCGACACTGTCACTGTGAACGGCGCTCTGAACGCGGCTCTTTCCACGCCGGCTTCGGTGCAGCTCGTACTTACCGGACCGTCCACCGCGCCTACCTCCAGCATTAAGATCACCTCCTTCTTGCCGGCTGCGCCTACCTTCGGACAATCCGTTACGGCCAGCGCCACCGTTACCGGCTCATTGCTGGAGCCGGCAGGCACCGTGGCATTCTATCTGGACGGCTCATCCATAGCGGCGGCCAGCGGGACGGTCAACGGCAGCGGCGTCGCTACGGGCTCGCTGACAGGACTCAGTATCGGCTTGCACTCGGTCACAGCTACCTATACCAGCAGCAATGGTTATCCCACGTCGACGACGCCCGTACCCGCACAGCTTCAGGTAAGTAGGGCGGCGTCCTCGGTCTCGTTGGTCTCCAGCCTGAATCCGATTCTGTTGCAGAATCCAGTTACTTATACGGCAACGGTTTCTTCCACGGCAGGCAACCCGACTGGCACGGTGACCTTCTCGGATGGCGGAACGGTGATCTCGGCCTGCGCCAGCGCGGTGGTGACTGTGTCCAACGGCCAGGCGAACTGTGCTGTCACCTACACGGTCACGGGAACGCACAGCATCACCGCTGTATATAGCGGCGATACAAACTTCCTCGCCGCCGGACCCAGCAATACTGTCTCTGAGGCGGCGATCGACATTAATTTGGTCACGCCTTCCACCTCGGAAACCCTCCTTCCTGGCGGTACGGCAACGTATTTGTTCCCCATTGCTCCCAGCAACGGCACTACCTTCCCATCGCCAGTGACTTTCACCGTCAGCTCTTCGCCTGCATTGCCCTCGGGGACCACAATGACCCTTACACCGCCGGCGTGGGTTTTCACCTCCAACAACCCCTGGTCGTGGACTCTGCCCGCGAACACCTCACTGACCAGCAATACGATGCTGACCATCCAGCTTCCGCAGACCACTGCATCCGCGCAACCTGCGGGCGGCAATCTGGTCTCGCGGATGGCGCCGTTCTCGTTGGCGCTGTTGCTGTTGCCCTTTGCGGGCAGGTTGCGCAAGAGCGGCAAGCGGCTAGCCAGGATCCTTGCGGTCGTTTTGCTGGCGGGCGCGGGCGCGGCAACGCTGGCCGGATTGAGCGGTTGCGGTACCAACACCGGCTTCTTTGCTCAGACGCAGCAGAACTACAAAGTGACCGTGACCGTAGGCTCCGGCTCGCTGTCGTACACATCCACCGTCAACTTGACGGTTGAATAAAAAGGAGAACAGAGTTGCGTATATCGATTCGCGGAAAGGTGCTCCTTATGGGCGCATGCATGTTGGCGGGTGCCGCAGGTTGGGCCCAGCAGAGCCAGATGCCGGTCCAGACGGATACGGTCTCCACTGATCTGGCTGTTACCTTTGCCACAGAGAGCTCCCAGGCATCGCTCGGTCAAAGCAGTTTCTGGCTCATGGGCGGCGGTGCGGACGCTGCGGTGACCTTCAAGAGTGGTTTGGGCATTGCCGTCAGCATGACCGGCGATCATATCTCCAGCATCACGCCGGGCGTGGATGCCAACAAACTCACCTACCTGGCCGGCCCACGCTACACCTGGACGGCCTGGAAAGGTCATGCCTCTGCCGCGCACAATCGCCGGCTGCAAATCTTTGGGCAGGGCTTGTTCGGCTTGACGTATGGCTTCAACGGCATCTATCCGGCAATCCCCATGCCCACCTCCAGCGCTAACTCGTTGGCCTTGCAGGCCGGCGGCGGTTTCAACTATTACCTTAACAAAAAATTTGGCCTGCGCCTGCTGGAAGCTGACTACGTGCGGACAGCTCTGCCCAACGGCGCAACGAATATTCAAAATGACCTGCGACTCTCCGCTGGCGTTACCTGGCATGTCTGCCGCCGATGAGCGTGTCGTGCTCTGTGAATCCTGTTTAGATCTTTGCCGGCGACCCAGTGACGGTGACGGCAGCAGCGGCGGGCGCCGCGCCCAGCGCCTTCCAGGGTCAGAACGCTACCTGGAGTTACGACTCCTACGGCAACCGCACCGCGCAGAGCTTCACCAACGGGGTGTATTCCAATTGGGCGAACTATAACCCGGCCAACAACCGCATCACCACGGCCTCTTCCGCGCCTGCCGGATACGTCTACGATGGGGTCCCCGTTGACAGGTCTTCGTCAACGGGGTGGGACGCCAGCGGCAACACCATCTACGACGGCAACAACGAGTATTGGTACGACGCCGAGGGGCAGTTATGCACGGTGCAGAGCCTGGCGGTCGCCGGCCTGCCTTTCGTTTGCATCCGTATGCTCGCGCGAAAGACGCGGTGCTGGTTTCGGAATCTCCCTGTAAGCCTATTGTGCAACACTGCATCAGAAGGATAGGCACTTTAACGCTCGAAAATGCGAGTGAAGCAATGAAAGCAGTAACAATCCCAGCGGATCAGTCCTCATAAGTCGGCAAGGGTCCGATAATTTGAACTGGCCGGATCATTTCCGTGGGGCCCGTATTCCGCCCTTGGATTGCCCAGTTAGACCCGGTTAACCATCGCCGGAACGGTCGCGACCACAGCCTTCGGTCCCTTGAATCCGTCATCGTGGGGGATTGTGCCGTCCAGATCCACATGATCCTTGTGCTGTCTAGCTTTGGTTGCACGGCGTTCGCCGGGTGGCGTGGGACAAGACTGAGGGCCGAACGGGCAAACAGGAATTGGGGTGCCTGGAGATCTGTGGGCCGGGACAGTGTGGGAGAGTGCTTCAGCATAGGGTGCTCTAGTAGGGTTTATTGCCCTCATGGGGTCGTGAATACTTTAGGGACTTTTTGAGGGAATCTCCTTCAAAATCAATCGCACTTAATCGCTGCTTAACCCTGTTTAAGTATCGTATTATCAATATAAGCCGCGATTGTCGGCAATTGGCATTTCGACTGCTCTTGCAACTGTTAACCGAAGGGTTGTAGGTTCGAGTCCTACCTGAGGAGCCAAATACTCAATAACTTAGCTCACGTTGCGCTCTTTCCACGTTCCAATCCCTTAAAAGCAAGCGGAGCAACCTTAGCCCCTGCTGTGGTCATCTCGTCTGTCACTACGTCCCCGTTGATGTTCATTCTGTAGGAATCGACATAGATTGAAAGGACCGTGTTGCTGACCAGCGGCGAAGGCGTCTCCACCTATGGATGGAGTCCAGGCTCACTCGTTTGGCTCAAGACAAGGCCCGCATCTGCCGATACTCTGAACAAGTCAACAGAGCTTGTCGATAAAACGGACCTTCAAAGATTAACTTTCCGGTGGCTGCCTTCTCATGGGTAGCTGCCGGATTCTTTTATCGGAGCCAGTTCAGGGTTTGCTCGCCTTTGCCGCTGGAGCCTCCACTGCGCACGGCTTGCCGTCGCACAGAGCGCCGGTAATTCCCTGGCCTTCGGTTATGGTATAAATCCGGTCCGCCGCGGGCAGCTTCAACTTCTCTTTCACGCCGGAAGGCCAGTGAATCTCGGCAGTGCCCGCATCGGTCGCGTCATTCAGACCAAAGTGAACGCGCATATCGTTGGAAGAAAGATAGCTTCCGCCGCTCAGCACGTCCCCACGCTGGCGCATGCCGTCCGCTTCGAGATAGACAGTCGATCCAACCGCATCGCGTGGACTCTTGGGCCCCCCAATCAGCCTCATTTCAACCCAGTGGTGGTGGTCCGGATTCACGTTGCGAAGCAGAACCGGAACGCCATCCATATTATTGATGACCACGCCGATCTTGCCGTCGTTGAAGATGTCCCCAAATGCGGCGCCGCGGCCCACGCTGACTACCGCAAGCCCGGTTCCCTCGACCGCTGGAACCAGTTCAAACTTGCCGTTCTTCAGGTTATGGTAGAGCAGCGGGCGCTGGGCATAGCTGGTTCCCCACTCCGGGTGCTTGTCAACTTCGGGATAGACGTGGCCATTGATGATAAGCAGATCCTTCCACCCATCATTGTCGTAATCGAGAAATCCATCGGCAAAACTGACAAATGGGATGGAAGACTCCGCGATTCCGGCTTGATAACTGACATCGGTGAAATACCCTTTTCCGTCATTCTGGAAAAGGATATTGTAGTCGTCGGCAAAGGTGGTGCTGACGATGGAGAGATGCCCGTTGTTCTCATAATCTCCGGCGGCAAGGCCCATATTGGCGGCCTCGCGGCCATCGCCATTGAGCGCAAATCCGCTTTCATAGCTCTGATCTTCGAAGGTTCCATCTCCCTTGTTCATATACAGGTAATTCGGAGTGGAATCGTTAGCCACCAGCAGGTCCGGTTTGCCGTCCCCGTTCACGTCCACAAACAGCGCCCCCAGGCCGTAGTATCCGCTGGGGTCGTCCACCCCCAGCTTCTTGCTGACATCCGTAAAGGTTCCGTCGCCATTGTTATGAAAGAGGTGGTCGTGTTCGCCCTTCAGGCCGCGCGGGCCGCACATCACCTGCACGCCGCGGTACTGGCAGAAAGCAAAGTTGACCGCCTTCGACCCGGAAAGCGGAGGGTTGGACAAGTCCATTTGAGCGTAGCCGGCCACGAAAAGGTCCAGCCGCCCGTCGCCGTCGTAGTCGCCGAAGGTTGCGCCTGTAGACCATGTGCCGACAGTCACGCCGGCCTTTTCCCCCACATCCGTGAAGGATCCGTCATGATTGTTGTGGTACAGGCGGTTCTTCCCGTAATTGGATACATACAGGTCCGGCCAGCCGTCGTTGTCGTAATCGCCCACCGCGCATCCGTAGCCCCACCGGTCGTTGGCAACGCCAGCCTTCTCCGTCACGTCGGTGAAGGTTCCATCATGATTGTTGTGAAACAGAGCCGCGTGCGGCGGAGTGGTTTTGCCCTCAAGTGCATCGTAGGTCGAGCCGTTCACTAGATAGATGTCGAGCCAACCGTCATTGTCATAGTCCAGGAGACAAACGCCAGGGCCCTTGGCCTCCAGAATGAGGCGCTTATCGGGTGTGCCCGCCGTGTGATGCCAGCGCGTAAGCCCGGCGGCCTCGGCTACATCCAGGAAGACAATTGGACCAGTCTTTACAAAGCCGCCGGCGGTGATGGGGCGGTGTTGGCTGTCAAACTCCGCCTTCTGCGGACCGGCATTGGCCATTCCGCCCTGGGATTGTTGCATCCTCTCTTGCTTCCCTTCCTGTGCAGCAAACGCTGCCGAGGCCGAACCGGGAACAAGGAGCGTACAGGCGACGAGAGCGGCCAACAATCCGGATTTACGAGACAAAGGGTGAGTCCTCCACGCTTGAAGTTTATCGCAACCGGCGCTTCCCTGGCCCGGGAGGCGTGCACGGTGAACCTGTTTCAGGAGCCCGATACGAGGCAAAAACCCAGCTGGGGATGAGAAATGTGCAGGATTGGGGGATACACCGCCAACAAAACACACATACATTCGTTTGTCTGAATAGTATGTTTCACATAATAAATGATTTGACTAGCAGAAACTCTCACGTCGAAGAAGGTCTGAATCGGTCGCGGCGTGGTCTGCCGATATTCGCTATTTGTTCTCCTTCCGGGCAACCTCTTCATATTTTCCTTGACAGTCCCACTTTATGGAGTTCAAATGCCTCCGTCGGCTTTTTACCTCATTTTCTGCTCTGAAAACTGTCGATTGTCTAATGACAATGCGATGGCTCGGGGAAGTAGGGAGGAAAATAGCCGATGTGAGCTGTTGCGTTGCAGGCGAAGATCGATCTCGTAGACAATCGATTGCACGAATCAATCGATTACGCGGGTCAGCAGGCAACTCAACAATTTGTTCTCCCCGCTTGTCATGAGCGGAGAGAATTACGAAACACAACCAGCACCAACTTTGAAAAAGGAAGGTCACATGAGACAAGCGAAATACTGGATTATCCTGTTGCCGCTGATCCTCGTGCTGGCATGCGTGGGAGCCTATGCGCAGGCCAACTCTGAAATCACCGGCATCGTCACTGACCAGACGGGCGCCGTCGTTGGGGGAGCAAGCATTACCCTTATCGATCCGGCCACTGGCATCGCGCACACCACCGCAAGTAGCGGCGCCGGCTTGTATGATTTCTCCGGCTTGAACCCCGCAAACTACAACCTGAAAGTCGCGGCCAAGGGCTTTCAGAACTACGTGCAAACCGGTATCGTGGTCAACGTCTCTGGCACATTCACAGTCAACGTCAAGCTGACCGTCGGCGCTGCTACAGAGACCGTTTCCGTCGTGGCCGACGCCCTGACGGTACAGACCGACTCCAACGTGGTCAGCACCCTGATCACCTCGGAAGATATCACCTCCATCGCCACTGAGAACCGCAACATTGTAAATCTGGCGGCTCTTGGCATGGGCGTCAGCTCTGAGCTGCCGGACAACAACTCGCTCGGCGCGTTTGGCGCCAACTTTAGCATCGAATTCAACGGCCTGCGCGAGGCCCACAATATCTGGCTGATCGACGGCGGCGAGTCGGCTGACCGCGGCGGCGGCGGCGGTACGCAGATTCAGCCTTCACAGGACGCCATTGCCGAATTCCAGATGATGACCTCGAATTATCCTCCCGACTACGGCATCTCCTCTGGCGCCACCATCAGCATGTCGCTGAAGAGCGGCACGAGCAAGTTCCATGGCGCGGCATGGGAAGAAAATCGCGCCACCGCCTACAACGCCAACGCCTTCTTCAACAAGTACAACGGCGCCCACAATGCCCGGCCGGCAACGCATTACAACATCTACGGCTTCAACGTCGGCGGCCCGATCTACATTCCCAACACCTACAACACCAACAAGAACAAGGGCTTCTTCTTCTTCAACCAGGAGTGGCGCAAAACGTCCGCCGTGGCTACCAGCAACAACGCCACGCTCGACAAAGCGGATGTTCCGGTTTCTGGCACGGATCTCACCTACGTCGATCCAACTTACGCTGCAGCGCATGGTGCAGGCTTTACATGGTTGCAGGTTCCCGCTGTACCTGCTGGATCGGATTACCAACTCAACCACCTTGGGGCTCTGACACCCGGCGGTTGCTTCCAGGGAGTCAAGGCCCTGGATTCGGTTTCTGGCAAAATGTTGTGCCCAACCGGACAGAAAATTCCTCATGGACTGTTCGATTCCAACGCGGTAATTTACATGACCCCCGGTACTGGCCCCCTTCCCTCGCCGAACGTAGGCACGACGGATTTTAACGTCGCCAGCGTCCCGCTCCCGCAAAAGGTGGAAGACACCGTCGTCCGCGGAGATTACAACTTCAACGATAAGTGGGCGCTCCTGGTTCACTACATCGGCGACCACCAGAATCAGAACTACGGCCAGCCAGAACTGGGCTGGTGCGGATGCAATTACAACACCCTCACCAGCATTCTCTCCTCGCCGGCCCACAGCGCTACGGCCAAGTTGACCGGCGCCATCAAGCCCAACCTGCTGCTGGAAGTCAGCATGAACTATGACGGCAACGGAGCCGACATCACACCCAGCGCGAACACCTTCCTGCCCTCTACCTGGACCGTTGCTCCGGTTGTGACGGCTTATACCATCACAAGGAAGATCTGGCCCGGCATGGGCTGGGGCAACACCCTGAACGGCGGAAGATCGGAAGACACAGCCACTGAGCCATATCACAATGCGGCCCAGGACTATGAGCCCAAGGTAGACGTCTCCTACACCACGGGCAAGCATCAATTCAAATTCGGCTTCAGCTGGAACCACTACACCAAGAACCAGATGCTCTACGGCGATGCGCAGGGCAACTACAGCTTTAACCAGTTATCGGGCGACACGCTCATGGACACCCTACTGGGCTTGCCCGGCAGCTACAGCCAAACTCAGTCCGCGCCGATTCGCCACTACGCCGAAAACACTACTTCAGGCTATGCCCAGGACAACTGGCACGCTACCTCCCGCTTGAGCTTGCAGCTCGGTATCCGCTACGACGCTCTGCCGCACTCCTGGGAGCGCCAGAACCTCCTTGGCAACTTCAACCAGAACACTTACCAGACTGGTGCGGCCTATGCTCCGATATGGAACGCCGACGGCACCATCAGCTCGTCCAGCGCGGATCTGTATACCTACAACGGTATTCCCGCCTACATCAACGGCACCAACCTTGCCGGCTATGAGGGCTACCCGCGTGGCGTGGTCACTAACGACTACAAAACGTGGCAACCCCGCATTGGCTTCTCCGATGATCTCTTCGGAAACGGCAAGACCATTCTTCGCGGCGGCTTTGGAACCTTCTATGAGCGCTTGCAGGGCAACGACATCTTCGGTGTCGCCACCAGCGCGCCCTTCGATCCTTCGCTCAACCTTAGCAACCCCTACTTCAGCACCCCTGGGAAGAACTGGAGCACCGGCAATGTGATCGCGCCGACGTCTCTGATCTTTGCAGGCGGTGGCGATAGCATTGCCCAGACCTTCAGAGCTCCCGCTGTGGCCATGTTCAGCCTCGGTGTGCAGCGTGAAGTGACGCATTCGGTCATTTGGGTTGTCCAGTACGTTGGCAACCTCCAATGGCATCAGAACATTGTCAACAACGCGCTCAACAGCTTGCCTACCAGCGGTGGCCTGGTGAATATTGCCACCGGCACGTCGGCAGGCACATGCACAACTAAATCCACAGCTCCTCCATTTACCTGCATGGACGCCCGCCAGGTAGCTGGTGACGGTAGCGGTAATTACAGTGGGGACTCCTACGTCGCCTCCGTCGGCCCTCCGGTGGTGCTCAAGCCGGATGCGGTATCTTTCGGTAACAACGGCGGCCAGAACGCCTACCGTTCGTACCCGGGCTACGCGGGCATTTCCCAGGATGAGGACGTCGCCACCGGCGACTACAACGGCCTCCAGACGGCTGTTCGCATTCAGAACCGCTGGGGCCTGAGCGGCGAGGTCGATTACACGTATTCGCATCAAATCGACATCCAATCTCAGGACCGCAACAACGTCGACAACCCCTGGTATATCAAGTATGACAAGGGTTCGGGTTCATACGATCGCCGTCACATCCTCAACGCCAACTACGTCTACAACCTGCCCTTCTTCAACAAGAGCGAGGGACTGGTTAAGTCCATCGCCGGCGGATGGCAGATTGCGGGAACCTTTGTCAAAGAGACCGGCGTTCCTGATCAAGTCAACTTAAACCTTAACTACGATCCAGTTGGCTTGGGCGGCGGCTACACCAACCATCCGAATATCACCCCCGGCGGCAAGCTTACCTACCCCAAGACGGTGACCCAATGGTTCGACACAACCCGAATCAATAACGCCATTACCCCTGTCTGGGCTGGCGGAACTAACCTGGGCTTCGGCAACTGGGGCAAGGACGTGCTGGTAAATCCCGGCCGCTTTAACCTCACCACGTCGCTCTACAAAACCTTCCAAATCTACAAAACAGCGAACTTCCAGCTGAAGTTCGAGTCGTTCAACACGCTTAACCACACCGAGTTCAACGGCATCAACAACGTGTCTGGCGCGCTCAATGGCACCAACGATCCACGCAACCTGCAATTGGCCGGCAAGTTCAACTTCTAACTTGTAAGCCTCAACCGGGGCGCGGCAGGTCATCCCTGCCGCGCCCTTTTTCTTTGTCTTGTGCTCGAGTGTTTCCGCCAGCATAGCAATGACATTTAATATTGGTACAGGATGCGAATGAATCGGGTCATACGATGGGGAATCGGCCTGGGATTGGCCATGGGAGTCGCTGTCTGCCTGGGGCAGGCTTCTCCGGCTCTGGAGGGCCAGCGGCAAACCGCGCTGGTCCTGGAGCAGCAAGGAAAGAATGTCGAGGCGGAGGCAGCATGGCGCGTTATCCTGAAGGCTCATCCCTCGAATCCGGAGCCTTATGCACACCTGGGCCTTCTGGAAGCGCGCCAGGAGCACTACAAAGAAGCCGTGCTTCTTTACCGCAAGGCCCTGGCGATAAATCCCGCCATGCCCGGCCTGCGCCTGAACCTCGGTCTGGCGCTCTTCAAGGACGGCGAACTGAAGCAGGCCATTCTGGAATTCAAGCCGCTGCTTAAAAACCAGCCGCCCTCCTCACCCGAGGGCCAGCGCCTGAACACTCTGATAGGGATGGCCCATTATGGACTGGGCGAATACGCCGCGGCGGCGCCTTATCTGATGCAAGCCACGGCTCACGATGCGCAGAATCTGCCCCTGCGGCTGGCACTGGCGCACAGTTGCCTGTGGGCAAAACAGTACCAGTGCGTTCTGAATACATATCATGAGATTCTAGCCTTGAATGCGGAGTCGGCCGAGGCCGATATGCTGGCCGGTGAGGCGCTCGATGAGATGAAAGATACGACCGGCGCCATTCAACAGTTCCGCGCCGCGGTGAAGGCTAATCCGAGGGAGCCCGACGCACACTACGGCCTGGGCTACCTGCTGTGGATTCAAAAGCAATATGCGGAGGCGGCAAGCGAGTTTCAGACCGAGCTTGCCAACAACCCGAATCATGTACAGGCCATGCTTTATCTGGCCGACACTGAAATCCAGATAAGACAAATTGAGAATGCCGGACCGTTGCTGGAGAAGGTTATAAAGCTGAACCCCAAGCTGGCGCTAGGGCACCTCGATCTGGGCATCGTCCTTGACCAGACTGGCAACAAGCAGGATGCGTTACGGGAGATGAAGGAGGCCGCTCGGCTGGACCCGGACAATGTGAATGTGCATTGGCGGCTGGGACGGCTCTACCGGTCGATGGGCAAGATAGACGAAGCTAAGGCCGAGTTCGGCAAAGCCAGCAGCATCAACAAGGCCACCGACAATGCATTGGTCGACAAGATAAGTAATGGTCACAACGGACCGCCTCCGGCACATCAACCGGCGGCGGAACCTGAGAAATGATCGGCATTTTCATTTGGGCCGGCGTGGGATTCAGAATCGGCTAGCCTGGGGAGGTAGCTGGACCTGCATTTGCCGGCTTTGCGACCCGCAGACAGAAGGTGATTCCGCCAGCCAGGATGAGCGACGCGGACATGACAAGATATCCGGCGCGCGCATTGCCTGTAAGCGCCTGAAGAAGACCCACCAGCCATGTGCCGGCGAACCCGCCCAGCGCCCCGCAGCTATTGATGAGGGCCATCACTTCACCTGCCACGTTCCTGGGCAGCATCTCCGGCACAATAGCGAAGAATGGAGCATAGGGCGCGTACATCGTTCCACCGGCGACAATCAGTGCTACATACGCCAGCCAGAAACTGTGCGCAGCCGTCATTGAAGAGATGAACAACGCAACTCCAGAGATTAAAAGGAGCGGCCATACGAAAACCTTGCGATGGAGCGCGCGGTCGGAAAAATATGCGACCGCCGGCAGCAGAATCACACCCAGTAGAAATGGCGTAGCACTCAGCAGGCCTACCATCTCGATTCCGCGGGTCGATCCGGAGCGGATCATCTCGGGAATCCACAACACAAGTCCGTAGACCCCGAGGCTCCAGAAGAAATACTGGATGCATAAGAGAATTACGCCCGGTACGCGGAGCGCAGAAAACAGATTTCCGTGTTGCGGAAGCACAGTTTGTTCCAGTTCCAACGCTGCTGCCAACTGTTCGCTGCTTCCTTTGCTCAGCCAGGTCGCGTCGCGCGGCCGGTCACGCGCCACCAGCACCCAGACAAACGCCCACAGAATTGAAGGTATTCCCTCGAGAATGAACGTCATCTGCCAGCCAACCGCCTTGATCAGAAACCCGGTAACGGCGGCCATCCAGGTGACTGTAACCGGATTGCCAAGCATAAGAATCGCATTGGCTCGCGACCGTTCAGCGCGCGTAAACCAGTTGGTCAGCAGAATCAGCATGGAAGGAAAGATCAGGCTTTCCGCCACTCCCAGCAGCAGCCGGTCGATAACGAGAAGCCAATAATCCAGGATCACGCCCGTAAGCGCAGATAGTGCGCCCCAGCTGATGAGCGCAAAGAAGACAAGCCTGGTCGCGCTCTTGCGCGTTGCGTAGATCGCGGCGGGAATCTGAAAGAGAAAATAGCCGAGAAAGAAGACCGACCCCAGAAATGCCGCCTGTGATTCGGTGATCTTGAGTGTTGCGGCGAGTCCGGCCGCCGCGCCAAAGCCGAAATTCGAGCGGCCAAGATAAGCAAGGCTATAGGTAACGAAGACCGCCGGCATCAGGTACAACCATCGGCGGCCTAAACCGCGCCGCTGCTTCGCCGCATTCTGGACCTGTTCATCGGGCACACAAGTGTTATAGCATCTCTGAGAATAAGCTCGACAGTTATGGGTGCCTCTCTACACCGAAATCGAGGGGATCTTTCCGCGCCGGGAGGAAAACGGATGGCAAAAACTGACAAGATTCGGAGGCTCGAAAGGATCGCATGCGACCTCCGGGCTAACGTCGTGAGGATGATCGGCGTCGGCAAAGTGGGACACCTGGGTGGTTCGTGCTCGCTTGCCGAGATCGTGGCGGCGCTGTACTTCGAGAAGATGCGCTTCGATCCAAAAGCGCTGGGGGATCCGTGCCGGGACCGCTTTCTACTCAGCAAAGGGCATTGCGTTCTCATTCAATACGCTGCTCTGGTAGAGCTGGGCGTCATCCCCAGGGAAGAGATGGGGAAGGTGAAAACCCTCGCGGGCAATCTGCAAGGCCATCCCGACCTGATGACCCCCGGAATGGAGGCGGTCACGGGCTCTCTCGGGCAGGGACTTTCCATCGGCGTGGGCATGGCGCTCGCCCTGCGGCTCGCGAAAAGCTCTTCCCAGGTGTACGTCATTATGGGAGATGGCGAGCTTGCCGAAGGCCAGCTTTGGGAAGCAGCCATGGCCGCCTCGCGTTACGGGTTGGATTCCCTTACCGGCATCGTGGATCGCAACCGCATCCAGGCCACGGGGCCGACAAAAGAGATCTTCGACATCCCCGATATCCCGGAGAAATGGCGGGCCTTCGGATGGAACGTGCTGAACGTGAACGGTCACGACGTGGGCGCGGTGCTTGATGCCCTGGATGAGGCGGCCGCAACAAAGGGGTCTCCCACCGTGATTGTGGCGGATACGATCAAAGGGAAAGGGATCTCTTTCGCCGAGAATCTCGTGGCCTTCCACAACGCTGCCTTGACCCAGGAGCAATACGACCAGGCGCTCGTTGAAGTAGAAGAGACCGGGAGGAGGCTGCAATGACGCCGCCGAATCAGAGAAGCGCGTATGGGGCCAGCCTTGTCAGGCTGGGGAAAAAGGACGGGCGCGTCGTGGCACTGGAGGCGGACCTGGGAAAATCCACCCAGTCTGCCATGTTCCAGGCGGAGTTTCCCGACCGCTACTTCCAAATGGGAATCGCGGAACAGAACATGGCCTCCACCGCGGCGGGATTCGCCCTTACCGGAATGATCCCCTTCATGCATTCTTTTGCCGTCTTTGCCGCCGGGCGGGACTACGATCAGCTGCGCAACTCCATATGCGTTCCGAAACTTCCCGTGCGCATCTGCGGCTCCAGCGCCGGGCTTTCCGACTTCGGCGATGGAAAAACCCACCAGGGCATAGAGGACGCCGCCCTCATGCGCGCCCTTCCAAACATGACCGTGCTCTGCCCCGCCGATTCCATCGAGGTGGAAAAGATGATGGACTGCCTCCTGGATTGGAAGGGGCCAGTGTACATCAGGATCAACAGGAACGATCTGCCCTTCGTGTACCCGCCCGAGGAGCCTTACTCCATCGGCAAGGTGACCATGCTCAGGGACGGCAGCCACGCGGCGATCTTCGCCTCGGGGGTCATGGTCTCCAAGGCTCTGGAGGCCGCGACGGCCCTCGAGTCGGAGGGGATCTCGGCGAGGGTGCTCGACGTCGGAACTCTCAAGCCCCTGGACCGCGAAGCGGTGATTCGTTATGCAGGCGGAGTTGAAGCCATCGTGACGGCCGAGGAGCATACCGTGATCGGCGGGCTCGGTTCCGCCGTGGTGGAGGCGCTTCGCGGAGTCGCTCACGCGCCGGTGGAGTTCGTGGGCATCCCTGACTGCTTCGGCATTTCGGCGGAGAACTATAACGTTCTGCTCGCGCATTTCGGGCTCACCTCGGACGCCATCTCCAAGGCCGTAAGAACGCTCTTGAAAGGGAGGAAGAAATGAACATCGGCTTCATCGGACTGGGCATCATGGGCAAGCCCATGGCGAAAAACCTCCTCAAAGCGGGACATAAGCTCGTCGTATACGACATTGTTGATGCGTCGATGAGTGAGCTGGTCGAAGCCGGCGCGGCGGCTGGTGAGTCTCCCAGGGACGTCGCCTCGCGGAACGAGCTCATCATCACCATGCTACCCAATTCGCCTCACGTGAAGGAGGCTGTATTGGGGAAGAACGGCGTGATCGAAGGAGCTAAGCCGGGAAGCGTGCTCGTCGACATGAGCTCCATAGCGCCCCTGGTGAGCCGCGAGGTGGCTGCCGCGCTCGCCGTGAAGGGAATCGAAATGCTTGACGCCCCGGTCTCGGGCGGTGAGCCCAAGGCCATCGACGGAACGCTGGCCATCATGGCGGGCGGCAAGGAAGCTGTTTTCGAGAAGGTAAAGGACGTGTTGCTGAAGATGGGAGCGAGCGCAGTCCTCTGCGGAGAGATCGGCGCGGGCAACGTGACTAAGCTCGCCAACCAGATTATCGTCGCATTGAACATCGCAGCGATGTCGGAGGCCTTCGTCCTCGCAACCAAGTCTGGAGTGGATCCCGAGCGGGTCTTCAATGCCATCAAGGGAGGCCTGGCGGGAAGCACCGTCCTCAGTGCCAAGGCTCCCATGGTCCTCGAGGGAAATTACAAGCCCGGATTCAGGATCGAGCTGCACATCAAGGACCTGCAGAACGCGCTCGATACGGCGCACGAAACCGGCGTTCCGATTCCGCTCACCAGCCAGGTCATGGAGATGATGCAGGCCCTCAAGGTTAACGGCAAGCAGGCCGAAGACCACGGTGGCCTTATTCAGTTTTACGAAAAGCTCGCCGGAATCAAGGTCCGCAAGGGAGGCGTGAAGTGAGCGCGTTGCGTCTTTCCGGCAAGACCGCCCTGATCACAGGCGCCGCGGGAGGGATCGGCGCGGAGATAGCCCGAAGGTTTCGCGAGGAAGGCGCTTCGGTCTTCGTGTGCGATACGAACAGCGCGAAGGGGGAAAAGACGGCTGCGTCCATGGGAGCAGTCTTCCTGCCTCTCGACGTCACTTCAGAGGATAGCTGGAAGGCCGCGCTTTCCACCGTGCTCCAGACGACTGGACGCCTCGATATTCTCGTCAACAACGCGGGCATCAACGTTAGGAAGAATATAGAGGAAATGGACATGGAATCCTTTGACGCCATGATGGCGGTGAACGTCAAGGGACCGTTTCTCGGCATCAAGCACTCCCTGCCCATCATGAGGGCCGCGGGCGGGGGCGTCATCCTCAACATGTCTTCGATCTGCGGCCTGGTCGGCCACAGGTATACCAACGAGGCCTATACGACGACCAAGGGCGCACTGACCCTGCTCACGAAATCGGTGGCCGTGCGATACGCGAAGGACAATATCCGCTGCAACTCCATCCACCCCAGCACGGTGGAAACCCCCTTAGTGCAGGCCATGCTCAAGGATCCCGAGCGCCGTGCAGAGAGGCTTGGCGAAGTGCCTCTCGGCAGACTCGCCAGCGCAACAGACGTCGCGAATACGCTGGTCTACCTCGCGAGCGACGAGGCCTCGTTCATCAACGGGGCCGCGATTCCTGTCGATGGAGGACTCACCGCAGGGTAGGCGGCCTCACTCCGAGGAGTGTAAATTTCACGTCGTTCAGGTTGTTCCCAACTAAGGCTTCGTGCCGATTCCCGGATGCAGCAATATATTTGCATTTGAAAGAAATGATCCAGTTTTCTCCCAGACAGCCAAGCCAAATCAGTCACCTATCTGATTGATATTACAGCAGATAGGTATTTTGGCGAGGAACGAATCCTTAGAATTTGAGCAAATGCAAAAAAGCTCGCGAGCAGAAGCAAAGGGGAGTATATTGGTTTGTAGCCGAGAGGCTAAATGGAGATCCTGGTTAGGTGGGCTCCTTGCATCGACGGTTTGCAATTTTTCCTGGCTGGCCGACCGGTGTTTACCTGCCTTATTCAAATATGTCTACCGATTTAGTTTGGCTCAAACACAATATGCTTGCAGCTTGTTCGCTGCTGCTCGTGCCGGAACCAGGTTATTCCAGGCGCCGCAGACAGACGGGCTGCGTTTATCGGCATGGAGAACCCGCACCACAGACTATGCTATTTCTTCACATTCAATCGCCGTGCATCGCAACGAACAGCAACCTCAAGGAATGGATCGCATGAAAAAACAGAAGTCCGCAGTTGCCAGGAAGGCCCGCAAAGCCGCTCCCGTTTATAAGGACGCCAAACAGTCCTCCGCCAAGCGAGTGAAGGATCTGCTCTCGCGGATGACGCTGGAGGAAAAGGCCGCTCAGATGTTGTGCATCTGGCAGAAGAAACCTGAGACGCTGGTGAATGCGGAGGGCAACTTCGATCTCCAGAAGGCGAAGAATGCATTTCGCGATGGCTGCGGTCTGGGACAGGTCGGCAGGCCGAGCGATGCCGGCGGCGGCAAGAACGCTCGCGGCATGGCTGAGTTGACCAATGCCATTCAGAAGTTTTTCCTCGAGAACAGCCGCCTGGGCATTCCGGTGATCTTCCACGAGGAGTGCCTGCACGGCCATGCGGCTCCGGGTGGTACAAGTTTTCCCCAGCCCATTGCCCTGGGTGCAACCTTCAATCCCGCGCTCGTGGAGTCGCTGTTCACCATGACGGCTCTGGAAGCGCGCCTGCGCGGCGCGCATCATGCGCTGACCCCGGTGGTGGACGTGGCGCGCGAGCCTCGCTGGGGACGCGTGGAAGAGACTTATGGCGAAGATCCTTACCTGGTTTCGCGGCTGGGCATCGCGGCGGTGCGCGGCTTTCAGGGAGACAGGAACTTCCGGGATAAGCGCCATCTGCTGGCCACGCTGAAGCACTTTGTGGGACACGGACAACCGGAATCGGGTATGAACTGCGCCCCGGCAAACGTCTCCATGCGGGTACTGCGGGAGACCTTCCTTTACACCTTCAGAGAAGCTCTGCGCGAAACGAAAGCCGTAACGCTGATGGCCTCGTACAACGAAATCGACGGCGTGCCCTCGCATGCCAACAAGTGGCTGCTGCAGGACGTGTTGCGCAAGGAATGGGGCTTCAAGGGATTCGTGGTGTCGGATTATTTCGCCATCTGGGAGCTGGGTTACCGGCCGGACACGCATGGCCACTTCGTCGCCAAGGACAAGAAGGAATCGTGCGCCCTGGCGGTGAATGCGGGCATCAACATCGAGCTGCCCGACCCGGATTGCTACCTGCATCTGGTGGAGCTGGTGAAGAAGGGCGTACTGAAGGAGTCGCAGCTCGACAATCTGGTGGCGCCGATGCTCTTTTGGAAATTCGAGATGGGATTGTTCGACGATCCATACGTCGATCCCGCGGAGGCGGAGCGAGTAGCCGGCTGCGACGAGCATCGCGGCCTGGCGCTAAAGGCAGCGTATGAAGCCATCACCCTGCTCAAGAACGAAAATAACATTGCGCCTCTCGATCTGAACTCAATCAAGACCATCGCGGTCATCGGGCCCAATGCAAACCGCGGCCTTCTGGGCGGATACAGCGGCGTGCCAAAGCACAATGTCACGGTGCTCGAAGGCATCAAGGCCAAGGTTGGAACGAAGGCGAAGGTTTTTTACAGCGAGGGCTGCAAGATCACCATCGGCGGCTCGTGGAACCAGGATGAGGTGGTGCCGAGCGATCCCGAAGAGGATCGCAAACAGATTGCCGAAGCGGTCGAGGTGGCGAAAAATGCAGACGTCATCGTTCTGGCGATCGGCGGAAACGAGCAGACCTCGCGCGAGGCGTGGGCGCTGAACCACATGGGAGACCGCACCAGCCTGGACCTGATCGGACGCCAGGACGAGCTGGTGAAAGCGATGCTGGCGCTGGGCAAGCCGGTCATCGTTTTCCTGTTCAACGGCAGGCCGCTTTCCATCAACTATGTGGCCCAGAATGCGCCGGTGATTTACGAATGCTGGTATCTCGGCCAGGAGACCGGGAACGCGGTTGCCGACGTGCTGTTCGGCGATTACAACCCGGGCGGCAAGCTGCCGATTTCAGTGCCTCGCTCGGCGGGCCACCTGCCGGTGTTCTACAACTACAAGCCGTCGGCGCGGCGCGGCTATCTATTCGACGATGTCTCGCCGCTATATGCCTTCGGTTATGGGCTGAGCTACACGAGCTTCGCCCTCTCAAACCTGAGGCTGAAAAAAACGAAGATTCACAGGAAGGATTCGACGCAGGTTTTGGTGGAAGTGACCAACACCGGCAAGCGCGCGGGAGCCGAAGTAGTGCAACTTTATATCCGCGACCTGGTCAGTTCGGTGACGCGGCCGGTGAAGGAACTCAAGGGTTTCAAGAAAGTGTGGCTTGAGCCCGGCCAGAGCACGACCGTCAAGCTCGACATTACGCCGGCGCTGCTAGCCTTCTACGATATAAACATGAAGTATGTGGTGGAGCCCGGAGATTTTGAGATTATGGTTGGCAATTCTTCGCGGGACGCCGATCTGCAGAAGCTGATTCTTCAGGTAAGCAAGTAGAATTGTCCATTTCAGAATACCCCCGCCCCTCCTCTCCTTCTTTTTGTTGGGAGGGGTGGGAGACGGGACAAGCGCGCTGGGCAACTTTGGTCGGCGCCTCATCATTTTGGGTCAGCAGCGAAAGCGAGTAGAAGTCGATGAGCGATACAAGCAGTAAGCTCTCCTTCAGAGAGAAATTCGGGTACGGCCTGGGCGATATGGCCGCCAACTTCGTCTTTCAGACGATGATGGCCCTGCAACTGAACTTCTACACCGACACCTTCGGGCTGAAAGCAACCCAGGCGGGAACGATGTTTCTTGTCGTCGGCCTGGGAGCAGCAGTGTTCAACCCCGTCATGGGGGTGATCGCCGACCGCACTAAGACCCGCTGGGGCAGATTCCGCCCTTGGCTGCTGTGGACCGCTGTTCCATTTGGCGTGATCGGCATCCTGACCTTCACTACCCCGAATCTGAGCATTACTGGAAAGCTCATCTATGCATGGGTTACGTATCTGCTGTTGCGTCTCATCTACACGATGAACAATGTGCCCTACGCATCGCTCACCGGCGTGATGACCGACGACCCAAACGAGCGGACCAGCATTGCATCCTACCGCCAGCTTTTCGCTAATGCCGCAGGGTTCATCGTACAAAGCCTGGCGATTCCCATGGTGTTCTATCTGGGCCACGGCAACAAAGCTCATGGCTACCAGATGACGATGGGCATCTTCCTGGCGGCTAGCGTCGTGATGTTTCTGATCGCTTTTGCCGTGACCAAGGAACGCATTGAGCCCGATCCGCAGCAGAAGACCTCCGTCAAGCAGGATCTGGCAGACCTGATGAAGAACGGCCCGTGGATCGCGCTCTTCCTGGTAACGATCTTCTACTTTATCGCTTTGGCGATGCGCGGCAGCGTGATGCAATCCTACTTCAAATACTGTGCCGGCAACGAAATTCTCTTCAGCTGGTTTAACGGCTTTGGCCTGACGGCCGTGCTGATCGGTGTAGCATGCTCGACAGCCCTGACTAAACGCATCGGCAAGCGCACGCTGTTCTTCTGGAGCATGTTGCTGACGGCCGTTTTCAATATCTCTCTGTTCTTTGTTCCGGCGACTTCCACCGCGATAATCATCGCTCTGGAAGTTTTGCGCCAGTTCGCCTTCGGCTGCTCAGGCCCGGTGCTTTGGGCCATGATGGGCGACGTGGCCGACTACGGCGAATGGAAGACCGGACGCCGGGCCACGGGCACGGTGACCTCGGCGGTGGTCTTTGCGCTGTGGATTGGATTGGCTTTGGGCGGCGCCATCGACGGCTGGCTCCTCGGTTTCTATGGTTATCAATCCAAGGTGCCCGGAGGACCGGAGATTCTATCTCAGAGCCCAACGGCCATGCATGGAATCACTCTGATAGCCTCCGTCTTCTCCGGCACGGCGTTCCTTGCCGCCGCCGTCTGCTTGCTCTTTTACAGCATCGACATGAAGCTAAATTTGACCATCTCCAACGAACTGGCCGAGCGTCGCAAGGGCTTTTCGTCCAAGCCGTCATAGGGAGCGATTCTGTCTTTGGCCGCATCGGCTAGCCTGTTGCGACCGGCAACTTTCAACGGGATGCTGGCGTCCCTACACCGTTGTGATGATAGGCATTCTTTCATGAGCATCCAGAAATTGCAGAATTGGCAGTTCCTCGCATTTGCTGTTCTATTCGTAGCGAGCATAACGGCTGGCGCACAGGCTCCCACCTCTCTCAAAGATGCCTACAAGGGCGACTTTGTGATTGGCGCGGCAATCAACACTGCCCAGATCACGGGCCAGGACAGCCGCGGGGATGCGATCATCGAGACGCAATTCAACTCCATCTCGCCGGAAAACGCTCTCAAGTGGGAGAACGTTCATCCTCGGCCGGGCACTTACGCCTTCGATATTCCCGACCAGTACGTGGCCTTCGGAGAGAAGCACCATATGTTCATCGTGGGCCATTGCCTGGTGTGGCATAACCAGGTTCCGGCCTGGGTCTTCCGCAATGACAAAGGAGAACTTATCGACCGCGAAACCCTGTTGAAGCGCATGCACGATCACATCTCCACGGTTGTCGGCCGCTACAAGGGGCGCATTCAGAGTTGGGACGTGGTTAACGAGGCGCTGAACGAAGACGGCACCCTGCGCCAGTCTCTCTGGCTCAAGATCATCGGCGAAGACTATATCGCGAAGGCCTTCGAGTACGCGCATGACGCCGATCCGCAGGCCCAGCTGAACTACAACGACTACAACCTGGAAAACGAAGCCAAGCGCAAGGGGGCGCTGGCGCTCGTTGCCAGGCTGAAGGCCCAGGGAGTCCCGATCACCTCCGTCGGCCTGCAGGGACATCTCACTCTCACATCGCCCTCGATTGAGGATGAGGACGCCTCCCTCTCCGCCTTCGCCAAGCTGGGAGTCAAGGTGGCGATCACGGAGCTGGATGTCGACGTGCTGCCCCGCAATCCGGAGATGTTTGGCGCCGAGGTCTCCCTGAAAATTCAACAGGATCCCAAACTGAACCCCTATGTCAACGGATTGCCGCCCTCCGCGCAGCTGGAGCTTGCGAAACGATATGCCGATCTGTTCGGGGTTTTCCTCAAACACCGCGATGCTGTCAACCGCGTGACCTTCTGGGGCGTAACGGACGGGGATTCATGGTTGAACAACTGGCCGATCCGGGGGCGCGCCAGCTATCCTCTGCTTTTTGATCGCAGCGGCCAGCCCAAGCCGGCTTTCTATGCGGTAATTCGAGCAGCCGCTGAAGGCAAGACAATCAATTAGTTTTACAGCGCATAATGAGCTATGCGCGACCGAAGTGGCTGAGCACGCGGAGTGCGTAGTTAGTCAGCCACTTGCTGGGCTTTCCCAGTGTCTCCACGTCTACCCACATCTTGCCATTCAGCGAATTCTCCATGACCCACTTGCCCTCCGGCGTCATCTTCGATTCGATGATTTTGAGCGGTCGTTCAAGCGCCGCGGACATGGGCGTGCCTGATTCGGCGAGGGCGTACATAGCTTCGAGAACATCTGAGTTATAGTGCAGCGGGAAACCGAACTTCAGCCACCCCTGCTTGGGTTTCGGGTTACCAGGACCACGCTCAAGGAGGAACGCGTCCTTCTGGTCAGTCACCCACTGCTTCACTGCTTGTCCCGGATGCAATCCACCACGCCCGGGGCTGCGCGCCAGAACCTTCTGCCAGTCCGTCTGATTCCCGGGCACATACACAAAGACCTCGCGTTCGAGCAGGCGCTTAACGAGCAACTTGATAGCGGACTTCATGGCCGGGCTCCGGCTTTCCGGGGACACTTGCGAAAAGCAGAGGAGCAGTTTCGGCTGAGCCATGTGGCAAAGCGGCAGCAAGGAATAATCCATGGCGCCGCAATCGATGCCCCCATCGTGCACCACTCTCTGTGCCAGTGCCTCGCGCTCCCGCTGAACGACGGGATGCTCTCCATAACCAAGGCGCGTCAGGGCGGCGAGAACATTGGCCGTCAGACACTGTGTGCCGTCTTTGATCGGCAGTCGAAGCGTCCACTCATGCTGGCCCAGTATCGTGCTGATCCCCGCGGCGATGCGCGAGTCCCGCCCGTCAGCCAGGTATTGGCCCAGGAAGATCACCTGCCAATACTTGCCGGTGTACTTTTTGTACGCCTTGTACGCCTCGTCGTCGTCACCCCAAAACCGGTCTCCGTGCTTGAGTATTCCCTGGGTGACTTTGTATTGCATCAGCCGTGATTTCGCCAACGCGAGCTCCGGGGCCGCCTCCGGCTTCCCCAGCAGGTGCTTCAAGGTCAGGTAGCGAACCGGAGGATTGTCCTCTTCGAGCAGCCAATCGATTGCCTTCATAGTGCAAATATAAATCCGAAGGCCAACAGCGGCGCCCTCTGTTCTGGGTCGATCTCCAGGGGCGCACGTCAACTCATGTTCTCACTATGAACACTGGGATAGTCCTCAGCCAACGAGTACTAGACGAAGATCAGTGCCTAAGGTAAATTTACTGTCTGC
The DNA here is from genome assembly GCA_052145195.1 of Occallatibacter sp. Lineage (GTDB taxonomy): Bacteria > Acidobacteriota > Terriglobia > Terriglobales > Acidobacteriaceae > Telmatobacter. The sequence goes on along the minus strand of JBKQPC010000006.1, from coordinate 9,886 downwards.
CTCATTAACTATTTATTTATTCAATGCTTTATGGAGAAACCAAGTACACAACAAATACACCACTGCATACCGAGAACTACTTCCACTCCAAACGTTTTAGAATCAATTATTTAAGTGATGATGGAGGCAGTGGGCGCCGTCTTCGAGTCTCTTTACAGCTGGCTGGATGAAAACCCCAGCGGCCGTCAGTCAGCAGCGGAAGTTGTACGGGCTGTGGCCGATTACAACTTGCGGGCCATAGGCGCGGCGGTGCAAAATAAATCGCAATCATCCGACACGATCGCGGGTTAGCGGAGAGGAAGGAAGAAAATGTTCAACGTCTTGACAATTGCACGGGAGTACGGGAGCGGAGGCTCCGACATCGGACGCAAGGTTGCGGAACTTTTGGACTGGGAGTGCATTGACAAGCAGATTATCGAGCAGGTCGCGGCCAAGGGAAAGGTGGATCATGCCTGGGCCGCGCAGGCCGACGAACATGCCATCGCATGGTGGGAGCGGGTGATGAAGAGCTTCCGCCAGGGAGGCCCGGAGTCCTATACCGGGGAGGGCTCTGATCTCGCGGTGGATCGCGATACGGTGCAGATATTAACCGCGAATATTATTCAAGAGGCCGCCAAGGTGGGCAATTGCGTCATCATCGGGCGCAGCGCGCAATGCGTTCTGCGGCGCCATCCCCACGTGCTTCGCATGCTGGTCTATGCGCCGCTCAATGAGAAGATCGCACGCATGAAGCTTCGCCATCCCCACGAGCAAAACGTGCAAGCTCTGCTGCGCCGCATCGACTCCGAGCGCCTCCACTATGCCCGGTACTATTACGACTGCGACTCCTCCGATCCCCGGCTCTACCACATCACCATGAATAGCACTCTGGGCGTCGATACCTGCGCAAAGATGGTTGCGCAGATTATCCAGTCTTCTTAGGCCAGCCGAAAGCACTCTCTACGTCATACAATGTTGACTAGGCTTTGGGAATCGGGAATGGACGCCTTCACCATCATGCGGATTGCCGGTCACAGCAGCATCGTGGTTTCGCAGTGGTATTTCCATCCAACCCCGGAGGCAGTGGAGCGGGCTTTCGAGCGGCTGCAACTGTCCGGCGACTTCGCCGTAATCGAGCCAAAACGACTGCCACCCGCGACAGTTTCCGCTACACTCACGCGGGCTGTTGCCGTAAGTCATTGAAGGGCCTGTAGCTCAACGGTTAGAGCAGGGGACTCATAATCCCTTGGTTCGGGGTTCAAATCCCTGCAGGCCCACCATTTGGTACGCGCATGAAGACTGGCATCATCGGCCTGCCGCTGGTGGGCAAGACATCGCTGTTCAAGATTCTGACCAAAGCCAGGCTTGAGGAGCACGGCCACTCGAGAGAGGCCCACATCGGCGTGGCCAGAGTGCCTGACGAGCGGCTGGATAAGCTGTCGGCGCTCTACTCACCGAAGAAGACAACCTACGCGTCCGTCGAGTTCGTGGATGTGGCGGCCATCGGGCAGGAGGCGCTGAAGGAGACCGCGTTTTTGGCCAGCCTGCGCCAGGTGGATGCGCTGATTCACGTGCTGCGGGCCTTTGAGGAAGAGTCGATTCCCCATGTCGGTCCCATTGATCCGCTGCGCGACATTAAGAACGTCGAGTTCGACCTGATGATCAGCGACCTGACCCAGGTTGAAAAGCGCCTGGAGCGCGTCGAAAAAGACTTGAAAAAGCAGCGCACCGGCGAGCTGGAGCGGGAACACGCTCTGTTGCTGCGCTCCAAAGCGGCTCTCGAAAAGGAGCAGCCGCTGCGCGAACTGGAGATGACGCCGGAAGAAAAGAAGCTCATCAAGGGCTTCATGTTTCTGTCGCAGAAGCCGATTCTCTACGCTGTCAACATCGGCGAAAGCACCACGCTGGGCGACGACCTGGAGGCCGCGGTGAGCCGCTTTAAACTCGACGAGGTTGCCCACCGGCCCAACGCCGGCGCCACGGCCATCTGCGGCAAGGTGGAGGCCGAGCTGGCGGAGATGGACGACGAAGAGGCGGCGGAGTTTCTCTCTAGCTACGGGCTGCGCGAGAGCGGCCTGGTGCGGCTGATCCACAAGAGCTATGAGCTGCTGGGGCTGATCAGCTTTTTCACCGCCGGCGAGGACGAGTGCCGCGCCTGGACGATTCCGGCAGGCTCGAAGGCGCCACAGGGAGCCGGTGCGATTCACTCCGACCTGGAACACCACTTCATTCGCGCCGAGACGATTCGCTGGGACAATCTGCTGGCCGCCGGCTCTGAGGCTGCGGCGCGGGCCAAAGGCACGCTTCGACTGGAAGGCAAGGAATACGTAGTGCAGGATGGCGACGTGATGCATATCCGGCACAGCGGGTAAGGGGCAATGCTCAGGATTTCCCTCATTCTTGGCGCGATTGCCGCGTTGGCCGATGTGGCCGGCGGATTTGTCTTGGTGCGCGCCAAGGGTATAGAGCGCTATCTGCGCTATTTTGTCGCTCTGGGCGCGGGCTTCCTCATGGCCACCGCCGTGCTGGAGATGATCCCCGAAGGTTTGCGTCAGAGTCCGAGGCTGGGGCCGGTCCTCATCATGGCCGGCTATTGCGTGGTGCATCTACTAGAGCACACCATCAACGCCCACTTTCACTTCGGCGAAGAGACACACCACGGCGAGTTCGTCTCGCATCACACCGGCAACTCGGTGCTGGCTGGCCTCAGCGTCCATGCGCTCTTTGACGGGGTGGCCATCGGCTCGGGGTTTGTGGTCTCCAATTGGCTGGGCTGGCTAATTTTTTTGGCGATTTTTTTGCACAAGGCGCCGGAGGGATTCACCATGGCCTCGGTGATGCTGGCCAGCGGACGCAGCCGGGCGGCGGCTCTTTATTCCGCCGTGGCATTGGCGGCAGCCACATTGGCCGGCGTGCTTGTGATTGGATTGGCTCCCCGCCTGGTGTTGTACGGGCTGCCCCTCTCCGCCGGCGTGGCTCTTTATGTGGCGGCTACCGACCTGGTGCCAGAGGTCAACCGTGAGCCGGGAATTCGCATGGCGTTGGTGTTCTTTGCGGGCGTGGGCGGGTTCCTGCTGCTGCGGATGCTGCTGCCTGCGATCTAGCTGCGGCGCCCAAAGCCGAACCTCTCCCAGTAGAGCCGGGCAAGAAGCTTGGCGTAATCCCAGCCCACTTTGAAGTTGGCTTTACTCGCCCCGCGATGGCGGCTGCCAAAGGCCAGTGGAACCTCCGCCACCGAGCGGATGCGGCCGCGCACCAGAATTTCCAACAGCAACTTGAAGCCGGCGGGCTGGAAGGCAATTCCGTCAATGCTCGCGCGGCGTACCAGGAAGAATCCGGTCATGGGATCGTGAGCGCGGATGCCAGGACGCTGAATGGGCCACGTGGCCCAGATGGCGGCGACAGAAAGAAACTTTCTGACTGGATTCCATTTGCCCAGTTCTCCGCCCGCCGTGTAGCGGCTGCCGATGGCCAAGTCGTTGCCGGCAAAAATGGCGGAAATCAATGCGGGCAGCAGCTCAGGGGGGTGCTGCAGGTCGGCGTCCATCACGCCCAGAATCGCCGCGTCGGTCTGCCGCCAGCCGTAAAGAACGGCCCCGGACAAGCCGCGTTCCCCTTTGCGGACCAGCAGGCGCACGCGCGGGTCCTTTTGGGCGATGGCGGAGACAATCTCCTCGGTGCCGTCGCGGCTGTCGTCATCGACCACCAGGATTTCATTGTCAATTCCCAGGGGATCGAGCACGGAGCGCGCGTGAGTGAGCAGGCCGCCAATATTATCTGCCTCGCGCAGAGTGGGAATGACCAGCGCCAGCTTTTCCTGACTGCGCGCCTGGGGCTCTGCCATTGGCTGGGGCCGCGTTGCCGAGCCCTCCGCCGCCGTGTACGATGAAGCTATTGTTTCAGAAGACATTCTGCGTCTAAGTATACGGGGTCCATTCGTTTGAGGCGCTACCTCCCGGTCAACTTTTTGCTGACCATGCTGTTCGCGACACTCGGCTTGACCGCGATGGGCTACCATCCCGGCTTTGAAGACGACGGCGTTTATCTGACCGCTGTTAAATATAACTTGAATCCAGCACTTTACCCTCACGACCCCGGCTTTTTCCGCTATCAAATGCAGGCCAGCTATTTCGATAACCTGGTCGCCGGGTTTGTCCGCTGGACCGGAATTTCCGTGGCCGCCACGGAGCTTCTCTGGCAGTTTATATCGGTCGCGTTGATCGTCTTGGGTTGCTGGATGATTGCGCGCAGACTATTCGTCGACACGCGGGCGCAATGGGCAGGAGTCGCCCTGGTCACCGCCATGTTCACCCTGCCGGCGGCCGGAACCGCGCTCTACCTGGTCGATCAGCATCTGCACCCGCGCACCATTGCCACGGGCTTGATTCTGCTGGCGGTTTTGCGGATTCTGGCAGGCAAAAGCTGGCAGGCAGTCCCCCTCCTGTTGCTGGCGACAATGTTGCATCCCCTTATGACCGCCTTCGGCGTCTCCTTTTGTTTTTTCCTGGTTATGGTCCTGCTGGAACCACCGTTGCCTCTATGGCTGCGGCGATGGCGCGGGTCCGGGCACGTGGCCGGAAACGGTTTTGGGGCGGCATTCTTTATCCCCTTGGGTTGGGTCTTCGAGCCGGCCACACCCGCCTGGCGTGAGGCGCTGAACACGCGCCATTACTTTTTTCTCTCCCGCTGGGCCTGGTATGAGTGGCTGGGCGCACTGGCCCCTCTCGTCCTCTTCTGGCTGCTTTGGCGAATCGCTCGAAAGCGCGGCGAGATGCTGCTGGCGCGCTTTGCGCTGGCCGTCTTCCTCTATGGGGTCTTTCAAATGGTAGTAGCCTTTGTCATGCTGGGATTCCCTGCCCTGATCCGGTTGACCCCCTTGCAGCCGATGCGTTTTCTCCACCTGATCTACTTCTTTCTGATGCTGGTTGGCGGTTGCCTACTGGGCAAATATCTGCTCAAGGCCAGCATCTGGCGCTGGGCGGTATTTTTGCTGGTCATCAATGCGGGCATGTTTGCATCGCAACGGTTGCAGTTTAGCGGCAGCGAGCATCTGGAACGGCCCGGACGCCCCTCGGCCAACCCGTGGCTGCAGGCCTTTGCGTGGATTCGCAACAACACGCCCACCGACGCCTATTTTGCCCTCGACCCTGAGTACATGGCCGCGCCGGGCGAGGACTATCACAGCTTCCGCGCTCTGGCCGAACGCAGCCAGTTGGCCGATTCCATCAAAGACACGGCGGTGGTGACGCAGATTCCAGAGTTGGCCGAAGTGTGGGATCGGCAGGTACAGGCCCAGAAAGGCTGGACCCGCTTCCAGCTTGCCGACTTTGAGCGCCTGAAGGCGGAATTCGGCGTCAACTGGGTGCTGGTTGCATATCCTCAACCGAAGGGGTTAGCTTGCCAGTGGCACAATGAAGCATTGTCGGTCTGTCAGATTCCATAAACTGCTTTAGCTAGTAGTATTGCACTTTGCGTAATTGAGGCTGTTTCCGCGAAAATGATGGAGTTGTCTTTTCCGGCCGGAGACCGGTTCATGCTCAACCTATCCCAGCGACTGATTCTCGGCTGCTTGCTGCTGGTCGGCCTTATTGCCGGGCTGGTGGCGGCCACGCACAACGCCCTGGCGGCGGCTGGACAGCTCCGGTTCGCGTACCTGTTTGTGGCGGTCGCGGCGCTGGTCGCTGTGGTCACCGTCTACGTTGTGTTGCGCCCCATCCGCATGCTGGCCCGCGACGCCCGCCGCATCGCCGAGGGCAACCTGAAGCACCGCGTGGAGTGGAGCAGCCGCGATAGCTTCGGCGTTATTGCCGCTGAACTGAACCGCATCGCCGTCCGGCTGCGCGAGTTGGGGGAATCTGAGGCAGGGCGCCGCCAGATGGAGTTTCAACTCTCCGACGCCGTGCTGCAATCCATCTTCGAACCTATCATCGTGACCGACGGCAAGGGGCATCTGCTCAAGGTCAACCAGGCTGCCGCCGATCTGCTGGGCGAAGCGGCCACAGATCGCATGGCGCTGGCCAGTACGCCCGGCGGCGACAAAATCTTAAGCGCCATTCGCAATGCCGTCTCCATGCAAAAGCCTATTGCCGACGAGGGCGAGGCCTCCCTGCTGCCCTTGCGCATTGGCAGCCAGGAGCGCAGCTACCGCCTACGCACCACCCCCATGCGCGACGCTGAAAAGCGGCTGCTGGGCACCGTGACCACTCTTGAAGACGTCACCAGCCTGCAGGATACTGACCGCTTCAAGACGCAGTTCATCAGCGTGGCCAGCCGCAAACTGCGCAACCCGCTGCTCCAGTTGCGCCGAGGCCTTTACGCCCTGGGCCAAGGTTATGCCGGGGAACTGCTCCCCTTACAGGCGGAACTGGTGGCCGAGGCCGGCAGCGAGAGCGAGAAGCTGGATGATCTGATGGGCGACCTGATCGAGGTAGCCGAACTGGACGCTGGCCGCCGCCAGTTTACGCTGGAACGCCTGCGCCCCTTGCAGATTCTGAACGAAGCCCGCGACCGCTTCTGCGAGGACGCGGCTCAGAAGCGTATCCGCGTTGACGTCGCGGCCTACGAGGATCTCTCTTTTGTGCAGGCTGACCGGCGCGCCGTGCGTTCCATCCTGGACAACCTGCTCTCCAATGCCATTCGCTACACGCCTCCCGAGGGAGAGATTCTGCTGGCCGCCGAAGAGATCCAGAATTCCGTGCAGTTCACGGTGCGCGATACCGGACGCGGCATCGAGGCCGACCGGCTGGGAACCATCTTCGACCGCTTCAGCACTTTCTCCGAGCGTGGCTCCGGCCTCGGCCTCGCCCTGGTCCGCCGCCTGGTTGAGCAGTTGGGCGGCCAGATTGCCGTTGAGAGCCGCCTGGGACATGGAACCACCTTCCGCTTCACTCTTCCCGTGGCGGCCGTCAACGAAGTCCGTTACCCCGTCGAGGAGGGCTGAGTCATGGCAGAGATCAAACTGGAACGCCAGCAGGAACCCGCCAGACTCCGCGTCTACATCGGCGCCGCGCCGGGAGTGGGCAAGACCTATGACATGATCAACGACGCCTACCGGATGAAGCATCAGCAGGGCATGGATGTGGTGATCGGTCTTGTGGAAACTCACGGGCGAGAGGAGACCGCGGCCCGCATCCGCGACCTGGAGATCGTGCCCCAGCGCGTGATTCCTTACCGCGGCGTCAATCTGAAGGAGATGGACGTAGACGCCATCCTGGCCCGTCATCCGCAAACCGTCATCGTCGACGAGCTGGCCCACACGAATGTTCCCGGCAGCAAGAACCGCAAGCGCTACGAGGATGTGCTGGAGCTGCTCGACGCCGGCATCAACGTCATGACAGCGGTCAACATCCAGCATTTGGAAACACTCAACGACGCCGTCAACCGCTCCGCCAATACCGTCATCCGCGAGACCGTCCCCGACAGCTTTCTCAAGCGCGCCGACGAAGTGGTGAATGTGGACGTGACGGTGGACGAGCTGCGTAACCGCCTGCGCCAGGGCAAGATTTACGCTCCCGAGAAGGTCGAGCAGTCGCTGGCCAATTTTTTCCGCAAGGGCAACCTGAATATGCTCCGCGAGCTGGCCCTGCGCACCACCGCCGAGCAGGTGGGCAACCAGGCCTCTCAGTACCGCCGCGTCCAGGGTTTGGAACAGGCGCCCATCCCGGAGAAGGTGATGGTCTGCCTCAGCACCCGGCCCGGCACCGAGCGCCTCTTGCGCATCGGCGCGCGCATCGCCGGCCGCCTGGCCAGCAACTGGTACGCCGTCTACGTCACTCGTCCCAACGACGACATAGGACACGGCGACCCCGAGGCCTTTCACCGCCTCGAAGAGTATCAGCGCATGGCCCGCGATTTGGGCGCGCAGGTGGTCTCGCTCACCGGCAAGAACGTCGCCGACGCCCTGATCCGCTTTGCCCAGGAGGAGGGCATCTCCCATGTGGTCTTCGGCCAGTCGGCCCGCTCGCGCTGGGACGTTCTGCTGCGCGGCTCGGTGCTCAATCGCTTCCTCTCCGAGATTCGCGATGTCACCGTGCAGGTGGTGCCTATGCAAGAGCTAAAGCCCGCGCGCCGGATTTGAGAGGCTTTCTCGCAAGAGATACGAATTACGTTTGGAGGTTATTCCCACTCCGAGTTCGATGGGCTGGGAACGTCGGGCGCATGCACAATGCGCATCAATACGCCGCGATCCATCCAGATCAGAGAGCACTCCTCGCAGGAGTCGATGACCGCATTGCCCGGACCGGCATAGAAGTGCGCATCCATCGGACGGTGGCACTGCGGGCAGTTGATCTTGCGCCGCAAATCTTCTTTGTCGGGAGCGGCCGGAGCAGCACCGGCCCCGTGCTCATCCCGCAACTCCTCGATCAAGCCCTCCAGCATCGCCATCGGAATCAGCATGCCCTTGCATCCGGTGCAGTAGATAATGGGGTTCTTCGCCAGGACGGCATGAACGAGAGGAATATTGCAAAGCGGGCAATCCTGTCCGCTTGGCTCGCCGAGAACACGCACGCCGTCGTCGTTCTTCTCCGGAAAAAACGTGTTCTGGCAAAAGTCGCACTTGTAGCTCTCCATATCCGGCTTGAGCCGCATGGGAGCGCCGCAGGAGGGACAGTTCATTGGGGCTTTCCACATTCTGCGCAGTATTTTGCGCGCTGAGGAATGGGTTTTCCGCACTCGATGCAGTACTTGGTGACTTCCGAGGCTGTAGAATCAGAGCCGGCCGGAGCGCCGATCAGAACCGGAGCGGGTGTTGGCGGCTGGGAGGGGATTGCGCCGGGAGCGGTCATCGCCGGCTTGAGAGCGTTGGAGAGAACCTGCGCGACCGCGGCGCCTGCGCCAAGGCCCATGCCCATGCCGGCCGCGCCGCTGGTGTTGGCCGCTGACAAATCCAGCGACTCCGCCGCTGAGTAAAGCGTGTAGCGTCCGAGATCGCCGACCATGTTCATGCCGATGCGCTGGTCAAAGACCTTTTGCAGCTCTTCGGGCAGGGAGACGTTCTGGACAACAAATTGATTCAGTTCAAGGCCGAGCGCGGCAAAGGCCGGTTTCATCACATCGGCAATCTTGAAAGACAGCAGAGCTTGATTGGCTGCTATGTCGAGAAATGGGACGTCGCTGCCGGCAAAGATATCGGTCATGCGAGCCACGATAGTGTTGCGCAACTGGCCTTCGAGGTCAGCGGCAAGATAAACATCGCGGGTGCCGCTGATCTGGTTGAAGAAGACGCGCGCATCGCTGATGCGATAGGAGTAGATGCCGTAACAGCGCAGGCGAACGGCCCCGAACTCCTTGTCGCGGATGGTGATGGGCGTGGCCGTGCCCCACTTCTGGTCGATTTGCAGGCGGGTCGAGAAGAAGTAAACCTCGGACTTGAAGGGGGATTCAAAGGCCTTGTCCCAGTTCATCAGATCGGTGAGCAAGGGGAGATTGCGGGTCGAGAGCGTGTGCAGGCCGGGGCCGAAGACATCGGCAATCTTGCCTTCGTTGACGAAGGCGGCCATCTGCGATTCGCTCACGGTGAGCTGGCCGCCGTTTTCTATCTCCAGGTCGCGCATGGGATAGCGATAAGTAAGAATGCCGTCAGCCGGTTCATTCCACTCGATAACAGCAATGAATTGCTTGCCTAGAAACTGTCCGAGAGTCATATTCTTCTCCGCGAGAAACTATAACACAGGCGGCGAATCGGCCGCCGCGCGAGCCGGTCAAGCGGCAAACCCGTCTCTGTGATAATTTGGATAGAGCGGCCTTGTGAGAGCTCGTAGCTATTGGCGCGCGTAGTGCTCACGGACGTATTTGACCAGCGCAGCGCGGTTGTCGGCCCGGAGCTGCCAGATGTCTTCGTCAGGACTCTGGCCGATGCGCTCCGACATGCCTTCGAGGTCGCCCATCCAGCACTGTTTGCCGCCCG
>JBKQPC010000005.1:0-30013 GCA_052145195.1 Occallatibacter sp. | reverse complement strand
ATGGCTGCCGGATCATAGGCCGTGATCAGGGCGCCGGCTTCCAACAGTTTTCCGATCACGTCGATGGCCGGAGACTCGCGGATGTCATCTGTGCCGCCCTTGAAGGCCAGGCCCAGGGCGGCCAGCCGTTTGCCGCGCAGAGTCCACAACGCGGCCCGCACTTTGTTGAAGAAAATCTCTCTCTGGGCATCGTTAACCTTGCGAATCTCTTCAAGCAGTTGAAGGTCCACGCCCTGCTGTTGCGCCACCCAGTGAAAGGCAGCCACGTCCTTGGGAAAACAAGAGCCGCCATAGCCCAGCCCCGCGCTGAGGAATTTGTCTCCAATGCGGCTGTCCATGCCTATGCCGGCGGCGATGTCCTCGATGTCCGCATCCACCGTCTCGGCCAGGTTGGACACGGCGTTGATAAAGGAGATTTTCAGCGCCAGGAAGGCATTGGAGGCGTGCTTGATAATCTCCGCGCTCTGCGCCGAAGTGACCAAAAGCCTGGCCGGCGAAGCAGCACTACGCGCTCCCGGCAAGGCGCCCGGCTGGGCATAATAGCCTCCCCCGGTGAGCGGCTCATAAATCCGTTGCAACACCTCGGCGGAGCGCTCGGAGTTCGCCCCCACCACGATGCGGTCGGGATGCAGAAAGTCCATCACCGCCGTCCCTTCGCGTAGGAATTCAGGGTTCGAGACCACATCGAAGCTCTGCGGGGCCACTCCCGCGCGGTGCAGCACGCGCCGTATCCACTCGTTGGTGTAGACCGGCACCGTGCTCTTTTCCACGATGACCTTGTAACTGTTGATGGAGCGGGCAATCTCCGCCACCACCGCTTCAACATAAGAAAGGTCAGCGGCGCCGGTATCGCCCTGGGGAGTGCCCACCGCGATAAAGACGGCCTCGCTCTGCTCCACAGCCGCGCCCAGAGCGGAGGTAAAGCTCACCCCGCGCCCACGGTGCTTATCAAGAAGCTGGGGTAAATACCGCTCGAAGATGGGCACGCCGCCGTCATGGAGGGTTTTCACCTTGGCCTCGTCATTGTCCACGCAGATAACCTGGTGTCCGATTTCCGCAAAACAAACGGCCGCAACGAGTCCCACGTAACCGGACCCGATCACACAGATGGAAACTGGCTTCGACATGCGCCTGCGCTCTCTCCTTGGCGGTTGATCGTGAGGTGGCGGCTGGGGAATTCCCGGCCAGTGGAATATTCAAGACGCTCTTAGGTTATTCGTTCGAGGGAGGATGGGGCAAGCTGCGCCACTTTTGGGGACTCGTTCATCGGCGTCAAAATCACGTTGGGCGCGCCGAAGCTCAGTCCGTGCCAGCCAGATTGGCTCTCTGCTAAAGTGAAATTGCAGCCAAAAAATCCAGCATGTCTTGTATCTCGGACAATAACGGTATCGACTCATGGAAATAATCTCGCAACCCGCTCCTTCCGCATGGGCTCCCTTTCGCATTGCGCCCTGGTTTGCCGAGCGAGTCTGGGGCAGCAGGGATCTTCATCCCTGGTATGACCAGGTTGCCAGTGGCGATCATCCTATCGGCGAGGCCTGGCTCACCGGGGAGCAGTGCATTGTGGCCACAGGCGTGCATGCCGGCCAGACGCTGGGTGCGCTCTTTGCCCAGGCTCCCGAAGCGCTGCTGGGCACGGCTGCCCCACGCAGTGGCGGATCTCCGCTGCTGATCAAGGTCATCTTTGCCAAAGAAAAACTCAGCGTTCAGGTGCATCCGGACGACGCCATGGCGCAAAAGTATGGCTATCCGCGCGGCAAGGCGGAGTGCTGGTACGTGCTGGAGGCCGAGCCAGGCGCGCAGGTGGCCTGCGGGCTCACGCCGGGCGTAACGCTGGACCAGGTCAAAGAAGGAATCGAGAAGGGCACGCTGGAAAGTAGTCTGAACATGCTCCATGTGGCCCCCGGAGAGATGATCTTTGTGGATGCGGGAACGGTTCACTCCATATGGCCGGGATCGATTCTGCTGGAGACCCAGCAGAACTGCGACCTGACCTACCGGATGTACGACTATGGGCGGGGGCGCGAGCTGCATATTCAGAAATCTCTCGAAGCCGTCAAGCTCGTGACCCGCGCCGGTAAGATTCCGCCCAGAGTTTTGCCTGACCGCAGCATTCTGATGGAGGGGGATTACTTTTGCGTGGAGAGCCTTGGAGTCGTGGGCAGCAGAACCAGCGCCAGTATCTCCGGCCCCATTCTGGCTGCTGACGGCGAGCCTTCCCCCGGCCTGCAGTACCTGTTTGCGGCGGCGGGGGTGGCAAAGATTGCCGGGGAAGGCTTCGAGCCCCTGGAACTGCCCACGGGAGGCATAGCGGCTATTCCCGCTGCTTCGCCGGAGTTCAACGTGGAAGATTGCGGCGGATTGAACTTGATCCGCATTACGCCCCGCTGGCCCATGGCAAACCAATGACTAAAACCGGCTAAATTGGCTGTTCCCTATATAGGAATGGGAAGCGCCTACCCGGATTGCATACCCCCAACCTGGAACGCGCACACGGCCTGTTTCGCATTTTTACAGCGAAGATGTACACTCATGCGCAGAGCAATGTCTCAGAAGAAAGTGTCCTGAATCAGTTGTCCTGCAAAGGAGACACAGAATGGACTTGAAGCCGTACCTAGGGCCGACCCTTGCCGCACTTTTTATTTACGCGGCTTCCTCCGTTCTTGCTCAATCCGCACCAGCAGCCACGCAGGGTTATTTACCTTGGGCAGTCGGCGTCGGCCTCTCCGGCTACAACCCCGATATTGATCGCGGTCACCTGCTGGGTGGCACTCTGTGGATTGACTATACCTTGCGCCATATGCCGCACATTCTGCAAGGTATCGGCCTGGAAGCCGAAGCCCGCGATCTCAACTACGGCCGTTCGGAGTCTCTTCCGGCAGGTCTGCGGGAGGACGTTGCTTCGGGCGGCGCGATTTACTCCTGGCCTCGCTACCGCAATTTCCGCCCTTATGCAAAGTTCATGATGGGATACGGCAACGCGGACAACGAGAATACAAACTATACTCCTCCTGTGTATTGGCATGACTCCCGCACCATTACCACCATAGGCGGTGGCATCAATTACCGCATCTCACGGAATATCTGGGCGCGGGTCGACTATGAATACCAGTTCTGGCCCAATTACTGGAAGCGCTACCCGACTGATCAAAACGGTGGTACGCTCTCTCCGGAGGGCTTCTCCGTCGGGGTAATGTATCATTTCAGCCACCTCCATTATTGAGGGCCGGCGTTTTCAGCGGCGGTTGACAGCGCTTTGGCGTCAAGAGTGGCCTTGTCGAGGAGCGCGCAAACTATCCCTGAGGAGCATCCCAGCGTGATGGCGACCGCCGAACCAATGAATCCTTTTGCTACCCGGCCCATCCTTGGGGTCAATGTCGCCGTCAGCAGCTACGATGAGGTGGTTCATCACAGCCTTGCATGGGCCCGCGAGCGGCACTCCCGCGCGCTGTTTTTCGCCAATGTCCATGTGATGATGGAAGCCGCGGACGATCCTGCTTTCCTTCTTCAGTTGAATAACGCCGGCACGGCTTTTCCTGACGGAATGCCTCTTGTATGGGCGCTTCGCCTGCTGGGAGAAAAACGCGCCCAGAGGGTCTGCGGCCCGGATGCCACGGCAGCATTGCTGGCGGCAGCAGAAAAAGACGGGGTTTCTGTCGGCTTTTATGGCGGCAGCCAAGTCATTCTCGATTCTCTTCTCGGCGTGGTGCGTCTGCGGCACCCCAATCTCAACGTGGCCTATGCCGAAAGCCCGCCATTCCGAGCGCTTACTCCCCAGGAAGACTCGGCTGCCGTAGAGCGAATCGACTCTTCCGGCGTGCAACTGCTCTTCGTTGGCCTCGGCTGCCCCAGGCAGGAGCACTGGATCATCGACCACCTGGGCCGGGTTCCCGCCGTGATGTTTGCCGTTGGGGCCGCTTTCGACTTCATCGCCGGCAGCAAGCGCCGGGCTCCGCGATGGATGCAAAGCTGCGGGCTTGAATGGGTATTTCGCCTCGCAACCGAGCCGCGCCGCCTAGCCATGCGTTACATTCGGCACAACCCCCGCTTCGTCCTGATGTTCCTTCGGCAACTGTTCGCCAGACCTGCCTGAATCCTTTGCCGATTGCTGATGATTTATGCTCTGTTTCCGCCTGCCCACCACGCTCCGGTAAACAATTTTTCACAAAAATCTGCTTCGGCGAAGGCTTTTGTGACAGCGGCACATTCAAAATGCCGGCTTTTGATGCACAATCAAATACAAGATGAGCTTCCGATTCGCACTGCCACCCAAACTTCGCGGCGCCGTGGACCTGGCTGCCGCCGACTGGACCGCCAACAACAAAGTTGCCCGCTTCTGGCAGAAGGATGCAAGCCTGTGGACCAATAGCGGCGAGGAGAAGTGGCTGGGCTGGCTCGACATTGTCGAGCGCCAGCAGATGGATCTGGGAATCCTTGCCGAGCTGGGCGCGGAGGTGGAAACCGCCGACTTCCTGACCGTCTTGCTGCTCGGCATGGGTGGCTCCAGCCTCTGCCCCGAAGTGCTGGCCGTGACCTTTGGCCAGCAACCAAATTTTCCCGAGCTGCGCATCGTCGATTCCACCGACCCGGTGCAGGTCTTCACCGCTCGCAACGAGGCCAACCTGGCCGATACGCTGGTGGTGGTGGCCAGCAAATCCGGTTCCACGCTCGAGCCCAACATCCTCAAGCAATATTTTTTCAACGAGATGAAGGAAGCCGTGGGCGCGGAAGAGGCTGGCAGCCATTTCATGGCCATCACCGATCCCGGCTCGAAGATGGAGCAGGTGGCCAAAGAGGACGGCTTCCGCTATATCTTCTACGGCGACCCCGCCATTGGCGGACGCTTCTCGGCACTGTCGAACTTTGGCGTGATCGCGGCCACGCTGGCCGGCCTCGATGCGGAGAAGCTGCTGGCTGAAGCAGCCAAGGCCGTGGCTTCGGCCAAACTGGCTCCTGCACAAAATCCTGCCGTCGAACTGGGCCTGCTACTGGGCTCCGCAGCCAACGCCGGGCGCGATAAGCTCACCATCTTCACCTCGCCGGAGATCTCCGACCTGGGCGCATGGCTTGAACAATTGGTCGCCGAATCCACCGGCAAGCTGGGCAAGGGCATTACGCCGGTGGACCGCGAAGCCATCGCCGCGCCGGAGTTTTACGGCTCTGACCGCATCTTCGCCTGCATCCGCTATGCGGCGACTGCCGATAAGAGCGCCGATGCGAGCCTTGCAGCCAAAGTAGCGGCAATCGAGGCCGCCGGCCATCCGGTCATTCACATCGAGATTGCCGACCTCTATGAGATTTTTGGGCAGTTCTTCACCTGGGAGGTCGCCACCTCCGTAACCGGCTCAGTGATGGGCATCAATCCCTTTGACCAGCCGGACGTGGAATCGGCCAAGATCGAGACGCGCGCCCTCACCGCGGCCTATGAGCAGACCGGCAAGCTGGTGCAACGCGAGCCGGTGCTGGCGGATAACGGCATCCAGCTCTTCGCCACCGACGCCTATGCCGCCACGCTCAAGGCTGCCGCCCCCGCCAAAACCCTCGCCGGCTATCTGCGCGCGCATCTCAACCAGATTCAACCCGGCGACTACTTTGCCGCATTGGCTTTTCTGCCCATGTTCCCCGAGCATGAGGAGGCGATTCAGTGCATCCGGCACAAGGTGCGCGACACCAAACGCGTGGCCACCTGCCTGGGCTTCGGCCCGCGCTTCCTGCACTCCACCGGCCAGGATTACAAGGGTGGGCCAAACACCGGCGTCTTCTTGCAGATCACCGCGGACCACGCCGTCGATGTGGAGATTCCCGGCCAGAAGCTGAGCTTTGGCGTCGTCATAGACGCCCAGGCCGCCGGGGATCTGGCGGTGCTCGAGTCGCGTGGCCGCCGCGCCCTGCGCGTTCATCTGGGAGCCGATCTCGAGGGCGGATTGCTGGCTTTGGCCGCGGCCGTGGATGAGGCACTCCAGTAAGAATGCAGGTGAACCAGGTCATCAACACAAAGAATCACCATCGGTCATGAAAAGCTGTGCCCCGTTCATCGCAGTCCTATCGCGATGAGCGGGTCTTCGGGGCCAAATCGTGGCTGAACTCTGATCGAGCCGGGCCGTACGGTCTGAAACCTATGCCCCCTGTTCCCTGATCACTGTTCCCCGTCTTGAAAATCCCGCAGCAACTTTTTCCCGTCGGCGGTGTCCAATCCAATGACGGCTTCCGTAGATTCCCGTCTAAGGTGAACCGGAAGCAAGACTTCAGGCGCAGGAGAAATACAACAATGAATCGGCCAATGTTCAAGAGAGTTATCCATCAGGCCTTGGCGTGGGCTGGGTTAGTAGCCATGTGCGGCATTTTGGCGCTCGCCCAGGACGCAGCCGCACCCCCTTCCCCGGCAGCCGCGGTCCGCACCGACGGCCAGATTGAGATGGACGTGGTGCATGCCCTGGACGCTTCCACGGTGCTGAAGAACGACCTGATCACGGCGGCCACTATTCAGGGCGAGGTCACGCTCTCCGGTACGGTTGCAAGCACATCCAACCGTAATCTGGCGGAGTCGATTGCCAGCCATGTGCAGGGCGTGACCAAGGTGAACAACAATCTCAAGGTCGGCAATGCGCAAGCACCGCCCGTGCAGAACCCGGCTGACAACCAGCAGGGCGAAGCTGGAACCCCCAATCCCGCGGCGAATAGTCCGGACGGCCCCTTGCCGCCCGCTAACGAGTCCGATGCCCAGGCCCAGTTGCGCGCTGAGATTCGCGCCCAGGTGATCGCCGAGATTCAGGCCCAAAGACAAGCTCAAGGGCAAGGCCCCATTGCGCCTCCACCTTCAGTCCAGGAAGCTCCCAAGGGCCCGGTGACCATTCCCCAGGGAACCCTGCTGCAGTTGCGCACCAGTGAGCCGGTCGGCAGCAAGCATGCCAAGGACGGCGAGCCGGTCCAGTTCATAGTGATTCGCGACGTGAATGTCGACGGCGTGAGAGCGATTCCCCGCGGCGCAACCGTTCATGGAGTGGTATCCGAGGTCAAAAAGCCCGGCGACCTGGCAGGCAGCGCGGAACTGGCGCTCAAGCTCACCTCGCTGGACCTGGGCGGCCAGAACTACCCCGTAGATTCCGGACTGTTCAAGGTCAAGGGGCCAAATAAAGCCGGTCGAACGGTGGGCAGCGCCATAACCGGCGGCCTGATGGGCACGATTATTGGCTGCGCCGCTGGCCGCGGCACAGGCTGCGCCATCGGAGCCGGGGCGGGCGTGGCCGCGGGCACGGCGGCTTCCGCAGCTTCTCCCGGGCCGAATGTCTGGATTCCCTCCGAGGCGCTGGTGGAATTCCACCTCAACTCCCCGTTGACCGTAACCCCAGTCAGTGCGCAGGAAGCAGCCCGGCTGGCGCAGGGGCTTTATTCCGGCGGCCCAGCGCTCTACCGGCGTGGTTATGGCCCCTACTATGTCCGGCCATATCCCTATGCGTACGGCTATCCGCCGGTCTACTATCACCCCTACTACCCGGTCGAAGGCGGGTACTACTACTGGCGCTAACCATCCGGACGCGCTTTGCGTTGAGGCTCTGCCATCGCCCGCATCTCCGCTCGGCTATAATGACAATGAATCGCGTCTAGCGACACTTGCGCATCCGTGGGAGAGGCCCGCAGCAGTTTTTATGCGGTCACATGCGTCTCCCGCCCGTGCCTGGAGAGCAGAAGGTCCCGAGTCCATCCATGATCCGTTTCCTGCAAGCAAAAGACAGCCGAATCGTCAAAGCAATCTTCGTTGTCATCATCGCCGTCGTCTCGGTGGGCATGGTGATCTACCTGATCCCCGGCCTGACCGGCATGGGAGTCTCCACTGTAGACACCTACGCCATCATCTACCCCCACTGGTACAGCCGCTTCTTTTCCTCGGGCATGACGGTGAGCCAGGAGCGGGTAGGCATGGTGGCTCGCCGCCAGGCGCAGCAACAGAACCCGAAATACCTTGAAAGCCCGGGAATCATGCGCATCTTCGAGCAGCAGGCTGGCCAGCAACTGGTACAGCAGCATATTCTGCTGGCCGAAGCTGACAAGCTGGGCGTCACCGCCACGGGAGACGATGTGGTCCAATTCCTGCACCAGGGGCAGTTTGGCGAGATCTTTTTCCCCAACGGCAAGTTCATCGGCACAGATCGCTACACCGCATTCGTCACCAGCCAGTTCAATATGTCGGTAGGGGAGTTCGAGCAGGAGATTCAGAACGAAATCATCATCCACCGGCTGCAGACGCTGATCACCTCCGGCGTCATGGTAAGCGATGCGGATGTCCGCAACACCTATCGCAGTCAGAACATCAAGATCAAATTCCAATACGCGGTGATCTCCATCGACGACTTGCGCAAGGCCATCAACCCGTCAGATGCGGACCTCGAGGCCTTCTTCAAAAAGAACGCCGCTCGCTACGTCTCCGCCGTGCCCGAGCAGCGCAAGATTACATACTTTGCCTTTACTCCCAATGAGTTGCCCGGCGGAGTGCCGCAGCCCAGCCCGCAGGAGATTCAGCAGTACTTCAATGCGCACCTGTCCGAATACTCGGTTCCGGAGCAGGCTCGTTCGCGCCACATCCTCATCAAGGTAGCGCCCGGAGCCGACGCCAAGACCGATGCCGAGGCCAGGGCCAAGGCCGATGGACTGCTCAAGCAGATCAAAAGCGGCGCGAACTTTGCCGACCTGGCCCGGAAAAACTCCGACGACCCCGGCAGCAAGGACAAGGGCGGTGAATTGGGCTTTGCCCGTCGCGGCATGATGGTGCCCGCGTTTGACAACGCCATTTTCGCCCAGAAGATCGGCGATACTCAGATCATAAAGACCCAGTTCGGCTACCATATCGTTCAGGTCGAAGAACGCCAACCGGCGCACTCTGAGTCCATCGACGAGGTCCGGCCCACCATCCAGGCCACTCTGATTCGCCAGAAAGAGGCCGCCGCCGAAGAGAACTACGCGCGCGCGCTGACCTCCGAGGCCATCAAGAACGGCCTGGAGAAGACCGCCTTTGCTCACCATCTCGAAGTGGCCACTACGCCGTTGGTCGGCGTGCAGGGCGTAATCTCCGCGCTGCCTAACTCTGCCGAGATCCTCGGCATGGCCTTCCAGTCCAAACAGGGCGACCCGCCGCAGTCGGCGGCCACCGGCGAAGGCTATGCCGTCTTCCAGGTCACTGAGGTGGCTCCAGCCCACGCGCCCGCCTTTGCCGACTGGAAGAGCCACGTTGCCGACGACTACAGCAGCGAGCAGCTCCCCGTCCTGCTTAGCCAAAAGACCCAGGAACTGGCGCAGAAGGCCAAAAACCTCAACGATCTGGACAAGGCCGCCAAGACCGTGGGCGCCACTCTCAAGACCAGCGACCTGGTGGGTCTCTCCGGGCAGGTGCCCGACTTTGGCCAGGTGGGCCAGGTGGCCCCCCAACTCTTCGACCTCAAGCCCGGTGAGCTGAGCGGTCCCATCAACGCAGGACGCACCGGAGTGGTAGCCAAGCTTGTCGACAAGCAGGAGCCCACCGCCGACGATATCGCCAAAAACTTCGACCAGACCCGCGATCAGATTCTCTACCAGCGCCGCGGCGAGGCCTTCAGCATCTTCCTGGGCACCATCATGGAGAACTACAGGAAGCACAACCGCATCATGATGCCCAAAGCAAAAGGCGTCCCGGCTACATAAGCTCTACGCCGGCAGGAAACAGCAAAAGGCCCGCATCCATTCAGGAAGCGGGTTTTTTGTGTCATACAGGACATCGCGTCCGGCTCCGCGACCGCCGATAATCAATCTATGGCGTTTCACCGCTCCTCCGGCGTTCTGCTGCATGTTACTTCCCTGCCCTCCTATGGAAGTATCGGCGACCTGGGCCCTGCCGCCCATGAGTTTGTCGCCTTCCTGGCCTCAGCCCGGCAGCACATCTGGCAGGTTCTTCCCCTCGGCCCCACCGGCTTCGGCAACTCGCCCTATGCGGCCACCTCCGCCTTCGCCGGCAACCCGCTTCTCATCAGCCTGGAATTTCTCTCCAACTGGGGCTGGATCGACGGCTCCCGCATCGCTGACCTCAACGGCCGCGCCGGGCATGTCGATTTTGACAGGGTGGAGGAGCGCAAGCTCCCCCTGCTCTTCGAGGCGGCGGGTAATTTTCTCGACCACGGGCCGCTCGATGCGAAACTGGCCACCCAGTGGAAGCAGTTTGGGGAGTTTTGCCGCTCCGCAGTTTCCTGGCTGGCCGACTACGCTCTATACGCCGTGCTGCGCCGCCAATTCAACACCGGCGCGTGGCCCGAGTGGCCTGAGCCGCTGCGCCGCCGTCAGCCGGAGGCGCTGGCCAAGGTATCCGAGCAACACCATCGCGCCATCGCCCAGGAAAAGGCACTCCAGTTCGCTTTTTCTCTACAGTGGAATCAACTCCGCGAGGCCGCTGCGCTGAGCACCATCCGCATCCTGGGCGACGTGGCCATCTTCGTCAACATGGATTCCGCCGACGTATGGGTTCACCCCGAGTTCTTCGAGCTGGACGAAAATCTGAAGCCCCTCCGCATCGCCGGTGTGCCGCCCGACTACTTTTCACCCACCGGCCAGCGCTGGGGCAACCCGCTCTATCGCTGGGATGTCCTCGCCGTACGCGGATTCGACTGGTGGATCGACCGCATCCGCCACGCTTGCTCGCTCTACGACATTATCCGTCTCGACCACTTCCGCGGCTTCGAGGCTTACTGGGCCATTCCCGCCACAGAGGAGACGGCGGTCCACGGCGAGTGGGTCAAGGCTCCGGGGCTGGCCCTCTTCCGCGCCCTTGAGGCGGCGCTGGGGCCGCTGCCGCTCATAGCTGAAGACCTGGGCATGATTACCCCCGAGGTAGACGCTCTTAGAAAGCAACGTGGCCTGCCGGGGATGAAGGTCGTGCAATTCGGCTTCGGAGACAAGGAAGCGCATATCCACCTGCCCCACCGCTACACCCCCGACACCGTGGCCTACACCGGAACCCACGACAACAACACCACGCTGGGATGGTGGCAGGCGGCCGGCAAAGCGGAGCACCGCGCCATCGAGGCGTATGTGGGGCCGGTGGGCACACAGCCGGTATGGCCGCTGATTTGGGCCATCGAGGCTAGCGTGGCGCAGATGGCCGTGGTTCCCGCGCAAGACCTGCTTGAGCTGGGTGCCGAGGCCCGCATGAATACCCCGGCCCAGCCCATTGGCAACTGGAGCTGGCGCGCCCCGGAGACAAGTTGGTCGCCGGAGCTGGCCGCCCGCCTGGCCGCCCTCGCTGAAGCCACCGACAGAGACAACGACCCCCTGAGCAAAGCCGCTAAATAGGGAAGTTGTAGGATCAGCGCAGCCTCGACCTGGCTCGGGATAACCCAATCACCCATCGAGGCTGCGCTCTTAGAGCATTTTACTGATACTGTAAGGATGCTCCGTGCCCCATCCATTTCACGTTCTTAGTGAAATGGGTGGGAAACCACTAAACCCACCCTTCAGGAACTGTGAAAATACTCTAGACCCTTCTTTCCAGATCACGCGAGGTCGAAGCGATCCAGGTTCATCACTTTGCTCCAGGCCGCTGCAAAATCGTGCATGAACTTATGCTGCCCGTCGCCGCACGCATAGACTTCCGCGAGCGCACGGAGCTGAGAGTTCGAACCGAAGACCAGATCGACTACGGTGCCCGTCCACTTGAGCTCGCCGCTCGCCCGATCGCGCCCCTCCAATACGCCTTCCGAGGTGGCGGATTTCTGCCACTTCGTCTTCATGTCGAGGAGATTCACGAAGAAATCATTGCTCAAGGTTCCGGGCCGCTTGGTGAAAACGCCATGTTGGGAGTGCCCGAAGTTTGCATCGAGAGCGCGCAGGCCGCCGACGAGAACCGTCATCTCGGGAGCGGTGAGCGTCAGCAGGTTTGCCCGCTCCAGCAGCAGCTCAGCCGCGGCTTCTTCCTGTCCCTTGCGGATGTAGTTGCGGAAGCCGTCCGCGGTGGGCTCCAAAACAGCGAATGAATGCACATCGGTCTGCGCCTGCGACGCATCCGTGCGACCCGGCGCGAAGTGAACCTTCACGTCGTGGCCGGCCTTCCTGGCAGCTTCCTCGATGGCCGCCGAGCCGCCCAGAACGATCAGGTCAGCCAGCGAGACCTTCTTCTTCCCTGCTTGCTTGCCGTTGAAATCCTTCTGGATCGCCTCCAGCCTCGGAAGAACCTTGGTCAGTTCGGCCGGCTGGTTCACATCCCAATCCTTTTGCGGCGCCAGGCGAATGCGCGCTCCGTTGGCCCCGCCGCGTTTGTCGGTGCCGCGGAAGCTTGCCGCAGAAGCCCAGGCCGTCGTAACCAATTGGGAAATAGAAAGCCCCGACGCCAGGATCTTCGCCTTCAGGGCGGCAATATCCTCCTCCCCAATCAATGCATGATCCATCGCGGGAACGGGGTCCTGCCAGATCAGATGCTCCTTGGGAACCAGCGGGCCAAGATAACGCGAGACAGGCCCCATGTCGCGGTGCGTCAGCTTGAACCAGGCCTTGGCAAAGGCATCCGCGAGCTCCTTCGGATGATCGAGGAAGCGCCTGGAAATCTTCTCGTAGATCGGGTCCATGCGCAGGGAAAGATCGGTCGTGAGCATGGTGGGGGCGTGCTTCTTTTTGGGGTCATGAGCATCGGGCACGGTGCCTGCTCCGGCTCCGCCCTTGGGCGTCCATTGCTGCGCGCCGGCGGGGCTCTTGGTCAGTTCCCACTCATACTTGAAGAGATTTTCGAGATAGTCGTTGTCCCACTTCACCGGGTTGTCGGTCCACGCGCCCTCCAATCCGCTGCTGATCGTGTCGACGCCTTTGCCAGTGCCAAAGCTGTTTTTCCATCCCAGGCCCTGCTCTTCGATGGGTGCAGCCTCTGGTTCCGGTCCAACATACTTCAGCGGATCGGCGGCGCCATGCGTTTTGCCGAAGGTGTGTCCGCCGGCGATCAGGGCAACGGTCTCCTCGTCGTTCATCGCCATGCGCGCGAAGGTCTCCCGGATGTCGATAGCCGCGGCGATAGGATCCGGCTTGCCGTTGGGACCTTCCGGATTCACATAGATGAGGCCCATCTGAACCGCGCCGAGAGGATTCTCGAGCTGACGGTTGCCGCTGTAGCGTTCGTCTCCCAGCCACTTGCCCTCCGGACCCCAGTAAACGTCTTCTTCCGGCTCCCAGATGTCCACGCGCCCGCCGCCGAAGCCGAAGGTTTTCAATCCCATCGACTCCAGCGCCACGTTCCCCGCGAGAACGATCAGGTCGGCCCAGGAGAGTTTACGGCCGTACTTCTGCTTGATCGGCCAGATCAACCGGCGGGCCTTGTCCAGGCTCACGTTGTCCGGCCAACTGTTCAGGGGAGCAAATCGCTGCGCCCCGTGGCCCGCGCCGCCGCGGCCGTCGGCGATGCGATAGGTGCCTGCGCTGTGCCAAGCCATGCGAATAAAGAACGGTCCATAGTGGCCGTAATCCGCCGGCCACCAATCCTGCGAGTCTGTCATCAAGGCGCGCAAGTCCTTGATCACGGCGTTTAAGTCGAGGCTCTTGAACTCCTTAGCGTAATTGAACCCCGCGCCCATGGGATTGGACAGCGGACAGTGTTGGTGCAAAATCTTCAGATTCAGTTGATTGGGCCACCAATCTGCGTTCGTTGGCGCTCCAGCCGTAGCATGTTTCAGCGCGCCTCCCGCTACGGGGCACTTCGCTTCGTTTGACATGGTTCCCTCCTTTGGCTGTTTGCAATGAACTGCCGGATTCAGTCTAGAATTTGCCTACCAATCTAGCAACCAGGGAGCATTCACACAACCGTAGCGTCACGACAATAAGGACAATGTAGAGGAAGCAAACCAGGCTTAGCCAGCTTCTGTTGTCGCGGCGCTGCCGGACTCAAGGGCCTTTGGAAATTTATAGACTTCCATCATTTTGTCGATCAGCGCCACGGCTTCTGTCTCCGACACCCCCCAGGCGAAGGAGCGTGTCTTGTCCTTCTCTTCAAACTCGATGTGGCTGGGCAGGTTGGACCGGCCGCGAATCATATTGGGGATAAATCTCAGGTTGCGCACATCCGCGTTGGCATAGCTTCGCGTACCCAGTTGCATCCCCATCATCTGGCGGGAGATTCGCAGTTGATAAGAATTCAGTTCGAGCGTGGTCGTACCGGTGAGACTCCAGAGGATCCTGGCGGTCATAAAAACCACTCCGGCGGCCCAACCCACCTGCCAGATCAATGGAATGGGGGTCGCGGCATGGTGGCCTTCATGAATCTTGTTCAGCGCCAGCCATCCGAAGCCACACCATAAGATCAGCCACAGGAAATTAATCACAATCGTCCAGCTTCGCCGCGCCGGAATATCGACGCGAATGCCTTCGCCGGTCGGTTCCCACGTCAATCTGCCCGCCAGTGTTTCGCGCATCGCGCTCTCCTTCAGGCTCCCAATCTGACCGCTGAAGGCTGACCCTTGTCCTTAAAACGGAATGTCGTCGTCGGAGATTTCGGTTTGCTGGGTGTATTCGTCCGGGGCGCCGGCGGCGGCCTGTGGACGCTGGTCGAAGCTGGACGCCGAACTGCCGGAACTTGCCGGCCTCCCGCCGCCTGAGCCTTCCTCGCGGGCAGATAAAAGAACCAGCTCATTGACCAGGATTTCGGTGCGATTGCGCTTCTGTTTGGTCTCCTTGTCCTCCCAGCTGCGCGTCTGTATCTTGCCCTCTACATACAGCTTGGAGCCCTTCTTCACGTAGTCGCGGACGATCTCCGCGGTGCGTTTGAAGGCCACAAGATTGTGCCATTCAGTGCGGTCCTGCCAGTTGCCCTGCGCATCCTGAAAGCGGTCGCTGGTGGCCAGCCCGAAGGTGGCTACCATGGTGCCGCTGGGGGTGGAGCGAATCTCAGGATCCTTGCCTACGTTGCCTATCAGAGTGGCTTTGTTCACGCTTCTTGCCATGTCGGTTTACTCCTGTTGACTGCCAATAGTTACCAGGCTTTACAGTAATATATCAATTAAGTATCAGGATAGACTCACATGGAAGCCGCGTTTACTAGACAATTTTTCTGCAGCACCAGAAATCGTTTGCCCCTTCGTAGCAAATGCAGCTATATCGTTCCCTTCAGGAATATCTGGATATGAAGATATTGCTCATTCAAAAGTACGGCTTGGGTAATCAACTCTTCCAGTACGCCGCGGGTGTTTTCTATGCCAGGAAGTATGGAGCAACACTGGAGATTCTTCGAAGGCATAACAAAAACAATACCGCTTTTGGTCATCCGCGGCCATTTTTACTTTCAAATTTCTGCATTTCCGCGCCATTCAGACAGTTCACAAAGTTGGACCGCCTGATATGCTCGGTATCGCGCATAAAGAGGCCGCTTGTAATTCTCACCCGCTTCGCAACTCGCTCTGAGGTATTGCAAGAGCCCTTCGCTCAACACTGGACCTTTCTTCCCGCGCTTCCTGTGCAGCCATCCACACGGGTCGTTTACCTCGAGGGTTATTTTCAGGCATATCAATATGCACAGGATGTGGAGGATTTCATACGAACAGAATTCTGTTTTCGGAGACCCCCGTCGGGGAGAAACCTGGAAACATTGGAACGAATTCGCGCAGCTGAAAACCCTGTCTCAGTACACGTACGGTGCGGCGACTATGCTGTCTGGCTCGGCGGCGTAAGACTCTTGCCGTCCAGCTATTATGCGCGAGCCATGCAGACGATGATGGAGAGAATCAGTAACCCGACTTTCTTCGTGTTCTCCGACGATATTGCCTTTGCGCGAGAATCTCTGCCCAAGGGTGAGCGCATGGAGTTCGTCGACCACAACAATGAATTGAATGCCGATGAAGATCTTCGTCTGATGTCAGCCTGCCGCCACCACATCATTGCCAACAGCACCTTTTCCTGGTGGGGCGCCTGGCTCAATCCACGTTCTACGAAAGTGGTCTGTGCCCCTATGATCTGGCAAGATGACGATCCCACCACCCCGTACCCTGATATCCTTCCCCCCGCATGGCTGCGCATCCCCCAGAAATAGCTTCAACATGAAGCAGACGGGTTTGATTCTACCGATACAGGTGGATTCCCTTCCTGCTATCGGTGCTGATCGCTTTGCGTTAGGCTGCGGTTACGGAGCCATTTGGCAGCCCCGAGCGCCGTCAGCAGACCGCCAAATGGAATGCTTATCAGCGCGACAATCAGCGCGAACCAACCCGTGTTGGTGTGGGCGCCGGTGGGCGAAAAGCCGCCCAGCAGGGTTTCCAGCAGCGCCGCGGCCAAAAGCCCCGCCCCCAGTATCGACACGCCCCATTTGAGCAGTTGGCGCGCACCGCCGTCGGGCGGGATCAGACTTGGGTTGGGTCTGTTTGCGGGCATGAGTCTCCCTATCCTTGCGCCAGGCGCAGCATCGCCCAGGTGACGACGCCGGTAATCGAGACATAAAGCCACAGCGGGAATGTCCAGCGGGCAACTTTGCGGTGCTGCGGAATCCGTCCGGTGAGCGAGAAGAAGAAAGTGACCAGAATCAGAGGCAGCGCCACCACTGCCAGAATGATATGGCTGGCCAGCAGCGGCAGGTAAACCGAGCGCAAAGCCGCATGGGCCGGGTAGCGCACGTCGCCGTGCAACGCATGGTGGAGGATATAGCTGACCAGAAAAAACGTGGAGAAACCGAAGGCCGTCATCATGGCCGCGCGATGGGCCTGAATTCGCTTTGCTCGGATAAAGGTGTAGCCGAGCAGCAAAGCTGTCGCGCTGAGGCCGTTGAGCAGAGCGTTCAGCGCGGGCAAAAACGCGAGCCTTGTGCTGCCTTGGTCCGCTGCGGGATGGACATAGATCAGCCAGAAGAGAAAGGCCGTGGCCGCCGCGCTGACGGCCAGAATGACGGCGATGGCGGAGCGGGTGTTCGACGATGGAGCTGCGGTCGTCATGGTCTCCTCAAGGTTTCGCTGTGGCGCAGAGCATGAGCGAGGTGAAGAGCAAGGGCAGATAGAGGACACTGACTTTGAGCAGGTCGCGAGCCAGCCTGCGGCTTTCTTCCACTGTGACAGGGCGCAGGATGCGCGCAAAGCGGATGGTGTAACCCAGGTAAACCAAGCCAAGCGCAACGGCCAGCACGGCGTAAGTCAGGCTGGCCAGACCTAGCCGCCAAGGCATCAAGCTGACGGGAATCATCGCCACCGCAAAAAACATCGCTTCGGCCACGGTGGACCAGCCGTCGGGCTGGACGACAGGAAGCATTTTGATGCCGGCGCTGGCGTAGTCCTCGCGATACAGCCATGCGATCGACATAAAATGCGGAAACTGCCAGACAAAGAGAATGGCGAACAGCGCCACGGCCGGCCACTCGATGCGGCCGCGCGCGGCGGTCCAGCCAAGCATGGGGCCCATGGCGCCGGGAAACGCGCCGATAAAGGTGGCCAGGGCGGTGACGCGCTTGAGCGGTGTATAGATGGCCACATAGGTGAAAGCCGTGAGCAGCGCCAGGGCCACGGTAAGCAGGTTGGTGGTGAGCGCCAGCCAGACAGCGCCCAGCGCCAGCGCCGTCATGCCGGCCAGCACTCCCATGGGTAGCGAGAAGCGGCCAGCGGCCATGGGCCGGTCGGCAGTGCGCTTCATCAGCGCGTCGATCTTGCGCTCCAGGGCCTCGTTCAGAGCGCCGGCCCCGGCTGAAACCAGGCCGATGCCCAGCAGCGTATCCAGCAATCCGCGCTGCACGCTGGTGATGCCGGATTGCATCGAGCCCAGATAAAATCCGCCCCAGCCGGTGACCAGCACCAGGCCGACTACCTTGACCTTGAAGAGCTCGCGCAGGTCGTGGATGAGCGTAGCCGTGGCGCCGGCCTCAGGCGCGTGGAGATGCGCCGGGCCATGTGCGGCTTGCTCTGACGGAACTGCGGCCTGGGTGGCGGAAGTCATAGGGAAGGGAATAACCTCAGTGGTTGCGCCGGGAGAATGCTGCCGGGAGCTTGACTTGATGATAGCAAGCGGGGAAGTTTCAATCGGATGGAATGAGGAGCGTCAGAAGATATTGCCGCGCATTTTTTACGGGAGTGCGAAGGGATTCTCGATCTGAATTCCGGCGATGATCTGTCCGGGGTTCAGATCCTCCGATAGAATCAGGCTGGCACCGCTCTTGATCGCCGCGGCAATAATCATTGCATCCCAGAAGTTGATCCGAGCCTCGTCCTCAATCTGAAAGGCCCGTTTGATCTC
Organism: Occallatibacter sp.; assembly: GCA_052145195.1. GTDB lineage: Bacteria > Acidobacteriota > Terriglobia > Terriglobales > Acidobacteriaceae > Telmatobacter. Next base: position 11,821 of record JBKQPC010000005.1, on the reverse strand, counting down.
CTCCGTAGTGGTATCAACGCACCAATACGAGAAGTCCTCGACAATGGCGCGAGCCTCGTCTTTCGGCATGGGATAGGCCAATTTCCGGGTGACCGCATTGTATAACTCCTGCAATACCTGCATACTCACGGCAATGGATCGCTGTTGTCTGAGGTCAAGCAGTATCTCTAGCGCTTTCTGTTGCTTGCATCCTGCATCAATATCGTGGGCATAGACCAGGACGTTTGTGTCGACGAAGACTTTAGCGTTCATGGAGTGCATCCCGGTCCATCTTATGAACCCCGCCTAAATGAAATCCTTTTTCCATCCGGGCAAAAGCCCTGTTCATGGCGCGCTCGTAGTCGTCTTCTGTCTCCGCAAGCTGCTCAATCTGACTAGTGAGCAGACCGCTGATTGACGTAGAACGCTTGGCGGCCAGAACTCTCGCCTTTTGAATGGTTTGCCGACTAAGGCGTAGGGTGATATTGCGTTTTTCGTCGAACGTGGGCATTTTGAAGGCACCTCCTATCCATGTGTAATATGTGTAGCACATTTTGCACGTGATTGCGATGAAAAAAGGCGCGGGCCGAAGTCCACGCCTTCATCTTCCATAATCCAAATGTTTACTGCTTGCCGAAGCGGTAGACGATGCCGGTGGTAAAGCCGCGGCCGGGCTGTATCGTTGAGCCGAAGCCGGTGAAGTAGTACTCGGGCGCAACGCGCAATCCAATGTTCGGAGTCAGGTTGTACTCCACGGGAATGCTGACGCCGGCGGCGAAGACGTAGCCATCCGGCCATAGCCCCAGCGCGGTGGAAAGAGTGGTGCTGTGGTTGGTGTCGCCTGAAAAGTTGCCCTTTTCGATTCCGCCCAGAACGCGGCCAGAGACCGAATACTTGGGTTGCATGTAGAAACGATATGTGGGACCGGCGAGAAAAGCATACTGGCTGATGGCCGGATTGGTGATGGCGTTATCGGTCACGTTGTTGGGACCGCCCACGTAGGCGGTTGCGTAATAGCCGCGGCCGTCGAGGGTGAAACCCAGCCGCTCATTCGAGTAACGTGTGACGCCGACGTTCCAGGCGTAATCCCACGCGCGTTCCAGTTTGGCGCCGGGTTCAAAGCGCAGTAAGCCCATGCCGGTGTAAGCCTCAAAGCGATGGGAGTAGGCATCGTGAATGGCGGCCGCTCGGCGCTGTGCGCGGCGGGCCTTGATGCGCGCCTGGACGCTCAATTGACCCGGAGACTGTTCGGCAGGCTGCCCGGCCTGGGCCTGGCCGGGGACCGGGGGGTTGCTGCTCGAAGTGGAGCTTTGGGCTATAGCGGTGGTGGCTGCAACGATACTCAGCGCCAGCAGAAGGGCAAAACGGCGAAAAGAATACATGAATTTCAGATTTCCTCCACGGGAGTACGGAAGCAAGCCTGCATAGCGCTCCCCCCATAAGGTATTAAAACACCTTGGGGGGAGCCTTGAGTGTAAGCCTGTACTGGATTGGACTCCTGGCGAAGGAATTTGGAGCCGAATGGACTACCGGATGGCCTTCAGATCAGCCTGCAACTGGGCATGGTCGAAGCCGTCTGGCGTGCCTTTGGCAGTGAGCCAGTCCTGTCCGAGCAGGGTATGAGCCTCGTCACAGTATTTCTTCCAAAAAGCCAATGTCATGGTCTTCGGCTGGCCCCAGGTGATGCACGTAAACCCCTTTGCGTTGTAGCTGGGGACAAAGACGCAGTGACCGCCCCAACTGCCAGGCTTGGCCTTGGCGCCTACGTTTGGCACCACGTCCCAGACATTCTGGGTTTGGGCTGACAGCGGCAGCGAGAGGCCAATGTAGACGCCGCCGAAGAGAGCAATGGACTGGCGGATTTCAATCAGGTTGGAAGCTTTGGGGTCGGCAAAAGCCAAAAGCGCATGGCCGGCAAAGCCATTCTTCTGCCAGTCGTTCAAAACGTCCAGCTCGATGCCGCCGTTATCGGTTTTGGGCTCTCCGGGGACGTAGCCGTCCCACTTTTCGTAGTAGCTCTCGATGGTGGAGTCGGGCATGGTTACTATCGTGCCAGTATTGGCGGTCCATACCTGGATGGCGTGTCCAACTCCGGCGATGGTGCAGTCGCCCAGGGTGTTGTTGAGCATCATGCCCCAGGAAGCGATGCCCTTGGTCCAGTTGGCGGCCAGCGGTGGAGGCGGCAGCGACGGGGTGAGGTAGTCGCCCAGCGCCAGGGTGCGCGTGTCGGTCTTGATGGCCTTGCGGCCCAGTTTCCGGGGTCCCCAGGAGGCGGCCTGTGCCTCCTGGGGTGGTAGTTTCATCTGCGAGTGATCTGCCATGGTGATTCTCCTTGTGCGAGGAGATAGCCGGGGACGGCGTGAGCCAGACTGAGCCCAAATCCGTCAGACATTCTTCCGCACATCGTTTCTAGGTCCACTTATAACCAAATCGCAGCTAATTATCGGCAATGAAGCCGCAAAATGCTCTAGGATTAAGGCCAGCATAGGAGGATCAAAGCATATGGGGCGTGTTTTACTGGGAATTCTGTTGGGGATCGTACTTGTCCCGGTTTGGGTGTTGGGATGGCTCAAGTATGGCGATGCGCCGGTGGCAGTGGCCGATCCGCCCTTGCCGCATGAGCAGTTGCTCACCGGGATGCCGCTCCATGCGCGCATTGACCGGGAGATGGTGAAAAATCCGCCCATCCAGGCCGATGAGGCCAACCTGGTGGCAGGCGCCGAGATCTACCGCGACCAGTGCGCCGCCTGCCATGGGTTTCACGGCAAGCCGTCGCGGTTTGGCGCGCATATGTTTCCCATTGCGCCGCAGCTGTGGGAGAAACACCACGGCAACGCGGTGGTTGGGGTGAGCGACGACCCGCCGGGCGAGACCTACTGGAAGGTGGCCAACGGCATCCGGCTGACCGGCATGCCGGCCTTCAAGGGCGTGCTTACCGAGATTAAGATGTGGCAGGTGAGCCTGCTCATGGCAAATGCGGACAAGCCGCTGCCCCCGGAGGCGGTGGAGATTCTGCGCGGCGAGCCGATGGCGCCCGCGCCGGTGGCTACCGGCCTGCAGACGAAGAAGTAGCACGTACAGGGGCTGCAGGCCGTACAGTTGACACGAAGCAAGCCATCAGTGAATCAAACTTACTGACATATCGGAGACACTGAATGAAATCAGGAAGATTTTTTAACTACGCATTTCTTTTAGGAGCGCTTGCTCTTGCTTCGACCACGCCGGCCCTCGCGCAGGGCGGCGACTATTTCTCTAACTGGCCAAAAGGCGCCTCGCCCCAGGAAGTGGGCAAGAAGGTTGCCGATCGCTTCGTGGCCAGTCAGCATCAGTACACCTTCACCATCCATTACGCCGAGGTCGCCACCTGGTACGGCGCGTTGAACTTTGCGCAACTTACGAATGACGAAGTCCTGCAAAAGGAGCTGATTGCCCGTTTCGATCCGTTGATGCCGGGCGGCGCCGATGCCAAGCAGAGGCCGGTGAGGCGCCATGTGGACGACTCGATCTTCGGCGTCATTCCGCTGGAGATTGCGATAGAAACCAAAAACCCAAAGTTTCTGGCCGAGGGCGTATGGTGGGCGGACCGGCAATGGGAAAATCCGCAACCCGACGGGCTTTCGGCTGAAACGCGCTTCTGGGTAGATGACATGTATATGCTGACCATGCTGCAACTCCAGGCCTACCGCGCTACCGGAGACCGCAAATATCTTGACCGCGACGCCAGGGAGATGGTTGCCTATCTGGACAAGCTGCAACAGCCCAACGGCCTCTTCTATCATGCCGAGGACGCGCCCTTCTTCTGGGGCCGTGGCAACGGCTGGTTCGCCGCGGGCATGGCGGAGATGCTGCGGACATTGCCGAACGATCACCCGCAACGGGCGCGGATTCTTGACGGCTATCGCAAGATGATGGCCGCGCTGTTGAAGTACCAGGGCAAGGACGGAATGTGGCGGCAGCTAATCGATCACGAGGAGGCCTGGCCGGAGAGCTCCAGCTCTGGAATGTTCACCTTTGCGATGATCTCCGGCGTCAAGAACGGATGGCTTGACGCCCCGGCTTACGGACCGGCGGCGCGCAAGGCATGGCTTGCGGTGATTGGCTACATCGATCAGAACAGCGACGTGACGCAGGTTTGCGCGGGCACCAACAAACTGAATGATCTCGACTATTATCTGGCCCGGCCCCGCCGCACCGGCGACTTCCACGGGCAAGCTCCTATTCTGTGGGCGGCGGACGCGCTGCTGCGCTAAAAATAGCGATTCGCTAATCCGCCTACAGGGAGCCTTTGAATTGTTAAAATCGAATCTATGTCCCAGACGGCGCAAATGACGCGGCAACAGGCTCTTGATTTCTTTCATTCCCCCGACCTGATCGGGCTGGGCTTCGAGGCTGACGCCGTGCGCCGCCGCCTGCACCCCGAGGGCGTGGTCACCTACATCATCGACCGCAACATCAACTACACCAACTTCTGCACCGAGTACTGCACCTTCTGCGCCTTCTACCGGCCGCTGACGGGGGCGAGATCAGACGAAGGCTACATCCTCGACTTCGAGACAATCTGCGCGAAGATTGCCGAGACCGTCGAGATGGGCGGCACCGGCGTGCTGATGCAGGGAGGCATCCATCCCGACCTCAAGATCGACTGGTTCGAGCGGCTCTTCAGCGGCATCAAGCAGCGCTTTCCGCAGATCTGGCTTCATTGCCTGACAGCTTCGGAGATTCTGGCCATTGCGAAATACTCCGATCTTTCGTTGCGCGAAACGATTGTGCGCCTGAGAACAGCGGGCCTGGATTCCATCCCCGGCGGCGGCGCGGAGATTCTGGATGACGATGTCCGCCGGCGCATCGCCCGCATCAAGTGCAACACCGAGGAGTGGGTCAGCGTCCATCGCACCGCGCACCAGTTGGGGATGCGCACCACGGCGACGATGATGTTCGGCGTGGGCGAAACCTTCGAGCAGCGCGTTAACCACTTCGAGGTCGTACGCCGCCTGCAGGAGGAGACCGGCGGATTTACAGCCTTCATCCCCTGGAGCTTCCAGCCAAAAAACACCGCCCTCGGCGGACGCGGCTGGGAAGAGGCGACCAGCGTCGAGTACCTGAAGGTGCTGGCTATCGCGCGGCTTTATCTCGATAACATCGAGAACGTGCAGGCAAGCTGGGTGACGCAAGGTCTGAAAGTCCTGGAGATAGGCCTGCACTTCGGCGGCAACGACGTAGGCTCGGTGATGCTGGAAGAGAATGTGGTCAAGGCCGCGGGAACGAGTAACTGCACCACGGAAGAAGAGCTGCGGAGGATCATTCGCGACGCCGGCTTCAAGCCGGTGCAGCGGGATACTCTCTACCGGACGATGTTTTTGAGCTAATTATGCTGCTGTGAATTGGGAGGGGAATGACGATTCATCTGATCGGAGTGAATCACGACCTCGCCTTGTTTCTGTCTTAAGAAATTGACTATTGAGTAGCTTTTAAGCTACACTTATTCATGTGATCGAACTCATCTACTACCGGGATGAGAACGGACGTTCTCCATTCATCGAGTGGATCACAGCGCTTCGAGACAAAATTGCGCCAGATTGAATCCGGCAATTTAGGTGACGCGAAGCCGGTGGGCGAGGGCGTGACGGAGTTGCGTATCAATGTTGGCGCCGGATACCGGGTTTATTGCGGACGACACGGCCAGCACTGGGTGATTCTTCTTTGCGGTGGAGATAAGAGCAGTCAACCGAAGGATATTGCACGAGCCAAAGCGCTTTGGAATGAATGGAAAAGGAGACAACCATGAGCAAACTTGTTGGGACCGGTTCTTATCACGAATGGGAAGTGAAAGAGTTGCGCGAGGATCGCGAGTTTGCCGTCGAATATCTGAAAGCGGCCATGGAAGCTCTCGATAATCCAGAAGAGCGCGCCGGCGGACTTATCATGCTGCGAGCCGTGGCGGAGGCCTACGGCGGGGTGGGCGCGGTTGCGGTCAAGGCGGGCATCAGCCGGGAATCGCTTTATCGCGCGCTGTCGCCCAAAGGCAATCCAACGCTGAAAACGCTGATTGCCGTGCTGAAGACTGTGGGGCTTCGGCTTTCCGTCACGCCCGAGCATAAGGTACACAAGAGGCAATCGAAGGCTCGAAGAGATTCTGTCGCGGCTTAGAACTCCGCCGGGTCGGACGAGTACAGAGCCTCAAGAAACTTGCGCACCTTGACCAGGACATCGAAAGCCTCCGGCAGTCTGACTGGCTTTTGATGGAGTACTTTATTTCCTGTCTTTGTCACGCTTCTTGCCATATCGGTTATCGCATCATCCAAGTCGCGCTCATCGGCAACCTGCTCGATCCAGGCGGAAAGTGTGGCGCCTTCCGGCGGCCCGATCATGCGTTCCTTGACTGCATGTTCCAGGACGGCTCTACTGAGTGCAATGGAGGCCAGGGGAAATCCAAAGATATATGTGCGGACAGCTTCAGCCAGATACTTGCTGACCACCTCCTCGGGCTTGAGCCCCGCGGCAAGCCCGGCTAACTGGAGCGTGCGCGAAACATAACCCGGCACTGCCGCAACAACGTCGCGAACATACAGCCTGTCTAAATCACCCGCAAACAGGTCCGGCGATTTCCTCGAACGCTCTTCAAGCGCGGGGATGATGTCGTCTGAAAATTCTTCCCTTGATATTTTGGCGTGCCCGTCTATTGCGCGGATACGTTCCAGCATTTGCAGGCCCTCATCCGGGTACTGTTCCATGAAGCTCTTGTCCAAATCTTCGATATAGTCCAACACCTCGGAAGACAACCTCAAATGCTCTGTCATAAAAACCCTCTCCGCCATGCACTCCGTTACCTTTGTGGCGTACACAAAGGATACTGGTTCATATCACCACGTGACAGTAGGATACAAACAAAGTGCTGAAAGCTGGAAATTTGGAATTTTATCTTCCCTAACCCCGCCCTTTTGTGGCACACTTGCAGCCATGGGAAGCAAAGACAAAGGCAGAAAAGAAGCCAAGAAGGCGCCCAAGCCGAAGCCCAAGCCGGAACCCGCGCAGAGACGCGAAGGGTTCACGCCGGCCCCGCCGCCGAAGTAGGACTGAACCGTCCGACTCACCGGAAACCGCGCTTGAGATGCGGAAGGGTTTTCTATGACCGGGGGTTGTTTTGCGCCTTCGGCCTGTTTCGGACGATCCGGCAGCCGAGAGCAACCCGAAAAGATCCTGACGAGCACACGTCACGGCAATCCCCGCCTGAAAAGCGTTAACTTAATGTCAGGTTTTTCACCAGGGGGTGTACCCATGCGCTGGATATCTACCGCAATCCTGCTAGCCTTTACACTGCTTACAGCCTCCGTTGCAACACAGGAACCGACCCATCCCATCCCTGCCTCCTCCGGCTCTGCCCTGCCCGCCGTGCAGCCGGGGGGCCGTCCAGCCATCGGTATCGCGCTGGAGGGCGGTGGGGCCCTGGGCATTGCACACATCGGCGTCCTCGAATGGCTAGAGAAGTACCACATCCCCGTGGACCGCATTTCCGGAACCAGCATGGGTTCGCTGATTGGCGCCCTCTACGCCGCGGGCACAACACCCGCCCAGATGCACGCGCTTGCCGTCAGCGACGTGTTCACGCGCGTCTTCACCCTGCAAACGCCTTATGCCGACTTGAGCTTCCGCCGCCGCCAGGATCGCCATGAACTTCCCGCCGCTTTCACCATCGGCCTGCGCCATCACCTGTTCCTGCGCAACGCCCTGCTCTCTGATCGCGGAATCAACGAGTTCCTGACCAGCAACCTGCCCAACGACAACAGTCAGGAGTTGGACTTCAACCAGCTTCCCATCCCTTATCGCTGCGTGGCCACCGATCTGAACACCCTGGCGCCGGTCACTCTTGCCTCCGGACCTTTGCCCGAGGCCGTACGCGCCTCCATCTCCATTCCTGGTGTCTTTCCGCCGTTTAAGGACCACAACGGCCACTACCTGGTCGATGGCGGCATCGTCGACAACCTGCCCACCGGCGTTCTCAAGCGCGACCTGCACGCTGACATCATCATCGCCATCTACCTTGGAAATGCCGCTATTGCTAACGCCGACACCAACTCCATTCCCAGCGTTCTTAATCGCTCCATCAGTGCCGGCATCGAACACAATGTTGCAGAGTCCGAGCGGCTGGCCGATGTGGTGGTCAACGTGCCAATTGGCAGCTTCACCACCGACGATTACTCCCATGCTGCCCAGTTGATCGACATCGGCTACAAGGCCGCCGAGCAGAACCGCGCCGCCTTGCTGCGCTATGCCCTAGATGCCGACGGCTGGAAGACCTATCTGGCAGCGCGCGAAAGCCGCCGCAGCCCGCAACCCGGCATCCTGCGCCAGGTTCGCGTAGTAGGAGGAGCGCCGGGCGCGATTCAAGAGGTTCTCCGCGACGTGAAGCCCATCGAAGGCCAGCCCATTACGCCCGCCACAACCCTTGACACCCTCAAGCTTATTCAGTCCAACGGCGGAATCAGCGCCACCTGGGAGACCTTCGCCCCAGCGCCCGAGCTCGCTGCGCCCCCGGCATCTGATGCGCGCGTCACCAGTACATCCAGCCAAGGCACGCCAGCTCCTGACACGGGCATACTGGTCCGCCTCAGCAACGATCGCACCGGCCCGCCTTATCTCCTCCTCGGCGCCGAACTGGCCGCTGCCAACTCCAACATTACCCGTGGCGAGTTAACCGTCCGTCTGATTGATCAAAACCTTGGCGGCTTTGGCTCTGAGCTGCGCTCCACTGCACGCGTCGGCTACAAGACCGATCTCTCCGCCGAATACTACCGCCTGCTCACCCCCGGCGGCTATTTCATCGAGCCGCGCGCCGGCATTCTCCGTGAGCCGGTTTACATCTGGGCCTACCAGAAGCGCATCGCCGAACAGTTCCAGCAAAACCTTGACGCGGGCGTCGAGGCCGGCCGCACATTCTCGAATCAACTGCAAATATCGGCCCTGTGGCGCGCCGAGGACACGCGCTGGAGCCTGCGCTCCGGCTCCGGCGGGCCCTATATCACAGGGACCGCGCAATCCGGCCTGTTGAACATCAAGATTGACAAGGCCGCCGCCGGCGCCATCTCGCCCAATAGCTTCCGCCTCTCCGCCTCGGCGGGCGCGTTTTATCATGCTGTCGCAAGCGACAACGCGCCGCTGGTCAAGGTTGCCTTCAGCGCGACCCGTTCCTGGAATGAGACCAATGTCTTCGGTCTCAAAGGGGAGGTCAACTCCTATCTGCGCGCCAACGTCGCCCAGCCTTTCCTGTTCACCCTGGGAGGACCGATGCGCCTTTCCGCCTCATCCTTTGACGAGTTCAGGGGAACGGACACTTATCTAGCCAGCACAGGTTATATGCGACGAATTACGGCTCTTCCCACCGGCCTGGGACAAGGTCTCTACGTCGCTTTCGGCTACGAGGCGGGCGAGATCTGGTCGCCGCAAGCACAAGCGATTCTCCGCCAAGATGGTATCGCAGGCCTGATAGCCAATACCCCCATCGGCATGTTCACCTTTGGCGGCTCCGTCGGCGACGCCGGCCACCGCAAGATCTTTATCACCCTGGGACGCTGGTACTGAGGGTTCTTCTAACACGAAGGCCCTCCCTTTCGGGAGGGCCTTCGTGTGTAATAAACAACCAGCGGCTTACGCCACCACTTCTATGCCCATGGAGCGGGCGGTGCCTTTGATGCTCTTGATGGCCGTCTCTACCGAGGCGGCGTTCAGATCGGGCATCTTTTGCGTGGCGATCTCGCGCACCTGCTTCTCGGTCACCTTGCCGATCTTTTCCTTGTTGGGCGTGCCTGAGCCTTTTTCGATCCCGGCCGCCTTCTTCAGCAGCACCGGCGCCGGCGGTGTCTTGGTGATAAAGCTGAAGCTGCGGTCGGCATAAACGGAGATAACGACGGGAATAATCAGCCCGGCCATCTCCTTGTTGGAGGTGCGCGCGTTGAACTGCTTGCAGAACTCCATGATGTTGACCTGCGCCTGGCCCAGCGCGGGGCCGACCGGAGGGGCCGGCGTGGCCTTGCCGGCCTCGATCTGCAGTTTGACGTAACCCGTAATTTTCTTCGGAGGTGCCATTGGTTCCTCTGCAACCAGCTTCTAGCTTCTAGCCGCTAGCTATTAGCTGGTTTGTTCCTGTTCAAATTTTGGTGACGCAACCCCTGCATTCGCCTGCAACCGAGGGCGGCTAGATAACCCCGTCGGCTAGAAGCTGGAAGCTAGTAGCTAGAAGCTGCGTTACTCAATCTTTTCTACTTTGCCAAATTCCATTTCCACCGGGGTGGAGCGTCCGAAGATGGTCACCATGACCTTCAGCGTCTCGCGATCTTCGTTGATCTCATCCACCACGCCGTTGAAGTTGGCAAACGGCCCGTCGGTAATGCGGACCTGCTCGTTCTTCTCAAACTTGATCTTCAGCCGCGGCTTGTCCTTGGCGGTCTCGGAACGGAAGAGAATTCCGCTGACTTCTTCCTCGCTCAGAGCCACCGGCTTGTCGCCCGTGCCCAGAAAGCCGGTCACCTTAGGCGTGTCCTTCAGGACGTGCCACAAATTGTTGTCCAGCTCCATCTCGACCAGCACGTAACCGGGCAGAAAGACCCGCTCCACGGTGCGCTTCTTGCCGTTGACTATCTCCGTCACCTGCTCGGTGGGAATCATGACCCGGCCCACGCGATTGCCCAGCCCGAAGGCCTCGACACGGCTCTGGATGGACTCGCGCACCTTGCGCTCAAAGCCCGAGTAGGCGTGCAGAATGTACCACCTGAAGCGCTCGTTGCGCTCCGGCAGCGGCTGCGCCTGCGGGTCTGCATGCTCGACGGCTTGTTCAACCTGTCCAACCTGGACAACCTGTTCAGCTTGTCCAGCCTGCCCAGCTTGCTCTACCCGTTCGGCTTGTTCTGGTTGCTCTGTTTGTTCCAATTCTTCTTCTGCCATCATGCTCACGTTTCGTGGTTCAACATCAATTACTGCCCGCCCATCTTATGCAGAAGCCAGTTCATGCCCGAGGAGAAAATCGAGTCCACCACAAAGAAGAACACGCCAAAGATAAACACCGCGATGATCACCACCGTGGTGGTGGATTCCACTTCCTTGCGCGTCGGTGTAACCACCTTGCGCATCTCCGCGCGCACATCGCTCAGAAACTGCGTGAACTCCTTCCACTGCCCAACTACACCGCCGATAAGCTTTTTGTCCGGCCGATCATCGCTGTTCGCCGTTATTGCCTTTGATGCCATGCTTCCCGTTCCTTCGCGCCGGGCGTAGAGCCTTGCGCATTCCTGTTCAATCTGGCAGGGGCGGAGGGATTCGAACCCCCAAGTTCGGTTTTGGAGACCGACAGTTTAGCCGTTGAGCTTACGCCCCTAAAAGCGAGGGACTAGGGAATAGGGAATAGAGAATAGATTTGCATCTCCGCGTCGGGTTTGCATTTCCTAGTCCCTAGTCCCTAGTCCCTATACCCTGCTCTACTTCGTTTCCTTGTGCGGCTGATGCTTGCGGCAGCGGTTACAGAACTTCTTGAACTCCAGACGGCCGGTGGTCGTCTTTTTGTTCTTAGTCGTCGAGTAATTCCGCTCCTTGCACACCTCGCACTGCAATGTAACAATTTCCCGCATTCCAAATCCTTCCAAAAGCAGTGAGGAAGTGAATTAGTGAAGTAGTGAAAAACTGAACAATTCGTGCTTTGCCACTTCACTGTTTCACTTCTTCACTGCGTCACTTAATAATCTCGCTCACCGTGCCCGCGCCCACCGTGCGCCCGCCTTCGCGGATCGCAAACCTGAGCCCCTTTTCCAGCGCCACCGGCGTAATCAGCTCCACTTCCAGTTGCACGTTGTCGCCC
>JBKQPC010000004.1:0-93555 GCA_052145195.1 Occallatibacter sp. | reverse complement strand
CGGAGATCGCTCCTCGGCCGGCGGCTCATTTGCATTGTTATATGCCCTGCTCAGGCAGCAGGGTTGCTCCCGGCAGCTTCAAGCTCGGAGATGTACTCCACCACCGCCTCGCTCCAGCCGTCGATATGCGTCCATGAGCCGTAGCCCACGCCGTTGCGGTTGCTGGCTACGTTGATCACGTAGCCCTTGCCGCGCGGCGCGGGAACCTGGTCATGCGATTGCTCGTCGGTGATGACGATCAGCCGGTCCCAGCTCTCGCGGACATCAGCCTCGATGTGCTTGAGCGCCGCGCCCAGGTAAGTTCCCGAGTGCAACTGGCTCCGGTCCAGAGCATCACGTAGCGCCATTCCGCGCCGCGACGGCACCTGCACAGCCTTCTCCGAGAAGGTGTAGATCGTCACCTCTTCCGCGATCTCCCTGAGCAGAATCGCCAACCCATAGGCCGCATCTGTCCGGCGCATCTCCGAGCGGCTGGAGATAGCCGCCTCCATCGATCCGGAGACGTCCACCAGCAGCACGGTGTGGCCTGTGAGCTTCGCGGCACGGCCTTCGAGGGCGCGGAACATCGCGGCCTCCAACTCCGTCTCCCACTGCGGAGCATTGCGCGCGGCGGCCAGAAAACGGAAGGGTAAAACCCGGTCCGTCTTCAACTCCGCCAGTGCCGTGAGCACCAGCTCTTCGCTCACATTGGCCGCGCGCAGGTTGCGCAGGTTGCGCAGCAGGGCCAGAGCGCCCAGCTTGCGCTCGGCGAGCAAACGCTCCCACACGGCCTTCTTGTCCGCTCCCTCGCCCCGCCCAGCAGCCGAGAGCGCAACCTCCCAGGTATCAGGTGTTGCCAGCTCGTTCTCCGCCAGCCGCTTCCACAGGGCAGCCTGCGCCTCGTCCACAGGCCGCGCGTGGGAGAGGAACAGCACGTCGCGCAGGCGAACCGCTCCCGCGCGGTCATACTTGGCCAGTGCGTACTCGTCGAACTTGCCAAATGCTGCGGCAAGACCCTTCTTCACCTGCGCGGAGAGCGGCTGACGCCCGCCGGCCCAGTAGATGGCGACAAACTCGCTCAGCTCATCGGCGCGCTGGATGACGTGCTCCAGCGTCTCGGCCACCAGCGCGCGATGCGTCGCATGGCGCGCCATCTCTCGTACCAGAAGCAGTGGCGCGTGGCGCAGCTTCATCCGCTCGCGCGCCTCGACTGCCAGCGCGGCTACCCGCTCCGCCTTAACCTGCGGGACGAGTTCCTGGATACGGCCCGCGATCTGCACGCCGTCCTCGTAGAACTCTCCCTCCCACAACATGCAGGAGAGCACCGAACGCCTGAGCGCCAGCTCCGGCGTGATGACCCTGGCCGGCGCTCCTTCGTGTGTGCGCGGTCGCGGTTTCTGCTTAAAAACATTCAGGCGCATAGTGACGCCTCCTTTCAAATAACTGCCGGGGAAAAATCGAACACGGTTAACTACCAAGATAACTCTTGGCGGCAGGATTCGAACCTGCTTTGCCGGATGAACCCGTGCCCTGCACCACCGGCAGGATGTTGGTTGCTGCTGATTGATGTTAGCCGACGGGATTTACTCGTCGTCTTCCACGTCCTCGTTGTCCCGCCTTAATGGAGGACGAGTTTCGTGTGTCGAGAAGCCGGTAGTTCTTTTCGAGATACGGACAGGCTGGATATTGATAGCCAGTCTCTTCATCTGATCCCAGTCCGGCTTGTACTTATCGCTGAAGCTGCTGCACTCCATCACTGTGAAGGGCAGCACTGTGTTGGGGGTGGTGTTGTTGCAAATCGCCAGTATGTCCGATTCGCGATAACCGGTGATGAACTGACCAAGGTTGCAGTTCTTGCACAGGTTTGCGTTGCCCACCGGCGTGCCGTTTTTCAACTTCAATTTGCTCATGAATCTTGCATTTCTATCCGGACCAGCCGGAGGTTATTGGCCGGGGAACAGGCGGCAACAGAACATTATCGGATGTCCTGCCTTGAACGACGCGAGTTGCAATCGCGGCGGGATTCGAACCCGCATTCTCCGCTCCAGAAGTATCCGTTGCCTACACCACCGGCCAGAGTGATTGTCATGGCGCTTTGTTGATCAACGCCTGTAAGAATGTATTGGCCGGGGAACAAGCGGCTGCGGTATTTTTCCGACGCTCTGCCACTGAGCTACTGGAGCTTGCGCTCCAGGCGGGATTCGAACCCGCGCGCTTCGGCTTGAGAAGTAACCGCGTCCTACACCACCGGCCAAGGTGGTTGTTGACCGGGGAACAGGCGGCGACGGAATGTTGCTCTTTGCTCTGCCCACTGAGCTACCGGAGCTCGCGCTCCGAGCGGGACTCGAACCCGCGACCGAAGTAACCGTTGCCAAACACCACCGGCCAAGGTGGATTTTTAAAAACATTTCCCAAAATCCTGCGCCGGGGAATGGTCGAAAAGAGTTGGGATGAACCGCTCCGAAGAGCGGCCCGCCCACAAGGTTTCATCAACCCTGCTTTTCGTGGCAGGAAGTAACTCTCTTCTTCGCCACCGGCACAACTTATTAAGTCATCTTAGTTAGAGGCAAAGCTCTCCTATTAGCCGCAATCGACTTATCGCGGCGACATAAATCGCGGGGTCTCTAACTCAGACCAAGTTATCCCGAGGGAACAAACGGAGACAGGACGGTTATCGGTTATCAGTCGATGAACCTGTCTTCTACACCACTCAGGAAATCACCATTGTTCATGCGCTTTGCGTAGGATGAGGGACCGGCGGGTTACCGGAAATTGACGAGCGGCGCCCGGCGGCCGATGCAGCTATAGTTCAGCCGCTCCAGTCTACGCATCGAGTTTTGCGTGTTGTGTTTCATCGGGCGTTCTCCTACGCAGAAATTACTTTGCCATAACTCCGCGAAAAATGCAAGCTATTTTGCAAACTTATTTGAAATTATTTTGAGTTATCGAAGCCAGTCTGTATCTTCAATCAATTACATCCTTGCCTGTTTTGCCACCCGATAGTTTACGCTGAATGCGCGGGCCAAACCAATACTCTGCGCCCCAAAAGGAGGCTTCTATGAACTGGATGATGCTACTGATGGGGCTGTTGGTGGGCATGCTTTCCGGCGTGGTGGGAATTGGCGGCGGCATTTTATTCGTTCCCGCGCTCGTCTGGCTCGCGGGCATGAGCCAGCACAAGGCCCAGGGAACCTCGCTGGGTGCGCTGCTGCTGCCGGTGGGGATTTTTGCATTCCTGGAGTACTACCGCAATGGCAACGCTGACCTGAAGGTGGCGCTTCTGCTGGGCATCGGGTTCTTGGTGGGCGGCTACATTGGGGCTGCGGGCGCGCAACACATCCCCGACCTCTGGCTGCGGCGCATCTTTGCGCTGACGCTGATTGCAGTTGGTGGGCGCATGCTCTTCAGCCGCTGACCACCGGCGACGGAACTTACTTTTTTACATTACTGTCTTTCTGGCAGTGAGCCGAAGGCCGCTGGCCCCACCGCAGGTGGTTAGATCGACTGCACCGGCACCAGCGTCAGATCGTCCACCAGGCCCACTTCCTTTTGCACAAAAGGCTCTCCGTAGCGTACGCCGGACAGCAACCCGTAGTGGCGGGCCTCGGCAAATGTTCGCTCGCGAATCTCCTCTTCGGGAACAAACAAGCCGCCGCCAGCCGCCTGGTTGGCGTATTGCGAACGGTAGGCCATCAACGCCTGGTGGCGCTGGTCAATGAAATTTGTGATGTCCACAATAAAGCTGGGGCGAACGTCCGCATAAAGACTGGCATAGACGATCTTGAAGGGGCGATGCGGCGGCAGGTCATTCTCCACCTTGGCCAAGCCGGCGAGGAAGCACGCCTCGTAGCCCAGCGTAGCGGTGGCCGAATGATCCGGATGCCGCGCCTGCCAATAAGGCAGAATGACCACGCGAGGACGCAGAAGGCGCAGTACGCGCACAATTTTAAATCGATTTTCCGGTGAGTTTTCGACTGCGCCGTCAGGCAGGTCGAGCGCCTGCCGCCATCCAACGCCCAGCAGATGTGCGGCTTCGGCTGCTTCTCGCGCGCGCTCTTCCGCGTTGCCGCGAGTTCCGGCCTCGCCCTGTGTCAGGTCCAGAATGGCCGTGCGCAGGCCGCGCGACGCCATGCGCAGCAGGGTTCCCCCGCAGGTCTGTTCCACATCGTCGCGATGTGCGGCGATGGCCAGTATATCGGCGACGGGAGAATCGGGAAGGCAATCGACGTTCATGGGCGCTCGCTTCCGATGAGTGGGAACGGTCAAGGTTCGTTGTTTCCCACCCGTTCGCCTGAAAGCGTGGCGAAAGGATGGGGCACGGAGAATTTGTGTCAGACCGGCTGCCTAACTGTCCATTAATCACTGTTTATTGAACTCAGTAGACCGTGTTGTTGTCGTCGGAGTACGCATCCATGTAGGCCACATCATAGGCCGTACCGGTCACCGTCACGTACTGGTTGTCAATCTCCGTGCCGTCCACAGTCGAATAGATGTAAACCTGCCCGCCCTCCGCCGTGTAGATCTTGTGCAGGCCGGTTACGGCGGCAATTCCCGTGGCGTCGCCGATATAAGGCTCCAGCAGGGTCACAGTATTGGTGGAGGTGTTGAACATTGTCAGGCAGCCGTAAGGCAAACCGTTGTTGGCGCGCTCGCCGTTGGTGCACCCGGTCATGCCGATCCACAATGTGTTGTCGTCCGCCAGCAACATGCGGCTCGGGGGTGCGCCTGGCGCGCTGTTGGCGCCGCCCGGCGTGCCGTCGCTGATGGAAACCGGGTTGGGGGCTGAACCCGTGGAGGGTGCCACTTTGTTGGTCTGCAGATTGACCACCGTCAGGTAGCCGCCCCAACAGTGGCTGCTGCTGCCCCCACAGAAGTCGGGCATCTGCTTCTGGCCCACGACATACATTGTGGAACTGCTGACCAGTGCGTTGCTGGCGCCGCTGGGGATGGGAATCGTGCTGCCGGCCAAAGTGCTTTGTGTGGGAAGCGTCCCGGACTGCTGGCCAATCAGAAATATCAATGGCGCCACCGGCAGCAGAGAGACCGATGATGCGTTGCCTCCGCACTCCGGCCCGCAGTTCAGCACATACGCCGTGCCTCCATCCGTGGAGAAAACTGCCTTGACCGGCCGGTCAAAGACCAGCGGGGCTCCGTAGTAGTTGCCGGTTGCGTCGGTATTGTCGGGGCTCTGCACTTGAAAAAGGCACCAGCCCGGCGCGTTTTGAGGTTCGCAGTCCACTGCGGCCTTGGGCCAGGTAGTGGGACCGCCCGCGTAGGCCTGGCTCTGCGCTGCGGTCAGCTTGCGCGGATAGTAAACGTAATTCGAGTTCTGCACGAAGGCCAGCGCCGCTGAGCCGCCGGGGTTCACGCTCACCCGGTACACGCCGGGAAGGTTCAACGCATAACTGCCGGCGCTGGTCGACGACCTATCCACTACGGTCAGTTCGTGCGTCGACTGGTTGGCGGCAAAGGCGAAGGACTGATTGCGCGTAATGAAGATGCTGGAAGAGTGGCCGTTGAGGCCGCTCACGCTGCCCAGCAACTTCTCCTGGCTATAGCTGATCAAGTTGAAGCCACCATCGCCGGAGCTATAGACCGCGCCACCCATTTCCTCGGGCGTGTTCTGGATGGTGACGGGCAGATTTCCCGCATACCCCGAAATACTGTACGCCGGACCGGTGTTGGCGCTGTTGTACTTGAAACGGATGTCGTAATAAGCATCCACGAACTGCAGCGAGCCGGTGGTGAAGGCGCTGGGATTCTGAATTGCGATCAGAACGCGATTGGCAATCCCGCTGGGCGGCAGCACCCGGCCCGCGAAATAGGTGGTGGTGCCACAACCTGCCAGCGCGGCTGCTACCAGCAGGGCCGCGGCAGTGCTCGTCCAAAGACTTCTCTTGTTCAAAATCACTTACCTCGACGGAAAACGCTATGAATGCGCGCAGCTTACCCGCGGCCAGGGCCGCGGCGTGAATTGTTTGACGGCGGTTGCAGCTCCGGCAGGCGGAAGTATAAACCCGTCCTTCAACCGGCGCAGCCCCAGCTGTTGACTTCCGAAGTATAACAAAGCTGCCCTCTCTGCCGGCGGACTGAATTCCCCTGTTGCCCTGGTTGAGACGCGCCGGGGGAGGCTCAGGTAAGCCGCTGGATTGAAAATACGTTGGCACGGCAGACCGGCGTAGCTTAACATGACACAAGAATGACGAAATTTGCGGACATCTTCGCCAGCCGCCCCGTCCTCGCTGATGGCGCGATGGGCACCGTGCTCTACGCCCGCGGCGTCTTCATCAACCGCTGTTATGACGAGCTGAACCTTTCCGATCCCGGCCTGATCCTGTCGATTCATGAGGAGTACTTGCAAGCCGGCGCCGAGATCATTGAGACCAATACCTTTGGCGCCAATCGTTTCCGGCTGGCCCGCCATGGTTTGGCCGGCAATGTGGCCCAGATTAATGCGGCCGGGGTGCAACTGGCCCGGCAGGCCATCGAGCACGTCAAGGAAAAGCAAGCAGGGACGGCATGGATTGCAGGCTCCGTGGGTCCGCTGGGGGTGCGACTTGAGCCGCTGGGAAAGACCGGTCTGGACGAAGCCCGCGCCGCCTTTGCCGAGCAGATTGATGCCCTCTCCGAAGCTGGTGTTGACCTCATCATCATCGAAACCATGTCCGCGCTGAATGAGGCCCGCGAAGCGTTGGCGGCCGCGCGCGAGATCGCCCCTGACCTGCCTGTGCTGGTGATGGTGACCGTGGACGAAGAGAGCAACTGCCTGGACGGCTCTTCGCCGGCTCAGGCCGCATCGCTGTTGACCGAGTGGGGTGCCGGAGCCATCGGCGTCAACTGCTCCACTGGCCCGGTAACGGTGCTCACCGCCATCGAGGCCATGCGCGCCGCCACCGCGCTGCCACTGGCCGCCATGCCCAATGCCGGTCTGCCGCGCTCCGTCGAGGGGCGCAACATCTATCTCTGCTCGCCCGAGTACATGGCCGAATTTGCCCGCAACGCCATTGCCGCCGGGGTGCAGATCGTCGGCGGATGCTGCGGCACCACGCCCAACCACATTCGCGCCATGCGCTCCGCCATGCGCGCCATCGATGCGCAGACTCGCGTTCAGGTCACCGGCGCGGCTCCGGCCTTGTCCACCGAAACCCCGCCCAAACCCCTGGCTGCGCGCTCTCGTATCGGCTCTCTGATTGCGGACGGCAGCTTCGTCACCCTGGTTGAAATCGTGCCCCCTCGCGGCATCACCGGCGCCAATGAAATCGAGGGCGCGCGAAAGCTTGCGCAACTGGGCGTTCACGCCATCAACGTGCCCGACTCACCGCGCGCTTCGGCTCGCATGAGCGCGCAGAGTCTGTGCATTCAGATTCAACAGCAAACCGGCATCGAGACGATTCTCCATTACACCTGCCGCGACCGCAATATTCTCTCCATCCAATCGGACCTGCTGGGCGCATCATCCCTCGGCCTGCACAACATCCTCTGCCTCACAGGCGACCCGCCCAAGCTGGGCAATTATCCAGATGCCACCGCTGTCTTTGACGTGGACTCCATCGGCCTGGTCAACATCGTGCATCGCCTAAACCATGGTCTCGACATCGGTTCCAACGCCATCGGCGCCAGCACTAACTTCACCATCGGCGTAGCCGCCAATCCCGGTGTGCCCGACATCGAGCAGGAGCTGCGCCGCTTTTTCTACAAGGTCGAGGCCGGCGCCGAGTATGCCATCACCCAGCCGGTCTTCGATCTGCGGCTTTTGGAAAGCTTCCTCAAGCGCATCGAGGGCCATCGCATTCCCGTCATCGCCGGTATCTGGCCCCTCACAAGCCTGCGCAACGCGGAGTTCATGAAGAACGACCTGCGCGTCTCCATGCCCGAGGAAATCATGCAGCGCATGGCCCGCACCGGCTCGCCCGACGCCGCCCGTCGCGAGGGCATCCGCATCGCCCAGGAGATGCTGGAAGCCGTCCGCCCCATGGTCCAGGGCGTGCAGGTCAGTGCTCCCTTCGGACGCTACGCCGCCGCCGCCGAGGTCATCGCCTCGGTGCTGCCCAAACCTGTTTCGGAGTAATCCCCATGCCCTCCTTTGAAGACTCGCTCAAGAAGCTGGAATCCATCGTCGATCAACTGGAAAAAGGCGACATCGCCCTGGAAGAGTCGCTCAAGCTCTTCGAGCAGGGTGTTGGCCTCTCCGCCGCCTGCAAGGCCGAGCTCGACGCCGCCGAAGGCAAGGTCCAGATGCTGGTCAAGCAGCGCGACGGCTCCCTCAAGCCGGAGCCTTTCCTGACCGAAAAGCCTTTTTGAGACGATTTGCCGTTTGTTCCTTCGGCCACTGACTCTTCGGCAACTGACGCAGCGAGAAGTCCTACCCTTTTTCTAGTCCTTGTTCCCTTTTTTCTTCGCCAGCCTCGCCAGCACGGCAATCTCCCTTAGAACCTGGCTGAGCGGACGCGCCGGTGTGCCCCACAACACCGTTCCCGGCTTCACGCCCATGCCCTCGTTAGTGATGGTCTTGCCGCTCAGCACGCCCGCCTGGCCGCCCAGAATCACGCCGGGGCCAATGTGCGCATGGTCGCCGATACCCACCTGCCCGGCAATCACCGCGCCGTTGCCCACCGTGCACGAGCCGCTGATGCCCACCCCCGCCACCAGAATCACGTCCTCGCCGATCTCGCAGTTGTGCCCCACGTGCACCAGGTTGTCGATCTTCGTTCCCCGCCCGATCTTGGTCTGCTTCAGCGCGCCGCGATCGATGGTCGAGTTGGCCCCGATCTCCACATCGTCCTCAATCAGCAGCGTCCCCTGCTGCGGGAACTGCGTATAAGCGCCGCTCTTCTCGTCTCTCACGTAACCGAAGCCATCCGCGCCCAGCACTGCCCCAGCATGTACGACGACGCGATTGCCAAGCGTAGTTCCCGGATAAAGCACTGCGCGCGGATAGATGCGGCAGTTCTCTCCGATGCGTACGCCCGCGCCAATCACTGCTCCGGCCTCGATGCGCGTACCCGCGCCAATGATCGCGGTCTCTCCCACCACCGCACAAGGTCCAATGCTCACGCCTTCGCCCAGCTTCACATTTGCGCCGACGACGGCCGCGGGATGCACCCCGGTTGCCGGCAGCGCAGGCTTGAGCAGCCCGGCAGCCCGCGCAAACCACAACTTTGGCTGCTCAGCCTCCACAACGCACTTGCCTTGCGGCAAATCTGTAACGCACCCAGACTTCAGCACAACCACCCCAGCCTTGCTTGCCAGCGCCTTGGCCGCCGACGCCGCATCCTCGGCAAAAACCAGCTCCGATTCCCCAACCAGCTCCACTGAGTTCACGCTTTTGACAGGCCGCTCCGGCTCTCCCGCAACCAGCTTGCCGCCCAATGTATCGATCAGTTCGCCCAGCGTCATGTATTACTCCTCAGTAGATCCCCGGCTCGCCCGCCGGTCGCGTCTTCCAGCGCCGGTGAATCCACAGCCACTGGTCAGGATAGCGCCGAATCCATCTCTCGATGACGCTGGTGCACTGCTGCGTAGCTGCCACAATGTCGGCTTCCTCGTCCGTGCTCCGCTCAAAGACAAGTTGCGGGCCGAAGTGCAGCACATAGCGCCGTTCGGCCTCCTCCCACAACATGAACCCCGGTAAAACCGCCGCCCTAGTCTTCAGCGCCACGCGCGCCACCCCCGAGGCCGTGCAGGCCTGCTTGCCGAAGAACTTCACGAAGACCCCCTGCGGCGGGGTCATATTCGTGTCCATCAAAATTCCCACCGTCTCGCCCTGGCGCATGGCCGTCAGCAACCCGCGCGCAAAATCGTCCTTGGGCAGCACGCGGTTGCCATGCATGCTTCGGATGCCGGTTACATACGCATCCAGACGGCGGTTATCGAGTGGCCTGGCGATCATACTCATCGGGTAGCCCATCAACGAGTGATAAAAGCTGGACAGCTCCCATGCGCCCATGTGCCCGGTAACAATCAGCACTCCCTTCTCGCGTGCCCTCGCGGCCAGGTAGTGGTCCAGCCCCTCGTAGCGAATCCAGCCTTGGGTATTTTCGGGGGTGTAGCTGGTCATGCGGCAGAACTCGACCAACTGTCTGCCAAGAGAGCGGTAGACGCCTTTCAAAATGGTTTTGCGCTCACGCGCGGAGAGCTCTGGGTAAGCCATCTCCAGGTTGCGCTTGCCCACCCGGCGCAGGCGGCCGTGTAACCGGTACACGCACCATGCCAGCACGCCGGCCACACCGCGAGCCTGCCCGCGCGGCAGCCATCCCAGGAGGCGCGCCACCGTTAGAACTAGCCCGTACTCGAAATTCTCTCGCATCAAGTTAAAGTTTAGTCCTCAGGCGCTGTTTCCACCCCGTAAAACAAAAGTGGGGCAGCCCATTGTCGGGTTGCCCCACTCCTGTCACTTATCACTGCTCGCCGTGATCAGCGGTTCCTGGCCTCGATAAAATAATGCGCCACGGTTCTGACAAAAGCCTCCGCGCCCGGGGGAACCGCAACGTCGCCTTTGAGAATGTACTCAAATCTGTGCGGCTTGCCATAGTAGAGCTCGGTGTCCTCGTGGTTCTGGCTCACGCTGGTGCCGTCCAGGTCGATGCCCGCAAATACCCCTTTGTTGCGCGAGTAGCTCAGCAGTTCTGCGCCCATCTTCCAGTCCGTGGAGGCTTGTCCGGCGCGGCCCACTGGCCCGGCCGCCGCGGAGGCGTCTCCGCCGATCTTGAACTTGCTCTTCAGCAGGTCCTGCATCCCGCGATCATTCATCGCCACTAGAACCAGGTCCGTGGATTGGCCGCCTATCTGAAATCCAAAAGATCCTCCAGCCATGCGTATGAACACCGGCCCGCTCCAGCCGTGTCCCGTGCGGCAGGTCACTACCCCCTGGCCATACTGTCCGCCGAAAACAAAGGCTCCCTTAATCATTCCCGGCACCACGGCAACGCAGGTGGCATGACGAAGGACATCCAGCGGAATGCTCCTGTCCTGAGCCTTCATGATCTCGTCCACAACCGCCTTGGCCGCGTCAAGGCGATCCTGCAGGTTCTCCCGCGTGGTGGCGGCAATGGCCGCCGATGTAAGCATGAAACCGATGCAGATCAACGAAAGTGTCTTGTTCATATCCTGTTCCTCTCCTCTCTTCTCCGCTGCTCGTAGTCGGCGCGGGTGGTCGAGATGTCCATATTAAGTCGTGCCGCGCGCTCGAGGCGCCTCGACTCTCCAGTCTGTCAAACACGGATGATCCTGGCATTCCACGTATCGTACTCGCCTGGGTATCCACAGACAGGCTACAACATGCCAGCCAGAACGCGCACCCTCTATCCCATCACGCTCATCCCTCCATTGCGCCGTGCGCAATCCTTGGCGCTAATCGGAATCAAGGCCGGAGGAGGGCCGGTCTTGATTTTTTGTGATGATATGGAAAAGGGGAAGCTCGGTAGGTTTGAACCTGAAAAACACTGAACTGGAGATTTGCCGGAAATCTTCTTAAAAAAAGGAGTTCCCAGGTTTCATGGGAAGCATGTAGCCTGGGAACTCCTATTCCCCAGATCTGCGTAGTTTCTGTTAACAAGTATGTGGAAAACTAATTTCGGTGTATGGTCAATAACGCACGGAAATGAAAAATATATTTATCTCACGACATTTCAACAAGATAGGAGACAAACCTGTAGCATTAGGAGGCAAACCTGTAGCCTTTTCACTTAATTCATTGCAAAAGTACGCGGTTTCTCTCAATTTTCAGAGGAAAAAGGAAGTTTAGAGTGGGATCACTAAGCCACTGTAAAAACTGGTCTGATTCTAAATAAATCTAAAAAAGAGGAGTTCCCAGGCCACATGTGAAAATACAGCCTGGGAACTCCTTCCCCAGATCTGCGTTGTTTCTATTAACAACTATGGAGAAATGTGTGAAATTGAACAAGATTACATAGTATGTATACGTAATAGTAACCACCTATGTTAACTAATAAGTAACGAAAATCGGACATATGCCGATTACTGGCGGCGGTCACCCTGGCGGCGGTCGCTCTCTTGGCGCTCTACACGGCGGCGCTCAACATGGCGGCGGTCATCCCGGCGACTCTCCCTGATCTCGGCGGTTTCCAGCAGTGCCGGATTCGATGCGCTCATGAGCAAACCTATCCGGTTGTCTACGCCCGTTTTGCGCATCAGGCGGCCGACATGGCCCTGGACGGTGCCTTCCTCAATGCCCAGGCGGCGAGCAATCTCGCGATTAGGGCAAGCCGTGAGGATCAGTTCCAGCACCTGGCGCTCGCGATCCGTCAGGCGTGGGGGGGCGCTGGTCAGGCTGACATCGGAGGCGGTCGCAAGCCGCTGGTCGATCAGTTGCGAGAGCAGTGGTAGCGGCGCCCAGATGGAGCCGCTGATAACCACGTCAATAGCCTGGCGCACCCTCTGCGGACTGGCGGTCACATCCAGGTAAGCACGGGCGCCGGCTAGGATTATATCCATAATCAGTTTGTCGTCTCCCTCCGGGCCAATGACGATCAACCGCATATCGGGGCGCCTGCAGTAAATCGCCTTCACGGTTTCTACCCCGATGGAGTAAGTGTTAAGGTCCACAATCACGTACAACAGCTGAAGATCGGACAGCAACTCCTCGAACTCCCCGAATACTGGGATCAACGGCGCATAACCGTTGCTTAGATGCTTCTCAAAGATGCTGGCCAGGCCCTCCATGCGTAGCTGCTCATCGGTGAGCACGCCCACGCGAATCGCTTGATTGGTGCAAATTGATGACAAAAAGCCCTCCATGGCTCAACGCAGGAGGATCAGGGAAAGGCGGATATGGAGAATAGCTCTCCACTTCGCCACGTGGAACAGAACGCCTCAAAGCCAGCTCAACTGGTTATCTTCCCTCGGGCGGCTAAACCCGGGGAAGCATTATCCCCTGTTGTTTCTGGTATTTGCGCTTGCGGTCGGCATAGCTGACTTGGCAAGGCTCTGCGAAGCGGAAAAACAAAATCTTGCACATCCCTTCATTGGCGTATTCCTTGGCCGGCAGTGGCATGGTGCTGGATTTTTCCAGCGTTACAAACCCCTCCCACTCCGGCTCAAACAGCGTCGCGTTCACATGATTCCGCAACGCGTATAGGTTGACATGCCTACACGGATTGTTAACACGTCCTTGGAAATAGGGAAGTACTTAATTGACCGTGCCAGTGCAAAAGAATTTATGGCACAATCACCGAATCAGCCTTGACGTCAACCAACGACCACTTGTCAAAGGCCTTGGGATAGGCGAGTTCTTTTGTGCTAAGGATCACCTATTTGTTATTGTACAGATTCACTCCATAATAATCAAACTGGACAAGGGCCCAATCCGGCCTCCGGCGGCAATAAAAATCCTGCCAAACGCCCTCTAACGGACATTTTTCGCATAAAAAATGCTGTTAAAGCGATTTGTTGCCCTCCCCGCTATTCCATTAACGCGCTAAATCCTGTAGCATCACTCCCGTGGGTCGTAGTACAGTCAATATCAGTTGCGCCAGCGAGGTACCCCTTTGATTAAGCAGGACATCGTCCATCATGTAATTGAGCGTACGGGCCTGCCCCGCACCAAGGCGGAGGCTGCTGTGGATACGGTATTCGAGGGCCTTAAGCAGGCTTTGACCGCTGGAGAGCGCATTGAACTGCGCGGCTTTGGCGTCTTCAGCGTCCGCGCCCGCAAGACCGGCATCGGCCGCAATCCCCGCACCGGCACCGAGGTCAGCATCACCCCCGGCAAAGCAGTGCGCTTTAAGCCCGGCAAGGAGCTGCATGCTCTGGAAACCGACTCACCCGACAAGTAACCTCGGGTGCCCCACTCTCGCGACGTTTTTGTTTTGTCGCATCGCGGTCCCCGGCAAGCGATTTTTGCTCGCTGGGGTGCTCTAGCGTGGGAGACTACGACCGTGCATCACCGACCACGCCGAGGGCAGTTGGCCCCACCGCGGGTACATGTGTGCTTAGTGATTGAAGCCCTTGCGAGCGATTAGCGAGCGTCTGCCGCACCGCAGGTGCCTACATCAGCCGCAGCGCATCCACGTCCACAATCAGATTCCTGCGCGGAATCTGAGCGGCATCCGCATGCGTCAGCATCCCGCGTAGAGCCGCATTCAGCGCCTTGCGCGAAGCGGCCTTCAAAATCAGGTGAAAGCGGTAGACGTTCTTGATGCGCGCGATAGGTGCGGTGCACGGTCCTAGCACTCGCACCCCCTCCGGCGCCGCGGCCTGGAACCATTTACCCAGCACCGCCGACCAGCCGACTGCTTCTTCCAGCTTAGGCGATTGCACCAGCACATTCGCCAGCACTCCAAACGGCGGATAGTGCATCCAGCGCCGGTATTTCAGCTCGCGCTCCACAAAAGCAGCGTAGTCGTGCTTGCTTGCGGCCAAAATCGCGTAGTGGTCCGGATAGTAGGTCTGCACCACCACGCGCCCCGGCAGTTCCCCGCGCCCGGCACGCCCCGAGACCTGCGTCATCAATTGAAAAACCCGCTCGGCAGCGCGAAAGTCCGGCATCGACAGCGAGTAGTCGCAGCCCACCACCCCCACCAGCGTCACGCCGTGAACGTCGTGGCCCTTGGCGATCATCTGCGTGCCCACCAGCAGGTTGATCTCGCCCGAATGCAGCCGTGCCAGCAGCCGTTCCAAATCGCTTCGCCCGCGCACCGTGTCGCGGTCCATGCGGCCGATCCGCGCCGTGGGAAAAATCTCCCCCAGCCGCTCTTCTCCTTGTTGTGAACCCGCGCCCAAATAGTAGAGGTGCTCGCTGTCGCATTTGGGGCAGCGCGCCGGCACCGTCCGCCGGAAGCCGCAGTAGTGACACTCCAGCCGCTGCCCTTCACGCGCCATTCCGGCATCGTCAATCTGCGCCTTATGATGGGTCAGCGAGATGGCGCAGTTCTGGCACTCCAGCTTTTCGCCGCACGCCCGGCATATCACCACAAACGAGTAACCCCGCCGGTTGAGCAGAATCAGCGCCTGCTCGCCCCTGTCCAGCGCCGCCTGCGTCTCGGCCACCAGCGCGCGGGAAAAAAGCTGCTCCTGCCCCGTCTCCTGAAACTCCCGCCGCATGTCGATCACTTCCACCGCGGGCAGCGGGCGGTTCATCACCCGGTCGTTCAACTCGATGCGCTGATACTTGCCCGTGGCCGAGTTCTGCCAGCTCTCCAGCGACGGCGTCGCCGAGCCCATCACCACCGCCGCCCCTTCGATCTTGGCCCGCATCACCGCCACGTCGCGAGCGTTGTAGCGCGGCGTCTCCTCCTGCTTGTAACTCTGGTCGTGCTCCTCGTCCACCAGAATCAGCCCCAGCCGCGGCGCGGGCGCGAAGATCGCCGAGCGCGTGCCCACCACAATCGGCGTCTCGCCCCGCCGGATGCGCCGCCACTGCTCGCTGCGCTCTTCCGGCGTCAAGGCCGAGTGCAGCAGCGCCACTTTCTGCCCGAAGGCCGCGTCCAGCAGGCCCACCATCTGCGGCGTCAGCCCAATCTCCGGAACCAGCAAAATCGACGAAAGCCCCCGGTCCAGCGCCCGCTGCATCGCCGCCAGATATACGGCTGTCTTCCCCGATCCCGTCACCCCATGCAGCAAAAATGGCTTGAATCCCCCCAACGCCGTCGCCAGGCTCGCCAGCGCCTCCATTTGCGGCTCGTTGAGTCTCACCGGCCCCGGCTGGCTCTGCACTCCGCCCAGCCGAAAAACGGCCGGCCGCTCATCGATGCGCACCAGCCCGCGCCGCACCAGCGTTTGCAGTGTGGACGAAGGCAAATCCTTCCGTCTCAACTCGGTCAGCGGCAGCTCGCCATCGCAGGCCGCCAGCTCCGCCAGAATCGTCTGCTGCTTAACCGTCAGCGCGGGCAGCCGAGCCTCCGGAATCAGCACCGCAAACCGCTCCATCCGCCGCGCATCGCGCTCCATCGCCGCCGTCTCGCGTGCAATCCATTTCCTGCGCGTCAGACTGGCCAGCACCGGCAGCGTAACCGCAGTAGCCGTCCTCAGCGTCGACACCTTCACCGGTTCACCCGAAGCCAGCCTCTGGAGCACCCGCCGCTCCAAATCCTGCTCCTCAGCCGAAAGTTTTCCCTTCCGTTTCGAGGAGGATTTGTACACCGCTTCCCCCTCCAAGCTCTTCGCCAGCACATCCCGTCCCAAATCCGTAAGGCGGTAATAAACCGTTCGCCGCACCTCGGCCATCAGCGGCAGCATCCCCCGCAGTACCTCTCCCAACGGCGCCAGATAATACTGCGCCATCCACGCGCCCAGCTCGAGCAGGTTGTCGCTCAACAGCGGTTCCTCGTCCAACACTACTTCGATAAACCGCATCTCGAACTCTGCCGGAACCGTCACATTGAGCCCGGTCACCACCCCGATCAATTTTTCGTTGCGAAAGGGCACGATCACCCGCGCTCCCCTCTGCGGCAGTTGCCCCTCGCGCACCGCGTAGGTAAACAAGCGGTCCAGTGGCACCGGCAACGCGACTTCGCAGTAGGCTGGCATGGCAGGCAACTCCCAGTGTAGCGGGAGCGGCCTTTGGGCCAAAGCGGAACCAGAGTAGATGTATCTCGAAACCACAACATTCAAATCGACGCGACCACCCCGGGGTCCCCAACGACAGCTCTATGTCGTTGGGGTGGGACTTTCAGGGAGCGGCGATCCTGAATAAAACTCAACAGGACACAGTTACTCTGGTTCCGCTCGAGAGCGCCAACCCCGGCTTCTCCCCATTGCCCCTTTCCCAGCCTCCGATCCAGGTGTAATACTTGCGCCATGAAATTTTCCGTGAAATTCCTCTCCCTGATTGCCGTATTCCTGACCGCAATCACCGCCCTTTCGCAGCAGAAGCCCGCGCCGCCGCCCCTGGCCGACCCGCTTCATGCCTGGGTCGGGGTTAGCGATCCCGCCGCGCTGGAAGCCTGGGTGAATCAGCGCATCGCCGAGGAAAAAGCCGATGTGGACAAGCTGCTGGCGGTCACCGGGCCGCGCACCGTGGAAAATACGCTGCGCCCCTTCGACGATGCCCAGAACCAATTAGCCATAGCCGGAAACAATGCGTATCTGATCTTCTCCCTGGCCGATACCGCCGCTCTGCGTGACAAAGGTCAGGCGCTGACGGCAGCCATCTCCTCCGTGGCCACTGACCTGAGCCTGAACCAGAAGGTCTACCAGTCACTCGCGGCCGTTCCCCTGCCCGTCAACGACCCAGCCACGCGCCACTATCTGGAGCGCTCGCTGCTCGAGTACCGCCTCTCCGGCGTGGATAAGGACGATGCCACACGCGCCAAAATCCGCGCTCTCCAAGACAAGATCACCGCGCTTTCCCTCACCTTTGGCCGTAACATTGCCGATGGCACGCTCAAGATCACAGCCACAAAGGCCGACTTCGACGGCCTCCCGGCCGATTTCATTGCCCTGCACAAGCCAGACGCCGCAGGCGCCTACACCCTCACCACCGACGAGCCTGAGGTGGGTCCTGTGCTCACCTTCGCCAAGAGCGCCGATCTGCGCCACAGAATGTTCCTGGCCTATAGCCAGCGCGCCTATCCGAAGAATGTTCAGGTGCTCAAGGATATTCTGGCCGCGCGCCAGGAGCTGGCAACCATCCTCGGCTACGCCCACTACGCCGACCTCGCCACAGCCGACCAGATGATCGGTTCAGCCGCCAATGTGGAGGCTTTGCTCAAGCAGGTGGACGAGACCTCGCGCAACGCCGCTGGCCGGGAGTACGCCCAGTTACTGGCTTTTGCGCGGCAACATGAGCCCGGACTCCAGAGCATTAGCCAGGCGGATGCAGGCTATTGGAGCGAACAATACCGCCGCGCGCGTTATGACTTCGACGCCCAGAGCGTGCGGCCATACTTCCCCTACGAACAGGTGCAGGCCGGTATCCTGAAGACCGCCGCGCGCCTCTTCCACGTCGAGTTCAAGCCCGTCAAGGACGCCGTCGTCTGGAACCGCTCGGTGGTCACATTCGATGTCATCGACGCGGCCCAAGGCTCCCAGGGAAAACTGCTGGGCCGTATCTATCTCGATATGCATCCGCGTGAAGGCAAGGACAAATGGTTTTCCAGCGCGCCCGTCCTTCCCGGCATTCGCGGCCTCCAGCTTCCCGAGGGGATGCTAGTATGCAACTTCTCCGGCGGAACTGCGGGTGACCCCGGCCTGATGCAGTACAACGAGGTCGTCACCTTCTTCCACGAGTTCGGCCACCTCATGCACCACGTCCTGGGCAGTCAGGGCCAGTGGTCCGGTGAGGGTGGCTTCAACGTAGAAGGCGACTTTGTCGAGTCCCCTTCCCAGATGCTGGAGGAGATGTTTCACGATCCAGCCATTCTCCAGTCTTTTGGCAAACACTACCAGACCGGCGAAACGCTGCCCGCCAGCCTCATTGCCAAAATGAACGCCGCCAGCGCTTATGGACGCGGCCGCTGGCTTCAGCGCCAGTTGCTCTACTCCACCTATTCGCTCCAGGTGCATAATCAGGTCCCAGCCACTATCGATTTCGATGCCCTCCAGAAGGCCGATGAGCAGCGCTTCAGCCACTTCTCGCTGGTCGATGGCGATCGCTCTTATGCCTCCTTCACCCATCTCACTGGATACGCCTCCAACTACTACACCTATGTCCTCGACAAGGTGATAGCCCTCGATTTCTTCTCCCAGTTCGACCGGCGCAACCTGCTCGATGGGCCCACGGCCATGCGCTATCGCCGCGCGGTTCTGGAGCCTGGAGCGAGCAAGCCGGCCGCTGAACTGGTCAACGACTTCCTGGGGCGTCCGCAGCAGATGGACGCTCTGAAGAACTGGATGAATGAGGAGTTTCAATCCCCGGACACAGTTAAATAACAGCCGGTTTTCCTCGCATTGCATTTCCGGCCGCACGCAGTACAATTCGTGCTGATGACACCCGCGACCGTTCCCACCGCGCCTCTGGCGCCCGGCGCTTTGCCGGGCGCTTCCCCCAACCCCACCCACCCCGTCACCATGGCCATCGACATTGGCGGCTCGGGGCTCAAGGCCATGCTGCTCGACGCAACAGGCAAACCCGTCAGTGAGCGGCTGCGCGTTCCCACCCCGGAGGTGCCCACGCCCAAAGCGGTTCTGGCCGCACTCGATGAACTCCGCAAGCCGTTTACAGATTTCGACCGCGTCTCCGTCGGCTTTCCCGGCGTCGTCAAGCGCGGCGTCACCATTCTGGCCGCCAACCTCCATCCTGAATGGTGCAACTTCCCCCTCCAGGACACTCTGGCCGAGCGCTGGGGCAAGCCCGTCCGCGTGGGCAACGATGCCGATATCGCCGGCTACGGAGTCATCCAGGGCCACGGAGTCGAATTGTTGCTCACCCTCGGCACCGGCCTGGGCAGCGCCCTCTTTACCGATGGCCACCTCGTTCCCGGCCTGGAGTTGGCCCACCACCCCTGGCGCAAAAAAGGCATGACCTACGAGGACTACCTCGGCCGACGCGGCCTCGACAAGTATGGCAAAGCCCGCTGGAACGACTTCCTCGAAGCCGCCATCAAGCAAACCGAGCAGCTCTTCAACTGGGACCACCTCTACCTGGGCGGCGGCAACACCAAAAAAATCCTCTTCAAGCCCGCCAAAAACGTCACCATCGTCTCCAACGAATTCGGCATCCTCGGCGGCGTCTTCCTCTGGAAAGATCAGGGGTGAGGCGGGTGTGGGCTGGTAAGTCGGGGATTTATCCCTGACAATACGATGTCCTTAGAGGAGCGGTCTCTAGTCCCTCCGGACCGCGCTCTATCTCTTGGACTTTGTGTCTCGATCTTGTTTCTGCGGCTCCACCCCCGGTGCTGTCAAGCGTTCCCAGGTCGGCTGCAGCTGTTGTGGATCGTGGATGCAGTTGAGAAACATGAGCCGGAGATCTCCAAAAGAATTACCTGCGAAATCACGATAGTTTTCTGGCAACGGCGGACCGCCAGGACTTCCCGCCGGAGGAATCACGCGCGGGAGTTGGAAGGCATACATGCTGCCGCCGGCCAGGGCTTCATGCGGAAGCTGCAGTAGCCAGACACAGTTGTGACTTTCCTGAATCAGGTTGGCGGAGACAAAAGCCCACTGGCCTCCATCTTCAGGCACAGCCTTCTGACAATTCCATAAGTTCGCTTCAGGAACATATATCGCGGGATCGTAAAACCCAAACCCATCGATCAAGACGTGGGTCAGGCCGCGTTGCTGTACGATCTTCTCGACATCGAGAAGGCCCTGGCTCCAGTCGAGATTGGAATCGGCCACCAGGAGGTAGCCGGGACGGCCGCCGCTCAATGAGTTCAAGAATGGAAGATAGTAGGGATAGGCGCGCACGGCTGTAAACACGGACGCAAGCGCCAAGGCCAGCGTGAGCCAGAGGCCGGCGCGGGCGGCAGGCCAGCCTGAAATCCGCAGTTGATTCAGGGCTCGCGGCAACGGCGCCAACAGAAGTATCAGCAGCGCGTAGGAAACAGTGAAGTGGCGGATGCTGAACTGGTAGCGGCTGAGGATACATGCGCCTGTGAAGACCACAAGGAAAACCCACACTGCCCGCCAATGCAACTCCATCCCTTCGGGTATCACGGCAATACGAACCGGACGAAACTTTGCAACCAGGCCAACGACCAGCGCGAGAAGGAGCAAGAGGAGGAAGGCTGACGAGGATTTCAACAGGAACAGAACCGGAAAGAAGAACCATACGCCATGCGGGTATGTGTGCCCCAGAATATACGCAGGCGGCTTCCCGGAAATGGCGAACAGCGCCAGTCCACGCAGATAGATCCAGGGCGGCATGATCGCTCTGCGCAACATCTGCGCCGCCATGTTCTGTCCAAGAAATCCCAGAGAGTCGGTTGGCTCATTCCACGAGAGGACAAAGTAGACGGCATAGACGACCAGTACAGCCACAAGAACGCCCTTGGTGAGACTCCGCCAGCGCAAGCGACGCCATGCCCGAAGCTCCGCCTTGTCTGTCGGCTGTTCCGGCGCCGGACGCCAACGGAGGCTGAGAATGAAAGCGGGAAAACAGAAGAACAGAAGTCCTGCGGAAAACTTGGACAGCAGTGCTCCGCCAAAGGCGAGGCCGAACAGCAGAACAATCCCACGCGACGGCGAGCGCCACATGCTGGCAAAGGTCCACAATGTCAGCACCACGAACAACGCGATTGCCATGTCGGTCAGAACTAAAGGGCCGAAGGCGAGCATCACAGGCATGGTGGCGTACGCGCAAAGGCAGAGCAGTCCGCCCCATGAATTGCCCAGGCGAGAACCATAGAAAAAGAGAACGATCCCCAGAGCAAGTGTCAGTAACAGCATGGGCTGGCGAGCCCAGAAGACCGTCGTGATAGGGTCATTCCATCGCGCGATCAGCCAGTGGCCGAATATCCATTCGCCGAGATACTGCTTGAACAGTCCACTGCCGCTAAAGGTCCACGATACGTGAGAGTAGTCGGCATGAACGCCGCGAACCACAAGCGGCACAGCGGCCAGCGCCTTCGCCAGCGGAGGGTGTTCCTCGTTCATCCGCATGTCCAACTTCTGCAGATAGCTCACGCCCGCACCGATGTGCGCGATTTCATCAAAGGTGACGGATTCGCGTCGCGCTGCTCCGTCCGCTAGCAGAGCCATCATGGCAAGGAGCAAAACCGCCCCGGCAAGAATAATTCTTGAGGATTGTGTTTTCATTCGTGTCTTCCAGATTACAGAATAATTGGTAAGTAACAACTCGAAACGTACTTCGCTGAGCCTCAATAACGCATTTTACTCAATGCGGCATATACGGCCAAATTTCAAATCAAATTCCGTTCGCCCGGATGAAGCTCTTTTTCAAGGAATTTTCTGAGATAACGTGGGCATAAAGCGGGTGGGTGGCTCCTTTAATTACAGTGTAACTGTGAAACTGTGATGAATTTTGCGCGCTTCTCAGACGTATTTTGGAAATCCAAAAGTCAGAATCCGGCCGCTTATCTTTGGAATCATAATTATAGGAGCATCTATGGCGGAAAATAAAACCAAACAGACTGCCCTCAGCGTCGCCACGTATCTTGGCGCTCTCGCCGACGAGTCCAAGCGCGCAGACGCTCAAGCGCTGGTCAAGCTGATGCAAAGCGCCACCGGCGAAGAACCGAAGATGTGGGGGCCGTCGATCATCGGCTTCGGCAGCTATCACTACACATATGACAGCGGGCGCGAGGGCGATATGCCGATCGTCGGTTTCTCCCCGCGCAAGCCGGCAATTGTTCTCTACGGCATGAGAGGCGCCAGCAACGCCGATGCCCTATTGGCCCGGCTCGGCAAGCACACCACGGGCAAGGGCTGCGTCTACATCAAAAAGCTCTCCGATGTGGACCTGAAGGTGTTGAAGGAATTGATCGTCAAATCTGTCGCTACTTCGCTCAAGAAGAAAGCAAGCTAAAGTCGCATTCCATTCCGTGAAACAGCGAAGTTGCCAGTTCGCGCTTCTCAGCCCTTTGCCGGCGGCTTCAGCCCTAGTTCCTTCATCGCAATCTGCAAATCGGCCCAGGCTTCCTTCTTCTGCCGGGGATCGCGCAGTAAATAAGCAGGATGGTAGGTGACGATGAGCCTGGTCCCGCGCATCGCGTGAACTCTCCCGCGCAGACCGGCCAGCGGCTGGCGCGTGCCTAAGAGCCACGTGGCAGCCGTTGCGCCGAGCGCAACCAGCACCTCCGGACGCACCACATCGATCTGGCGAAAGAGAAACGGCGAGCACGTCGCGCCCTCTTCCGGCTCGGGAACGCGGTTGTTCGGCGGGCGGCACTTGACCACGTTAGCGATGTAGACCTCTTCGCGCTTCAGTCCCATCGCGGCTATCATGTTGTTCAAAAGTTGTCCCGCCTTACCGACGAAAGGCAGCCCTTGCGCGTCCTCATCGGCGCCCGGTCCCTCGCCCACAAACATCAGCCGCGCTACTGGCGAGCCGTCGCCAAAGACCAGCTTATTGCGGCCCTTGTGCAGAGCGCAACGGGTGCATTCGCCAATCTCTTCGCGGATCAGTTGCATGGCGGCGGCGCGATCCGCTGCGGGTACGGCTGCGGCTATCGCTGGAACGGCGGGAAATGGTTTGCGCTGCGGAATGGTCGGTTCCTCCAATTGGAAGCTCTGCGGCGCGGACTCTGGTTCGTTCGGTTCTGTGGCTAATGTGGCCATCATCACCGGATCCACGGGACGGCGGTAGAACTCCGTGAGGCCAAGATCGCGATAAAAGCGGACACGGGCCAACAAGGCCTGGCGGGTTGCGGAATCGAGCGAGTGCGCCAACGTCTTTACTCCACAAGCAAATGCCGATCTCAACCGCTCGCTGCTTCACTCCGCAAGAACATCGATGCAAGAGGCGGGTAAAGCTAGCTGGCCAGAATGGGAATAGCCGGGCCTTCCACCACCGGCTTGACCACCGGAACATCGGCTTTGACGTAGGCGATCTTGCCCGCGTCGATCTCATCCTGGGCGATGCGGCAGGGCTTGGTGGACTGGGTGGGAACCAGGGCGCGGGAGCCGCACTGCAACTGGCGGGCGCGGCGCGCGGCCACCATCACCTTGCGGTAATTCGAGTCGAAGCCGGTTTCAATCGTCATCGGAGTCCTCTCCAAAGTTAAACTGCTGCTGGTCCGGTGGATAGCCGATCTTGAAGGCCTCCAACACGGGCTTTAGCCGCTCCTGCGAGTTGATCTGCAAACAACCCGCCGCCACCTCCAACACCCGGCGCGAACGGAATGCAATCGGCTCGGCGTTGCGATAAAACCGTTCGGCCTGCACAATGGCTTCCAATTGCGCCACCGTCCGGTCCAGAATGTCGTTGATCAAAATATAGCTGTATTCGCGATAATTCTCAATCTCCCGTCTGGCCGCGTCCAACCGGCGGAAGACCTCTGCATCGTCCACCACGCCTTCGGCACGGCTGCGATTGCGCAGGCGGGTGCGCAGTACTTTGGGGTTGGGCGGCAATACAAAGATGCTCACCGCCTCGGGCATGGAGGCGCGCACCTGCGCCGCGCCCTGCACGTCAATGTCCAGAACCAGATCATGGCCCTCCCGGCGTGCCTGCTCCAGTGACGAGCGCGGCGTTCCATAAAGGTCTTTGCCGTAGACCTCGGCGTACTCCAGGAACTGGCTGGCAGCCACCATCCGCTCAAACTCCTCGCGGCTGACAAAGTGGTATTCACGTCCGTCCTGCTCAGAGCCGCGTGGCGCGCGCGTGGTCCAGGAAACGGAAAACTCGATTCCCGTCAACTGCTTGCGCACCTCGTTCACCAGCGTGCTCTTGCCAGAGCCCGAAGGAGCCGAAATGATGAAGAGAATTCCTGCCACGATGCGGTTGTCCTTTGGACGCTTGTGTTGAAGTTTACGCCTACTGGTCTTGTTATTCCACATTCTGAATCTGTTCGCGAGCCTTTTCGATCTCCGACTTCATGGCCAGTCCCAGTTCGGTAATGCGGGTTCCCTTGCCTCCCGCGCCGCCGGTCTTGGAGAGCATGGTGTTGGCCTCGCGGTTCATCTCCTGCAGCAGGAAGTCGAGCTTCTTGCCTACTTCTCCGCCCCCGGTGAGCAGCTCGCGGAAGTGGCCGATGTGCGTCGTCATACGCTCCAGTTCCTCGGCAATGTCGCTGCGCTCCACCAACACCGCAACTTCTTCCAGCAGCCGCTGGCGATTAAACTCCGGGCCGGTGGCCGCCAGCAGACGCTCGGTTAGCCTTGCCTGGTAGCGCTCTTCCACCTCGGGCCGTAGCGCCGCAACTCCCTCGCTGGCCTCGGCCAGCCGGTCCAGCGTGCCGCGCAAAATAGCCTCCAGCGCCTCGCCTTCACGCGCACGCATCGTCTTCAACTGCTCCAGCAGCGGCCCGATCTCGCGCTGCGCACTTTCCGTCAGCGCAATCTGCTCCTCATCTCCATTCGAGCTTTTGTCGCTTTGCAATGCTCCGGGCAAGCGCAGAACGGCGTTCAGATCGGGTTGTTGGCCGGTGAGTCCATGCTCCTCGCGCGCCACCGTAAAAGCGGCCAGGTAACTGTTCACAAGATCACGGTTGTAGCCGGCCGTTTGCTGGCTGCTGCGATCAATGGAAAGCGTCAGATCGACGTGACCGCGAACAAGCGAGTCCTTGATCGCCTTGCGCAGTTCCACCTCCAGCGCGTCCAGTCCCGAAGGCAGGCGCATCTGTACATCGAGAAAGCGATGGTTCACGCTCTTGACCGTGAGCGTGTAGCTGAGCTGGCCCTCGTTGGGGAGGGGGACGCTAACCTGAGTGCGCGCAAATCCAGTCATCGAATAAATCGGCATCTGTCTATTTCCCGCTCCCCGTTCCGTTATTTTCCGGCACGTCCATGAATTGTAGTTGATAGAGCCTCTGATAAGTGGACGATGTGGTCAACAGCTCGTCATGGGATGCGATGGCGGTGATGCGCCCGTCTTCCAACACCGCAATGCGGTTGGCGCGGCGAATGGTTCCCAGCCTGTGCGCGATCACCAGCACGGTGCGGTTCTGCATCAGGTTGGCCAGCGCGGCCTGCACCAGCGATTCGCTCTCGGCGTCCAGCGACGAGGTAGCCTCGTCGAGAATCAACACCGGCGCGTTCTTCAGCAGCGCGCGGGCAATGGCCAGCCGCTGTCGCTCGCCGCCCGAGAGCCGGAAGCCTTTTTCGCCGATCACCGTGTCGTAGCCTTGCGGCATTTGCAGAATGAAGTCGTGAGCCAGGGCGTTGCGCGCCGCCTCTTCCACCAGCCTCATCTGCGTGTCGGGCTGTCCGTAGGCAATGTTATTGCGCACCGTGTCGTTGAACAGAATCGTCTCTTGCGTTACCTGAGCCACCTGGCGGCGTAGCGAGGCTAGTGATAGGTCGCGCAGGTCGTGGCCGTCGATGAGAATGCGGCCGCTGGTTACGTCGAAGAAGCGCGGAATCAGGTTGACCAGGGTGGTTTTGCCCGCGCCGCTGGGGCCAACCAGCGCCAGCACCTCGCCTGCCTGTATGTCGAGATCGACGTTGTGCAGAATCTGGTGCTCGCCCTCCTCGGTGGAGTAGGAGAAGCCTACATCGTCGAACCGGATGGACTTATGAAAACCCTTCAAGACGGCCGGATGCTGGCGCTCCTTCACGTCGTCCTCGACGTCGAAAAAGCTGAAGATCGACATCGAGGCGCCCATGGCTCCCTGGAAACTGTTGTAGAAGTAGGCGAATTTGCGCACCGGATCGTAGAGTTTGAACAGCAGAATAATAAATGTGCCGAACAAGCCCATGGTCATGCGATGGTGGAGGATTTCATTGCGTCCGATGAATAGCATCATGGCTATGGCCACCGCGCCGATCGAATCCATCAAAGGCGAGCTGATGGACTGAATGCGCACGCTGCGCAGGTTGGCGCGGAAGAGGCGTGAGGCCGCTTTCTTGAAGCGCAGAATCTCCCACCGCTCGGTGCTGAATGCCTTGACGATGCGATTGCCGGTTACTGTTTCATGAAGAATGTTTTGTATCTCGGCTAGTTTGTCTTGGCCCGTGCGGGTGCGGGTGCGCACTTCACTGCCGATCTTGCGCGCGGAGGTGACCACTACGGGGATGAACAGTAACAGCGCCCAACTGAGTTGTCCCCCGAGTTTGATGATGAAGAACAGGCTGACGATGAATGTGAAGAATTGCTGCAGAAATTCGCTGATGACCGTGCTGACTGCAACCTGCACGCGATCCACGTCGTTGATGAGCGTGGAAAGAATCGTGCCCGTGGCGTGCTTGTGAAAGAAGCTGGATGATCGCCGCATCGTGGCTTCATAAAGGTCGTTACGCAGATCCATGATGGTGCCGAAGCCGGCGTAGTTGACCAGGTAAGTGCCCGTGTAATCGCAGATTCCCTTAGTCAACGTTGCGACCACCAGCGCGAAGGCCACCACATCCCAGGCGTTGTGTATGTGCAGAAAATGAGGAATCAATTGCCGCAGGTCGACGTGCCACGGGCTGTTGGGGAGACCCAGCGTGATGGGGCCTTCGGGCGCGTCCGGCTTCAGAACCTGGTCGAAGATGGGTTGAAGGAGGAGGATGCGGAAGGTGTCCAGCAGGCCAACCATAGCCAGCAGCAGCACGCCGGTCAGCATGTGCAGCCAGTAGGGCAACCCATAGCGCAACAGGCGTAGAAATCTATTCATGCCGGTCGACCCGTCTGGCGGACGCAAGAGTCCATCCTCGCATTATATCTGGAGCACGCGGCATACATTCCGATGTAATCCAACTCCGGGAACATTTAGAATAGTCCTTGACGTACATTCATTGTCCTGCGCCGGCTTACCGGCGAGAAAGCGCGCCCTCATACATGCAACGCTGGTCCAAACTCTTCATTCCCACCCTTCGCGAGGCCCCGGCAGACGCCGAAGTGGCCAGCCACCGCTTCCTCGTCCGCTCCGGCTACATCCGCCAACTCGGTGCGGGCATCTACAGCTACCTATTCCTCGGCCAGCGCGCGATCAACAAGATCATCGCCATCGTGCGCGAAGAGATGGACAAGATCGCGCAGGAATTTTTCCTGCCTGCTCTTCTTCCCAAAGAACCGTGGGAACAGAGCGGCCGTTGGACAACCATGGGCGACACCATGTTCCGCCTCAAGGACCGCAAGGGCGCGGACCTCTGCCTGGGCATGACCCACGAGGAGATCATGACCTCCATTGCCCGCAGCGAACTGCGCAGCTACAAGCAGTTGCCGCAAATCTGGTACCAGATTCAAACCAAGTTCCGTGATGAACCACGCCCTAAGTCGGGCCTGCTGCGCGTGCGCCAATTCATCATGAAAGACGCCTACTCCTTCGACATCGACAAGGCCGGCCTGGACAAGAGCTTTGATCAGCACGATGCCGTCTACCGCAAAATCTTCACCCGCTGCGGGCTGAAATTTGTCGCTGTCGAGGCCGACTCCGGCTCCATGGGCGGCTCGCAATCGCAGGAGTTCATGGTCTACACCGACGCCG
The DNA here is from genome assembly GCA_052145195.1 of Occallatibacter sp. Classification (GTDB taxonomy): domain Bacteria; phylum Acidobacteriota; class Terriglobia; order Terriglobales; family Acidobacteriaceae; genus Telmatobacter. The sequence goes on along the minus strand of JBKQPC010000004.1, from coordinate 65,650 downwards.
GCGAAGACCTGATCGCAAGCTGCCCGGTCTGCGGCTACGCAGCCAACACGGAGAAGGCAACTTCACGGCTTGAGGGCGCCGATGAGATGGATCCCACCGGCAACGGTATGCCGGAACAGGTGAACACACCAGATGAACGGACAATCGACGAAGTATCAGACTCTCTCAGAGTTCCCAAGCAGAACATTATTAAAACTCTCGTATTCACGGCGTACAAGTTGCAAACCGGTACTGTGGATTTGCTTGGAAGAACCACTGTGACCGGCAGAGGCGCGAGCGACATTCAGTATTACATCGTCCTGCTACGCGGCGACCATGAACTAAACGAAACGAAATTTGCAGCGATTGTGAACCAAAATGGTTATAACACTTGGATGCCTGCGGACCCCGCTGAAATCGATGAAGATTTCCACGCACCCGCAGGGTTCTTGGGTCCAGTGGGATTGCAGTTGGATAAGGGGGGAATGCATAACGTCTATCGGGATCCAATTGTTGTGCTAGACAACTCCCTAAATGGCCGCAAGAACATGGTCGCCGGAGCAAACAAGCTCGACTACCATCTGCGCAACGTCACTCCAGGCCGCGATTTCACGTGGACCCTCGCAGCCGACATTCGCAGCGTGAACGAAGGCGAAGGCTGCCCGCGAGAAGGATGTAAGGGCAAACTGGAAAAAGGCAAGGCAGTCGAGATCGGCCACATCTTCAAGCTAGGCTACAAGTACTCAGAGTCCATGGGCGCGCGGGTGCTGGACGAGAACGGCAAGGAGATTACGCCCATCATGGGCAGCTACGGCATCGGCATCGAGCGCATTCTCACCGCGGCCATCGAGCAATCAAACGACAAGAACGGCTTCTGGCTGCCGGCCTCGATTGCTCCCTTCACGGTGGTCGTCACGGTGACCAACATCGGAGACGCGCTACTCCGTGAGACCGGCGAAAAACTCGCCGCCGAGCTGGAATCCGCCGGCCTAGACGTACTCCTTGATGACAGAGACGAGCGTGCCGGCGTCAAATTCAAAGACGCTGACCTGGTGGGCATTCCCTACCGCATCAACGTGGGCAAAAAAGCCGCCGAAGGCAAAGTGGAACTGGTGACGCGCTCGACGGCAACCAGCGTGGATGTGTCGTTGCCGGAGGTGGTCGCGCTGGTGAAACAGCGCGTTCAGGAAGATGCGCTGTTGTTGACGGCAGAAAGCAGCCAGTAGCCGATCACTGACCACTGATCACTGACCACTGTGTTTAAAGGAGCGGCGATGGCGTTGCAGATCAGGATTCCAAGGCTTACGGGCAATCATCCCTGGGCAACGCTGTTGCTGCGCATCGGGCTGGCGGTGGTTGCGGCGTGTGCTCTGGTGTTTTTTGCGGTCTTCGGCTTTTTTTATGTCAAGTATCGGCATGTTGTGGACGACCGCCTCAAGCAGCCCATCTTTGCCAATACGGCCAAGATTTACGCCGCGCCGCGCGAGGTGCGCCCTGGGCAAAAGCTTACTGTGCAGCTGATCGCCAACGAACTGCATGAGGCCGGCTACTCGGCCTATGGCGCCGCCGAATCCTCTGCGCTGGGAACCTACAAGGAGGGCGTGCAAACCATCATCGTGCACCCCGGCCCGCAATCCTACCACGCGCCAGACGGTGCAACCATCCACGTCAGCGCAGGGGTTGTGGATTCGATTACCGACGATCATGGCCAGCCGCTTTCCAGTTATGAGCTGGAACCGCTGCTCATCACCGGCCTCAGCGACGACGTGAACCGCACCAAGCGCCGCCTGCTTACTTACAACGAGATTCCGCCCAATCTGATCAACGCTGTTCTGGCCATCGAGGATCGCCGCTTCTTTGAGCACGGCGGCGTGGACTACATCCGCATTTTTGGAGCAATTCGCAACGATCTGACGCCGGGGCGGCGTTATGTCGAGGGCGGCTCTACGCTGACCATGCAGTTGGCGCGCGGATTGCTCCTCACGCCGGAGAAGCGCATCAAGCGCAAGCTGATCGAGATCGTCATCACCTTCCAGCTTGAACATCGCTTCAACAAGCAGCAGATCTTCGAGATGTACGCCAACCAGGTGCCTCTGGGCCAGCGCGGCAGCTTCTCCATCGACGGCTTCGGCGAGGCCTCGCAAGCCTTCTTCGGAAAGGAAGTGAATCAACTCGACCTGGCCGAGGATGCTCTGCTGGCCGGAATCATCCAGAGCCCCAGCCGGCTGAATCCTTTTCGTCATGCGGATCGGGCTATCGAGCGCCGCAATCTCGTTCTCGATTCCATGGTAGAGATTGGCGCCATCACCAAGGCCCAGGCGGAGCAGGCCAAAGCGGAGCCGCTGCACCTGGTTCCCGGCAGTGTGGACGCCAGCGAAGCGCCGTACTTTGTGGACCTGGTGCATGATCAACTGGTGCAAAAGCTGGGCGACCGCGACTTCAACCGCGAAAGCCTGCGCATTTACACCTCGCTCGATCCCGACCTGCAGCGCGAAGCCACGGCCGCGGTCGAATCTACCATTCATGTGGTGGACGAGCAAGTAGACAAGCTGCACGCCCATGAAAGAAAGCTGGGCAAGAGTTACATCTATCCACAGGTAGCCCTGGTGGCGCTCAATCCGCACACCGGCCAGGTACTGGCGCTGGTGGGGGGGCGAAGCTACGGCAACTCGCAGTTGAATCACGCTGTCGCCAAGCGACCCACCGGCTCCATCTTCAAGCCGTTTGTCTATGCCGCGGCCTTTTCGACAGCCGCCGAGGGCACCATCCTACCCGGCCAAACCAAGCTCTTCTCGCCGCTCACCATTCTCAAGGACGAGCAAACCACCTATGGAGAGGGCACGGAATATGAGTACACGCCGAAAAACTTTGAAGATGAGTATTTTGGCGATGTGACGGCCCGCGAGGCCCTGCAACACTCGCTCAACAACGCCACCATCAGCCTGGCTTCCATGGTGGGCTTTGAGCGCGTGGCTGCCCTGGCTCGCGACGCCGGCGTTAAAAACGCGCGCGGAACGCCCTCCATGGCCATCGGCTCTTATGACGCCACCCCACTCGACATGGCCGGCGCCTACACCATCTTCGCCAACGGCGGCATGCGTCTGGAACCCTGGATGCTGTCCAGCGTTCGCACCTCCACCGGAGACGTCATCACCGACTATTCGCACGACTCCAAACAGATTCTTGACCCGCGCGTGGCCTATCTGACTGTCAGCCTGATGGAGAACGTGATCGATCATGGCACAGGCGCCGGTGTCCGCGCGCGCGGCTTTCTTAATCCCGCTGCCGGCAAGACCGGCACTAGCCATGACGCATGGTTTGCCGGCTTCACCTCCAACCTGTTGTGTATCGTGTGGGTGGGCAACGACGACTACACCGACGTGCAGATCGAAGGCGCACACGCCGCCGCGCCCATCTGGGCTGAGTTCATGAAGAAGGCCGTCGCGCTGCCGCAGTACTCTGACACCAACCAGTTCGTCCCACCCCAGGGCGTCGACATTGTGGCCATCGACAAGGTCAGCAAGCTGCTCAGCGACGCCACCTGCCCGGACAGCTTCAATGCCGCATTCCTCGCCGGCACCGAGCCCACGGAAACCTGCGACCACCCCGCCGAGCACCGCAGCCTGCTGCAAAAACTCTTTGGCACGGGCAAGGGCGATAATTAGCGATTGCAAGCGCGCTTTCAAGCACTTCGTCCATGGCACTTCCAGAACTCCGCTCAATGTTCTATAGTTTCTCTGCCATGAAATTCACCATCCGCACCATCCTTCCCACCCTGCTGGCGCTTGCCGGCCTGCTCTTTACTCTCTCCACCTCGGCGCAAAACGCCGCCACAGTTCCGCCTGCCGCCAAGCCCACAGTCGCTGAGGCCCTCGCCTTCATCGACAATGCGGAAAAGGAACTGGGCGCAATGAACGTCACAGGCAGTCGCGCTCAGTGGGTTGAGGAGACCTACATCACCGACGACACCATAGCCCTGATGGCCGAGGCCAACGACCGGATGATCGCGCTGCAAACCGCGCTGATCTACAAGTCGCGCAAATTCGACGGCCTTCCGCTGCCGCCCGATGCGGCGCGCAAGATGCTGCTGCTCAAGCTGAGCATTGGCTTGCCCGCGCCCTCTGACCCCGCGCTGCGCGCTGAAACCACCCGGAAGGCCGCCGAGCTCGACGCCGCCTATGGCCGCGGAAAATACTGCCCGGACTCCAACACCGACCACTGCCTGGGCATCGACGATATCAACGTCAAGATGACCCAGAGCCACGATCCAAAAGAACTCGCAGCCCTGTGGGCAGGCTGGCATGCCGTCGGCAAACCCATGCGCGGCGACTATGCGCGCCTGGCCCAACTGAGCAACCAGGGCGCGCGCGAGCTGGGCTTCGCCGACACCGGCGCTCTCTGGCGCTCGCAGTACGACATGACCCCCGAAGAATTTTCCGCCGACATCGAGCGCCTCTGGAAACAAGTAGAGCCGCTCTACCTGGAGCTGCACACCTACGTCCGCCACAAGCTCATCGAGAAATATGGCGATGCCGCGCGCCGTCCCGATGGCATGATTCCCGGGCATTTACTTGGAAATATGTGGGCACAGGAGTGGGGCAACATCTACGATGTAGTCGCGCCACCCTCCGGGCCCCTCCCCTACAACCTCGACACCATCCTCAAGGCGCGCTCGACAGACCCCAGGAAGTTGGTCCAATACGGCGAGGGCTTCTACAAGTCTCTGGGCTTCGACGCACTGCCTGACACTTTCTGGCAGCGCTCCATGCTCTCTCATCCCCGCGACCGCGAAGTAGTCTGCCATCCCAGCGCATGGGACATCGACAGCCAGCGCGACGTGCGCATCAAAGCCTGCTTCCAACCCACCGCCGACGACTTTGTCACCGTGCATCATGAGCTGGGCCACAACTACTATCAGATGGCCTATCGCAAGCAGCCCTTTTTCTTCCAGAACGGCGCCAACGACGGCTTCCATGAGGCCATCGGCGACGCCATTGCGCTGAACGTCACTCCCGATTACCTCAAGATGCTGGGCCTCATCGACCAGGTTCCGCCGCCCAGTGCCGACATTCCGCTGCTGCTTCACACGGCGCTGGACAAGATTGCCTTCCTGCCCTTCGGCCTGCTCATCGACAAATGGCGCTGGCAGGTCTACTCCGGCCAGGTGACTCCAGACCACTACAACAGCGCCTGGTGGACTCTGCGCGAAAAATATCAGGGCATTGCCCCGCCGGTCGCGCGCTCCGAGGCCGACTTTGACCCCGGCGCCAAATACCACATCCCCGGCAACGTGCCCTACGTGCGTTATTTCCTGGCCCGTGTCTACCAGTTCCAGTTCTATCGCGCCATGTGTCAGGCAGCCGGCTACAAAGGCCCGCTCAACCGCTGCTCTGTTTACGGCTCAAAGGAGGCTGGCGCTAAGCTGAATGCAATGCTGGAAATGGGCGCGTCAAAACCCTGGCCGGAGGCGCTCAAGGCCATGACAGGAACGGACAAGGCCGACGCCTCGGCTATCGTCGAATACTTCCAGCCGCTGATGGACTGGCTCAAGGAGCAGAACAAGGGCGAGAAAAAAGGCTGGACGCTACCGACCGACCCTCTCAAGTAGTGGTACTTTAGCCGGAAAATTGTTACCGGCAGGGTGTATCTTCGATTCACAACTACTTTCGACTTTCGACCGGGTTAGAATGGTGGATCTCGTTGACATGAACACTGCAACACTGCAATTAGCCGTCCGGAGGTGGAAAATGAAGCGTTCTACGCATGTGAGTAGTACCTTGCTCTGGGTTTCAGTAATTTTGTCTATCCCTGTGATGGCATCGGCCCAATACCATCCTACCTATCACCCGCCGGCTCCGGCCTATCACCCGCCAGCCCCGGCCTATCACCCGCCGGCTCCGGCTTATCACCCGCCGGCTCCGGCTTACCACCCAGCACCGTCTTATCACCCAGCTCCGTCTTACCATCCTTCTCCATCGACCCCGGCCTATCACCCAAATCCATCGACTCCGGCCTACCATCCGGGTTCATCGCCTTCGGTGCATAGCTATACGCCGGGAACGCCTTCCGGCGGGAACACTTCTACCTCGCATCCCTCTTCGGGCGCAACTACATACACCCCTCACACCTATACACCCGGAGCCTCCACGGCATCCTCCGCAAACACCTCCGTCAGCGGGGGTGGCGTGAGGAACGCGAACGGCGTTACCACCTACACTCCCCATGCCCCATCCGGCGGCACAAGCAGCTCGTCGGCAACTCCGCCTGCTTCACACGTCAACACCTACACTCCGGGAAGCCCATCCTCTACAGGCGGTAGCTCCTTCACGCCTCATAATTATTCGCCGGGTACGGTGGCAGGTGGCGGCTCTCATATTGCCGGCGGCACTCATGCCGTTTACAGCATTCCGGCGCCCGCGACAGGCGGCAAGTTCGGTACGGGTCCCTCCACGCTTACACCAGCCGGATCGCAATCCGTGCTGCACCAGGTGAACACCGCGCGCGGCGGCCTGGGCGGCGTCAACAACAAGCCGATACCGCCCGGACAGGTTGTCGTTCATCCCAATCAGAGCCTGACCGTAAACGCCTCCAACGGCCGCAACTACAATCTGCGTCCCAACGGTACCCTGGCCTCGTACAGCGGGCATGGGCAAGCCGCAACCTTCCGCGGCAATGGCCATCTGGCCTCCGTGCATACGTCCAACATGGACATTGCGCGCGGCCCGCACGGGCAAAGAACCATCATCAGCGAGCGTCCCGACCATAGCCGGCTGGTTTCGATGGGATCGCACCGCGGTTACTCCGAGCACCCGGTCAACTACCACGGCCACGAATTCACCCAGCGGACTTACGTGCATGGCGACCATCGCTTCACGCACGAATATACCCGATACAACTACCACGGCATGGCGCTCAATCATTACGTCCCGCACGCCACTTACGCTCCGGCCTTCTACGGATGGGCCTACTACCCCTGGGATTCCCCGGCGGCCTATATGTGGGGATGGGCGAATTCAGCCTTTATCGCCTGCAACGCGGGCTTTTTCGGTCCCTCGGACTCCTACCAGAGCGGCGCCAACTGGCTCGCTGACTACTACCTCGGTCAGACGCTATCCGACAGCTTCGACGCAGGGTTTCAGGCGGGCGCAGCCAGTTGCCCCGCCAATGACGGACAGGCAGCGGATGCAAGCGTTGCCGGAATCGGTGCAAACGACGCCAAAGGACAGACGGCAGATGCAAACGCGCCTGCAGCGGGTGACGACACTTCCGCCCCGGCCGATTCGCCCATCACACCGGATATAAAGCAGATGATCGCCGATGAGGTTAAACAGCAACTGGCCTTCGAGAATGCCGCTGCCGCGCAGCCCGATCAGGCGCCCGCGCTTGACGGCCTGCCGCAGGTGATGGTGCCCAATCATCTCTTTGTGGTGGATCAGGTCCAGAATGTCACCACTGCGGACAGCCAGCAATGCGCGCTCTCAGCGGGAGACGTGATTAAGCTGGTGGCCGCGCCTCCCGATGGATCCACAAATGCCGACCTGACGGTGCTCAGCACCCACAAGGGCGATTGCCCGGCCGGGACTACCGTTACCCTGCCCCTGGATAGCCTCCAGGAGATGCACAACAACTTCCGCGCCCAATTGGATTCCGGCTTGCAGGCGCTGCGCGAGCAGCAAGGCAAGGGTGGATTGCCTGCCGCTCCCTTCGCAGCCATCTCGCCGCCGCCAGTGCCCGCCGATGAGCCTCCGGCGGACACCGAAAATGTGCAGACGCTGCTCGACTCCCAGCAGCAGCAAGCCGACCAGGCCGAATCCACTGTGACGCAAACGGCCTTCGCCGCCACCCCTCCGGCATAGTAGAGCGGCACGGCCCATTTCACGGCGGAAGCAGGGAGCAATCCCTGCTTCCGCCATCGCCATAAAAGGAAGACAAAATCATGAACATCAGGAATTTGCTTGCGGCGAGCCTTTTCTGCGGCATTGCCTTGACTCTTTCGGCGCAGCAGTCCGTTGCGCCCCCGCCCAAACCGGTAAATGACGCGCCCGCCAACGCCGCGATTCTGAAGCTGCTGCAGGTTGGAATGCCGGAAAGTGTAGTCCTGGACAAGATTCGCGCCATCACCGATAAGTTCGACACCTCCATCGATGCGCTGGTCACGCTCAAACAAGCCGGAGCGACAGAAGCCGAACTAAAAGCCATCCTGGCGCAGGACTCAGCACCGGCACAGCCCGCCGACGCTCCAGCTGACAGCGGCCCATCCCTCGCCGAGACCATGCAGTTCATTCAGGAGAAGTTGAACAATCATGGCAATGTTGCCTTCTTGGCGACCCTCCAGGACACCAGTAGCGAGAGCAACGGGAGCACATGGAACCAAACCGTACAAGACGAGATCAGCAACGTTGTAGCTGACCCGGTCCAGTGCCGTATCTCCTACCACTGGAAGACAACCAATCAGGGTTCACCTTATTGGGAAAAGCGAATCCCCACAACCAGGGACGAGAATGACGTCTTTTCGCTGCGCGATGTCCAGGAGATCGTGCTTAAGCCCTTCGAACAGTGCCGAAACGAGTTGTATGCCAAGAGGGGCAGCAGCGCCATTGTTCTATCCACAAACCCGCCAATGATGGTGTTGGTTGTGCGCCATCCGCATGGCGTGGATAATGACTTCCACTTCACCGACGCCGATCTAGCCAACCGCATCGCCAAGGCCATGCTTCACGCCGTCGAACTTTGCGGCGGCGGCGGCAAGGAACCATTCTAGACAAGGAGTATCTTAATAACATGAAGACTTTACGCATCGCCGTTTCCGCTCTTGTGCTGACCGCTTTCTCCGCGGCCATCGCCCAGCAGCCCCTCGCGTCCACGAACCAGCCCGTCGGCCCCTCGCTGGCCGCCACCATGCAGTTCCTTCAAGCGAAGTTGAACGAACAAGGAAAAATGAGTTGGACGACGCATTATCATGACAGCGCCGATAATACGAATTGGATCTATCAATTCACCTTCGAGGCCAACAAAGTGGTTTCCGATGCGTCGGCCTGCACCATCGCATATCACTACATCATCGTCCGCGACGGCGTTCAGATCTCCGATAGCGACGCTTCGTTCAACCTGCACGATGTGCAGGACGTAACGCTGACCACTGGCGACCAGCGCCAGAATAAAAACGATACGGCCGCCGGGCACCCCACCTGGAACGCAAAGGTGGATCCGCCCGTCTTCGACCTGATTGTGCGCGGAAAGGAGAATGCGGAGTTCTATTTCTTCTTTTTCAACGAAGACACCGCGAACCGTGCCACGAAGGCTCTGGGCCACGCGGTGGAATTATGCGGCGGCAGCAGAGGTTCGTTTTAGGCGAGCAACCATGCAATGAGCAGGAGATCGAGGTTTATATCACCCTCCTCACCCCCGGCAGCCGCACCAGCGGATCGGCTGCCAGCCAGGAAGCCGCACAGGCCAAAACGCCGACTACGCCGAATTTGACCAGCGGTGGCGCTGGCCAGCCGTGCAGAAGTAGGCTGATGCCGACCAGTACCGGCGGATGAATGATGTAGACCGCATAGGCGCGGCGGTTAAGCCACGCCCAAAGCGATGAGGGCTGGTTCATGCGCGCGCGGAAGAGCAGCAGCCATAGGGCAATCATTCCCCAGGCGACAAAAGGCTCCCACAGCGCATAGAGAATCGCTGGCCACGAGAGCCCGCCGCTGAAGTTGGACTTGCCGGGTCCGTTCATCGCCGAGGCAACCGCGCCTCCCGCAATCATCAACGGCCATGTTATCGCGAGAGTGATCAGTCCGGTTTGTGCATTCTTCCACGTGAGTTGCCGCAGCCAATCATGACGCCAGGCTGTGATGCCTACCGCGAAGAGGAAGATGTAAGTGGCGAAGTAGCCGAGTTGCATGCCCATCACATTCGTGCCGACGGGAATACACTGCCGTAAAGCCAATGCCGCGATCCCGGTTCCGAGCGCGCTTGCCAGCCACCAGCGATCGGCCGGGACCGGTCTCAGCGCGCGGGCAGAGTCACTAAGTTTCGAGCCATACAGAGCCCGCCATCCACAATAAACGAGGCTGAAAATCAACAAGGCTTGCGCAAACCAGAGCGGGCCGTTGATGAACATCTTATGTTGCCATAGGTATACGGGACCGGCCCAGAAACCATGGCCCTGCGCCAGAGTCATGAAGCCCACGGTAACCGGCGCCAGAATCAGCCCGAAACCCAGAAGAGGCAAACCGAGGCGGATATTGCGGTCGAGAATGAAGCGTCCATAGCCCTTGCGTTCCAGCGAGGCGGGAGAAAAGTAACCCGCCAGTAGAAAGAAGAAGCCCATGAAATAGGCTTGGTTGATTGTGCAGAAGATGATCAGCAATTGGCTGGAAACGGCTCTTGATGGCTCATCTTCGCGCCAAAACCATCCGCCGATCGCGCCATAGGTGATTGCGGTATGGTGCAGGATAACGAATATCGTCATCACGCTGCGCAGGCGGTCAATGTACAGGTCACGCTGGGCCATAAGCCAATGTACGTATGGCAGAGTTCATTGGTTCAGCGAAAGGTATTGCCCCAGCTCTTGAAGAAGAGCTGGGACGCAGAGCTAAAAGCGCAACGCTAAAAGCTAAGAGCTAACAGCTAATAACTGAACTTCAGTACATCACAATCTTCTCGAACGAATCCGGCTTGAGGCTGGCGCCGCCCACCAAGGCACCGTCAATCTCTTCCTCGCCGATCAGCGCAGTGGCGTTGTCCGGCTTCACGCTGCCGCCATAGAGAATGCGCATCTTGGCCGCGACCGTCTGCCCCAGCAACTTGGCCACCTCGGCGCGAATGATTTTGTGCGCGTCCACCGCCATCTCCGGCGTGGCGGTCTTGCCCGTGCCGATGGCCCAGACCGGCTCGTAAGCGATGACAATCGGCGCAGCCATATCTGCCGTGATGCCGGCAAAGGCCCCGGTGACCTGCGTCTTAAGCACCGAAGCCGTTTTGCCCGCCTCGCGTTCCGCCAGCACTTCGCCAATACAAACCACTGGAATGATGCCGTGCTTCAGTGCTGTGTGCAGCTTCTTGTTGACGATCTCGTCGGTCTCGGCAAAGTACTGCCGCCGCTCGGAGTGGCCGATCAGCGTGTGCGTTCCGCCCACCGCCTTGAGCTGGCCTACAGAAGTCTCGCCGGTGTAGGCGCCCTCCTCGGCAAAATGAATATTCTGTGCGCCCACCGCGACGTTGCTTCCCTTGGCGGCGGCAATCACCGAAGGCAGCAGCACCGGCGAGGGAAACAGGGCGATTTCGTCGCGCGTATGCCCGGCTACGAGCGGTAAAAAGGCATCGACAAACGCCTTGGCTTCGGCGGGCGTTTTGTACATCTTCCAGTTGGCGGCAATCAGTGCTTTACGGGGCATTTTTTCGGACTCCTCGTATTCATCTTAGTGGATGAAATCCGGCCCCAGAGTGATGGCGAGCACAATTGCGGATCAGTGTTTCCTGCTCCGGACACGGTTTATTTCAGTTTCATCTCAAAGCCCAGCGGCAGCAGTTCATTGAAGCTCAGAACGCGGTCGCCGCTGGTAGAGGGGAAGATCACCAGCGCATCGGGAAGAATGAACTCGGAGAGCATCTGGCGGCAAGCGCCGCAGGGCGGGCTGGCGGTAGAGTTCAGATTGGCGATGGCAACAGCCTCAACGCGAATTTCAGGCCCGAAATGGGAAACAGCCTGCACCAAAGCGGAACGCTCCGCGCAGATGGTCAGTCCAAAGCTCACATTCTCCACGTTGACGCCGGTGACGATTGCACCATTTGTCAGCCGCAGTGCCGCGCCTACACGGAAGTTAGAGTAAGGGGCGTAGGCGTGCTGCGCGGCCTGACGAGCCCTGTCAAGCAGGCTCAAAAGCGCGGTTTCCTTCGAGGATTGGCCTTTCATTCGTTCTCAAACCCCCTCAAAGCTGAGTATTGAGGTTATAGCATTTGCCCCTTCCTGTAAATCATACAGCGTGATGTTATGAATCGGTTCCTCAAGTTGAGTCTCATTTATCCGATAAATGCCTTGAGTACTCTCTGTGCCGGGAGTGTCATTCCGGCCGGGCGGATGAGTGTCACATGGATGAATTGACGAGGGAATTCCTGATCGAGAGTCAGGAAGGTTTGGACCGCATGGAGCACTGTCTGACCGACCTGGAGGAGAAGCCCCAGGATGCGGGGTTAATCGGGGATATCTTCCGCTCCGTTCACACTATCAAGGGAACTACGGGATTCCTGGGCTTCAAGCGGCTGGAGAAGCTGGCCCATGCGGGAGAAAACCTCCTGGGTCTGCTGCGCGAAGGCAAGCTGACCGCCGACCGCCAGATCATCACCGGACTCTTGCAACTGCTGGATGGGCTGCGGTCGATTCTCAAGACGATTGAGGCTGACAACACCGAGGGCGAGGGCGACGATGCGGTGCTGATCGGCAGGCTGGAAGAGTTGCAGGCTCCGGCGAAGGTGCAGGCCAAAGAGCCGGCACATGCCCGTGTTAGCGCGCGCTCTGCCTCCGCTCCTTCCCCCCAGGCTCCTCCCCCCCAGGCCGTAACCGCGCTGCCTGCGGACGTCCCCGAGCCGGTTCACCTCATGCCGGTAGATCCTGTCCCTGCTCACAAAGAGGCCGAGGGCGACCCTGCCTTGCTGCGCCCCCAGGGAAGCGCCGCCGAAAGTACGCTGCGCGTCGATGTCGCGCTGCTGAACCGCATGATGAATCTGGTGGGCGAACTGGTGTTGACCCGCAACCAGATCTTGCAGACTACCTCGGCCGATCCCAACATGACCCTGCTCAGCCGCCGCCTGGATATGGTGACGGCCGACCTGCGCGAAAGCGTGATGAAGGCTCGAATGCAGCCCGTGTCCAACATCTTTTCCAAGATGCCGCGCATGGTGCGCGACCTGTCGCAATCGCTGGGCCGCCGCGTTCGGCTGCAAGTCGAGGGCCAGGACACGGAACTGGACAAGAGTTTGCTCGAAGCCATCAAGGACCCGCTCACTCATGTGGTAAGAAATTCGATGGACCACGGCATTGAAACGCCCGAGGTGCGCCAGGCCGCAGGCAAGGATCCGGAAGGTACGTTGAAGCTGAAGGCCAGCCAGGAGGGCAGTTATGTCGTCATCGAGGTTTCCGATGACGGCGCGGGCATCGATATTGAAAAAGTGCGGCGCAAGTCCATCGAATCTAACCTGGTCTCCGCCGAACGCGCCACCCAGATGGGTGAGCGTGAGTTGCTGCAATTGATTTTTTTGCCCGGCTTATCCACCTCCGCGGCCGTCACCAAAGTCAGCGGCCGGGGCGTGGGCATGGACGTGGTGCGAACCAATGTGGAGAAAATCGGCGGCAAGGTCGAGATCGACTCCCGCGCCGGCAAGGGTACCACGCTGCGCATGCGCATCCCCCTCACACTGGCCATCATTCCCGCCCTGATCGTGCGCAGCATTAACCAAAGTTTTGCGCTGCCCCAGGGGGCGTTGTCGGAGCTGGTGCACATTCCCCCCGAACAGGCTGCCTCGGCTATCGAGTGGATTGAGGACGCGCCTCTCTACAGGCTGCGCGGGAAAATGTTGCCCCTGGTTTTCCTCAATCACCTGCTGATGCCCGGCGTGGAACATTTTATCGACACCGAGCGAGGCTCCTTCATTGCGGTGCTGGACAGCGAAGGCCGCCGCTTCGGCCTGGTGGTCGACGGACTGGCTGATCCCGAGGAGATTGTCGTCAAGCCGCTCTCCGGGGTGCTGAAGGATATCGGCCTGTTTTCCGGTGCTACCGTGTTGGGCAACGCCGACCTTGCGCTGATCCTCGATCCAGGCTCTATCGCCCTCAAGGCTGGGGTTATGCTGCTTGAAGAAGAGGCCGCACACGCCGGCGATAACGAAAGCGATGCAACCAATAGCCTTGATTACCTGCTGGTGGAAGTGGCCGGGCGGCAGGCGGCGGTGCCGTTGTCTGACGTGATACGCATCGAGCAGTTGCCCCTCAAGCGCATTGAATACGTCGGCAACCGGCCGGTGCTCAACTTCGAGGGCCAGTTGCTGCCGGTGGAAGACACGGGCGGGGTGCTGGATGCCGCTCTCGGCAATCCGGGTAGTCCCGATCAAAAACTCATCGTGGTGGTCTGCCGCGAAGGCAGCCGGCAGGTGGGCATTGTCGTTTCTCATGTGCTCGATGTTGCCGCCGGGGGCGACCTCTACGAGGCTGGCTCTGAGCTGCGTACCGGCGGTGTAACGCTGCTCAAAAGCCGGGTTACTGGCGTGGTTGACCTGGGCGCTACGGCCTCGCTGCCCACTGCCCCACAGGCGCCTGCTGCGGAGTGTATCCAGAGTGCGGAGGTGGTGGCATGAGCACAGTTACGGCTGTATTGCATCGCAAGAAAAAATCGGCGGTTACCCACGTCGAGGTATGCACCTTGCTCATGGGTGCAAAGATTTTCGGCTTGCCCATTACCCACATTCTCGAGATTGTCGGTTCTGCCAAGCCGCAGCCCGTGCCGCTGGCGCCTGTCTTTGTCGGCGGGCTGGTGCATTATCGCGGCGATGTGCTGACCACCGTGAGCCTCCGGCAGTTGCTCGGCTTGCCGCCCAAAGAAGGCAAGCAAGACCTCCTGGTGATGGAGAGCGCTGGCGGAATTTTCGGCGTGCTGGTGGACTCCGTCAGCGAGGTGCTGACCGTCTCATCGGCAGACTATGAGCCCAACCCTTCGATTCTGGACGAGCGCCGGAAAGCATTGTTTACCGGCGCTTACAAGCTCAAGGACAGTCTGATCGTCATGCTGGACCCCGAGCAACTGGCCCCCATGCGGCTCAGCGCTACTCGTGCCGCTTAGAACCAAAGCTGTGTTTTAGGAGATGACCATGCGTGCTTTGATTATCGACGATTCCCGCTTTGTGAGGGGGTATCTGCGCGGCCTGCTGGAAGAAAAAGGCTTCGTGTGCGAGGAAGCCGCTGACGGTCTGGCCGGCATGGATCAGCTCAAATCTCGTCCGCCCTATGACCTGGCGCTGATTGACTGGAATATGCCGGTGATGGACGGGCTGGAGATGCTCAAGAACTTGCGCGCCGAGGGTTTTTCCAGCCTCAAGGTCATGATGGTTACCACCGAGGCGGAAAACGACTATATCCTTCGCGCCCTGGATGCAGGCGCCGACGAGTACCTGATGAAGCCTTTTGACGATGAGGCCTTGACGGAAAAGCTGGCCATGCTCGGCCTGGTGGAGGCCTGAAGCATGACCTCCGGAGCGAGAACCCGGATCTTAATCGTGGACGACTCGGCTGTCATGAGGAGTCTGTTGCGCGCCGTGGTGTGCGCCGATGCCGGCCTGGAAGTAGCCGGCACCGCGGCTGATGGTGAATCGGCCTTGTGCGCCATTGATACCCTGCATCCCGACTTGGTGCTGCTGGATGTGGAGATGCCGGTGATGGACGGCCTGGTCATGCTCAGAAAGTTGCGCGCTCAGGGACACAAATTACCCGTCATCATATGCAGTTCGTTGACCCAGCACGGTGCAAAGGTAACCATTGAGGCCCTGGCTTGCGGGGCTTCTGACTACATCGCCAAGCCTACTGGTCAAGCCGGCCGCGAGGCGGCCATGCAGGCGCTTAGCCAGGAATTGATACCCAGGATTCATGCTCTCACCAGCCAGAAACAGGCGGCTTTATCAGTCGCGGCGCGCGTCCCTTGTCCGCTGCCGCAGTTCAAAACCCAGACAATTTCCTCCATTCCAACTGCGCTGGTCGTCGGCGTTTCCACCGGAGGCCCGGCGGCGCTGGATATTCTGCTGCCGGATCTGCCCGCCGGCTTTCCCCTCCCCGTCCTGGTCGTGCAGCATATGCCGGAGTTGTTCACCCGGCAGCTTGCCGAGCGGCTCAACGGCCGCTGCCCGTTGCAGGTGAGCGAGGGCGTCGAGGGCGAGCCGGTGCGCGTAGGCTCAATCTACATTGCCAAGGGAAACTGGCACATGGAGGTGCTGGCCGGCCCCCGCAGCGGACTGCCCGCCACCTTGCATCTGAGCCAGGGCGCGCTTGAAAACCACTGCCGCCCCGCCGTCGATGTGCTCTTCCGCTCTGCGGCTGCGGTCTACGGCGCGGGCGTGCTGGCCGTGGTGCTCACCGGCATGGGCTCGGACGGTATGTTAGGCGCTCGCCTCATCCGCGAGCAGGGCGGCAGCGTCCTCGCCCAGGACGAGGCCAGCAGCGCGGTGTGGGGTATGCCCGGCGCCGTTTGCGCTGCGGGATTGGCGCAGAAGACTCTGCCCCTGAACGCCATCGCCACTGAAATCCTCCGCATTGCCAGCCGCACCCGCGCGGAGCTACATGAGCTCCGGGAAGCGGTGGTGTAATCATGCAAACCACCTCCACCGTCGACTATGGCTACCTTAGACAGCTGGTCTACGGCTTCTCGCAGAACGTGCTCGACCCCTCGCGCGATTACCTCTTCGAGACACGCCTTACCAAGCTGCTGCGCAACCAGGGCATGACCCACCTGGACGAGCTTGTCCAGCATCTGAAATACCGTAAGGATCCACGCCTCGAACGCTCCATCGCCGATGCTATGACCATCAACGAAACCAGCTTCTTTCGCGATGGCCGTCCCTTCGAGCTTCTGCGCACCGAGTTGCTGCCCAAGCTCATCGAAAACCGCCGCCATCTGCGCAGCCTGCGATTCTGGAGCGCGGCATGCTCTTCCGGCCAGGAGGCCTACAGCCTGGCTCTGCTCATCCTCGAACACTTTCCCTTGCTGGCCGGTTGGAATATCCGCATCGAGGGCACTGATATTTGCGCCGAGGTGGTGGAGAAGGCGCAGGCCGGATGTTATCACCGCATCGAGATGAACCGCGGGCTGCCCGCCCGTTTCGTGGTCAAATACTTCGACCACGCCGGCGAGAACTGGACGGTCAAGCCCGAGATTCGCGCCATGTGCAACTTCCGCACGGCCAACTTGTGTTCGTCGCCGCTGCCTTTCAACCGCAAAGATGATCGCTTCGACGTCATCTTGCTGCGCAACGTCATGCTCTACTTCTCTCAGGAAACGCGCAAGCCCCTGCTGGCCGGCATCCACAAGACGCTGGCCCCCGACGGCACGCTCTTCCTCGGCTCCAGCGAGCAGCCCACCGATCCCTCCATCTGGACCCCGATCCTGGCCGGCGGCACATGCCACTTCCGCCCCCTACAGCCAAGCTAGAAAACATGGAATAAGGATTCTCCGCCCGCGCCCTAGGCGCAATGGTTGTTTGCCCCGCGCTTCAGCGTGGGGAAAGCAGATTCCACAGATACGTCACGGAGTCCCGTAGGAACGACGCTCATCTTCTAATGTTTTTCCGTGAAGAATGAAAAACACAAACCGGGAGCGACTCCCGTATATTTAAACTGTATCTGCCACCCCGGCAAACACGGGGGTTCTCACTTGGGAATAGGAAGCAGGGATCAGAGCAGTGGCGCAATTTTCGGATAGTCGATTACACGCCAAGGATCACACAGATACTCCAACGTCAGCCTCGATTCAAGAAGACTTTACATCAGGTGACGACATCCTCTGGAGTGCTAATATGTGCATCATGTCTCGTCTTAATCAATTTATTCGGTGTTTTATATACTTGGCGGCGATCCTTGGTGCTTGCGTGATTCCAGATCAAGCTCAGGACCGCTCCGCTCGGATTGATTGGCTCTCCCGAAACGCCTCCCCCATTCGGTCCATTGACCCCACTATCTCGGACGACGATTTCGCCGACTTCAAACCCATTATGAAGGCTATCGGCAACTCCCGCATTGTTGTCCTTGGCGAAGAGTCGCACGGAGATGGTGCGACATTCCTGGCGAAGGTTCGTTTAATTAAATTCCTTCATCAGAAAATGGGTTTCGACGTCCTGGCATGGGAAGCGGGACTATTCAATTGTCAGGACATGGACGCAGCAGTTCGCAACCCGGAAATTCCGATTCAGAAAGCTATGAGCCAAGGGCTCTACCCGATCTGGGCTGCAAGTGCGCAGGTTCAGCCGGTCTTCGAATATGCTCGCTCGGTCGCTCACACTAGTAGGCCGCTCGAAATGATCGGTTTCGATCATCAGTTTTCGGGCTCGCATGGTCCGGGTATACGGTGGCGTGACGCGATGATAGCATTCATTGATAAGGCCGATCCTTCGATCCTTCCTCAATCACTTCGCGCCAGCCTCTCCGGCGATTCAACTCTTGTGTTCAACGCCAGTACCAGCCCGGCCGATCTGCGCGCCATCGAGAAGAAATGGAAAGCACTGCCCGCCATTCTCGACAAATCACGCGCCAAACTTGAAGCGGTGCATGGTATTCGCTACGCAAGATTAATGAGGCGAACTGCCGATGACGCTGTGATCTCCATCGAAGGCCTCGCGCGTTTCCGCGAATCAGGAGGAAAGTTTAAATTCGAAGACAACAATCTTCGCGACCGGCGTATGGCAGAGAATCTGATATGGCTCGCGAATGAACGATACAAGGGGCATCGCATAATCGTCTGGGCCGCCGCCTTCCACACGCTGTATGAACCGTCTTCAATCAGGCTCGACGCCGATTCAGACTTCAGCTATCAGAATGTGGTAACCATGGGTGAAGTAGCGCACAAATCGTTTGGCCGGGAGATGTACACAATTTGCTTTACTGCTGCCAATGGTTTGGCTGGAAATTCAATGGGTAGCCAGACGGTCGATTTTAAGACGGATGAAGACGGCTCACTGGAAGACCTGTGGATTCACACCGGTCACAAGTTCTCATTTGTGGATTTTCGCATCCTCCCCGCAACCCATTGGCTTCATCAGCCGTTGGTTGCTCGCCTTCTTGCATATTCACCAATCAAAACCGATTGGACTCGTCAGGTTGACGCATTGGTATTTACGCGAGACATGTTCCCGAGTAGCACGGGGCCTATCGCGCCAGATAAGGCAGCATTGACTTCTCCAGGGTCCTAAAAGCGTTCTCGATTCGGTGGATACAATTCGGGGCAATTGGGCGGTTTATCGGAAACTTCTCCTTTGCGGATAATTACCCTCATCTGGCGCACAATCTCAATCAGTGGTCCGAGTAGGAAAGAGGTCAAACTGTGGTCGATTGCCGAGCGATGTCGAGAGGGACCGGTCCAATCTGTCAGGTATGTGCCCGGTTTATACCCGAAAAGGTGGCACCCCCCCACCCCCTATATACCCCCCGGGGGTATAAATATTCCCTAAAACCTTGCAGATTATTTCTAAACTCCTTGGAATCAACGCCTGTGGAAATTATTCAGCCCCGAATTCTCCCACATGGTGAGAAACCGCCTCCGGAAAACGGGGGCAAAACCCGGATTTTTCCCGGATTTTCAGGGTGCTTTGCATGTAATCGATAACTTGGACGGCTTATATGGATGGGTGAACCGCTTAAAAGCTAGCATCTAGCAGCTAAAAGCTGTCTTTCATCTGCCGTTCCACCTCGTCGTGCAGTCGCGTTGTAATCTCGCTCTCCGTCTCTTCCGGAGCAAAGCGCAGCGGCTGGCCCACATGCACTTCGATCTTTCCGGAGCGGAACCAGCCTCGGCCCGCGGCCTTCAGTTCGCCCAGCCCGCGAAGGCCCACGGGCAGCACCATGGCTCCCGATTGCTTTACCAGCAGCCCGATTCCTCCCCGGAAGCGCGCCAGCGTCCCCTCAGCCGAGCGCGTGCCTTCGGGGAAGACCATCACGTTGTATCCACGGTCCATGGCCTCGCCGGCGTGTTCGAAGCTGCGTTGAAAGTTCCGCAGCCGTGGCAAGGGGAAGACGTTGAACAGCTCCGTGAGCAGCAGGTAGATCAGCGGTCCGAGCGGATAGAAGCCTCGCGTTCCCGGCGCGCGATCGGGATTGCGGAAGTGCCGGTAATCCTCCAGCATCTCGCCGGACATGGCCACGGCAATCCGCCGTCGCATCGCTCCCGGCAGGGCGCACTGCACCAGCGGCCCATCGAAGGCCGTGACATGATTGGCAACGATGAGCAGCGGCTGATCCGAACGAGGCAAATCCGGCGCAATCACACGAGGATGCGCCAGCAACCACACCAGCGGCCGCTCGACTGCCTCTATAAAGGCCCCCCGAAGCCATCGGAATGGCAGCAGCCACGGCCAGCGCGGGTAGATGTATTTGCCCGGCGCGGCATCGGCCTCCGTCACGCCTTCACGAACGGCTCCATCCGCAATGAGGCCCTGTGCCGCCGGTTTACTCGGTACGGGAAAATACCCAGTCTTTGCCCCTTCGGTCTCGCCGGCAATCAGCGAGCGCAACTCTCCAAGCGTTTCAGCCCGTTCCAGTTGCCCGTCCGGGGGCACGATTCCAAGTCGTTCTTCCAAAGCCGCCGCCAATTGCACCCGGCCCAGGCTGTCCAGGTGTAGATCCTCGGTCAACCGCAGCTCATCTCCGACGCCGGCAGGCGCTTCGCCGGTAATCTGCGCAATGAGCGCCAGCAGCCAGTCCGACGTGGCTCCAAAGGCTCTGGCTCCAGTCTCCTTGGGCGCCGCTGCCGCAGCCTGAATCTCTGCCAGCCACGCCGCCACCGCCTTGCGCTTCACTTTGCCTGTAGAGGTGCGCGGCAGGTCCGGCTCCGGCCACAGCACCCAGCGACTGAGGCGCTGAAACTCCGCCAGCTTGCGGTTGGCGTGTTCGATGGCTGCCGCCGCCTTGTCTCCGCTGCCGCGCATGGCCAGCACCGCGCAGGGCTCCGTCCCGTTTGGAGTCTCCATCGCCACTACCGCGCAGGCCGCTACATCCGGCTCCTGCTCAATGACTGCCTCCAGATCCTCGGGATGAATGTTCACCCCAGCCGCGGTTACGATCACCTCGCTTTTGCGCCCCACAAAGCGCAATTCCCCGCTGGGCTGCATTTCCGCCAGATCGCCTGTAGCCAGCCACTCGTCATGTCGCGGCTCAAAGGCTCCGCCTGACCAGCTTCCGCTGGAGTTCATTGCGCCCCGCACCAGCACCTCGCCATCCGGACCCAGCTTGACATCCCGGCCCGGAAGCGGCTTGCCTATCGTTCCCCGTGCCACATGGAAGGGGTGGTTGAGCGTGATCAGCGCCGAGGTCTCCGTCATTCCATAACCTTGAATCACAACCAGC
Source organism: Occallatibacter sp. (assembly GCA_052145195.1). Taxonomy (GTDB): domain Bacteria; phylum Acidobacteriota; class Terriglobia; order Terriglobales; family Acidobacteriaceae; genus Telmatobacter. The sequence continues at coordinate 44,586 of JBKQPC010000004.1, read as the reverse complement.
CCCAGAGCGTTCCAGAACTGCTCCAGCGGCCCTCCCAGCGCCCCGCCGCCGGAGATCAGCGCCCAGAACTTCAGGCCGAACTCGCGGTGAACGTCGCGGAAGCGCCACCAGCGCATCCCCGCCCCAATCCGTTTTTCCGCCGACTGGGCCACCCGCCCGGCAAGGCTGGGATGGGTGGCTTCCAGATGCGTCTTGAGCAGCGCCATCACGCGTGGCACCGCGGCCAGCGCCGTGATACGCTCGCGCTTGATGGTTTCAATCAGCCGTGAGGCCACCAGGCGGCTCTCGAAGTGCACTTCGGCGGTGAAAATGGGTGGAACCCACAGCCCCATCGTCTGCCCGAAGATGTGGCTCAGAGGCAGCGTATCGAAGATGCGCAGCGGATGCACCAAAAGCCGCTCCCAGCGCATATATGGCTGTGCTCCCTGCTCGATGGGCTCCATGCTAGCCAGCACATTGCCATGGGTCAGCACCACGCCCTTGGGCTCGCCAGTGGTGCCGGAGGTAAACAGAATTTCGAGCGGCGTCTGGCGCGAGAGCCTTTCCATAGGCCCGGACTCTTCAGCGGGCAACTCGCCGAGCCAATCCTCGAAGGTGAGCTGAGGCCATTCTCCGGGCAACTGATGCAGCAGCAGCGCATCGCCTACAGCCAGTTTGGGTTGCACATCGGCTGCCACGCGCGCGGCAAACTCCGCGCTTCCGTAGGCGTCCAGCGGCACCGCCAGCACTCCGCGCAGCATGCAGCCATAGAAAGCCGCAATCCACTCCGCGCTGTTTTCTCCCCAAAGGAGAACCCTGTCGCCGGGCCTGATGCCCCGTCTGACCAGCAACGCGGCAAAGCGCCCCGCCAGCCGCGCGATTTCACCATAGGTGGTTGCCCGCCGCCGGTTGCCCTGATGACGGACCACGGCGAGTTGGCGGTTAAAGCGGCGATAGTCGTCTAGCAGTGTAGCCAGATGGTCTCGCATGAAAGCCCCGGTAAGTTAAGTTCATGGTAAGCCATGGAGCCAGGGGCCGGCCGGGCGCTAACCCATTTTTCACATATTGCCACGGAATCAGGTTATTTTGAAAAAGCGTAGCGAGTGCGAACAGGCGCAAATCACGATGCCAACTCAAGTTGTTCGATAGTTTTCTTCATGATGGCGGCGGAATTCACCAGGGCGCTCTGCTCATCGGGTGGCAAAGTAACCTGCAAAACTCGCTCCACGCCATTTTGCGAGACGATGCAGGGAACTCCTAAACTCACGCCACTGAGGCCGAATTCCCCATCCAGGACCGATGAAACCGTGAGCACTCCATGTTGGTTGCGCAGGATGGCCGCGGCAATGCGCGTCAAAGCCAGGCCGACGCCAAACCATGTGGCTCCTTTGTAATCGATGATGTGATAGGCGGAATTCCTCACTTCGTCCACGATTTTGTCGCGGGCTTCCTGCGGGTTATCGCATTCCGAACATAGGCTGCAAAACTGTTCGATGGGCAGGCCAGCCATGTTGGTCATCGACCAGGCGGCAAATTCACTGTCTCCATGCTCGCCGAGGATGTAAGCATGGACGTTATGCACATCCACTCCGCACTTTTGGCTCAATAAATATCGAAAGCGCGCGCTGTCCAGAACGGTGCCCGATCCGAGGATGCGTCCACGCGGCCAGCCGGAGCGTTTGTGGGCGGCATAAGTCAGGATGTCCACCGGATTGCTAACCATCAAAACCACGGCGGATGACTTCTGCTGTATGATTTCATCAATGATCTCGTGGATGATTTTGACGTTCCGGTGCATCAGGTCCAGACGGGACTCGCCGGGCCGCTGTTTGGACCCGGCCGTAATCACAATCAGGTGCGCATCGGCATAATCCGCCGGCTGGGCTTCACGAATCTGGACAGGGGGGAAGAAGGCCCGGCCATGAGCCAGATCGAGAACCTGCCCCAGAGCCCGTTCATGGCTGTGATCCCGCAATGCGATCTCATCCGCCAAACCGCTCTGAGCCAGCGTGTAGGCAAAAGTTGAACCCACCGCGCCGGCGCCAACAATTACAACCTTTCTCGGTTTCCAGGGAGCATCCTTCATTCATCTTTCTCCGTTGTGGGCGCGCATTCTCCGGCAATTTGAATGTCAGGTGTTTTCTAGGACCTCAAACTGCTGTCCTCAATGTAGAATACGCCGGTGCCCCAAGTCTCGTTTTTCTCAAACCTGTGAAGCTGCCTTGCTTACCGCGCCCGCATCCCCACCGCGCTTTTCTCTCCGCAAAGTAGAATGGGAATATGGGCTTTGAAAGCGTAAAGAAGATCGCCGAGGCGGATTTTCCCACCCGCTGGGGAGCCTTTCGGATTCTGGGCTTCGAGGGACGGCTAACAGCTTCGCGCCCCGGCGAGCAAGGCGCGGCAAACCGCGCGGGAACAGGCGAGGTAGAGAGCCTGGTTGCCCTGGTAATGGGCGACATCCTCTCCACGCCCCCGCTGGTCCGCATCCACTCTCAATGCCTTACGGGGGATGTATTTGGCTCGCTACGTTGTGATTGCCGGCTACAACTGGAGTTGGCCATGCGCCGCATCGCCGAGGAAGGCGCGGGGATTCTACTCTATGAGGAGCAGGAGGGCCGCGGAATCGGCTTGATGGCCAAACTCAAAGCCTATGAGTTGCAGGATCAGGGGTTGGACACGGTGGAGGCCAATGTCGAACTGGGCTTTGCCGCGGACTGCCGCGAGTACGAACTGCCCGCCGAGGTGCTCAAGCTGATGGGCGTGACATCGGTCCGGTTAATGACCAACAACCCGGCTAAAGTCGCGGCCCTGGAGACCGCCGGCATCCATGTCGCGGAGCGCGTCTCCGCCGAGGTCGAGCTGCAAGAGAGCTTCGCGGGCTACCTGCGCACCAAGCAGGAGAAGATGGGGCACATTCAGGATTCCGCTCCGGATTCGGTGGTCTACGGGGAGTAATTCAGCTAGTTGAGTGAATAGCTTTTTGAGATTTTTCCGGCGCAGGCATTACAGGTAAACTATAAGTATGGCGGAGATTCAGCGCAGAAAAACCGGGACGGTCAAAATCGGGCAGGTTCGCGTGGGCTGGGAGGTTCCGGTCGTCGTGCAGTCGATGACCAACACCGACACGGCGGACGTAGCGAGCACGATTGAACAGGTTGCGGCCCTGGCGCTGGCGGGCTCGGAGATCGTGCGCGTCACGGTCAACAACGAGGAGGCCGCTGCGGCTGTTCCCCTAATCGTGGAAGGACTGGACAAGCGCGGCCTGCGCGTGCCCATCGTCGGCGACTTTCACTACAACGGCCACCTGCTGCTCAAAAAATTTCCCGCCGCGGCGTGGGCGCTGGCCAAGTACAGGATCAACCCCGGCAACGTGTCGATTGGCCGCAAAGACGACGACAACTTCCGCATCATGATCGAATGCGCCGTCGAAAACCAGAAGCCGGTGCGCATCGGCGTGAACTGGGGTTCGCTGGATCAAGCGCTTCTGACCCGCATGATGGACAAGAACAGCCAGCTTCAGCAGCCGCTGCCGGCGCGCGAGGTGATGCTGGAGGCGATGGTCGTCAGCGCGCTCGACTCCGCCAAAGCCGCCGAGCATTACGGCCTGCGCCCCGACCAGATCATCCTCTCGGCCAAGGTAAGCGGCGTCCGCGATCTGATCGACGTGTATACCAATCTCGCCGCCCGCTGCGAGTATCCTCTTCACCTTGGCCTGACCGAAGCCGGCATGGGCGCCAAGGGGCTGATTGCCTCGACGGCAGGCCTGGCACCGCTGCTGCTGGCAGGTATCGGCGACACTATTCGCGTGAGCCTGACACCCAAGCCCGGCGGCGACCGGACAGAGGAGGTGCAGGCGGCGCAACAGATCTTGCAGTCGCTGGGGATTCGCAGCTTCATGCCGCAGGTAACCAGTTGTCCGGGCTGCGGGCGCACCACAAGCACCTATTTCCAAGAACTGGCCGAGCAGATTCAGGATCACCTGCGGAATTCGATGCCGGAGTGGCGCAAAAAATATCCTGGCGTCGAGGAACTCAAACTCGCCGTCATGGGTTGCGTGGTCAACGGCCCCGGCGAATCCAAGCACGCCAACCTGGGCATCAGTTTGCCGGGAACCTTTGAGGAGCCCAAAGCCCCGGTCTATGTGGACGGCAAGCTGCTGAAGACCCTGCATGGGGATACCATTGTGGCGGAGTTCAAGCAGATCCTCGACAAGTACGTGGAGAGCCACTATGGGCCGCGGGCGTAGACAGGCCTCGATTATTATGTTTGATTATTAACTTACGCTGGTTTTTTTGCTTCGCTGCACGACTTTTTTCCCTACTCCCGGATTTGCGGTACGAATTATGCAATCTTCCGTGGAGGCACTCCGTGGTTCATCGCCTAATGAAATCGATAGTGCTGTTGATGGTAGTTTTGCCTGCACTGGCCTTTGCCGGTCAGCAGAAGCCTTGCGTAACCGCCGATGAAGCCACCAAACTCATCGACAAGGATGTGTGCGTCTCGGCGCACATCTACGATGTGGTGGAGCTGCCGGATGGAACGCGTTTTCTGGACGTATGCACTCCGGACACGACGGACGAGAAGTGCCGCTTCACCATCGTGAGTCTGTGGGAGGATCGCGAGGAGGTGGGCGAGCTGCGTAAATACCGCGACATGAATGTGCAGGTTCGTGGAATTGTTCGGCCCATGCATGGCCGTGCGGGGATGGTGGTGAGCCATGCGCGGCAGTTCTACGGCGGACCGCCCAAGTTCAAGCCCAACCCCAAACTGGCGCGTGGCTTCAACGCCGAGCAGGATCGGCCTCCGCTCTACGACCCCAACTTGCGTTCGCAGGGCGGACACCGCGCCTTCATGAATACGCGGGATAAAGAATCACTGCCGAAATAATTGGTGCGTGGTTTCCCGCCCTATCCGCGATAAAGCTGCGAAATATAGGGAACAGGGCTACCAGTCGCGCAGATTTGGTGGCAGCAGCAGATTCTGTTCAGTCGACAATAAACAATTTCGCTCCGACCGCGGTGTAAGAACGATGCGGTTCCACATTGTCCGCCACTTGATAGCTCATGCCGGGCTGAAGCGTAAATCTCCGGCCGTCTTTCAGTTCGGTTTCGAGTTGTCCCTCAAGACAGAGAAGAATGTGCCCTTTGGAGCACCAATGATCCGCGAGATAGCCCGGCGTGTACTCCACCATGCGCACACGAATGCCACCAAACTCCTGTGTACGCCAATAGGCCATTCCGCTTTCGCCCTTGTGTTCAGTTGGTTCAACCTGCGACCAGTCTGTGGTTCCAAAAGGAATGCCCGTCATTTGCATCCATAACTCATTTCTTCGTCTGAATTTGCTGAAGTAATCGTATTATCGCGCGTTTTCGGCAGGCGGGACAATCTCTTACAGCACCGAGATTTTCACGTCTTCCAGCGGCGGGGCAAAACGCGCGCCATTCCATAAAATCACGCAGGAGATGATCAGGAAAATCAGGGTTGCACCCAGGCCGATACTCAGGCTTTTTGCGCTGTCCAGTCCGAGCTTGTGGGCGTGGTCGGAGATGGCGCCGATGATCTGTGGCGAAAAAGTATCTCCGAAGCAGTGGATGATGAATAAATTGATGGAGACGGCAGTGGCTCGAACCGGCGCGGAGACGGAGTTGACGATAGCGGCGTTGAGCGGGCCGGTGTTGAGGAAGAGGAAGAACTCGGCTGCAAACAAAGCCGGGATGGCACAGACATGTGGGCCGAAGAAGAGCAAAACCCCAAAAGGCAGTGTCAGCGCGACGCTCCAGAAGGAAAGCATATAAAGTGCGCGGTGGTTGGTGCGCAGCCAACGCTGGGCGATCCAGCCGCCTATAAGGGTTCCGGCGATGCCATCGACAACCGTGGCGCCGCCCACCATCAGGCTGGCGTTGGCGACCGAAAGTCCGGCTGTACGGTGCAGGAATTCCGGTACCCAATTGGAGATTCCGCCCATGGCGAAGGTGAGTGTGGCCAGGCCGAAGGTCGCGGTGAGAAAGGCGGGATTGCGTAGGAGTCCTAGGACGGTGGCGCGATCGGCGGTGGGCCGGACGTGATCGCTGGAGCCGCGCACCGGTTCCCTGCCCCACCAGCCGTAGAGCGCCGCGATGATGAAGCCGGGAATGGCGCAGATAAAGAATGGCCTGCGCCAGTCGCCGCCGAAGCTCAATTGCCCGCCTGCCAGATAGCCCAGGGCCGCGCCCACGGGAATGGCCAGATAAAAGATGGACAGAATGCGGTTGCGTTCGCGCTCCGGATAGAAGTCGGCCAGAACGGCTGGGGCGAAGATGCCGAAGGTGGCCTCGCCAACGCCTACCAGGGCATGGCGGATATAGAGGGTCTGGTAGTCATGAACCCACACCGTTGCCAGAGTGGCAAGGCTCCATAAAACCGCGCCGGCGATGATGAGCGGCTTGCGCGGGAAGCGATCTCCCAGCCAGCCGGTCAGCGGAGCGGCGATCATGTAAAAGATAAAGAGCGCTGTGGTCAAAGCGCCCATCTGCTGGTCGGTGGAGTGAAACTCGCGCTGAATCAGCGAGAGTTCGCCGGGCAGGATGTAGCGGTCAATGTAGTTGAGCAGGTTGAGGGCGATAAGCAGCGTCAGCGTCGCCACGGCGGGGCTGATGCGAGGGCGCGCAGATTGGGAGGTAGTGGCCAAAAGAGTCACTCTCGCGTTCCAGCGAGATTCAACACGAATATCACACTAGGCGGGAGAATGCCCATCGAGGAACCGAATCACGCAGCCGGCCGGGGCCAGCGCGCCTCGATGGTGGTGCCGATGCCGCCGCGGGGACGGAATTCGCCGCGCACCACGGCCCAGACCGGATCGCAGGCATTGACCACGTCCTCCAGCACCTGGTTGACGATGTTTTCCTGGAAGATGCCCAGGTTGCGGTATGAAAACAAGTACTCCTTGAGCGATTTCAGCTCCAGGCAGCGCTGGCGGGGCATATAGCGGATGGTCAGCACGCCGAAGTCGGGTAGGCCAGTCTTGGGGCATACGCTGGTTAGCTCCGGATCATCGATCAGGATTTCATAGCCGGGAAATTGGTTTTGCCAGGTCTCGATGGACGGGAATCGGAAATCGAGGCCGGCTTTGGCGTGATCGTCAGTGTAGCGAGGTTCTGAAGCCATGATCCGATTTTACGAGACTGAGCAATGACTGGCTAGAAATTCAGTCTCTTTGCCCCTTTGGACCTGATTCTGCGTCCTATATACTGTCTCTGGTTGACAGAATGACACAAGAAAGAAAGCAATCGGCCCGGCTTTGGTTTTGGAGAGGCTCAGCCATCCTCCTGATCGTCGTTTTTTTCACGGTACGAGCCCTGACCCGGGACCGGCTGCAGGTGCGCGTGGCCCAGGCGGCGCATGCGCAACTGGTGAGCACCATCAGCACCAACGGTCGTGTTGAACCGGAGGTGAAGTACGAGCTTCACAGCCCCATAGCGACCATTGTCAAGGAAGTGTATGTGCAGCCGGGAGACGTGGTAGCGGCAGGCAAGCTCCTGATGGTGTTGGACGACTTGCAGGCGCGCGCCCACTTGGCCTCGGCCGAGAGTGGCGTGAAAGCCGCGCAGGCAGGGTTGGAGGCGGCACTTCATAATGGGACGCAGCAAGAGCGCCAGATGGCTACAGCCGACAAAACGCGCGCGCAACTGGAACGCGACGAAGCGCGCCGCAGCCTGGAAACGCTGACCAAACTCAACTCAACCGGGGCGGCTTCGGCCAGCGAGGTGGCCGCTGCGCGGCAGCGGCTGGAGACCGCGGAAGCCAATCTGCATGCCCTGGAGCAGAGCACCGTCAATCGCTATTCGCCGGCAGAGGTGGAGCGAGCGCGGGCCGCTCTGGCCGACGCGGAAGCCAGCCTTGCGGAGGCGCGACAGGTGGTGGCGCATACCATGGTGCGCGCTCCTGCCGCAGGTACTGTCTATCACATCGAAGTGGGGCGCACGGAGTTTGTCGAAGAAGGCAAGCTGCTGATTCAGTTGGCCGACCTACACCATGAGCGGGTGAGGGCTTATTTCGACGAGCCGGAGATCGGGCGCCTTGAGGTTGGCCAGAAGATTCAGATCAAGTGGGACGCCAAGCAAGGCCACACATGGAACGGACACATTGAACTGACGCCGATCACGGTGATGAATCTGGGCACGCGCAGCGTGGGCGAGGTGCTGGTGAAGATCGACGATCCAGATGGCGAACTGCTTCCGGACACCAACGTGACCGTAACGGCGACCATCTCCAGCGAGCCCAACACACTCAGTATCCCGCGCGAGGCGCTGCACTCTGAAAATGGCAAGACCTACGTCTACAAGGTGGTGAAAAACGCGTTGCAGAGAACCTATGTAACCACCGGTACCATCAATCTAACCCAGGTGGCCATTCTCTCCGGCCTTGTGGAGGGGGACATGGTGGCAACCGGGTCAGAGAACGGACAGCCCTTGCAGGAGGGCATTCCGGTCAAGGTTGTGCGGTGAGGGTGTTGGCGGGGCTCCTATTGGCGGCAGGGCTGGTCTCAACGGCACCTGCGGCGCTTCCAGCGCCTGTGTCGGGGCAGAAGGAGCAGCTTGCCCAGGCTAATGCAGCCTTGCAGGCAGGTGAAGCGGACAAAGCGCTGGCAGTGCTGAATACGTTGGCACAGCCCGGCGGCAGTGCTGAAGCTTATAACCTCAGGTGTCGCGTGGAATACTCGCTGGAGCAGTGGGGTCGTGCCGCGAACGATTGCGAACAGGCTGTAATACTGGACGGGCAGAACTCGGACGATCATCTTTGGCTGGGACGCGCCCTGGGTGAAAAGGCCAGCCAGGCGTCGTATCTAACTGCGTATTCGCTGGCCAAGAGGACCCGAGCCGAGTTTGAAGAGGCCGTAAGGTTGAATCCGCGCAGTGTCGAGGCGCTGGCTGCGTTGGGCGAGTTCTACTATTCCGCGCCGGGAGTGATCGGCGGCGGCATCGACAAGTCTGAGACAGTGGCAGCGCAATTGGACAAAATCGACCCGGTGCGCGCCCATGAACTGAGGGGCAATATCTCCGAACATCGCAAGGATTACGGCACGGCCGAGCGGGAGTTGAAGCAGGCGATTGCGGGGGCGCCACATCCGGCTTTTCAATGGGTGGCACTGGCCAGCTTCTATCGACGCCGGGAACGATTTGAGGAAATGGAGTCCGCGGTACGCAGCGGAGAAAACGCCGCCAAGCGGGATAAGCGCGCAGGCGTGGCGCTCTTCAACGGTGCTTCCATCTTGCTCGCCACCAACCGCGATCCGGAGAGAGCCGCAAAAATGCTGGAAGACTATCTCTGCGGCAACTCAATAACCGAGGAAGGACCCACGTTTGTGGCGCATACCTGGCTGGCGCAATTGAAGCAGCGGTTGGGCGACAAGGAGGCAGCCGGCCGGGAACTGGCAGCGGCGCTGGCCCTGGCGCATGATTACAAGCCGGCGCTGGATTTGAATCAGGAACTGAAGCATTGAAGGGTTGCGCGCACGTGAGGAATCGACACAATCCGCTGACACGCTGGAGATGGATACTCATCGGCATGGCGCTGGTAACTGCGCCCGCGCTGCTTTCCGCGCAGGTTTCGCTGGTCACGGTCGTTGACCTGGCGCAGCGCAATTCAAGCGCGATAAAACTGGCCGAAGCCGATGTGCGCAAGGCGCAGGCTACTCTGTCTGAGTCCAAGGCTGTTTACATACCCAGCTTGACCTTCGGCTCAGGGCTTCCCGCGGTGCCTTCCGTCGGATTCACAGGGGGCGTGCCATCGATATTGAACGGCACCGTGCAGTCGCTGGTATTCAGCGCTCCCCAAAAACTATACATCTCCGCGGCAAGCGCCGGAGTCCAGGCCGCTATTCTTCGCCTCAAGGACACCCGCGAGCAGGTAGCGTTGGACGCATCCACGGCTTACATTGAACTGGATACCGTCGAGCATGAACTGGATGCGGCGCGCCAGCAGGAGTTATTTGCCGAGAGACTGGTGACCATCGAGCAGCAACGCGCCGAGGCGGGCGTGGACCCGTTGAGCGAGCTGTTGCAGGCGCAACTGACGGCCGCCCAGTTGAAGCTTCGTCGTCTGCACCTAGAGAGCCGAGCCGGCTCATTAGCCAATCAGTTGGCGGCTCTCACCGGCCTGCCGGCCGGCTCCATCACCCCGGATCACGCCAGCATTCCGGAGATTCCGGCAGTGAAGGCGGGCGAGGCAACGCACACAACAACAGGCACCGAATCAGCACGCATGTTTGCACTCTCTAAACAGCGGACGGCACGGGGAGACACAGTGCACACATATCTTCCCCAGATCAGCTTTGACGCGGAGTACCTCCGCAGCACCACGATTCTGAACAACGCCAGCGAGTATTACTACAACAACATCACCAAGACGCGCGGACTTCCAATCAACAACTTCAGTTCGGGATTCTCGATTCAAGTGCCGCTCTTTGATCTCGTCCATCACGCAAAGTCAAAGGAGTCGGCTGCCGATGCGTTGCGGGCTACAGTCGAGGCCGAACAGGCCCAGCGGCAAAGTGACGTGCAGATCGCGGAGTTGACCGGCAGCCTGCGCGAGCTGGATACTTTGGCGGAGATTGCGAGTCTAAAACAGCAGATCGCCAATTCTCAGCTCCAGGCCGTGCTGGCGCAACTGGAGTTGGGCGCCGGCGCAGAGCCGGGCGCACAGCCGCAGTTAACTCCCAAGGCTGAGCAGTTGGCCCGCATCGAGGAACGCCAGAAATTTCAGGACGCTCTGGACGCTGGGTTTGACCTGAGTAAAGCGCGGTTGAGTCTGTTGCGCGCCCTTGGCCACATGGAAGACTGGCTGAAAGAACTGCACGCAAAGTAAACCAAAACTGATAGAAAACGGCTGAAATTTGCCGGAATGATAGAATGAAGGAGATGACTATGCCCCTGAAGACACTCTTTCTGAATCCTCCCTCGTTCGAGAATTTTGACGGCGGCGCGAGTTCGCGCTGGCCGGCCACGCGCGAGATTGAATCATACTGGTACCCTGTGTGGCTGACCTACCCGGCCGGATTGCTGGAAGGCTCGCGCGTGCTCGATGCGCCGCCCCATCATGTCTCCGCGGAAGAGACCATCAAGATCTGCAAGGACTACGAGTTCCTGGTGCTGTTCACTTCGACGATGGGATGGGATGGCGACCAGCGTTTGGCCGAGGCTATCAAGGCCGCCAATCCATCGATCCGCATCGCCTTCGTCGGCCCTCCGGTCACCACCTCGACGGACAAGGCCCTGAACGAATGTTCGGCGCTGGACTTCATCTGCCGCCGCGAGTTTGATTACTCCGTGGTGGAGTTTGCCCAGGGCAAGCCGCTCAACGAGATTCTGGGCATCAGCTACAAGCAGAACGGCAAGATCGTTCACAATCCCGACCGCCCGCAGGCGGAAGACCTGGACGCGATGCCCTGGGCCACCAAAATTTACAAGCGCGACCTGGACGTGACGCGCTACAACGTGCCCTTCCTGCTGCATCCCTTCATCGCACTCTACTCCACGCGCGGTTGCCCGGCGCAATGCACCTTCTGCCTGTGGCCGCAAACGCTGAGCGGACACGCATGGCGCAAGCGCTCCACCGATGATGTGGCCGCCGAGCTCAAGTGGGCCAAGGAGAACTTCCCTGACGTGAAGGAGTTCTTCTTCGACGACGACACCTTCAACATTCAAAAGCCGCGGACCATCGAGCTGTGCGAAAAACTCAAGCCGCTGGGCCTCACCTGGAGCTGCACTTCGCGCGTCACCACCGACCGCGAAACGCTCAAGGCCATGAAGGATGCCGGCTGCCGCCTGCTCATCGTGGGCTTCGAGTCCGGCGATCCGCAGATCCTCAAGAACGTCAAGAAGGGCGCCACCGTGGAGCGCGCGCGCGCTTTTGCCAAAGACTGCCACGATCTGGGCCTCTGCATTCACGCCGATTTCATCCTCGGCCTGCCCGGCGAGACCAAGGAATCGATTCGCAACACCATCAACTTCGCCAAGACCCTGGATTGCGAAACCATCCAGGTCTCGATCGCGCACGCCTATCCCGGCACCGAATTTTACGACTACGCCAAGGCCAACGGCTTCATCGTGAACTCCGCCGCGATGATGGACGAGGGCGGCCACCAGATGGCGCACATCGAGTACCCCGGCCTGCCCACGGATTACGTGATGGAGATGGTGCATCGCTTCTACGACGAGTACTACTTCCGTCCCAAGGCCGCATTCCGCGTGGTCTGGAAGGCGTTTATGAATCGCGATCTGCCCCGGTTGTATGTCGAGGCCAAGGCATTCCTGAAACTGCGCTCGCAGCGCAACAAGATGGTGAAGGCGGCGCGCAGCAAGCAGGCCGAGCCGCCTACACCGGCCAAAGTCAGCGCATAGCTTCAGCTCATGGAAGGCCGTCAATAATTTTAAAGGGTACAGGCATGATCCGGTACCCTTCAGCGTCCAGATTGCAGAACCGAAAGACCGATGGCTCATCAGAAATTATCACTCTATCAAACCATGATTTTGATTCTGGTGGCGGTCTGCGCGCCGTTGGGAAATACCTGCCTGGCTAAGGGCATGACCAGTCTTCCTGAACTGACTCTGGCCCATCCTCTCGCGCTCTTTGCCGCCGCCTTCACGCCCTGGGTTGCGCTTGGAATCGCGCTCTTGATCGGCTTCTTCGCCAGCTACCTGACCGCGCTTTCATGGGCTGACCTGAGCTATGTCATGCTGGCCACGGCATGGGGCAATATGCTGGTCGAGCTGCTCGCGCACTTCTGCCTGCATGAGACGGTCTCCTATCAGCGATGGCTGGGCGTCGTGCTGATTACCCTGGGCGTCGCCCTGGTTGCGCCCGGCCCTTCCCATACCATTCAGACTGCTATCCACGATCATGCTCCGCTGGTCAAGAAGGGCGCACAGTAATGAATCTCACTTCCCTTCCCGTTCTTTCCGCCGGCTTCTGGGCCGCCGCTGCAATGATTGCCGCCGTTGTGCTGAGCTCGACCGCCGGAGAGGTCCTCACCGCCGCGGCTATGAAATCCATCGGCGATCTGGATAAGATTCGCGCTCACTCCGGGATGAGGGGCGCCATTCGCGCCGTACTCACTTCCCCGCTCTTCTTTGCCGGCGTTGTTTTCATGGCAGTGGCCTTCTTCGCGCTGCTCTTCACGCTGAATCATCTGAAACTTGGTCTGGCTGGGCCGGCCACCGCTTCCCTGACGGTTTTCACCAACGCACTCGCCGCCAAGCTCTTCCTCAAGGAAAACGTTGACCGCCGCCGCTGGACCGCCGCCGTGCTGATCTGCGTCGGAGTCTATTTCCTGGCGCATTGAAAAATAGGTCGGGGGTCAGAAGAACAAATAATCGAAAACACTGTCGATCTACTCCGTTGCCTGCTTACTTTGTCTCTGAGCCTCGTGTGCTAACCCGGTAAAGAGCGACAATATAATAAAAACCAGAAGAGGATAAGAAAAAAGAAAATTCAGGTTTGTTAGGGTCTGACTGTGATCGTTCTTAAGATGAAAGATTTGTCCAAGGATAAATTCAACGGGCACCCATCCCAGGGCGGCGGCAAGCGACCAAGGCCATAGCTTTGCAAGCAATCTTCTGGGACCAGCCGGTAGATTCTTTCGCCACCAGGTGAGCGGCTCGTTGATCTTGCCCGCGCCAATGCAGGCTGTAATCAAGAGCGTGATAGGTCCGAATCCTCCGCCGACCAGCAGAAGAAGGATGGAAAGCAGTGACAGAATCGCGGTGCCATACTTCTTGTGAACAAACGCGACGGACCATAGGATGATCGACAGGCCGACAAGAATCGCCAGAATGCCGGTCACGAGAAAATTGGGAACGAATGTCATGGCCGGTTCGTGACCGAAGGGGAATGGCAGCCCAGGCCCGCTCACGGCCATGATCTTCAAGGTCGTTGGCGCAACATTTCCCTGGAGCGTCTCGAAGTAGCCATGCTCAATGCCGAGCACTCCGGCATAAACTCCGAATACCGCTACGGTTACTCTGACCGCGTCAATACTTCGCCAGATCATATTGTGATTTTGTGGATCTGTCTGTATCATTCCTCAGTTCCTATCTTTCGATCTTTGGGAAACAGATCGTCCTGTTATAAACCAATCGGCATCAGCGATTGAATCGCATCAATCCCCGCGGCTCTAAGTCGGGATCGAGAATGGTTCGCGGTTCGCCAACGTCGAAGCAGAGCGCCTCGGCGGCCAGGTGCCCCGACCGCGCCGCGCTCTCCATCGTCGACGGCCAACCGGTTGCGATCCAATCGCCCGCTAAAAACAAATTCGGCCAGGGCGAAACAGCAGTGGGACGCGCGGAATCAATCCCCGGAGGCACGCCGAAGGTGGCATGCATCTCCTTCACCAGCGCTGCCTTTTCCACTTTCGCTGACACTACACCGGGAAAATACTCCGCCAGCTCTAGCAATGCCAGCGCAATCGCCTCTTTACGTTCGAGGGCCGCGAAGGCCCGCGTGGCGCTGACCACCAATTCAATGTAATGTCCACTGCGCCCTTGCAGCTTCGACTGGTTATACATCCAGTGAATCTCGCGGTCTAAGAGTACTGCGTGTTCAAGATCTGTCACTTCGCGGTCAAACCACAAGTGCACGCTGCAAATCGGCCAATGCTCCTGACGCTCAATCTGGCGCGCTAATTTCTCCGCGCCTTCCTCGGCGGGCAAACGCGGCAATAACTTCTGCGTAGCCTCGAACGGCAGTGCCAGAATCACAAAGTCTGAAACCAGCTCGCCAGTGCGCGTGCAAATCAGCCACTGCGCCGAAGCTTCATTCCAGGCCGCGCCTTCCACGCACGTGTTCAGGTGAACGTTGCCGCCGCGCTCGGCGAGAAACTGCGGTACGCCCGCGTAGAGTTCGCTTAGCGGAACCGTGCTCATTCCCATGCTGCCTGCCTGGGCCGAGTTCAGGAACAGTTCACGGATTACCTTGGCCGCGTAGGGCACGGAGATCGCCTCAATTTCCGCATTCAAAGCGCTGGCAATCACCAACCGCCAAAAACGATTGATTGAGCCATCGGTCTGCTTATGCCGCAGTAGCCACGCGCCCAGAGACTCTCGCGTGTCTGTGATCGCCTCCGGTTTCATCATCGCCCGCATTGCGCGGGCCACCGCTAGCTTGTCCGCAAACGTGAAGGCCTTCGCGTTCAAAAAGCTCGGGGCACTGTGCAACGGAGCAGGCAACCGCAGCGGACCTAACTTGAACGGCCCCAGCCGCGACCGGCGGCCTCCCGGCTCAATCATCGTCATCTCGCTGGTCCAATAAATCCGTTCCGCGACGCCGATGCGTTTGTAGAAACCGAGCAGATTCGTGCAGCAACCGAAGAGCACGTGCTGGCAATTATCAATGACTTCATTGACGCCGGGATGTAGATAAGAGCTGGCCCGCCCGCCCAGGTAGCCACGCTGTTCGACTAACTGCACACGGAAGCCCGCCTCGCCCAGAGCGCATGCCGCGCTCATCCCGGCTACGCCACCGCCGATGATAGTGACGGTATTCCCCGAGTTATGCTGCAAACCGGTCAAGACACTATCCATTCCTTCGGAATTAAATCACGCAAACAATCGCGCCCAGCCCATGCGTGCGAGGCCAACAACTAGAATTCCGAGCTTTTGCGGCATGGGTACGCTGGCGCGACGCGAAAACACATCGTAGTCGGCGCGCTCAATGCGCCTGAGCAGACCGTGATAGATGGTAACCAACACCCACAAGGCCGGACGGCTCTCGCTGTCGATCATGGGCAACAATAACTGAGCTGAGGAGTAAAAATCTTCCGCGCGCTGGGCGATGTCGGCGAACAAGGCGCGTTCGTTGGCGGTGGGCGGCGTGCCGGACGCGTGATGCAGCAGGGAATCCAGTGAAACATTGTGGGCCGCTAAGTCTTCCAGCGGCAGATAGACGCGATTGCGCCCCGCATCCTCAACCACGTCGCGCAGAATGTTGGTGAGTTGGAAAGCGATGCCAGTCTCTTCGGCCAGCCTTTCGGCGCGTGGATCGGAATAGCCGAAGATGCGAATGCAGACCAGGCCCACGACCGAGGCCACCAGGTAACAGTAGCGGTAGAGATCGGCGAAGGTGGCGTAGGTGTCTGGCGCGTCCCTCGCGGCACGATCCAGGTCCATGGTCACGCCGGCGACTAACTCATCCAGTAAAGAGAGCGGAATATGAAAGCGCGCGATCGAGTCGAGGACTGCGAGAAAGACCGGGTCGGCCGTCGAACCTCCCTGGCAGGCGGCGCGCCACTCGACCAACCACTCTTGCAGCGAGCGGCGGCGTTCGTCGCGGGTGAGGGATTCGTCGTCGGCCAGATCGTCGGCCTTGCGCATGAAAGCATAGATGGCGCAGATGGCGTTGCGGCGCGGTTTGGGAAGAGCGATGAAGGCGTAGTAAAAGTTCTTCGCTTCGCGGCGAGCTACGGCGCGGCAAACCTCATACGCCCCATCCAGCGCGGGGCAGTTCTGCGCATGCTCGTCGGATAAGAATGAATTGGTCAAACCATCTTCCTTCAACTCCGGCTGCCGAGACGCATGAAAGGCAGCAGCTTGCCGCTAACAGCACGCAGAAGCAGCGCCAGTTTCCTGCTCTTCGAGATGGCCGGCCGGGCGCTGAGCACGTCGTAGCCTTGCCGCTCGATGGCGCGCAGAATTTCCAACCCGCCGCGGCTGAACAGGTCCAGATCGAGCGCCAGATCTCGATTGACCCTTCCGATAAGCGGAAGTCCCTGCTCGAAAAGTTCCCGCGCATAATCGACCTCACTGCGCATCAGTCCTCGAAACTCCGGCGTGCAGACGCTTTCGGCAATCTGCTCCTCGCTGACGCGAAAAACCTCCATATCATTTTTCGGAATATAGATACGGCCCTTGGCGTAGTCCTCGCGCACGTCCTGCCAGAAGTTGGCCAACTGCAGCGCGGTGCATGTGAAATCGGAAAGACGGAAGTTATCCTCGCTCAACTCGCCGCAGGCGTAGAGCACCAAGCGGCCAACGGGATTGGCTGAGTAACGGCAATATGCCAGCACATCCTCGATGGTCTCGTAGCGAGTAACGATCTGGTCCTGGCGAAAGGCAACCAGCAGATCGGCAAACGGCTCCTTGGGAATAAAACATTCGCGAATAGTCTCGGCCAATGCGACAAAGACCGGATGACGCGCGCGGCCTTCGTAGCAGGCATCCAGTTCGCGGCCCCACAGATCAAGCAGGGCCAGAGCCTGCTCGGGATTGCCCACCTCGTCCCCAAGATCGTCGGAGACGCGGCAGTAGGCATAGATGGAGTAAAAATGGGGGCGCAGATCCCGGGGTAGAAACCACGAGGCAACGTGGAAGTTTTCGTAATGCGATTCGGCCAGTTTCTTGCACCAGGCTCGCGCTTCGTCGAGCGAGGGCGCAACCGCGGGAATCCGATAGGAGGCGGGCAGCGCAGCCCAGCCGCGGGTGAGCAACAACTCCTGAAGCAGCGCTTCCCGGTCCGGCATCTCGTTCTTCAATCTCGCAGCTTCCGTCGTCATGGCTTGACCTCAGGGCACAATGGCGGTCTTGATCTCAGTGCCACGTTTCATCAACTTCTCAAAAACGCGGTTAAGCTCGTAGAGGTGTGCATGGCCGGTGATAAAAGCTCCTGCCTGGAAGCGGCCGCTGGCAATCAGATCGAGCGCTTTGCGGCAAAAGGCCGGGGTGTGGTGAAAGGTGGCGCGCAGGGTAATATCGGAGTAGTGAATGCGATTGGTGTCGAGCGAGACGTGCGTTCCCAAGGCGCACCCGCCAAAAAAGTTCACCGTCCCGCCCTTGCGCACCATTTCCACCGCTTCTTCCCAGGCCTCGGGCACGCCAACTGCCTCGATGGCGATGTCCACGCCCCGATTTTTCTCGGTGAGCGCGCGGGTTTCGCGGATGGCATTGCGGATGCTGGTGGTCTGCACCACGTGGGCCGCGCCCAACTGGCGCGCTGCTTCCACCTGGCCGTCGTGCTTGACGATGGCGATGACTTTACAGCCCGCCAAAGCGGCCACATGCAGAATCATCAATCCCAGAGGGCCTCCTCCGATCACGGCCACCGTGTCGCCGGGGCGTGGGTGCGAGTCCTCAAATCCATGCACCGCGCAGGCCAGAGGCTCGGTCAGCGCCGCGTACTCCAGAGGAACGTGATCCGGCACATGCAGCGTATTCTTGGCTACGATGCGCGCCGGAATGCGAATGAACTCGGCATAGGCGCCGTTGTTGAACAGCAGATCGTCGCAGAGATTCTCCTGGCCCCTCGCGCAGAAGTAGCACTGGCCGCAGGGCGCGGAGTTGAGCGCGACTACGCGGTCGCCGGAGGCAAAGCCCTCGACTCCATCGCCAGCCTCGACAATGGTTCCTGCCTGTTCATGGCCAAACAGGGCCGGCGGCACGATCATGCGCGCATGATAGCCGCGGCGGAAGACCTTCAGGTCAGTGCCGCAGGTGAGTGCCGCGCCCACCTGGACGACCAGCTCACCGGCTTCAGCCTTGGGAATGGGGATCTGCTCGATGCGGACATCTTCGCGACCGTGGAGGACCGCGGCCTGCATGGTGCTGCGGTCGCGCAGGAGCGTGTGCTCGACAGTTTTGCGGCCCAGGCTGACGGCGGATTCGATCTTCTTGCGGCCTTCAACCACCACCGTCTCGACGGTGTTGAAGCCGACCTCAACCACCGTATCGACGGTATTGAGGCCTTCCTCGACGACTTTCTCGGCTTTCTTGCGGCCCTCTTCGACAACTGTCTCGACGGTCTTGCGGCCTCGGAGGATCGCGGCTTTTACCGTGCTTGCCATCTCTCTCCTCCCCGCTCTGCCCCGCCGCCAGGTACTGGTTCAATCATAATCTTCATCGAATCTGCCTGAGGGTGAGAAGCAACCTCGATGGCCTTCACCGCCTCTTCCAGCGGAAAGCGGTGCGAAATCAGCTGCGTCAAATCAAATCCCTTGCCATAGCCGCCCAGAACCAGATCTTCAACTTCCGGCTGAATTGCCGTAGAAGCAGAGTATGAACCCAGCAGGGTCTTCTCGTCCATACAAACCGCTCCGGGGTCAAAGATGGCTTCTTCATGCTGCGTCTGGGCAAAAAGCATCACCTTGCCGCCGGGCCTTGTTGCGTCCATGGCCGTCTGTATCAGCGCTTTGCCGCCCACCGCCAGAAGGACGGCATCTGCGCCGCGGCCTTTGGTTTCCGCCTTCATGCGCTCGTTGACGTTTTTCGCGTCGATGGGTTCATGCAGTCCGAACTTCGCGGCAATGGCGTGGCGCTCTGGGTACAAATCGGAGGTGAGCACGCGGGCTCCGGTGCGGCGAGAAAGAGCAGCCAGCATAATTCCGATGGGACCCTGGCCGATCACCAGCACCGTCTCGTCGGCTGCCAGACTGAGCATTTTCACGGCCTTCAGGACGGTGTTTACCGGCTCGATGAAGGCCGCTTGCTCGGAGGGCACGCCGTCGGGAATCCGCACCACACCGCCCATCGCCACAATCCAGTCCATCACCCGGATGTACTCGGCAAAGCCGCCGCCTGAGGGTTCCATGCCCGCCGTCGCGCCGACTTTTTTGTATGTGGGGCACTGCGCAAAGGTCTGCTTTCGGCAGTAGTAGCACTTGCCGCACGGAATATGATGGAAGACCATCACCCTCTCGCCAACGACAAACTTCGTCACGCCCTCGCCCGTCGCGACGATGGTTCCTGCCATCTCGTGGCCGAAGATGCGCGGCGCGGAATGTGAGCCGGTGTGAATCTTTTTGAGGTCGGTCCCACAGACGCCGCAGGTGGCAATCTTGACCAGCAACTCGCCGGGTCCGATTAGCGGAACAGACACAGTCTCCAGACGCAGATCATTGACGCCGCGATAGACCACGGCCCGCATGGTAGCGGGAATACTCGATGGCGATTTCCGCAAATCTGGCCGGAGTTCAGCGTTGGTGGTTTGGGTTGCCATGTCGCTTGCTTGCGAGCCCTTGTTCATCCAGAATATCGAGCAGAGACTGCGCAATGCCGCGGGCAGCCTTCCTGCTATTTTCTCCCATCCGGATGAGTCCGTGCCAGTACCAGGGGCGAAGCAGGGCAAAAACCATAAACCGGGCCAGTTTGAATTGTCCGTCCGGTGAGATAAACCGATTGAAATCAGGCAATTGGTCGCTATAGCCGTCGCTGATTCCCTTGATGCAATAAAACGGGATGCCGCGCATCCGGGCGAGGCGGGCAACCCCTGAGGCCTCCATATCAACGAGCGCGGCTTCGTAGGTCGAGGCCAGACGCTTTTTCTCCGTCGCATCAGCAACGCGAGGGTTGGTCACCAACCAGCAATTATTTGGTGGACCGGCTGCGACAAAGCGCTCTCCGGTGCGAGCGTCGATGACTGTGGAGACGTCACAGACCTGGCCAGGAGCGAGGTCCTCGCGTAATGCTCCGGCCCAGCCGGTGGAGATGACTTTGTCGATAGGGCCGAGTTTTTCAATCTCGGCAAATGCTCTTGTCGCCGCGGCGACGCCAGCTCCGGCGCAGGCAGCAATCCACTCACCGTTGTCCGAGCGCCAGAGATCGACGCCGTTGCGGCGTTCTTGCCACCAGCCGCGCGTTAGCGGCTTTAACTCTCCAGGCATGGCGGCGATGATGGCAATGTGCGTCACGGTGCGTACCCATGCGCCCGGAACCACTCAATCGCCGCCTTCATCGCCGGGTTGACAGGCAAAATGCGGAAGCCCAGCTCCTGCTGTGCGTGGGCGCTCGATGCGTACATCTTCTTGCGGCCCATGCGCACCTCTTCCAGCGTAGCGCGCGGCTCGCGTCCACAAATGCGGCCGTTGATCCACTCCTCGAAAAACGCATAAGTCGCGGCGACGGCGAAAGGAATCTTCACCGTCGGCGACTTGAGGCCGGTAATTGCCGCCATCTTATCGAGAATCTGCTTGAGCGTCAGATTCTCTCCACCCAAAATGTAGCGATGACCAGATTGCCCACGAGACAGCGCAGTAACGTGCATTCGAGCGACCTCGGCCACATCAACAAGGTTGAGGCCGGTGTCCATGTAGGCGGGGAATTTGCCGTTGAGAAAATCGACAAAAATGCGGCCTGTGGGCGTGGGCTTGGCGTCGTTCGGTCCAATCGGTGTAGTCGGGTTGAGGATGATGACTCGCTGGCCGGCCTGCGCGGCCTTGATCGCTTCCTGCTCGGCCAGAAACTTTGAGCGCTTGTAGTGGCCGACCATATCCTCAAGAGTCACCGGCGTTTCCTCGTTGATGACCACGCCATCTGTGCGGAAGTGCATGGTAGCCACCGAGGAGGTGTAGACGAAGCGCTTGATCTTGGTCTCGCGGGCCAACTTCAACAATTCACGGGTTCCTTCCACATTGGCGCGATACATCGCCGCCGGGTCGGGAATCCAGAGGCGGTAGTCAGCAGCAACATGGACCACCGCGTTGCAGCCTGTGAGCCCCGCCCGCAGCGATTCCGGATCACTCAGATCGCCGAGATACGTCTCCCCGTCGATGCCCTCGAGGTTGCTCAGGTTGCTGGTCTTGCGGACCAGCAGGCGCAGTTGTGCGCCATCATTAGCCAAGGCCTCCGCCACATGGTGGCCTATAAATCCCGTCGCGCCAGTGAGAAAGATTTTCATAGTCA
This sequence comes from Occallatibacter sp., assembly GCA_052145195.1. Taxonomy (GTDB): domain Bacteria; phylum Acidobacteriota; class Terriglobia; order Terriglobales; family Acidobacteriaceae; genus Telmatobacter. Next base: position 22,969 of record JBKQPC010000004.1, on the reverse strand, counting down.
GTTGTCAGTTATTAGTTTATGTCGTTTATCAAGCCTACATCCAACACTATTCAGAATCGGCGGCCACTGACAACTAATCACTGACCACTGTAGAGCTACTCCAGCGACTCCGGCGCAAGTGCGATATTCTTCTCGCCGGCATTCTTCTTCTCGTTGTAAGCCTTCACCCAGTCTTCCCAGTGCTTTCCGGCGGCGCGGTCCTTGCCGCTGAACTCGATGCGGGCGATCTCGGCGTATCCCACTTTGCGCTTTTCAGGAGCCGAAGGTGTGTAGTACTGCACCCAGGATTCAGCCAGCGTGGAGCCGGTATGGCAGTTGAAGATGAAAGCTTCAATACGCTCGCCGCTCTTGAGCGTCAGCGTCACGTCGCCGCGATAATCGCGCGCCTTTCCCAAAGCCTCGCGCAGGTCATCGTCCGTGGCCAGCGTGGGAATCCAGCCTTCCAGATTTTCGTGCTCCGTGCCAGGAGCCAGCTCCAGCGCCTCGACCTGCGCAAGCGTGTACTTCAGCACTTCAGCGGTCATACGTTGATCTCCTCGGAAACACGCTCAAGTTCCTCGATCTGCACGAGAGATTTGTGCGGCGCGGCCGATTGCGAAGCAAACTGATTCAGCAGCTTCATGGCATGCGCATCGCGATACTTGCTGAAGGTGCCGCGCACCATGGCGAGAAATCCCTTCATCGAGCCGAAACCGTCGATCACCGCGGTGGTTTCATAGCCGCAACTTACCATGCAGTTGGCGCATTTGGGATTGCCGCTGGCTATTCCATAGTTATCCCAGTTAGTGGTTGCCAGTAACTCCTTGTAACTCTCCGCGTAGCCTTCCTGAAGCAGGTAACAAGGCTTCTGCCAGCCGAAGATGTTATAGGCCGGCATTCCCCACGGCGTGCATTCATAATTGCGGTCGCCCATCAGGAATTCAAGAAACAGCGGCGACATATTGAACTTCCAGGCGGGCTTGCGGTTGGAGAGAATGGCGCGGAAGAGCCGGCGCACGCGGGCGCGTCCCATGAAGTGATTCTGATCCGGCGCTTTGTCGTAGCTGTAGCCGGGCGAGAGCACGATGCCCTCAACGCCCATTCCCATCACCTCGTCGAAGAAGGCGCGGACGCTGTTGGGGTCTGCGCCGTCAAAGAAAGTGGCGTTGGTGGTGACGCGGAAGCCGCGCCGCACTGCCTCCTGAATGGCCTCGACGGCGATGTCGTAACCGCCCTCGCGGCAGACGGAAAAATCATGGTGCTCGCGCTGGCCGTCCAGGTGAACCGAAAAGGTGAGGTACTTGGATGGCGTAAACTCCGGCAGGCGCTTCTTGAGTTCGAGCGCATTGGTGCAGAGGTAGATGTACTTCTTGCGCTCCACCAGGCCATTGACGATCTCGACGATCCGAGGATGCAGCAGCGGTTCGCCGCCGGGGATGGAGACCATGGGCGCTCCGCACTCCTCCACCGCGGCAAAACATTCTTCAGGTGTGAGTTGCTTTTTGAGAATGTGCGGCGGATACTGCACCTTGCCGCATCCGGCGCAGGCCAGCGAGCAGCGGAAGAGCGGCTCCAGCATCAGCACCAGGGGATAGCGCTTCACGCCGATAAACCTTTTCTTCAGCACATAGCTGGCAACCGTGCCCATCTGGGAGAGCGGAATAGACATCTTAAGATGATCCTCCAGCGCCGACTAAGACGCGCGTTCCATGGTTCGCTGATAGGTGGTTAGAGCCATCAGCGGAAAGTATTGCCGGTAAAGAGTGTAGGCAAGATAGAAGACTCTGGGAAAGCCTGTTCCCGTGATAATGCTCTGCCGAGTCGCACCCTCGCTCATCGACTCATCCCAACTGCCATCTGCCTGCTGCCGCTCGAGCAGCCAGCGCACGCCCTTGGCAATGGAGTCGGAGCGGTCGTCGCCGGCAGCCAACAGGCCCAGCAGCGCCCAGGCGGTCTGCGAAGGCGTGCTAATGCCCATGCCGCTCGTATTTGGATCGTCGTAGGTGCCGCAGCTCTCGCCCCAGCCGCCGTCGGCATTTTGCACCATGCGAAGCCACTCGGCTGCCTGCTGTACTTGCGGCTCCAAATGATCTACGCCGATCGCGTCCAGTCCGCGCAGCACCAGAAAAGTCCCGTAAATGTAATTCACGCCCCAGCGGCCAAACCAGCTTCCATCCGGCTCCTGTTCGCGAAAAATAAATTTAACGGCCTTCTCCACGCGCTTGTCCGTGCGCGTGTAGCCATAGCTGGCCAGCATTTCCAGCATGCGCCCGGTAATGTCCACCGTGGGCGGATCGAGCATGGCGTTGTGATCCGCAAAGGGAATGTACTGGAAGATCATCTTGGTGTTGTCTTTGTCGAAGCTGCCCCAGCCGCCATTTTTGCACTGCATGGCAAACTCCCACGCTATGGCGCGCTGAACAACCTGATGCTGATAGCGCTCGCGTGGATTGTCCACCTTGGTCAGCGCCAGCAGCACCTGCGCGGTGTCGTCGGTGTCGGGATAAAACTCGTTATTAAATTCAAAATACCAGCCGCCCGGTTCAGTGTTGCGCACCTTCACGGCCCAGTCGCCCTTGTGGCGAACCTCTTTGGAGAGCATCCAATCCACGGCCTTCAGCATGCGCGGGTCGTTGCGCTCGGCGCCCGCCTCGCCCAGCGCAAAGACCGCCTGCGCCGTATCCCACACCGGCGACATGCAAGGCGTCATGCGGAAAGTCGGTTCGGGCATGACATCATTGGCCGGCTCCTCGATGCCCAGCTTTTCAAACTCATCGCGCGCCCGGATCACCTGCGGGTCGTCCTCGGAGTAGCCCAGGCAGCGCAAAGCGATGATGGCGTTCAGCATGGCCGGATAGATGGCGCCAAGCCCGTCGCTCATCTCCAGCCGTTCCAGCAGCCACTTCTCCGCCTTGCGCAGGGCCAGCGCACGCAACGGGCGGATGTGCACGGCTTCCGCCAGATGCGCGATTCTGTCCAGAATGATGAAAAAATTACGCCAGGATAAAATTGCCTTACGGTCCATGTGCAGCCGTAGTGAAGCGTTGGCGCGCCCACCCACAAACAACTCGTCGATTCCATGCTCCGACGGAATTCTCTTGAACGGCTTTTTGGCGTACATGATCGCCAACGGAACCAAAATCCCCCGCGACCAGGAAGAAATCTCGTAGATGTTGAAGTAGAACCAGCGGGGAAACAGCACAATCTCCGGCGGAATGGCGGGCACCGCGTCGTAGTCGTATTCGCCCAGCGAGCAGAGATACATCTTTGTAAAGGTGTTGGTCGCCACCACGCCGCCATGCGCTAGAACCCATTGGCGGCATTTCGCCAGCCGCGGATCGTCCGCGCTCACGCCCATCAGCTTGGCCGAAGAGTAGCACTTGACCGAAAGCGAAATGTTGCCTGGGCCGCCCGGATAAATGCTCCAACTGCCGTCCTCGTTCTGGTAGCGCATCATCTCCGTGAGTGCGCGCCGCAGTCGCCCCGGATCGCCCGACTCCAGCAGCGTGTGCAGATAGATGTAGTCAGCCTCCAGCATCGCATCGGCTTCCAGTTCCCCGTTCCAATACCCTTCGGGATGCTGCCGCGAAAACAGGAAGTCCCGAGCTCGGGCAATGGCCGACTGAACATCTGCCAAGTCAGCGTCCAGCCGCCCATACCGCGGCGCTGCGAATTGCGTCTTCCCTTGATGAATGCTCATGCTGTTGTTACGCCTCAGAACCTATTCCCTATTCCCTGTCTTTTCATTTCACCGCCACGGCCTCTGTCCCGCCGGCGCTGCCGATGGCCTGCACAATCTCCGGCGGCAGGCCAAAGCGCACGTTTTCCGGCATCACCTCTACCTCTTCGACGTTGCTGTAGCCATTTTGGCGCAGGTAGTTGACCACGTCCTCGACCAGCACCTCGGGAGCCGAAGCGCCGGCTGTCACAGCAACCGTGCTGACGCCCTTCAGCCATTTGGGGTCAATGGCCTGGGAGTTGTCAATCAAATAACCGATAGTCCCAAGGTTGCGCGAGACCTCAACCAGCCGATTGGAGTTGGAGCTGTTGGTTGAACCCACCACCAGCACCAAGCCTGCATTGTGCGCCACATTGCGGACCGCAACCTGCCTGTTCTCAGTGGCGTAGCAGATGTCCTGCGAGTGTGGGCCGGCGATATTAGGAAACTTGACCTTGAGGGCATGGATAATATCCCGCGCCTCGTCCAGCGAGAGAGTGGTCTGGGTCAGGTAGGCCACGCGATTGGGGTCCGGCACTTCGAGCGCCGCGGCCTCGGCCACGTTCGAGACCACTTGCGTCGCCTCCGGCGCCTCGCCCAGCGTGCCTTCGATCTCGTCGTGGTCGCGGTGGCCGATGAGCACCAGCGAGTAGCCCTGCTTGGCGAATTTGACGGCCTCTATATGCACCTTGGTCACCAGCGGGCAGGTGGCGTCAATCACCTTCAAATGGCGGCTCCTGCTGATCTCCCTGACTGCGGGTGAAACGCCATGGGCTGAATAAATCACGCGCTGTCCGTCAGGCACATCGTCGATTTCATGAACAAAAATCGCGCCCTTTTCCGCCAACTCATTCACAACATAGCGATTATGCACAATTTCGCGGCGAACGTAGATGGGCGCCCCAAAGGTTTCCAGAGCGATCTTTACTACATCAATCGCGCGCACGACTCCGGCGCAGAAGCCTCTTGGCTTGAGCAACAACACCCTCTTCTGGCTGGGGGAAGTCTCGGAGCGGTTACCGTTCGAGATGGAATCAGGCAGAGTTGTAGTCACACTGCCAGTATACCAATGTGCGTGTTTGCACGGAAACGGCTGCCTGCTCAGGGAAGCCTCGTCCACACCTCGGTCCGCCCCAACAGGGAGATGCCGATATATCCGCGCATGTGGAGCCTATCATTCCCTTCGGCCCAGATCTTGCCCTTGTATTCCTTTCCATTCTCCGGGTCCACGACGGTTCCGCCTACCCAGTCATCTCCATCGGGATGGAAATTGCGCATGATCACCATGCCCAGGATGAGCTGGTTCTTGTATTCACCGGAACACTTGTCGCACACGTCCTGCGGTGTGCGGCTGGGACGTACCTTGGTGACCTTGCCAAAGAGTTGGCCGTTCAACAGGTAGGTTTCCACCGTGCCTGCGAGTTTGCCATCGTCATAAGTCTGCCAGTGCCCGACAGCGTTTTGAAGCTTCGGCGTGAGTTGCTGCGCTTGGGCTCCGGCAACGGAAACCAGCGTGACAAAAGCCAGAGCAAAGGCGCAGATGACTATCTTTCGAATTGTTTTCAAGATGACCTCTCCCTGGGGCGGATTATAGAGCAAATCTATCTTCATTGTGCGCCTAGAGGCTGGTGGAGTGGAAGATTGAATCCCAGCTCTCAACCGGCTATACAAGGCGCAAAGGCGTCTTCTGTTGTCGCGGACAGCCGGGAGGAGCGTCATAGACGCTGCCGAATGCCGACAGGGAGTCTCTGTAGCAATAGCCGCGTCCCGTATGACAATCGTCGAACTCGGGACAAGTGCAGCAAACCGTTCCCTCAAACTTGCTTCTCTCCGGGTGGATAAACCTGTCGACGGCCGCGCCGTTCCAGATCTCCAGCACGCTCTCGCGCAACAGATTGCCCACCACATTGTCGGGAAGATGAGGAAGCTGCTCGCAGAGGGTGACATCGCCGTTGGGAAGCACGATGAGAGTGGCTCGGCCGCCGGTGCAGACGGCGCGCTGCTCCCAATCGCTCCTGCGTTGTTCCTCAGTTCTGGGCTCGCCGATTTCGTCCTGAAAGGCAATCTCCACGCCGCTGTGCTTCGCCACCAGCCTGGGCATCGACTCGCTCAAGCTGAGTTTCTGCTCCCTGCTCAGGAACAGATCGTCGGAGTGGCGATAGATGCTGCGCCCGTAATGAACAAACTGGAAGAGTCGCACGCCCATCGAGGTGAACAGCTCGACAATCTCTTCGGCTTCCTGCCAGTTATAAGGGGTCATCACGCACTTGATGCGCGGGTTGAGGCCGGCGGCGATCAGGTTGGCGGTGGTCGATTTGGCGCGTTCCAGGTAGTTGTTGACGCCGGTCAGCCAGGAGGCGAGCTGGTTGTCGGCGCTATCAACGCTCACCTGCAAGCCGCGCTCCACCGCGCCGGGCTGGTCGCAGCCAATGCCCAACTCCGCCAGCCGCCGCGCCCACAACGGCGATATGTGACTCTTGGTGGAGACAGAAAAGGTGAAATCGCGCTCCACCATAACACGCATTAGCTCGAAGACATCGGGCCTCAGGAAGGGGTCGGCACCGGACATATCGACGATGCGAACCGACAAAGCGGCCAACTGATCGAAGATCTTGATCCAATCAGCGGTTGCCATCTCCGCGCTCGCATTCCGTTCCGCGTAGCAGTAGCGGCAATCGGCCACGCAGCGGTTGGTGAAGGCCGCCAGCACGGATACCGGAACGCTGGTTCGTTCCACTGGCCAGCGATAGTTGCTGAAGTCGGGTAGCGGAATTTTGCTCTTTTCTTTGAACGAAGCGCTGGGCGCTCCCGTCAGGCCGATGATCTCGTCGGGCGTCGTCAGGTTGCGGACCAACTCGTCTAGGTCACGCAGGCTCTCGGCTTTATTGGAAGGTTTGGTCAGATACTGCCAGATGGCCTCAATCTCCGCAAAAGACCTCTCCCCGGAAAAGAAGGGCAGAATCAACGCCTGCACCGGGGATAAGACACGATACTTGAGATCGGTATATGTGCATTTGTACAGGAGCAGATTGTCGCGGTCGTCGCGCAGCAGCCATGGATCCAACAGGCGCGGAAATGTATTGGCCGCAAACGGAGACCCGCTACGAGCCTTGGCACGATTCATCTCTGCTCAATATCCTCAGCCCGGCGAGGGCGAAACGGGCATCCAGCAAGCTGAATTATGCTTTGCCGGTCTTGCAGGAACTCTTGCAGCCCGCGGAGCAGCCATCCTGGCAGCCGGGGTTGCAGGAGGCCTTGTTGCAAAGCGCTACCCCTGCCTCGTCATGGGTCGAGATCGAAGCATTCCGGGAGCGGTTTGCCATATCCCGCACCAACGGATCCCGCGCGACGTTGGCGAAGGCCGCTTTCCGGGCAAAAAGGCCCGCTATGACGGCTCCCACAGAGATCAACCCGGTTTTGAGAAACTTCCTGCGTCCATCAACTGTATCCGGCATATACTCCTCCCGAACTTTCCCGCCGGCGCAAATCCTCATCCGCTGCGCCGCCTCGTGAATCAAGCAATAGTCGCGGAAGAATACGGCAGTATGTGATGGACGTCACGATTAGGGCATGCGTTCATTCAGCGTTCGGCTGCCTTCCGAGCCGACGACCTTAACGGACGTGCGCAACCTCTACGGCATCTTCGACTTCAGCCTGATCCGTTCCCCGTCCACAACGAAGCTGCCATATCCGTGATGATGAATGGTCTTGGGGTTCTTCTGCGCCGGATCGTGCCAGGCCTTGAGAACCTCCAGAACGAAGAGATTGAATTTATTCACCAGATGTGTATCGACGACCTTACATTCGAGATTGGCGAAGCACTCGGCCACCAATGGCGGCGCCACGTATTTGGCCGGCACTGGAGTCAGGCCGAATCTCTTGAATTTGTCCACATCCCGTCCCGAGCAGTTGCCGATAGCCACAACTTTGGGCGCCAGCGCCAGCGCCGGAATGGCGATCACGCACTCTTTGGTCACCCGCAACGCGGCATGGCTGTAATTGGCGTTACTGACGACACAGGCGATCAGCGGCGGCTCAAACTCCACCATCATGTGCCAGGACATCACCATCACGTTTGCGCGGCCTTTGCGAGCAGTGGTTAACAGAACCACAGGACCCGGTTCGAGCAACTGGTAGACCTTCGACAAAGGCAGATCTCTCATCGCGGCAGGACCTCCGATGCGGATTTTATTTGCATGGCGATCATGATAGACGCAGAGTCCACAGAATGACAGAGTGCGGAGATTGAATTACAGGTCCAAGAGCGAGAGTTGGAGCATTTGGATAGCGAAAATGCGGACTCTTTCAGCTCAAATAATTTTTCTTGATACGGCGATAAACCGGATTTTCCGGTGATTTTCGGGATTTTCCCGGTGATTTTCGGAGGTCAAATCTCACCATGCGGGATAATTTGGGTCCAATTATTTTCCACAGGCGTTGATTTCAAAGGGGTTATAAATAATCTGCAAAGTTTTTGGGGAGATTTATACCCCAGGGGGGTATATGGGGGGTGGGGTACCTAAAAGCAGGGAATAGGGACTAGGGAATAGGGAATAGAAAGTGCCCGTACTCTGGACCTTGTTCATGCTTTGATTGTGCGCTGGGAGGGGTTAATTATCTGCAAGGACTGGCCGTCCAGGCAATGACCTGCGGTACGGCCAGAGGCTCGCTCATCGCTCGCAAGGGCGATAGAACGGCCCACGCACCGCATGGCTCCAATCGATGATGGGCGGCATATCAGTGGTGTCGATCTTGCTCTCCGGCATTGCGGCCAGGGCATCAAGCTCAGCCTGCAACTTCAGGGTCAGCGGCTTGGGGTTACCTTTCTTCATCGTCTTGCATCTACACGGCTATTACTTAAAGACAGCTTCAGATGTGTTGCAAGTGGGGAAGCGGATGGACGCGGATTCTGCTGCGCTTGCCGATCTGCCACAAGTCATACTTGGCCTGCATACGCAGCCACACTTCAGGCGTGGAGGTGCCGAAGGCGGCGGCCAGACGTATGGCCATTTCCGGCGAGACGGCGGCTTTGCCGTTGAGGACGCGAGAGAAGGTAACCCGGCCCACGCCCAGATGCTCGGCCGCCGCTGAAACGGTCATCTCGCCGAGATACTCCCGAATGACTTCGCCGGGATGCGGAGGGTTGTACATGCGCATGGCTTGTTCTCCTCTCAGTGGTAGTCCTGGTAATCGGCCTACGCGGATGCTTTGCGATGGCGCTCGACGTACTCGCGCAAAGCGAAGTTCATGCGGGTTTGGTAGCCCTGGCCCTGGCGTTGGAACCAGTCGAGGATGTCGGCATCCACACGCAACGAGAGGGGGCGCTTGATGGGACGGTAGAACGGCCCGCGCACCGCATGGCTCCAATCGGTAATAGGCGGCATTTCGGTGGTGTCTATCACGCTGTCGGGCATCGCGGCCAAAGCATCAAGCTCGGCCTGCAACTTCGGGGTCAGCGGTTCGGGATTACCTCTCTTCATAATCTTGCCTCTCATGGGCCTCTGCCTTTCTTGCGCTGATGATTCTTCCGGTTCCAGCTTCGTCCTCGGGCCAAGTGTGGACGACGTAAAGAACAACGATTCCACCCGTGCTTGGCGAACCCAGAGTCCTCCACCGTTCCTCGTTGGGGTATGGGTCGGGAACCGATATGCACAAAGGATCGCCCAGAGCGCGTGCGGCGAGTTCGAAGCTGACCTTGTGTTTCTCAAGGTTTTTCTTCGCCTTTTCGGGGTCCCATGTCCAGCGCACTGGTCCTCCGTATATACAGTATCGTATCTACAATTGTGGTGAATGTCAATCTATTGCGAATCAACAGCCCGATCCTAACCGCCGCTCTCCGTTTGCATTTGTGCCACCGCACCTTTGCCATCTGCCACGATTTCTGTCAGCGGCTTCAGATGCTGCAATGAAATAATTCCATTTTCTCTGAAACTTCGTTTCCCATACGCCGTCGAATACATCTTTGTATATGATTGAGCCCTCGCAATAGACATGGAATTTTCCTTCGCGTACCAATCTAATTCTCTCATCGCCAGCGTCAATCGTCGCCGAAAAACCTTCCTCTTGGATCGCGGTAAAACTCTTGACAACCCCTATTGCCGGAGTAATGACTTCGGGAATCATCATGCCCGTCCAGTAGAGCCTTTCATCTTGTGTCTGCGGCTTCTCGCCTTCGACCCAAATTCCTGCGAAACAATGGGCATCAACCACATAAGCCTGAGTCAGACCATCAAGAACCAACTTATATCGAACCAGGTATGCGTCGAAATAAGGTCCCTTCTCCAAATTCGGAGTGAGGTCAAGATCATCAAATTCAACCCGAATCCGCGCACGCTCCTTGTCCTCTATCATTTGGATTTGTTTGGAGGCAGCCTCTGCGCTCACTTTAGCGGCGGCTACCGAGTCCTCGAGTATCTTTGTTTGTTTGCCCATTTGCTTCGCTTGATCGAGCATTTCATCGGCTTGCCTCTTGACAGCCCTAAGAGTCCGCAGAGCAACGAAAATGCCTACTATTCCGACAATCATCAAAACGAGGCTGACGGCCAACGACAGTGCGTCTATCCAATCCCGTGTAGCGGAGAAAAGAGGCAGCGACTCTATTGTCATTGCTATTGGCTCCTTTGAAACCTGGGATTCGGCTCCTGCAATTCACCGCATATTATCGCTCCTACCGGCTCGCGGCGATCATCTGGGCGGCGTGTTGCAGGCTGGTTTCGGTGACCTTTGCGCCGGAGACCATGCGGGCGATTTCGTGGGTGCGGGCGCGGTCGTCGAGGAGGGAGATTTTGGTCTTGGTGCGGCCGTCGGCTTCGCGCTTGTCAATGAGGAAGTGCTGGTCGGCGAAGGCGGCGACCTGCGGCAGGTGGGTTACGCAGAGAATCTGCTGGCCGCGGCTTAGTGCCTTGAGCTTTTGGCCGACGGCTTCGGCGGCGCGTCCGCCGATGCCGATGTCAATTTCATCGAAGACAAGTGTCCTCGGGGTGGGGGTCTTGGTTTTGGACTTGGCGGGGCTTGGTTTCGCTTGGCCTTCCTCGACGCTGACTTTGAGGGCCAGCATGACGCGAGACATTTCGCCACCGGAGGCGATTTCATGCAGCGGCTTGAGGGGCTCGCCGGGGTTGGTGGCGATGCGGTATTCGACGACATCCCAGCCGGAAGAGGTCCAGTGGGATTCTTCTTCGGTTGCGGTAACGGCGACTTCGAATTTGACCTTCATGGCGAGTGAGTTGATCTGGGCTTCGGCGAGCTTGGCGAGTTTGGCGGCGGCGTCTTTGCGCTCGGCGGTGAGGGCTTGGGCAGCGACGCGATAGGCCGCGGCGGTGGTGGCCAGCTCGGCGCGCAGAGTCTTGAGAATTTCGTCGCGGTCTTCGACTTCGGCCAGCTTGCGGCTTACCTCTTCGCCAAACGCGACCACCTCGGCGATGGTCTTGCCGTACTTGCGCTTGAGGCGGTCGATGAGGGCGAGGCGGTCTTCAATCTCGGCCAGGCGCTCGGGCGAGGCGTTGATGGCCGCGGCGTAGTCGCGCAGGCTCGCAGCCGCGTCTCCAATGGTGGCGCGGGCGGCGGATAACTGCTGGGCGGAGTCGGTGAAGCGGGCGTCGTAGCGGGCCAGCTCCTCGACGTTGCGCAGGGCGGCGCGCAGAGCGGCCTCGGCCGATGCTCCGCCCTCGTAAAGCTCGTCGAATGCGCCCATGGCGGCGGCGTAGAGCTTTTCCGCATTGGCCAGGACGCGCTTTTCGGTCTCCAGAGCCTCATCCTCGCCGGGCTGGAGATGCGCATCGTTGATCTCCTTGCTCTGATAGCTCCACAGATCGACCATGCGCAGGCGGTCCTGCTCGCCCTGGAGGAGGTCGTTGAGCCTGGTCTGAGCGTCTTTCCAGCGGGCATAGGCTTCGGCGATTGCATCCGTGGTGATGCCGCCGAAGCGGTCGAGGAGAATGCGCTGTTGTGCCTGGTCGAAGCTGCCGAGGCTCTCGCTCTGCGCGTGCACCAGGGCTAACTCCGGGGCAAGCTGGCGAAGAACAGCGACGGTGGCCGGCTGGTTGTTGACGAAGACGCGCCCCTTGCCGGAGGCCGAAATCTCGCGACGGAGGATCACCTCATTGCCGCCGGAGTCGATGCCGTTTTCTTCCAGGATGTTCTCGGCGTTGTGCGTGGATTCAAAGACGCAGGCCACTACAGCCTTGTCTGCGCCGTGGCGGACTAGATCGGCGGAAGATTTGCCGCCCATCAGCAGGGCGAGCGCATCGACCAGGATGGATTTGCCCGCGCCGGTTTCGCCGGTGAGCAGATTAAGCCCCGGGCCGAAGTTGGCGATGGCGTGATCGATGACGGCGTAATTTTCAGCGCGCAGTTCGACGAGCATGGAGAGAAATCCTCCCTAGAAAGACGGTTCGTGTTTCGTGGTTTCCCACCCATTAATCACCCCAACGACGAAGACCTGTCGTTGGGGACCCCTATACCGCAAAGAACGAGAAATGGATGGGGCACCCAGCATTTGTGACGCATCCGGCTGCGTTAGCCGCAACGGGAATCCGAGCGAAGCATAGCACGATGGACCGCACCTCTGGCTTGGGGATGGAGGGGAAAAGCGCTGGAGCGCACCACATCGATAACTTGGAGCGGGACACGGCGTCTGCTACCGTAAAAGGTGAGGTGAACGCCGATTTTGATTGCTGCTTTACTCTTTCAAGTGCCTCCTGACAGCGGCGCGGCCCAGGGAACGCCTCTGGGGCTAGGCTCCAGCGCGATCGTGGAGATGATCCAGAACAGCGGCCCGGTGGCGCTGGCCGTGCTGGCGCTGTTGCTCGTTGCCAGCCTCTATTCGTGGACCGTGATTTTTGGCAAGATATCCACCTTCCGCAAGGCGACCCGGGAGAGCCAGCGGTTTATCAAAGCCTTCCGCACGGCAACCCGGCTGCAGGAGATGGCGGCGATCTCCGCGGAGTGCAAGGCGAGCCCGCTGGCGCAGGTCTTCGATGAGGTGTATGAGACCTACAAACGGCAGACGGGCGGCTCGGGCCCGCCGCGCAACCTTATTCCGCTGGAGCGCTCGGCGCAGACCGCAGCCAGCGAGGCGGTCACCAGCCTGGAACGGCGGCTGACCTGGTTGGCGACCATCGGGGCCGTGAGTCCGTTCGTGGGGCTCTTCGGCACGGTGATCGGCATTGTGGATGCATTTCACGGGCTGGGCACGGCAGGAGCGGCGACGCTCAGAGCCGTCGCGCCGGGCATCAGCGAGGCGCTGATCACCACGGCGGCGGGCCTGTTTGTGGCCATTCCAGCGGTGATTGCGTATAACCAGTTCACGGCGCGCATCAGGGTCTTTGCCGCGGCTATCGACGACTTTTGCCGCGAGTTGCTGAACTCGCTGGAAGAGATTCCGGTGCGCGGTCCTGCGCGGGCGGCGAATGCTGAAGGAGTTCATGATCTGGTCAGGGAACCTGTCCGGGAGGTGGACCGTGGCCTATACAAATAGCAAAGGCCAGACGCAGTCCTCGCTGGCGGAGATCAACATCACGCCGCTGGTGGACGTGGTGCTGGTGCTGCTGGTGATCTTCATGATCACCGCGCCGGTGTTACAGTCGGGGATTGAAGTGGCCGTGCCCAAGACGCGCACCGTCAGGGAGATTACCGAGCAGCGGCTGGTGGTGACCATCGACCGCGACCAGCAGGTTTTTTTAGGTGATCAGCCGGTCAATATTCACGAACTGGGCGGCAGACTGCATCAGCCTGGGAGCGATCCGGCCCATCAGGTGATTTATCTGCGGGCCGATGAGCGGGTTCCCTTTGGCGCCTTTGCCACCGTGATGGACGCGGTGAAGCAAGCGGGAATTACCAACATTTCAATTGTGACGCAGCCGCTGGATACGAAGGGTGCGGGCGGGATGTAGCCGAAGGATTTTCAGTCAGACCATGAACAGCCTGTTGGGAAGTGGCGAGCAACTGGAGCGGGAGATAGCCTGCTCGCCGGAGCCGATGATGGCCCCGGCGGTCGGGTCGCTCGTGCTGCACGGAGGGCTGGTCGCGCTCTTGTTGGCGTATGGGCTTCTCGCCGGCTTGATTCATCACAACCAGTGGGGCGGCGCGGGCAGCGGGGCAATTCAGGTGAACGTGGTCAGCGCCCTTCCCTTGCCCTCCGATCAGCCGCCCAATGAAAATGTGCTGGCTACCGACACGCCCAGCCAGGCCCCGGCCGAGCCCGCCGCCAAGACCAAACATGCGGTGGACGAGAGCACGCTGGCTATTTCCGGCAAGCAGAAATCAAAACAAATCACGCGCAAGGCGAAGCAGCCTGAGCCGGAGCCGGATAATCTGGCCCGCTACGGAGAGCAGTCGGGGTCGTCCATGGCGCGGTCGATACAGCCGCAGGGTTTCTCAAGCGGCCAGACGACGGTCAGCGACGGTGACTTCGGCAGCCGTTTTAGCTGGTACGTGGAGGGCATCAATCGCAAGATGACCGCCAGTTCATTTCGGCAAGAAGTCGACCCGCACACGCCGCGAGGCTCCCGCGCCTATATCCAGTTCGCCATACACCGCGACGGCAGCGTGAGCAACGTGCAGATGAGCCAGAACAGCGGCAGCCAGACGTTGGATCGCGCCTGCATGAGGGCCGCGCAGCGCGTTGACACCTTCGGCGCGCTGCCCTCGCAATATACCCAGAGCACGGTAATGACGTCGTTCTTTTGCGAGTACTAAATTCACACAGCGATGGCGCGGCGCGGACGTAAAATGGAGTTGCAGGCAAAAGAGGCTCTTTCTTCGAAATGTAAGAAGGATGCAGCCAATCAGGCTGGCCGCATCCATGAGCCTGCATGGTCTATTCGCACTGTTACCAGATTTTCACCGAGGAAGGATTGCGCGTCCGATGAAGGCACATTCCCGGATTTTTACATATTTGATGATTGCTTTGGCAGCTTTGGCTGCCATCCCCGCAACGGCACAGGATTGGATTCGCACCGGCTCCAACCTGGGCAACGAGCGCATCCGCCTTGCCGCGGCGGATTTCAAGCCCGTTGACAACGATCCCCAGACGCCAGCCCTGAAAGCGGCCTTTGACGCCACGCTCTTCAATGATCTGTCCAACGCGGGCATTTTCGATTTGGTCTCCAAAAGCATGGCGCCGCCGGCCATGCCCGGTTCGCCCCGGGAGATCGACCTGGCGCAGTGGTCGGCCGCGCCCGCCAGTGCGGCGATGGTGGCCTTCGGCGCGCTCTCTGCGACAAATGGCCGGCTCGCCGTCTATGGCTGGCTCTTCGACACACGCAACTCCGCCAATCCACAGGTGCTGGGCAAGCAGTACAACGAAGCAGCCAGCCCGGATATGGCGCGGACCGTTGCGCACAGGTTTGCCGATGAGATCATCCTGCGCCTTGGCGGCGGCATCAACGGCATCGCTGAAACGAAGATTGTCTTCGTCAGCTCGCGCAGCGGCACCAAAGAGATTTGGGAGATGGATTACGACGGGCAGAACCAGCATCAGATCACGCATCTGGGCGCGATCTCGCTCTCGCCGCGCATCTCGCCGGATAATTCCCGCATCGCCTTCGCATCCTTAGGCCGCGAGGGGTGGGCCATCCGCATGTACTCGCTGGAACTGAACCGGCTGGTGACCTTTTCGGCGGGCACGGCGGGCGGCAGCAATCAGTCTCCGGCCTGGTCAGGCGACGGAACGCTAATCGCCTTCTCTTCGTCGCGCTCCGACAATCCTGAGATTTGGGTGGCCGACTCCAGCGGCGGCAATCTGCGCAAGCTGACTAACTTCGCCGGTCCCAACGTTGCGCCCACATGGAATCCGCGCACCAACGCGCAACTGGCATGGGTGAGCGGGCGCACCGGCTTGCCGCAGATTTACACCATGGACCAGGACGGCGCCAATGTGCAACGGCTAACCGACGGTGGCTATGCCATCTCGCCTTCATGGTCGCCCAACGGACAGTTTCTAACCTTCAGTTGGAACCGCAAGTATGGTCCCGGCGCGCCCGGCGGGCAGGACATTTACGTGATGGACATTGCCAGCAAGCGCTGGCTGCAACTGACCCACGAGGCCGGCAGCAACGACTTTCCCTCCTGGGCGCCGGACAACCGGCACATCGTCTTTGAGCGCGCAATCAACGGCCACAGCCAGATCTGGACCATGCTGTCCGACGGGACCGAGCAGCATCAATTGACTCAGACAGGCAACAACTTCATGCCTAACTGGAGCTGGAAATAAGTTGACTTGAGTCGAGTTGACCAGCCAGTGAGACTGCTGAATGGAACAATCCAGTTTCCTGAACTATCATGAGTACGATGCCAATGAGTTTATGTCCAATGAATCTTTGGAAGGAGTAATCCATTGAACCAACTGAATCGCATTGTGGCGCCCCTGGTTCTGTTTGCCGCCCTGGTTGCTGTTGCAGGTTGCGGCAGCAAGTCAAAATCGCTCTCCCGCGAGGAGACTGCTCCGTCGAATGTGTACGCGCCCACTGCGCAGCTCACCGCAACTCCGGCGATGGTATCGGCCAACGAACAGGTGCAGCTGAGCTGGCGCACCACCAATGCCGCCGTAGTCTCCATCGATGGCATCGGCGACGTGCCCACCGCGGGAGTGAAGACCGTGACTCCCGCTGAATCGACCACCTACCACCTGGTGGCGGAGGGTAACGGCGGCAAGGCTGAAGCCACGGCGCGGGTGACCGTGACTGGGCCTCCGGCTGTAGTAGTGCCCAACAGCACCCTGAGCGAGGAAGAGCAGTTCAAGGCCAATGTTCAGGACATCTTCTTCGACTACGACACCTACGATATTCGTGGCGACGCACAGGCCACGCTCTCGCGCGATGCATCCTACCTGGTGAGCCATCCTGATTTAAAAATCGTCATCGGCGGCTATTGCGACGAGCGCGGCTCCAACGAGTACAACCTGGCGCTGGGACAAAACCGGGCCGATGCGGCCAAAAAAGCCCTCGTCACCGCGGGTGTCGCGGCCAGCCGCATCCGCGTGGTCAGCTACGGCAAGGAGAAGCCCTTCTGCTCCGAGTCGACTGAGGAGTGCTGGCAACAGAACCGCCGCGGCGGATTCTCTCCGGAAAGGTAAAATCCAGCTGACAGCTTACAGCTGTTCTTCATAGGTGAATCATGCATCCAAAATCACTTCGCAATCGTTTCTTTTGGGCGGCCATCACCGCCGTGGTGCTCGTCTCCCTGTCGGCGCCGGCGCGCGCCGCCTCCAAAGAGATCATCGAGCTGCAAACCCAGGTGCAGCAACTGCTGGACATGGTGCAGCGGCTTCAGACCACCATGGACACGCGCTTTGCCGTGCTGCAGCACCTGGCCGAGCAGACCGCGGACAACGCCAGCCAGATGTCCGCTACCGTCAACACTCTGCAGCAGAAGATCGCCGCCCAGAGCGACACTGCCGGCGGCAAGCTGGACGCCGTTTCCGGCCAGATGCAGTCGCTCAACGACTCGGTGGATGAATTGAAGTCGCACATTGCCAAACTGGATAAGACCATCCAGGATATGCAGGCGCAGTTGCAGAACGTCCAGAATCCGCCTCCTGCTGTGATTGCTGGCCCTGTTATTCCTGGCGGCGCTCCTGCCGCAACCGGGGTGACCGCACCTCAGGCGCCGCCGCTCAAGGAAACCTTTCAGGCCGGCGTGCGCGACTACAACGCGGCCAAGTTCGATGTGGCCAGCGGCGAGTTTCAGGACGTGATTCACTACTATCCGTTGGATGATTTGGCCGGCGCGGCCCAGTTTTACCTGGGCGAGATCGCCTACCATCAGAGTAACTATGCGGACGCGGTAAAGGCCTACAACGCCGTGCTGGATGGCTTTCCAGGCAGCGCCAAAGCTCCGGCCGCGCAACTGCGCAAGGGACTGTCGCTGTTGCAGCTGAACAGGAAGACTGAGGCCATCGCCGAGCTGAAGCTACTCGTCAAGCGCCATCCGCAAACGCCGGAGGCCGCGCAGGCGAAGACCAAGCTGGCTACGCTGGGCGTGCATAGCGCACCGCGCTGAGTGGGCTTCTAATACATTTTCATTGTTTATTTAATGCCCGTGCCCCATCCTTTCCGCTTATTAATACGGAAAGGGTGGGATGACAGCACACAATAAACCGCTATAGTATCTTTTGTGCTACCATATCTAAGTGATTGAGATTCGCCAGTACGTTGACCGTCTGGGGCGCAATTCCTTTGAGCGATGGTTCGAGAAGCTGGACGATACCACCCAGGCACGCATAGCCATTGCTCTTGACCGGCTCGAGCGGGGCAATGTTTCGTCGGTGAAGAGCGAAGGCGCGGGTGTTCAGGAGTTACGGCTGGACTTCGGTCCGGGTTATCGCATTTACTTTGGCCGGGATGGAGAACGGCTGGTGATTCTGCTCGGTGGTGGAACCAAACGGCGTCAGCAAGCTGACATCGCGACGGCAAAAGCTCTCTGGCAGGAATACAAGGAACGAAAGCGGGTGAAATGATGGCACTGACCAAGGATTTTAATGAGACCATTCGAGAGCATCTTCAGAAAAGCGCTGATTTTCGCCGAGCGCTGCTGAAGGAAGCGGTCGGTTGCATGATCTCCGGTGATGTGGAGACGGGAAAATCCGTGCTACGCAAATACATCAATGGCACGATTGGCTTTGTGAAGCTGGGAGCCGATCTGGGCCGCTCTCCCAAGGTGCTGATGCGCATGTTCAGCTCGACCGGCAATCCGCAAGCAAAGAACCTCTTCGAGATTGTCGCCTATCTGCAAAGGATTGAGGGAACGGTGTTGGAAGTTGTGGAGCGGGCGGCGGCTTGATAGGATAATTACCGAATCGAGATCGGAGTTGGATTAGTCATGCTTTGACATTTTGTCAAATAAACATATCACGACAAGTAGGACTATGATTATATTATGGATCGCAAAATTGTTATCGGGTATCCCGATCAATGGGATGCATTTAAAGAACGAAATCAGTTGTTTATTTCCCGCTTTACCAACTTGACTAATACGTTAGACTCCGCTTTCGTGCGGAAGGCTATCACGAGCAGCCCTGCCGACAAGGCTATCCTTTTTCTGGGGAGATTGTGCGTCGAGGACTTTATGGAAGTCCTATGCCTCGCTGCGAATGGGTATGGCGTCGGAGCTATGAAACTTGTGCGTGGCCTTTATGAGCGCACCGTTACTGCCTCATATCTTTCAAATCATCCAAGTGAGGCTCAGGCATTCTTGGATTGGAGGTTTGTCTCCCGGCATAAAGCTCTTCAAGCATACGTGGAAGCTGGTACTCACGACGAGCGATGGATAAATGAAGCAAAAAAGGCGCGCGAACAATACGATACGATCAAAGGTAAATTTGAAGTTGTGGATTGCAAACGATGCGGCACCAAACGAATTAACAACACATGGAACAAGCTTGATTTCGTCTCTATGGCTAAGGAGACAGGCGACCTCGGAATACTTCTCGCGCAGGCTTACTACGAACCGCTTAATCTTGCTCATAGCACAGCAGAGGCGTTTTGGCTTCGCCTTACGTTATCGGAAGCTGGTGATCTCGGATTCGACCCCGGCCCGCAGCCAAAAGATGCCGACCGCGCTTTGCAATTGGCGCATGCTATTTTGATAGTCCTTCTCCAGGTCCAACAAAGACACTTCAAGATGTCCAACCTTGTGGAACTGATAAATGTATGCGTTCGAGACTTTGAAGATATCTGGCCTGGAAGGGGTCTTGAAGTTGATCCATTAAAACCTTGATATTCTCCTCGACACCGAAAGGCTGAACCATTCTTAGTGATTCCGGATCGACTTCGTAATCACCCCTCAACGGTCCTCTTCAACTGCCCGCAGGCAGCGTAGATGTCGCGGCCGCGTGGCTTGCGCACATAAGCCGGAATGCCCGCGTCAATCAGCGTTTTGCGGAAGGCTTCCAGGGCCTCCGGATGCGGCGTGGCGTAATCGATGCCCGGTCCGGGATTCCATGCGATCAGATTCACCTTGACGGGCAGCCCTGTCCGTCGGATGAGGCGGGCTACTTCGGCGGCATCTTTAGGCCGGTCGGTAACGCCGCCCAGCAGCACATATTCAAAGGTAATTCGCTCGCGGGGGCGAAGTTTTACCCGGCGCACTGCTTCCATCACCGCCCGGATCGGCCACTTGCGATTGATGGGCATGATCTCTGAGCGGATTTGGTCATTGGGCGCGTTCAGGCTGATGGCCAGCTTGGGACGAATCTCCGGTGGCTCCAGGGCAAAGCGCTCGATGCCGGGGACAATTCCCGATGTCGAGACCGTCATGCGCTGCGGGCTCAACCCAACCTCCCGCACCAGAAGGCGCACCGCTCCCATGAAGTTGTCGTAATTCAGGAACGGCTCGCCCATGCCCATGAAGACCAGGTTCACGCGGTCGCGGCCCACCTCGACGCCATGACGCGAGAAGACAGCGACGACCTGACCGGCGATTTCTGCCGCCGTCAAATTGCGCTGCAAGCCGAGTTTTGCGGTAAGGCAGAACCGGCAGTTCACCGCACAGCCCACCTGGCTGGAGACGCAAATCGTAGCTTGCTGATGACGTTTCACAGATTCGTCCGATGGGTCCGTCCCGTCGCCGGTTTCGCCATCATCGCCCTCCGGCATCCAAACCGTTTCCACCGTCAGGCCATCGCCGCCACCGCACTCGATCAGGTAGCGTTCCGTCCCATCCGCCGATTGAAAGACCTGCGCGATTGCCGGCCTGCCCACCTGCCAGCCTTCTGCCACAAGCCTCTGGCGAAGCGCCTTGGGCAGCGTGGAAATCGCGTCCAGCTCCGTAACCCGTTGACGATACATGGCTTCGGCCAACTGGCGGCCGCGCCATGCCGGCTCTCCCACTGCCATCATGCGAGCCGTCAGCGCCTCGGCATCCAGTCCGAAAAGCCTCCGGCCCTCCGATTGGACCAGACCTCCGCACTCCGGGCCTGCGGCTTCCAAATGCACGGGTTGGCTTAAATCTTCGTTCACGGCTGGGGTCAGCATAGAGCATCTCCCCTTCGCGCTGCATTCGTCCCCGAACAGCAGCCCCGCGCCGCGCCTGCCCGCATTGGCCTACAATCAAAGGACTGGAGAACCATGTCCACCGAGCGAAATCTTCGCCGCACCGTGCTGCCCAACGGCCTGATTGTGCTGACCGAGCGCATGGAGTATATGCGTTCAGTGGCCATGGGAGTGTGGATCAAATCCGGTTCGCGCTGCGAGCCGGCGGAGATGAACGGCATCTCCCATTTCGTGGAGCACATGCTCTTCAAAGGCACCCGCTCCCGCTCCGCGCAGAGCATTGCCCGGGAGATGGACTCCATCGGCGGCAACCTCGACGCCTTTACCGGCAAGGAGTCCATCTGCTTCAACGTCAAGTCGCTGGCCGAACACGTCCCCATCGCCCTCGATGTCCTCACCGACCTGGTGATGAACCCGGTCTTCGACGCGCCCGAGATCGAGCGCGAGCGCGGCGTGATTCTTGAGGAGATCAAAATCGACGAGGACAACCCGGAGGTGCTGGTCCACGAGATCTTCACGCAGGCCTTCTGGAAGGATCATCCCCTGGGCTGGCCGATTCTGGGCACCTCGAAGACGGTTGCCCGGCTGGACCGTCAGAGCCTGGTCGCCTATCACAGCGACCGCTTTCACGGCGGCAACATGATCTTTTCGGCGGCCGGTAACCTGGACCACGACCGCTTTGCCGAGGAGGTAGCAGGCAAGTTCTCCACTCTGGCTGGCGGCTCTACGCTCCACGAACAGCCGGCTATCGAGGCCAGCGCGCGCATCGTGCTGCGCAACAAAAAATCTCTGGAGCAGGTGCAAATCTGCCTTGGTGTTCCCTCCCCGCCCATCACCGACGAGAACCGCTACGTCACGCTGATATTGAATACAGTATTGGGCGGCGGCATGAGCTCGCGCCTCTTCCAGACCATCCGCGAGCAGCGCGGCATGGCCTACTCCATCTACTCCGACCTGAGCCCCTATCGCGACACCGGAACGCTGTGCGTTTATGCCGGCACCTCGGTGGGCAAGGGCCTGGAGGTGGTGCAGCTGATTCTGGAGGAGTTCCGCAGCCTGAAGCAGGAGTTGCTCGGCGAGGAAGAGCTGACCCGCGCCAAGGACCAGGTCAAGGGCAACATCCTGCTCGGCCTCGAGAGCTCCAACGCGCGTATGGCCAACCTGGCGCGCCAGGAGATGTACTTCCACAAATTTATTTCCGTGGACGAGATCATCGCGTGCATCAGCGCAGTAGACGCGGCCCAGGTGCAGGCCATGGCGCAGCGGCTCTTTGACCCCGCCCGCATCGCCGTCACCCTGCTCGGCCGCCTGGATGGCGTCAAGCTGCGGCGGGCAAATCTGGTGTGCTGAAAGGCAGGGAATAGGGAGTAGAAGGCTGCCGGATGCACCATGTCTGGATTTTCGGACCTGGCCCGCGCAAACCCCATAGGAGGAACTGATTTGACCACATTAACATATGGCGAGGGAACGCTTCCCAAGGGGGTCCGCTCGCGCATGATCCATGGGGTCAACGGCCTCGATGTCCATATTCTCGAGGCCGGTTACGAAAGCCCTGGCCGACCGCTCGCGCTGCTTCTGCACGGCTTTCCGGATTTGGCTTACGGTTGGCGACACCTGATCCCAATTCTGGCTGACGCCGGGTACCATGTTGTGGCGCCCGACCAGCGGGGTTTTGGCCGCACCACCGGTTGGGTGGACGGCTATGACGCCCAGCTAGAACCCTTCAGCCTTTTGAATATGACGCGTGACGCCCTCGGATTGGTTTCGGCGTTGGGGTATCGGCGTACGGCAATGCTCGTCGGGCACGACCTCGGCTCGCCCGTGGCGGCCTATTGCGCGCTAGCCCGACCCGACGTCTTTCCTTCGGTGGTCCTGATGAGCGCACCGTTCCCCGGTCCGCCGGCGTTTCCGTTCAACATTGCGGAAAGCGAGGCATCGTCGGTTCAACCGAATACTGAAAATCAAAAGTTAGCAGACGCGCTGGCGGCGCTCGATCCGCCGAGAGAGTATTACCAACAATACTTGAGCACACGGCAGGCGAACGATGACATGTGGCACCCCCCTCAAGGTCTACACGCGTTTCTTCGTGCATTTTTCTACGTCAAGAGCGCTGACTGGCCAGGAAATAAGCCGCATCCGTTGAAGGCGCGAACCGCCATAGAACTTGCACAAATGCCCACCTATTACGTCATGGATCTCGGCAAGACGATGCCCCAGACCGTCGCTCCATTCCAACCTTCCGCCGCCGAGGTCCTGGCCAGCAAATGGCTCACCGAGCCGG
>JBKQPC010000003.1:0-124352 GCA_052145195.1 Occallatibacter sp. | reverse complement strand
GGTGGCCAAGAACGGAGAGGTGCGAGGCTTCCAGGAAAAACCCGAGACTACCAGCTTCCGATCGCCCTTCAATCCCGGTTCCGTGGATGCGTCGATGGGCATTTACATCTTCAATACGGAAATCTTGCTGAAGGCGCTGATTACCGACGCCGAGGACCCCAACTCGAAGCACGACTTTGGCCATGACATTCTGCCCAACATGCTGGGCAAGAAAAAGATGATGGCCTATAACTTTGTGGATGAAAACAAGCAGCAGGCGCTCTATTGGCGCGACGTGGGTACGCTGGACGCCTATTACGACGCCAACATGGACCTCTGCTCGGTTTCGCCGGTCTTCAACCTCTACGACAAGAATTGGCCCATCCGCACCCGTGTGCGCCAGTATCCGCCGGCCAAGTTCGTCTTTGCCGAGCCGGGCCGCTCCGGCATGGCGGTCGATTCGGTCATCACCGCCGGCGTCATCATCTCCGGCGCCACGGTGTCGAATTGCGTGGTCTCGCAGGATGTGCGCGTCAACTCCTACTCGGCAGTAGACGCCAGCATCATCTTTTCGCACGTCAACATCGGCCGCCATTGCCGCATCCGCCGCGCTATCATCGACCGCCATGTCCACATCCCCGAGGGCACGGTCATCGGCTACGACCCCGTGGAGGACAAGAAGCGATACTTTGTCACCCCTACGGGATTGACCATCGTCACCCGCGACGCCTCGCTCTTCGAGAACCCCGTCGATCCCGACTTCCAGCTGCGTTATTAGCGCTTCAGATGGCCACGTACCGGTTTTGAAAGGGCACGGCTTTACAGCTTGCGGAAACACTCACTTGGAGTTGCGAGAAGCGTCAGGGCACGACTTTAGTCGTGCCGTATGCGTAACAAATAGAGTGTTGGGCTTTAGCCCCTGAGGTCTGCTTTTCGTTTGTTTCGCGCTGAAATAGCCCTTTTCCCGCAAGCTGTTTAGCCGGCCGAAAAATACTACTAAATTTGTGGGCTTTAGCCCCTGAGGGACGTTTTATTCGAGCAAGAAGCTATTATATGAGATTGCTTCTGCCGTTCCCCCGGCCAGATAATATACTTCGCGATAATTGTAAATGGATAGAATTTGTCCATAAAGTGTGATACGATCCCTATAAATGTTCCACGGGATTGCCTGCCGAAGGTCCTCTCCTTGGCAGGTTCGAAACTCAATCCCAAATCAATAATCTGGAGGTTAAAGATGAAGAACTTTTCGCTGAAGCGCGCTTTGATTCTGCTGGCCGTTTGCTTGTGCATTGCTTTGGGTTATTCAACCTCTTTTCTCCCCCAACCCGTTCAGGCCGTGTCATATGGCCCATGGAGTACGCTCCCCGATCATCCCGGCGTGGATTTCCGGTTGATATGCGACTGCGGCCATGGCTCCGTCAGCGGGCGCCATATGTGGCGGGTACAGTTCCGAAACCAGTACGATGAAAAGGTCACGTTCAATTTCCGCATCACCAGCCCTGGAGGGCGTTCCGCCGGATTTGGCGATCAGGTCACGATCAACCCCATGTGTATGCAGGAAGGTGGGAGCTTGGTTGAGGTTCCTCACGGCGGAACGGTCGAGGTCTTGACCGAAAACTGGAAGTCTGGCGCAGACGCGGAATATTTAGCCTCGGCAAAGCCATAACCGGTGCTTTCCAGTTCTCGGTCTCCCTGGGACGCGATCTGTGCTCGCTGGGGGTGAAAAGACAGGTCTTCGTTACCGGACGAGGGTTCGATTTTGAGATCCGGGAGGGCTGTGCTACACCTGAATGAAACGCATATGCACGCCCTCACTCCGCAGATGATCTCCCTGCTCTCTCGCATCCGTAAGCTGGCCGCCGCAGAGCCCTCTCTCGATGCCCTCCAGACATCCATCGTCGAGGCCATCGCCAGTGAGTTCCCTCAATACAACTGGACCGGCTTCTACTTGCTCGACCCCACCGATCCGCAAACCCTGCTTCTGGGTGCCTTTGCCGGCGAGCCCACCCCGCACCTCCGCATCCCCGTCAGTGAAGGCATCTGCGGCGCAGCGGTAGCCTCCGGAGAAACCGTCGTCGTGGACGACGTGAACGCCGACCCGCGCTATCTCTCCTGCTCCATCCGCACAAAATCAGAGATCGTCGTCCCCATCCGCGCTCATGGCCGGGTGGTTGGCGAAATCGACATCGACAGCCACACTCCCGCGGCCTTCACCGCCATCGACCGCAGCTTCCTGGAACAAGCCGCTCTCATTGTTGGGGCCTGGATAGAAAATCACTCTTCAGTAGCGATTATTTGAAGGGTACGGGCTATCGAGGGAGTGTTACAACGGTTGAATTGCCAATTTGTACACACCCAATCACATCGAAGCTTGTGTCACTAGTAGTGCCGCATACTGATGCGAATTTATAAGCAAACGGCGTCCATTTTACGAAAAACACAACTATAGACGGATCAGCTGACAGCGTTACGAGTGCCGAACCGTTTCTACTTGTCGTATACCATCCCTCCTGAGTTGCATCTGTTGTTCGTACCATGAATTGAATGTTGGCAAGCGCATTGTGGTTCGCGGTCTGGACTATAACCGTTGTCTTTTTTCCACTTGGCGTATAGTTTTGATCGATCGTTGAATTTGCATGTGCTTGAATAATTAGTTTTCCGGAAAAAGGCGCAGTATACAACTCCTTGACCGTATTGCTACACGTACCATCTGGACACGTGACAGTAAATCGATGCAAGTCTTTGTCAAGAGATATCAATGTGGTCATTCCATCCTGTCCGGTAAGGTACTTGCCTACCTCGCGCCCTGTATCGAGTGATTTAATAGTGATGTGAGCATTTGGCAGCGGCGAGCCGGATTGATCGACAACCTGGATGGTTGTTTCAGAAACGTTTTCGGATGAATCTGCAATTGACGTCGAAAAGATGTGTTTTGTAGTTGTTTTGGCTTTAAATCCTGCGGCTCTTGCTACTTCCACTGCGTAGATGTAGTCAGCACCGTACATGTTCGATGTAAAAATCACATACTTATGATCGGAGCTGAAATGGACATTTGGTTC
The DNA here is from genome assembly GCA_052145195.1 of Occallatibacter sp. Lineage (GTDB taxonomy): Bacteria > Acidobacteriota > Terriglobia > Terriglobales > Acidobacteriaceae > Telmatobacter. Next base: position 121,314 of record JBKQPC010000003.1, on the reverse strand, counting down.
GTCGTTATAGTCCTGATTGGAAAGATTGACTAACCGTTCAGATTCAATGACTCCGATTTTGAATGTACCATTCGCATTCGCGTCGTTAACTCCGGTCAATCTGGGATGATAGAGCTCGATCCATTGCCCATCGGGTGCGCTGGCAGCTCCAAACGAGCTACCGCCATCTCCACAAAACATCCCCGATTTCAAATCGCCATTGAAGTGAATAGACCATTGCCTGCGATTCATCTGGTAACGCCGCTGTTCGCCAGTCTCAGTGTTGTAGCTTGCTAGGAAGAATGCTTGCCCTTTCGGCGCTTGCAGGTCATACCATATGGTTTTGCCGTCGGCATCCCAGAACTCGTGCCCGGCAGTCTCATCTCTCATTTCCAGGCTCCGTTTGTGAATCAGGGTGTTATTAGAGCCATCTGTGCGGATCGTCCAAATTCTGTCCACTTCGTTCCAGGGCCCTTCGTGGCAATACATCAGCAAGGTAGGGTCAGTCGGCGAAAACTGGATATGATTGAGCCAATCGGTAGTATGCAGTATGGGCGTTATGACCGAAGTACGAACATCCAGGGTGAACAGCACCATCGGAACGTGCGCGTCAAATCGCACCCTCTCCCGAGCCTTCTTGGAAGGTTTGATGCCTTGAGCGAGTGACAGCTGGCTTCGTGCTGTGTCGGGATCGTCGAAGAATGATCCAGCAAGCAGCGTGCCATCCGAGTTAATCGTGCTGATTCTGCCATCAGTCGGCACAGCTGCGACCTTCCTTAGCTCTCCTGTGGAAGTATCCGCCACGTAAACGTTCCGGTCGTTCGACTTCATAAAGTAGACGAGGGGAGCACTCCGGCTGACTACAAGCGTCGAGATGGGGCCGGAAGCTAAGAGGCGCGATTTCCTGGTATTCATGTCGAGCAGATAGATGCTTTGACTCGCCTCGTACACCATCTGTGTTCCATCGGGCGTAAATGACGGGAAATTGAAATAGAGACCTCGCGAGCCCGGCTGATCCGTAAGGCGGGTTACCCGGTGGCCTGTATCCTGATCGATCCAGGATGATGGCGGCAGTGCCCCTGGAGTTGCAGTCAAGGAGGTACCAACTTGCCCGGATGCATAGGCACATGTAGCAACAACAATAAAGACCACGGGCACAATGATGGTGTTCCAGAACAAAAATACAGATCTTTTACTCATCGCAAATACTCCTTGAAACTGAATAATCACCGTTGTGATGGAGCTGGCGTGCCGCCGCAGAAGGCGCGTGGAACCGAAGTGTTATCACTAACGACACTGCTAGAAGGCGCCGAAGCGGGTAATTCGCCACCCTTCGCCGCTAGTTCCACTATGGTCCGAAGCCACGCGCCATCCTTTAGGCCTGGATAAAGAATCCCATTCACGAAGATGGCGGGGGTTCCTCTGATGCCCAATCTTTGGCCAAGCTCCATATCCTTCTTCACCAAACCCATCGCCAAATCGTTGTCCACGCAGAACTGAAACTGCGCCTGGTCGATGGCCACATTCGCCGCAACAAAGCGAGTTGCTTTTTCTTTAAGATTTGCTTCGGTAAGCTGCGCCTGATTCTCGAAGATATAATCATGTAACTTCCAGAATTCGCTGGGCTTTTGCAGAGACACACACTCGGTCATCTCCGCCGCGGCCATGGCCCAGCGATGCATGGGGAGCGGAAATTGCTTAAAGAGAAAGCGGACACGGCTCGATTCTCCCGGCAGAAAATCCTTCTTGATCGTGTCTGCCATGCGCTTGCAATAGGGACATTCAAAGTCGGCGAATTCCACAATCGTTACCGGAGCATCTTTGCTGCCGAATTCCGGAGAGATTCCCGCTAGCAGGCTTTTAGCGTTCTGCTCCCTTGCCTGATTCTCCTCCGCTTTTGGGTCGATGCGCAGATCGTACAAGGCTGGTAGTAGATAATTTCCATCAGGGCTCAGGTAGATGGCGACTTCGCGTTTTGGATTCGAAGCTTCATATCGAAAAAGCCAAAAACAAGCCTCGTTTGCCGCTTTCGATTCGGTAAGTATCACATCTGCCGTGGAGGAGAGTTTGTAGCGGGCAATTACGTAGTCTTCGACCTGGCGCCGCTTGGTTTCATTGGGCTCCGCGCATTTCTGTGCGCCGGCGTGCGGCGGCAGCAGCCCCATCACCATAGCCATCAAGAGCGTCCAACCTATCTTCGAGAAACGATGATTCGAGATCACTATATCCCCCAGCGAATGTTCGTAGAACCAGTGTGTGTGACAAAACAACTTAAATTTTCATCCAGTTGTGACATTATTGGGTCAACAAGTCCAATAGCAGTTCCATCCGGAGTAGAGAGGCTGGCAATCACCGCCGTTGTCAGGATCGGGGGGGGTGCCGCCGCCACTATTATTGCAACTCGGAGCGTAGGGATAACAAGTGCAGTAATCAAAACTTGAACAAGACGAACTTGAGCATGGTCCCTCGCAGACGCAAGCATCGTATCCTGGGCACGATGTACTGTTGCAGTAATTGCTGCAGTCTGTGCATACTCCTGTGCAGACGCAAGCATCGTATCCTGGGCACGATGTACTGTTGCAGTAATTACTGCAGTCTGCGCATGCTCCAAGATCGTATCCTGGGCATGATGGATCATTGCATGAATTCGAGCACCCGCATGTATCGTAGTCATTATAACCTGAGCCGCAGGAGGGGTCATCACAAACACTTGAGCAACCGCACGTACCTCCAGGAAGGCAAACAAGACCGCCGGAGCAATCACCATCAGTAGAGCACTGCCCACCATTTTGGCTTAGGTCGCATGTGCCATCAGCATTACACGATCCGCTGCAACAATCTCCACTTCCACATGAACAATCGGCCCCACTAGTATTACAACTGTTATCAGTGTCGCCTGGGGCTTGTGCACTCGAGACAGTAGGCGTAAGAATGCAACCTGTTAAAGCAGCTATGGCAATAGCATACCTTATAAATGTCCATGACACTGAAAGCCGTCTTACTGCTAATACCATCTGCATGTAGTCAAATCTCCTTCTCTGAGAAGCGTGATACTAATACTGCATCCCTTCATTTGCCCGGAAAGTGAATTCCGCAACAAGGCCGGGAGTTATGAGACCGTCAGTCTATTTGTCGCCGACCGGAACTCCTCCATTCTGCCTGTTATGCTCGTCACTTACACGCGGAGTGCGCGATTTCCAGAAAAACGCTTTGATCGGCAGGAGTATAGCGATCGTCATCACCAGAAAGTCAAGAATACCAAGCGCCACTCGGCTATTATAGTGTTCAGCAAGATTTTCGCACTGGCCGACTCGTATTCCACTAAACGATGTCAACAGAAAAGACCATTGATAGGTCCCTTCGTGAATTTTTAATAGCGTATGCAGCACTGTGGAGGGAAACACAAACAACGTAAGGATGGTGAACAGTATGACCCATGCCCATCGTTCCTTAGCTCTATAGCCAGTCCACAATACCACCAGACCAATTATCTCAATCGCGAGAGAATAGCATCCCTCGAGCATCATGAAGTTTTCTACCTTAACATTCCCCACTCGAAGGTATGGTGTCATCCAGGTCGAAGCGAACTGCAGGCTTCCTGGGACTAATGCTATGAGACATATAGACAAAAGCACGGCAGAAATCAGCGTGGCACGGTTAGGTATTGTCATTGTTATACTCCCTTCTTCGTCATATGAGTTCTCATCCATAACGTGGCTCAGTGATTATGGATTACAACACGCGCAGAAAGCAGCAAACCCTGTTGTGATATTCATCTCCTCATCGCACGGCAAACCAGAATATGTGTATGCCGGTAGCTGCTGCCCCTGTTGTTTACAGGCGTCAATAAAGGGTTCAACATTCTCAGGCAAGTTGCAGAATGTGTCGACCACTGACGGGTTTCCCGTGCAGACCATAATCGAATAAGTACCTTTATCTAGACAAAAGTTTCCAATAAGCATTTTTGCGTTGTTGCCGTAGAATGTCTGTTGATAACAGTTTCCATTCGGACAATTTTGTGGTGCTCCAGAACAAGGCACCTGATATCCCCCTACCGTGCAGGTTATTGGTTTACATTGTCCTCCACTAGCTGCAAGTCCCAATAGGTCCACGTACTTCAATGGATCGTTGATTACATAAGAATATAGATTGAGTGACTGTGGATTGCGAAGGCTTGCATATTCTTCATTGGACGGATCGGGGGACATCCAACGCCCTAGCAGCGGGTTGTAGCTACGATACTTGTAGCTGTACAGCCCGGTCTCGACATCATACTGTTCTTCACCCGTAAACGGAACTTCTTCCGCATCTGAATGGCGATTAATGAGTTGCCCAAATGGCGTCATATCGTTCTGCGCAAGAATCTCTCCGGAAGAAGACAGTGCCATGCGCGTAATACCAAGCGGGTCGGATATATAGTAGGTGACATCCGATTTGCGTATCGCAGCGATACGCATTCCGTTGAGATATAGATAATCGACCCAGGTTCCATCGGGGCTTAGTTCTGCTAGCAGATCGTCTCCTACCCAAATCGTTTCTGTGATGTCTTTTCCGACTCGTTTTTGAATTCGATCGCCTTCAGCGGAATATATATACTCGACGGATCCGCCATCTACCTGAGTGATTCTCCCTTCTGCATCGTACTGATAACTGTGTCTGCCATCGTTCGTCATATTACCAGAGGCGTCATAGGTAATTCCCGATATAGCATTGATGCAATTCTCAGCGTTGTATGTGTATGGCGAAGAGCTATCAATGCTCAGATTGCCAAAAGCATCGTAACTATAGCCGTGTTCAGGCTCTTTATCTAGACGAGTGTATCCGACAACTCGCTGTAATTCATCAAATCTGTAGGAGAACCCATCCTCAGGAAGCAGCGCGTCATTTATGTTGGAAATACTTCCGTCAAGAGTATACGAATAGTTCTTGTCAAGAATTGTCTTGCCTGAACTGTTAACTTGTAACATTTTGAGGTTGCCTTGGTCGTTATAGTTGAAGTACGCAGTCAGATTATTGCCATAATGCCCGATAGATAATGCACCACTTGCATCATATTGAGTACCTGACAAATAGGCTGTACCGTTCTGATCCGTTATAGAACTAATATGGCCGCCAGAATCCCAAGTCTGATGTACGGCACGTCCATCCGGATACGTGATATCAGTGAGATGGCCAGAAGCATCATATATAAAGGAAAGAGTGTGAAGAGCATTGATATTCTGAGTAACGCGATCCAGTTTACCCTGCTCATTATAGTGGTAAGTACGCTCTTCAATACGACCTTCAGGAGTTTCCAAATAGGATGATGTAAGTTGTCCGGCGATACCAGCATAAACATATACTGCCGAAGGATCTCCGTTGGAATATTGCTTACCAATAAGAGTTCCGTTATCTGCCAAAGTATGGGTGGTAATTATTCCTCGAGCGTCTTTTATCGAAGTTGTAGAGGTATTAATATAGGTAAAGATGATGGTGCCACTTTCGGGGCTTGATTCCGAGATAAGGCGATCCTGATTGTCATATTCGAATTTACGCACTCTCGGAATATCGCCATCTTGGCCGTGCTGCGTAATCTGAAGCAGCTTGCCTGTACCGCTCCATTCGTAGTCAGTTTCGACTGTTGGCTTTCCCTTTTGATCGGGTTCGAGCACTTTAATCAGTCGTTTTTGTGAATCGTAGAGGCGAACTGATTTCTGGCTTCCGCGACGGCCTTGACGTACGCGTCCAGCAGATTTATCACTCGCCCAGGTGGAGGAGTTAGTGGATTTGTTTTCAAAAGACGACGTGCCGAATTGTGGCACCACTTGCGCTGTGACATTTGCATTTTGGCCCAAGCAGAGCAGAATCACAGCGAATGCAAGGGAAATGATGTAGCGATTGTGCAGACGTGGGGGCATTGAATCTCCAACAATCAATGAATCAGAATTGATACAGGTACTTGTTTTCAGTGTTCGAGAATCAGAGTAATCAATTGCGCATCCAAAGTAACATAACTTGCGGATTTATTGTCAAGCAATTTCTTCAATTATCTTGTAAATTTACTATCATGTGATTTATATCACTTATGGTTGTGCGTAGTTTCCCCCCGGCAACGGAACTATTCTGGAAGTACTTGCGTACCAGCGCAATATGCCAGGCGTGGTTACATTAAGCTGGAGCGAGGTTGAGCTGGGTACACCGGCTCTCCGTCCTGTGGACAAGAACCCGTCCGCCGGAACCCCGGCTCTTGCGCCAGCCGTCCATCGGTCGCGCGGGGAGGCTGCTTCTCTGGAGATCGATTGGCCCCAAATCGTCCGCCGCTGCATGGACGGTGATTCCAGCGCCTGGATTGAGCTGGTCCGCGCCCAGCACCGGCGTGTCTATGGGCTTTGCTACCGCTTTACAGGCAACCCCACCGACGCCGAGGATCTGACCCAGGACGTTTTCCTGAAGATTTACTCCAACCTGTCCAGCTATGACACCGGGCGCGGCTCCCTCCAGGTTTGGATCACGACTATGACCCGCAACCTGCTGGTGGATAACTTCCGCCGCACCCGCAACTTGCGGGCAACTTCTTCATTAGATGACGGTTGGGAGTCGGCCGAGGAGCTGAAACCGATCGACCGGCTCACCTCCCGCGGCATTTCGCCCCATGAATCAGCGGCAAGCAACGAACTGGCGAAGATGGTGCAGGAGGCCCTGGCTCGCGTCTCGGTCGATCTGCGCGAAGCCGTCATTTTGAGAGATTTGCAGGATATGGACTACAAAGAGATCGCCTGCGTGCTGGGAATACCCGAAGGAACGGTCAAATCCCGCATCAGCCGGGGCCGCGCGGAACTTGCGAGGCTCCTGGAACGTAATAGACGGGAGGTAATGTAATGGCAGAGCACAATCACAATCCGAACTCCCTCGCCTGCAGCGAGTGGGAGATGCTTTTGGCGGACTCTCTGGATGGGCTGCTGAAGCCCGAGGATGAGGCCCTCTTTAACGCCCATCTGGTCGCCTGCCCGGCCTGCTCCGCGCTTTTTGAAGAGGCGCGCCGGGGCCGCGAGTGGCTGGAGTTTCTCTCCCCGGAGCCGGAGGTTCCGGCCGGACTTCTCGATAAGATCCTGGCCCACACCGGTCCCGGACATGAAGCCGGCTACAGGCTGGCCACCGCCGGCGGCAACGTGATTCCCATCCGTCCAGTCTCCATCCCCCCCTGGCAGCGTCCCGGCCTGGTGGCCCGTGTCCAGCGCTATGCCGAGCCTCGCCTGCTGATGACGGCCGCCATGGCCTTCTTTTCCATCGCCTTGACGCTCAACATCACCGGCGTCCGGCTGAGCAGTCTGCGGCTCAGCGACCTGCAACCCAGCAACATTCGCTCGATCATGGAACGTCGTCTCACCGCGGCCTCTACGCCCATCATCCGCTACTACGACAACTCGCGGCTGGCCTACGAAGTGCAGACCAAGGTGCGCGAACTGCGCCAGACTACAGGAGTTGGCGAGCAGGGTGAAGGCCAGGACAACATGCAGAAGAAGCTGCAAGACCTGGCGCCCGGCGAATCAAAACAGGTCCCCATCAATGGGGGCCGGCAGACAGCCCCTCCGCAACAGCCTGACACCCTGGCTCTTGGTCCGGCTATGCGACCTGCTTTCAACCATTCAGAGTTTTTTGAAACTTCCCTGACGTTTCTCAAATGGTCCGCGCACTCCGGCGGCTCCTCAATGGACATACGGGAAAGGAGCACAAGATGGATTGCGTAAATCACAGTGGAATCACAGTGGTAGCCTATTGCCAAAGCTGCGGCAAGCCACTCTGCGCCGATTGCGTGCGCAACGCAGCCGGAGGTCAGATTCTCTGCGAATCTTGCATGACTGCGTGGCAGAGCTATCAACAGCCGTTCATTCCTCCTCCAGTGCGTAGCGGTCCCAACCCTGCCGCTGCGGGTTGGCTGGGACTGATTCCCGGCGTGGGAGCTATGTATAATGGCCAGTTCGTCAAGGGTTTCATCCACGTGGCCGTTTTCGCGGTGCTGGTCAGCCTCGCCGGCCACTACGATATCTTTGGTGTCTTCGTGGCCGCCTGGATCTTCTACCAGTGCTTTGACGCCTACCACACTGCCAAGGCGCTGCGCGATGGCCTGCCGCCGCCCGACCCATTAGGACTGAACGAGCTAAGTAGTTTGCTGACACAGGGCATACGGCCGCGGAATCCGGGCCAGCCCGCAGCCGGTCAAACTGCTCCAGTGCCGCCAACAGAGGGCTATCAACCCCAGCCCCCTTTTCAGGCCCCTTATCAAGGCCAGTGCACGCCACCGCCCATTTGCCATCCGAGCAGAGCGCCGGTAGGCGCCATCGTGCTGATTGCCTTGGGCGTCTTGTTCCTGCTCGGGCAGCTGGATGTCTTTCGCGACCGCCTCTTTGGGTTAACGTGGCCACTGCTGCTGATTGCGCTGGGCGTCTGGCTGATCGTTCGCCGTATCGAAGATTCAAAAGGAGGATCCAAATGAGCCATTACATCATGATTCGACGCCTGCGCGGCCCCGCCATTCTGCTGCTGATCGGAGGCCTTGCTCTGCTCGATCAGATAGGAGTCATTCACCACTTCTGGGGTTGGTTCTGGCCGCTGCTGCTGATTATGCTGGGCGTCTTCATGCTGGCTGAGCGCGCGGCGCTAGCCGCGGAAGGTGGCTATCCACTGTGGCCCTATCCGGGCCAGCCATGCCCAGGCTCAACTCCTGGCGGTGTCCCGCCGTCTCCACCGGCCGAAAGCTCGGCCACTGTTTCTGCCAGCTCGCAGGAGTTCGAAAAGAACTCCCAGGGAGGACAATTATGAGCACTACACCTCCGAATATCCCACCTATCCCACCGCCGGGAGGCGGAATGCCTCCCTATCCGCCCTATGATCCCAAGACCCAATGGCGGGTTTACAGGGAACAGCAGAAGGCCGCATGGCGAGCGCAGCGAGATGCCTGGAAGGCTCAGCGTCACGCCTATAAAGCTAACTACGTCGGCGTCTACGGCCCGCGTGTTCCCTCCATCGTCGGCCCCATCATCCTGATTGCCGTCGGCGTGATCGCTCTGCTCATGGTCACCGGTCGCATCAATTCCGTTGAGTTCTGGAATTGGTATGGCCATTGGTGGCCGCTGCTCCTGATCGGCGCCGGCCTGGCCCTGCTCGGAGAGTGGGCCATGGACCTGCACCGCGAGACCCCTGTCCGCCGCGGCGGCAGCTTTGTCGGCATCCTCATCTTTCTGGCTATTGTGGGCATATGCGCTTCCGGATGGAATCATGCGCAGCCCTGGTTTAACCATTGGAACAACGATGGCGACGAATTCTTTAACGCTTTCGGCCTGCCGGAGCACAACACGGAACAGCAGGCGCTCAGCCAGCAGCTTCCCGCCAATGCCGCCATCCAGATCGAGAATCCGCGCGGCGATGTGAGCATCACCGCGGGCGACGGCTCCGCCATCCAGGTGCAGGCGCACGAGGTGGCTTACGCCAACTCCGACTCGGATGCTAAGAAAGTCTTCGATGCCGAGGCGGCCCATCTAACCCCCAACGGCAGCTCCGTGCTGGTCAAAACGGAAAGCAATTCCAGCGGAAAAGTGAACCTGACCATTACCGTGCCCAAGACCGCCAGGGTGACGGTGAACGCTGGCAGGGGAGACGTGTCTGTCTCCGGCCTGGGTGCTGGCATTACCGTCTCTGCCCGCGGAGACCTGCAGCTCAACTCCATCGCCGGCTCGGTCGAGGCGCACTTCACCCACGGCAATCACGACATCTCCGCCCATGATATTCAGGGCGACCTGGCCCTCGATGGGGATTCGAGCGATATTACCTTCTCCGAGATTACCGGCAAGGTCACGCAGAGCGGCGAAATTTTCGGCGGCGCGCACATTGAAAATATCCGTGGTCCGTTGCACATGCACACTTCGCGAACTGACATCGAAGTGGCGGAGTTGCCCGGCGACCTGACTCTCGACTCCGGCGAACTGCGCATCAATCAGGCCAAAGGACAAGTGCGCGTCATCACCCACTCCAAGGACATCGATCTCAACCAGATCTATGGCGACAGCTATGTGGAAACCCGCAACGGCCGTATCTCCGTCGAGCCAGCCGGCGCTTACTCGGTGGAAGCCAGAAACAACAAGGGCGACGTCGAGCTGACGCTGCCGCCCAACGCCTCGGCCACCGTAAATGTTCACACTCACAATGGCGATATCCTCACGGACTATCCAATTCCCGCGACCTCGGGTGAGAACAAGCTGGCCACATTCACCGTCGGCTCCGGCGCAGCGAAAATCGTGCTGGATGCCAGCAACGGCGACGTGCATATCAAAAAAGGCCCGGGCTTCCCATCCGCGCCTTCTACGCCTTCACCGGCGACTCCGTCTCAACCCAAGGTCCCCATGTTGAATGTTCCGCCCTACCACAGGGTTCCGCCGGGATTCGAGGGAAAACAGCTCAAGGAGCCCAAGGTGCCGCCCCCACCGCCTGTCAAACAATAAATTCGTCAAGCAACTGGGATGAACAACTCAGGCGCAGGAGAACTCACTTCCTGCGCCTGCTTTTTATCTGTTTGCGAATTGACACGGGCTTTAGCCCCGGAGAGACTCTCACCACACCAGCGGAATCAACCGGCAGCTTGTCCGCAGGCAATACTCCGAGTAGCCCGCTAGTTGCGCGCGCAGCACCGTTTCCTCGTTGAGCAGGCGAATCACATAAAACGGGATGAGCAGCACAAATGCCGGCAACGCAACCCACGAACCCAGCGCCAGCGGTGTAAAGAGCCACAGCAGCACGGTGGCGAAATAATACGGATGGCGTACCACGCGATACGGCCCGTGGGAGATCACCATCTGCCCTGTCTCTACTTCCACGATGCGCGAGGCGTACCGGTTCACATACAGAACCCAGAAGATCAGCAGCAAGCTGCCCAGGACCATGGCCAACGAAAATACCGTGAGCCACAGAGGAACGTCGCCCACCCATGAGCGCGACCAGCCCCAGCGGTAGTCGCAGCCCGGAAGCAGAAAAGCAATCAAATAAAACGGCTTGCCCCATCGCAGCAGCAGTTTCTGCTCGTCGAACCGCTCTTTGTTTCGCAGCCGTCGTTCCAGAAACTCCGGATCGCGCTTCAAAAAATAAATAAAAGTGAAGGCGTTGGTAATGAAGAATACAACGATATATGCCCATCCCTGCCAATAATTCAGCGTCCCCGCCGTAACAAATAAAACTGCAAATGCAAAAATCATACCCAGCGTGAGGCCCAGTCCAAGCCTGAGCCCAAGGCTCATCTTCGCAGCCGACTGCTGGGCAACGCGGTTGTTTTTCCCTTTCTTCTTCAATTGCGGCTGCGGCTTCGACATGGCTGCCTATCTCCATCGCTCATTCAACGCGCAGGTCAATTTCATCGGTCTTCAGCTGTGACCCATCGCATTCGGCTGCCGTGACCATGGATCCAGCGGCGCAGGATATAACGGGTGCTGAAAATATTCTCTCCTTTGCCTATTCTGTTCTAAGCGCCTGCATGGGGTCCAGCCGCGAGGCGCGCCAAGCCGGAACCATGCAAGCCAGCGCCGCCACCAGCAGCAGCATTGCAGTGACGGCGGCAAAGACGACCGGATCAAGCGGCTGTGTTCCATAGAGCATCGACCGCATGAGCCGCGCCGCTCCTACACTGGCCGCCAGGCCGAATAACAATCCAAGCAGTGCCGGACGCAGACCATCCAACAGCACCAGACGCAGCACCTGCTCCCGCTGTGCCCCCAGCGCAATGCGAATGCCGATCTCGCTCGTCCGCTGCGCCACGATGTAGGAGAGCACGCCGAAGAGTCCCACTGCCGCCAGCACCAGCGACAACACCGCAAAGACCAGCAGCAGCGCTGCATTGAAGCTGGCGTCCACCGTGTTCCGGCCCAGCAACTGGTCCATGGTGAGAACCGCCGACACCGGCAGATCGCGGTCCATCTGCGCGACGATGCGCTGGATGGGCAAAGCAAGCTGGGTCACATCGCGGCCGGAGCGTACCACCAGCGCGGCGCCGTTCATGTCATCGGTCGCATCCAGCGCAAAGTACATCATGAGCTGGACGGCCTCGCCAGCCTGGTAGCGCGTGTCACCCACCACTCCAACAATTTCAAACGGCCGCTGGCCTAGCGTCAGAAGGTGTTTGCCAATCGGGTCCTCGCCGGGAAAGTTCTGCCGCGCAAACTCCTCGCTGATGAGAACTTCGGTCCCATGCCCGGGCCTTTGATTGTCGTCGAAGGTGTGGCCGCGCAGAATAGGAATACCAATGGCGGCAAAATAGCCGGGGTCAGCCCAGCGATGCAACGCGTACAGCAGCTTGCCCGGCGGCGGAGCGGGATGGCTGGGAATCGAGAAACCACTGTCGCCGCCATAGCCGTCGCCGGGAACCACCGGGAAGACCAGCCCGGCAGCCTGGACGCCGGGGAGATTTCGCACGCGTTCCAGCAACGTGTCGAAGAAGTTGGCCCGTTGCGCGGGCTGGCTGTAGCGCGCTTCCGGCAGGGTGAAATCCATCTTCAGTACATTCCGAGTACGACAGCCAAGGTCCGCCGAGCGCAATTTTTCATAGCTCTTCAGAAGCAATCCCGCGCCGATCAGCAGCATCACCGTCAGCCCCACTTCGAGCGACAGCAGCACTGCTCGCAGCCTTGCGCGTCCATGCCCGGCGCTGTACGCGCGCGACGATTCCTGCAGCGAAGCAAGAACCTGACCGCCTTTTGCGGAGAACGACGAGATCAGCCCGGCAAATGCCGCGCACAGCAGCACCAATCCCGCCGCGAATGCGGCCACCACGACATCCATATGTATCGCTTCCACGCGCGCCATATCTTGGCGCACGCCGACAACCCACTGAATCACGCCGTACGCCAGCAGCACGCCGACCGCACCACCGGCAGCCGTGAGCAGCAGGCTCTCCATCAGATGCTGCCGCAGCAGGCGCAATCGGCTTCCACCCATTGCCGCACGAATCGCCTGCTCCTTGCGTCGCGCCGCTGCGCGTGCCACCAGAAGATTGGCGACGTTGAGAGATGCTATCAAAAGTACGCAGCCCGTAGCGGCGAGCAGGACATATAGGGGTGTCTTCACGTCGCCCACCAGCGAGTCCAGCAGCGGGCGTATGTTGGCGCCCTTGCTGACGAAGGGATCGTCGAGGTGCTGGTCATGAAGTCGGCGCGTAATCAGCGAAAGCTCGGCCACTGCCTGAGCCTTGGTAACTCCCGGTTTGAGACGGCCGATCACCCGGAAATCATGGGAGTCGATCATCTTCATGTAATCCACCGGTTCCTTGAAATAGACCGGCGTCCAAAGCTGGATCGCCGCTTCGGGGTAGGCGAACGACGCCGGCATCACGCCGATCACCGTGTATGGCTTTGTATCGAGCAGAATAGTTTGATTGATGATCGAGGGGTCACCGCCAAAGCGGCGCTTCCATAATCCCCAACTCAACAGAACGGTCGGGTTCGCAGAGGGCCGGTCATCGTCCGCCGTAAAGTTCCGCCCCAGCGCCGGCCGCACGCCAAGCGTGGGCAGCAGGTTCCAGGAGAAGCTCGCCGCCCGCACGTTTTCCGGCAACTGCTCGCCCGATCCGGAGAGGTTGTAGCCGGCAAACCCACAGATGGCCAGATCGGCGAAGCTCCGGCTCTGCTTCTTCCACTCGGCAAAGACGCCGGGAGCGCTGTCGATGAAGGGAAATTTGTCGTCGGCGCTATACTCGTAGAGCCTCACCAGCCGGTCTGGATCATTGAATGGCAGCGGCTTCAACAGCACCGAGCGCACAATCGTGAACAGCGCCACATTCGCGCCGATCCCCAACGCCATCACCAGAATCGCGATGACTGCAAATCCAGGCGTTCGCTTCAGTGTACGTACACCGTAGCGCACATCGCGCAGCAAGAGTTCCAGCCATGTCCAGCTCCACGTGGCGCGCGCCTGCTCCCGCAGCAATGCTGGGTTTCCGAAAGCCCTCAGCGCCGCGAAACGCGCTTCCTCCGCGCTCATGCCGGCGGCGATATTCTCAGCGATCTGCCGCTCAAGATGGAATTGCAACTCATCGTCGAGGCGCGCAGCCGCCTTGCCACGTGCAAAAAGCATCTGAACTCCCATCCGCAATTGTGCAAGCCAGCGCATGGCTTCTCCTTTCGCCTCGCTCAAGCCTCACTCACAATCAGATCGATGGCCGACGACAGCCGGTTCCAGTTGACAGTTTCCTTTCCCAACTGCGCACGTCCAGCGGTGGTGAGCGAATAGAACTTGGCCTGGCGACCGGTTTCGCTCTCGGCCCACTTGGCCACAATCCACCCCTGCTGCTCCAGCCGGTGCAGCGCTGGGTAGAGCGAGCCCTGCTGCACTAACAAGACCTCGCGCGAGACCTGTTGAATGCGCTTGGCGATGGCCCAGCCGTGCATGGCCTCAAGCGAGAGAGTTTTCAGGATGAGCAGATCGAGTGTGCCTTGAACGAGATCGACAGGTTTTCCCATGCCTAGATTATCTACAATTGTTTGTAGACCGTCAAGGCATGTCGCAAATTATTCTTAAACCGCAATCCGCGGCACCCGCTCCCCGATACGCGTGAAGACCTCCCAGGGAATCGTCCCCGCAGCCTCGGCGTGGTCAAAGGCGGTGATGCTTTCGCCGCCCTGCTCGCCCAGGATCACCACCTCGTCACCAGGTTCGACTCCAGGAATCTCGGTAACGTCCAGCACCGCCGTGTCCATGCTGATGCGGCCCACCAGCGGCGCGCGACTCCCGTGCACCAGCAGGCTGAAGTGGTTGCCGAGACACCGGTCTAGACCATCAACGTAGCCCACCGCCACCAGCGCCAGCCGCATCGGCTCCGTTGCTACAAAAGTCCCGTTATAGCCCACCACTGCGCCCGTGGGAACTGCGCGCACCCCCACTACTTGCGTCTTCCACGTAAGCACCGGCTGCAATCGCGCCCGCGCGGCAGCCAGCGACGCCGGCTCCTGCAACTCAAACTTCGGGTCAAATTCCGGAATCAGGCCGTAGAGCGCCAGCCCTGGCCGCAGCATTACCTTCATCCCATAGCGTGCGGCGAGTGCGGCAATCCGCGCGGCCCGCCCAGCCAGTAGCGCGGCGGAGTTGCCCACATTGAGCCACTCCGCATGAACTCCGGCAGCTTTGATTCTGCGCAGCACGTCTTCCAGCAAGGCCAGTTGCGCCTCCGTCACCCTGCCGTCCGCCTCATCGGCGGCAAACAGGTGGGTCATCACGCCCTCCAGCCGCAGAGGCGACCCCGGATGGAATCGCGCCAGAAGAGCGCCCGCCTGCCCTCCCTCTGCATTGAACTCCCCGGGCGCAACCCCTTGGCGGCTCATGCCGGTATCGATCTCCAGATGCACGGGAACCGATACTCCCGCCGTGCGCGCAGCACCTTCCAACTCGTCCAACTGCCACGGCTGCCAGGCCACGGCGCTTAGCCGGTGCTCCACGACGGCCGCACCCTGGCCGGGAAATGTGCTGCCAATCACCAGAATCCCGGGCTCCGGGCACAGCGCGCGCGCCGCCACCCCCTCCTCGACGCTGCTGACGCCCAGCCATCGTGCCCCGGCGCGCACCACGGCAGGCGCGCAAACGCTCAGCGAGTGGCCGTAGGCATTTGCCTTGACGATGGCCAGCAGCTCCGCATGGGGTGCGGCCAAGCTCAATAAAAATCGGAAGTTGTCTTCAAGGGAACGGGTGCGAATTTCCACCCGGCAAGGGCGTGTTGTCATCAGGCTATCCAAGTATCAGTGTAACAACTGACCGCTGATCACTGACCACTGCTTTTCTTAATCCAGCAGCGCAAACGCCACCACCGTCTTCTCTTTCGACGGAATCTCCTCCAGCAGTTCAGCCTCTAAATCAGACGGGATGGTCATTTCGCACTCCGCCACCTTCTCCTTGCCGGCGCCTTTAAAGCACAGCTCACAGTGGCCAAGCTCCTCGCCCTCTCCCATGCGCACCGGAGGGCCGAAGACGCGGCAGGTCATGGGTCGCCACGCGTAGAGGTCGCAGTTACCGGTATCGGGGTCCAGCGCCGGGCAAGCCGCGTCGTTGGCGAAATCCTCAAAGCGCTCCTCTTCTATTTTGGAATCGCCCAGCACGCCTGTCTCCAGGTCGCCGGGGAATGTCGCCCCAAACTCGTCAACCCACGCCCGAGCGCGCCCCTCAATCCGTGCCGCCAATGCCGGATTGGTGGCCCGCACCGTGTCCATGCCGGCGCGCATCCGCAATGTGTCCAGAGGATTGAGGATAAAAGCTCCATGGCAGCACTGGCTGCAGCCCGGCTTGCAGACCAGCAACTTGCCCGCGCTCTTCGCTGCTTCAGCGAACGCGGTGTCCATGATTTGCACCAATAATGAATCGCCTGAGGGCAAACGCATATCGGACAGAATAACCCATAATTCACATAGAATGTAAGCATTACTATAGGCTGATGTTTGAGTTACTATTGGCTTGGAGGGTTCCCCATGCCTGATTTCCAAAGCTCCATCTTCCCCGGCCATCTCTACCGCAACGCACCCGCCGCAATCGACTGGCTTTGTACGGTCTTTGGCTTTGAGCGCCATGCCGTCCATGAAGGCGAAAACGGCACGATTATGCACGCTGAGCTGACCCTGGGCAACGGCATGATCCTGCTCGGCTCAGGCAAGGATGACGAACGTGGCCGCAGCTTCAAATCCCCGGCCGAGATGGGTGGCGTCGAGACCCGCAGCGTCTACATCGTCGTCCCCGATGCCGATGCGGCCCACGCCCGTGCCGTGGCCGCAGGAGCCAATGTCACCACCCCGCTCCACGACACCCCCTACGGCAGCCGCGACTTCACCGTCAAAGACCCTGAAGGCCACTCCTGGTACGTGGGAACCTACGACCCCTGGGCCAAGCACGAGTAGACTCACGACCGTCTGCTGGATCTAGACCGTAACAAGCCTCGCAGACCGCGTAGGTCCTCACCCAATCGGATTGTCCCACTCTCCCAGCGTCCGCTTGAACTCGCCCATGAACTTGCCCGCGTCGGCTCCGTCAATGGTGCGGTGATCGAATCCCAGGCAGAAATACTGCACCGAGCGAATCGCAATTGAATCGTTGCCTTCGGCGTCGGTCATCACCACCGGCTCCTTGCGCAGGCCGCCGATAGCCAGAATCGCCGACTCCGGCTGATTGATGATTGGCGTGCCGAACTCCTCGCCGAAAATCCCCGAGTTGGTCAGCGTAAACGTAGACCCCGTAGCCTCATCGGGCAGCAGTTTCTTCGTGCGAGCCCGTCCAGCCAGGTCCGCAATCGCCCGTGCCAGTCCCACAAAGCTCAGCCCCTCGGCCTGCTTCACCACGGGCACAAGCAGCCCCCACTCCAGAGCCACCGCAATCCCCAGATGAATATTCTGGTGATACTGAATCGCGCCGTCTACCATCGAAGCATTCACAATCGGAAACTTCCCCAGCGCCTCAATCGCCGCCGTCGCAATGAACGGCATATACGTCAGTTTGACGCCGTGCTTCTGCTCGAAGCTCTCCTTCTCCTGCTCCCTCAGCCGCGCGATGCGCGTCATGTCCACCTTGTAAACAATGTGCACATGCGGGCTGATCTGCAAGCTCTCCACCATGCGCTGCGCGATAATGGCACGCATCTTCGTAAGCGGTTGCGGCTCCAGTGGCACTACCTGCGGTGGGGCTGGCGATGCCTTCGGCGCAATTGCCTTTGGCGATGCGCTTCCAGAGCCACGTTCGCTCAAATGCCGCAGCACATCTTCCTTGGTGATGCGGCCTTCTGATCCGGTCCCAGCGATCCGGCTGAGGTCGAGATTGTTTTCTTCGGCGATGCGCCGCACCAGCGGCGACGAGCGCTGCGCCCCCTGCATCACCTGCGGAGAAGCTGACTTCGCCTTCGTCGGTGCCTGCGGCACGTCCGTCGCGGAATGATTCGCTGCAACGGAAGTTGTGGGGATGGTCGCCGGTTTTATCACAGATGCCGGAAAGGAAGCATGGCCGCCACCCTCGCCGATCACCGCCACAACCGTATTGACCTCGACGGTTGCCCCCGCTTGAATCTTGATCTCGGCCAGCACCCCGGCCACGGGCGACGGAATCTCCGCGTCCACCTTGTCAGTGGAGATTTCAAACAGCGGCTCGTCCTTTTCCACCTTGTCGCCGGCCTTCTTGAGCCACTTGGTAATGGTGCCCTCAAAGATCGACTCGCCCATCTGGGGCATGATCACGTCAGTTGGCATGGGGGTTTCTCCGCGTTGCTGGACGCTTCGGCTGCGCACAAGGCTGGTTTTCGTCGTTCCAGGGGAAATTTCCGGCGCGCCCGCTTCAAACCGATTATAAATTGCGCCGCGTAGGCCAGGTGAGCGGGGCTATCACGTATGAATACGTTCTTCCCCACCGCCCCGCAGCCGCTCCACCTCCACCGGAATCCGCAGCGGCGTGTCTTCTGCCGGAAACTGCGTTTTTGTCGTGGCAGCCTGAGCCTTCAACTCCTCCAGGCTCCCCACCTCGACCACCGTCTCACCAAAGACCTCCCCAAACTCCCGCGCCGCCAGGTGAGCAAGCTCCTCCAGCGCTGGCAACGCCTCCGGACTTTCAACCTCCTGCGCCAGGCTCGTCACCGCGTGATCGGCAATCCCGCAGGGAACAATCAGTTCGAAATCCCGCAGGTCGGTCGTCACGTTGAAGGCAAATCCATGCGACGTAATCCCCCGCGCCACGTGAATCCCAATCGCCCCAATCTTCCGCTCCAAACCGCCGGAGCCGGTCTTGTCATGCAAATCCTTCCCGCCCTGAGAGCTGAGAACTGACAACTGGCAACTGACAACTGCTTCCCCGCACCACACCCCCGTCAGCCCGCAAATCCGCCCCGCTTTCACCCCAAACCTGCCGCACAGCCGGATCAACGCCTCTTCCATCCCGCGCACAAAGTCCACCGGCCCCATCCGTCCGCCGCTCTCCGTCCGCAGCGTGCGCAGGTCGAAGATGGGATAGCCCACCAGTTGCCCCGGCCCGTGATAGGTCACGTCGCCCCCGCGATTGATTTCGTGCACAGTCACTCCGCGCCGTTTCAAAAACTCATCAGACGCCAGAATATTCGCCCGCTTGGCGTTGCGCCCCAACGTCAACACCGGCGGATGCTCCAGCAGCAGCAGCACATTCCCCGCGAGCCCCTCGGCCACCAGCCAGGCCATCTCCGCCTGCAAGCGCAGCCCCTCGTCGTAGCCCACCCGCCCAAGATAAATGTACTGAATCATCGTTAGCTTGATTGTAGCTAGCCGTCCTGCATCTTTATCCAAACAGCCTTCATTCCTCCAGCCGCGCCGCAAACAACTTTGCAAACACGATCCGATGCTCCCATCCAACGATCAGCCACAGAAGCGTCGCAAACGCCCCCATCCCAATACCGCCCGGGTCCATCAGCAGGTGAAACGTGAGGATGTTGAAGAGCACGGGACCCAGCAGCGTCAGCCCCAGCCCCACAAACCGGTTCACCAGAAACAAAACTCCGGAGACGATCATTACCGCGCCCACCACGTAAAAGTAGTGCGCGGCAAACAAGGCGGCCGTGAACTGCCCGGCCAGCCCTGCAGGCATCGGCCCCATGGGAATGAAATGCAGAAACATGTTCAGGCCGAAGACAAAAAACATCAGGCCCAGCAGATAGCGAGCGATCATCGCGATAATCTTCATGGAATTCTCCTTGATTCGAAATGTGCGAATTAGGATGAATCGAGCCGGTGAGCGGGCTCACGACTTCGCGGAGGAGAACTAACTCTCCGCAGGCAATAGATGATTTTGTATCCTCTGTGGATTCAAAGGATCGGGACCGGAGCCTTCCTCGCGCATCTTGAATAAATCTCGGGAACTCTGATGGACGAATGCCGGTAGCCGTTTTCGCGCTACACTAGAACTAGGCAGGAGGACCGGGCGGTCGCTGCCGGCGGGCGTGCGCAAGCGCGGTTCGCCGGGAGAGGAAAGTCCGAACTCCGCAGGGCAGTGTGCCGGATAACCTCCGGGACGTGGGCCTCAAAACCCATGGACGGCCAGTGCCACAGAAAAGATACCGCTGGATGCTCGTGTTTTGGCACGCGCAACTGGCCCGAAGGGCGAATGCCTGGACGGCCAGTCCAGTAAGGGTGAAATGGTGCGGTAAGAGCGCACCGCTCCGCCGGTAACGACGGAGGCAGGGTAAACCCCACACGGAGCAAGACCAAATAGGGAGGGAAGCGCGAGCCAGGAGCCAGGCTCCGCTGCGCATCGGCCCGACGCGTCCAGGCGGCTCTGAACGATCTGCGGATACCCAGCCCTGCAAGGGGCTGCCGTCCGCAGGACGCCGTAACCTCCGGGTAGGTCGCTGATGAGCGTCCGCGGCAACGCGGCGCCTAGAGGAATGACCGCACACGACAGAATTCGGCTTACAGGTCCTTTTGCCGAATGCTATGAACCACCCACGACAGCCCCGGCCGGGAAAGCTTTCCTGCCGGGGCTGACCATTTTTACCCGCATCAGCTCCGCTGTTACCATCAACTTATGCTGCGTGTGAAATTGTTGGCCGCCGGTGCCCGCGCCCCCATCGTCGCCCATCCCGGTGAAGACCTAGGCTATGACATCTTTGCTCTTGAGGGTGCTACACTCTCCCCACACGCTACGGTCAAAGTCCGCACCGGCATCAGCGTCGAAGCCCGCCACCCCGCCACCGGCGCTCCGTTGGGCCTGCTTGTCCGCGACCGCTCCTCCATGGCCGCGCGAGGCGTCGCCACCACTGCTGGGGTCATCGACGCCGGCTATCGCGGCGAAATTCTCATCTTGATGACCAACCTCACCGATGCCCCCGTTGAACTCAAGGCCGGAGAAAAGATCGCTCAGATGATTCCCGTCCCCGTCCTTACCGGTCCCGTCCAGGAAGTAGAAACACTGGAAGACTCCGCCCGCGCGGAAAAAGGCTTCGGCAGCTCCGGACGCTGAAAATCATCGAGTTGCGCGATTCCGCAGAGATCAGCATCACTCCGACTTTCGTCGGATGTGAGCGCCGCACCGCCGCGTCTAAGATCATGATGCAAGTGGGAATCCACGCCATGGCACTCGTGCGCAAACTTCGCTCCTCTCTCGTTTTCCTCTTCGCCTTTCAGGCGCTCCTCCTCGGCAGTTGCGGTGGTTCAGGTTCGTCCAACAACGTGAATCCGCCCGCGGCGCCGGCACCCACCTTCTTGCCTGCCGCCGGAAACTACACCACGGCGCAAACCGTCACCATCTCCGACGCCATCTCCGGTGCGACGATTTACTACACCACCAACGGAACGACGCCCGCCACTGCCTCAAATGTCTACTCCGGCGCGATCACCATTCCGGCGACTCCGGCTACCGTGACCATCCAGGCTATCGCCGTGGCCACGGGCTACGCAAACTCCCCGGTCGCATCCGCCGTTTATACGATGTCCTCGCCCCCGGCAACGACCACTGTCGTTGGAGCCGATGTCGGCTGGCTGACCCAACTCGAGAGCTTGGGCTATACCTGGACCGATCCTACCGGCGCTTCCGGAAGCGCGCTGCAGATTCTCAAGAATCATGGCGTCAACACCATCCGCATCCGGACTTTTGTAAATCCCACCATCACCTCCGGCGTCCTGGGCGTGGGCAACAACGATCAGGCAGGCAGCATCGCTCTGGCCGTGCTCGCCAATTCGATGGGTTTTCAAATCATGATCGACTTCCATTACAGCGATACCTGGGCCGACCCCGGCCATCAAACCACTCCTGCCGCGTGGTCGAGCGATACCTATGCCCAACTGCAAACCGACGTCTACAACTACACCTATGGCTTCATGCAGGCGCTGGCGGCGAAGGGAATCTATCCGCAATATGTGCAGGTCGGCAACGAGATCAACTCCGGAATGTTGTGGCCCGTCGGCTCGGTTGGCGCCACAACCCCAAACGGCAACAACTTCACCCAGATCACCGGCCTCATCAACCAAGGCTACAGCGCGGTCAAGGCGGTCAGCCCCTCCACGCAGGTCGTCATCCACATAGCCACCATCAGCGACCTCAGCGACTTTGAGTGGTTCTTTGACGGGCTGACGGCCGCCGGCGCAAATTTCGACGTGATTGGAGGCTCCTATTACGACGGGCCGTCAAACATCACCACGGTCGCCGCCAACTTGAAGACGCTGGCCTCCCGTTATAACAAGCCGGTGATGACCTGCGAGATCGGCTATCTGTATAGTGATCCAACCGATGCCTACACCGATGTGCAAGGGGCGATCCAGGCGATGAATGCCGTGTCCAGCAATATGGGGCTGGGAGTGATCTATTGGGAGCCCGAAGCCCCCGACGACGCCTCAACCGGCAATTACTCCATGGGCGCCGTCACTGAGAGCACAGGACAAGTGCTGCAATTCACCACGGCCATCAATGCGTTTTAAGCTGTAGCCCCACGCGCGGAAAAAGGCTTCGGCAGACCCGGACGGTAAGCATTCATGATGGATACCCACCCTCGCCGCGTTCTTGTTTTTGCGGCTATCGGGGTCCCCGGCGAGTGAACTTCGCTCGCTGGGGTGATCTAGGGTGGGTATCCCGCTAACTTGCTAACCCGCGCGCAGCGCGGCGAAGTCCACTCCCTTCTACGGATTCCCCAGACCATCCCCCTTGTGATAATTCGGATACGGCGGAACAGGAATCTCCGGCACCGGATGCGCCTTCAGCTCCTCCAGCACCATCTGCACGCCAGTCTCCAGTTGGCGGTCGTGTCCAGCGGCCACATCCTTAGGCAGATCCTCCACCATCACATCGGGCGCGATGCCGCGGTTTTCCACCTCCCAATCGCCGTTGAGCCCGTAGATGGCGTAGCGTGGCGCGTTTACCGAGCCGCCATCAATCAGAGTGGGATAGCCTCCAACACCCACCAGTCCCCCCCAGGTGCGCGTGCCCACCAGCTTGCCGATGCCCGCCTTCCTGAAGTACCAAGGCATGGCGTCGCCGCCCGAGCCCGAGTTCTGGTTGATCAGCATCACCTTGGGCCCGAAGATCGCGCCCACCGGGTCGTGTATCGGCTTGCCGTCACGCTCGATTGCCCCGGAAAGCGGCGTGCGCTTCAGCGTGTCCACTATGTAGTCAGCAATGAAGCCGCCCTCGTTGTAGCGCTCGTCCAGCACCAGCGCCTGCTTGTCCAGCTGCGAATAGAAGAAGCGGTTGAAGTTGGTGTAGCCCGAGCCGCCGGTGTTGGGCATATAAACATATGCCACCTTGCCGCCGGAGAGCTCGCCCACCTTGCGCCGGTTGCCTTCAATCCAGTCCAGGTTCCTCAGCCCATCCTCGTCGCTGATGGGAACCACAGTCACGTCGCGCGCGGTCTTGTTCTCGGAAGCGGGGCCGTCGGGGTTCGCACCCACGCGCAGCACGGTCTGCTTGCCCGACGTGCCGTCAAAGAATTGGTAGAGGTTGTCTCCCGCCTTCAGCTCGTGGCCATTGACCGCCAGCAGGTATTCGCCCTCCTTCACCGAGACGCCCGGTAGCGTCAGCGGAGAAGCCAGTCCGGGAGTCCAGTTCTGTCCGCCCAGAATCTTCGCAATCCGATAGCGGCCATTCTCCACCTTGTAGTCCGCGCCCAGCAGCCCCGTCTTCGCCACGTGTTCTTGCAGGCGCGGCGACCGGATGAACATATGGCCGATGGTGATCTCGCCCAGCATCTCCGTGGAGAGGTAGCTGAACTCGGAGCGCGAGGCAAGCGATTCGAGGTACGGCTTGTACTTGGCCTCGATCTTGGGAATGTTCAGGCCGTGGGTGTGCGGATCATAGAGAAAGTCGCGCTCGATGCGCCACGTCTCGTGATACATCTGCCGCCATTCGGCGCGGGGATCGATCACGGTTTCCAGATTCCCCAGGTTAAGCGCCTTGCCGGGAGTATTGTCGCCCGGCTTAAGGTCGTCCGCGGAGGCGATGTTACACAGAACGCCCGTGCGCGCGTAGAGAACCTTCGACCCATCGAACGAAACAATGAAAGCATCCACGTCGCTGAGCACGATCTCCGGCTTTCGTTTTTCCAGCGTGAACCGCCAGATGGCGTGAATGCCGGAACCGCCGTCATTGTTGGAAGGACGGCCAACCGGGGTGCCTTCGCCAAGATAGAGTACGCCCGTCTTGCCCACGGCGATCCCGCCATAGTTGCGCGCCGGAATCGGCAATGCCAATATGCGGTCGCCGATCTTCTCCAGATCCACCTTGACCACGACAGGCTTGTCGGCATCCTTCTTGTCTTTGTCTTTGTCGCCGTCCTTCTTGTCGCCGTCCTTCTTGTCGCCGTCCTTCTTCTCCTTGCCGGCCTCCTTGGCTGCTTCGTCCTTCTTGTCGGCATCTTTCTTGTCGTCGTCCTTCTTCGCCTCGTCCTTGATCTTTTCGTCGTCGCTCTGCGGAGGCAGTGGCGAAGCCCCGTCAGCAGCCAGCACCACCACATAGGCAGCGGTGGTTTGCGCGCGGTCCAGCGAGGAGAGGTCGATGCCCGCCTTCGAGGGGCCGTCGTCCGTAGAGGCCAGGAAGTAGAGATACTTGCCATTGGGATCGAAGACCGGGTTGCTGGCGTCGCTCATCCCATCCGTCACCTGCGTCGATTTGCGCGTCTCCATCGAGTAAAGGAAGATGGCGTCCAGTTGGTTGTCGAGGTCGCGATGATAGGCAATCCACTTCGAGTCCGGCGACCAGGCGGGTCCAAAGCTCGCGCCGAAGCTCCCGTAGGTGCCCTTGTCCACCAGCATCGGCTTGCCCGCGGGCACGTCCACAACCCACAGCCGCAGGTGCTTGTCGCTATAGGCGATGTGCTTGGAGTCCGGCGACCAGGTTGGGCTGTAGAAGTAGCTCGGCTCGGGCCCGAGATCAATGATTGTCGGCGGCTTAAATCCCGTCTGGTCGTGCAGATAAAGCTGGTACTCGCCCGATGCGTCGGAGAAATAGGCAATGGTCTTGCCGTCCGGGCTCCATGCCGGGTCGCGCTCCGCCACGCCGGGGGTCTGTGTCAGGTTGCGCGTGTCGCCCTTTTCCGCCGGCACCGTGAAAATCTCCCCATGCGCCTCAAAAACGGCCCGTGCGCCGGTGGGCGAAAGGTTCCCGTTCTGAATCTCCTCCGGGTTCACATTCGCCCGGTGCGGTGCCAGGCTTGCCAGCTCGCCGTGAATCGTAATCGGGATCGGCATATTCATTCCGTTAGCCGGATCCACCAGCAGAATGCGGCCAAACTGCTCCACGATCAACGCGCTCCGGCTTGACCCGTCCACGCCTGTCGCCGGCCCCGCCTGAAAGCTCTTCATATCCAGCCCGGAGTTGGCCATTACCTGCGAAACCTGCCCGCTCTTGGTGTCGTAGCGATACAGCGTGACCGGGCCGTTGTTCGTCCCCCTGCTATCACGGTCACTGAGGAAGTAAACCTGGTCGCCCACCCATACCGGGTTGAAATCGTTGGAGTTCTCGCGTGGCACCTTCACCAAATCAAGCGTCTTGAGATTGACGATCCAAATAGGGCTGGTCTGGCCCCCCACGTAGCGCTTCCACGCCGGCTGCCATTTGGAAAACGGCTGATACGCAATCGACTGCCCATCCGGCGAGAATGAGCCTTCAGCGCCGGAGGGCAGTAACAGCGGCTGAGGGACTCCGGTACCGTCGACATGAGCGAGGAAGAGGCGCCGGAAATGCCGGTAACTGACTTGGCTGCTTACAATCAGCAGGTCCTTGCCGTCCGGCGTCCAGCCCACCACAGCGCTGCCTGCCGGGTGCCACGTAATGCGCTTTGGTACGCCGCCTGCTGCCGGGATGATGTACGCGT
The DNA here is from genome assembly GCA_052145195.1 of Occallatibacter sp. Lineage (GTDB taxonomy): Bacteria > Acidobacteriota > Terriglobia > Terriglobales > Acidobacteriaceae > Telmatobacter. The sequence goes on along the minus strand of JBKQPC010000003.1, from coordinate 95,543 downwards.
CTGTATTGCCGTTCAGGTGGGCGGAGTAGGCAATCCACGCGCCGTCGGGCGAGTAGAACGGCCCCGAGGTCACCTGACCGTTCGCGGTGAGCCGCTCAGCCTCGCCACCGTTGCGGCTGACCGTCCAGATGTCGTCGGCGTAGCGGAAGGCGATCTTATCCTGCGAAAGAGAAGGGAAGCGCAGCAGCAGCGGCGCCTGGGCGGATGGACCTGCAACCGCCGAAGTGGCTTGGGCAATTGCAGTTACGGATAGAAGTGCATACAGCGCCAGCAGAGCGGGCGCAAGGCGGGAATAGACGCGATTCATCGTGCCTCCGGATAGATGCGATTATGGATTCAGTTCAAAAACTGGCGCAATACTGCGCACCCCCACATGCTACGACAAGCGGAGGTCATAAAGTTCCCGATATTTCTCCTGTCTTCGTCTATTCTTCGCCTTTTTCCAGACTTAGGAACCTGCAAACCTCCCTTTGCGTATCAGAAAATGAGCGCCCTCCCTTGGGCTGCGGCTATCTTACGTCTGCGGAATGCAGTCGGTTAGGTAGGGCTATGCGTTTATTGGTGCCGGGGATTGCGTACACTGGATTTGTTGCACGGTTTTTTCCGGCTGCGGAAAAACTCTATTTGGAGGGAGCAGGGGGCTTTAGCCCCCTGACAGAACGTGAATTTGAGTGTGCCTTCAGGCCTGGGCTTGTAACGCTGTTTCGGGGCTTGAAGATCATATAGACGTCAACCAGCAAAAGGCAGGACCATGCTCTTCGGTGAGGCAGTCAAACTCGCGCTGCAGTCCTTGTGGGCAAACAAGATGCGCTCCATCCTCACGCTGCTGGGCGTGGTCATGGCCGTCTCCTCGCTCATCATGGTCGTCACACTGGTCGACGGCGCCAACACCTATGTGGCCACCAAGCTCGTGAGCCACGGCGCCGACGTCTTCAGTGTAGGGCGATTTCCCTCCGGGTGCTGTTTCTCTGCCGAGGAGTACTTCAAATATCAAAAACGCAAAAAATTGAATGACGAAGATTATCAGGCAGTGCGCGACAACTGCGCCGTATGCACCGAGGTGGGCGCGTCAATTAATAGCCGCACCACCAATGTCTCCTACAACGGCCACTCCAGCAGCGATACCGAGGTGCGAGGCATCACCTGGACCATGGTTGACCTCAGCAATCTTGACGTTGTCATAGGGCGTGGTTTTACTCCCACCGACGACGATGTCGGCGCTCACAACGTCATTGTGGGCTACGACATTGTGGACAATATATTGGGCGAGGGCGACCCCCTAGGCAAGGAGATTCGCGTCGACGGCGTACCTTACACCATCATCGGCATAGGCGACCGTCAGGGCAAGACGCTGGGCCAGTCGCAAGACAACTGGGTTGCCGTGCCCATCAACACCTATCTGCAGACCTACGGCCACAACGACGCGCTGGGCATTTACGTTCGCGCCAACGGCGGCGCAGAGGCGATGGAAAGAGCCGAGGACGTGGTGCGCGTGATGATGCGCGCCCGCCGCCACAATGCCCCCGGCCAGCCGGACGACTTCGAGATCCAGACCAACGACACCTTTATGGACGTCTGGAAGCAGTTCAGCGCGCTTTTCTTCGACGTGATCATCGGCATTTCGTCGATCGCGCTGGTGGTGGGCGGCATCGTCATCATGAATATCATGCTGGTTTCGGTCACCGAGCGTACCCGCGAGATCGGCGTGCGCAAGGCTCTCGGCGCGCGCCAGCGCGATGTGTTGCTGCAATTCCTCATCGAAAGTTCAACCATGGCCCTGGTGGGCGGTGCGATCGGCGTGCTGTTGGGTGTCCTCGCTGCCAACCTGGTCACACTCATTGTCGGCTTTCCCGCTACCGTGCAGTTGTGGAGCGTGCTCATGGGCCTCGTCATGGCCGCTGTCGTGGGCGTCTTCTTCGGCGTCTATCCGGCCAGCAAAGCCGCCAGGCTCGATCCCGTGGTGGCGCTCAGAGCGGAGTTGTAATGGCGCAAGGTCAAACCCGAGAATCCGTCAAGATGGCCCTCGATACGTTGAGGGCGAACAAGCTGCGCTCGGGATTGACTATCCTGGGCATCGTCATCGGCGTCACTACCGTCATCGCCATCTCCTCCATCATCAGCGGGCTTAATAACCGTGTCGCCGATATTGCCGACTCGTTGGGTACAAATGTCCTTTTGGTTTCCCGTCTGCCCTTCGGCCTCGGTCGCCCTACCACTGAGCAGCTTACTCGCAAATACCTCACTTTAGAGGATGCGCTGGCCCTGCGCTCGTTGCCCCACGTCGTTGCCGCGGACGCTGGCGTCCGCTATACCAAACAATTCGGCGTCGGCAACGTCAGTGTCAAGTACCAGGGACACAAGGTAGCCGGAGCCATCATGCAGGGAAACACCGCGCAACTCGCGGATGTATCGAATCTGGTCCTGCTGTCGGGCCGCATCTTTACTGATGAGGAAGACAAGCGTCATGCCGCCGTGTGTCTGTTGGGACACGATACCGCGGAACAACTGTTTGTGAACGGTGAAGACCCCATCGGCAAAGAGGTTAACGTCGAGACCGGTCTCTACACCGTCATCGGCGTCCTCGACAAACGCAAACAACTCTTCGGCAGCGGCCAGAACCCGCAAGACAACGCTATCTACTTCCCCATGGGAACCTTCCACAATCTGCATCCCGAAGCCTTGGAAATATACCTCACCGTGAAGTACGACGATCCCGCTTACAAATCCTTGGTCGAAGAAGAGATTCGCGACGTGATGCGCATCCGACGCAAAATCAAGATCTCCGCCGACGACAACTTCGACATCTTCGGCACGGACTCTATTACCAAGCTTTGGGGGCAGATCACCCAAGGGCTGTTTGGGCTGATGGTCGCCGTCTCCAGCGTCGGTTTGATGGTGGGAGGCGTGGGCGTCATGAACATCATGCTGGTCTCCGTCACCGAGCGCACTCGCGAAATCGGCATTCGCAAGGCTCTGGGCGCCACCAAAAAAACCATCCTGACCCAATTCACTACTGAGGCCGTTACCCTGTGCGCCGTAGGCGGATTGATCGGCGTGATCCTGGGCGCAGTGATTACAGGAATCGTCTACTTGCTGCCCATTGGTCTGTCGGCCACCTTGTCCACCGTGTGGGTGCTTACCGGTTTCGGCGTCTCCTGCGCTATCGGCCTGCTCTTCGGCATCTATCCCGCTTGGAAAGCCGCCAACCTCGACCCCATTGAGGCGCTCAGGTATGAATGAGCAAGCTTCTAGATGAGAATGTCCATGCTCCGAGTTACCGTTGCAACAAGTTTCTGGCCCTTACTGCGGTAGGCAAAAGAAAGCAAGACCATGATCTTCAGTGAAGCCGTCAAACTCGCGCTGCAATCCCTGTGGGCCAATAAGATGCGCACCATCCTTACGCTGCTGGGGGTGGTCATTGGCGTGGCCTCGGTGATTATGGTTGTCACCCTGACCAACGGCGCCAAGCAATTTGTGACCACCAAAATCAACACCTATGGCGCGCAGGTGGTGACGGTCAGCAAAATGCCGGAAACTTTCATGACCGTCGAGGAGTATCTCGACTTCCAGAAACGAAAAGACGTCACCCTCGATGACTACAAGGCTATCCTTGACGAATGCCAGGTCTGCCTGTCGGTGGGCGCGGCGCGCAACTCCATCGGCAAGGTTGTCTACGGAAGCAAATCCACCACCGATACCAATATTCGCGGCTGGACCTGGACGATGCCGGCGCTTTCCAATCTCAATATCGAGGACGGGCGCTCCTTCACTGAAGTCGAGGACGAGCACAGCGCTCACGTGGCCATCATCGGCCATGACATTGCCGACAATATGCTGGGCTCCGGCGACCCGCTGGGCAAAGAGATTCGCGTCGATGGTGCGACTTACACGGTGATTGGGGTAGGCGAAGCTCAGGGCAAGATCATGGGAGAAAGCCTGGACAACTGGGTCGCCATTCCTCTCACGGCATTTCTGCAGACGCACGGAGCACACGACACCATGACCGTCTATGTCAATGCCGGCGGAGGTGGCGAGGTGATGGATGCGGTTTCCGATCGATTGCGCGTTCTCATGCGCGCGCGCCGCCACCTCGCCCCCGGCGCCCCCGACAGCTTCTCCATCGACACCAGCGCCACCTTCCAGAACTTCCTGGGCCAAATTCTCAATAGCTTCGGAGCCGTGGTGGTGGCCATCGCCGGCATCTCGCTGGTCATTGGCGGAATCGTCATCATGAATATCATGCTGGTATCCGTCACCGAACGCACCCGTGAGATCGGTGTTCGCAAAGCCCTGGGCGCGCGCCGTAAAGACATCCTGCTACAGTTTCTGATCGAGTCCGCTACCATGTCACTGGCGGGAGGCGTGATCGGCGTATTCGCCGGAATCTGCCTGGCCAAAATCATTACTCTGATCATCGCATTCCCCTCTGAAGTTGAACTCTGGTCGATTCTGGTCGGTTTGTTTGTCGCCACCAGCGTCGGTCTCTTTTTTGGCGTCTACCCCGCGCACAAGGCCGCGCAGCTTGATCCCATCGTTGCCCTTAGATCGGAGCTATAAAGATGAGACTCGGCGACTCAAAAGAATCCGTGCTGCTGGCGATGGATACGCTGCGCAAAAACAAGTTGCGCTCCGGCCTCACTATTCTCGGCATCTCCATCGGCATCTCCACCGTGATTCTCATCTCTTCGGCCATTAACGGACTGAATACCAATATCGAGCAATTCGTCAAATCCCTGGGCACCAACGCCCTGATTGTCTACCGCTATGACTTTTTTGGGCGGCGGCCCACGACCGCGGAACTCAACCGCCCCAAGCTGACCTACGAGGACGGCTTGGCGATGCGCGCCCTGCCGCATGTGGTTGCCTCCGATCCCTGGCTTAACTATCAGAACCAGCAACTTGGCCTGGGGCTTGTCTCGCTCAAGTACGGCGGCCGCAAGGTGGAGAACGCAATTCTCGACGGCTCGACAACCGACATTGAGCACTCCACCAACTTCGAGGTGAAGGAGGGTCGCATCTGGACCTATGCGGAGGAGGCGCGCGCTGCCAGAGTGGTTATGCTGGGGCACGACGCAGCCGAGGATCTTTTTCCCAACGAGTCTCCCCTTGGCAAGGATATCGAATGTCAGGGCGGCATCTTTACCGTCATCGGCGTCTTCGAACCGCAACCGCAGCCCTTCGGCAGCGGACGGAACCGGAGCGATAACTCCGCTTTCTTTCCCGTTCCCACCTTCCGTCATTTGCATCCAGAGCTGGATGACTTCCATGTCACGGTGACGTATGATGATCCGGCCAACAAATATATTGTGACGGAAGAGATACGCGATCTTATGCGGATCAGGCGTGGGGTTCGCCTGCAGCAGGACGATAACTTCGCCATCTCCGGACCGGACTCGCTCATGCGGCTGTGGGATGCTCTGACCGGCGGACTGTTTATCTTCATGGTCGCCGTTTCTTCTGTCGGCCTCATGGTGGGAGGCGTAGGGGTTATGAATATTATGCTGGTCTCGGTCACTGAACGCACGCGAGAAATCGGTGTGCGCAAGGCCATCGGCGCAACCAGAAAAAACATCCTTCTCCAGTTCACGCTCGAAGCGGTGACCCTTTGCTTCGTGGGCGGACTGCTCGGCATTTTGGCCGGCGCCTTGTTCACGCTGATTCTGCATTATGCCGTCTCCTTCCTTCATGCCGCTCTTTCGCTGATGTGGGTTGCCATCGCCTTGGTAGTCTCCTGCGCCATCGGCCTGATCTTCGGCATCTATCCCGCATGGAAAGCCGCATCCATGAACCCCATCGAGGCGCTCCGATACGAGTAAGGCAGCTTTTGGCACTAAGTTGTCAATCGTAGGTTCCGGAGGGAGCAGGGGGCCTCGGCCCCCTGAAAAATCGCACAGAATAATCGTGGCCTTCTGGCCCGGGTCTTTACCTTGGCCATATTCGACGACTTGCCGCTGTAGACTAATTTCTGTTCGCTATTCTTTGTAATGCCGCATACACTGGCACAATCCGTTGCCATTCTTACCACAATTCTGGCCGTGGCCGGAATGGGCTACTTCCTCGCCGCCCTGATCGCCGCGCGAATCTTTTTATCAGCGCGGCACAAGCCATTTGCGACCTTTGCCCCCGGCGTCAGCATTCTCAAGTCCCTCAAAGGCCTCGACCCCGCCATGATCGAAGCCTTCCGCTGCCACTGCCGCCAGTCCTATGCCGGCGATTTCGAGCTGATCTTCGGCGTCTCTTCTCTCTCCGACCCCGCCGCCCCGGCCGTCCAGCAACTGCAAGCCGAATTTCCCGCGCTCTCCATCCGCCTTATCGAGTGCCCTCTGCGCCTCGGAACCAACGGCAAGATCAGCACACTGATCCAGCTCTTCCCCCACGCCCGCCACAATTTCCTGCTCATCAATGACTCCGATATCACCGTCTCGCCACGCTACCTCGAGCGGGTCATGGCCTGCTTTGCAACCGAAGCGGATTCCGCAGTTATGTCCGAAAAAGAAGTCGGCCTCGTCACCGCCCTCTATCGCGGCCGAGCCCATCACACCATGGCCTCTAGGCTCGAGGCTCTGGGCATCGCCACCGACTTCCAGGCCGGCGTCCTGCTTTCCAAATGGATTGAGAGCGGCCTACACTACGGCCTCGGTTCCACTCTGGCTGTGAGCCGCGAAGCGCTCGACAAAATTGGTGGCCTCACCCCCTTGGTCGATCACCTCGCCGACGACTATGAGCTGGGCGCGCGCATCTCCGCCGCCGGCTACCGCGTGGCCCTCAGCACCGAAGTCGTCGAGACCAACATCGACGCCTACGGCTGGCGCGGCTTCCTCGATCACCAGTTGCGCTGGGCACGCACCGTCCGCGACGCCCGCACCTGGGGCTATGCCGGCCTCATCTTCACCCACGGCCTGTGCTGGGCACTACTCAACGTCCTCGCCAGCGGTGCGAGTCCTCTCAGCCTCTGGCTGCTGGCTTTGAGCTTCTGTCTGCGCCTCGCGCTGGCCATGACGGTAGGTTCGGAGGTGCTCTCCGACCGCCAAGTGATGCCGAATTTATGGCTGTTGCCGCTACGCGATCTCATCGCTATGGGAGTCTGGATCGCGGGCTTCGCCGGCAACACCATTGTCTGGCGAGGTGACCGTTTTCTGCTCAAAAATGGAAAACTGCAAAGAGCGGTAATCGAGTAGATTGAAGGGCATAGGCCTGTTTGGAACCGTTTCACTCCGCGCGCGTATCATACATTGTGGTTCTCCATGCGCTTTGAAAGCGGCGCGTAGAATTGCGGAAAGAGCAGTCAAATGTTAGCCCACGCTGAAAAGAGCCGGTTGCGGGAAGCGCCGGGTTGCCAGGCCGGAGATGCGGCTGGGCAGCAATCCAAACAGGTGAGTCCTGAAGTCGCGAGGCCATGCCTTATTCCAGACTTGATTTATGATCTGCGGATGAACCACGGCTCAGGCGGATATTATGCGGATGTCGCCAGCTTCTCCAGCCAGCTTCTCGACGAGATCGAACTGCGTGCGGGAGCAGCGCTCGATGGCTATATTCTCCATGTGATAGCGTTTCTGAGCGAGGCTCCTCGCAGCTATGGCGAGTATGCCATCGAGCTGCTCACGCTGGGCCAGGCGCTCAGGCGATACGGGGGCGCTGCTGAAAGCACGCCGGCCTGGGTTGTTAAGTTGGCGCGCTTCCTCTTCTGGCTGCGGCGTCGGCCGGCACAGATCAAGCCCATCGCCGACCTGCTCCGCGCGGCGATTACCAGGCTTTTCCTGGCGCCCGGAATCGGCCGCACGGCAAAAGGTCAGCTCTACTCGCCGGAAAGATTGCCCGGCCTGATCAAGTGGCTTGAGGCCACCGGCGAATTCGAGCAGGAGACGATTCGCCTTAACAATTGGCGGAGTTATATCGACACGCTTCCTCCTGCCGAGGCCGAGCGATGCATCGAGACAGCCGCTAAGCTCTTCGACTGGTTCAAGCACGAGGCGAGCAGGACGCTGGGGATCTATACGCGCGGAGTTTCGAGGTTTCTGACAGTAGACTACGCCCGGCGCGGATGCCGTGAAGATCAGATCTTCTGCGGCAAAGAGCCGGTGGAGTACCACCTGAGCATGGTCGCCGCCGAGATCATGAACAGTGGCCTGCGCGGCCAGTTCGAGGCTACCGGGCACAGGGCCATTCTTGTGCCTGCCTGCATGCGCGGTGGCGCCGCGCGCAACTGCAAGGCGCGCACAAGCGGTGTCGATATCACCTGCGCAAGTTGCAATCCTTATTGCGCCGTAAACCGCATTACGCGCCGTATGCGCGCTCTGGGTGCGAGGGTCTATCTCGTTCCACACGCCTCGGGATTCAGCCGCTGGCTTGAGCGCTGGCAGCGTGAGCCGGACACCGGTGTTGTCGCCGTGGCCTGCCTCTTGAACATCCTGCCGGGCGGCTATGAGATGCGCGCTCGCCAAATCCCCTCGCAATGCGTGCCGCTCGATTTTCCCGGCTGCCGGAAGCATTGGCGCGGCAAGGCAATCGCCACCAGCCTCAATGAAGAACAGCTCGTGCAGATTGTGGCGTCCCGCTAACTCCCCGTAGTCGCCGCTGCCGGATCCTGTGCGCGGATTGCCGCGCAATCTATCGACAAGCATGCGCCCAGTTCATTGAAGTTTTTCTCCCAGCGCTGGCGGTCGTCGGCAGTCTCCGCGGTGAGTGTATAACCCGAGGTGCGCAGAATCTCGTACCAGATGTTCTGCGCTTGCCACAAGTTCGGCTTGAAAGGCAGTTCGGCCAGCGTGTGGGCCAGCCCCAGAACCTTGTCCAGCGGCTCCAGCGAACCGGAGGACATCTGCAGCTCGACCATGGCGCGCTTCATGTGCTGTTCCACGTTGTAGGAGAGAGTAGCCGTCTCCAGCGGAATCTGGTCGGCCTTGGCCAGCGACAATAAGGAGCTCAACTGGTCCTGGTCGATGGGGTCAGCCTCCAGCGCGCGGCGTAGCCACGAATTGATGGCGAAGCCCGCCGCAAGGGTTAGCGCCGGCGGCTTGGGCAGTCCTGCCGAGAAAAGATAGTGCAGCAGGCTGGCGTGGTCTTCGTAGATGGCGGTCAGCGTTTTCTCGATCTCTGAGAGCGTGGAGCCAAGAATGATCTGCACGATGCGTCTCTGCTCGTCCGTAAACAGCGATATCAGCGAGTAGTCCACGTGGCCGTAGTAGCTGTCAATCAGCCGAATTGCCTCGGGGAAGTTGGCGCTCTGCACGTGTCCCGCGGCCTGGCTGGAAAAAGCCTCATAGGCGGCCGCCTCCTCCGGCTCATAGGCCTTGACGGCCGCGGTGATGTTCTGGTCGCCAAAGTGCAGCACTGCAAAGGAGAAGCTTTGCTGCTTGCCGGTAATCGCGCTGACCACCTTGACCCTGCCCAGCGCCAGCCGCCCCCGTCCGGACGAGAACGCTTGGTAGAAGTCGCGCCAGACGCGGAAGCAGAACAGGTCGGTCTCCTCGGCAAAAGAAGAAAACATGGAGCTGATGGCATAGTGCGCAGCTACCTGTTCCAGGCCCAGTTGCTTGCTGCTGACTTGCTCCTTGTAGATTTTGGCGCCGTCCCCGGCCGCGGCCACGTTGGACCGCGCCTCGGCCAGTCGGGTCAGAAATGCCGGCTCCAGCGTCGCGGATGCTTCGCCAAAGACTTCCCGCGCCAGTTGCAGCACCCGCGCTGCATAGGCAATCACCTGCACCGTCTCGATGCCCGAAATATCGTCAAAAAACCATCCGCAACTGGTGTACATCAATTGCGCGTGGCGCTGCATCTCCATCAATTCCAGGGCGCGTACGCGTTCCGGCACGGTGAATGCGCGGAGTTGGTGTTTGCCGAAGAATTGATCCACCGTTTGCGGGCTTCGATCGAGTACGACCTCGATATATCCGTCGCGTGCCGCCCACACGTCTTTGAAGAGCGTGGCGCCCTCCTTCTCGGTCAATGGAACGAGCGCGTCACGCAGCTCATCCATGGCCTTGCGCAGCGGCGCGCGCCACTCTTGGTTCCAGCCCGCCTTGCCGCCGTTGCAGCCGCAGTTTGAGCGCCAGCGTTCCACCCCGTGTATGCAGCTCCACGAGGTGTTTTCCACAATCTCTGCCTCGTACTCGGGAGGAAACTGCTCCAGGAAGCAGCCGTAGTTGGTCAGCTTGACACTCGGATCAGCCTCCAGCATGCGTAGCGCGTAGGCCAACGCCATCTCGCCGTATTTGTGATGATGGCCGTAGGATTCCCCGTCCGTCGCCACGTGCGCCAGTTGCGGCTGCGCATTGTCCTTGAAGCCGCCTTTGAGCCGCGCGGCCAGGCGCTCGCCGGAGTCGAGCAGCCCCTCGAACGCAATGGCTCGCGAGGTGGGGCCGTCGTAGAAAAACACCGCAATCGAGACGCCGGAGTCGAAGCGCACCAGGTAGGGGCGGGTGGTGTCCACGCTCGCATTGGGTGTCTCCGTCCAGTTCGCGCCTGATTTGCCTGCACTGTCTTTAAGGCTCCGAATGCGCTTGCATTGGTGCGGCGCCAGGATCGTGAACTTGATGCCGTGTGCGGCCAGAAGCTCCAGAGATTCGTTATCCGCCGCGGTTTCCGCCAGCCACATTCCCTCCGGTGGCGTGCCGTAGTGGCGCTGATAGTCGGCGATGCCCCAGCGAATCTGCGTGATCCGGTCCCGGCGATTGGCCAGCGGCATAATGATGTGGTTGTACACCTGAGCCATCGCCGAACTGTGACCCATGAAGCTCTTCCGGCTGCGCTGATCCCCGTCCAGGATCATGCGGTAGGTGCGCGGTGCATTTTCCACCAGCCAGCTCAGCAACGTGGGGCCGTAATCGAAGCTCATGCGCGCATAGTTGTTCACAATGCGTATAATCTGGTTCTGGTTGTTCACGATGCGCGCCGCGCCGTTGGTCGCGTAACACTCCGCGCAGATGCGCTCGTTCCAATCGTGGTACGGCGCGGCCGAGTCTTGCGTCTCCACCGTCTCCAGCCACGGATTCTCCCGCGGAGGCTGGTAAAAATGACCATGAATGCAGACAAAGCGTTTACTGGCGGCCATAAATTTTCCTTGTCTCGTGCCGGCATTTCACTCTCCCGGCGTTTCGTAATCATTGTGAGGCTGTGTTTAATTATTGTAAGCTCGCCCGCCCCGTAGGCGCTGTGCTTTTTGCCAGGTCGCAGGCCCGCCAAAGATACCAGCTGGCCACGGAACGGAACGGCGCCCACCGTTTCCCCCTTTTGAGCAACACTTCGGGCTTGGGCAAATCCTGCGCCTCCACAGGCCGCGTCTTCGGCAAGCGCAAAAAGGTCAGCGCAAAGCCCTTGCGCACCCCGTAATCCGTCGCTGGCAAAACATCCGGTCGTCCCAGCCGGAAGATCAGCAGCATCTCCACCGTCCACGGGCCAATGCCCCGCACCTCGGTCAGACGCTCGACAATCTCCGCGTCCGTCATTTTTTTGATCGCCGCATGACTCGGCACCGTCCCATCCAGCGTCCGCGCCGCCAGGTCCTTCAGCGCTTTGATTTTATTGAAGGAAACCCCTGCCGCTCTGAGCACTTCATCAGGAGTATCCAGCAGCACTTGCGGCGTTGGGTCGCCGCCATAGTGCTCCCGCACCCGCCGGTGAATCGTGGCTGCCGCCTTCCCGTGCAACTGCTGGTAAAGAATCGACTCCAGCAGCGACTCGAAAGGCGACGGCCTCGGATCCAGCCTGAGCGTGAATGCTCCTGCCCGGTCGATCAGCGCGCCCAGCTTCGCGTCGCTCGAGCGCAAATGCGCCAACGCCTCGTCAGCGTCAAAGGGAAGATTCCGGCTCCGCCCATCATGAATCATTAGGGAATAGTGTACCGTGCTGGGACTTTGTTCCCAAACGAAGTTGCGCAATACCCTCTTCAGGCAGCGCCTGCTTGCCTGGTCGCTGTAGAATCCAGGTCAGATGGATGAGGAGAGTCACCCATGAAGATGCGCCCTGGTACTCAGACAGGCTTCCTGCTCTGCGGCAAGGAATGGATCGAAGGCGAAGCACTCGAGGTCCGCTCGCCGTGGGACCAGGGCCTGGTAGGCCGCGTCACCCTCGCCACCCGCGCCGATGCCCGGCAGGCCGTCCACCACGCCGTGGCCAGCCTGCGCCGCCTCCGCGCCCTGCCCCGATGGAAGCGCCGCGAGATTCTCGAGGACGTTGCCTCCGCGCTCATCGAGCAGAAAGAGCGCTTCGCGCAGTTGATTGTCGCCGAGTCGGGAAAGCCGCTTCGGCTGGCGCGCATCGAGGTCGATCGCGCCGTGCTCACCTTCAAAACCGCGTCGGAAGAGACTTCGCGCCTGGGCGGCAATAGTATTCCTTTGGACTTGATGGAGGGCAACGAGGGCCGTTGGGGGCTGGTGCAGCGCTTTCCCATCGGCCCTGTGCTGGCCATTACACCCTTCAACTTCCCGCTGATCCTGGTGGCTCACAAGCTGGCGCCCGCCATGGCCGCGGGATGCCCGGTGATTCTCAAGCCGGCCCCGCAAACCCCCTTTACCGCGTTGGCGCTGGGTGAGGTCATTCTCAAGGCTGGCTGGCCGGCAGAGGCGTTGGCCGTGCTCCCGCTCAGCAACGCGGACGCCGCCTGGCTCGCCGAAAAAGAAGACAGCATCAAGCTGGTCAGCTTCACCGGCTCGGCTAAAGTTGGCTGGGAGCTCAAGGCTCGCTCCGGCCGCAAGCGCGTCCTGATGGAGTTGGGCGGCAACGCCGCTTTCATCGTCTGCGCCGATTGGCCGGACCTGGACGAGGCGGCCATCCGCACCGCCCATGCGGCATTCAATTACGCCGGCCAGTCCTGCATCAGCGTGCAAAGAATCTTCGTCGAGCGCGCCGTCTATCAAACGTTTTTGTGGAAGGTAGTCGAGGCCGCTGGCAAGCTCGCAATCGGCGATCCCACCGTCGAGGCCACCGAGGTGGGCCCGCTCATCCGGCTCAGCGAGGCCGAGCGCGTCGAGTCATGGATCAAAGAAGCTGTCAAGGGCGGCGCTAAACTGGTGGCCGGCGGAGAACGCCACGGCTCCGTGGTTACCCCGGCCATCCTCACCGCAACCACTCCGGGCATGAAGGTGCGCGATGAAGAGCTCTTCGGCCCCGTCGCGGTCATCGAGCCCTTCGACGACTTTGAGGAGGCGCTCGCCGCTGTCAATCATTCCAAGTACGGCCTGCAAGCCGGCCTTCTCACCCGCGATGCCGGACGCATCCTCACCGCTTATCGCGAACTTGAAGTGGGCGCTTTGATCGTAGGAGACACGCCAAGCTGGCGCCTCGATCCCATGCCCTATGGAGGTGTCAAGGACTCGGGATTAGGGCGCGAAGGCATTCGCTCGGCCATCGAGGAGATGACCGAGCCGCGCATGTTGGTGATCGCAGGATTATAGCCTGACGCAGCCTGGGGGGTGGTCTGCCGCGTAGTGCCAGAGAAATAAATCTCGACCTCGGCTGCGCTTCTTACTTGGCCTTCTGTGCGGCCCACCGCTTGCGCTGCGCGTCGGCAATCCGTTTGCGCGCTTCGGCGCTCAACACGCGGCGCTTTTTCCCTCTTTTGGGAGCCTTCGCGGCCTTTTGGGTTTTGCGCCCTGTTCCCTTGACGGTGACTTTGCCGGTGCTGGCCAGCAGGGAGCGAACCTGCTGGAGGCTGGCAATTTCGGCGTCGATTAATGCAAGAATTGAGTCAATAGCCATAACTCAAGCATAACTCAAAAATCCGCATTTGCACAGCCTGATAAATCACTTAGTCCGCGAATCCTGGCGCGAACCCGAACATTTCATTCCGGCTTGCCTACTGCCTTCTCCTTATAAGCCTTCTGCAAAATGAAATATGCCTGCTTTTTCTCGCCCTTCTCGGAAATAAGTCCCTTGCGATTGTAACCATCCTGAATACCAGCCAGCGGCCTGTTCGGTGAGCGAAAATCCATCAGTATCCACGGGCTCATTCCTCTTAGTTGCGGAATCCGATTCAGCATTCCCAGTTGATGGCGGTAAATATTCGCTTGATACTCCTCTGTCCAGCGATCGTTTTCCCCGCCATGCAGGCCCGCCTTGGCGTCGCCGCCAAACTCGCTCACCATCAGAGGCTTCTGGTAGTCAACGCGCCATTCAATTGTATCGGCGCTCTCCGCATGACCTTCATACCAGCCGATATACTCATTGAAGCCGATCACATCCAGCGCCTTGCCCAGAGGATCATCGATGATCTTTGTTTGTCCCTCGCCGCGCACCAGCAGCGCGGCAGTAATCAGCCGCGTCGGGTCAAGCTCCCGCGCATGTGCCGCCTCGCTTTCAATAAATTTCGTCCGCGCCTCGGTGCTCGGCGTTTCGTTGGCCATCGACCACAAAATGATCGCCGCATGATTGCGCGAGGTCCCGATCTCTTCCTCCAGCTGCTGTTCGGCCTTGGCCAGCACCTTGGAATTGTCAAACTGCAACGCCCAGTAAACCGGATTTTCCGACCATACCAGCAGCCCCATCCTGTCCGCCGCTCTCAGCATGGTTTCATCGTGCGGATAGTGCGCCAGCCGCACAAAGTTGCAGCCCAACTCCTTGGCCCATCCCAGCAGCGTCTCCGCATCCTGATCGGTATACGCCCGGCCAGTGCGGTAGGGCGCCTCGGCATGAATCGAGATGCCGTGAAGAAAGATCGGCTTGCCATTCAGCAGAATCTCCGTCCCGCGTGTCTCTATAGTGCGGAAGCCAATCAGCTCGTCAATGTAATCTTGCCCCGCGCTTATTTTGACCGTGTAAAGTTTCGGCGTCTCCGGCGACCAGCGCTGTAATCCTTCCACCTTCCCATGAAAATACACCCGGCCGATCTTATCGGAACTCGTCGAAAAACTGGACTTCAATTCAGGAATCTCCACCTTCACAGTTGTTCCCGGCATAGCGTTTAGTGGGCCTTCGAAATGTACCCAGCCTTCAATCACGGAGTCTTCCGTGCGGCTCAAATGCACATCGTACTGAGCGATAAAAGTTTCCGGCACTTCGATCAGCGAGACCGAACGTGTCAGCCCGCCATAATTCCACCAATCGGTTTCCAGCGTGGGAACTCCGTCTTCGTGGCGCGTATTATCCACGGCCGCCACCACAAAGTTCGCGCCCGCATGTACCACCGCAGTCACCTCGCAGTTAAAGCTTGTATACCCTCCCTCGTGCTCGCACACCTTCTCGCCGTTCACCCAGAACCAAGACCTATAGTTGGCCGCGCCCACGTGCAGAAATACGCGCGTGTGCTCCTTCGGCTGGTAAGTGAAATCCCGCTCGTACCACACCGGCCCCTCATAGTAGAAGAGCGGCTCGCGCTGCATATTCCAGTCGCCGGGAACCTTCAATTTCGACGCCGTGGAAAAATCGTATTCGGTAGGGAAGTTATCGCCGGGCTTGGCTTTCTGGTTTATAAACCAGCCATTCATTTTTTCTTCGTGATGAAAGTTCATGAGTCCGGAAAAGTAAGGGTCGACGATGGCCGCCCACTCGCCATCCAGCGATATTGCTGGCCTGCGGTCCGCTCCGGTGAGAATAATCGGAGTTTGGGCTGGTGCCGGCGCAGCCCAGGCTTCCGTAACGCTCAGCAGCATGGCGGCAATTGCAACAAGAACTACCCCGCACGCGATCAATGCGTTCATCTGTGCAACCAGGTAATCTGGCAGACGCTTCATTCCATAACCTCGGCAATCAAATTAAGATCGGGGCCATGGCTGCATCGCAACGCGCATGGAGTGGCCCCGTGCGAACAATCTATTTTATCGCTTGACCCGGCAGCAATTAGATTCCCTCATCAAAACAAAAAGGACAAGCCTCCCGGCCTGTCCCCTTTGCGGTGTAAACAAATTGTTGTTCTGCTGCCCGTCTATGTCCCCAAATACATCACGTGTACATACGTGCCGAGGCGCACGTTGTAGGCCAGGTACCAGCCCTCGTGATCCGGATCGTCGTAAATTACGATGTTATCGGTGTCCCACAGCCAGCCGTCGCAGAAGGCAATGTCGAAGGCCGCTACGTTCCAGTACCAGCCGTTGAACCAGAAACGGTTGGGGCCTCCGCCGCCAAGATGCCATACGTGGTCGCGGCCAAACCCGCCGGTAAAGCGGCCGTGCTCGAAGGGGTGGTCAAGATGATAGTTCACATCGCCGCGGCCGGTGTCGTGGCCAACCCAGGTATCGTGGCCGCCGACTATGGACTTGCTATGATCCACATGCGGTGCGTTGGGGTGGCCGTCTTTGTCGCTGTAGTTGCGCTTGGGCTCGGCCGCATGCGGTGTGCCGGTGAACGCCTTGGGCCCGTGCGACGGGATCGCCTGATGCCCTCCACCGCCTGAGGGATGCGATTGCCCTCCTTGATGCTGTGCGTATGCTGGAACGGAAAGAACCAGCAACGTGGCCAATGCTAGCTGAATAATCTTCATCGTTTCCTCCGGATGCCCTCGGGGTGAACAGCGGCCTTCCGCCGCCCTTCTCCCTCTCGCGAGTCGCCTCTAACAACATTAAATACAACCCGCCTCATACAGGCAAGTTGCGTTTTGATTAAAATTGCTGGGGTGCCCCACCTTAGCGGCGTCTTTGTTTTTGCCGCTAAGGTAGGAATCCACGAATCTCCTGGCGCGCAAGCGCCGTCTGCCTGGACGGCTAGTCCTGCCCCGTGCCCCATCCATTTCGCGCCCTTGTTTTTGTGGTCTCGGGGTCCCCAACGAGCGATTTATGCTCGTTGGGGTGATTAATGGGTGGGATACCACGTATCTCATGGCGCGCAAGCGCCGTACGCCTGGACGGCAAGTCCGCCCGGACGGTTAGTCCCTCAGCCATGCATACAACGGGAAGCGGTTGGCCAGTTCGGCCACATCTTTGCGAATCCCCTCCAGCGCCGCATCGTCGTTGCGCTGCTCCAGCGCCTTGGCGATCCACGCGCCTATCACCACCATCTCTGCCTCCTTCATCCCGCGGGTAGTCAGCGCCGGCGTCCCGATGCGAATTCCTGAAGCCTTCAGCGGCGGATTGGTGTCATAAGGAATGGCGTTCTTATTCACCGTGATCCCCGCCTTGCCCAGCGCAAGCTCCGCCTCGGAGCCCAGTATGCCCTTCTCGAAGACGTCCACCAGCATCAAGTGATTATCCGTCCCGCCGGAGACGATGCGGAAGCCGGCCAGTTCCAGTGTCGCCGCCAGCACCTTGGCGTTGGCCACAATCTGCGCCGCGTAGCTCTTGAACTCCGGCCGCAGCGCCTCGCCCAGCGCCACCGCCTTGGCCGCCACAATATGCACCAGCGGTCCGCCCTGCTGGCCAGGAAAAACCGCCTTGTCCACTGCTGCCGCCAGTTCCTGCTTGCACAGAATCAGCCCCGAGCGCGGTCCGCGCAGCGTCTTGTGAGTGGTCGTCGTCGTAATCTGCGCGTGCGGCACCGGCGAGGGATGCACTCCGCCTGCCACGAGGCCTGCAATGTGCGCCATATCAAAGACATAGACCGCGCCTACCTTGTCGGCGATCGCTCGCATCCGCACAAAATCCCACAACCGCGGGTAGGCGCTGCCCCCGCCGATGATGACTTTAGGCTTTTCCCGCTCGGCAATCTCTTCCATCTGGTCGTAGTCGATCATCTCCGTGTCTTTGCGCACGCCATAAAATGTCGGCCGGTAGAGCTTGCCGCTGAAGCTCAATTTGTGCCCGTGCGTCAGGTGGCCGCCGTGCGCCAGGTCCAGCCCCAGAATCGTGTCGCCCGGCTGCAATACCGCCGCATAGGCCGCGGCGTTGGCCTGCGAGCCGGAGTGCGGCTGTACGTTGACGTGCTCCGCGCCGAAAATCTGCTTGGCCCGCTCCCGCGCCAGGTTCTCCACCACGTCGGTAAACTCGCAGCCGCCGTAGTAGCGCCGCCCGGGGTACCCCTCGGCGTATTTGTTGGTGAACACCGAGCCCGCAGCCTCCAATACCGCCTCGGAGACAAAGTTTTCGCTGGCAATCATCTCTAGCCCTTCGTGCTGGCGGAGTGTTTCCTGGGCAAGGGCTGCGGCTACTTCAGGGTCGGCTTGGGCGAGGGTCATAGAGATGCGATCTGTCATATTGAAATTCTATCCGTTTTTTCTCGAGAGATACACTCTCTTCTTTTCCTCGAGAGATACACCATGGCCTTAATGACACGACTTTAAGAACATTATTATCAATGGTCAATTTAGACCATACCTGAGGCTTCCGGTAAGCACAGAGTGTTTTTGAGCAGGCGTATCTACCCAGATCATGCTCCAACTCTGCCGTCGTCTTTAAGAGGCGGCAGGGCTGTGTTGTCTACTCAAAAATCATACAACGCTAATTTGAGCTTGTGGCCTGGATGAGATCGGTCGTTGTCATTTTACGGAGCGGGGCATAGATCGATAATTGTGGCATTCATCCTCTCTTCCTTGGTTTGTGTCTGGCCTTTGTGCATTCACTCGGGAGAGAGATAAACTTTCAGCAGCACAGATCGCATCTCTCTCCCCAGCCGGAATCTGCTATCGTTTTCGATAACTGCTTGAGGCCACTATGAAAACGCGTTTTCTGCAATCGATTCTGCTTGCAGTTCTTTCTTTGGCGTTAATTCATGCCTTTGCTCAGTCCACACGCCCCCCAATGCTGGACCAGTCCCTATTGGACAAAGCCAATGCCGGCGACGCCGCCGCCCAGGTGCAGTTGGGAGACAACAGCCGTGCGGCGGGTGACGCTGTCATACACGATCTCCAACTCTCCGCCGAGTACTACAAGCAATCTGTCACATGGTATCGTAAGGCCGCGGATCAAGGTTCAATCCCCGGCGAAATGCATCTAGCCGCCCTCTATCGTGACGGAGGCAAGGGCTTTGCGCGTGACCCTGCGCAGGCCGCGGCCTGGTATCGCAAAGCCGCCGAGCTGGGAGACGTCACCGCGCAAGCCACTCTCGGTGTCCTCTACTCCATTGGCCAGGGCGTTCCGCACGATGATGTCGAGGCCTATTTTTGGCTTGACCTGGCCGCTTCCGTCAAGGGGCCCAATCAGGACAAGTACGCCGCCAACCGCCAAATGATCGGAACCCACATCACCACCGATCAGCTTGAAGAAGTCCAGCAGCGCGTTGCTCGTTGGCTGGCCGCCCATCCACGCTAGATCTTTTACTGGTTGCTGAAAACGCTATTGAAAACGTCAAGCGTCAGGGTATGACTTTAGTCGTGCCGAAAATGTGACAATATAGTTGCGGGGCTTAACCCCTGAGGCGTACTTTTTTTACGAGTCATTCGCAATTCTATTTTTTTGCAGCCTACTGCATGTCCTATGCTGATGACGATGAGATTATTTTCAGATTTCAGAACGCGCCGAAGCTGGCTCTCTCTCGCAAGCCTGCTGACTTTCGCGTTGGCTGGGTCACGTGCCCAATCTCCCGCCATCACCTTCGTTCCCGCGGTGGTTCAGGCCGGCGCCCCAGAGCTGATTCGCGTTTCTGCTGCCAATGCCGCCGCCATGGATGGCGAATGGCTCGGCCGCAAGCTGGAATTCTTTCTCGGGCGAGACAAGCTCGCGTGGTTTGCCTTGGCCGGAGTGGATGTGGACGCGCCCATCGGTCCGTCCGCGCTCAAGATAACCATCCACGACGCCACAGGCGACACGCGCGCCCTCAGCCGCACCATCCGCATTCGTCCCGCACATTACCCCACCAGCTCGCTCACCGTCGCCCCGCGGTTTGTACAGCCCGGCCCCGAAGCCCTCAAGCAGATCGATGCCGAACAGTTGCTCACCCAAAAAGCCTATGCCTCCAGCGCTCTGAAACCTCTATGGACGGGAAACTTCCGCCCTCCGGTAGACTCTCCGCAATCCGAGCGCTTCGGCACCCGCCGCATCTTCAACGGCACTCTGGCCAGCAATCACAAAGGGCTGGACTTTCGCGCTCCGCCGGGTACGCCGGTGCGCGCAGGCAATAGCGGCGTCGTGGTGCTCGCCCAGCCGCTTTACTATGCTGGCAACACCGCGATCATCGATCATGGGCTGGGATTCTTCACGCTCTACATGCACCTCAGCAAGATTACCGTCCGCGAAGGCCAGCATGTCGAGCGCGGCCAACGGCTGGGCCTCAGCGGCGCCACCGGCCGCGTCACCGGACCGCATCTGCACTGGGCAGTCCGCTGGCAGGGCGCCTACCTCGACCCCGCCAAGCTGCTGCGCCTCGACCTCAGCGCCGCGCATTAGGTGATTTCTGCATCAACGCCGGAATGCAAAATCAAAGGACCAACTCACCCGCATCATTGTCCGGAATGGCGCACACACAGCGCACGCAAGTATCTGAAGCCGAATTGACTTGAGCCCCGCCAATCATAGCGGAAGTCGAAGCCCCACGCCTCCCCCGAAGCCTTTCCTGCCGAACTGCTCCAGATCCCACAGTGATTCAATGAAATTCCGCCCTTTATGTGACAGCCATTGACATTCTGTGTCTTGTCGTCGATTCCAGCCAGTTCGTCGATGGTGGGCAACCGCCAGCTGGAGTAGCCGCCTAGCGAAAGGTTCTCGCAGTAATTGGTGGCCTGATGCCAGTCCACTTCGGAGCCATTGTCCGTTCGCGTCCATATCAGGCCGGTGGCCGGGTCGGTCCAGGTAGGCTGTTGACCAATGGCCATGGATGCAACCAGTGTGAATGCAATTGCAAGAATGTGGATTTTCATGTCTGTTCCTTTCTTGAATGGGACTGTATGGTTTAAGGCAGAATCACTCGGTTAGGACACTATCGATTTCCCTAATCCCTATTCCCTGTTTTTCCGCCTTCTCCTCCCGCAGCGCCTTATATGCCCGGTACACAAACCACCCCATATACCATCCATCAATATATTTATACGGCGTCTCGCCGGTAGTGTAGTGGCCGCAAGGCAGCACGCGCCGCTCGAAGTCCAGCCCAATGCGCTCAAACGCCTCCACCACCTGCAATGAATACTCTTTGGGAAACGTCAAATCATAGTTCGCGTAAACCAGCAGAACTTTTTTTCGCGCTCCATCCACTTCCGTGCGCATGATTTTGTCGTAGTAGCTGCACGGGCTGACAGCCGCCCACAGCGCTCGCACCCGTTCCTGGTTAAGTCCTGCCTCCTCCAGCGCCTGCTTCACATGGCGCGTGCTTTGCCCCGCCCAGGTCACGTCGCCAAAAGCCGTCGATGCATGGTTGAAGGCATTCACCCGGAGCCTCTTATCGTGTGCGCTGGCCAAGAACGCGTAGCACGATCCCAAACTCGTTCCCAGCACGCCAAAGTGCTCGTAGCCCTGCTCCTCAAGCCAATCCAGGCAGCAGCGAATATCCACCACCGCCTGCCGGCACGACGAAATCGTTCGCCCGATGTTGGCGCTGACCGCGTAATCCGACCGCTCCAGCTCCACCGGACGCCGTATGTCGTGGTAAGGCTTGGAGAGCCGCAGCGCCGAGATCCCCATCTTGTTAAAGATGGCGCACAGCGAGTTGTGGCTGAAGGCGTCGGCATTCCATTGCGGCATCACCACGATGGCCTGCTTGGGACGCTTGGGGTCTTTGTGCTCCGGCGCAGGATACCAGCGCGCATTCGCCAGGTTGTTCTCCGGATAAGGCGTCTGCTCCGGTGATGTGAAGCGTAGATACTGCGCTTTTGGAATCTTTCCCTCCGCCGCCTGCTGCTTCAGCGCCGCGTCCTGCGCCAGCGTCTCCGGGCGCACATTGGTGGGAAAAAGCTCCGGGTGTCGTTCTTCCAGACGGAAGTCGGTAGGCCGTTTGTAGCCGAAAAATGTGTCGCTGTGGCGTATCAAAAACTGGTTAATGAGCACCATGGCGGCCTCCGCCAGCGAGGGATCGCTCACAATCTCCGGCCCCGGCAGTGCCTCCTCAAAGCCGTGCTCGCGCAAAAACGGCTCAATCCAATCGAAGCCCCACTCCAGCGGACGAACCACGCGATTCTCGTCGAGCGTGGTCAGCCGCGTCTCCCACTCGTACATCCAGCGCGCATATTTCTTGTTGAACATGGATTTACTTAGATTCTAGCAGTGCCGGATGCGCGGACTGTGAACCTAAGATGAAGCTGGATGCCCCGCTATTACTCTTCTTCTGAATGTAATTCGTACTTCGACCGTATCCCCCAGACCGCCATCCACAACAGGCTGAGCAACGTAATCAGTGCGATAACTCCCAGCGAGATCACGCAATACAGGCACCACACCATCAGAACATCTCTCTCGATGTGAGCAAGATAGAGCGCGTAGCCCAGCCCGATGAGTGAAGAAAGAAATACCAGCAACCGTTGTCCCATCAACGCCAGGGCCGCCAGCACAAAGTAGCCCGCAATCCCCATCGCCGCCACCGGTATTCCCTTGATCTCGGAGTATGGGCTGTGGTTCACGAGATCGCAATCCCACTTCGCGTTGATAGAACAGGGCGAGGTCTCGGTGGAGTAGTGTATGCGCAGGGACAGCGCGGAAACCCACACGCCTGCCAACGCCAGGATTGCAAGGATATAGCGCATTGTTTAATTAGACGCGCGGACTGCGCATCGGTCGCAATTACCATGATTATATGGGTTCATTATCCAGCGCCGAAGGCCTTCAGCCCCACCGCGGGGGCCGCGTAGCCTTTTTCGGGGGCAGTCGCGTAGCCTTTTTTGGAGGCAGTTTTGATCCGCCCCACCTAGGCCATCTCGGTGTCGCGCGCGCGGCCCAGGCGGCCCTCGGCCTCGACTCCGTGCTCTTTGCTCCCGTGGGAACGCAGCCCCTCAAGCCGCAGGGCACGGAGGCCGGCTTTGATGACCGCCTGGCCATGACTCGCCTGGCCATCGCCAGCGAGCCGGGTTTTGTCCTCTCCCTGGCCGATGCCCCCCAGCCCTCAGGTGCCCCCAACTACACGCTGGAGACACTCCTCGCCCTGCGTGACCAACTGCCGCCCCAGAACACCCTCTTTTGCCTCATGGGCACCGACTCTTTTGCCGGTTTTAGCCGCTGGCATCGTGCCGCCGAGATCCCCTTTGTCGCGCCCTTGATCGTCGCTTCGCGCCCCGGCCAGCCTTTACGCAACCTCGACTCAGCCCTGCCCGATGGACTCACGATTGAAGCCGTTCCCGCCCCCGACGATCTGTCTGCGGAATCAGTAGCCGCTTTGAAAGTGCACGACTTTAGTCGTGCCGCAGATGCAGTAATAGGGACTAGGGCTTTAGCCCCTGAGGGACGTTTTTCGGAACATTTTCATGAAATTCCTGCTCTTTCCGATGCAACAATCCCCCTCCAACGCTACATTCTCCGCAATCCCGCCGGCCAACAAGCCCCCTTCTACCTGCTCCCCGGCCTGCATATCGACATCAGCGCCTCCGATATTCGAGATCAAATCCGCCTTTCCCAGCTCTCTCCAGCCACGGCCCAAATGCCGCACCCAGCCCTCCTCCCCCCTCCCGTGTTGGAGTACATTCGTGCCCATAACCTCTATCGTTGACTTGCCCCAGCCCCTTTGAAAGGCTACGATGAAGCTCGGAGACCAATCACATAGAATGACGACTGAAACCAAGCAGCAAACTCGCATTTACGTCCAGACAGCCGCCGCGGTCTGTGAAGACAAAAAAGGCCTTGACACCCGCATTCTCGAGCTCGACCCCATCGACTCAGGACTCTCCGACTTCTTCCTCATCACCTCGGCCTCCAACGACCGCCAGGCCATCGCCATCGCCGACGAGATCGAAGACCGCCTCAAAAAGAATTTTGGCCTCTTCCCCAACTCCGTCGAGGGACGCCGCCAGGGACAGTGGATTCTCCTCGACTATGTGGACTTCGTCGTCCACGTCTTCCTCGCCGACCGCCGCGCCTTCTACGACATCGAGCGCCTGCGCAAATCCGCTCGCACCGCCACCCCCGCCGAGTTCGACGCCCAGCTCAAAGCCGCGCTCTCCGCAAAAACTCTCGCCGTCCGCAGCAGAGCCGCCGCAAAACCCAAGCCCGCACTCCCCAAGCCCAAAACCGCGCCCAAGCCAAACAAGGCCGTTAAGAAGCGCGTCGTCAAGCCCTCGCCGGCGCCGAAAAAAGCCGCAAATTCACGCACAGTTAAGCCCGTCGTGAAAAAGCCCGCGGCAAAGAAGAAGACCACACTCAAAAAATCCCCCACCAAGAAACCCGCAGCCAAAAAAGCCCCACCCCGCAAGCCCACGCCTAAAAAGAAGAAGCGCTAAAGCTCATTTGTTAAGAATATAAGTTTGGGTGCCCCATCCATTTCGCGCATTTTGTGAAATGGGTGGGATACCACTACACTCAATAGCTTTGTCATCCTGAACAAACGGAGCCCCAGGCGTACTCTTCAGCCTTTCCGGGGTCCCCACGAACAGGTCTTTGTTCGTGGGGTGGAGGTTGGGGGTGGTGAGCCGAAAGCCTGCCCTGAGCGTAGTCGAATGGGGACCTGCGGTTGCCTTTATTTGTCATCCTGAGCGGCCAGAGCAAAGCGAAGGGAGTCGAAAGATCTGTAGTTGTTCTTTAATAAACTTCTTACTCGCCACAATTCGCCACGCATAAAAAATGGCCGGGAGCTTGCGCTCCCGGCCTTGTTGCTTGTTGACACCACGCCTTACCAGCTGGTGCGCGCGCCAAACTCCATCTTGCGTGGGGTGTTGGCTTGGATATTCTGCTCGCCCCAGGTAGAAACAGAGCCTGTGGAAAGATATGGGTCGTTATAGATGACGTGGTTGAAAACGTTGGTGAAGATAAACGAGAGTTGGACCGTGGCGTGGCTCCATACCCTGAAGTTCTTCTGCGCGCTCATATCCACGTTCCAATACGGCAGGCCGATGAGAGCTCCGTTGCCGGGGTTCTTGGTGTCCATGCCCAGTATCGGCGGGCGAATCTGATCGAAGACCGCCACCGGGTTCGCGAACATGTTGACCTCTGTGCCTTTGGTTGTTCCGGCTGTCGCTGTCCCGACGGCATTGCCGTAGGGATCGGTTCCGCCTGTGACGCCGAAATGCGAGTGAACTCCACCGTTATACTTGCTGGTGAAGACGCATTGAATGTTGTTGCCGTAGTCGTTGTCGTCGGCCGAGCCAAACTCCTGCGAGCCGTAGTAGAGGTTGTTGTTGACTGTCTGGCAGGGTACAGGCTCGCCATTGCCCATGGTGAAGATTGGGGCAATCGACCAGCCGCCAGCCAGCCGTCCGATAATGCCGCGCTGGTCCTTGTAGTACGGTTCCTGCCACACCGCGTAAGTGTTGAAGACGAACTTGCGGTTAAACGCCTGGACTCCGTAATTCTTCCCCAGGTCGAAGGCATCGTTGACCGTGTATTCGCTGGTGGCCTGAGCGTATGCTCCTGTGCCCATAGCTTTGCTGTAGGTGAAGTTTTCGTGCAACGTGACGCCATGCCAGTCCGTGGTGCTGAACGAGACAAAGCCGCCGTTGTAGTTGCCGTAGCCGATGCTGGCATTCAGCGCCACGCCGCTGGTGAACTGCCCGCTGCCGCCGTTTGCCTGTCCGGTAATCGGCGTGTTCATCATGGTGCGTGAGAAGTTGAAATTACCGTTGTCCAAATCGCTCCACATGCTCCATACACTTTGGCTCTCAAGGTTGCCAAGCTCATTGTCCACCACCGCTGCTGTACAGTTGGCGTAGCTTCCCACTCCATTCGAGAACGTTCCTGTGCAATATGCGGGAAGAAGCGATGCCTGGAAGAACGGTTGGGACGCGAGATTATTGATAAACGTGCCGTATGCCGGGTTTGGCGTCGTACCGTTGGACATGTAGGGAGATGGGACGTTGAGCCCGCACTGGGCCTGTGAGGTCGCGCAACCCAGCGCTTTTTGGAGAGCGGCGTAGGCCGATTGGAACTGCTGCCCGCCGGACGACATCATATATGGAACCGTATTGAGGTTGACGGGCTGGTATTCATGGTGAATCAAGCGCCCTATGTAACCCACCTCCACCAGCGTCTTCCGGCTCAACTGCCGCTGAATCGTCAAATCGAATGAATCGATCACGTTGGGGCGGAAGCTGGGATCGAGCCCTTCGGCGGCCGAACTGCCGGCGCTGTTATAGCCCGGATAAATCGGCTGGGGCAGCGTGGGGGCGGCAGCAGCCAGGGGAGCATTGTTGCCGTCCACGCCGATGCGGAATACGGTGCTGGCCGTCGGGTTGGCAGGGCCGCATTGACCGCTCGCTAGCACTTTTGAGCATTGCACTGGCTGGATCAAGCCCACACCCAACAGCGGAACCAGCACTTGGCCCACGCCGTTCAGGCGGCCGAAGGAGTGGCCATAGCCCCCGCGGATGACCGTCGAGTCGTGGCCGAAGATGTGGCCAAGCAATGAGTGGCTCTCAAATTTCGGATTCCACGCCGCCGCCACGCGCGGGCTGAAACTGCCATAGAACGGGTTGTAAGGATACTTGTTACCGGCCCCGACGTTACCCACGAGAGCAAAGCCAAGTTCCGGGTTATACACGTTGCCTGCCAGCGCGGCTACCTTGCGCTGATTGATGTACGCGTTGAGCGAGACCGGATTGTCGGCATCGTCAACCAGTACGGTCTGCTTGCCGTTCTTTTCCGTCGGCGGCATCTCCAGCGTATAGC
Source organism: Occallatibacter sp. (assembly GCA_052145195.1). Taxonomy (GTDB): domain Bacteria; phylum Acidobacteriota; class Terriglobia; order Terriglobales; family Acidobacteriaceae; genus Telmatobacter. The sequence goes on along the minus strand of JBKQPC010000003.1, from coordinate 69,015 downwards.
CCAGGCCATACGTCAGCGTAAAGCTCGGCTTCATGTGCCATGTGTCGCTGAAATAAACGTTGTAGTAGGGAATGGTGCTCTGGTCGAATGCGTGCGTCAATGGTGGATTCAGCGCCAGTGTGGGTCCCTGGCGTGTGTACGCTACCTGTGAATTGGACACCATTCCATACAACGCGGCCGCTGCGTGCGAGGACTTCGAGCTGACCGGGAAACCGCCCAACAGCCCAGAGAGATCGATAGCACCTGATCCGCCGAGTTGGTAGGTAGGGGTAAAGTTGATGCCGCCGCCATTGTCAGAACGCTGATGGTAGTCGAAGTTGCGCTGATACTGGCCGCCGAACTGGAACAGGTGGTTGCCCTTCAGGTAGGTGAGGTCATCCCGGAAGAAGTTGTCTTTGCCGTCCCAGAAACGGGTGCGGATACTCTGGGTATTCACGTTATACGGCGTGAGGGCATCCGTGGCGCTTTCGCCCATTGGCTCCATCGCTCCGCCCAACCCCGAAATTTGCGGTGGCGCATTTTTAGTCGACCACGACCAGTAGTTGCGCAGATAGCTGTAGTGGAAGTCGTTGGTGAGGTTCGACGTGACGTTCGTCGTCAGCGCGGCCACCAGGAACCACGGCTGCACCGGACGGCTTGCCACCGGCGTCGCAACGCCTAGCTTGTCGCCTGCAAACCCTCCGCCGATATCAACCTGGGAGTCGGCCGTGCGAACCAGCTTGTAATAGCGGTAGCTGCTCATGAAGTGCCATTTCGCACCGAAATCATGATCCAGGCGCGCTACAAAAAAGTTGTCCTTATACGGGATGGGCATGTTGGTTTTGAACCCGATCTCGTTAACGCCGTCGCAATATTTAGTGCTGGATAGCGCTCCGCAGCTTGTATCGTTCCCCGGCGGCATCATTGTTGTCCACATCGCCTTGACATCCGGCGCGATGCCGATGCCGCGTGGGTCAACAGTCTTCATGTTGTACGTTGTGCCGCCATATGTGAGCTGCCCGGACGCCATAGCCGCTGACGGAACCGCGCGCTCGTAGGTCTCGGACTGGGGGTAGCGCCATGCCTGGTAATTGGCGAAGAAAAACGTCTTCCCCCCCAGAATATTCTTGGGAATCACAGGTCCGCCGCCCGCAAAGCCATACTTGCTGTAGTGATACCTCGGTTCACCGGTAATTGGTACGGGAATGGGCTGAACGGGCCCGAGCTTGTTATCCCAGGTGTTGGCGTTGATATCGTTGTTTAGGTAATATTCATAGGCCGTGCCGTGCCATTTGTCCGTTCCGCGCTTGGTGACGATCTCTACCTGCGAGCCGGAAGAATTGTTGAAGTCCGCCGTTTGATTGCTGGTGTTTACCTTGAACTCTTCCACGCTGTCTGCCGGCGTGGGGATCACGCCCGTGGGGCTGGCGTAAGCGTTGTTCTGGACTGCAATGCCCGTCGGGTCGCCCGCGAAGCCGTTTCCACTAGCACCCGTATAAACGGTACTGTTGCCGTCCATATCATTGGAGTTGTTGCCGCCATCCAGGCTGAATGTGTTTTGGTCATTGACCGCTCCGGCCACGCTGCCGTCGGGGCTCACGCCTGCCTGCAACTGGGCAAATGTGCCTACGTCATGAAGCAGGCTGGGAAGCTGGTCGATTGAAACCGGATCAACCGTGCTGCCCACCGTCGCGTTGATGGTTTGCAGATCCGCGCCCGAAGTCTTCACTTCGATGGTCTGCTGCGCGCTGCCCACCTGCAGCCTGAAGTTGGCCGTGGTCTGCGTGCCTACCGTTACCGTTTGACTCGCGACTTTATCGTTCGCAAAACCGCTCTTGCTTGCGGTAATGGAGTAGTCGCCCGGAGGAATGTTCACAAACACATACTGGCCGGTATGTGACGTCGTGGTCTTGCGCTCCGTCTTGGTTGAATTATCGATCAGGATGACGGTCGCGCCCTGAATCACCGCGCCGCTCTGGTCCTCGACCACGCCGACTACCGTTCCGGTGTTCGTCGACTGGCCGAACGCCACCGGGGTCGTGAGATTCGCAACTAAGCCGGCCATCATCAGAAGGCCAAGCGCTAAAACCGCACTTTGCAACCGGAATATTTTCATGGACTTCCTCCAAAAGTTCTGTGGGGGCTGGAAGCCGTTCTGGCCGCTTCTCAACCCGCTTGGTGTACTCTTGCGTCTCGGTTGGGGGTGTATAGACTCAATCCCAGGAATGCGAGGCACGACTTGTGAAGATGAAATAGCAGTTATAGGGCCATTCCGAAATAGTCAAATAACTTTTTTTATCGTTGAAAATAAATGACTTAATCCAACAATCCTCTTTATTCCGCTTCTACGCAATCTGGCCATATATGAAATTATGGATATTTTCGGCAAGGAATCCCAAAAATGGACACTTCGATCAATTTTGACCTCTTTTGTGGAGGATAGCTCGGCTGATCGCCACCCCCCTGGCGGCAGGCATTCTGCGCTCGTTGCTTCCAATCTCCTTGGTCTGGCTAAAGTTGCCCCTTGCTGCAAATCTGCTCCTTCCATGCAGCCTCGCCCCCCCCGTGGAGTATTCTGCTCCCCATGAACCTTACTCTGGCGCATATTGGCGCGCGCCCCGCCGCAAAGGACGAATTCGAAGCCCTCACCGCGCTTTATCTCGGGCGCTGCTCGAAATTTGCGCGCTGCAACGCCGAATCCTTCCGTACCGAGAAGGCGCTGCTCGATTGGCTCGATAAGCAGCAAGGGCGCACACCCGCCTTCGCCGTGCTGCTGGACAGCCGCGGCCGCCTGATGAGTTCCGAAGCCTTTGCCGCATGGCTGGGTGCGCGGCGCGACCAGGGAACGCAGCACCTTGTCTTCGCCGTGGGGCCGCCCAGCGGTTGGTCAGACGAAGCTCGCAAACGCGCCCAGCTCCTGCTCTCGCTCGGTCCCATGATTATGGCCCACAACCTGGCGCGCCTCGTCATAGCCGAGCAGATCTACCGCGCCTTCACCATCCTCTCCGGTCACCCCTACCACGCCGGTCACTGATGGCTGAAAGCTGTAAGCTGTTAGCTGTGACCACCGATTCTCGTCGAGGACTGATTCTCATCAATACCGGCCCTGGAAAGGGCAAGACCACCGCGGCCATGGGCACCGCCCTGCGCGCCGTCGGCAATGGCATGAAGGTGCTGATGATTCAGTTCCTTAAAGGCTCCTGGCACTACGGCGAGCTCGACGCGGTTCAATCCTTCGGCGAGAACTTCGTGCTCAAACAGATGGGCCGCGGCTTCGTTAAAGTCGGCGGCGCCGAGACCGATCCGGAAGACATTCGCCTGGTGCAAATCGCCTGGGACGAGGCGCGTTCCTCCATCGACTCCGGCCAGTGGGACATGGTCATTCTCGACGAGATCAACTACGCCATCAGCTACGGCATGTTGGACCCCGCGGTGGTCGCCGATGCCTTGCGCGCGCGCCCCGAGATGGTGCACGTCATTCTTACCGGCCGCAACGCCCATCCCCTGCTCGTCGAGATGGCCGATACGGTAACCGAAATGCGCGAAGTCAAACACGCCTACCAAAAAGGCATTCTCGCCCAACGCGGCATAGAATATTGATAGAGCAGTGGTCAGTGGTCAGTTTTCAGTGAAGAGCCAACAACATACACTTCCCCGCAGCCAGCACAACTTTTAACTGGCAACTGACAACTATAACTGTAGAGAGGTCTCATGCCCTGGTTCAAGCGCGATGACGGAGAGTACGGCCCAGGTCTCAGGGGCTATTCGGCAGCAGCGGAGTCGCGTGTACGCACTGAAGGCCTCTGGATCAAGTGCCCGGGCTGCCGGATGCCTGTCTGGAAAGCGGATCTGCTGGCCAACCTGAACGTATGCCCCCGCTGCCAATATCACTTCCGCATCGGCGCCCTTCAGCGCATCGACCTGCTCCTCGAGCCCGGCTATGAACTGGTCGATGGCGGCCTGCGCTCCACCGATCCGCTCAATTTCGCCGACGTCAAGCCCTACAAGCAGCGGCTGAAGCAAGCGCAATCGCAAACCGGCCTCGACGACGCCATCCTCAACGCCATCGGCCGCCTCGGCCCCCATCAGGTCGTGCTCAGCGCCATGGAATACGCCTTCATCGGCGGTTCCATGGGCGCGGTGGTCGGCGAAACCATCGCCCGCGCCGTGGATCGTGCCCGCATCAGCCGCCATCCGCTCATCGTCGTCGCCGCCTCCGGCGGAGCGCGCATGATGGAGGGCGTGGTCAGCCTCATGCAGATGGCCAAAATCTCCACCACCCTCGCCGAGCTCGACTCCGCCCGCGTTCCCTACATCAGCGTCCTCACCGACCCCACCACCGGCGGCGTCACCGCCAGCTTCGCCATGCTCGGCGACCTCAACATCGCCGAGCCCGGAGCTCTCATCGGCTTTGCCGGCCCCCGCGTCATCGAGCAGACCATCCGCCAAAAGCTCCCCGAAGGCTTTCAGCGCTCCGAATTCCTCCTCGAAAAAGGCTTCCTCGACGCCGTAGTCCATCGCCGCCTACTGAAGTCCTACCTCATCCGCGCCCTCGACTTCCTCCGCGACCCGGCCGTTGCGTGAGACTGCTCCGAAAGCTCCTCTCGGTAAAAACTGGAATGCGGGCGTCCGGAATACACATTTCCGTGAGAATGGTCGTCAGGTGTTCGATAATTTTCTAGGTGCTTCTTCAACCCGCCTTCCGCATTATCTGCACGCCTAGTCGCGCGCGACCTTTGTCGAGTGGAGAAACGCGGAAATCAATCCTCACTGGCTCATCAAACGGTAAATTCAGCTGATATGCGACGGTCTCGAACTGCGATTCATCTTCCTCGTGAAGTACACGTTGGAACAGTTGGGTGAGCATGGCACGATGCTGTGCATTTCGAGGGATAGTCTTGCCGCCTTCCCACTCCGTCACCGCTAACGCTTGGACGTTGAATCTGGCCGCGAATGCTTCCTGTGTCTCGCCCAGTCGTTTCCGGGTAATGGCGATTTTTTCTGCATCAGTTAGCTGAAGTCCGGCCATGGCGGTTAACCTAAGACATTGAATACTATGGTTCAGGACAATTTTTGCACAGATATAGCATAGTTTTCTATGCTACACTACATTTTATGGAAAGACAACGGTTACCCTATGGGAGGACACTATGCTGGCCACAATGAGCGACAACACCAACTCCCTGTCTCTTGCGCTTGACGCACGGACTGCAGTTAAGGCACTGAACGCACTTCAGAAGGGTGGCGAGGTGCGTGAGGAATTGGAAAGGGCAATGAGTGACGCCGTTACTTCCCTGAACGCACTCAGTTCTGGGACCCCGCTCTTCGCACACCTTAGCTCGACCTCTTCCTTCGAGAATTATGACCAGATCCAGACGCTACAGGAGGTACAGAAAGCATTTCCAGACGTTGATTTGGCAGGTAAGCTGGCTTTAGTAACTAATGCCAATGACCCGGATCAACGTCAACAGGGGATCATGTTTGCAATTGCGTTCTTCTCCGCGCTAGAGAAGCGGGCGTTGCAAAAATTTAACCGGTCATACGGTTTCGGGATCTGACTGCGGGCGGAGCGGGATGTCCAACATTCAGGATCAGGTCCGGCAGGATGCGGCGTCATTACACGCGTTTGTCTGTTCCGTCTCTGATAAATGCGAGCGTCGAAACGGTGCCGTCTCCTATCCAGAGCCTTCTGAACGTTTCTTTTCTTATATTTCTGAACTCGCGGCAAAAACGAAATCCTACTTGCAAGCGGAAATTGAAATCCCCGATAAGACACCAGAAGATTGCCTCGACCTGCGAAGGGATATTGCGATACTCCAAGCAGGCTGGGGTTTTATGCACCAATTTGTTAAGCCGGTGCTGGATGCAGATACGCTGAAATTGCCGACGGCGTTCTTGCAAGGGCTTATTGCTAGGTTTCAAGATATTCCGAGATATTCCTCAACTGATTTTATCTTTTATCATTCATCTCAGCTCAATTACTTCAATGTTAAGCTGGGTGTGTTTAAACCACGAGCGGATCAAATATCTCGGTTCGTTGATGGTCCCAAGTTCCCTGAAAATCTCGGCTTAATTGGGATACCGTATTCGCAATCTTCATCTCTATTCATCAATTGCCTCATTCCTCACGAAATGGGCCATTACGTCTTCGGCGAATTGTCCTTACGTAAGCTATTTTGTAAAAGCATTGAGGAAACGCTGATTAATTGCCTAGGCAATAGTGTTACTGGGGGAATGCGGACTGCGCTAATTGAGTGTATAGCTAACTGGGTTGAGGAATTGTTCTGCGATCTGTTTGCGGTGAGACTGATGGGCTTCTGCTTTTCTCTTGCATTCGTGGAACTTTTCAATTCTGCGACTGCGCTTGATGATAAATCAAAGTACCAAGAGTCGAAGGAGGCGTTGGAGTTCGATCCGAACTACCCTTCTAACTTGTTCCGTCTGCGGCAACAAGTCGCCGTCTTAAAATCCGACGGTTGGTGGGAGGAGCTGCAGAAGACCGACTCTCATTACGTAAGAACATTGGAAGTAGCGTATAAGCTTAAAGAAGACAGTTTTTCTTTTGAAGTTATAACCTCGGATAAATCTTATAATTCACAACAGGTGGTTGAGACTTTCTTTGGCATCCTACCCAATGTCATAAAAGAACTTGATGCAATCACTGGAGATATTCTGGATGGTTCGGCGCTTTGGAAAAGTAGAGGAAAATTGATCGAGGAGTACCTGAAGAACGGCGTGGTTCCATCTAGTCTTATTCCTAAAAGCGGCTATGAGCCAGTATTCCCGAGTCCTGTTGCTCTAATCAACGCCTCCTATAGATACTATGTTGATGTTAAATCTCTACCCAAGTTTCTTTCTAGCATAGAGGATACGAATTGCAACTCGATTGGAGAATTATCTTATTGGGTGAGACGAGTGGAAATGTGGACTGTGAAAGCCATCGAAGATGTGATTCTACTTAGCAAAGGGAGGCATTAAATGGCGGTGCTTTCCAAAGTCGAGATCCGCGAGAGATTGAAGTACACAATCGACTGCCAGAAAAGCCTTGTGATCACCCCGCTGCTTGACCCTGGGGCCTTCGATCAGGGCAAAGTCGAGATTAACTCTGGAAGCTTTGACCAGGACTCAATCGACCTACGTCTAGGCACGCACTTCTTGATGCCCCAGGTTCCACCGGAGCCTTATGTGGACATAACCGGGGCAGAGGCTACCAGCCTTTCCTACCTGCAACTACACGCTCCTCTCGGAAGCTACTTTGTACTTCCTGCACATCAGACGGTTCTCGGCGCCACGCTCGAGTTTGTCAAGCTGCCCTATGATGTGTCAGGGGAGATACTTACTAAATCATCTATCGCGCGGACGTTCATTATGATAGAAACGGCCCCGTGGATACACCCTTCGTATCGCGGATGCCTTACGTTGGAAATAGCAAATGTGTCCAACACAGCTATCCTTCTTTATCCGGGGACACCGATCGGTCAGCTTGTGTTGTTTCACACAGGCGTTACGGCGCCTTCTAGTAAGCTGTCCGGCTCTTATCTCGGCCCTATCTACCCCGAAGCACCCAAGCTCAAGCCGCCGCGCGAGGTCCTCGGGAAAATTGGGCAAAGCAAGTATCGCCGCCCTGGCCATGGCTGGATTGATGATATGAAAATTCGCGCTGAGGTTGCCGATGCCATGGGCAAGTTGAGTCTGACTGAGCAAACAAATGTGAAGGATATCATCAATATATTGCGCAAGAACAACAGTTTTCCTATAGATAACAATATTATCGACATTTTCAAATAATTCTCATAAACAGGATTAGATCCGCATCGGCATCATCACATACCGGTACTTGTACTCCGCGTCCGGATCTTTAGGCCGCATCTGGCCGGCCGTGGTCTGACAGTCACTTCAGCTTGCCGGTTTGGCAAGCATGGCTTCTTCAGGGATTCTGGTTGACGCGGCAATCCATCGCATTGCATTTGGATAGAGCGAAAGACTAAGCGGCATCAGCGTGCGTCCCGCGCCGGTGACCATGGCGCGCGAGATCTGCGTCGCAAGCAACATCCCACGCCTGAGTTGCTTGTGCAGCTTGCGGTGAAACTCTTCTTCGCCGGCGCCAGCCAGGTACATCTCCGCGGCCAGCGTTCCGCTGTGCAATGCGATGGACATGCCGTCTCCGGTAAAAGAAGGAATCACCGCGGCCTGATCGCCTACACGCCACAGGCCGCAGCCGCCTCTAACAAGATGCCCGTATGGTATGGGAGAGATGGCCAGCGGCCGCTCCCACAATGCCTTCGCGCCTTGCAGGCGCTGCTGTAACTGTCGGTTGTCATCATGCAAGTTAGCCAGCAGCTCACTCCATCCGCCGATCCTGCGCAACTCGCTGCGTCGCACCACCAGGCACAAATTGGCCGCATCGCCTTCTACCAGCGAGAGCCCCCCATATCCGCCGGGGAAGAGAAACATCTCCAAAGCCCCCCGTAAATCCTCTGTCTGCGCCGGCGCCAGTTGCCAGTGCATCTTGAAGCCGATCAGGTCGCCCTGTACGCCGCGCCCGCGCTCCCATCCGCGAAGATCGTGTTTCCCTGTGGCAAGGAAGACCGTGCGCGCGCGCAATTGTTCCCCATTCTGGAATTCGGCGAGCCAATCATCGTCGCGCCTGGTGAGCCTTTCAACCAGCGAGCCTGGCCGTACTTCGCATCCGTTCTCTGCCGCGCGCGCTATCATCGCCGCATCCAGTGCTCGCCGCGAGAGGGAGAGTGCGGTGAAGGGCAAATCTGCTTCCGAAACCCCGTGCTTCGAACACATCCGTATGGAGTGGATCGTAGCTGCGCCCAGGTACAGTGGATTGACTCCGGCAAGGCTCAGGTAATCGATAGCTTCGCTGCTCAGGAACTCGCCGCAGACTTTATGGTGGGCCGAGCGCTCTTTCTCCAGCAGCATCACGTCGCATCCCGCGGCGGCAAGGCGCATCGCGGCCATCGATCCTGCCAGACCGCCACCGATAACCAAATGGTCGACCCTTCGGCGCTCTGCGCTCATGTTGGTTTTCTCCGTCCAACACATAACCTTGCTGGTTTAAATCCCTTGATAACTACCTCCTCATCGCCCAGACCCGCCGCCGCGCACATTCTTCGCCAATCATCCCGCACAAAGGACCGCGCAATCGAGACTGGGCCGTCATGCCGCACAAAGTGATGAAGCCCGGCCAACACTGACAAGATGCGGAAAGAGTAATAGGGAATGGTGGCGCGAGATAGATCGTTGATAAACCATCCCAGCTCGGCTTGACCCTCCATCCATTGCAGAAATCGAATTACATCGGCTTCGCCAAGATGGTGTGTGAATTGGGAACTGACTACCAGGTGAAACGGCTTCTGTGGTGTGTATGCAAATACATCAGCGGTAACCCACTCGATGCCGCTCCCGGCGGCACTGGCCTCCGAGGCGATTGCGCTAGCGTGCGCATTATGGTCGAGGCCGGTCAATTCCACTGGAACTCCGCGCGCCCTCGCCCATTGCTCAATCCGCCGCAGTCCGTCTCCATAGCCACTGCCCACATCGAGGATGCGAAGCGGTTGGGCATGGGGCGGCAAGGCCAACGAGTTGAGCCAATGCAGCACGGGGCGATAAGCCATCAGCCAGCGGTTTGTCTTTGCGATATCACGCAGGCAGGCGCGCAATTCCTCTCGGCTGCAAGGCTCATCCATTCGCTCGGTGAGCTGTGCGCGGCGGCTGAAATCCAGCATGTCAGGCAACATGGAAGAGCATGGTCTCCGCCGTCAGCCCCGGCCCGAAAGACATGGCGCAGCCTTGCTGTCCCGGCTGTGAACGCTGCATCGTCTGCTCCAACACAAACATCACCGTTGCAGAAGACATGTTGCCGTATCTCGCAAGAACATCGCGCGAGCTGGAGAGCGCATCGGCATCCAGGCCCAGACCCTTCTCCACTGAGTCGAGTATGGAGCGGCCTCCTGGATGCACCGCCCATAGACCGATCGACAAAGGGTCTTCACCGCGCGTGATTTGGCGGCCCATCTGATTCAGTGCGTGACCAATCTCACTTGGAACTTGTCCAGATAAGTGCATATCGAATCCAAGGTCGCCAATGCGCCATGTGATCAGATGGCTTGTCTTCGCGATTGTAACCGCAAGAAAGCTGTCCATGGCAAGCCCCTCCGGGCGCGCGCTGATTAGGCTGACGGCGCAACCGTCGGCAAAAAGCAAAAATGAGAGCACTTGCTCCAGATCCTGCGTTTCCTGTAGATGCAGCGTGCAGAGTTCCAGGTTCAGTACCAGAACTTTGGCCTCTGGCTCAGAGCGAATAATGTGATGAGCTGACTTCAGGGCGTCGATGGCAGCGTAGCAGCCCATGAAGCCGATCATCGTGCGTTCGACCGATGGGTCGAGCCCTAAATGGTTCACTACCTCGAAGTCTAGGCCCGGTGCGTAGAGTCCCGTGCATGTGGTCACTATCACATGCGTAATGCCGCGCCGCTCTTCTTCTGTTAACGCAAGTTTGTCGAGCGTGCGTTGGGAAAGTTGCGGAGCAAAGCGCTCAAACATCTGCATACGGCGCGCCGTTGGGGGAAAATTTCCTTGCACATAGAAATCTTCCGCGTCCTTCCAGGAACCGTCTGCGCAGGTGACGGCTTGCACGAAGGAGTAACGGTGTTCAATGGCGGACAGACGAACCATGCGGCGAAAGACGTTGCGCACGGTGCCCTCGGCAAGCATACCGGCGGCAAAATCGATAAAGGCCCGATGAATATCGTGCGGGGGAACTGCCGTAGCAATGCGGTTTATGTATGCGGTCGTCATGCCAGCCCTCCGCGACACTCGGCCTTTCGCTTAAACCATTCTCAAACAGTTTATGTGGATATCTGTCACTCAAATGTAATCCTTAGACGCGAGAGAAGGTCGCTCAGATGCAGTATTTCCCGGGCCCGGAAGAATGGCAGGTGGCCCACACATCAATCCCGAAAAATCGCCATAAACACTGAGAAGCTGTGCCCCGTTCATCGCGGTCTTATCGCGATGAGCGGGCGGGCGTGTGGCCCACGTCTTGATTTTGAGATGATCGATAAGATGATCGATAAAAAGTTGTGAATTTTCTCCCTGGAAAGCCTGACCCATTAATGGTAACGGCCCGGCATCGCTGCCGGGCCGTCATTGTCTTGCTAACACGCGCGAAGCGCGGATAACCCCGCCCCACCGCAGGTGGTCAGATCCGCATCGGCATCAGCACATACCGGTACTTGTACTCCGCATCCGGGTCTTCCGGCCGCATCTGCCCCGCCGACTGCGAGTCCTTGAACTCCAGACGCACCTCGCCTTCGTTCCCCAGCGCCTTCAGAAAATCGAGAATGTACACCGAGTTGAAGCCCACCGCGATGGGTTCGCTCGTGTAGGGAGTGTCGATGGTGTCTTCGCTCTCGCCGCTTTCGCTGGAGCTGGCGCTGAGCTTGAGTTCGTTGCTCTCCAGCCGCAGCCTGATCGCCCCCGACCGCTCCTCCGCAAACTGCGCCACGCGCTCGATGGCCGCGGCCAGCTCGCTCGACCGCACCACTGCAAACTTTGTATTGTCGCGCGGCATCACCGCCTCGAAGTTGGGGAACTGACCGCTGAGCTTGCGCGTGCTCAGCGTGCGATGCCCCACGCGAAAGTAGAGCGTGTGCTCGTCGTCGGCGAACTCCACCTTTACGGCCTCTGTGGCCGTCAGCAGTTGTTCCAGCTCGTGCAGCGCCTTGCGCGGAATCAGCACGCGCTTCTCGCCGCTGATGCCTTCCAATGTCTCGTTGGTCTTCTCCACGTAAGACAGCCGGTGTCCGTCAGTAGCCACCATGGCCAGCGACTCAGCCTTGATTACCAGCAGCGCGCCATTCAGCGTGTAGCGCGACTCTTCATTCGAGATTGCAAAAATTGTGCGATTGATCAGCGTCTTCAGCGCCACCGATGAAATTCCCATCGCCTTGACGGTTGGAAACTCCGGCACCTGCGGAAAGTTGGCGCGCGCCATGCCCACCATCTTGGTGTTCGAGCGACCTGAGCGGATCTGCACCCAGTGGTTTTCCAGCAGCTTGATGGAGATGTCTCCGTCGGGTAGTAGCTTCACGTAGTCGTAGAGTTTGCGCGCGGGAATGGTGCATGATCCCGCCTTCTTCACCTTGGCCGCGGCGCTGGTGCGAATCGCCTGGTCGAGATCGGTGGCCGTGATGTTCAGCCGGTCGCCCTCGGCTTCGATAAGAAAATTGGACAAAATCGGAATGGTAGTCTTGCGCTCCACCACGCTCTGCGTAGCGGTCAGCTCCTTCACCAACTCCTGACGGCTCACGGTAATCTCCATTGCTGCCCCCGTCGCGGACGGCTTCTCGACTTCTGTCTCTGCTTTCGCCATAAATCCACCCCCGCTTTGCCCTCGCGAAGAAATCCCCATCAAAGCAATATCCACGCTGGACACACTCTACAACAACTTGCCGCCAGCCGGAATCCGCTTTCTTTTCTTCTTCTTGATTGTATGCACCTTTGCGCTACTTGGCGCGTGGAAAACTAGGCCGCTTCTCTGTATTCCAGGGCATTAGCTTGCCTCCTGGAACAAGGATGGATCAATCCGGAGGAAGATAGAGTCGTGACGGAGGGGAGGCGAGGATTTTAATCCCCGCATGTGCTGGTAAAATCATCCCCGGGCTTTAGCCCCGGAGAGATGCTGTTTTCCCTATGAGAAACCACCACGCGACGGGAAGTGAATAAAGGTAGGAGTAATAAAGAATAAAGACAGAAGTACCCGTAGTTCAGTAAGGAAAAGTGGAAAGCCAGTTGAAATAGTTGAGAAAGATGGGGTTGGTAGAAGGAAAGTTTTCTAAAAAGTAGCTGTGCAATTGAGGGCATTTGGAAAACTGTTCGTTTGTGGCGTCAAGCGAGCCAGGTTTCCCACTACTCCCACAGGCAACTTAATAAGGCCTGTGTAAAGTGGGTGGTTTATGTGAAAAGCGCGTCTGGAGCCGCGTGGAGCAAGGGGTTGCAAGAGATGTGTAATCCACAGAGGAGGATCATTTTGATCTTCTAGACAAAGGATTGGCAAGGTAGAAGAAAGTGTCTAAAGATGAGGCACTAGAGTGCGTAAAGAGAATTTCCGATCACGGGAGCGGCGGTAAAGCTTCCCATTCCAGCACCCCGCTCGAAAGAACCATCTCGTTTTTCTGTGGCTTGGGCCGGATAGGGATATAAACTCGCCGGATGAGGACATCGGAGATGGGCATCGACATAGGCCGCCTGGAGGATCAACTTCTCCAGATGTCGGCCGAGGGAACGCCGGGCCGCGAGTTTTGCGAGGCCATCTCCGAGTTGGCGCGGACAGGCCGCTTTGCGCAGTTGCGCGAGGTGCTTCCGGGCATTGTCTACGACGAATTGTGGGCGCGCTACCTGCAGGACCAAGAGGCCTTTGTCGCTGGCTGGCAAATGCTGGCCCAGGAGATGCGCCAGGGCTTCATCCAGCATGCGCGGCAGCGCCTCACCTCGCTCACCAAGCTGCAATATGCCGGCTTCGAAGGGCCTACTCCGGCATGGCAGGAGATTCAGCGCGCCCTCGACGGCCAGCAGAACGATCTGCTCCGCACCGCCTTTGCCCTCGAGTTGCTGGAGCTGGTCGAACCCGCCGTGCAACGCGCCACGCACCTGCGCGAGTGCGTCGTGGCCGCGCCCAGTTCAGAGGAGGCCGACCGCTATCTCGACGAAGCCACCCGCTGCTATTTCTTTGGCCTGTTTACCGCCTGCGCCATCATGTGCCGCTCGGTTCTCGAGGAGGCCATCAAGCAGAAACTTCCCGCCGCGCTCTCCGGCCAGATTCGCACCCGCTATCGCAATACCGCCACCCTCGGAAACCTGCTCCACGAGGTCAACAACAATCTGCAAATGACCGGCTTCGACTCGGACTTTCCCCGCGTAGCCAACCTGGTCAACGATATCGGCCGCAAAGCCGTCCACCAGGGCCTCATCTCCGAGGACGAGGCTCGAGGCTGCCTGCAAAACGCCCGCCACGCCCTCCAACTGCTTCTGCGCCAGTGAGGCAACATGGAACTGATCGTATAAATCGGCTATGTATCAGGGCATGACTTTGCCGGGGTTCCCATCGAAAGGTCTTCGTCGATGGGGTGGCTATAGTCGTGCCATAAAGGCAACCACACCAACGTGGGCTTTAGCCCCTGAGAGAAGTTTTCAAACTGTTCTACTACCTATCGCTTAATACACACTCCCCCGCGGCAACCCAATCTCTCCTCCTCTCGTGCGAACGAAAGACTGGGTAGCCGCAGGAAAATTGTCTTCTTGTTATGCCCGTTACATCACCGGCGAACATTTAAAGCAATTGCAGTCAGTTCCGCCAGGGCCTGGTACTGCGCAGTATTGATTCGCGCTGCAGCCGTTGATGGCGCCGGCGCGCGGGCAGGTGCCCGGCGCAGGCTTACAGTTCCAGATAGGCTGCCCTTGAGGTCCTATGCGTGGCAGATAACATCCAAATCTGCAAGTTGACGGACACCCACCGCTGATAGGCACGCACTTCTTGGTGTTTGGATTCCAAATATATCCTTTGAGGCAGGTAGGCGCAGGCGGAGTCGGCGTGCACTCGCTGATCGTCGCGCTCGTGGTCCAGCTGTAGCCAGTGGGACACGAAGAGTAGTAGAACGCCAGCGCGTAATCGTCCACTCCCTTGCCAACGTTCAGTTCGGCGGCTGGGGAACCGATGCTTCCTCCGGGCCCGGAGACCCACCTGTCGAAGTTCCCTCCTGTCGGCGTGGTCGAGTCGGCGTCGATTTGTACCGCGTAGTTCGTCGTGACCACCGAGCCGTCCACGTTGCCGGTTGTGGTGTAACTTGTGTCCAGGCTCGTGTCGGCCGGTACGTTGACATTTATGAAAGTGTCGTTGAGCAGCGTCCCTTGTATCTCGCCCCATTCGTCAATGGCAGCGCCGCTGCCGCCGCCCACGCAACCAGTCGGGATAGTACATGGGCCGCCCACCGGAAAGTAATATACATCCACGATAATCTGTGGTTTTGGCGTGTTGGGCAGGATTACATTCACCGTCAGCGGAAGGGTTCCGTTACTCTCCGGAAATATGGTGATGCCGCCTTCCGCGCCGCCGCTGATGCTCACAAAAGCCAGAGCATACTGGGAAGGCGGTGTCGTCGATGTGTTCCATGTGGAAGGAAACGACGTTTGCACCGGGATGGTTGTGCCGGGTGTCAGTGTTCCGCCAACCACAGTGGGTCCTGCTAACGTCACAAAGTGTGGGCTTGTGCCCGTGCGCGGCTGGCGCGTGCCGCCGGTGCCGGGTTGGTAGTAAAAGTAGGTGAGGGTTTCCTGGGCTGTGGCCCGAGGCTGATCGGGAAAGACGGTGAGCGCCGTCGCGCCGATGAGCATAGCCATTACGGCTCGGTGATTCATCTTAACCTCCATGGTCGTCTTTCCACCCGGCTGGGAATGCCGGGCGGGTTAGGGGAATCCAGGTCGTTAGACCCACAACGGGAATTCGATGCAGGCTCACGGGTTGGGAATATTGCCCGTGTCGATTTCGTGCAAAGGATCGTACGGAAAGTCGCGCCGGTTCCCAGGCTTCGACTTGTGGGTATTGTAATCAAGACCTGCCTGTTTTGATATCAAAATTCTGTGCGCTCAGAATCAGGGAATCTCTTATTCAAACCCTCCCTGAATCCCACCTCTTACAATCGACCCGCCGCGTCCTCGCAATTTCCGCATATCGATCTTTTCCATCTTTGACGATGGCGCTAATATGGTTAAGATTATTTGTAGAATCTGTCTCATTCCTATAGAACTGTATCAGTAACCCAGGAGCATGCTCATGAGGAAAACCCTGCGCAGTGCCGCATTCATCCTCGCCTTCGCGCTGATGGCAGCCGGCGCGCTTCACGCCCAACAAGCCGTCGCGCCCCCGCCCAACCCCTCCGGCAGCGGTCCGTCGCTCGAAACAACCATGCAGTTCATCCAGGACAACGCAGCCGAAGGCAAGCTGAGCTATACGGCATCCGTCTCCGACGCCTCGCAACAAGGCGCGGAGTGGAGCAACAAATTCACCGTGGAGATGAGCAACCTGGCAGCTGATGCCGGCGCCTGCCGCCTCACCTATCACTGGCGCGCCGAGGAGAACGGCAAACTCGCCGACGACGCGGACTACTCCCTGGCGCTCAAGGATGTGAAGGAGATTGTTGTCCTCTCCCAGGATCAGAACCAAAATCAGGTGGACAGCCGCAACGGCCATCCCGACTGGAATTCGCATATCGCGCCGAGCCTCTTTACGCTCATCGCCCGCCGTCCCAAGGGCGTGGTCAATGTCTTCCTCTTCTCCGATGAAACGATGGCCAACCGCGTGGCCAAAGCCATCACCCATGCCGTTGAACTCTGCGGCGGCGGAAAGGATCCCTTCTAAATGCGATTCTCAATGATGATTGGCCAATCTGCCGCACTCCTCCTGCTGGCTGTCCTGTGTATGTCTGCCGTTCAATCTCGCGCCCAGAATCAGACGCCCGCCAATGATCCCATGCAACAGTCCACAACTTCATCTCGGATTGCACCGCAAGCCATTGACAACGACAATGTTTGGAATGATCCGGAGACCGGGCTGATGTGGACAAGAAAAGACGATGGTGGCAAAGGGATGGATTGGAGCCAGGCCAAAAGTTATTGCGCCAATCTCCGCCTGGAGGGCTTTTCGGACTGGCGGCTGCCGGAAATCCAGGAGTTAGCTGCGATCTACGATAGGGGATCCACCGCCTATTACCATAGCTTGGGAATGAGAATCGCCTATCACATCAAAGGGAATATCCAACTCTCAGGCTATTCGGCCTTATGGAGCAATACAGTGGGAAAATCCTCTGATCAAGCTTACTATTTCGGCTTCGACCGAGCCACGCAGTTTTCCTACAAAATGTCTCACTCCATGGGTTTGCGGGCGCTCTGCGTGCGACGCTAGAGAAGATTTCCACTGCGTCGGCGGAAAGGACGCCTTCTAAATGAGATGCCCGATGATCTTTGCCAAATGCGCAGCCTCTTTTCTTCTACTCGTCCTGTTCATGGCTGGCCCACAAGCCCGCGCGCAGAATCAGACCCCTGCGAATGTTGCACCCGTCGCACCCACAGCAGGATGGACTGATCCGGCCACCGGGCTGACCTGGACAAAAGCGGACAACGGTTCGGACGTGAATTGGAACCAAGCCAACGATTATTGCTCCAATCTGCGCCTGGGCGGGTACTCCGGCTGGCGTCTGCCCACCATCGACGAACTGGAGGGGATTTACGATCCCTCGCAAAGAATTCCTCTTTCCAATCCAGGCTGTGGCAACTTCCAGTCCAAAATCAAGGGTGAGATTGCGCTGTCAAGCTGCATTGATTACCACAACGGAAACGTGTTAGCCGGCGCTGTTTGGAGCAGTAGCTTGAGTGAATCCCAGAGTCGTCACCCTTGGTTCTTTCCTTTTGCCGATCCAGTCCCCGAACGCGGGCACAACAATCCATACAAGCCCGCCTATATGAGAGCCCTCTGTGTGCGCCACTCCGGAGAATGATGTCATCGAATTGATTCTTTTGTGAAGAACCTGCTTTTCTTTCTTCTCGGGTTCATCCCACGTGAATCGCACGCGCCTTCTATACTTATCTTTCCATGTCCTACGCCGCCGCCATCGATCAGCTCAACGCCATGGCGCCGGAGCTGTACGCGCATCCCGGTCAGCCGCGCCGAAAATTCTCCCTCGATGAGTTCCGCGCCCTCCTCGCCGCCCTCGGTAATCCTCATCAACGCTTTCGCTCCGTGCTCATCGCCGGAACCAACGGCAAAGGCTCCACGGCAGCCACCCTGGCCTCCATTCTCGCCGCCTCCGGAGCGCGCGGCGGCCTCTACACCTCGCCCCATCTCCAGCGCGTCAACGAGCGCATTCGCATCGGCAACTCAGAAATTTCCGACGATGACTTTGCCCGCCTCTACTTCCGCGTACGTGAAGTCGCGCTACAGTCGGTCCAGGAAGGCCGCCTCCCGCAGCAGCCCAGCTTCTTTGAAATCCTCACCGCCATGGCCTTCCTCTATTTCGCCGAATCCAACATCGACCTCGCCGTTCTCGAAGTCGGCATGGGTGGCCGACTCGACGCCACCAACGTCGTCGATCCGCTGCTCTCCATCATCACCGACATCTCCCTCGATCACACTGAATGGCTCGGCTCAACCATCGCCGCCATTGCCCGCGAGAAATCCGGAATCCTGCGCCCAGGCGGGAGAATGATTCGGCTCCCGCAATTCACCGAGGCCGACGACGTTCTCTATGAGGTCGCGAAAGAGCTTGGCGTGCATACGCTCAACGCGTCGTCCTACATGCCGTCACAAATCGATCTGGCTTATCAGAGCAACGAGCTGGGTGCCACCGAAGCCGCTCCGTACACCGTCAACGTTCTCGACTCCTTCATCGAGGTCGCTTCCCCCCTGGCCGGTGGCCATCAGAATCGGAACATAGCGCTAGCCATCGCCGCGGCCGTTGAGCTTGCCTGCGATTTTGGTTTTCACATCACGCCGCAGCAGATTGCCGAGGGCATTCGCAAGACACAGTGGCCCGGCCGGCTGGAACAAATCAACCAGGGCCGCCTCACGTCCGGCGCCATCAGTTGGATTCTCGACGTGGCCCACAACCCCGCAGGCGCTTGGGCAGTGCGCTCCGGATTGTCCTATGTGCCGCGCGGCGGATCAGCCAAGACTCTGGTCTTCAGTTGCCTGCGCGACAAGCCCATCGCGGAAATGGCGCAGATTCTCTTTCCCCTCTTCGAGCGCGTGATTTTGACGCCCATCCGCTCCGCCCGCGCCGCCGCCATGAAAGATCTGATAGCCGCTGCGCAAATGACCCAGACGCCCTTCCTCGTTGCGGAGTCGGTCGCCGATGCGCTGCGCCTGGCGAGCAAGCATGCCAGCGGCGGCCCAATCATCGTCTGCGGCTCAGTGTATCTGGTGGGGGAGGCACGCTCCCTGCTGCTGCGCAAATCTGAAGGGGAAGAATGACGAGAACGCGCCCCAATCCCCTCCCCTGGTTCTATCGCTGGCGGACCGATCTCATCCAGACGCCGCTCTTGGCGCTGATCACCGCGGCATGCGGAAGCATTTCGCTTCTCCTTTCGCTCGTGGATAAAAAAGGCAACGCGCAGCACCTCGTCGCCCGCATCTGGGCGCGTGCCTGCATTTGGGTTTCCGGTTCAATGCTGAAAGTAATTGGCGCGGAGAATCTCCTCGGGCGCCGGCCGGCCGTCTACGCCTCCAACCATACCTCCTACATGGACGTCCCTGTGATCTTCGCCGCGCTGCCCTTCCAATTTCGCATTCTGGCGTGGAAGGCCTTGTGGCCCATTCCCTTTATCGGCTGGTACCTGAATCGCTCCGGGCAATTGCCCATCGACACCCGCAACCCGCGCGCCTCGCTCTCCAGCATGGGGATGGCTGCCCGCGCCCTGCGCTCCGGCATGCCGCTCTTCCTCTTTCCCGAGGGCAAGCGGACTCTCGACGGCAGACTACAGCCTTTTCTTCCCGGCGCGGCCTACCTCGCCATTCGCTCTCAAGTCCCGCTTGTCCCCATCGCGCTCAGCGGAGTCTACGAGCTCCTGCCCGTTCACACCCATCACTTTTTTCCCGGCCAACTCACAGTGAGAATCGGCCAGCCCATCGAAACCATGTCCATGACCATGCAGCAGGTCGATGAACTCACCGCGCGCCTCCGCGCAGCTATCCAGGAATTGCGCGGATAATTAGTGCCAGTCAGCGCGTCTGCAATGGTTTCCCTGACGCAGGCAAGTCCCGCGGGGATGAGGCGCTATCCCTGCTCCTGTCGCTTCCATTCCAGGTGTTCCCGGCCCCATATGCGTACAGCATGGATGAGCGGGCGCAGGCTCTCGCCATGGCTGGAGATGCTGTATTCGACCCGAGACGGGATTTCGGGATACACCGTACGCGTGATGAGTCCCTCCTCCTCGAGGTTGCGCAGAGTAGCCGTGAGCACTTTGTGAGAGATATCAGGCATGAGCCGGCGCAATTCATTGAAACGGCGCATGCCGGAATCGAGCCAATAAAGGCAAATTAAGCTCCATTTGCCCCCAATTGCACTGAGCGCCGCGGTCATGGGGCACTCCGTCGGCAAAGGCAGTTGCACTCTGTCGGCGGACTGCAAGGTTGCATCGGTTTCCATAAGGTAACTCCCGTACCCAAAAGTGCATTCTTGCGCATTTATGCTCGCCACGAGAAGATGCAGGCGGAGGCATGGAAATGATTATCGAACTGCGCACCTATAAAACCAAGCCCGGTCGCAGGGCAGAATTTCTTGAGACGTTCCGAGCAAAGTCCATGCCGGCGCACGCTGAGATCGGTATGAAGATCATTGGTCCGCTGCTCTCCATTGAGGACCCCGATACCTTCTTCTTCATGCGCGGCTTTCCTGACCTGGCTTCGCGCGAGCCCATGAAGGCAAAATTCTATGAAGGGGAGCTTTGGAAAACCGAACTCGAAAGCCTGTTGATGCCCATGCTGGAAAAGTGGGACGTGGTACTTGTGGACGATTCGGAGGGGTTGGTTCGTTGGTAGCCGGGGGCCCCATCCTTTTCACGTTCTTCGCTAAACGGGGGGAATCCACAAATTTCGACCCACCCCGTTTGCCCCTATCGCACCTGCCGCTCCTGTGGTTACACTATTCCCTGCCATGTGCGTCCACATCGCCATCCCCGAGCCCACAGGCATCGATCCGGCTTATAACCAGCGCACCTTGCCCGCCTATCTTTCCGCCCTCCGCTCCGCTGGAGCCACGCCCATCATCGTTCCCCTCCACGAGCATCAGGACCGTGTCGCCCGTCTGCTCGCCGGCGTCCAGGCTGTGCTTCTGCCCGGCAGCAAATTCGATGTAGACCCTCAACGATACGGCGAAGCTCCGCTCCCCGAGTGCGGCCTGACGGACCCTGCCCGTGCCGCCGTCGACGAGCTGCTCCTGCAAGACGCCTTCAGCCTCCACAAGCCTATCCTGGCCATCTGCGGCGGCATGCAATCCCTGAACGTCTGGCTCAACGGCTCGCTCGTGCAGCACCTCACAACCATCGTCAATCACAGCCCAGGCCGCGATGTAGCGGAAGCTCATCCCGTCCACATCACCCCCGGCTCGCGCCTGGCTGTGATAATCCCCCGAAATTCTCCCCCCGACCCCCTGGTCAACTCCTCGCACCACCAGGCCATCAAGGTCGTCGGCGACGGCCTGCTGGTCAGCGCCGTCTCTCCGCACGACGGCGTCGTCGAGGCCGTCGAACTCAACTCACCCCAGCACTTTGTTCTCGGCGTCCAGTGGCATCCCGAGCGCACATACACCTCAAGCGCTCTCTCCCGCGCCCTCTTCGCTGCCTTTGTGCAGGCCGCTGTACTCTGGAAGCCCCGCCACATTGAAGAATCGACGATGTCAGCGTGAATGGCGTGCTCAATCTCCCAAATATCTTCGTGCCCCATCCATTTCGCGCATTTTGCGAAATGGGTGGGATACCTCGAATCTCAATCTCGGGTGCCCCACCTTCGCGGCGTCTTTGTTTTTGCCGCTAAGGTGGGATATTCATATCGATAGTTTTTTATTGTTTTCCGGTCTCGTTCATTAAGATCGAAATCCATGATCGAATCCCTCCATCCCGCCGCAGCCCGCCTCAACCTCCTCCTCGCCGAGGCCGGTCAGCCCCCGCTCGACCCAGTTTTAACCAGTAGTTTCGAAACCCTACTTTCGCTATTTCTTCGCTGGAACGCCCGCATCAACCTGACCTCCATCCGCGACGTAGAAGGAATTCTGCAACGCCATTTTGTCGAGTCCATCGCCTGCGCCCGAGCTCTCCCCGCCGGAATCTCCACCCTGCTCGACTTCGGCTCCGGCGCCGGCTTCCCCGGAATCCCCATCGCCCTCTGCCGTCCAGAAATCGCCGTCACCCTGGCCGAGTCGCAGGGCAAAAAAGCCGCCTTTCTCCGCGAGGCCGTCCGCGTCTTGAAAATATCCGCAAAGGTCCACTTCGGCCGCGCCGAGACTCTGCCCACCGAGTTTGATTGCGTCACCCTGCGCGCCGTAGACAAAATGGACCGTGCCGTCCAATCCGCAGCCCATCTAGTCCGTCCCGGTGGCTGGCTCGCGCTCATGACCACCAACGCCGCACTTCCCGCTCTCACAGCAGCAGCCGGATCCAACTTCACTTGGGACCCGGTGCCTCTCTTTCCCGGCAACGACAGCCGCCTGCTCGCCCTGGGCTTGCGAGAGATGTAGCAAAGGGTGTAGCAAGAAGCGTCTGGGCACGATTTTACAGCTTGCAGAAAAATGCATGGGGTGTAACGAGAAGCGTCAGGGCATGACTTTAGTCGTGCCGATAAGGACATCAAAAGAATTTGGGCTTCAGCCCCTGAAAAAATTATTGATGCGCCATCAATTCGCCATCTTGATCAGCGCCAGCTTCTTGATCGCGCCCAGATCCTTCTCCGACTTCACCATCAATCGCACGCCCGTTCCCTCCGCGTAGCGCGGCGCTTCGTCGATGATCTTCAGCGTGCTCTTGGCCAAGTCACTTTTCCGCGCGGCCGCAACCGCTTTGCCCCCCAGCGCAAACGCCACGCGAAAGCAGCCCGCGCATGGTCCCAGATAAACAATGTTTCTCTTTTTCTGCTTGAGCCGCAGCGACCAGCCGTATTTGGCTCCGGACGAATTCCACTCGCTCTCGCCAACCCCCTGCTCCTTCATCCAGTCCACTAGCTGCTTCCATAACCCAGCCGTCGAGCCCAGCGCCGCCGCAACCTCCGCATCCGTCGGCCTCGTCGTTTTTCCGATAAACGCATTCACTATTTCCATCTTGCTTCTTCCCCCTCAATCCCAATGCTTCATCCGCGGCCAGATCTCCTCGAGGTTCCACTCATATCCGCGGCAGTGATAAATCGGCTTCCACTCATCAGGCCGCGACAACGGGTGCTTGGTATTGCCGATGATCGAGTAGCTCTTGCAGTGCTCCTGCATATTCCTTTCATGGCCCTCGCCCAGCACAATAATGCTCTCGCCGGTGTACCCGCGAGGTCCCCAGATCCAGTAGCTCTGGTGATTGCCAATCGCCTTCGGCAGCCCGTATCTTGGCCCAAAAAAATCGATAGCCCCGCCGTCCCCATAGTTGTTCGCAAAGATCGCCGTCTTCCTCTGCTCCTCCGGCGAAAGCCTCTGGTAATACGCCGCCACCTGCTGCGCCACCTCCTCCCACCCAAACATGTCGGCGTAAATCTGCGGTAGAACTCCTTCCGGCTGGTGCTCGAACTTCTGCTGCTCAATGCCCAACCTGTGCTCGTAAGCCAGGAAGTCGGGAACGCTCAGAACCGGCAGGACGAGGGGAATGGAGATACCGCCGATACCGGCTATGGCCAGCGCCAGCACTGGCTTCACCCAGACCCACAGCTTGCGTTCGGTCGCGTCTTCCACCCACACCGCCCCAGCTGCAAACAGCATCGGGTACACCGGTGCAAGGTAGTACAGCTTGCCGTGCAGAGCCATCATCTCCGCCAGAAAAACCAGGTACGCCCACCCCAGCGCCCGATACAGCCTGCCCTGTTTCGAGAAGAAAAAAAGCAGCGCGGCAGGCACAAGCAGCGCGGCCACAAAGCCCAGCATCTGTGCCTGCGCCCCAAGAAACGGCAGCGGAGCAAGCACAACGTCGCGGCCGTTTGCGCGGATGTTGCGCATCAACTCAAGAAAAGGAAACTGATGCTGCTGCTGCCACAAGAAGTTGGGCAGAGCAATCGCCGCCGTAAGCACGCAGCCCAGCCAGAACCACCGCTGCCGCAGGCTCTCCCTGAGCGGCGTCAGGCAAACTCCCAGCGCAAGCCCCGCCAGCCAGAACACCACGCCATACTTGTTCAGGATCGTGACTCCCGCCAGCGCGCCCACAAACAGCCAAAGCGGCTCGCGGCCCGTCTTGGCGATTTGCACGATGAGGCAGGCGATCCCCGTCCACAGCAGCGGGTCGAAGGCATTCATCGTGAACAAGTGCGAGAAGGCCAGCGAGATGGGTGCCATTAGCGCAGCCAGCGCGGCAAGAAACATCGCCCAACGCCGCCCTCCCAACTGCCGCGCCAGCACGCCCGCCAACACGATCGTCCCCGCCCCGGCCAGTGCCGGCAGCAGACGCAAAGCCCATAACGATGTCCCAATAGTGTGCTGCAAGAACCAGGCAATCCATCCAATCAGCGGCGGTTGGTCCACATATCCCCACGCCGGGTGCTCCCCGCATGCCAGGTAGTAAAGCTCATCGCGGAAGTATCCGTAATGCGGCGCAGCCATGCAGTAGAGCGCCATGCGAGCAAGCGCGACGTACAGAACAATAGCCATCCCGGAGGTGAAGCGAGACAGTCTGTGACTTTCACTTGCGGCATCCGCCGCGGATAATTTTTCGGTCATAAGAGTCCTTACGGATGATAAAGGAAACCGTTCCCGCAAGCACAAGCTTCAGATGATCGTTGGTGATCGACCGGGCATCCTGACTCTTCACCCCTGACCCTTCACCTTCATTATTTTTGAGAGACGCCCAGTCGAAGGTGTGGCGAAGTCAAGCAAGAATTAATCTGCAACTAAATCTGCAACTGCCAAATGTTCCACGTGGAACATTTTGGGAACCGTTCCAAATCGGTCAATGTTCCACGTGGAACATTTCTATCCCGGCCCAGAATGGGCGGGGTCTCTAAATGGACCCTACTCGAAAATATCCATTTACCCACGCGCATTTTTACCCAAAATCACAGAAGTTTTCCACCGATCACGGTTTTTCACGCGCCCTCCACCACCACTGTGCTCCACGCCGTGAAAGCCTTCCCCTGTATAGGTTTGCTCACTTCTTGCTCCGCCACGCGAAAAGCGCTTTCCACAACTTTGCTCGGTTCTCCACAGCTCCAGCGGCTACCCGCGAACGCCGCTTGCTTTACTCTGGATTGCCATGGGAAAGATTCTCGGCCTCGTCAACCAAAAAGGCGGAGTTGGCAAAACGACTACGGCCATCAACCTGGCCGCCTGCCTTGCTCTCCAGGGCATCAAGGTTCTCCTGGTGGACTGCGACCCTCAGGCAAACTGCTCCTCGGGAATCGGATTCCAGCGCGACGACAATCGCCGTTCCATCTACGATGTGCTGATGGGCGACGCCCCGGCGGAGCAGGTGATACTGCCCACGGAGATCGATCTGCTCTCTCTGCTGCCCGGCTCCAAGAACCTGACCGGCGCCAATATCGAACTGGCCACAGCCGATGATCGAGCGCTGCGTTTGCGCCGCGCGCTGGAGCCAATCAAGGAAGAATACGAGCTGGTGATTCTGGACTGCCCGCCGGCGCTTGACCTGCTCACCGTCAACGTTCTGGCCGCGGCCGACACCCTGATTGTTCCCATGCAGGCCGAGTACTTTGCCCTGGAAGGAATCTCGGAGCTGATCTCCACGCTCGAGCGGGTGCGCGCCGCGTACAATCCCTCGCTCACTATCGAGGGCGTTTTGATGACCATGTACGATGACCGCACCAACCTGGCGCAGCAGGTGACAGACACGCTGCGCGAGTATTTCAAGGATCGCCTCTACCACACCGTGATTCCGCGCAACGTGCGGCTGGCCGAGGCACCCAGTCACGGAAAGCCGGTGGCTCTTTACGATCCCCGTTCCCGCGGCACCGAGGCTTACTTCGAGATGGCGGGGGAGTTCCTGGCGCGCAACGGCATCCAGACTCCGAAGAAGGTGAACCTCTTCTCCGCCGAGCCCGAGGATGAGGTGAGTATCTTGCCGAGTACCTGATGACTGCGCGACTTCCCGCCCTGGCCGCAAGAACAAAGACGCGCCAGGGTAGGGTAACTGGCTTTTACAAATTTCCCCAGTCCAAACAGATTCAATCCCCCGGCCACTCTTCCGGAAAAGAGGTTTTTGAACTATGAACGCTACCGTCACCGACATAAAACGCCGCGCCCTGGGCAAGGGCCTGGACTCCCTGTTGCCGCGCATTCCTGCCGCTCCCGCCGCCGCCGAGAGCGAGGGGGGCAAGCCGCTCGAGATCCCCATTGACCAGATCGATCGCAACCCGTTTCAGACGCGCTCGCAATTGAATGAGGAGCAACTGGGCGAGCTGGCCGCGTCGATCACCGCCAACGGCGTGGTGCAGCCGGTGCTGGTGCGCCCGCTGGTCAATGGCCGCTTTCAACTGATCGCGGGTGAGCGGCGGTGGAAGGCCTCGGAACTAGCCGGCAAGAAGACCATCCCGGCGATTCTGCGGCGAGTCTCCGACGAGCAGGCGATGGAGATCACCATCGTCGAAAACCTGCAACGGATGGACCTGAATCCGATGGAGCAGGCGCGGGCCTTCGAGCGGCTTTCGCGCGAGTTTCACATGACGCAGGAGCAGATGGCGGTGCGCACCGGCAAGGACCGGGCAACCGTAGCTAACTTCTTGCGATTGTTGAGGTTACCGATATCCGTGCAGGCGCGTGTCGAGTCCGGCGACCTGAGCTTTGGCCATGCGCGTTCGCTGCTGGCTTTTGAGCACGCCGAGGAGATGGAAATTGCGGCGCAGCGCATCGTCAAACATTCGCTTTCTGTTCGCCAGACAGAGGCATACATACAAGGAATCACGCACCCCGAGAAGGGCGCGAAAAAAGACGAGAAAGAAGAGCGGGAAATCGATCCCAATATTCGCGCGGTGCAGGAGCAGTTGCAGAGAGCGCTGGGACTGAGGGTTCACATCGAAGATCACAACGGCCACGGCAAAGTCATCATCGAGTACGCGCGACTGGAGGATTTTGATGGACTGCTGGAGACGCTGGCGGGAGAATGACACTCAAAGAGAGCTTCACCTCTGGATAATGCATTTTTGGTGGTTAAGATTATCCCGCGACCCTTATCGAGACCTTCATTTCAACATCTGTTGCGCCCGCTCTCTCAACTTCGATCTTCAGATTCTCGGGTTTGATCGAATCCAAAGTTGAAAAGAGGTCCCTTTGGTAAGGCACGGACTCAGGCTTCGGGGTCGGGCTGGCATACGCGCCAACGCCAAAAGACACACCGCGGAACGGAAGTTGGGTTGGCCATTTCATCAAAAGTCGTTCAATAATATAGGGTTTCGGTGTCGTTCTACCAAGCACATATGAAGAAATAGCGGCACGTGAAACGACCAGCACGTTGGCCACCACCTTACGGGATACTCCAGAGTCGATAACCCTGACGATGTGGTCACGGACCGCCTTGTTGTATGTATCTCTATCCGGATCAGCCTTAGCCATTTGTCAATTGTTGATCTTAAATCCTTAATTGTCAACAAATGCATCCAAATTTTATCAACATTTGTTGACAAATCTCGCAAAAACTGATATAAACGTACAGCTGGGAGGCGCGTCAATTATGATGCTCCTTAACGCGGAACCGGAGAATAACAAAATGGTCGCCGTAGGAGAGCGTGTTTATTATCTTTCGCTTGCCTTGGACGCCCGTCGGGCACTGAACGCTATACGCGCGGCCGGCAAAGGAAACGTGCGCCCCGAGTTGCAAGACTCCATTCGTACTGCTGCTCAGTCGCTGGAGGCGTTGTCAACAAATGCTGATCTTTATGCGAAGCTCTCCACGGACCACTACGTTCAGTACGAGGAGATCCAGACTTTGCGCGAGGTAAGCCCTATGGACCCGGCGCCCTTGGTCGAGAGCCTGAAGTCATTGCTCGCGGACAACGTCAACGCTCCCACCACAGAGGCTCTCGATTCGGCACGAAAGTTCTTTCGCGCATTGGAAAGCAGAGCGATGCATCACTACAACGATCCTGCATCAGGCGACGCCTTTATGGCCTAACTAACCAATGCCAGAAGAGCGCGACCATCCGCGGCATGACCTCACTGCGCTCTATGCATTTATTGAGAGCGTTGTCGGAGGGACTGCCAGAAGGCCCTCCGCCGCATACGGACTAGCAGCGACTGATTTCTTCAAATTTGTCAACGAGCTTGCGACAACCTGCAAGGACTACATTGCAGACTGGAAAGTCGCTGACGCAGATGAATTTGAGCATAAACGCCCTGAACTCGAAGAGATCAGGGGGCACTGGCGAGAGCTTCATAAACTCATAAAGCCAGCGTTTGATGCAGATACACTACAAGTTCCTTCGGCGGTAGTAGATGGTATAGCCCGACGATTCCAAGAACTCCCAGGTTATGAGAACACAAAATTCGCGCTCTTTCACACCGCGGAATTCAATTACATACACGTCCATACCGCCGCCCTGCGGACTACGGCCAAGGCATTTCGCACGATTGTTCCTAACGCGCCGAAGTTTCCAGACGACCTCGGTCTTATTGGGATGCCCTACTCGCAAGGCCGGACCGCATTCGCCAATTGCCTCGTGGCCCACGAGATGGCGCACTACAGGTACAGAGGAACAGACCTTCAGAGCACATTGAAGTCCAGAGTAAGCAACGCATTCAATTCATTGGCGGACAATATTGATCAAATGCAGAGGGATGTCTTACTCAAGAAGCTGAAAGACCCGGTGAAAAAGGATATTTTGATTAAGCAGATGGAGCTATGGGCAGAGGAGATCTTTTGCGATCTTTTCGGGATCATGCTGATCGGTCCGTGCTATACCTACGCTTTCATTGAAGCCTATGACCTGTCGGTTGTCCTGGATTATTCTGGGGCGATTTTGGATGAGATGGTTCCTCGGCTGCTGCAGTTCTATGACACATATCCCTCCTTCATCTTCAGACTTCAGCAGCAGTCTATCCTCTTAAGGGGGCTGCCTTGGTGGGCCGGTATTAATCAAAATTCCTCACGTTCAGCTTCTCTGCTCAAGGCGATGCAGGGAATTTCCATGGAAAAACACGTCGTAGGGAACCAGTCACAGGGCGCAAACATACGTGTGCTCGAAGCTATCCTGCCGGATATTAGACAGGCCATAGGAATTGCGTTCGATGGGGTCGATGATAGATTTGCCGAATTCTCCCAACTTAATTCGACAGTGCAGAATTATCTGGCGAACGGAGTGGTACCATCAACCCTAAACCTCCGCAACGGCGACAGACCAGAAGACACTAATGCCATCACCGCGTCTCCGTTGGTGCTGCTAAATTCCGGAGTAGAGTTTTATCTGACACAGATCGACGAATTGATGGGCTCTATCAAAGGTGAAGACCTCAATTCATACCCCAAGCGGTTGCACTGGATTCGGCGCGTGGAAGAATGGGTTGCCAAAGCGATTGAAGACCAATCCCTTGGGATGGAGGAAGAGGATGGCGATTCTGTCTAAGTCTGAGATCCAGCGACGCCTCAAGCTTGAGATCAAGCAGAAAGAGAGTCTTGTAATCACGCCGCGACCGAGGTCAGAGGCGTTCGATTCCGACTCTGTCGATCTCAGGCTTGGATGTCACTTTCTGATGCCGCAGATGCCGCCAGACCCGAGCTGGGGATCTGCACAAGTGGGTGGATATTCCCACACAAGAGTCCACGTACCGCTCGGAAGCTATTTTGTAGTCCCATCCCACGAGACGGTTCTAGGCGTCACGCTCGAATTCATAAAGCTCCCAAGTGATCTCTCAGGACAGATACTCACAAAATCCTCCGTTGCGCGTTGCTTCATGGTCATCGAGACGGCTCCGTGGATACACCCGTTGTATCGAGGCTGTCTGACGCTCGAAATTGCAAACGTCTCGAATACGCCGCTGACGATCTTTCCCGGTTTGCCGATTGCTCAATTGGTCCTGATACGGAATGACAATGCTGCAGAGTTTGGTATGCCTGATGGATCATATGTAGGACCGGTTTATCCGGAAGAGCCGCCGAAACGGGATTTATGTGATCAAATGCACGCGGCAGGAATTGCCCAGTACCGTGACCCCGCTCACGGGAAATGGAAACCGAGTGCTAGCGGGAATGGGAATTGAGCAGGTTTTATCGCGACTTCGTCGCGTGGATTGATTTCTAAAAACAAAAGAACGATTTTATGCGGGGGTTGAAATTCCACCCCAGCGACGAAGACCAGTCGCCGGGGACCCCGTTAAACCCCCGCCTCCCTCCGGAAAGCTTCCCTCAGGGGCTAAAACCCAACATTTTTTTATTGCGCTTTCGGCACGACTGAAGTCGTGCCCTGACACAAAGCAGGCTCGATTACGAGTTTTTCCATAAGCTGTAAAGTCGTGCCCTGAAACAAAGCATGAAAAGCAAAAGCAGGTCTACTTCGGCTTCGCTCAGTGCAGGCTTTCGACCTCGCTGTGCTCGCTCAGGATGACAGCGAGGATTTTATCACGACTTCGTCGCGTGGGTTGATTTCTAAAAACGGGTGGATGGGGTTGTGCCGGGAACCTGCCAGCCGAGACCTGCCGGTCCCTGACCACTGATCTCTGTCTCTCCAGTCCCTATTCCCTATTCCCTAGTCCCTATCTTTCGCCATCCATATCCACGCATAAATCCCCAGAAGCTCATCCATAAATGCGCATATATCTTCCGAACTTCATCCATATACATCCATATATGTCTCAAAAACCCCATCCATATCCACGCATAACGCACTTTTTCACATTGGTTTTTTGCCCCTTTGCCCTTCGCAAAACTCAGGCCCAGGCGTCGAGGGTGACGAACTGGTGGGTGGGCTGGTAGCGGGCGATAAGCTGGGCGGCGGCGGCGACGGAGGGAGCGCGGTCGGCGGCGGGTGCCGAGTGGCTGCCGTCGTGGAGGACGATGTTGGCGGCCTGGCCCTGGCGGTAGAGGCGGTCGATTATCTCTTGCAGACTGAGGGAGATGGCGTCGGCGGAGGGGTTTTTCCAGTCGGAGGTCATGGCGTTCCAGAGGACGGGAGTGAGGCCGAGGCGGCGAGCGATGCGCAGCGTTGCGGGGCGGCGTGCTCCGAAGGGTGGACGGAAGAAGCGCGGGGGCGTGCCGGTGATTTGGGCGAGAGTCTGGCTGGTGCGGGAGAGCTGATCTTCGATGCAGCGGGAGGAGGCCAGGGCCAGATTGCGATGGGACCAGGAGTGGTTGCCGATGGAGTGGCCGGCGGCGGCGATCTGGCGGACAAGATCGGGATGGGATTGAGCGTAACTGCCGACAAGGAAGAAGGTTGCGCGCACACCGCGACGGGCGAGGAGATCGAGGAGGCGGGGGGTCCAGAGGGGATTTGGACCGTCGTCAAAGGTGAGCGCGAGCTCACCGGGCCGGGGCGGGGCGATGAGCGAGGAACCGAAGAGCTGGGAGGCGGGCCAGAGGGAGGCGTAGGCGAAGCCGCCGACAGCGAGACCGATCGTTGCGGTTGCGCCGAGAGCGGCGGAGAGTTCTATAGCCAAGGGGGAGATCATGTTGACATCTAGTGTAGCGCCGAGGGCGGGGAGGGCGAGGGAAAAGACGGAATGCTGGAGCTACAATGGGGGCATGAGCAAACATGTGATTGCAACCGATAAAGCTCCCGCGGCGATAGGGCCGTATTCACAGGCGGTGCGCGCGGGGAATCTCATCTTCACAGCCGGGCAGGTGGGCGTGGACCCGAAGACGCGGCAGGCAGTTCCGGGCGGGATTGCCGAACAGACCACACGCGCCATGGAAAACCTGAAAGCGATTCTGGAAACGGCGGGCACGAGCCTGGACAATGCCGTGAAGGCGACCGTCTATCTGAAGGACATGAAGGATTTTGCGGCCATGAACGCGGTGTATGAAACGTATATGAGCAAGAAGGGCGTGGCGCCGCCGACGCGGACGACCGTGGAGGTCTCGCGACTGCCTAAGGATGTGTTGGTGGAGATTGAGCTGGTGGTGGAGGCGTGAGAAAGGCAGGGACTAGGGAGTAGGGACTAGGGACTAGGGACTAGGGAATAGGGAATAGAGAACAGAGAACAGAGAACAGAGAACAGAGAACAGAGAACAGAGAACAACAACCACAGCGCAGTTGCTTCCTTTCACTTGGTGCTGTCCGGATGAAGCTTCAGTCAGTTCAGAATGATAACGAAGGCGGGAGATCCATATACATAGACTTATCGAGAAAAACCCTCATCCATTCTTACGGCGGAATGCATCCAAAGAGCAAGAGGTCGAGGAGGTTGCGATGAGCGAATCGCTCGAGAAGGTGGTGCTGACGGAGGCGGAGTGGCGCACGCGGCTCGAGCCGGAGCAGTACCGTGTGCTGCGCGAAAAAGGGACGGAGCGGCCGTTTACCGGGGCGCTCACGGAGAATCAGGAGACGGGCAACTACCACTGCGCGGGATGCGGGGCGGTGCTGTTTCTGAGCGGGGCGAAGTTCGACTCAGGGTGCGGGTGGCCGAGCTTCATGCTGCCGGCGGATTCGAAGGTAGTGGTGGAGCATGAAGACTTGAGCCTAGGAATGCGGCGCGTGGAGGTGACTTGCGCGCGGTGCGGCGGACATTTGGGGCATGTTTTTCCGGATGGGCCTCGACCGGCGGGATTGCGCTATTGCATCAACTCGGCGTCGCTGAGCTTTGAGAGAGCTAGTTAGCGGAAAAACGGGGCCTGATTAGTTTTATGGATTCCCACCCTTGCGACAAAAACATGAACGTCGCAAGGATGGGGCACCCAGATTTTCAGGGAGAGCAAGTTAGCGAGTTAGCGGAAAAACATAACGTTAGCGGAAATGCATAACGGGAAGAGAGAGATTAGAGGGGGAAGAGGGTGTCTGATTTGGAGGGCATGGTGGCGAGGCGCGAGCGGCGTCGGGATGGAAGCGACTGAGGCTGGGGCTGGGCGAGCATGCCGGCGATCTCGCGGAGTTCAGCGCGGGCATGGGCGATGGTGGCGGCGGTTTCATTCCGAGACTGGGCGGAAACGGGCTGGACGGGGACAACGGCAAGCTGCGGCAATTTGGAGTGTTGCTCTGGCGGGGGCGATTTGCGGGTGTGGGCCTGCTCCAATGCCAGACGAGCGCCGGAGAGGGTGTATCCCTCGGTGTGGACCAGGTGCTTGATCTTCAATACAAGCTCAACATCTTTGCGGCGGTAGAGGCGCTGGCCGGTTCCGCTTTTGTTGGGCTTGAGCTGGGGAAACTGCGTCTCCCAAAAGCGCAGGACATAGGTTTCAACGCCGCAGAGGCGAGCCACATCGCCGATCTTGAAGTAGAGGCGGTCGGGGATTACGGGCGAATCCGGAGCGCGATTTTGGGGAAGCTGCATGGCCATGGCAAGACGAGCAACAGTGGTGAAAAGCTTGCTCTAGAAAAAGTATAGGCCCGGGTTTGTGCGATTGGCGATGCAAAAACTGCGGAAGCTGTGCAGAATCAGGTACGATTTTGGTTCGCGGAGAGGACCGTTTGCAGGACACGATCGGTCCAGAGGGCCTGGTCGCCGGGGCAGGCGAGAAGCGCTCCATCGAGGATGGCGGAGACAAAATTTTCAACGCAGGGATAGTGGACGTTGTCGTGCGGAGGCAGGGATTCTTCGCGGCTGCCGATGCGAAGGGTAGGGCCGCCGAGAGGGTCGAGATTGATTTCAGCATCGGTTCCGATGACGCGGAACTGGTCGCGTACGACGTGCGAGTTCCAGCGCACATCGACTATGGAATGGATGCCGGGCGGATATTGGATGAGGACGGTGGCAGAATCCTCGACGGGCATCTGATGGACGGTATTGGAGAGCAGGCCGGTGGAGCTGGACGGCTCACCGAAGAGGAAGTTGAGGGCGTCGATGCGATGACAGGCGATGTCGAAGAGCGGACCTGCACCAGCCATTGCGGGATTGAAGAGCCAGCTTCTGGGCTGATCGGAAGCGTCGTTGGAGCGCCATTCATGGCAATTGGCTTCGGCCATGAGAGGCTGGCCGATGACTCCCTCGGCGATGAGCTGGCGTGCGCGGAGGAGCGTGGGAAAGAGACGGCGGTAGTAGGCGACGGCGAAGAGGCGCTGATGGGCGCGGGCGACGGCTAGCATGGATTGCGCGGCAGCGAGGTTGATGGCGGTGGGTTTTTCACAGAGGACATGCTTGCCCGCGTAAAGACAGGCGATGGCCTGGGGGGCGTGGAGCGCAACCGGGGAGGCGACGTAGACGGCATCAATGGGTGTGGTTTGGAGGGCGACATCGAGGTTGGTGAAGATCTCGACCCCGGGATAAACAGAGGCCTTTTGCGGATCGCGGGTGAGCAGTGCTTGCAGGCGGCTGCGCGGCTCCGCGAGGATGGCGGGGATGACGCGGCAGCGAGCGATGTCGCCGATGCCGATGACCAGCCAGCGAATCATGACTTGATAAGGGTACATGATTTGGGGAAATTCGTGGAGAAACTATAAAAGACCATAAAGAACTGTAGTTATAGATATCTCACCTTAACCGATGCGCACAAAAAACGCGCATAGGCGAAGGTGGGGCACCCGCATTCCCACAGGGGCTAAAGCCCACAATTATTATCGCTCATATGGCACGACTAAAGTCATGCCCTGACGCTTTGTGCTACACCATATGCTTTTTCCGTAAGCTGTAAAGTCATGCCCTGACACAATGCGATTTTTGAAACACATATTACTGTTTTTTGAGGACGGCGGCGTTTTTTTCGTCGGAGAGGATAGTGGATTCGAGGTGGCGGAAGTCGGCGGCTCTGGCGGGAGGAATCTCGACTTGGCGGACGACGTATTCGCGATCATAGTGGAGGAGATTTCCTTTGGCGGAGACGGAGGAATGGTAGCTGGCGAAGTCGAGGTCGAGCGAGACGGGGTCGGGGGTTTCATCGACGACATAGCCGGGAGGGATGGCGATGTCAAAGCTGGCATGCCAGCGGCCTGTGGCGCCGAGGTCGATGGGATAGATGCGCGGCTTGTCGTCGAAGGCCTCAGCGTAGGAGCCGACGACGCGAGGGCGGACGAGCAGGAGCGGTCCGGCAAGATGGGAGTATTGGCGCGCAGTGACCTTGTAGTGGAACTCGAGGGGTTTGTCGAGGGCAGCGGGCTGGACGAATTGAAAAGCGTCGAGGGTGACGCCGGGAAGGGATGCAGCTACGTACTTCTCCCAGTATTCGCGTCGCTCCTTCTCGTCGGTGTACTTGAGGAACTCGCGCAGACCGGCGCCTTTGGGGCCGATAGAAGAGCTATCAATAGAGCCGGTCAGGGTGCCGTCGGGAGCAAGGGTAAAGGCACCTTTGAGCTCTGTGCCATTGGCGTCCGGTTCAAGCACGGGCAGGGCGATGATCTGACTTGCGGGTCCGGCGGCGAGGATGCCATAGCTGCCTTGCTCTTCCGAGGGCAGATTGCCGACGGGGGTGCTCTCGTCGGTGGGGTCGAAGATGAGATAGCGCTTGCCGTCTTTGGCTTTAACGATGGCCTTGAGTCGCGGGTCCTGGACATTGGCGGGAATCTCAATGGCGGTGATCATGTGATTGCCGAAAAGGGATGGGGCATCGGGATCGACGACGTCGCGGCGATCGTCGACGGGCATGTAGAAGGCGTGGATGCCTGCCACCTGGAGCATGGAGATGAGCAGGGTGGTTTTGTCTTTGCAGTCGCCGTAGCGATTGCGGAAGATGTCGGCGGCGGGATGCGCCTGCAAGCCGCCGATACCACGCATGACGATGAAGTAGCGGATGTTTTTCTGAATGTACTCGGTGATGCGGCTGAGTTTGGCGTAGAAGTCAGGCGCGCCGGCGATGAGGCTCTGGGTTTGGGCGGTGATTTCAGGCGAGGGATCGGGGCGATGCTCTTGCAGCGTAGTTGTCCACTGACCGATGGCGCGCCACTGATTGTCTTTGCCATCCACGGCGGCATCGCCCCACTGGACGGACATGCGGGCAGCGAGAGCCTCCCATTCGGGATGAGATTTTACGTCGCGCAGGTTTAGAGCGGGCATATCTTTGATCTCCCAGCGCCAGTGGTTGGGAGCAACCTCGACGGGCTTAACGGGCGAGTATTTGTGCCATGCCTCGGAGTGCGCGCGGCCGGCTGGCAGGTCAACCTCAAGGGCCTGGAAAACAACGGGAACATGATCCTGGATTTGCCAGACTGTCTCCTGAAGGTAGGGCGCGACTAACTTCTCGGACTCGCATATGATGGTGGCGCCAACATCGGCGGCGGGAGGATTTACACCGCGGACTTTGTGGGTAGAGAGCATGGTGGAGTTGCCGGGGTTTCCTACGTCGACGAAATCGGTGTCCTGGGCTTGATATTGCTTCTGGTCGGCGGCGATGGTCCATTCGCGGAAGTAGTTTATTTTTTCGTCCACATCAAAGGAGACCAAGCAGAATGCGTCGCCGCGGCCCTGTGGCTTGAGGACGCGCCTGACTTCGCGATGGCGCTCGGTGGCGCGGCCTTGGGCGTCTACAACATCGAGGTATTCCTCGTGAAGAACGATGTAGGCGGCATCCTTGGCGTATGCGGGGGTGGGAGTTTTGGCGGCGTCGAGGCCCCACTGTGGGGGATCCTGCTTATCCTTGCCTAACCAGCTTGCGTGAGCGGGATGGCAGAGAAAAATAATCAGAGCGGCGGCGCAGAAACGAGCAGGACTGGAAGAGAGCGGAAAAATCATCACTAGTTACCTTTCGGGGCGGGCGGCGTTTTGGCGAGGACGAGTTGGGCCTGGTCGGCGGCGGCGACTTTTTGGTAGAAGCCACGGAGGTCCTGATATTCCTCTGGCTTGGCGAAGGTGAAGGCACTGGCCAGGGAGCGGGCGATGGTGATCTGGCCGGGGGCGGAGACGGATTTGACTGTCAGGATAGCGTGTTGCGGCCAGGAAATCTTGTTGTCCAGAGGCGCGCCTTCTACGGTGAAATCGCCGGGCAGGTGATAGGTGACCTGGTCGGTAACGACATCGCCATAGTGCATATCGACGGGCTGAGTGCGTTTTTCCTGAGCGACGAAGGGCTGCTTGCCGCGGGTCTCGAGGAAGAAGGCGGGGAGGATGAAGCGCTTGGAGGTAGCGGCGCCGATGGAGCCTTTTGCATTGACGAAGGCGACCAGGTTTACGTTGGGATCGTCGAGGCCGGTGAAGTGATCGATGTGTGCCTCGACGCCATCGGGGAAGATGGACTCGAGGGATTTGTCGAACTGCTTTTTGACTTCAGCTTCGTCGTTGGTGATGGCTTTTTGCCGCCAGCGAAGGGCTTCCTGGCCGGTCATGACGATACGGAAGCTGCCGGTGAGAGCGCCCTGGGCATCGAGGGTGATGTCGCCGATGCGCAGGGTCTTGTTATCGGTATATTGCTGGGCGCCGGTAGTAACGGCCCCGACGCCCTGAGCGGACTGCGTAAGGCCGCCGGCGCTGGAATGCTGCCAGTTGACGGTCTGGAAGGGGCACATCTTTTCGCCGGGGTCGAGCTCGATCTCCTTGCCGCCGGAGGAGAGAACGACGAGAGTGTCGTCAAGCTGGCTTAATGAGAGATAGGTGATATCGAAGACGCCCTGATCACGGTCGACGACCTTGGTGGCGTAAGCGGTGAGGCTGGCGGCGCGGAGCATGGCGAGATAGAGCAGGGCGATGTCCTCGCTCGAGCCGCTCTTCTGCGCCCAGGTGTCTTCGGCGCGCTTTGCGACCTTCAAATGGAGCTGCTTCATCTCGGATTCAGTTTTCTTGCGGGAATAGTCGGTGTTATCGAGGGCCTGGACGGCTTTGTAGAGCTTTTTGGCTTTGTCGAGGTCGCTATCGGCGGGGGAGATGATACCGGCGACCGCCTCGCGGATGGATCTGGATGGTTCGGCGAAGTGATCCACGTCCTTGGACCAGAGCTTGGCTTCGTTGATCCAGAATTCCTGAGAGTTGCTGGAGGCCTTGTAATAGAAGAAGACTTTATAACGAATGCTCTCGACGGGCGGCATATTTTCTTCTTTGGGAGTGGGAGGAACATCGGCGACATCGACGGTGTAATGGCCAGCGACATCGGATTTAACAGTCACGCCTTCGGGAAGCTTGGGCCACCAGATCAGAGTGTTGAGCGTGCGGTTATGCGCGTCTATCAGATAATTGCTGGTCTGATTCTGGAGGCCGGGCAGGAATTGCTTGGCGGGAACGAAGAGGTAATGAGCTTTGTGGACGAAGTAGGGGCGCTGAATCTCCCAGCGCGGCTCGGAGGAGACATTGTCTTCATACTGAATGGTATAAGCATACTCGAGGATGCTGCCGACCTCGACACTGGGCAGAGTGAAGACCTTGCGGTTGACCTGCACCTGCTCGCCTTGATTAGTTTTACCCTTGACGACCAACAGGTCTTCAGGCTTTCCGGTAAGAGGGATGACGGTGCCGTCTGAGTGGATGGTGCGGCCCTTGATTTCGGAGATTTTGGATGTGCTGCGCAGATAAGGAGGGAGTTCGACGGTGGCCAGCTCCTTGCCCTTCTCTGAAAGCACCTTGATACGGGCATAAAAGGTCTGAAAGTGGAGCGGATCGTTGGTGACTTCCTCGACGTTGAGGTAGACGGCGGCGGCTCCGGGAGCTTTGGGGTCGGCGGTCATCTTGAGTTCTTCGCCGGTGGGCTGCTGGAACTGGGCGAGCAGGAGGGCCGGCGAGGTGAGGGCGAAAAGCAGGGTCAGATGGCGCATGAGAACAGAAATCCGCATGAGACTTCCTTTGCTTGCAGAAGATTAGAGGTCCGTTGTTAAGCGGTGAAATTGATTGCGAGGATTGTACAACGAGAGGAGGGCAGAGTCGAGGGGGACTTGCCCCTTCGACTACGCTCAGGGGAGGCTGTCCAGGCGGACGCGCGCTTGCGCGCCAGCGAGTTAGCGGGCGGATTCGAGGAGGGAGGAGACGAGGGCGATGGGGAGGCCGACGACGTTGAAGTAGTCGCCTTCGATGCGGGGAATCCAGCGGGCGGCGCGGCCCTGGATGGCGTAGGCTCCGGCTTTGTCCATGGGCTCGCCGGTGGCGATGTAGGCGGCGATGGCGTCTTCGGTGAGCACGCGAAATGTGACGGCGGTGGTTTCTGCGGCGACCTGGGTGGAGGTTGCGGAGATGAGGGCTACGCCGGTGATGACCTGATGGGTTCGGCCGGAGAGAAGGCGGAGCATACGGGCGGCGTCGGCGGGGTTGGAGGGCTTGCCGAGGATTTGGTTGTCGAGGGTGACGATGGTGTCGGCGGCCAGGACGGTGAAAGATGTGGTTGATGTAAGATTTGGGTTCGTTGATTCCCAGGTCCCCAAATGCGAGGGACCTGGGGCACCCATGAGTTCGGCGAAGACAGCTTGGGCTTTTTCGCGGGCGAGACGGGTGACGCAGGCGATGGGGTCTTCGTTGGGGAGCGGGTCTTCGGGGATGTGGGCGGGATGGACGGTGAAGGTGAAGCCGGCCTGGGTAAGGAGTTCTCGGCGGCGGGGCGAGGCGGAGGCGAGGACGAGCATGTCTTGATTATGGCAGGGGATAGAGTTAGCGCGGCTGGGTAGGGTTCGTGGATTCCCACCCTTTCGCAAAAAAATGCGAAAGGATGGGACACCCATCATTTTGATCATATCGAGTGTGGGGCATCTTATGTGTGGATGGTCAGATGGTGAGGCCGGTTTGGAGGCCTTGGGGGGTGGCGAGGCCCCAGGCCATGGCGGGGGTGTTGTGGGCTAGTCCGTATCGGCCGTCGGGGCCGAGGAGGATGATGCCGCCGTGTCCGCCGAGACGGTTATATAGATACGAGATGGCTTCCTGGGCGGCGATGTCGGGGGCGATACCCGAGGCGACGCGGTCAGTGGCCCACTTGCCGAGGACCAGCTTCATGATGGGTTCTCCCCATCCGGTGAGGGAGACGGCGGCGGAGAGATTGTCGGCGTAGCAGCCGCAACCGATGAGGGAGGAGTCGCCGACGCGGCCAGGAGTTTTGTTGAGGGTTCCGCCGGTGGAGGTGGCGGCGGCGAGATTGCCGTGGGAGTCGAGGGCGACGGCGCCAACAGTATCGTGGCTTTCAACACCTGGGGATGTAGGCTTTTCATCAGGGGCTAAAGCCCCATCCATTTTTTTTGCGATTGTATCGGCACGACTGAAGTCGTGCCCTGACGCTTCTTGCTCCAATCTTTGCATTTTTCCACAATCTGTAAAGTCGTGCCCTGACACAAGACCTTCTTCGGCGTGAGTCATCGAGTTCGCGGACTCCGTACGGAAGTCTTTGCGCGGGAAAGCCGTTTCGGGGCTTTTGTCGTCGTGGAGGACGGGGTGCGGGGAGGATTCCGGACCGGAGAAGGTGTCGTCGGTGAGGCCGGCGGCTTCGCGTAGCTTGGCGTGGGCAAGGCGCTCACGTTCGCGGTCGAGAACGAGTTCGGAGTTTGAGATGAGGGCCATGCCGTGGGAGTGGGCAAACTGCTCGGCCCCATCACCGACGAAGTAGACATGAGGACTTTTTTCAAGGACCAAGCGAGCGGCCTGAATGGGATTGCGCAGGCGCTCGACACAGGCTACGCCTCCGGCCTTCATGCGTCCGCCGTCCATGAGGAGAGCGTCGAGCTGGACGCGGCCGTCGGAGGTGAGAAAGCTGCCGCGTCCGGCGTCAAAGGTGGGATCGTCTTCGAGGACTGTGACGGCGGCTTCAACGGCATCGAGAGAGGATGCGCCGCGGGAGAGAAGAGCATAACCGGCTTCGAGAGCTTTGCGGACACCGGCCAGGTGAGCGCGAGCGGCGTCGGCGGGGATGGCCCATGCGCCACCGTGCACGAGGAGAATGGGAGAGTGGGGAGCGGAGGTCACTGAGTAATGGTAGAGCATTTGGGCCAGGGAGCGTCAGAGGAGGATTCTGGTGGGAAAAACAAAAAAACTGTAGATAAAAACTGTTTAGTTTCTATTTGTACATAGTTGGAATTCGTGTCAACGGGTGGTAGGGAAAGAAATAGGGATAAGTGATTGAAAGGATGAGGGGAAAAAGGTGTATTGAATGTTGCATGAAATAACGAGGGGATTAGTTACGCTTAATACAGTCAAAGAGGAAAAAAAGTAGAGAAATGACAGGGAAGCATGGAAGTGGCTTTCCTGGTACTGATCGGACCACTTCCGCGGATTCGCAAGCGCAGGAGAGACTGAGTTCATTTTCGGAGACTGAGTGCGAGTTTTGACCTTGGCGAAGGGCCGCGCGGGGAAGCGTTGCAAGCGGCTGAAGGCAGGATGGCATGAGCAGAGCAAACTCTGGAAGCGATCAGAAGGTTCTCCGAGTTGCGCGGAGCTGCGAGGGGCATAACAAGGCGGTTTGGAGTGCAGTACGAAGCCGCTAAAGAATCGCGGCAACCGAGGAGACCAATTCGGCGAATATAAAGGGGTGGTTCCTGTGGGGGAATCAACCTTTTCCCTTTCTGCGGAGAGTGCAAGACCGTGGGAGAGTGGGACGGGATTGGCGGAGAGATGGTATGGACAAGGAAGAGACAGGCGGCTGTGGGTAAGCTGCATGGAACAGGAACGCAGACGGTAAAAATGAACCCAGGCAAGGCAAAGTTGATCGCGGAATTGGACAAGCAAATTGGCGAGAAGAGCAGCGAGATGGCAAAGAAGCTGGTCGACGATTTTCTCGCTGGCAAAGTGACAAGCATGAAGATGCTGAATGCGATGGCAGACGAACTCATCAATTGCGAAGACCTGGTGGTGATAAGCCAGCTTTGCAGTTATGCGGAAAGTCTGGCTGGAGAGCAGCAGGTGGCCGCGGAGACGGCCGAAGCAGCGGTGGAGACGGTGAACGTAGAAGTCGAAGCGGAGTTAGCGATTCAGTAAGTCCGGTGACTCCCAACGTAAATTACCCCAACGAGCAAAAATCACTTGCTGGGGACCCCGAGGCCGCAAAAAACGCGGCAAAGGTGGGGTACACGGAGAACTTGCAAGCCGGCAAGTCAGCCTGCTTCCGCAGGATTAACGATTCAGCAATTCATTGTTCATGAAGGCAGGACTTTTCGGGGAGCAAGGCAGAGAGGAAGGAATCTTTGCCTTGTTTTCCGGGAGAAAGAAGAGGGATGGATGAAGCTCACAAATCATGAAGGTTTGCGCGCCAGCGGATGGCTGGGCCTGTTGTTGATGGAGTTGTGCCTGATGGGCATGTGGATGGGAAGCGTGGTCCACGCGCAGGCGTTCAACACGACGACGGTACAGGGGACGGTGTATCTGGCGAACGGCCAACCTGGGACAGGGACACTGGTGGTGAGCTGGCCAACATTTACGACGGCGAACGGCCAGGTGGTTGCGGCCGGAAGTATGACGGTGGCGATAGCGCCGGATGGATTTGTAAGCGTGAATCTTGCCCCCAACCAGGGGGCGGCGCCTGCAGGGCTATATTACACGGCGGTATTTTACATGAGTGACGGGTCGGTGAACACGCAGTACTGGGTGGTTCCGGCAACGACATCGGCGACGCTGGGGCAGGTGCAGGCGCAGGTGATGCCGGCGGCGCAGGCCGTGCAGACGGTGAGCAAGGCGTATGTTGACCAAGCGATCGCTTCCCTGGCGGGCGGAATACTGACAATCACGGGCACAACGATGACCGGTCCACTGACCTTGTGCTGCGATCCAACGACGCCGATGCAGGCGGCGGACAAACATTATGTGGACGCGGTGACTGCGCTGGCGGTTCCGCTGGTGGGCGGGACGCTGACGGGTCCGTTGACGGCAACAAAGCTAGGGGCGCTGTACCAGGTGGACCAGTTTACGGGAGCGGATTTCGGGGCCAAGCTGGGAGCATGCCTGAGCGGGCTGAGCGCGACGCAGGGCGGAACATGCGATGCGCGGAATTTTTCAGGAACGTTGGCAATAGGATCGAAACTGACGATTTCGACGGCGAATGCGACGGTGCTGCTGCCGTGCGCGACGATTACTACGGCGAACCAAGTGGTGGTGACGGCGGGAACGAGGAATGTGACGCTGCGCGGGTGCGCCTTGCGCGGCGCGAGCACGGCGAGCGGGAGCCAGGGCGGGACGGTTTTTTATTACTTTGGCACGGGAGCGATGGTGCAGGTGGGCGACCCAACATATGCGGCGGATACGCTAGGTTTTCACCTGGACAACGCGGTGATCAATATAACGGCAGCGACAAGCGCCAGCGCGCAAGGACTCGCGGCTTATCGCACACAAGAGTTGGATCTGGAAAGCTTGTATTTTCTTGGTAATTCGAATCAGACGGGCATGACGCTGGATGGGACGGGAAATTAT
Source organism: Occallatibacter sp. (assembly GCA_052145195.1). GTDB lineage: Bacteria > Acidobacteriota > Terriglobia > Terriglobales > Acidobacteriaceae > Telmatobacter. The sequence continues at coordinate 25,987 of JBKQPC010000003.1, read as the reverse complement.
ACGGGCGGAACGTTTTATGACAACGAGTTCACGGGATTTCAGACAGCGGTAAACGCAATAGGGCACCAGATCACGAATCCAGCGACGACGGACTGGTTGAACGCGAGCACATTTGTGCGGCTGCACATCGACTGCCCGACGAGCGGAGGCAACCCTACAGCCGGAACGTATGGGATTAATTTGCAGCAGGGCGATGGAAATACATTCACCGGCGGAGACGTGGAAGGTTGCGCGACGGCACTGCATCTGGGAGTGAATGCGCAGAACAACACGATTGTGGGGCTGCGCAACGAGAACTCGATCAACCAGGTGGTGGCGGATGCGGGCAGCTCGTACAACAACTGGATGACCGGCGGCACGATTTTTACGGGGCAGTTGACGGACAACGGGACGCGCAATAGTTTTCTGGATACATTTCATCGCAGCTTCAACGGCTTGAACGGCGATTGGTATGGGAGCCAGAAGGACGCAACGGTGACCAATCATTACCGGCTGGGGACGGGCGCGGGTAACGAGCGCGGATTGATGAATGAGATACAGACGGATTACGGTTATCGCTGGATGTATGGATTCACGGACGCGACGGCGGGCGAGCAGTACTATCAGATTCAGGATTTGCTCAACAACGTGAACCGGATATCGGTGGGACAGTATAACAACGGGCAGTCGAGCACCAACAACCAGACGGTAATCAACTCGGCGGGGACCGGGGCGGTGGTGCTGAACGGATCGAACAACTCCGGGACCGGTGGAGTGGTGATCGGGTCGGGCGGGGCGAGCGAGACGACCGTAGCGACAATCAACAATGCGGGCAACGCGCAGTTCAACGGGAACTTGCAGGTGGGCGGGACGTCGCAGTCGACCGGAACGATGACGGTTCGCAATAACGCCGATGCCGAGGTGGATTACTATTTATGGCCGGGACTTACCACCAGCCAAAAAGGCTCGTTCACATACAAGGACTGGAACGGAACCAGCCAGTGGTACATGGTGAAGGATGCAAGCAATAACTGGGCGCTGAATTCGGCGACTGGCGGACTGGACAGCTTCAAGGCTTACCAGAGCTCGAACAGCGGCGACACTTACATCGATGCGTCGAATAGCACAGGCGTAGTGCGGATCAACTACGAGACAGGGTCCGGGACGCAGTTCAAGGTGTATGGGGGAAACAGCGGCAGTTTGTATGCCAGCTTCACGGGAGCGACATCGATTCAATTTCCGGGGCTTGCTGCGGGCAGTGGTCACAATTGCCTGCAGATCGATAACTCGGGGTATGTGACGAATACGGGGTCTGCGTGCGGGGTAGGCGGCGGCGGCAGCGGCACGGTGAACTCCGGAACCAGCGGACAGATCGCTTATTACAACGGCACGGGCACGGTGCTGTCGGGCACAAGCACGGTATCGGTAACGGCGGGAGGGACGGGAGCCTCTACAGCATCCGGGGCGCTGACAAACCTGGGCGGGGAACCGGCGTTAGGGAATCCGGCAGGGAATGGCTATGTGCTTTCCTCTACTACGGGCGGCACGCGCAGTTGGGTAGCTCCATACTCTCTCCTATCCACGGTAGTGCAGACGAACCAGGCCAACACATATTCGGCAGGTCTTCAGGACTTTTCTGGCGCGACGATGAAACAGCCTATGACCTACACGGTGGGGACAAACACCATTACGAGCCCTACTACGACGGGGACGCTGGCGCTAGTAAGCAGCACTCAGGTTAATCTCGGCGCAACGCAGACGGGAAGCGGAAGTACTGGCACGGCTGCCTTTCCCGGCGCTGTCTCGGCGTTGTCTGCAAGTTTCGGCACGATCAACAATACGTGCATGGCCGACCAGCAGACGGGCATCGATATGGGAGCGAAGATCGCGGTCTGTAACGCGGCTTTAGCAGCGCAAGGCGGCGGAATTATTGACGCAACAGGATTTTATGGAACGCAGTACGCTTCCGCGGGATTCACCCTAGGTCCGGGTGTGCCATCGAATACAAACCCCCCTGCATATGCTGTCACGCTTAAGCTTGGATATGTGAACCTGAATACTGGCGGAGAGATTATTACTAGCCCCAGTACGCATATCGAAGGGAAAGCCTCATCTATCTTCGGCGGCGTTATATTAACGAACATCAACGCAAATCCGCCCAACAATAGCCAGACAGCCATCATCGACATGAAGGGCTGTAATCACTGTATCGTGGAGAATGTAGCTCTCTCGACAAACAGCCCGCAATTTGGCTACATCCCCAAGACAGGTATCGCTATATCGAGGAATCCGAACAATTATGCACTTGCAGGAAACAACACTATCCGCAACGTCTCGGCGACGGGATATTTCCAGAAGGCGGCATTCTACGCGGTGGAGTCTGAATTGCTCACGCTGGAACACGTTTATGGGTACGTGTACGATAGCGCCTATTATACAAGCGGGACTTATGCGCCCGGCGCGAAACCGAAGAATTGCATGGCGATTTCACAAACCGACGCTTTGGGCCTTGGTTTGTATGCCTCATCTACAATGACGATGGGATCAGTTGAAAATTCAGAGTGCTGGTATTATCCGACCGGAGTCAGCGGCTCCGCTGCCGTCTACTTTGGAGGCGGTACTAGTACCCAGGATTGGAACTTCAGGAATCTTTATCTCGGAATGAGCGATACGGGAGCCTACGTTGAAATCCAGGCGAATGAAAATAGCACGGGGAACCTAAATGGTTCTTTTATCTTCGATAACGTAGATGGAGAGCCAAACAACCAATCGAATCAACCAACAACAGACCCCGCGTACGGATACTACATTCACGGCTCCAGCACGCCGTCGATCACTAATCTTTACATTCGCGGCAGTGGCTTGATGGCAGCGAATACGGATTTCATCAACGCTTCAGGGGTTAATCTCTACGACTCCGATATACAGAGCCGGAATTATAAGATTCCTGGCACATCGGAGGTATCAGCATTTGGCTCAGTTTACACCAGCGTTATCAAGTTGCCCTATCAGAACACAACAATAACCAATGCACTTTCCAGCATCCTTGAGGGTGGTAGCACAGGTTGCACAGGGTGCGGACTCATTGTATCGGGGACGAATACCAGCATTACATTGCAGCCAAACTCATCCAGCTCTATGACGTTGAATTCACCAGCGTTGGTGAATCCGAGTTTTACCGGCACGATGGCTGGAGCAACTTATAATTCCACGGGCGGCTATCAGTTGAATGGCGCGGGCGTCCTGATTACCGATGGTTCCAACACAAACATTGAACCAGTGGTTGCGGGACACAGTGTGCAGATATTGAACGGCTCGTGTGCGGCCAGTCAACCGGCTTCCGGCCCATTCAATGCGAGTTGCGGTTTAGGGAACAATAACGGCACGCTTCTCCCCTCAACACTCACTGGCTACCACGGCACCGGCGCGGGGGATGTGAAGGTGCAACTGAGCGATGGGACGGGGACGAGCACTCATTTAGCCGCGTTTGACGCAAACGGCGGTTTGACGGACGGCGGCGCTCCAAGTTCACTCCCTGGCACGGTCGTGCAGACGAACCAAGCGAACACGTTTAGCACGGGCCTACAGGATTTCAGCGCGGCAACAATGAAATTGCCAAGCAGCGTAACGGTGGGCAGCAACAGCATTACCATGCCGTCGTCTGCGGGGACGCTGGCGCTGACCAGCCAAACGATCACGTTGGCCGGCGATGTAACGGGTGCTCAATCGGCGACGACCGTTGGCAAGATCAACGGCGGCAGCGTGCCTGCATCGGCGAATGCGCTAAGCAGCAATTCGAGCAGCCAGCTTGTGGCCTCGACCTCGCATAATCTGAGCGTGCCGGCGAATTGCGTTGCGGCATCGGGGTCGGGGACAGCGTATACGTGCTCCACCTCGCCCACATTTACGCCCGCGACAGGCGACCATATTCAATTCAAAGCCGATGTGGCCAATACGGGGAGCGCCACGCTGGCGGTGAACGGAGCCACCGCCGCGACCATCAAGAAGTGGGGCGGAGCCGGCAACCTGATTGCAAATGATATGTTAGCCGGGCACTGGATTTCAGCGACATTTGATGGGACCTATTGGCAGCTTGAAGGGCAACTGGGAAATGCCAACGCCACGCAGATCAATGGAACGGCGATCAGCGGCTTATCGGGCAGCGGATCGACGCTGGCGCTGACGACTTCGCCGTCGATAGCATCGCCGACATTCACGGGGACGGTGACAACTCCGCTGACCACGGCGGGAGTGGTGACGACAACCAGCGGCGGAGTGCTAGGCAGCGTTGCCACGACAGGAAGCGGAAGCGCGGTTCTGGCGACCTCGCCGACCTTTACGGGCAATACCACTACCTTTGCGAATAACTCGGCCAGCACGGACTATGTTGTGATTCAGCCGGGAACGACGGGCACCGCGGAGTTGGGCGGGATTCAACTGAACAGCGCCGCTGCGACGCCGGTGACCGAGTGGTATATCGAGGAGGATACGAGCTACGATCTGAAGATTCACGATCAGGGCGCGACCACTCCGGTGGACATTCTGACCGGCTACATCAATGCGGGCACCAACATCAACTCGCAGGGCACCAGCGCGGTCACCATCAACAATGCGTCGTCGGGAGCCGGCACGGGCGGCTTTATTGTCTACGAGGGCGGGGCGAACTACAACATTCAGGCTTTTACGGTGACGAGTTCGGGCAATGCCAGCGTGCCCGGCACATTGACGGCCACCGGCACCATCAGCGGCGGGATGGGAGTGTCGCTATCCAGCGCAACGAGCATCGCGGCAACCAGTTTTACCTCGACCGGGCTGGCGCTTGCGGCGATTCCGGTGAGCACCACCAAGCGCGGCATGTGCGTGTTGATCTGGGAGCAGAATACGGCAGTGGGCACGGTGCAGTTCGGAATAGGGATGAATAATGCTCCTACGGATCTTTGGGTGATCAATCAGGACTCCCCTGGAGCGTATAAGGCGCCCACTTACACCACCATCACCTCGACGACAACGACCGCGGTTTCAGCGGCGGATGCGCCCAGCGCCACGGCAACAGGGTACAGGGACGAGATCGAATTTACCCTCACTACGGGAAGTACTAACGCGGTGACCGTGACGGTCTACGGACTCTCCAGCAGCACATCGGATGCGCTGGTGATCGAGCCGGGAAGTTACTGCACCTGGCTTCCGTGAGAAGTCCGGGAATGGGTCAGGTTTCATGCAGGACAGAGGCTTGGAGGCTTTTAAGAGGGAGCGCAGACGGCAATGCTCGCGAGGATACTGTGGCTGAGATCGGTACGGAGTACAAACACGGAGGCGGAGACAGGAGCCTGATCCCGGAGGAACTGGACCGTGAGGAGCTGGAGCGGTTCGGGCGGATACTGGATCATCGCCCTGCGAGCCTGCGGGGGTGGACGGTGGGGATGGAACTGGCCGAGCAGCTCTTGCAGGTGCGGACGCGGAATGGAAGCACGGCGCCGTTGCGGGCGAACACGGTGCAGCGGGCTTTTGAGCGGCTGCGGGGCGAGCGGAATATCGTGCTGAAGGCGCGGCAGTTGGGGATGACGACCTGGGTGGCGGCGCGTTATTTTCTGAAGACCATTACCCAGCCGGGGACGCTGACGCTCGAGGTGGCTCATTCGCAGGAGGCGGCCGAGGAGATCTTCGGGATCGTTCACCGCTTTGTGGACTGTTTGCCGGAGGCGCTGCGCGAAGGGCCCTTGCAGGTATCGCGGGCCAATGTGCGGCAGATTGTCTTTCCGGAGATGGACTCGCAGTACCGGGTGGTGACGGCGGGAGACCGGAACGCGGGGCGGGGATTGACGGTGCAGAATCTTCACTGCTCGGAGCTGGCGAGGTGGCCGGGCGATCCGGGGGAGACGCTGGCGGGCTTGAGGGCGGCGATGGCGCCGGGAGCGGAGCTGATTCTGGAGTCGACGCCGGAGGGAGTGGGCGGCTGCTTTTACGAGGAGTGGCAGAAGGCCAACGAGCAGGGGATGGTGCGGCATTTCTTTCCCTGGTGGATGGAGCGGCAGTACCGGGCGAAGGCGGTGGATGAGGAGAGCCTGACGGATGAAGAGCGGGACCTGATGGCCTTCAAGCTGCTGGATTTGGAGCAGATTGGATTCCGGCGTCAGATACGGGCGGATTTTCGCTCTCTGGCGCGACAGGAGTATGCCGAGGATTGCGAGAGCTGCTTTCTTGCCAGCGGGGATTCGGTCTTTGAACTGGGGGCGGTGGATGCGCGGCTCAAGACGGTGACGGAACCGATTGAGGTGAGGTTCAACGGAGATATGGAAATATGGCTGCCCCCGCTGAAGGGCAAACAGTACCTGGTGGCGGTGGATCCGGCCGGGGGCGGAAGCGAGGGCGACTATTCTGCGGCCGAGGTGCTGGAGTTGGAGACGGGATTGCAATGCGCGGAGTTTGCCGGGCACATGGGCGGGTTGGAGCTGGCGCGGCTGGTGACGAAGCTGGCCACGGAGTACAACCAGGCGTGGCTGGTGGTGGAACGGAACAATCACGGCAGCGGGGTTCTGGCGCTGATTGAAAGCGTGTGCGGCTATGGAAAGGTATATAAGCAGAACGGTCAGGCGGGCTGGCTGACGACGTCCATGAGCAGGCCGGCGGCGCTGGGGCGAATGGATGCGGCGCTGGTGGAGGAGCCGGAGCGATTTCAAAGCCGGAAGCTGCTGGCCGAGTGCCGGAGTTTTGTGCGGCGGCCGGATGGCGGGAGCGGGGCGCGTTCGGGGACGCATGACGACCGGGTGATGGCCATGGCGATTGGGCTGGGGGCGCGGGCGGAGGTGCTGAAGGGCAGCTAACAGCTGTATTTCGTGGTCTGAGCGCATAGAATTCGAGTGAGGACGAGGCGAGGGGAAGGGCTTGGCGGTTCTGGCGGTGCAGCATATCCGGCGGATGCGGGGCGGGGCGCAAGGCCAGTTGATGCTGGGCGCCGACGGCCAGGTGTATGTGGTGAAGTTTCAGAACAACCCGCAACATATGCGGGTGCTGGCCAACGAATTTCTGGCCTCAAAAATTGCGGAGGCGGCGGGGCTTACGGCTCCGGAGACGGTATTGATGGAGGTCTCGAGCTGGCTGGTGGAGAATACGCCGGAACTGGAGATGGACCTGGGCAGGACGCGGGTGCGCTGCTCGGCGGGGTTGAACTTCGGGTCGCGATTTGTGGGCGGGCTGATGCCGGGACAGGTGGTGGATTACCTACCCGAGGAGCAGATGGCCGAGGTGAGGAATCTGGGCGAGTTTGCCGGGATTCTGGCTTTGGACAAGTGGACCGGCAATGCCAATGGCAGGCAGGCGGTCTTCGCGCGCAAACAGCGGGAGCGGCGCTACCGGGCGGTCTTCATCGACTACGGGTACTGCTTTCACGCCGGGGAGTGGAGGTTCGAGGATCTGCCCCTGCGCGGGGTGTACTACCGCAACGATGTCTACCGGGAGATCAGCGGTTGGGAGTCTTTTGAGCCCTGGCTGACGCGGCTGGAGTCGATGGCGGCGGAGACGGTGTGGGCGGCGGCCAGCGAGGTTCCGCCGGAGTGGTATGGCGGGGATATATCCGAAATGGAAGCGCTGGTGGAGAAGCTGCTGGCTCGGCGAAGCCGGATACGGGAGCTGATTGAAGGATTCGGGAAGTCGGACAGGAAGCCATTTCCGAAATGGGTGGGGATGGGAAAGAATGTTGGGGAGGATTGGAAAGAGATAAGGTGGGGTACTAACATGGGGAGGGTGAATTAGGGACTAGGGACTAGGGACCAGGGACTAGGGAATGGGGAATAGGGACTTGGGAGTAGGGAACAGCTGACAGTTAATAGCAACAGCTGAAGACTGATGGCTGAGAACTAAGAGCTACGTCAGAACGATGAACAGCGAAAACCAGCGGCGGGCATGAAGAGCGAGTGCCGGATATGTGATGAGTAGCGAAAATCAGCGGCGGGCATGCGAATTTCAACTGCTACGGTATGTGCCGGATGCGGTCAGGAACGAGTACGTCCATATCGGGGTGATCCTGCGAGAGCAGGGCAGCGGTGGGCCGGCGGAGATAAGGTTTACCCGCGACTGGCGGCGCGTGCGCTGCCTTGATCCGGAGGCCGATACCGCGCTGCTGGAGGGGATGGAGAGCGAGTTGCGGCGGCGCTTTGAGAGCGAGCCGGATGGGAATTTGATGCGGCTGCTCTCGGAATCACTCTCCCTGAACGTGCAGATGACGGAGCCCAAGGCTTACTTGGCGGAGAGCCTTCCGGCGGGGATGGAAGAGCTGATGCGGCTGTATGTGGAGCCGCCGCCGCGGGAAAAGACGCAGAGGCTGAGCGGAAGGGCGGCGATTCAGGCCAAGATGCGCGGAGAATTTGAACGGGCCGGGGTGTGGGATCTGCTGCGGAAGCGGATTGCGGCCTCGGAGTACACCAGGCCTGGGGACCCGCTGAGGATTGACGCGGGATACAAGCCGAATGGGGTGGTGCGCATGTTTCACGCCGTGAGCCTGGAACCGGGCGTGGAGATGGCCAAGGTGCTGGCCTTTTCGGCGGCGGGGCTGCGGATGGGCGTGGAGCGGGTGGAGCGGGCTCAACTGGAGTTAATGGCCGTGATTGAGCCGGCGGCGCGGCTCGGCGCGAGCGACGAGGAGCCGGAGCGGCTGGAGATGTATCGCTTTGGCGTGGAGACGATGGAGGAGAACCAAATCCGGGTGCTGACCACGTCGGATCTGGGGCGGGTGGCGGAGACGGCGCGGCGGGAACTGCGGGTGTGAGGGCGAGCCGAAGGCTCGCCGGTGGACAGTGAGCAGTGGTCAGTGAACAGTGAACATTGAACAGTGGACAGAGAACAGTTGCCTTGCCGCTGATTCTAACAGCGAGTAACTGATTCTTTACATCGAAAACTATCCCTTTGAGGTTTGCAGATAATTATTAGTGTTTGATGTAGGATCGATTTTGTTGTGGAGTTAGAGCGGCTGGTAGACAGAGGTTGTTGGTGATAAGAGATCAGCGGAGAGTACATTGATCACTGATCACTGACCACTGTTCACTGGCGAAGATGAGGCATGGCCCTTTCGGGGGTTGTGCCTTTTTTGTTTTTTGGATGCGGATCTGCGGGTTTGAAAGACAGCTTTTAGCTGGCAGCTAGAGGCTTGAAGAAGGAAGGTGCGCGTGAAGGTAGCAGAGCAGTTGCGGGAGATCTGGCGGCAGGCGACGGGGAGTGGCCGGAGCGCGGAGATGGCGGCGGGCGCGGCTGACGCGGAGGCGGAGCGCAAGACGCTGGCGCTGCCCTCGATTTTAAGTCCAGTCCAGTTTCCGGGGCAGCACCTGCCCAAGCCGACACCGATGAATCTGCGCCGGTTTGCGGAGACGCCGATAGTGCGGCGGGCGATCAACGTGATCAAGGATCGCATTGCGGCCATGGACTGGCAGGTGCGGGTGCGGCGCGGGGTGCGGGTGGGGGAGTTGGCCTTTGCGGAACGCAAGCTGCGCGCGCTGCGCAGGACGCTGGAAGAGCCGAACGCGGCGGACAGCTTCAGGACGCTGATGGAACAGGTGATGGAGGACGTGCTGACTGGCGGCTACGGGGCTATCGAGATGGAGCCGACCGGCGACGGGGAGCGTCCGGCGATGCTGTGGGCGGTGGACGGGGCATCGATCCGGATAAATCCGCGCTGGGATGGGCAGCCGGAGACGCCGCGCTATGCGCAGGCGCTGCTTGGGCAACTGGAGTCGAGCGCCATCGAGCTGCGCGACGACCAGCTGATGTATGTGCGCATGAACCCGCGCAGCTTTACGCCCTTCGGGCTGGGGCCGCTGGAAGTGGCCTTCGAGACGGTGAACCAGTTTTTGAGCGCGCACCGCTATGCGGGCAAGCTGGCGGCTAACTCCGTAGCGCAGTATGCGCTATGGCTGAACGAGGCGACACCGGCGCAGCATGACAGGCTGATTCGCTGGTGGCAGGACGAGATCGAGGGAACCGGGCGGGTGCCGCTGATTTCGACCGAGCAGAAGCCGGAGGTGCTTCGCTTCGCTCAGGGCACCGATGCGGATATGCGGCTGGAGTGGCAGGAGTTTCTGATCCGTATGATCGCAAATGCATTTGGCCTGCCACCGTTGATGCTGGGACTGGAGGCGGATGTCAACCAGTCGACGGCATCGGAGATGGCCGACGAAGCCTTTCGCGGCGCGATCTCGCCTTTGGCGTTGCTGCTGGCGGGGCACATTACCCGGGATCTCTTCGGTAAGTGCATCGGCTGGCGGGAGTATGAGTTTGTCTTCAACGAACTGAACGCGCGGGACGAGAAGACGGAGCTGGCGGTGCAGGTGCAACTCTTGCAGGCCGGAGTGTTGACGGTGAACGAGGTGCGGGCGATGCGGGGGCTGGGTCCGCTGGGGCAGGATGGCGCGGCGGTACAGTTGACGGGCGAAGCGGGAGCAGAACAGAGGAGCTAGTGGATTGGAAAGCGGCTCACTTCTGCGCAGGTAAGACAGAGATTCTGATTCCCATCTTTTCTGCAAATCGGGGTCCCCGATGCACGAGCTATGTGAGTTGGGGTGGAAAAAACGCAGCAAGGGCGGGCACCCAGGCCAAAGGATTGAAGGGCCGAATGAAGAGTAAACAAATTGCGAAGCAGATGGGCGGAGAGCGCATGAGACTGGAAGCGATGGCGGTAAAGATTCCCCCCGTGGATGGACACCCCAACCGGGTGGCGTTCGAGGGGGTATTGACGATGGTGAATACAGCCAGCGACAAAGCGCCGGCGGGGGCGCGCGGACACCGGGTGATGCTGACGCATGCGGCGGCGGAGAAAGCTCTGCCTTCACTGCTGGGCATGGCGGTGGACTACCGGCCGGGCTGGGACGGGCACGACGCGCGGCGCAAGATCGGATTGCTGACCGAGGCGGACCTGGTCGGGGAGCGGCTGGTGGTTCGCGGATACCTGTATGCGCGGGATTTTCCGGAGGTGGCTGGGGCGATCCAGGCGCAGAAGCCGGAATCGATGGGCATGAGTTATGAGCTGGCCGACGCGCGGGTGGAAGATATGCGGGCCGAGGTGTGGAAGCTGACCCGCGTTACTTTTACCGGAGCGGCAATACTGCTCCGGGACAAGGCGGCCTACCGGGCCACCAGCTTCCGCATGGCGAGCTAGAGAAGAACAGCGAGTTAGCAAGTTAGCAAATAAGCCCCGCGGTCCACCCCAGGAAGCAATAACCACTTCCTGGGGACCCCGGACGGTGCGGGGCTTATTTTGTTAGCGAGTTAGCTAGTAACAGCAAACTATCAACTGAGAAAGGGATGGCATGGAAAACAAAGAGCAAGAGATTGCGGATCGGCTGGAAGCCGCGACGGCCCTGTTGGAGCGTACGCTGGGCTGGCTGGAGGAGCGTCAAGGCGCGCTGAGCGGCGAAGTGGAAAAGATCTCGGCGACCATTGAGCAGAGCCGGAGGGAAGCGGAGCTGGCGGAGAAGCTGGCTGCAGCCGAGCAGGAGCTGGCGGGGCTAAAGGCAGAGAGTGCGCAGAATGTATTGAATCCACTGCGCAGGACGCTGCCCTCGGCGACCAGCGAGATGCTGGCCAAACACGGCATCGGCGAGGGTCCGGTGAACGTGCAGGCCCTGGACGCGGCGCTGGCCGGCTTGAGCCTGGAACAGCGCATTGCGGTGAAGACGCAACTGCTGCGGGCAGGGGCGATTGCATAAAGGCAGCTAACAGCAGACAGCTAACAGCGAACAGCTGACGGCTGCCAACTGCAAGCTATGAATTGTGAACAATCAACCAAGTAACGACTGGCCCCATGGAGGGGGCGGAAAGAGCCTATGAACGCAACCTTTGCAGACATTCACGCAGCAGCAGACTATATCGGGCCGGGCGCTATCGAAGTTCCGTTGTATCAAACCGAGATTTTCGACATCTGCCGGCGTTCCAGCCCCTTCGGGCAGCGCATCAAGCAAGTACCGGCGACCGGACACCCGTCGCGGTTCTTCGAAGAGACATTGATTCCGAATCCGGGAACGGCCGGCTTCATGAATCCACGCGCAATAGTGCCCGCGACGGTAACTCCGACGCGCATCGAATTGAGCGTACCGTTGAAGGCGATCGTATCGCAGATCAACTACAACCTGTTCGACATCGAGTTGGGCGACCAGCAAAAGCAGTTTGCTTATCTCCAGGCCAAAGACCTGGTGGATACGGTGAGCGGCGTGATGGTGACGCACGACATCGCACTGTGGAACGGCAACGACACCAGCCTGAGCGCGCCGACGACCACGCAGTACATGGGCGTAATCGAGCAGATTCAGGCGGCTATCACGGCGGGCAGCACCAACACGCTTGCCATTCCCGGGACGGGTTCGATTGTCAACGGCCTGAGAACGGCTGTGGCGACGATGTGCGCCAACAGCGGCTTCCATGTGCGGCCCACGGCGATTTACGCCAATCCCATGCTTCTGGACTTGATCGACCAGGAGATGAAGGCGGAGTTCAACGTGGTGTTGAACACCGGACCGATTACCGGCGGCATCACGGTGAAGATGTTATCGACGCAGGCGGGCGATCTACCGCTGATTCCGGACTGGAGCCTTGGCTATTCAGGCGTGATCGGCTCCGGCTCGGCGTCGCTGCCGGCCTATATCGTGACCGAGGATCTGATCGAGTATCACTGGCTCGGCGATCCGACGCCACGGGTCTTCCAACTGGGGCTGCCGAACTCTTTGACCTACCAGTATGTCGCGGTCAAGTTCGGAGCGCCGGTGGTGAAGGGCGCGAACTTTGCGCACTACCAGGTCCAGGTGAACGGCAGGTAACGAACGAACAAGTCAGCAGTTCAGCCCATCAGCGGGTACGCGGGCTGATGGGCTGTGAGCGCGGGTGGGCGGGAGCAGCGAAGTAACTATTTCCGCTCGCCCGGCGGCACGAACAGAGGGAAGGGTGGGGTATGGCATATCTGCAGCCAGCGGATTACCAGAATTACGGCTTGCCGGCGGGGACGACGGCGGATTGGATCACCGCGGCCACGGCCTTGATCAACAGCTACTGCAGGCGGCCGGACTTGAACGTGATTCAGTACACGGAGCGGTTGCGGCTGGTGAGAGGCGCACAGACAGTGTTGTTGAGCTATCTGCCGCTGACGCCGCTGGTGCCGGCGACGACGCCGCTTGTGAGCATCGAAGGCCGCTATGCAAGACCGCGGCGGGGAGAGCTTGCGAACGAGCCCCTGATGGAGATTGCGCTGGCGTTTTCGCTGCCGGGGCAGTGGACGGCGATTGATCCCAGCACGGTGGACTGCGACCCCAATACCGGGGAGCTGACGCTGCCGTGGAATTTGCTGGGGCTGCCTTTCAACGAGGTGGCGGCGACCTACACGGCGGGTCTCGCGACGATCGGCGACGACGTGAAGACGGCGTGCGCGCAGATTGTGCGCAATGCGCAGTCGACGCCGGCATTGAACGCGAGCAAGACCAAGATCGACACGATGCAGATGCAGTATTTCTCGAGTTCGCTGGTGGACGAAACAGTGCAGGCCTGGCTGCGTCCTTACGTGGCGAACAGGCTGGGGTGAGGGATGAGCGATACGGCGGCGCGCAATCCGGTAGGAGCGCCGCGGATGCTGGCCGATGCCCTGCTGCGAAGCGTGACAGGGACGACGGCCCTTCTGCGGGTGACGAACGCGAATACAACGAGCAGCCAGTCCGAAGTGGGGCTGGTGGCAACGACCTTTGCCGATGTGGCGGTGAGCCCGGTGGTGATGCGCAAGCTGCGCCCCAACTGGCAAGAAAATGGCGAGTCCAAGTGGGAGCTGCTGGTTTCAGCTACCGGCGTGGAACAGCAGGTGAATGCGCTGGACCTGGGATCAGCGCAGGCACTGTTTGCGATGACCCTGACGGTTACGGTGGCGGGACAGGACTACCTGATTGAGTCGATCTCCGCCAACGAAGCGTTCAACCAGGTGTATATGTACCGGTTGCTGTTGCGGGAAGCGCATCAGCAGGCGGTGTGAAGACAGTTGTCAGTTGTCAGTGATCAGTTGTCACTCGCAGATTGAAGCTAACTTCGCACTGCTGAGAATTCATCGCGAGCAATTTGCGGTTCAAGCTACTAACGGGAGTGTTTCTAGAGCTGCGTTGTGGCAGGGCGCGACTTCAGCGACTGCCGTCTGCCAATTGACGGCTGACAACTGATCACTGACAACTGAGAACTGTCCGGAGTTTTACTCCATGCAAAATGCGAAAGATTCGTTTTATATGACGCTGCGCACGCGGCTGTCGGTAATCAATCCGGGGCGGACGATCCTACTGCGCGGAGCGGTGCGGCCGGGGATTCTGGCGGAGGAAGCCGAGGCTCCTTTCAGCCAGCTTCCCAACGATGTTTTTGTTTTGCGCTGGCTGGGGCTGGGCGTGGATTTTGATCTGGGGTCCACGATGGTAGCCGAGCAGTGCGAGGTGATCTACCAGAGCTGCGGGACGCAAAGCTTTGGCGGCCTGGACCGCGGCCGTTCACTGAGCGAGATGGACGAGGAACTGACGGCAATGGCGCAGCCTTTCTACACGGCCAAGCTAAACTACACCGCGACTCCGCCTGCGGCGATGCTGACGAATGTATTTTGGGATGAGCCGGGGTTTGGGCCGCTCGTAATTCAGCGAGACCTGTTGAGCCGTTCCGCGAAAGTGATGGTTTACAGCTACCAGGAGCAGGGGGAGTAAATGGCGACGAATTGGTATTCGGCTCCCGCACCGGTGGCGCGGCGGGTTCGTGGTTATTTTGCGGCGGTGAACCGGGCGGCGCAAACACCAGTGATTTTCGATCCGTCGGAGCAGGGCGGATTCAACCTGGACGCTCCTCCAGCGCCGTGGATCAGCCTGGGTTGGATTCAGGAGTTCACGCGCAAGGCAGGAAGCAAGACCGCGGCGGTGTCGACGGGGATTCCGGCCAGTGCGCTGGGGCAGGTGCGAGAAACGCTGGAGGCGCAGGTGAGCCTGGAGTTTCTGAGCTGGACCAAGCTGACCATGGCGCTGGCGACGGGCTCGCAACACATGAACGTGCTCGTCTCCGCAAGCGAAGCTTCAGCGGCCGCGGATGGAGCGCAAGCGGCGACGGCGGTAACGGTGCAGAGCGGATCGACGGCTACGTTCGTCGCGCTGGCTTCGGCCGATGCCGCAAAGTTTTCGGCTGGCTCGATCATCGCGCTGGATGCGGATTACACGGGACAGACGGGATTTGTGGGCACGCCGGTGTCGGGAGCGTATGTGCGCACGGCGCTGACGGATGTGGATTACATCCGAAGAGTGACCTTCAATGTGGCACTGGTGTCGCAGACCAGCACGACAGGACTGACGCTAGCAGGGCCGTTACCAGGCGGAGCTCCTGCGGCAGGAGCCAAGTTACAGGCGTTGATGGGGTTTGTTGATCGCGAAGGTGGCAGCTTCTATCAGGAATGGTCGGCGCTGTTTGTGATGGAAGGCAGCCAGGGGGAACGGATCTTTTTCCACTATCCCCGCTTGCAGACGGTTGCCAGCGCGCAGGAAGCCGCATTGCCCCTGGACAGCAAACAAAAGGCGGGGCTGGCGCGGGTGCTGCTCAAGGGCCAGTTTCTGGCACTGCCGGTGACCGATCCCCTGGATGGGGAACGAGTGGTTTGCTACCGGAGTTTCCTGCCGGCGGCGCACGCGCTGGTTTAAACGAATCGGCGAGTTTGTAAGTCAGCCAGACAGCAGAGCAGAGAGACCCAATGAAGATCACGATCAACGGGCAAGACTACACGACCGCACTGGATGCAACGCGGCCGTTGACGATTGAGCGCAAACTGAACGAGCCCTCTGTCTGCCAACTGTGGCTGAGCCTGCCGACGAACGGCAGCTTATCGACACCCGTGCGCAATCAATCGATGGCGGTGGCGGGCGATGATGGTACATATTACTTTACGGGCTACATTGCTGTTAGTCCGCTGCCGGAGTATGCGGGGCTGGCGATCGAAGGCCCGCGCTACCGTATTGCAATCCAGGCTTTGAGCGACGAGCTGCTGCTGGACCAGAACCTGATGCCTCCCAGCACGGGCTCAACGAGCGAAAACGCCGGCGCGCTGCTGACGACGCTGGTGACCCACGCGGGAGTTACGCAGCTGTCGACAGCGGGGCTTACGCTGAGCGCGCCGGTAAGCAACTTTGTTCCCGAAGCGGGCGCGCCGTGGAGCATAAGCGCCGGGCAGGTGGCAAACATGGCGCGGGCAGCGTATCGAGCAATCAACGGCGCGTTGACGGTCTCCCCCGTGCAGACGACCGTGCACCCACTGAATGAGACGGACGGCAGCCTGAACCTGGCAGCCTTGGGGTTCACTGCCAGCGTGAAGCGCGGGCTGGCGAACGATGTGACGGTTTGCGGCGAGCATGAGCCGGCGGCTTACGTGACCGAATACTTTTTGGGTGACGGGACCACGACACAGTTTTATCTAACGCAAGATCCGTTCTTTCCCGCTGCCTCCAAAGCCACGGTCATCAGCGAACTCTTCAACGAGTTGCAGATCAACCAGTCCGTGTGGGGCGTGATGGGCGGAGCAGGCTATTTGACGCTGGGCGCGGGCGGGCTGGTGATGAACGGCGGCAACGGAATCGACGGGGAGACACTGCTGGCCTGGCTCGATCCGGTGGAGATGGGCGGAACGCTGCTTCTGGAGGCGGTTGGCGTCACACTTGCCACAGACAGTACGGGGACGCTGGCTGGATTTTTCATTGGAAGAGATACGCAGGCCGCGTGCATTGCGGGTTTTCAGGCGACGGCGCAGGATGGAACCGGGGCTGTTTCAGTGCAGCCGCTCGTTAATGGAGGCGCGGTGGGCATACCATATGCCATCAATCCGGCCTACCAATACACGCTGCGCGTGCGGGTTCATTGCGCGGAGAATGAACGGGAGCTGGCAGTTTATCGTTCCTTTGGAGATAGCGGAGCCATTACGGCCGGCGGGCAGTTGATTGCCGCTTCGGGCCACATACAGATGGAGATTCAGCAGTTTGTCAACGGAGTGGGCGGGATGCCAGTGATGCTGTATGACGGAGCGGTTGGCAGCCTTCCCACCGCTTGCACGGTGTTGGCAGCGAGCAGCATCAACCTGATTGGGACGATACGCGCGCTGCATTTGACCAATCAGGGGTCAGGGTGGGTGGTAAGCACACCGCCGGGTGGCGGCCCGTATACCCGGACGCTTGGCACGACGGGCGAGGCGGCCGAGTGCCACATGGAGCGGACAGGCAAATTGGTGTTTTATACCGGATTTGCGCCGGTGTCAGGCGAGCAGGTTGCGGTGAGCTACCGGACCATTGGCCGAGCAGTGGGGCGAGCGGTGAACACCGCCAGCCAAACGGCGTTGGCCGCGGCGGGGATGCCGACCGAGGCGGCGTGGATCGGCTCGGTGACGAATCCGCCGGCGCGCAGTTCCGCCGATTGCCGCAATGCAGCATTGGTGATAGAGCAGGCGGCGTCGGGCGTGAGCGCGCTGTGGAGCGGCACGTACAAGGGAACAAGATTCAGTTTCGCCAGCGATGTGTGGCCGGGAGATGCGCTGCTGCTGAATGCGCCTTCCACCAGCTTGAACGCGCAGGTGGTGGTGCGGACCGTGACGGTGAGTTATCGGGCGAGTTATCCCGACCAGGTGGAGTATGCGATTGCCTTTGCCAACGACTGGGCCGACGACCTGGCGATCAAGACCAGCACGACGGTGCCAGCGGATGCGTGGCTGCCGGCGCCGATTGCGCCGACGGTGCTGGCCAATTTGAACTCGCTCACGGTGACGGCGGTGACAGGAACGTCGGTGACGATCAATGCCGGAGTGACGCCGCCGACGGGCGGAGGCTTCGAAGTGCGGACGAGGGACTTTGATTTTATGGCGGGCACGGACCCGTCTCTGGTGACGCGGTCGACGCAAGCGACGATGACATTTTCTCGCATCAGCGCAAATGATCAGTTTTATATCCGGATGTACGACGGCTCGACGCCGCCGAATTACTCGGAGTTTTCAACGGCATTGTTCATCAACCTGCCGCTGTGACGATAATCGAAATGATTTGAGAAAACGTGAGCGGATGGGGTTCAGTGAATGCGGATGATGAATGAATTCGAAGCGCAGGTGCTGAGCGACTTGAGCGTGCTGAAAACGCAGATGATGAATCTCGCGGGCGACGGCAGCGGCGGGCGCGTCGCCGACCTGGAACGGCGCATGGAGCGGCACGAGCAGAACTGGCAGAGGGCCAAGGGCTTTCTGGCGGCAGTCAGCGTGCTGTTCGCGGTGGTGGAAGTGGCTGTGACGACACTGTTCCGGCGGTGAGGGGAAAAGCAGTAAGCCGATGCCCGGCGTTAAATCCACACATTATTTTCGGCGGTGCGCTCGCCGCCTTTACTGCCTGTATTCAATACACCGCGCGGTTCAATGAGTAATAACTTAACCTCGTTCTCTGCGTAAGGCTTGTGCTCGACTCCCTTGGGAACGACGAACATCTCTCCAGCTGCAATGTGGACAGCACCATCACGAAAATCGATTCGCAGATCGCCTTCGATTACGATGAACGCCTCATCGGTGTCCTGATGGTCATGCCAGATGAAGTCGCCCTCGAGCTTGACGACCTTAAATTGATAATTATTCATCTCGGCCACGACCTTCGGAGCCCATTGATCCGAAAATAATCCGAGTTTCTGCCGGAAGTTTACCGCTGTATAACTCATGCGACTCTCCCTCAATGTATTTACTCGGCGTTCTTTTCCCATCGCTTGGGGCGACGATTCTGTTGCAAAATCTTTTTGCGCAGGCGAAGGGATTTCGGCGTGACTTCGACCATCTCGTCGTCGGCGATAAATTCGATGGCCTGCTCCAGATTTAGATTTCTATACGGCACCAGGCGGATGGCCTCATCGGCGCTGGAGGCGCGCATGTTGGTCATGTGTTTTTCGCGGACGACGTTGACGTCGAGGTCTTTGTCGCGGGAGTGCTCGCCGATGATCATTCCCTCGTATACTTCAACGCCCGCTCCCACAAACAAGATGCCGCGCTCCTGCAGTCCATTGAGCGAGTAGGTGGTGGTGAGTCCCTGACGATCAGAAACCAGCGCGCCGGTGGGCCGCTGCGGAATCTCGCCCTGGTAGGGGATGTAGCCGTCGAAGAGTGAATTCATAACAATCGTCCCGCGGGTCTCGGTGAGCATCTCGCTCCTCAGGCCGATGAGACCGCGGCTGGGCACGCGAAACTCCATGCGCACGCGTCCCGAGCCGTGATTGTGCATTTTGGTCATCTCGCCCTTGCGGGGGCCGAGCTTCTCGATCACCGTGCCGGTGTAAGCGTCGGGCACGTCGATGGTGAGATGCTCGACCGGCTCCATGCGCATGCCGTCGACGGTCTTGGTGACGATCTCGGGGCGGCCGGCGGATAGCTCAAAGCCCTCGCGGCGCATCATCTCGATCAAAATCGCCAGTTGCAGTTCTCCGCGGCCCAGCACCTTGAAGCTATCGGGCGAGCCGGTGTCTTCGACGCGAATGGAGACGTTGGTCAGCAGCTCTTTTTCCAGGCGCTCTCTCAAGTTGCGGCTGGTGACGTACTGGCCCTCGCGGCCGGCGAAGGGCGAGTTGTTGATGCTGAACTGAATGGCAATGGTGGGCTCGTCGATGACGATGAGCGGCAGCGGCGAGGGGTTTTCGACGCTGGTGATGGTCTCGCCGATGGTGATGCCCTCGACGCCGGCCACGGCCACGATGTCGCCCATGGTGGTCTCGGTGATTTCGGTGCGCTTGAGGCCGCTGAAGGTGAAGAGTTTTGTGATGCGCGTCTTCATCAGCGAGCCGTCGCGCTTGGAGATGGTGACGTCGTCGCCGAAGTGGAGGGTGCCCTGGAAGACGCGGCAGATGGCGATGCGGCCAAAGTAATCGGAATAATCGAGGTTGGTGACGAGAATTTGCAGGGTTCCATCGGCGTCGCCGGTGGCAGGAGGAATGGTGGAGACGATGGTCTCGAAGAGCGGCTGGAGATTCACGCCGGGCTTGGCCGGGTCGAGGGTGGCCGTGCCCGCCTTGGCCACCGCATAGAGCACGGGAAAATCGAGTTGAGTTTCGTCGGCGTCGAGGTCGATGAAGAGGTCGTAGATCTCGTTGAGGACTTCCTGCGGCCGCGCATCTGGCCGGTCGATTTTGTTGATGACCACGATGGGCTTGAGCTTGGCTTCGAGAGCCTTGGCCAGGACATAGCGGGTTTGAGGGAGCGGACCCTCGGCAGCGTCAACGAGGAGCATGACGCCATCGACCATTTTGAGCGCGCGCTCCACCTCGCCGCCAAAATCGGCGTGGCCGGGCGTGTCCACGATGTTGATCTTGCCGCCCTCGAAGACGATGGCGGTGTTTTTGGCCAGGATGGTGATGCCCCGCTCGCGCTCCAGTTCGTTGGAGTCCATGACACGCTCGGCCACCTGCTCGTTGGCGCGGAAGGTGCCGGACTGGCGCAGCATGGCGTCCACGAGAGTGGTCTTGCCGTGGTCAACATGGGCTATGATGGCGATATTGCGTATCGTCTGGGTCACAAGGGAGCTTTTCCTAATTCTGTTTGGCCGATGGGCTGTGGGTTGGGGGATAAAAACAGGGGTCAGGGGTCAGAAAGCCCGTTTGGCGCTCTCAGCACCGTGAAAATCGCCGCACACTGCGGCAGTTTCTATTCTATCAGGAGCGAGGAAAAGAGGATTTGGGGCGGATGATTTCGTGTTGAAGTGAGAAAACCAGGCGCGGAATGCCTCACGTTTCGCGATAAACTGGTTTCGATTGCTAATGAGCCGCAGAAACCAAACCCGCAAAGCAAAGCCACGCACAGTCAGAGCGAGTTCCGGCCGATTGATGCTGGCGTGCGTGGTGGTGTTTGCGGTTTTTCTGCTGCTGTTGCGGATGCTGGTGTTTGTGCACGGACATGGGCGGCGGTGAGGGCACCTGCGGTGCGGCAGCCGGCGCTTGCGCGCCATTAGGCTCTTGCTCTCCCAGGTCTCAAAAGCGAGACCTAGGGCATCCACCTTTATCGATTAATCAGTCCTATATCTCACATCATTTTTCAACTCGGCCACCGTTCAACTACCCAGTCGCTGATCTTGATCGCTCTTGACTCAATCTGATTTGGACCCCACTCAATATATTCTTTTGCAAAATCTCTAGCGGCCTTAAACATTGAATCTTCCTCGTATTTTTTCCGCTTTATTGCGTAGCTTGCATTGCCAATTCCCTGATTCATTGGCTGACTTAAAGGTATAAGATTCGCTAATCGATCCTTCATTTCCTCGTGTTGCTTCTCAGTGAAATGCTGCTTCCAATCGGCAGACATGGTTTCTGGCAATACATGCTCAATCCATGGCTTTTGACTTGGCACATCGCCTCCAAGGCTGCGGTTCCACTCAACCAATAAAAAGCCCGTGATGGCTGACCCATAGAGCGGCCGAAGCAAAGCACAATTCTTAACTTCTATAGTAGATGGCCAGACAACAGTCTTATGAGTACGAATAGCAGCCGTCACGTTATCTGCCGTTGGCTTTCCTGCACAATCTCCCCAAAGTCCCTTGAATACCGCATGAAGGCCAGTAGGTTCATGGCCACAAACCGAACGGTGCACCAAAAATGACTCAAGTAGATTTAGCACTTCAAGCCCATTTGCCTCATCAATATTCTCCATGGCCAGTGCTTTCAGCAGTTGCATTACAAATGGATAAATTGAGCTTGGAGCAATCACTGATAATCTTTGAATTGCAATGGCTAATTCAGATGATAGTCTTTGCAAATTGGTTCCATTTATAATATCTAGAAAAGCATCTTGATAGGAAGATAGGTCTTCGATAATGACAGCAGGACTCTTTTCATCTTTCCACAAATTTCGGAGATGTGCGTATACATCCGACTTCTTTAAATTTGGATTTTTTATCAGCCCAAATGGGAAAAAGTATTCATCAAATGAAGAATGTTCATGCAAGGTCTTGAATTTCTTATAAAACGGTTGCCAAAACTGCTCATCTAACCCCTCGACCACATCAGGAGCCCGATCAGCAACTCTAGAGAATATTTCATTTCGGACTAGATCCCCAGTTGTCATCGGCTCCTGCCTCGAATTTAAACTATCAAATATCTTAGGTCCATTAATCGGATCAAATACATCAATTTGGACAACAGAAATTTGACCTAGAAGAGCTGTGTATATAGCCCGTAGCCGCGAGATTTGCTCAAGTTTTACTTGGTTAGCAAGGAATCGGAGAATTGCCCGATAGTTGGTCGAGAGCCTTCCTGTTTCACTGCCAACCGCAGGCAGAGGCTTGAAAGCAAATGGAGCCAGCTTCTCAGAAAACGTCTTTTCTTTTGTCAAGTCCTGCATCACATAATTCAATTGCTTCCTGTCATCTTTGCTCGACTGCAACTTTGCGTTTGTAATAAGGCTAGTCTGGCGGTTGATAACAAGATATTTCAGAAATAGACTTACCGCTTCATCATACTCGCCACTCTTGCAAAGAGTCTTAACTACCGCACACAAATACAAAAATATAGTTGTGATTCTCTGCTGCCCGTCTATGACTTCATAGACTTTCGGGTCGGCCGGATTGCTTGCGCGTCCATGAATGATAATTGCCCCTAGAAAATGATTGTCGGAAGCTCCATCAACAAGCTCAAGAATATCTCCCTCAAGCTGTTGTAGCCGCTCAGACTTCCATTTGTAAGGCCGCTGAAAATATGGAATTGTGAATACCGAATCTCCGGATAAGACAGAGTCTAAACTTGACTCGTCTGAACTGTTAGTAAGCTTCTGCCATTTAGCCATCATTGTCCTCGCATTGAACACATTAGAGAGCTACAGGGAACTCTTCAGATGTTCCCTTAGGGTTAGTTGGACGCGGAAGCTCCTGCTCCTCTGCGCGGCTTCACGGCTTCTTTGGCTTCGGCGGGGCCGGCGGCGGGGACTTCAGGGATCTCGGCCTTGATGGCGCCGATGTTGAGCTTTTTGCGCAACTCGCCGTCGAGCTTGGCGAAGATCTCCTTATTGTCCTTGAGGTAGGAACGGGTGTTTTCGCGGCCCTGGCCGATGCGCTCGCCGGAGTAGGCGTACCATGCGCCGGATTTCTCGACGATGTTGTGGACCACGGCCAGGTCGAGGACGTCGCCCTCGCGGCTGATGCCCTCGCCGTAGAGAATGTCGAACTCCGCCTCGCGGAAGGGCGCGGCGACCTTGTTCTTGACGATCTTGACCTTGGTGCGGTTGCCGGTGACGGCGTCGCCGTCCTTGATGGCGGCGATGCGGCGAATGTCCACACGGACCGAGGAGTAAAACTTCAGCGCGCGGCCGCCGGTGGTGGTTTCCGGGTTGCCGAACATGACGCCAATCTTTTCGCGGATTTGATTGATGAAGATGAGAGCGGTGCGGGATTTGGAGACGGTTCCGGTAAGCTTGCGCAGGGCCTGGGACATGAGACGGGCCTGGAGGCCCATGTGGGAATCGCCCATCTCGCCGTCGAGCTCGGCCTTGGGAACCAGAGCGGCGACGGAATCGACGACCAGCACGTCAATGGCTCCGGAGCGGACGAGGGCTTCGGTGATTTCCAGGGCTTGCTCGCCGGAGTCGGGCTGCGAGACGAGGAGGTTGTCGATGTCCACGCCCAGCTTTTTGGCGTAGGCGGGGTCGAGGGCATGCTCGGCATCGACAAAGGCCGCCAGACCGCCTAGCTTCTGCGCCTCGGCGATGATCTGCAAGCAGATGGTCGTCTTGCCGGAGGATTCGGGGCCGAAGACCTCGCTGACGCGGCCGCGGGGAATTCCGCCGACGCCCAGAGCCGCGTCGAAGCTGATAGAGCCGGTGGAGATCACGGCGATCGGCACCAGAGCTTCCTTGGAGCCGAGCCGGACAATCGACCCTTTTCCAAACTGTTTTTCGATCTGCGCGAGGGCAAGTTCTACGGCTTTGGTGCGGTCATCGGCGATTGCCATGGGGAGTTCCTCCTGAATTCCGTGCCTGCTCCCCTTCCCGGGAAGGGTGAGATAAATCTAAGGCAGAGAATACATTTCGAAGGGATTGTAGCAGGGTGAGACAGGCATAGTCAGTATAAAATAGCGAAGAAACGGAGAATATTTTTTCAGCTGCCAGTCAATCCCCTGCGCTCCCGGGAGCTGTCTGGGGCGAAGGAGCCTCATCCATCGAGGCGGTTCAGCCAGCCAATGGGCGCACGGTTGCGACGGAACAAACTGGGTAAAAAGAACAAGAGAATCAAACAACAGTATAGGCGCCGATGCGGATTTCGCGGCTGGTCAGCGCGTCGCAGGCGCGGTCCAGAGCTTCGTACTCCCGGTCGTGGTCCTTGCGAAAGGCGCGGAAGGCCTCTTCGCTGGCCCAGCGGTCGATGGTGAGGTAGTTGCCGGGGATATAGGCGTCGCGCAGCAGCTCCGTGCCGCGGTACTCGGGCGAAGCGCCAAAGAGTTGGGCCCATGCGCCCTGGGGCGAATAGGCGGCCTCGAAGGCGGCAATCTTATCCTCGGCAATCTCGAACTGCCATACAACGACGAACATACGCGTATCCGACCTTGACTTTATGGTAACGCAGGGGGAACGGGTTGGCTAAGGCGGTGTGAAATTGACGACTCCACCGAGTAAGGTACAGGTCAAGGCGCGAGGGGGAATGGTTACGTTCAAACGGGAAGCGCGGGGCAGTGCTAAAAGGCTGTTTTACAAGGAAATGCGCTTTATGAGGCAGTTTTTGGGGAGAAAAATTGAGAACTTGCATATCAATCAGGATGCGCAGTCTTGCGTATGTTTCCAGCCGGCATCCGTAAATAGCTGATTCTGTTAGTTATATATGACAAGTAATATACCGGAATACACCTATGGACGCACGTTGGAGTACGCAGGTTAGATTTTTTTGAGTATTTCGCAAAATGTTTACTATCCTCGTTTCGCTCCACAGGTATACTATTTTTGAATGGGGAGCGTGTCGATTTTTTCTAATGCTCCGTCAATATACGGCTTTGTAGGGCCATCGGCCGGGATAAGGCATGCAGGACAGTCACACGCAAAGATAAAAATGGGGGGATTATGAAGAACAAGATGAAGATATGGTGCGTTGGACTGGCAGTG
Organism: Occallatibacter sp.; assembly: GCA_052145195.1. Lineage (GTDB taxonomy): Bacteria > Acidobacteriota > Terriglobia > Terriglobales > Acidobacteriaceae > Telmatobacter. The sequence continues at coordinate 915 of JBKQPC010000003.1, read as the reverse complement.
GCAACGATTCTTGCGACTACGCCGTCCGCAATGGCATTCGACACTACGTATTACTTCTCCCTCAACGCCAGTGGTGATTCAACTCTAACGCCCAGTGTTAGCCCCTTCTACGACACTGGCACGATCACCGTAAGCTCACTCGGCGGCGGCGCGTATAATATCACCAGTGCAAATATTTTGATTAACGGATTGCAAACAAGCATTATCGGAAATCCATCCCCCGGAAACTTGTCCACTTTCTATGTCAATCGTCAATATGCCCTAACTGGCGGCTGTCAAGGCCTTACTGATGATTATTGCATCCCGTTCGACAACGTCCTCACGAACGTCGCGCCAGGACAAACGCCGGGTATAGATGCTAATGGACTCCTTTTTCAGTTCACAGAGGGCAGCACTCCTGTGGAGTTAGCGATCTGGCTGGATAATACCAGCGACCCATACAGTGGCGACTACCTTTGGAATGAATGGGTGGGCGGGTACAACAGCACAACTGGCCAGCAAAATTGGGTTATCAACAACGAGGAAGGCGGCCTCCCCATCGAAATGAACATCGGCCCGGAGCCGTCCTCGTTGCTGCTGCTAGGCACCGGTCTGCTGTGCATGGCAGGCTTCATTTTCTGGAAGCCCCGTCCGAGCATGGTTAAGGTGAAGTAGTTTTTTACAGATTCAGCGAACCACGGAGGGTGCGATTGAGCACCCTCTTTTTTTGTATGAGCGTTCATGATCGAGCTGCCTGGAGCGGGCGGACATATTATGGGTGAATAGAGACTCTAAATCTTTTTCAGATTGGCGAACTTTTCCATCAGCTTCTTGACGCCGTGACGGGCAAAGAGCACGGTCAGTTTGGCATCTTCGCCGTCACCCTCGCGCAGGAGCACAGTGCCTTCGCCGTATTTGGTATGCATCACGCGCTGG
>JBKQPC010000002.1:0-103432 GCA_052145195.1 Occallatibacter sp. | reverse complement strand
CCAGCTTGAACTTGCCCAGCGTCCGGTTCTGCCCCGCCATGGGCCGCTCGCCCTGGAGAACGTGGACCTCGACCTCCGTTTGCGAATCCGCCGCCGTCGAAAACGTCTCCGTCTTCTTGGTCGGGATGGTCGTGTTCCTCGGAATCATGGTCGTCGCCACCCCGCCCAGCGTCTCGATGGACAGGGTCAGCGGAGTCACGTCCAGCAGCAGAAGGTCCTTGACCTCGCCGGCCAGCACGCCGGCCTGCACCGCCGCGCCCACCGCCACCACCTCGTCGGGGTTCACCCCGCGATGCGGCTCCTTGGCGAAAAGCTTCTTCACCAGCTCCTGAATCCTGGGCATGCGCGTCTGCCCGCCCACCAGGATCACTTCATTGATCTGGCTGGCGGTGATGCCTGCGTCCTTCATCGCCTGCTCACAGGGCGCAATGGACTTGTTGATCAGGTCCTCGGTCAACTGCTCCAGCTTGGCGCGCGTCAGCTTGCGCACCAGGTGCTTGGGGCCGCTGGCGTCCGCCGTCACAAACGGCAAATTGATCTCCGTCTCGATCGTCGTCGATAACTCGATTTTGGCCTTCTCCGCGGCGTCTCTCAGCCGCTGCAGCGCCATCTCGTTGCCCTTGGAACTCAGGTCCAGACCCTGCTCCTGCTTGAACTCGGCAATCAGCCAATCCACAATCCGCTGGTCGAGATTGTCGCCGCCCAAATGCGTGTCGCCGTTGGTGGACTTGACTTCGATAACTCCCTCGCCCACTTCCAGAATCGAAATGTCAAAGGTGCCGCCGCCAAAGTCGTAGACGGCGATGGTCTCGTCCTTCTTCTTGTCCAGCCCGTAAGCCAGCGCCGCCGCCGTCGGCTCGTTCACAATGCGCTTCACTTCCAGTCCGGCAATCTTGCCCGCATCTTTGGTGGCCTGCCGCTGCGCGTCGTTGAAGTACGCCGGCACCGTGATCACCGCTTCTTTCACCTTCTCGCCCAGGTAGGCTTCCGCCGAGGCCTTCAGCTTTTGCAGAATCATCGCCGAAATCTCCGGCGGCGTGTACTCCTTGCCCTGCGCCATCACCCCCACATGGTCGCCCTGCTCCACCACCTTGAAGGGCACCATCTTCATCTCGTCGCTCACTTCGTTGTAGCGCCGGCCCATGAAGCGCTTGATGGAGAAGATGGTGTTCTCCGGGTTGGTGATCGCCTGCCGCTTGGCCACCTGGCCCACCAGACGCTCCCCGCTCTTGGTGAAGCCCACCACCGACGGAGTCGTCCGCGCTCCCTCCTCGTTGGGGATGACCTTGGGTTCGCCGCCCTCCAGCACCGCGACGCACGAATTTGTGGTTCCCAGATCGATACCGATAATCTTTGCCATGGTTTGACCCTGCCTTTGAGAGAATTTCCGACCCCTCTAGAATGCCACATTGAGTGAGATATTGTCAAGATTATATGATGGTATCTCCATAAACATTATTTCGTATTATCCGCATCCTCCTCATAGGAATATCTCTTTCTTTTTCAATTGCAGATTGCCGATTTTTATGCCATTGTGTGTATAAATTTGCTCATGTTCCATCTTGCTCACTAGCCGTTCATCGGGCACAAAGTCAAGGGCGAACCTCTTGCCCCAGGCCAGTTTCCGGTGAACACTTTGCTCCTTCAGCCGATACATCTACTGACACCGGAATCCCGGCGCATTCAAGCAGAAAGGTGATTATGAAAAGAGCTGCAACGCTTCTGGCCCTCGCCATCATCCTTGCCTTCTCTGCCAGGCTGATGGTCGCCTCCACAGGGAATGCGCCGACCCTCAAGGCTGCTCCGGCCGGCAACGTCAATGCCGCGCCTCCCAAACTTGCTCCCTCCAACACCGCATTGAACTTCACGGTGGCCGATGCCAAAGGTCTGCTGTTGACCTGCGCCAGGCAGCAGATCAATACCGACACCTTCAGCGGCTGCACCCTTGCGCCGGGCCGCACACTCGACGATCTGATGACCTCGATCGTCCGGGCCATCCGCGCGGAGCAGCAGAAAATCAGCGACGACGACAAGTAGCGCCAGTGCCGGCTGATAACTGACCACTGATCACTGACAACTAATAACTGACAACTGCCGGGGTCCCCGGCGACAGGTCTTCGTCGCTGGGGTGGCTAGTACTTATTCCAGCTGCTCATCACGTCCGCCGCCTTGCGCACCTTAACGTGCGCCGGAAGATTCTCCGCCTCGTAGCCCACCGTAATCAACAGCGCCACGCGCACCGTCCGCGGAATCTTCAAAACCTTCTTCACCTCAGCCTCGTCAAACCAGCCCAGCATGCACGTTCCCAGGCCAAGGTCGGTTGCTTGCAGGCAAAACTGCGCGGCGGCAATGCCGATATCCACCAGATAAAACGGCCGCTTCTTCATCCAGCCCACCACCTGCGCCAGCACCGAATGTTTTTCCACGGCCAGCACGGCAATCACCGGCGCTTCCATCGTGAATTGATTAAATGAAAACGCTTTGCTGAAGGTCGCATGGGCCACCCGTTCCTTGATCGCCGGATTATCCACCAGGATCAGCTTCCAGGGCTGCGTATTGCTGGCCGACGGAGCCATGCGCACCGCCTCAATCAGCGCCCGCAGCTTTTCCGGCTCAACCGCCCTCGTCTGATACTTCCTCACACTCCGCCGCGCCAACATCAACTCGTCAAATTTCATTGCTTCGCCACCTCCCCAACAAGATAAACGCTGATTCCCGAAGGCGGCAAATGCCTCGCGGAGAAAACAAGTTGCGCGGGGTCTCCTGGGCAAACAACCGTTGCGGTATGCTGAAAAGTAACAGCTTCAAGAGCGTGGCCAATTCGTAAGGAACCGTGCGCGAAGGTTTCAGTGCAATGAATTGAAAGGATGGAAGATGGCAATGTTGAATGTAAAACCGAGTAAGCCCGTGTCAGCAGGCGCGCTGATCGGCCTCTGTTTTATGCTCTTGTTTGGCATAGCCTTTTCTGTATTAGTCGGAAATGTGCTGGTTGAAAATGAGGCGCCGATTGCCATGTTCATTGCATTTGGCGTTTTCATGATTGGATGGTTAGGATCTGCTGTTTTTATGCTGGTCTATCATATTATGAATCTCAAGCGCGCAAAAGGATTGTCCGTGGTTGATATCGACGCGGAGCCAGGCTCACTGACCTCTGACACGGTCAGCGATCCAATGCAGAAACTGCGCGGCCTTGAAGCGCTGAAAAAGGATGGCTTAATCAGCGAGGATGAGTTCAGAAGCAAGCGCGAAGAGATCATGCAGCAAAAGTGGTAAGTACCATGCCTCGTCACAAGGTTTCGCTCGATTGAAGCTATATAGGTCCAGATCGTGCACGGACTCGTTCCGCCAAATATGCTGGAGTTATTCAGACGGCACAATCCCCATTTTGCAGCTTTTTACGAAATGAAGAATAGACGGCGAATTTCAACCGCCAATCCCGCCCGAGAACCGCCCGCTCGCAGCCGACCCCTGCCTCGGTCAGTACCCTCAACTCGACTAGGTCAAGACTAGGTCAACTCCACGAAATATTCGCGGATGAATTACCTTAACCTGTTCATAAGTAATAAGTTAGTATGTTCTTATAAAAATGGCGAAAGTTTAGAGAATATAGGCCCACCTAACAGAAAAGCGTGTACTTATATGCGCACGCTTTGCCGCCAAACAAGCTCTCCAGACCTGCAAATGAGTGCACACCGAAGGCCACCCCTCCGTTTGACATCCCGCCGAGCCGCGCAAGATGCGGCCGAGGTGGGATGTCCCGCAAACGTCTTACGGAGCAAAGGGGTGTCTTACGTGTCCCGCGAATGTCCTACAGACCTCCGGCCACCGCTCATTGGCGGGTTGACGCTCGATCATTTAATCTCAAACTTCAGCCCATGACGACTGCCACCGCCGCCGCCCAAGCCCGCTACCCCTTGACCCAGGGCGTAAACCCATGGCTGGTAACGGTTTCCGTGATGCTGCCCACCTTTATGGAGGTGTTGGACACGGCCATCGCCTCGGTGGCCCTGCCGTACATCGCAGGGAGCTTATCGGCGTCAAACTCCGAAGCAACATGGGTTTTGACCAGCTATCTGGTGGCTAACGCGGTGATTTTGCCCGCCTCCAACTGGTTTGCGCGGCGCTGGGGGCGCAAGCGCTTTCTGCTCATCTGCGTGACCATCTTCACCGTGGCCTCGTTCTTCTGCGGCGCTGCGCCTTCGCTGGGGGTGATTCTGCTGGCACGGGTTTTGCAGGGAGCCGGCGGAGGGGCTCTGCAGCCGCTCTCGCAATCCATTCTGCTGGAGAGCTTTCCCGTCCAGAAGCGCTCCATGTCCATGGCAGCATACGGGTTAGGGATTGTGCTGGCGCCGGTGATCGGGCCCACTCTGGGTGGCTGGCTGACCGATACCTTCAGTTGGCGCTATGCCTTCTACATCAATATTCCGGTGGGCATTCTGGCCTTTATCCTCATCAGCCGCTATGTTTTCGACCCGCCGTACATCAAGAACGCCAAAGTCGGCCCCTTTGACAACATCGGCTTTGGCCTGCTGATGGTGTGGACAGGCAGCCTGCAAATTGTGCTGGACAAGGGCCAGGAGGATGACTGGTTTGGCGCCGCATGGGTGCGCTGGGCGGTGGCCGCTCTGGTGATCGCACTGGTGCTGTGGATCTGGCACTCCTGGACCCACCCCAAAGGCCTGGTCGATCTGCATGTGCTCAAGGACCGCAACTTCCGCACCGGCTGTTTTCTGGTGGCCATGCTGGGGATGTGCATCTACATCACGATTGCGATTTTGCCGCTCTACTACCAGGAAGTGTTGGGCTACACAGCCTTTACGGCGGGTCTGGTGGTGGGGCCGCGGGGCATAGGCTCGTTCATCGGCTCGCCAATCATCGGCATTTTGGGCTCGCGAATCGACAACCGCAAGCTGCTTAGCGCGGGATTTTTGGGATTTGGCCTCTGCTCGCTGATCTTCGGCACGGTCAACCTGGATATTGGCCCCTATACGCTGCTAATCCCGATTATGCTGACCGGTTTTGCGTTGAGCTTTGTCTTTGTTCCCATGTCGACCATGATGATGGCCACGATTCCCAATAAGGAAATGGGCAACGCCACGGGGCTTGGGAATATGCTGCGCAACATCGGCGGGTCGATTGGTATTTCGATGGCGACGACGGCGCTGATTCGGCGGGCGGCGCTGCACCAGACGGAGATCGGGGCGCATCTTGGGCCGTCCAACGCTGTCTTACAGCAGAAAGCCTTTGCTATCACAGGCTATCTTGGCCAGCATTTTGGTCCCGCGCAGGCGCGGCCCGGCTCGATGGGGCTGGTCTATGGGCTGATGGAGCAGCAATCGGCGCTGATGGCTTATGTGGATGTCTTTCGCTGGACAGCGCTGCTGGCGTTTTTCTGCGCGGGGGCGGCGTGGCTGTTCAAGAAGCCGGAGAAGCATGGACCGCTGCCGCCGGGAGTGCATTGAGACATTTGTGTTGTAGTCATTTCGTGAGACTCAAAATGACCAGCAATGTGCCTACGCCGGATCGCCGAAGACGCGCGCGCCGGCGCTTCTTGCGGCGTCGGCCAGTTGGCGGTCGAAGGTAGCCAACTCACCGCCTTTGCGTAATACAAGTTCCAGGTAAGTAGCGCCATAAGCCGTAAGTTTGTAGGCGCGGGCCAGTGTCAGGACGGTTGACTGAACCGCAAATGGCGGTGTTTCATCCTCCACAATCGGCAACGTATCGAGCAGCCTCAAGAAGTTGGCTGACGTTGACGAGCCAATTCCGGTCCTGCGTTCGGCGACCAAAACGCCATTGGCAACCTCCGGAAACCAGAGGGCCGGCACCTTGGCATTCTTTCTCTCGATCTGGCTCAAAAGATCATCGGCCAATTGCGCTTCGATTGGATCGACGCGCCGGACCATCCAGGCCAGCGTCACGGAGGCATCCAGAATCAATTCCATGATAGGCTCTTACTTTCGTCCCTCGCGAATCCACTCCAGAACCGTATCGCCTGGGATGCCCTCGATCTTGGGGAAATTACGCAGCGCCTCTACCGCCGCGGCAACCCTAGCCCGTGAACGATCCGGCGCAACAGGCACCAAATTGGCCACCGCACGGCCGCGCCTGGTGATGGTGAAGCGCTCTCCTTGCTCGACTTTGCGCAGAATCTCGGAGAGCTTTGTTTTGGCGTCAAAGGCGCCGATTTCGGTGTAAGTGGTTTCGACTACCGGTATGATCGATTCCTCCATCCCAATTGTATCAGCGAATCAACTAGTTTACAAACTAGTTGATTCATGCTATCAGGCAGTTTCGGGTGGGGCGGGTTTGATGTCGAAATCTACGTGTTGGACGCCGAGGTTGGGATGGTGGGCTGTAAGACGCACTTTGCCGGGCTGCTCTCCAGCGCGAATCCAGATGGCGCCGGTGCCGCCAACGAGTGCGAAGGGATTGTCGCCGATGAGCTGGGCAGGGCCGGTGAGCTCGAAGCGGATGGCGTCGTTGGCGAAGGGGCGGATGGCGCCGAATTCGTCGGTGACGCGCAGGACGACGCGGGTGGCATCGGAGCCATCAGCGGCAAGCGTGGTGTCGTCGGGAAGCAGAGAGAATTTTTGATCGACGCCTTTGCCGGAGAAGCTGCGTGAGATGACTTGCTTACCCTGGATGAATCCGTCGATGCGCAGATCGCCCCAGGGGTTGAAGTGGTGTCTCAGATCAGCGGTGAAGGGCGGGTATTTAAGGTGCTGAAACTGCTGGCGGTCGGGATCGGCCTCGGCCACTAGCTTGCCCGCGATGTAGAACTTGAGGTGATCGCAGTTGGAGGAGACCAAGGCCTCGGTGAAGCCCTGGTTCTCATCGCCGCGCGCCCAGTGAAAGGCGGGGACGAGGACGATCTCCTCATCGGGTTCGCATTGCGAGCGATAGAAACCGGCGGTGGGCTTGGGCTCGCGGAAGATGTCGTTGACGCCGTGATAGCAGATGCGGTCGCCGGAGCCAAAATTAGCGTGGGTGTTGTAATCGAAGGCGCACCATCCGATGCCGCCGGCGTATTGCGGATTGGAGGCTAGCTGGTCGTGGACACGCGCATGGCGGATGGTGTGTTCGCGCAGGCGCTCGATGTTGTCGATGGTCTTGGTGGGATACATGTGGCCGTTAAATTCGGTGTTGAGATAGAGAGGATGATTGGGCTCGCGGAGCGGGAAGCCGAAATCGTTCATGGTGAACACGTCTTCGAGCAACTCGGAATCATATTTGTTGCGGATGCCACCGGTCTGTCGCGTAGGGTCGAGCTGATGGGCGAGGGCGTTGGTGCGTGTGTAGAGGTCGTGGTTGTCGCGCGACTCGTTGATACGCACGCCCCAGAGGATGATGGAGGGATGGTTCCAGTCGCGGCGGATCATGCGGTCCACGTTATCCACGGCGAGGTCTTGCCACGACTGATCGCCGATGTGCTGCCAGCCGGGAATCTCTTCGAGGACGAGGAGGCCGATCTCGTCGCAGGCGTCGAGGAAGTGGCGCGACTGCGGATAGTGAGAGGTGCGGACAATGTTGCACTTGAGATTTTTGCGCAGGATGATGGCGTCCTGGCGCTGCACGCGAGCGGGCATGGCCTGACCAACCCAGGGGAATGTCTGATGGCGGTCGAGGCCGCGCAGCTTGACGATGGCGCCGTTGAGCGAGAAACCCTGGGGCGTGAAGCGCGCTTCGCGAAAGCCGATGCGGCGGGTGTCGTGGTCGATCAGATGGCCGTTATCCACCAGCCGAACCTCGACGCGATATAGCTTCGGTGTGCGCAGGTCCCACAGCTCGATTTTGCCAAGATTGTCGAGGTGAAGCGTGCGTGGATTGTTTCCGCTGTTTCCGCCGGCCGGCAACTCCACGGCTGTTTTGGACAGCAGCTTGTCGCCATCGTAGAGCGCCGCTTCCAGACTCATTCCAGTTTCAATGATTTTGCTGAAGCTCGACACGAAGCATTGCACATCGAGCGAAGGGTGATCTGTGAGGACGTCTTTGGGCTGCGCAAAAATATTTTCAAGCGAGGTGTACGGGACGATGCGCAGGGAGACTTCGCGATAGATGCCGCCGAAGGTGAGGTAATCGACTTCGTTGCCGAAGGGCGGAATGTCAGGGCGCTCGGTGGAATCGACTTCCACGACGAGAACGTTTTCGCGGTCGAAGTCAGCGTAGCCGGAGAGCTCAAAGGAGAAGGGTGTGTAGCCGCCCTTGTATTCACCCAGGAGCACGCCGTTGAGCCAGACGGTGGAGGCGGTCATCACTCCTTCAAAGTCGACGACGACGCGCTGGCGGCGGGCGGAGGCGGGCAGGCGAAAGCGGCGGCGATAGACGGAGACGAACTCGTAGGATTTTTCGTCGAAGCTGTGCCAGGGCACGCGGAGATTGGTGTGGGGCACGGTGACGCGGGCGAAGTGGGAATCGTCAAAGTCGCGGGCGCGAGCAGCGGGAGTGGCTACGGGACTAAAGCGCCAATTGCGGTTGAGGGGCAGCACCGTACGGCGCATTGCTGAGGTTGGCAAGTCACCCAGGCGAGTGACGGGCAGAGCGGAGGCAACCGTTGCGCCGGCCAGAGCAGTTCCACTGATTTTGAGAAAATTGCGACGATCCATAAGGCTCCTGGGAGAGAGAATTTGAAAAAGCGGCGTGGGCTCCTGCTTACGCAACGCGCGCCAGGCCAGAATCTAAGATTGCGAACATTGTATACGGTTCAAGCTGGTCTTTCCTTGTGACGGACTCTTTATACAGAGATGAAATCTGGCCATCCGCAGCTAAGTTAGGCCTGATACCTTAGTCGATGTAAACATGATGGACGCGCGAGGATGCGAAGGAGATTGAGGACGATGACAAAGCTGAAGAGAATGCTGGTTGGCACGGGGTTGATGGTGCTGGCGCTGGCTGCGGTTGGAGTATGGGCGCAGACGATTGCATCGCTGGACCCGGCGCTTCGCTCCCGCGTTGACCGGATTGCCGAACAGGTGCTGGAGCAGACCGGCGTGCCTTCGGCTTCGATTGCGGTGGTGAAGGGCGGCAAGCTCGAATACACCCACGCCTACGGCAAGGCGCGGCTGGCTACGAAAAAGGCTCCAGCCGTGGCCGCCACGCCGGAGATGCGCTATTCGATCGGGTCGATCTCGAAACAATTTACCGCCGCGGCGATTCTGTTGCTGCAGGAGGAGGGCAAGCTCTCGCTGGACGACGCGGTGGGCAAGTACGTTCCCGGACTGACGCGCGGCGATGAGGTGACCATCCGTCAGATTCTTTCGCACACCTCCGGCTACCAGGATTATTGGCCGGAGGATTACCTGATGACCACCATGCAGCACGACGAGACCGCGCAGCAGATCATCGACACGTGGGGTAAAAAGCCGCTGGACTTTGACCCCGGGACGCAGTGGCAGTATTCGAACACCAACTTTGTGATTGCCGGGCGCATCGTGGAGCAGGTAACGGGCAGGCCGTACATGGAGTTTCTGACCGAGCGCATCTTCCGGCCGCTGGGAATGCAATCGGTGTGGAATTCGGATGAGGTGAAGATGGCCGAGACAGACGCCACGCCTTACTATCGCAATGCTCTGGGACCGCTGCGTGTATCGCCCAAGGAGGGACGTGGTTGGATGTTCGCGGCGGGCGAGCTGGCCATGACGGCGCACGACCTGGCGCTGTGGGACGAGAGCCTGATTGCGCAGTCGGTGCTCAAGCCGGAGAGCTACAAGCAGATGTTCACCGAGGTGAAGCTGAAGGACGGTAAAGGGACGCAATACGGACTGGGCGTCAACGTGAAGGACCGCGACGGCCACCGGTCGATTGAGCACAGCGGTGAAGTTTCCGGTTTTGTTGCTGACAATATTGTGCTGGTGGATGATGGCGTGGCGGTGGCGGTGCTGACTAATCAAGATGCGGTGGGCGCGGCCTCGATGATTGCACGGCTGGCTGCGCCGGTGGTGGCGGAGTTTCCGCCAACCGACGCTGAAAAACAGGCGATTGCGATCTTCCGTGATCTACAACAGGGGCGCATTGATCGGAGTCTTTTATCGCCGAATTTGAGCGACTACTTTACCGCCGAGGCAGTGGCCGACTATCGCGAGAGCCTGGCGCCGCTGGGCGAGCCGCTCACCTTCCGCGAGACGAGCAACGAATTGCGCGGCGGCATGACCTTCCGCAGCTTCCAGATTGTGTATCCCGGCAAGCGGCTGAGGCTGACGACGTATACCTATCCTGACGGCAAACTGGAGCAGTATTTGATTGCGCCGGCGGAGTGACGAACGAGAGCCGGCCATCAAGACAAAGCCGGAGACAAACGCACAGCGCTCATCTTCCGGCTCCGTTCATCGCGGGTCAACGCTGCGAGTTTGAGACTCCTGAGACTCTGAGGAGAGATCGGCGAAGGGCCCTGGCATTCTGTCGCCAATTACCGGCCGCCCGAAGAAGTCCGCGTCGATCCCCTTGTATGCAGTGGCGCGTTTCACATCGCCTTTTACGGTCATCGTCAGTTCAAGTTTGTCCGGATCGAGTACTGCCGTGATCTTCGCCATGGCCCCGCTCTTGTCCCAGCCGTGCTCTTCGCGCCAGGATTCCAGGTTGTGCCACTCCGGCGGCTCCGGCGTTTTCACGCGCAGGAAGGGTTGCGAGAATGCGAATCCGTAGAAGCCGGGAGCGTTGCCATAGACATTTCCATCCGCGTCGTTGCGAGCGTTGGTGAACTCGATTGCGGAGCGGCCCATCTTGTAGAAGATGTTGTCGCGCACCATCAGATTGTGCACGTCGTTGGTGTGTCCAGCGATCGGGCGCGGCCCGTTGATGCCCGAGACCGTGTCGACACACACTTCATTGCAGTCGAGGAAGAGGTTGTACGCAATGATCACATTGTTGGTGTCACGGATAAGAATGCCGCCGGTCAAATGCGAAAAGATGTTGTTGTCGATCTGGTTCAGGGCGTCGCTGCCTTCAATATGAATGGCGTGGGGATTTACATTTCCGGGAATATCCGCAAATACGTTGCCGGTGATGCGAACGTTCGAGTTTCCGATGTCGAGCCAGATGCCGTTTGCGTGCCGGATATGCCGAACCACGTTATTGCGGAAGAGAAGATTCCTGGCGACGTGCATTTTGGTGCCGCCCGACTCCGACATCATCGCCGCGTCCTGCCAGCCGATCCACTCGAAGAGATTCTTCTCGACCAGCGTCGATTGCGGACCGCCGGTTCCGCCCAGCCCCTCGATGCCGCAGTAGCGGAAGGTGTTGCCGCGGATGACGTCAAAGCCCACCGGTTGCGGCGGCTGCGAGGCGCCCCAGTCTTCGTTGCCGATGTCGAGGCCCACGCTGTTGGCCCACTCGAATGTGTTGTCCTCAAAAATAAAATGATTGCCGCGGTTGACCGAGACCATGCCGCGCTGCGGCACCGGAAAACCGTTGCCCGCATATTGGAAGGTGATGCCCTTCACGCGAATATACGACTGGTAACGCGACGCCGGAGAAAAAAGCTGCTCCTCGGTGGTGATTTCAATGACGTGCTTGGCGGGGTCGTCGTCATTTGCCAGGCGAATGTGCAGGGTCATGCCGTTGGTTTCGATCCACACCTTGCCGGCTTCCGGCGCAAACTCCTTGAAGAGCGGCTTCCAATGAATGTCGGTGAAGTAATTCATCGACCGCGGCGACGGCCCGGCCAGCTCCATAGAAGTCTCCACCGGCTCCAGAGGCTTGCCGTCCACAAACACCAGGCCGCGCCGCCGGAAGTAGGTCGCCATATTGTCCTCGGCATATCTGAGCCACATATGATTGCCGAGCACGTTGTCCACTTCGAATGGGTTGTAACCGTTTGGGAAAAGCGCTGGATCCAGACGCAGCTCCCACGCCTTCACAGGCTGGTGCGTATTCGGATCGAAGCCGAAGTTCCAGCCCTCGCTTGGCTTCCAGTCCTTCACTACGGCCGCGCCTTTCACCACCACCTTCGCGCCCGGAGCGGCTTCGTAACTGATCATGGCCTCTGGGCCGGTTCCGCCGCGCGCCGGCCGCACGCACTCGCGGTAGACGCCTTCGGCGATCACGACGCGCTCTCCCGGCTGAAGCACCTGAGCCGCCCGGTTGATGGTGCGAAATGGTCGCTCCTTCGTGCCCGGCCCATTGTCATCGGCATTTCTGGCTTGCCCGTCCACGTAGTAGGTCTTGGAAAAATGCAGGGGTTTCTCCCACGCGGGGAACTCAGTGCCGTCGGGCAGCGTTGCGCTGGATGCAAATGCAGCCGCGGCCGCAAGAATAAATAAAAGGACACAACTCATTGCGCGCTTCATCAAGGAGCCTCTCAGTTTTCCGGAGCACGATAGAAAATTCGCGCGCCGGCCCAGCCCTGTTGGGCCGCATCTATCGTACATTGCTCTTCTTTATGATGTCGAGAAACCAAGAGCATCAACGATCGCGCACGTCTCAGAAGAAAATATCATCGACGCGGCTTTTGGGCCATGCGCCTCCAATTGTCTGTCGTGAATCGTGCAGCGGCTCGTTCAGCGGCGACCTATCCGATACACTTGGAATTGACCTATGTTTGAAAACCTTACTGACAAATTGCAGCGTGCCTTCAAGGTTCTTCGCGGCCAGGGCACGCTTACCGAAGAGAACATTACCGAGGCGCTGGGCTTGATCCGCGTGGCGTTGCTCGAGGCAGACGTCAACCTCAACGTGGTCACCGACCTGATTGAGCAGATCCGCGTGAAGGCCGTGGGCACCGAGGTGCTGACCGCGCTTTCGCCCTCCGAGCAGGTGATCAAGATTGTTCGCGACGAACTGATTGCGCTGCTGGGCAAGGACACGGCGCGCTTCAAGTTTGCCTCGCAGCCGCCGAGCGTAATCTTGATGGCCGGATTGCAAGGCTCAGGCAAGACCACTACGGCGGGCAAGCTGGCGGCATGGCTCAAGAAGGGCGGACATCGGCCCTTGCTGGTTTCGGTGGACGTTTACCGCCCCGCCGCGCGTGAGCAACTCAAGGTGGTGGCGAAGTCCGTTGAAGTGCGGCTCTACGAGGGCGACCAGAAGGGCGAGGATGCTGGATCTGCGTTGGTTGAGCGGCTGGCCGGCGAAGCACGGCGCGAGGCGCGCAACATGGGCTGCGACACGCTGATCGTGGACACTGCCGGACGGCTGCACATTGACGAAGAGCTGATGACGGAGATGGAGCGGCTGAAAAAGCTGCTCAACCCGAGCGAAATTCTGTTCATTGCCGACGCCATGACCGGGCAGGACGCGGTCAACTCGGCAGCGGAGTTTCATCAGCGACTGGGGCTAACCGGCGTGGTGCTGACGAAGATGGACGGAGACGCTCGAGGCGGCGCGGCGCTCTCGATCCGCCACGTGACCGGACAGCCGATCAAATTTATCGGCACGGGCGAAAAGCCGGAGGCCTTCGAGCCGTTTCACCCCGACCGCATCGTGGGCCGCATTCTGGGCATGGGCGACATGATGTCGCTGATCGAGAAGGCCGAATCGACGCTGGACCGCAAGAAGGGCGAGGAGCTGGCCAAGAAGGCGCTGCTGGGCGATGGCTTTTCGCTGGAGGATTTTCGCGAGCAGTTGCGGCAGATCAAGAAGATGGGGTCGATGGAGAGCATTTTGAAGATGATGCCCTCGGTGGGGCCGTTCGCCGGGTTGCAGCAGGCATCGAAGAGCGTGGATGAAAAACAGTTTGTGCGGCTGGAGGCGATCATCAACTCGATGACGCCGAAGGAGCGGCGCAATCACGAGATGATTTCGGGTTCGCGGCGCAAGCGCATCGCGGCGGGCTCGGGGACGACGGTGCAGGATGTGAACCACCTGCTGCGGCAGTACGCGCAGATGGCCAAGATGTTCAAGCAGATGGGCAAGGGAGGGCTGGCGCGAAACATGATGCGCGGCGGCATGGGTGCCATGGGGATGGGCGGAAAGCAGCGGTTTGGGCGATAATGTTTCCAGTCGAAGGAGGACGCGATGCGCAAGCTGACGGTTAAGAACTTTTCGGTCATCAAAGAAGCCGAGCTGGAGTTCGGCAAGATCACCGTCCTCATCGGACCGCAGGCGAGCGGGAAGAGCCTGCTTTGCAAGCTGGCGTATTTCCTAGGTCCAATCCTGAGCGAGTTTGCCGCTACGTCCGCCGCGTCCGATAAACCCTGGGAGCAGTTTATCGAGGATACAAGAAATCAATTTAGATTACGGTTTCCGCCATATGCATGGAGGAACTCCACATATTCGATTCGATATGAGGAAGGACTCTATGGAGTCTCCGTCAATGCATCTGAAGTCATCGGCGAAAATATCATTGAACTGAGCCTGACCGAAGACTTCAGGGAGCTTTACGAGAAAAGGAACTTATCAATCCCTGCTTCAACGCTGCAACAAGAGGATGAAAATGCTCGATCAAGGGGGATATTCTTCCGCAGGTGGAATTTTCTCCACGCACTCAACCTCTTGCAGGATCGCACAAAAGTAGAGAACAGCGCCTATGTTCCCGCGGGCAGATCCTTCTTTTCGAATCTGAACAACGTTTTCGAAATCTTCAAGAACGAAAACCTTGATCCTCTTCTGAAGGAATTTGCCGCAAACCTCGATTGGGCAAGTACACCAGCCGGGATACCGCTGTCCGCGTTAAAACATAAAATTCTGAGTGCCATTGAGGTGATCCAGGGTGGGAGGTTCCTATTAAAAGATGGTAGCGCGATGTTTGAAGATGACAACGGCATTCAGTTGCCATTAGGGATGGTTTCTTCAGGAACTCAAGAGCTCGTTCCCCTGTTTAGAATCTTATCGAAACTCATTCGAGATTCCATTGCAACCTCCGGCAGCGATGGTCCTGAACGTCTTAGAGAACACTTTCTGATCGTTGAAGAACCAGAAGCTCACATTTTCCCAAACACGCAGAATGAGCTGGTAAAAGTTTTTTCGCAGTTATCCAACGAATTATATCTCTCATTCTCTTGGGTTATCACCACCCACAGCCCGTATATTCTCATGGCCTTCAACAACCTGATCGAAGCCGGTCAGGTGGCTAAAGCGAAGCCTGAGTTGAAAAACGAAATAGCTAAGCTCATTCCTGAGCAGTATTGGATCAAGGAAGGCGACTTCAAAGCCTATGCGATTGAGGACGGAGTTCTCACATCCATCGTCGCTAAAGACACCGGTCTTGTAAGCGCAAATTACCTCGATCAGGTTTCGGAGACGATCGGAGTGGAATTTGATGAACTGCTGAGGCTCGGCTATGTCGAAGCCTGATCCGTTATTACAGACTTGCACTGAAGAGTTGAACGATTCAAAGATCACGGTAAAGCGTGAGGGCCGAAGGGCCACTTTCCTTAACTCCGAGCGTATCTCCATTCAGCGTGTCGATGTAGATTGCTGGATTCCGTCTTCCAGCACGGCAAAAGCGGATTTCATCGTTTCGAAGCCCGATGTTGTCGATGTGATTGTCGAACTGAAGGGCAAAGACATCGCCCATGCCGTAGAACAAATCGTTACTACTTTGGTGAGATGGAAAGATGCGCCACCACTCTCGAAGATAATCGGTGGATTGATCATCTTCACACGGTGTCCTATGCGGGCGGCGGAGATTGGAGATACAAAGAAGCGGCTCCTCCACAATCACGGCCTCTGGATGGAAATAGACAAGGACCAGAAAACCGAATACCGGTTTGAAACCTTCACGGGCAAGAGGGTATGACCACGCTTCAGGACCAACTCGACGAGATTACGGCGCGCACGCGGGAGCTGGTGCAGGCGGAGCGGCTGGCTGTCGGCGAGCGGGCGATTGCGGAGTTGTTTGCTACCGGAATCGAGGAGCGGATTCTGCCGGTGGGTGCGCTGGCTCCGGAGTTTGCGCAGAACGATGCTCGTGGGCGGCTGGTGCGTAGCGCGGATATGCTGGCGCTGGGGCCGCTGGTCGTCAAGTTCTTTCGCGGGCGGTGGTGCCCTTATTGCGTGACGGAGCTGGAGGCTTGGCGCGATCTGCACGGCACACTCCGCGAGCGAGGAGTGCTGATGGTAGCCGTTGGGCCGCAGACCGAGCGGCAGAATGATTTCATGGTGAGCCAGCATGCGCTGCCGTTCCCTGTGCTCCGCGATCCCGGCTGCGCGCTGGCAGAGAAGTTCGGCGTGGCCTACACCGTGCCCGAGTATCTAAGAGAGTACTACCTTTCCATATTGATCAATGTGCCGTTTGTGAACGGCGAGGCGAGCTGGCGCTTACCACTGCCGGCGACTTTTGTGATTGGCCGCGATGGGCGCGTGTTGTTTGGCGAGGCGCACGCTGACTTCCGCGTACGGCCCGAGCCGGAAGAGGCGCTGGCGGCGGCGTTCGGTTCCGAATGAAAAAAGCAGCAAGTTAGCTTCCGCTCCGCGGAAGTAGCGAGTTAGCAAGTCAGCGGATTTGTGCGACTGGAGACGGCGCAGGCCAATACGGCTATAGATTCGACAAGGCTTGGCGGGCGGAGCGTACCTCGGCGGCCAGAACTTGCAGTATTTTGAGCGAGAGCAGCGGGTCGGTCCGCATGAGGCTGGTGAACTCGTCGCGGGGGACGAAGTTGAGCCGCGCGCCCTTGCGGGCGATGGCCGTGAGCGTGTAGGGCTCGTTGCCGATGAGCCCCGGCAAGCCGAGCAGGGAGCCGGAATGCGCCTGGATGGACATCAACTTCTCGCCCGTGGACGAAGCCATGGTTATGGTGGTCTCGCCCTGGTCGAGAATGTAGAGGCCCTGCGGGTAATCGCCCTGATTGAAGAGGACACGATCCGCGTCACAGGAGATCGGGATGGAATGCCTCTCGAGAGCCTGGATCAGCTCGGGGTCGGCGACGAATGCAGATGGGTCAAGCTTCACTTACGGGCCTCCATGGATGAATGCAGGAAATGTATAGGCAATGAATGTGCCAGATGGCCAGTATGGGTATGGTGCCATTGAGGAGGGCCTGTATTTGGTGACGTGCATCACATATTGGTGGTTAAAACTGGGGAGGGGGCGGAGGGGTGGGAGTGGTATCAAATTCGGCAGGGTTAGCCTTGCAGCGGCAACTCCGGGTTGACAAGTGTTAGGCTACAGGCTACAGTAGTTAAGATGAAGATTCGGGACTTCGTTCATAAGGGCCTGAAGAGGCTTTATGAAGAAGACAGCGCGAAAGGGGTTCCGGCGAGCGCGGCAGACAAGCTGCGCAAGATGCTTGCCTTTCTGGATGGGATGGACGATGCAGAGGAGTTGCGGGGGCTTCCCACCTGGAAGGCGCACACATTGACCGGAGACCGCAAAGGAACGTGGAGTTTGAGCGTGACTGCCAACCTACGGCTGACGTTTCGCATCGATGCTGTTGAATCCGAAATTCATGATGTGAATTTAGAGGATTACCACTAAGAAACGAGGAGAAAAACGCTATGCCCATGAAGAATCCTCCCCACCCAGGGGATTTTATCCGGACGGAGATTGTCGAGGCCGCGGGGCTGTCGGTGACGGCTGCGGCGGCGGCGCTGGGCGTCTCCCGGCCCACGTTGTCCAGCTTGCTGAACGGCAAGGCGGGTTTGTCAGGGGAGATGGCGCTGCGCATCGAAAAGGCATTCGGAGTGAAGATGGATACGCTGATGCGGATGCAGTCGGCTTACGAGATTGCACAGACGCGGAGGCGGGAGAAGCTGATTCGGGTGCAGCCGGTGCGGCAGGCGGCGTGATGGTTGGATGAATATTGACTAGAGTTCTAGGTTTCAGAAGCGAAACCTGGAGCACCGGCACCCATAGAATTGAACGCTAAGGCTATCTAATCCAATTTAGGAAACGGCAAGTGGTCGTTAAGCTTTTCGAATTGCTTTTTTGTCCATGTTTTACGCCAAAATCTATCACAACCTGTAATAACTTGCGACCAATCACCAGGAGTTAAAGATAGCACAGACTTCAATGTCGCTTTGAGGTGTGGTTCAACTGCCAGAGGAGTCGGCTCACATTCAACTATATTAGTATTCTTAATGCTTCTTGTGAATGAATCGTAATCGTCGACCCACCATATACCAGAGATACCCAATTTAGATTCCGACTTTCGTTCGAGGTCAATTCTAGCGACTCCTCCAGAAGGGTGAGAAAAGCAGAGACTCCAACAGGGTGCGTCATGGTAATACTTCTGGATTACCAAATTATTGTTTTTAGCAAAATCAACAAACAACTCGTTGATAGGGGAAAAGAATGCCTCATAGCCAGCTATGACTTCCTGGTAACGAGAATCGTTTGAAAGGCCATTTGGCATGGCAGGTTATCTCCTTCCTTTCTACCGCAGCCTTCTCCGTATCATGTCGAGGGCTTGCTGGGTGGTCCATTCGCGGATGCGCTGGCGGTCGCCGCGGAAGGTGCGCTCGATGGATTCGGTTTTCTGGGCGTCGCTGAGGGCGATGTGGACAAAGCCTACCGGCTTGAGTTCGGTGCCGCCGGTGGGGCCGGCGATGCCGGTGACGCCGAGACCGAGGGTTGCGCCGGTGTAGCGGCGAATGCCGTAGGCGAGGGCTTCGGCTACCTCGCGAGAGACGGCGCCGCACTCGGCGATCAGGTTGGGAGGGACGCCGGCGAAGGCGGTTTTGAGCTCGTTGGAGTAGACGACGGCGCCGCCGAGGAAGGAACGCGAACTGCCGGGAACTCTCGTGATACGCTCGGCGATCATCCCTCCAGTGCAACTTTCGGCTACGGCGAGCGTAGCTTGGCGAAGTTCGAGAAAGTAGAGAACGATCTGCTCCAGAGATTCGTTGTTGGAGGAGTAGAGCCAGTCTTCGAGGACTTCTTCCATTCGGCTGGCCAGCTCGTCGACACGCTGCTGAGCGGATTCTAGATTGGGCTTGGAGCAGAGCAAGGTGAGCTGGATGTCTCCAGCTTTGGCGAGGATGGTGGTTTCCACATCCTTGTATTCGGTGTAGATGGGGGCGAGCAGCTTGTCGGCCTGCGATTCGGGAATCATGGCGGCTCGCAAGGTGCGCTTGGCGATGTGGCGCGGGGGGAGAATTTCGCGCAGGCGGGGGAGGCAGGCCTCATCGAATAAAGGGCGGCACTCGTTGGGCGGGCCGGGAAGCAGCATGAGCAGCTTGCGATAGCCCTGCCAGGTGATGTCCAGCCATTGGCCGGGGGCGCTGCCGTTGGGGTTGGGCAACAGGGTTGCGCCGTCGAGGATGTCGGCCTGCTTGAGGTTGTTGGCGGGCATGGGGACGCGCCATGTGGCGGCGCGGGCGGCCAGAGCGGCGACCTGGGCGGCGTTGCGGTGGAGGGTGAGGGAGAGCGTTTCAGCGACAGCCTCGCGGGTGAGGTCGTCTTCGGTGGGGCCGAGGCCGCCCATGATGGCTACGATGTCCACGCGGCCGAGGGCGGCGGTAATGGCGTTGACCAGGTCCTTCTGGCGGTCGCCGACGATGGTTTTAAAGGTGACAGTGACGCCCAGTTCGTTGAGTTTTTCCGTGAGATAGAGGGAGTTGGTGTCCTGGCGGAAGGGAGTGAGCATCTCGGAGCCGACGGCGATGATTTCGGATTTCATAGGGGCAGTTATCAGTTTTCAGTTCTCAGTTTACAGTTAAAAACCTATAGCTCATCATCGTCAGTGTATCGTAATCGCAATGAGACTGCGATGAACAGGGGACAGCTTCTCAAGGCTCAGGATGATTCTTCGGGACTGATGAGCGGGCCACCTGCCGAGGATGTATAATTGCCACGTCATGGAAACCATAACGGAAATTCTGGTTTAATCACATGTTCGGCTTGTTCAGAAGGAAATGGACAATCGACGAAATAGCTAAAGCTTTTCCGCTTTGGGAGAGAAGTGTCACTGTTTGTTTGTGTACAAAACTGCGAGAAGAACTTATTGCTAGCGGCCTCCCTTATGAAACAAGCGGAAAAATAGCTGCGCAAGGCGTAAATTATATCACTGGCCAGGATTGGGAGGCGGACGTAATCAACGCTTCCCCGGAGATAAAATCCGTAGTCGAAGCGCACAAGTCCGAAATAGAGCCAGCCATGAGAGCGTTGCTTGCAAAAGATAAATCCAGTAGGGAGATTGTTGTTTATTTCTTGCGCATAAAAACAGTATTCCTCGCCACTCTGTATGGATTTGACGTTTGGATGAAAAATCCAATGTACGGCAAAATTTATCAAATACTTTCTATGTATGGGCAGGAATTTCCTGAAGAAGCTGACCCCGGCAAATTCAGCGTAATGGTTCTGAATTTTCAACATAAAATATTTCCACAATAACATGCTTGAGGACTCAAGGATTTTGATTGAGAAGCGGGTGGGCGGGTAGGCCACATCTGCGTATTTCTGAACCAAGCAGCGAAGCCATGTGTCCCATCCTTGCGACTCTTTTCCGTCGCAAGGGAGGGGCAACCGAGATACCTATCACGGTTTGATCGTACGCAAAAAATACGCTATATCGTTTATTACGTTGTTGCTAAACGGATATGGGCCTCCAACAACTTGATCATGAACAATATTTACAAACTCTTGGAGATCCTTGAAGTACTTCACATCCTCGCCCATGGCGAACCCTCCCAGCGGAGCGCCTGCCAAGATTGTGGCGAGATCGTAGTGTGACAACATTTTGTTGCGAAGGCCTCGCAGTTGAGATGCAAAACCATCTAGTTCTTTTGCCAGCGACTCAAGGCGAGGGCGTACTGAATTAGACCAGCCACCATATGTGAGCACGTAGTCAATTCCAAGCGTGATATTGCCATTCATAACGGCCTTATCATGGAGTTTGATGATTTGAAATAATGAATACTCCTGGCTGATGACAGAAAGACGCTTCAATTCGCAACTGGCAATCGACTTCATAAGCTCAGTATTGCGCGGGTTATTGTCAAATAATTCGAGGTGATTACGCCATAACTCATGTGCCCGATTGCAGAGAATGCAGAACTCCTCAACGACGGAGGCAGATAGCGCATGCCTTGATTGGATCATTCTCTATCCCTTTCTTCTGTTCAGCTACCGGCCATTGGTCCTTCTTCTAGCTGGGTTTCCCAAGTCACGTTTTTGAGACCTGGGAGACGAAGAACCTCAATTATGCAGCGATGGGATATTTCTTGATCTTGGGCATTGCTTTGCGGCTTGCTTGCCATAAATCATACTGAGTCTGCAGGGCCATCCATATCGCGGGACGATCACCGAATGCCGCTGCAAATCGCAATGCCATCTCCGCGGTAATGGACGCTTTGCCATTTGCTATACGAGAGAGCGTGACGCGCGATACTCCGATGTGCTTGGCGAAGTCGGTAACAGTTACGTTCAATCCTTCAAGCCATTCCTGTAACAATTCACCAGGGTGCGCCGGATTATACATTTCGCTCATCTTCGCACTCCTACTATCAGAACAGATTCAGTCCTTCAACTCCCAAGTCCACATCATAAACTGCATCGCTGGTGGCGAGGATGGCGGTTCCGAGGGGGGAGAAGGCGAGTCCGACTAGATTTGAGCCGGCAAGTACGAGGGAGGCCTCGCCTTGCGGGGTGACGCGGACGATGCCGCGGCGGCCATGGAGGCAGGCGGCCAGGTAGATGTCTCCCTCCTTGGAGAGCGCGAGGCCCTGGGGACGGCCCAGTCCGCGATACCAGGGACGGGCGTCGCCGTGGGTGTCAATGGCCCAGATGGCGTCGTTGGAGGAGAGCGTGGGGCCGGTGACATAGAGCGTGCCGGCGGCATCGACGGCCATGTGATAGGCCGCGACGCTGGGCTCGAGGGTGGCGTAGACGAATATCTGGCGCTCGGGATTGATTTTGAAAATGGTGCCGCTGCGGTCGCCCACAAAGAGATTGCCGTCAGCGTCGAAGACAGCGCCTGTGGCCACGCCCATGCCCTCGGCGTAAAGGGAAGGCTCGCCGGCATCGTTGATTTGGTAGACATTGCCCTCGGCGCGGGAGGTGACGAAGAGGTCGCCGCCGGGCGAGAAGGCCAGTCCGGTGGCGTTGAGGATGCCGGTGACGAAAGGAGTTCCGCGGCCGTCGGGGCTGACGCGCACAACGGAGATAGGGGTCTGCTTGCCGCGCTGGCCGGAGATGGTGGCGTAGATGATGCCGGAGCGGTTGACGGCCGGGTTGGTGACCGGGTGCAATCCCTCAAGGATTTGGCGGGCCACACGCAGCGGAGCCGTGTTGCTGGAGCCTGCCTGGTTGCGTACCTCGATGAGGCCGGTGGTGGACTGGCCGGGAACGCGGAAGGCCAGAGAGCGCGGTCGGCTCATGAGCAGGTGGGCAGGAAGGCCATCGACCAGGACGGAGGGTAGGGCAGAGCCAATCGGGCCGAGATTTGCTCCGGTCAGCTCGACCTCGCCTTCGGGCATCGCGGCGGCGGGCACAACGTCGTCGATGCGCGGTGTGAATTCTGCGGCGGATTGGGTGCTGGCGCTCGGCATGGCTAAATCCAAATGCGTAATAAGGATGCTACACCCAAAGCATACAACCCGGCGCCTACATCATCGAGAACAATGCCCCAGCCTTCGGGGAGTTTTTCGAGTTGGCGGATGGGGAAGGGCTTGGTGATGTCGAAGAGGCGGAAGAGGATGAGCGCGATCAAGGCGTGGCGGAGGTCGAAGGGACTGAAGAGCAGGGCGATCCACTGGCCGGAGACTTCGTCGATGACGACGAATTGCGGGTCGTGGTGTCCAGATTCGCGGGCGACGATGGTCGAGGCGGGGATGCCGAGTAGGAGCGTGAGGGCGATGCCGATGAGCAGGAAGATCAAAAGAGCTTGCGGAGTGGGGTGAAAGAGCCAGGCGTAGGCGGCCCAAAGCAGGACGGCAGCTACCGAGCCCCAGGTTCCGGGACCTGGTTTGCCGAAGCCCGCGCCGAAAAAGGTGCCGATGGTCCAGGCCCAGAGGGTTTTTCGGGCAGAGGCGGTTGAGGCCGGAGTTGAAGCGGGGGTTGGGCTGGTGGTGCTGGGCGTGGGGTCAGTTTTCATCGGAATCTTCCTTCTGGCCGCGACCCAGGTCTTCGAGGACTTCGGGGTCGAGGACCGGCGAGCTGATTTTATAGACGCCCATGGCCCATTTGCCGAGGTCAATCTTGCGGCAACGATCGCTGCAGAAGGGAAAATCCTCGTCTGTGCGGCGGACGAGCATTCCGCAGGTGGGGCAATGGAGAAGCTTGGCGGATTTTTTCCTGGCGGCCATTGTGAAGACCGCGTTCTGCCGATTGCGGCCAAGATCTATGGTAACGCGGCACGCTGCTCAACCGATTTTTCGGATCTCCTCAATCACGTGCTTTTGCAGCTTTGTGCCTACCACCTCAATTCCCTTTTGTATGTCCAGATATGGCTCTAGGAATGCGCGTCCGTCAACGTGCCCGTTCTCATAGCCTCGTTTAAACTCAGCTTCGATCTGATTCAGTTTCGAGCGCAATCGGAGAATCTCATCATATTCACCCCGAGTTGACGGGAAGTATACGTCAATGAGCATTTCGAGCCGCAACATGGTCGGTGTGCTCGTCTTGTTCTTCCCCCATTCGATATCCTGTTCGATACACTCAGCGTATGTCATTTGTCCTCTCATTACACCGCATCGCCGAATTGAGAAGAAGAACAAACCATCCAGCCATTCGAAAACATTGCTATAGAGTTCTTCGCCGCGCTGCCGCAATAACTCCATAGTTCGTTGTGATGACTGGTGTCGGCTATTTAGATATACGCCGCCCAAGGCTCCGAAGACGCCGATCAGGCCGCTAAGTAGAGAGGATACCAGTGGCACAATGTTCTCAGGCATTTCTTTGCTCTCCCGTGAGTCTACCAACTCATCTTGTCTGCTTTGCTACTGTTGTGCTTCGTACAAAGGAATCTTAGATTGGAGATTTCATCGCTTCCGCCTCTGGAGATCGGAACAATGTGGTCCACAGTTAGACCTTCGTGAACGCCGCACGTTGGCTCCGCGCAGACATGAGGCACACCAGCCTCGATCATCATCAGAACAACCTGGGCTCTCGATGAATTAAAGTAGGCACGCCTGATTTTGGTGTGTATCCTTTTTGCTTCTTGAGTGGCCATCTCGTTTTCGTACTGCTTCAACGCCTCGAGATATTCCTCATAAGAAAGTTCGAAAACATCCGCGAGTGGTCCTCTTCCGCCGCAGCAAGCGTCTAACAGCAGCTTGTCATGCAAATGGCTGAAAGCTGTTTTGACTGCGTTATAAAGTTTCTCCGGTGACACATCTAACGCGCCCGATTCAAGGATCACACCGTTGTTCGAGGAGAAGTTGAGGATGCTTCCCATTTTTACAAATGGCATAGTCTAATCTCCAGCATCCAACTATGATAACGCTAATTGTTCAGAACGGTCCCGCCACAATGCGCGCGACAACGTCGTAGTCGTGGGCTTCGGTGATCTGCGCCCGATAGAAGCGGCTGGGCTCGATGGCGGGCAGTGGGCCGAAGTCGTTGATGTAAAGTTTGCCGTCGATCTCCGGGGCGTGGAACTCGGTGCGGCCTTCCCATAGGAGCGGAGTCTCTTCGCTTTCGCCTTCTGCGAGCACGACCAGCTCGCGGCCTACCCATTGCTGCTTGGCGCGCCTTGATAAAGATTGTTGGAGCTTCATCAGCTTGCGCCTGCGGGCTTCGATGGCGCGCTTGGGGAGCTTGCCGTCGAGTGAGAAGGCGGCAGAGCCTTCTTCGTCGGAGTAGTTGAAAACGCCCAGCCAATCGAATCTTGCTTCTCTGATGAAGTCTTCGAGGAGGATGATGTCTTCGGCGATTTCACCCGGAAAACCAACAATAAACGAGGTGCGCAGGGCGACGCCGGGGATTGCGACACGCACTTTTTCCAGAGTCTTGAGGAAGATTTCAGCGCTGCCTCCGCGCTTCATGCGCTTGAGGACGGAAGGCGAGGCGTGCTGGAGGGGCAGATCGAGATATTTGCAGATGTTGTCGTGGCGGGCGATGGTGTCGAGCAGGCGCGAGGTGATGCGATTGGGATAGGCGTAGAGGAAGCGGAGCCAGCGGAGGTTGGGGATTGCGGCGAGCGCGTCGAGGAGCGTGGCCAGGCCGTCCTTGAGGCCGAGGTCCTCTCCGTAGCAAGTAGTGTCCTGGCCGATGAGAGTGATTTCCTGGACGCCGCGGGTGACGAGTTGCTCGGCTTCGGTGACGACGGATTCAAAACGACGCGAGCGAAATTTGCCGCGCAGATTGGGGATGACGCAGAAGCTGCAGGGGTGGTCGCAGCCCTCGGCGATCTTGATGTAGGCCGATGATTTGGGCGTAGTCAGCAGCCGTGGGGTAGTTTCGTCGTAGAGATAGGTGGGCAGGTTGTGGGATGCGCCTTGCCAGTCGTTACGGTGAAACCTTCCTTTCTGCTCACGGTGTGCGCCTTCATGTCTCACCGTGAGAATGTTGAAGGGTGACACCGCGACGGAAGCTTGCAAACCCGCCGCCTCCAGAATTGCTTCCAGCTCGCCAGTGCCGACCACGGCGTCCACTTCGGGGATGCTCTTGCGGATTTCGTCGCGGTAGCGCTCGACCAGGCAACCGGCAACGATGAGCTTTTTTGCCCGGCCCGTGATCTTGTGGCGGGCCATTTCGAGGATGGTGTCGATGGACTCCTGTTTGGCGGTGTCGATGAAGCTGCAGGTGTTGACGACGAGGATTTCGGCCTCTTCGGGATGGGCGGTGAGGCGCGCGCCGGCACGGTCGAGCAAACCCATCATCACCTCGGAGTCAACGAGGTTTTTAGGGCAGCCTAGGGAGATAAAGCCCACGGTGGGATGAGTGGGTGGGGAGGAGTTGGTCACATTATTGATTGTAGCGGGGAAGGAAATGAGATGCTGGTTTGAGGTTTGTGGTTTTCCACCCATGCGCAATATAAAAAAGCGCATGGATGGGGCACAGGGCAATTCATACAGGCCCGCCGCAGATAGTCAACAGGTGCTAAAATCGACA
This sequence comes from Occallatibacter sp., assembly GCA_052145195.1. Lineage (GTDB taxonomy): Bacteria > Acidobacteriota > Terriglobia > Terriglobales > Acidobacteriaceae > Telmatobacter. Next base: position 77,568 of record JBKQPC010000002.1, on the reverse strand, counting down.
AGTGCCGGGTCCTACGCGACGTAATCCCGCCAACCCCGCCAGGTCCGGAAGGAAGCAACGGTAACGGGCTCGTACGGGCGCAGTGGGTAACCCGGCGCTTGTTTTAAGACCCGCAAGGAGAAATGCATTGACGCTGAGTGTTCGTCCCATCGTGGGCTGCCGCGCGAAGATAACGGCGCTGGGAACCTACGTCCCGCCGCAAATTCTAACCAACAAAGATTTTGAAAAGATGGTGGATACCAGCGACCAGTGGATTATGGAGCGCACCGGCATCCGCGAGCGGCATGTTCTGGCCAAGGGGCTGGGCGTGAGCGATATGTGCGTGGAGGCGGCCAAGAAATGCCTGGCGATGCGCGGGATTGAGGCCAGCGAGGTTGAGGTCATCCTGGTGGGCACGGTGACGCCGGACATGATGTTCCCGGCGACGGCTTGCCTGGTGCAGGACAAGATCGGCGCCAAGGGGGCGTGGGGATTCGACGTTTCGGCGGGTTGCTCGGGGTTTGTGTTTGCCTTGCAGGCGGGCGTGAAGCTGGTGGAGAGCGGGGCGCACAAAAAAGTGATGGTGTGCGGCGCGGACGCCAACACGCGCATGACGGACTACACCGACCGGACGACCTGCGTTTTATTTGGCGACGGTGCAGGCGCGGTGCTGATCGAGCCATGTGCGGAGGGCGAGATCGGCTTCATCGATTTTTGGCACGAGATCGACGGGTCGGGCGCCGCGGCGCTGAATATGCCGGGCGGCGGGAGCCTGAATCCCGCCAGCCACGAGACGGTGGACAAGAAGATGCACTACATCCACCAGGACGGGCCGACGGTATACAAGTTCGCGGTGCGCAAGATGCTGGAGGCGACAAGCAAGGTTCTGGAACGCAACGGCGTGACCGGCGCGGAGCTGGGCTGCTTCATTCCGCACCAGGCCAATCTGCGGATTATCACGGCCACGGCTGACCGGCTGGGCATGGACCGGTCGCGGGTCATCATCAACATTGACAGGTACGGCAACACCTCGGCGGGGACGATTCCGCTGGCCATGGGAACGGCCCTGGAAGAAGGCAAGCTGAAAAAGGGCGACCTGGTGCTGCTGGCCGCGGCCGGCGCTGGATTTACCACGGGAGCGGTGCTGCTGAGGTGGGAGATTTGAGAGCAGTGAAAGAGTGAAGCAGTGAAGTAGTGAAGCGGTGAGTTAGTGAGACATAGAATTAGTGAGACATTAGTTGCAGGCCGGCCGCTTTACGGACCGGCCTTTTTATAGATTTGCAGAGTTGCTATGCGGGAACGGAGAAGTTGTACTCCGGCAGGGCGCCGGCCTGGGCGGCCATGCGGAAGAAAACTTTCATGGCCTCGAGACATTCTTCGTCGAGGATGTAGTGGATGTTGGTGGTCAGGTAAGCGCGGATGGTCTGCTCGGGGATGGCAATGCGGCTGGACCACTCGGCAACCAGGGCGTCGATGTTTTGAAGGCCGTGATCGCGGGATTGAATAAAGTCTTCCGATACATCCTTATAAAAACCTACGACGTGCGCGCAGCCCCAAACGGCAGAGACGTAGGGCAGGCCGGTGAGAGTGTGCCATTCCTCGGCGATGTCGTGGTAGACCAGTTCTTCGCCAGTGCGTACGAAGCGGTTGGATCGCTCCTCGAGAGCCAGCAGGGCGGGGTCGCCAATGAGGATGGCGGCATCGGCTCGCTGCAGCATGGAGTCGAGGTCGGCGACGGCGGGCAGGAAGGGGACGTTCGGATTATTCCAGTGGCGAAAAAGAATGCGGGCGTGGGCCAGAGTGGTGCGGCTGGCCATGTCTGCGGCCACGGAGCGCAGGGCATGAAGCCGCTGGGCGGCGCGGCGAACCAGCAGCAAGGAACGCACACGGCCTTTGGAGGCGATGGTGCAGCCGTGTAGAATGCGAAGGCCTGGGGTTGTGGCCAGGGCGGCGATGGGGATGAGACCGATGTCGGCCTCGTCCGAAGCCAGACGGATGGCGCACTCGGAGGGCGACATTTTATCGATCTGATAGCGGAGAGCGAGCGGGGCTTCGAGGGGCGGGTGCTCGAAGTCCCACATCAGCGGCGCAGGGTTGAGAAAGTCGATGGCGGCGATGCGCAGGCGGGATGGGGGTCGCAAATTCACGCTCAGATAGAGTACAACGCCGGGCTGAGGATGCAAGGGCGTATCTGCGAGGTCAATGCTTCTGGCTTGACTTCTACTAATAAGGACGACTAACGTGTACGAAATTGAGTCAAAGGATGGGTCTGGTTTCCTGTGAGGAAAAATTAGTGTCCAATTTTCGGACAGGAGCCTGAAAAAATGAGTACACTTCCCCTAGATGCGATCAGCACAGCGCCGGCTCCATTGGATGAGGAGCGGCTGGCTTGGCTGGCGTTGGTGCTGTCGCCGGGGCTGGGTCCGAAGCGAATTCTGGACGCTGTGAAGCAGTTAGAGGGGGCGAGCCAGATCTTCACGTTGCCGCTGACCGCACTGGAGGGGCTGCGGTTTCCTGCTCAGGCGGCGCAGTTCATCTTCGACGGTAAGGCGCGCCAGGCGGCTGAGGAGGAGTGGGCGCGCTTGAAGGCGCAGGGAGCGACGCTGGTGACGTATAGCTGCGCGGAGTATCCGGAGCGGCTAAAAGAAATCTATGATCCGCCGCCGGTGCTGTGGGTCATGGGCGCGGTCAATTTGCTGAGCCGGCCGGGGATTGCGATTGTAGGCACGCGGCATCCGACTCCATACGGCTCGGGCGTGGCAGAGATGCTGGCGCGAGATTTAGCTGTGCGGCGGCTGCTGATTATCAGCGGCATGGCGCGGGGCATCGACTCCTGCGCGCACCGCGGGGCTCTGGCGGCGCGCATGCCCACAGTGGCCGTGTGGGGCACGGGCATCGATGTGGTTTATCCCAAGGAGAACAAGAAGCTGGCTGAGGAGATTTTGGCTACCGGCGGGGCGATTGTGAGCGAGATGCCGATGGGGACGTTTCCCGCGCCGCAGAACTTTCCTCGCCGCAATCGGATACTGAGCGGGCTGAGCATAGCAGTGCTGGTGGTGGAGGCGGGGGAGAACTCCGGGACGCGGGTGACCGCGCGCTGCGCCGCCGAGCAGAACCGCGACCTTTACGCGGTGCCGGGCAACGTGACCAACAAAGGATCGTGGACGCCCAACACGCTGATTAAGCAGGGAGCTAAGCTGGTGGCCACGTGGGAGGATGTGTGGGAGGATCTGCCCTCGCAGGTGCGGCTGGAGTTGGAGGCAGAGGCGTCGGCTGAATCCAAATCGCCGGTCACCGCATCTCTGTTGCCTGAGCAGGTTCTACGGCCGGAGGAGGCCATGGTGCTGGAGGTTCTGCGTACAGACGAGGCCTTGCAAATCGACGAGATTCTGGAGCTGCTGGAAACGCAACTAACTTCTTCCGAAGTATTTACGGCGCTCTTCGAGCTGGAAATCACGGGCCGAGTGCGGTGCATGCCGGGAAAGAACTACGTCAAGGTGATGTGAAGAGGTTTGGATTTATGGCTTATGCCTGAATCTAAATCGTGCTACCGTTAATATCATGGCTACGATTTCACAAATCCCGCTCAATGAATATCTCGGCATCAGCTTCAGGCCGGATCGTGAGTACGTGGATGGAGAGATCAGGGAGCGCAACGTGGGCAAGTGGGAGCACGCGAGAGTGCAGTGGCTGCTAGCTGCGTGGTTTTTTGCACACGAGAAGCAGTGGGGGATTACCGGCAGCACGGAACAGCGGGTTCGCGTAGCGGAGAACCGGGTTCGTGTGCCGGACCTGGTTGTACTCACTGCTGGAGCTCAGCCTGAAGTGTTGACTGATCCGCCGCTGCTGGTCATCGAAATTCTCTCTCCCGACGATACTTACTCCGACACGCAGGAGCGCGCTCAGGATTACCGCGCGATGGGCGTGGAGACAGTTTGGATCATCGATCCCAAGACTCGCACGGGTCGGATGTGCTCTGGAACAAAATGGGTCGAATCCTCAAGGCTGGAGGTCAAGGGAACAGCTTTATACGTAAATCTCCCGGATATCTTTAGCCAGTTGATCTCCGCGTGAGGAACTGCGCCCATTCAGCAAGCTCATGACAGGCTATCCAGCGAAACTCCCAGATTTTAGAATCGAGACTTTGGGGACTCAAGAGCCACAATCTGATACAGTTTTGCGGGGATTATTCATGCCGCGAAGGCTATTCCGCGTGCCGAAAATGGGACGGAAAGAGAAGAAATATATTTGAAGACTGGAAATGAGGCGGTGTTCCGTGATAGTTTCCAACTTTCGCGGTCAATTTTTATGGAAGAGAAAAGCGGCCGGGGGTAGTGGCCGAAAGTGGACTATTGGCAAAGTCATCGGGAGGATGCCGGGCAGAGTCAAACAGTCTGAACGAGCTGGACAGGTTAGAGTGTAGTTGGAATCAAGGATGGCAATGAGCAAATCACTGGTGATCGTCGAGTCTCCCGCCAAGGCGAAGACCATCGAGAAATATCTGGGCGCGGGCTTCGAGGTTCTGGCGTCGGTGGGCCACATCATGGACCTGCCCAAGAACGAACTGGGCGTGGAGCTGGAGAAGCGGAGCTTTGAGCCGACGCTGATCGTGTCTCCGGGCAAGGAGAAGGTTGTGGCGCAGTTGAAGCGCGCGGCGGCCAAGGCAGACGAAATCTATCTGGCGCCTGACCCGGACCGCGAGGGCGAGGCGATTGCGTACCATCTGGCGCTGCAGTTGGGGACAACGGCCAAAGAGCGGAAGAAGATTCGCCGCGTGACCTTCAACGAGATCACTAAGAAGGCCGTGCAGGAGGCTTTCAAGCACGCCCGGGATCTGGATCAGAACCTGGTGGACTCGCAGCAGACGCGGCGCATATTGGATCGATTAGTCGGCTACCAGATTTCGCCGCTGCTGTGGGACAAAGTCCGGCGGGGATTGTCGGCCGGTCGCGTGCAGACGGTTGCGGTGCGGCTGATCGTGGAGCGGGAGCGGGAGATCGGGGCCTTCGGCCCGGTGAAGTACTGGACTCTGGACGCCGTGCTCCATCCGGAGAAGCAGGCAGACAAGAATTTCAAAGCGCGTTTTGTGGGCATCGACGGAGAGCCGGCGCGAGTTCCGAACGGCCAGGACAAAGACGGAAAAGAGCAGTTCATTGGCAGCGCGTTGCCGGACGAGAGGTCGATGAAAGCAGTGACGGCGGCGCTGGAAAAGGCGCAGTGGTCGCTGGTTTCCGTGCAGTCCACGGAGAAGCAGAGACGGCCTTCGGCTCCGTTTATCACCAGCCAGTTGCAGCGCGACGCGTCCAGCAAGCTGGGCTTCAATGTGCGGCGGACGATGGGCGTGGCGCAGCGGCTCTATGAAGGCGTGGCGATTGGCGCCGAGGGGCCGGTGGGCCTGATTACCTACATGCGTACTGATTCGCCGCGCGTGGCGCCAGAGGCGATTGAGGGGGCGCGGAAATGGATCGGCGAGCAGTTGGGGACGCAGTATATGCCCGCGACGCCGAATGTGTACAAGGGCAAAAAGGCAGCACAGGACGCGCACGAAGCGATTCGACCCACCGACGCTTCGCGGACGCCGGAATCGATTGCGGGCTATCTGACAGAAGAACAGTTGAAGCTCTACCGGCTGATTTGGCAGCGGTTCGTGGCTTCGCAGATGACGCCGGCTGTCTTTGACGTGACCACGGCGAAGATTGCCGCCGTCAGCGCCAAGACGGGCAAGACTTACGATTTTAGGTTGAGCGGCTCGGTGGTGCGCTTTGATGGATTCCTGAAGGTCTATGAGGTTGCCGAGAAGGACGAGGAGGACGAGGCCGGCAACAAGCTGCCCAACCTGGACAACGTGAAGCAGCTGGAGCTGGATGAGTTGAAGGACGAGCAGCACTTCACCTCGCCGCCTCCGCGCTACAACGAAGCATCGCTGGTGAAGGAGCTGGAGGAGCGGGGCATCGGGCGTCCATCGACCTACGCATCGATCATCAACACCATCCAGGACCGCGAGTATGTGACCAAGCACAGCGGGCGTTTTTATCCCACCGAGATCGGGATGGTGGTCTGCGACCTGCTGGTAGAGAATTTTCCGTACATCTTCGATGTGGCGTACACGGCCAAGCTGGAAGAGGAGCTGGACGAGATCGAGGAGGGTCACGAGAAGTGGACCGACCTGCTGAACGGCTTCTACGGTTACTTTGCGGACGAACTCAAGGATGCCGGCAAGAACATGCGCAACATCAAGCGCATGGAGAAGAAGACGGACGAAAAATGCGATCTGTGCGGGTCGCCGTTGGTGTTGAAGTGGGGCAAGTTCGGCAGCTTCTATGCTTGTTCGGCTTATGACAAGAAAGACAAATCTAGCTGCACGTTTACCAAGGAGAACACGGCGGGCAAGCCGGACATGAACACGCCGGAGGCGCAGGAGGCGGGCGAGCAGGAGGAGTATTGCGATAACTGCGGGCGGGTGATGGTACTCAGGCGCGGGCCCTTCGGGATGTTCATGTCGTGCCCGGGATTCAACGAGGACCCGCCCTGCAAGACCTTCCGCAAGCTGAGCTCGAAGCAGCAGCAGAAGGTGGCGGCGCCGCAACCTACCGGCGAAAATTGCCCGCAATGCGGCAAGCCGCTGGTATTGCGCCAGGGAAGTTATGGGGAGTTTGTTTCCTGCTCCGGGTATCCCAAGTGCAAGTACGTGAAGCAGAACCTGATTGAAGGCTTGAAGTGCCCCAAGTGCGGCACGGGCGACATAGCTGAGAGGAAGGCGCGCAGGGGGAACATTTTCTGGGGCTGCACGAACTATCCGAAGTGCGACTTTACCTCGAACAACAAGCCGGTGGCGCAGAAGTGCCCGGAGTGCGGCAGCCCATATCTGGTGGAGAAGGTGCTGCGGTCGGGGATCTATCTGGAGTGCCCGAACAAAAAGAGGGCGGCCGAGGAAGAGGTTGCGCCGAAGAAGCGGGCGGGAAAGGGCGACGCGCCGGCAGAGAACGCCATAGTGTGCAGCTACTCGAAGCGGATTGGCGACGCGCCGCCGCTGCCGACGGCCGAGACGCATGGGCCGGTGGTGGAGAATCCTCCTGTCAGAGTAGTTGCGAGGAAAGCTGCATCCAGGCCTGCGGCAAAGAAGGCGGCGAAGCAGGGCGGCAAGAAGGTTTTGCAGCAGGCGTAATGAGCAGCGCCGCTTAGCCGGAATGCGGCCGCACATTAACACCTACCTAATCTTGTAGTATGGGTTTGCGGAGAACTGACTCATGGAACGAATGCTTGCAACCCCGGCAGATGCCGAAATTATTCTCAGGCTGTATGAACTGCGCACCGAGGCGGTGATGCGCGAGGCGCGCGCGTGGATGACGGGCGAGTTCTGGCCGGCGACGGCGGGGGAGTTTTTTGCCGTGGCGGAAAACCCCGACGACCCGCACAACGCCTGGCTGCGCCAGGTGCTCACCTACTGGGAGATGGCCGCGGCATTGGTGCTGCACGGTGCGGTTTCGGCGGAGCTGTTTGTGGATTGCAACGCCGAGGGATTTTTCATGCTGGCCAAGTTCGCGCATATTCTGGATGGCATCCGGGAGAAGAATCCGGGGTTCCTGACGAAGACAGCCGAGTTGGTGAACCGGTTCTCAGCCGCGGCCCAGCGCTACGAGGCGGTGCTCAAGAACGTGGAAGCCCGGCGCAAGAGCCTGCCCGCACGGCAGGAGGCGCATGGCCGGTATTCTTATCCCCCCAAGCCCTGAACAAGACTCGACCTACAGGCAAATCTCTGCTAATGTCATATGCGACCCTCTCATCGGAGCCGCTTTTAGGCCGATAGAGGATATTAGCGAATTTTTTCGGAATAACCCATGGCACGAGCAATCTGGAACGGCAAGGTGATTGCCGAAAGCGAGAAGACACAGACGGCGGATGGGAACGTCTACTTTCCCGAATCCAGCCTGAAGCGCGAGTATTTTCGCCCCAGCACCACCACGTCACTGGACCCAGCGAAGGGGCAGGCGCGCTACATGTCGCTGCTGATCGATGGGGAGGATAACCCGGACGCTGCCTGGTATTATCCCGACCCCAAGCCAATGGCGCGCAAGATCAAGGGATACGTGGCCTTTTGGCGGGGCGTGGAAGTAGTGGAGCCGTAACAGGCCTCCTCAGCAGTCTTGCAAGCGGCTTTCGAGCGCGGGACTTTGCAAGAGCCGTGTGATACATTTGCCCCATGAGATTGAAGGGTTTAGCGATATTTGCGGTGCTGCTGGCCCTCACGCAGGCGCCCGCGGCAGATGCTGCTCAGACAGGCGGCCAGGGTGGCGTAACTCGGCCGGCGCCGCCCGTTTCAGTGTCTACTGCGAACGTACCTCAAGAGACAGCCAGCCCAGCGCCAAAGGCTGATGTCGAAGGCGGCATTCAGGATTTTCGACCGCAGCACATCGGCGTTGCCAATCCGCCGCCCGCCGCGCATCCGGGTTGGACCTGGCAGGAGAAAGTCTCATGGGCGGCCAATTTGGTGCTGGTCATTCTGGGATACGCCGGCATCATGATAGCCCTTTCTCTGCTGAGAAAGATTGACCGCCAAATGGGATACGTGGAAACCGCGGCCGAGGCCGCCGCCGCCAGCTCTCATGCCGCACTCATGACTGCCCAGGCTATCCTCCATGCGGAGAGATCGTGGATCTTGATTTCCGTCGAGCCATCCCCCAGCGCGGAGAACTGTTTTTCCATCATGGCCACGAACCGGGGCCGCACTCCGGCCAGGATCATTGATACCGCGGAAATGACCAGGATTGCCCTAGACGAAGAGCACCTTCCCGGCACTCCCGAGTATGGGGAAGAGAAACCAGGCGCCCCGTTTACTCCCATCATTCTGCTTCCGGGGGAATCAACTGCGATTAAGCCTTTCTGCCGCGCTGATGCGAGAGGACTTTGCGACTCCGAGGAAAGATACCGGCGCATCGAAACCTGGGAAGAAAAGATATTTCTCTTCGGCAAGGTAATCTACAGGGATTTAACCGCGCCGGTCGACAGTGAGGCTCATGAAACGAACTGGTGCTGCTGGTATATCCACGGACGGCAGAACAGCGGACTGGTCATTGCCGGGCCGCCGGAATACAACACGCATACCTAGGGCGATGGTTTCTTGCTGAAAGCCAGGTTTTCTCATTGGAACGCGGGAATAGCCTTTGGAGAACAGAGGATTGTTCCCGGGTCCATAAATTTAAGAAGATGATCAGCCTGTGAGGCAGCACTCAGCCATTGGCGACGTCGCGGATATCCTGATCGAAGTCGGCGTCGGGCTCGGCAAGCCTGATGAGGCGATGTAAATAAGCACGAGAGATGCACAGGCTTCTGGCAGCCAGTGTTTTATTCCCATTGTTCTCTCGTACCGCTGCTACGGCCAGCTTGACTTTGTAGTCGCGAAGCTGCCGTTCGAAGGAGCCGGCGGGATGGTAATCGGCGAAATCGACAACGTCACCGATGTCGCCGATGTCCACATCGGTTTCCTCGATGTTCAGATTTAGATCTTCCGCGCGAACGGTCTTACCAGGCGCGAGGATGATGGCCCTCTGTATCACGTTTTCCAGCTCGCGCACATTCCCGGGCCACGGGTAACTCTGGAGCATGGCCATGGCTTCGCGCTCGATATCGTCCATCGGCTTTTGAAAGACTTGCCCATACTGGCGCAGGAAATGCCGGGCAATCCGCGGAATGTCTTCGGGATGCTCCTGGAGCGCCGGTGATTCAATGCGCATGACATTAATGCGATAGAAGAGGTCCTGGCGGAATTTTCCTTCAGCCACCAATTTTTCCAGGTCCTGGTGAGTGGCGAAGATCAGCCGAGCCCTCAAAGGGATGAGCTTGGTGCTGCCCAGGCGGCTGAATTCCATCTGCTGCAGAACGCGCAGCAGCTTGACCTGGGTGAACAGGCTGAGGTCGCCAATCTCATCCAGAAACAGAGTGCCGTCGGCGGCTTGCTCGAAGTAGCCTTCTCGCGCCCCATTGCTGCCCGTGAAGGCGCCTTTTTCATGGCCGAACAACTCGGCCTCAATCAGGGTTTCAGGGATGGCGCCGCAGGAGACAGCCACAAACGGACGGCTGGCACGGGTGCCCAGATTGTGGATGGCGCGGGCGATCAGTTCCTTGCCGGTTCCGCTTTCGCCGGTCACCAACACCGCGGCGTTGAGGTTGGTAACGCGATGCACCAGTTGATAAACCCGCTGCATCTGCGGACTTGCTCCAATTAACCGGTCGCAATTGCCGGGCAATTCCAGTTGCTGCTGAACAGTCTGCAGTTGCTGCCTGAGCGTGGAATTCTCAAACGCCCGGCTGAGCATGGTTTTGAGATCCCGAATCGAGGGCGGTCTGCGGCAGTAGCCGAAAGCGCCTGAGCGAACCAGTTCAAACGCGGTGGTGCGAAGTGCATCATCGGCCATGATCACCGATGGAACCTGAGTTGCAATCAGCCGTTGGGTACAGGCAATCCGCTCCTGCAACGAATCATGATTTGAATGCAGATCCAGAATCATGACATCGCAATCCCCGGCTGCACGGATCAGATTCATGCCGTCTTCATCCGGCTCCAGCAGAATCTCGAAGTCCTTCCCCAGGGCTGAGGAAAGCAGCGTATGGAGCGTACGATCTTCCGAGAATAGACCGATCTTGATCATGCTAGACCAGCTCCGAGCTCAAACACATCATGCCGCTCCCCAGGGGAGAAACGGTAAAGCCTTCAATGCCCTGCCACAGCGGCTGCAATGCCAACAGCAAAACACACCACGCTGGTGTTACCCAGATGGCACTCTAAACCCTTGGGGATAATATCCAAAGGTATCATTTGGCAATGCTAGATTCTAGCAATCAATCGTAACAGTAGGTCAGAGCTGTGTCGAGATTACTTTGGTACTATTTTCCAGACAATAATTTTTTGGGATATCGGCTAGAGGTATGAATGACGGGAGGATCTGATCGACGTGTACCTTCAACATTCTCTGTATCGATGTGTTAACACTCTTTATATTCAATAGATAACGCCGAAAAACGATTCATGAATGGAGGAATACGCCCCAGGGTAGCCGACTTGCCGGGAGCCAAAATAATGCGATTGGAGTACGATTTTGGTTTCTTTAGTAATAGGCAACCAGGGTACTAATCATCTGGAGTCCCCCTCAAGAGTGTCCTTGTATCGATCCTCTATCTCCCGTAAGCTGCTGTAACGGCCAAGGATGCGGACGTTGAGTGTGTATACGCCTCGCTTCACTCTGGAGCGCTTTTCCGTAAACATCCGTGTACACATGCGAGGCAGTGTTCCATCAAGTATATGATTTCAGGTAGTTTCAGGCACATTCAGTTTGGTTAACCAATTGCAGTAGTAGTTAGACTGTTGCAATAATGATGTTTTCCGGGATATTGGGGGGAAGGAGGGGTATGCATTCGCTTGCATGGTGGCCGACAGTGCTGGTGCTCGCCGTGGCTCTGTACACGGATCTGCGTTATCGCCGCATCCCCAACTGGCTTGTCCTTCCTTTCCTTCTGGCCGGGCTTGTAATTTCTCCCTGGCGTACTGACTGGGGTGACATCAGCCAGGGCATTAGCGGGCATGGCCTCGGTCAATTCAGGTGGCATGGCCTTGGGCAAAGCTTCGCCGGCATGGGGCTTGGCCTGTTGATCTACGGAATTCTTTTCTGGATGGGCGGCAAGGGCGGCGGAGACGTGAAGCTGTGCGCCGCTCTTGGGGCCTGGCTTGGCCCGGTACAAATCTTCTGGGCAGTTTTTTTCACCGCCCTAGCCGAGGGAATCATTGTTCTGTGCTGGATCGCCTATCGCAAGATATTCAAGAAGCTGTTGTTGAGCGCCGGCGATCTGGTTTTTGGCAGGAAGCGGAGCGAAGTTGGCGGCAATGCTGCGAGTTCACTCGATGAATTACGCAAGAGTTGGATTCCTCACGCGCCCGCCATCGCCATAGGAACGGTGATATCCTTTTTTGCTCGATGAGAAATGGGAGTTAAGTGTCATGTCCAATTGGCAATCCTCATATCGATTCTCGACTAGCCCGCAGGGAAAGCCGGAGACGTCAGGGGGCAGTAATTCAGTGAATTCAGAACCGTCTTATCTCGATGACCAGTATCCGGACTCGCTTGGCGGCAATGTGCTGTCGATTGCGCTGATCGGCCCGGACGAGGAGCGCCGCAAGGCTGCATCCACCGCTCTGGCTGGGTGCCAGGGAGGCGAAATCAGGGAGTTTTCTTCCTATCCTCCCAGCCTGGACGATGTGCCCCGGCTGCTGGAGCAGCATTACGACGTCATCATCATCGATCTGGACAGCCATCCGGAGTACGCCCTGGAACTGGTGGAGAGCATCTGCGCCAACGGCTCGGCCACGGTGATGGTGTATTCGGTGAAGGCGGATCCGGAGCTGCTGGTTCGCTGCATGCGCGCCGGCGCTCGCGAGTTTCTCACCATGCCCTTTGCGCAGAGCACCATGGCGGAGGCTCTGGTCAGGGCTTCAGCGCGGCGTCCGGCAACGCGTCTTCCCAAGAAGACGGGTGGCAGGCTGCTGGTGTTTCTGGGGGCCAAGGGCGGCGACGGCGTCACCACGCTGGCCTGCAATTTTGCTGTATCCATGGCCCAGGAGACAGGCCAAAACACCCTGTTGATCGATCTCGACCTCCCGCTGGGTGACGCGGCGTTGAATCTCGGCGTGATCGCCGAATACTCGACCATCAACGCCTTGCAGAATTTCAACCGGCTGGATTCGAGTTTTCTCTCCAGGCTTCTGGTCAAGCACAGCACCGGAGTCTCGGTGCTGGCGGCTCCCGGCAAGTTTCCCCAGTACGATGCGTCCAACGATGCCATTGACCGGCTGATCGCAGTGGCGCGGCAGGACTTCGACAACGTGGTCATCGATATAGGATCCAGGCTGGATTTGATGAGTACGAGCCTGTTCAAAGACGGCTCCACGGTATACCTGGTGCTGGAGGCCGGCATCGCTGGATTGCGCAATTCAAATCGCCTGATCTCGCAGTATTTCACGACCCCGGTTCCCCGGCTGGAGATCGTTCTCAACCGCTTCGATTCCCGCTCCATGGGCCTTTCCGAAGATCAAATTACCAAGGCTCTCACCCGGCCGGCGCAGTGGAAGATTCCCAACGATTACAACGCCGTGAAGCGTATGCAGACCACGGCGATTCCTCTGGCGCTGGAAGATTCGCCGATTTCCCGGCTCATCCGGCACATGGCCCGAGCCGCTTGTGGCTTGCCCGCAGTCCAGGAGAAGAAGAGCGGCTTTAGTCTGAAGAGTTTCAGCCGGGGCTTTTCCTCCAAGTCTCCCTCCGGCGGAAATGCGCAGACTCTGACGCAGCTAGGATTGGGCTCCGACATGGACAGCATCATCGCCAGGCCAGAAGCAGCGGCGAAGATCCCCAGCAGGCCACCCTCCCATACTCTTCCCGCAAGCCCCGCGCCGGCAGCAGTAGGGCACAAGCCGGTCACCCCAGTCAAGCCGGCCACTCCAGCCAAAGCGGATCGCGCGGACCAGGGAAGCGCGAAGCAGAGGGCTCTGCCAAGCGCCACTCCTTCAAGCCAGCAGACTGACTTAGAAACGCGTACTTACAAAGGCGCCGTCTATGTGAAGGGTCCGGATGGCGAATGGCACCTCAGTAAATCACCGGTCGTCAACTTGCCCGTTCAGCAGAGTGGACCTGAAACGCGCACCTACAAGGGCTCCGTCTATGTGAAGGGCGGGGATGGCGAATGGCACCTGCAGAGTGCGCCGGCGGAACAAGCAAGGCCGGCTGAACAAGCAAGGCCGGCGGAACAAGCGAGCCAGGAGAAGCCGGTTATCGCCTGGCCGACGCCCGCTCCCATTGCCTATGGTTCAGTTCTTGGTGTCGCGGAGCTCAATGCCAAGGCGTCGGTTCCGGGAAGATTCACCTACATTCCGGCGGCAGGCGAGATGCTGGAGGCGGGAACGCATAAGCTATTGGTCACCTTCGCTCCAGAGGACGCCGCGGGCTACACCACGGCTCAGGCCACCGTGACGCTCACCGTCACCAAGGCGACCCCGGCCATCACCTGGCCAACGCCCGCGCCGATTTTATATGGAACCTCGCTCAGCTCCGCTCAGCTGAATGCCACGGCATCGATTCCGGGAAGATTTGTTTACACTCCGGAGGAGGGCACGGTGCTGGCCGCCGGAATACAGACATTGACGGCAACCTTTTCTCCGGAAGACGCCATGGACTTCACCTCGGCGCAGGCGGTTGTGTCGTTCACGGTCGCCAAGGCCAAGCCCGTCATCACCTGGTCTGTGCCGGCTACTGTTTCCTATGGCACCGCGCTCAGCAGCGCTCAGCTGAATGCCACGGCGTCAGTTCCCGGGACTTTCGTTTACACTCCAGCCGCGGGCGCAGTTTTGACAACAGGAATGCATGCGCTAACGGCGACCTTCACTCCGACGGACTCGACGAACTACAGCACGGCCCAAAGCGAGGTCACGCTGATCGTCACCAAAGTGACGCCGGCCGTCACATGGCCGACGCCGGATGCGATTGTTTATGGCACTGCTCTAGGCAGCGCTCAACTCAATGCCACGGCGCCGGTACCGGGAAAATTCGTCTACATTCCAGCCGCGGGCGCGGTACTTACGGCGGGGACGCATACGCCGTCGGTAACCTTCACCCCGGCAGACACCGTGAACTACAATGCTTCGCAGGCCGCCGTATCACTTACAGTCGTCAAGGCAACGCCATTCGTGACATGGCCGGAGCCAGCTGCGATCGCATACGGCGCCGAGCTTAGTTCCACACAGCTCAGCGCCACGGCATCGGTTCCGGGAAAATTCGTATACAATCCTGGGGTGGGTGAAATGTTGGCGGCGGGAACGCATATGCTCTCGGCTATATTTACTCCAACCGATGCCTCGGACTATGTCACTGTACAGGCCACCACCACGCTCACTGTCTCAAAGGCAAAGCCAGCCACCATCACCTGGCTCGCGCCGGCCGCCATTTCACACGGCACGCCACTCAGCGCCGCCCAGCTCAATGCCGCCGCATCGGTTCCAGGCACCTTCGTTTACGCGCCTGCGGCAGGCGAAGTGCTCCCCAAGGGAACGCATACGCTTACGGTTACTTTTACGCCGACAGACGCCAACTTTCCCGATGCGCATGCCACCGTGCAGCTCACTGTCACCAAGTCAATGCCCGTCATTACCTGGCCGGCGCCCGCTCCCATCTCCTACGGCACGGTGCTCGGTTTTGCGCAACTGAATGCTTCGGCATCGGTTCCGGGCAGCTTCGTTTATTCTCCCTCGGAAGGCGAAATGCTGCCCGCGGGAACGCATACGCTCTCGGTAACGTTTACTCCGAAGGACAGCTCGGACGACGCTTCGGCGCAAGCCACGGTGCAGCTCACCGTCACCAAGGCAACGCCTATCATTACATGGCCGGCTCCCCCAGCCATTTCCTACGGTACCGCGCTCAGCGCCGCGCAGTTGAATGCCACGGCGTTGATTCCGGGCACCTTTGTCTATACTCCCTCCGCGGGCAACGTCATCGCGATGGGGACGCATACACTTTCTGCAACTTTTACTCCTACGGACACCGCGGACTACACCACGGCGCAAGCCACTGTGCCGCTGGTGGTGGAAGGGTTGCCCAACATCAATATGCTTATGCCAGCCATGGCCGATGCTGATATGGTGCAAGGAGACTATGGCGGCGCACAGCAGAGGGCGCGAAACAGCGACACAGCCTTCAATCAACAAAGCAAACTTGAAACGCGCAGTTACAAAGGCGCGACTTATGTGAAGGGAGCCGATGGTCAATGGTACCTCCAGAAGAAATAGAAATTGCGCAACCCTCAACGCTACCCGCGGATTTCAGCGAATGGGATAGCGGGGAATCTACTGCGGCACAGCCTGCCAAACCAGCGACAGCGCGAGTTGCCGCGCCGCCCGTGATGAATAGGTTACCGAACGCTTATCCGCGCGCCTCGGCGGCGGCCTATGCGGAAGCTGAACAGGTGTTTCATCCGACTCCCCCCAAAGTCGTGAAACACAAGGACGAGAGCACTGGCAAGAAGAAAGGGCTGATGCCGCTTATCGGCGCCGGTACGGTTACGTTGCTGCTCATCCTCGGTTTTCTAGGCTATTCCAAGTCGCGGCCCGGTACAACTGCGCCCAAGCCAACGGTTGCTCCGCAGCAGCAAGCGGCGGTGAATACGCCCCAGCAGGCGGCCACCAACGTGACGGCGCCCACCCAGTCGCAAACGCAGGCGCAGGCCAACACCGATACGGATCACCAGCGTACGCAGGCGGATTTGATGAGCCATCAGTTGAACGCGCCGTCCCGCATTCCGAGTGATCTTAAGATGCTGGCCGGCAGGGAGCCTCCACCCTCTTCTGGCTTTGCTTCATCCGGTCTGGAAGGCGTGGGCGGCAGCGGCGCGGCAGGCAACGTCTTTAGCGGATCGAACGGGCCCAAGGTGAAGATCGCAGCTCCCTCCAGGATGAGCATCTCGGCAGGCGTCGCCGGCGGTTTGCTGATTCAGAAGACCTCACCCGTTTATCCCCAGATGGCCAGGGAAGCCCGCGTTTCAGGCACGGTGGTGATTCAAGCCACCATTTCCAAGACGGGAGAGATCCAAAATCTCCATGTTGTCAGCGGACCGACCATGTTAAGGCAGCCTGCGCTCGATGCCGTGAAGACCTGGCGCTATAAGCCATACCTGCTCGACGGCGAGCCGGTAGATGTGGAGACCACGGTGAGCGTGAACTTCTCGTTGGGCGGGTGATGCGTCATCGGCTCATGGCCGCTTTTTTCAGCAGGGGCTTCTCCTTGCAATAGCGGGGGAGCGGTCGAGTATCCTGCTCTGATGGAAGGTTGAACTGTGGAACTGCTGAATCTGGAGAAATACAAAGCGGAGATACACCGGACCCTGATCTCCAAGCTGGATCTGGAGAAGCTGTCGCGCGTCAATTCCAGTCAGGCGCGCCAGGCGGTGGCCGGAATCGTCAAGGAGATCATCTCCGACCAGCGTGTTCCCCTGAACTACGACGAGCAGGAAAGGATACAAGCGGATCTGCTGGACGAGGTTTTTGGCCTTGGTCCGCTTGAACCCCTGCTCAGAGATGCAAAGATATCAGACATCCTGGTCAACAACAAGGATCATGTTTTCATTGAGAAAAACGGGCTTCTGCAGAGGGTAGATACGACCTTTCGCGACGATCACCACCTGCTGCAGATCATCGACCGCATCGTGTCGCGCGTGGGGCGCAGGGTGGATGAGTCCTCCCCCATGGTCGATGCCCGGTTGCCCGACGGCTCTCGCGTGAATGCCATCATCCCGCCCCTGGCGCTGGACGGACCCTCCCTGTCCATTCGCCGCTTTGGGACAGGTCCCCTGGCGGCCAATCAGCTGGTGCAGTTGAAAAGCGTCTCTCCGGAAATGATGGAGGTGCTTTCCTCCGCGGTAAAAGCCAGAATCAGCATCCTCATTTCAGGCGGCACCGGCACCGGCAAGACCACCCTGCTGAACATCATGTCGCAGTACATTCCTCGCACCGAACGCATCGTCACCATCGAAGACGCGGCCGAACTTCGCCTGGCGCAGGAAAACATCGTGCGACTGGAAACCCGTCCGCCCAACATAGAAGGGCAAGGCGCAATCAAGCAGCGTCAATTGCTGATCAACTGCCTGCGCATGCGCCCCGACCGCATCATCATGGGCGAGGTGCGCGGAGAAGAAGCCTTCGATATGCTCCAGGCCATGAATACCGGGCACGAAGGCTCCATGACCACCATTCACGCCAACACTCCTCGCGATGCCATCTCCAGGCTGGAATCGATGGTGGCCATGGGCAATATGAATATGCCGGAAAAATCCGTTCGCCAGCAGATATCATCAGCCATCACCATCGTTGTTCAGTCCACCCGCTTGAGCGACGGCACGCGCAAAGTCACCAGCATCTCCGAGATCACCGGCATGGAAGAAAACGTCATCAGCATGCAGGAGATTTTTACCTTCAGCAAGAAAGGGATCGGGCCCGATGGCAAGGTCATCGGCATCTTCCAGCCGACTCATATTCGTCCCCGGTTCCTGGAGCGGCTTCGCCTCTCCGGTATCGTCCTGCCGCCGGCCCTGTTCGAGCGCGAAACGCAGGTCAATTGAGTAAATAGGAGGGCAACATATATGGGATTAACCATTGTCGCAATCTTCATAGGCGTGTTCGCTGTTGTTGCCCTGCTGATGTACGCCCTGGGGAGCGGCGCCTCTCAGAAGGCCAAAACGGTACACGCCGCGCTCGACTCGGCTCTGGCCACTGACGGCGATTCAAAAGATAGCAACAAGGACATCAATTTTCGCAAGAGCGACATGATCAGCAGCATCCCCTGGCTCAATCGCAAGCTGCGAGAGTTCGATGTGGCGCCCATCCTCCATACCCTGCTCTATCAAGCCGATCTCAAGTGGAATGCCGGCACCTTGGTGGCCGGTTGCGGGCTGTGCTTTGCGCTCCCGGCTTATTTGACTTACTTGCGCTTCGATTCCATCCTCATCGCTTTGCCGGTGGGATTGCTGCTGGGCGCCGCCCCTCTTGCCTTTGTTCTTCATAAACGCAGCAAGCGTCTTGACGCCTTTCAGCAGGGATTGCCGGAAGCGCTGGATATGATGGTGAGTGCTTTGCGCGCGGGACACAGTCTCATCGCCGCTCTCGGTTCGGTGGCTCGTGAATGCTCCGATCCAGTGGGCTGCGAATTCAGGACTTGTTTCGAGGAGCAGAATTACGGCCTGGAGCTGAAGAATGCGCTGGACAACCTGATCAAACGCGTTCCCCTTCAGGACCTCCGCATTTTCGCGACGGCAATCATGATTCAGAAGGAGAGCGGGGGCAATCTTGCCGAGGTTCTCGACAAGACCGGGCATGTCATCCGCGAGCGGTTTCGCCTGAAGAGGCAAGTTAGTGTGCACACGGCTCAGGGACGCATGACAGGGTGGGTGCTCACCGCCCTGCCGGTGGCGCTTGGAGTCATTTTGTATTTCGTTAATCCGGAGATGATGAGCGTCTTATGGAAGAATCCAACGGGCGTCAAGATGCTCTGGATCGCTGCGGGGATGATCGTGGTGGGAGGAGTTATCATTAACCACATTGTTAACATGGACGTTTGAAGGGACCTATGGGATTTGCAGTTGTTACATTCGGTGTTGTATTTCTGCTGATCGTGAGCGGAGGAATGCTTCTGTTCTATCGCGAAGAAATGCTTCGGCGGATTACCGAAGCGATCAATCCTCGCCCCAAGCCGAAATCCCTTTTGAGCACCATCCAGCAGACAGGCCTGTCGATCGGCGGCGTAGTCGGGCACTTCGAGAACGTATTGCCGAGAAGCCATGCCGAGGTCTCCGTTATCCTGCAGCGGCTTCAGCGCGCGGGATTCCGCGACGAGTCAGCGGACAAAATCTTCTATGGTTCGAAAGTACTGACTCCTGTCCTGCTTTGCATCCTTGTTCTGGCCAGCGGGCTGGGGGCGTATGGCGGCATTTTTATGTACGTCGTAGCTCTTGGCATCGGTTTTTTGGCGCCGGATTTCTGGCTGGGAAGACGGATTTCCAGCCGCCAAAGCAAAATCCGGCGCGGCCTTCCTGATGTGCTTGATCTTCTGGTAATCTGCATCGAGGCGGGGCTGAGCCTGGACCAGGGGACGGCGCGCACATCCGTGGAATTGAAAGCAGCACAGCCGGAACTATGCGATGAACTGAGCATTGTGGTGCTGGAGCAACGTGCCGGCCGCCCTCGCGGCGAGGCCTGGAAGCATATGGCGGATCGCACCGAAGTCGATTGCGTGCGCAATCTTGTAGCCATGCTGATTCAGGCGGATCAGTTTGGAACCAGCATCGCCAAAACCTTGCGCATTCACAGCGATACGCTTAGAACACAGCGCGTGCAGGCCGTGGAGGAGGCGGCGGCAAAGACTACCATCAAGTTGATCTTTCCGCTGGTGATATTTATTTTCCCGTCGCTTTTTGTGGTTACAATGGGTCCTGCGTTCATCTCCATCATGGAATCATTTGCGGGGCTGAATCATTGAGGGAAGGAGGAGTCTAAATGGACTTGAACATGGACGGGGCACAGATCATTCAGATTGTTTGCGGTGTGTTGGCGGTTATCGTGTTGATCGTTTTGATCCAGCGGCGCCGCACACAGGTCAAGTAGCTCAGAGTTTTTTCCCGGCGGCGACGTGAGAGCGTGTGCTTAGCTGGCCGGCCCGCAGTCTTGCGGACCGGAGGTTTCGCCGTTATGGCGCCCGGTGTCGCTCGTGTTTGCTCAAACCGGGGAGCGCAACCAGCATTTTTTGAAAGAAAGAGAAAGAGGAGAAGTGATGGATAATCAGATGCTTATCAGGATTGCTTGTGGAGTGCTGGCTGTAATCGGAATCATAATTGTGGTCATGCGCCGCCGCGGAAAGAAGCAGTAGTTCGAGTTACGCGAGTTGGCCAAGGCGCGGTTATGATGCGCTGTTTTAGTTGGCCAACCTGGATTTCTCGCTGGCCGGAGACATTGCTGTGGCGGCAATGAGTGTTTCTGTTTTTCACCCCGTCAGCGGGTGCGAGAAGTTGCGTCTTTGCGCGGCTCGCGGGCTGGCGCTAGTGTAACCTCAGTGCCGTGCGAAACAGGGCTTGAGGCGGGTTTGGCGATTGCGCGGTAAGGATTTGCAGGTATGATTCTGACGCAAGAGGCTGAGCGAACGGCAGGAACTTGAGATAGTACTCGGTTTCCGGGTCCTTGATGAGGACCGGAGGTTCGATGGACTCACGAAGGATTTGCGCATACAACCAGACCCGTGAATGCTTTCTCGGCCTGGAGGTCGCAACCGTCAATCTTGCGAGCGCGGAACTCAAGAGTGTGCTTAGAAAGCTTATATTAAAGTCCGGCGAAGGCCTTTGGATGGCTCCATTCCGGGGTATACCCGAGACGGATATGGGCGCCCCTCTCGATTTGATTTATTTGGATGAGGAGTGCCGGGTCATTGTGGTGGTCGAGTCTTACCCGACATTTCGCGTCTCTCCTTCCAGCCCCATACCGGCAAGCGTTCTGGCGCTCCCCATCCACTCTATCTATTTGTCGCAGACGCAAACGGGCGATCAGCTTGTGCTTTGCATGGCGGAGGAGATGGAAAGCCGCCTGGAGCGGATTTCCAGCGCCAGCGGCGTTGTAGGCGGTGTGCAGAGCGCCGTGCTCTTGCGGGGGACACCGCTGTGGAGCGGCGGACCGGGCGTGGTGGAGTTGGAGGATCGCTCCCCAAAAGATCGTAGCGCAGAGGAGCGCTCCACAGCCGAGCGGCCCTATGAGATGGACCTTATCGAGCCGGGGTTGAAGTACGTCAAGCAGCCGAAGAGTTGGTTGCAGCGCTGGTGGTCTCCGGATCCAAGATCTGCTCCGGATCTGAGAGATGCCCCACGGGAGTTACTACCCGGACTGGCTGCCTATTACTGGACCGGCGCCGCTCCCAAAGCGCACAGTATTAAGGACATCAGCTCGTCAGGGTTATACGTGGTAACGGAGGAGCGTTGGTACCCCGGCACCTTGATCCTGATGACGCTGCAAACATCTGAAGACGTGGAGGTTAACACAGAAAATGCCATCTCCGTCCACTCCCGGGCCGTCCGCTGGGGCAACGACGGCGTCGGACTGCAGTTTATCCCCCAGGATGCTCCGGCGGCGCGCGGCATACTCAACCCGCTGGAGAACGGAGCGAACAGGATGGAACTTGAGCTATTTCTGGAGAGGCTCCGAAAGGGCGCTGTCTAGGCGCCGCTGGAGGAGGTGCCCCCCAGGCAAGAATCTGGGTACTTTAATCATGGTGCCTTGATTAAAAAAATGTTGCTGTATTGGGCTTTTTGTACGATAATGGGAGGAGGTAAACAATGAAAAGGCTGAGCAATGTGCGTGGGCAGGTTTTAGCTCTCCTGCTCGGTTTTTGCCGTGCCAAAGTGTCAGGCAGAGCGGGTGCGAATGCCCGTACTATAGGCGGCCGGCTTCGCACTTTTCTATACTCCGAAAACGAGGGTCAAACCTTGACGGAGTTTGCCGTAGCGCTGCCCATGCTGATGATGGTCCTCACATTCATGTTTGCGGTGACCATGGCCATGATCAGCTATGAGCAACTTATAGGTGCCGTAAATGGCGCCTCGACACAGATCCTCTACAATGCCTATATTGTTCCTGATCCGTGCGCATCGATCCAAACAATGGTTGATGCTAATTTGCCGGGTAGCTTCGATAGGACCAAGCTGACCTTCACCGTGACAATTCAGGATTCGACCGGCAAGGTTATTACCTACGGCCCAACGACGGGTGCGGGGTTTTCCTGCGCCGCGGCCAACGGGGTTCTTAATTCGGACTTAGGAGCGGGCGAAACCTACACCAACGGCACGCTTACGGTGAGTTATCCGTACACCTGGCTTCCTGTGTTTGCGCAAAAATTGTCGGGAAACATGACTGTGTACCAAGCTGAGCCAGTTCAACTGTGAAAGGAGTTGTCCCATGAAGCACAATGTATCTTTTTTCCGCAGACTATTGAAGGATACGCGAGGACAGTCCGCGATTATGCTGACGGTGAGCATGTTGGCGTTTATAGGAATTGCCGGAGTTGCTACTGACCTTGGTCATGCCTACTCGGCCCTTCAACTGCTCCAGTCATCAACCAATTCGGCCGCGTTGGCCGGCGCTGGGTCCATGCCTAACCTGACCACGGCAGCCTCCCAGGTGACGCTCTACAGCGCCATGCCGGGAGATAAGAACGCCATTCCCAGCCTGCAAAACGTTACGGTGACGCCGACTTTTTATTGCGCGTCCTCCCTTACGTCGGGTTTTGGACTGGGATGCGCCGCTGTCAGCGGCTACGCAAATGGGGTCAACGCCGTCAAGGTTCAGCAGACAGCGCAGGTTCCGTTGTGGTTCGGCGGGATGTTCCATGTTCCGGCCTTCAATATTTCGGCTACCGCGACCGCATCCATGTCCGGCGGCCAAAACACTCCGTGGAATGTTGCCATCATTCTCGACGCCACGCAGTCGATGACTACCTCGGATGGTGGCCTGCAATGCAACGGCACACGGGAATCTTGCGCGTTGCTGGGCGTTCAGGACATGTTGGGTTTTATGTTCCCCTGCTTGCCAGGCCAAACCTGCACCAGCACCACAGGCGTCACGCCTGTCGATACTGTCAGCTTGTTTGTCTTTCCTCCGGTGCTTACCTCGCAGGCCAAGGACTACTACGGCGGCAGTACCACAACATGCCCCACATCCATCCCTACGATTGAGCCGTATGAGTTTCAAAACGTAACAACAGGGACGGTAACGAATGGGCTTTTGGATCTGCCTGTAACCTCCACCTACCAGGTGGTTCCGACACCATTAGGCACGACAGGCAATACCATTGCTGCGTTTGCGTATGATTACAAGGTCAACGATGCAGCGGGGTCTACGTTGTACACCGGCTCAGGGTCCGTCGCCGGCTCAGAGACCGCGGTTGCGGCCGGGGCAAAGAGCGGTTGCACGGGCATCCAGGCCAAGGGCGGCGAGGGAACCTACTATGCTCAAGCCATCTATATGGCGCAAGAGGCACTCAAACAGCAGAAAACACTCAATACGGCTTCGCAGAATACCATGATTATCCTCGGCGACGGCGACATGAGCGCTTCCAGCGGCCTGAAGTCGGATAGTGGCACCCTGAACGGAACGGGCAGCGGAAGCAACAAGAACTCATACGCCTATCCATCTGCAAAGGGCCAGTGCGGGCAGGCGATTCTGGCTGCCCAGAATGCTGCTACTAACGGAACCAGGGTCTACACGGTGGGCTACGGCATTGCGTCGGGGGGATGCTCAACGGATGCGACCTACAGCGCTTACCCGGGCATCACCGCCTGCAAAGCGATGAAGGATATGGCCTCCTCGTTAGATTATTTCTATTCCGACGAAGCCTCTGGCGGCACCTGCCCATCGACCAATGAAGTGAATTTTACCCAACTGAAACAGATTTTCCAGGCTATCGCGCGCGGTCTTACAACGCCGCGGCTGATCCCCAACGGCACCACATAGC
This sequence comes from Occallatibacter sp., assembly GCA_052145195.1. Taxonomy (GTDB): domain Bacteria; phylum Acidobacteriota; class Terriglobia; order Terriglobales; family Acidobacteriaceae; genus Telmatobacter. Next base: position 53,518 of record JBKQPC010000002.1, on the reverse strand, counting down.
CTGCTGAATCATCACAACAAGCATCCCGGCCGGTCTGCCCATCGGACTCGCCGGGATGTTTTTTTATGGCTGCTCCTCGGGGATAATCAGCAGCACTTCCACAAGCACATTTTGTCCATTCTGCGTGGCCGCGCGGAACTGCCACTGGGCGAGCGCCTCCAGCACAAACTGGGCCTGCGCAAACTGGGGAGGAAATAGGACTCTGAGCGCCTGGAAGCGGCCAGCCGGAGTGATAAATCCATGAACCATGAGGGCATCGGCATCGATTGCTCCAGGCGGGATGTTGGGCCGCACGATGTTATACGGCCAGGGCGCCTCGATATGCGTGATATTGCCCGAGGCAGCCGCGTTGTCGGCCTGGGAAAGCGAGTATTGCAGGATCCAGCTCTTCGACAGGCCAACATGAAGAAAAACCGTATAAGACAACCTGCCGCTCCATAGCGGGGCCGTTTCAGGATACTTTTCTTCCATCGAGGAGCCCACCACCACAGCTCCGAATTGGCCGTCCTTGGGCAGCGAGATAAGGGCGGCCGTGAGTTGGTTGCCGCGCCCCGAACCCGCCTGAGGGGCGCCAGGCTGCCCGGAATCAGGTTGCCCGGAAGCCGTTTCATCTCCCTGGGCGGCTGCGGCGGCATTTGGCGTTTCCCCGGCATTGCCAGGGCCCTGTCCCGCACCCTGCGTGCCGGCCGGGTTGCCCTGACCAGCCTGCGTCGAATCCTGTGTCTTCCCCGCTGCCAGCGCCCCGGGGGAATTAGAGGAGGCCGACTCGTTCACAGGCGGCAGCGTGACCTCTCCATTGTCCATTTGAAGATCGGAAAGCGACATTACCGAAGCGGGAGTCGCCTGTGTAGCTCCTTGCGCGGTGGTTACCGGAGCTGGCGGCGCCGGTTCCGGCCCGCGCACCACCACGGGCGACGTGGTGCTGGGGAAAAACGGCTGGGGCTGGGTTGCCAGATCGTTGGCTGCCAAGGCGATGATATCCAGGTTCGCTTCGTCGTTGGGTAACTGCACCGAAGGCTGTACGTCGGAAACAGCCGGCTTTTCCGGCAGCGGCGGAACCAGCGTCTTGGCGGAAGTCTTCTTCCCGTCCCAGACTACGACTGTCGGCACCGGGACTTCTTGGGTAAGCGTCACGGGCTTGGGGATATCCGGCTGGAGCAGTGTCTGGGGTCCCGGCGGCGCCTGCACAACCTGTCGCATCACTGGCGGCTGTGCTGCTGCGCCCCCGCCCGGCGGCGGCTTCTGTGTGGGGGAATGTGGGCGGAACTGCTCGATACCGTTATTGGCGGCGCGCTGCATAGGAGACTCAAGAGTGTGCAGGTCAATATGCCGCACATCATAGTGTTGGGCAAGTGCCGGGGTCTTGACCTGGGGCGCGGACATCAGCCCCAGAGACACCAGTCCAATCACAGCGACATGCACCAGTATGGAAACCAGAAAGGAATAAGGCTGCCGGCCCGGCTCCGGCCGGTCTGAAAAGAGCGTAATCATAGGGGAAGACCTCATGACCGGATGAATCTCCTCCCTTGCGCTGCCTTGCACTTCTTGCCGTGGAGATCGCGTTTCAGGCAGTCTCAGCCTGGTTAAGCGCTGAGAAAGGAGCTGTCGTCCCCCTTCAAGTCTTCAATTATAATCTCTTACAGAATCGCTTATCGAGAAGCTTTAACCTATAACTCTTTTGATACCCCAACGTCTACAATAGTGCATCCGCCGTTACTATTAGGCTGGAAAGGAATACACTAAACACGCGGTTAAACTTGCCTGGCGATCAGCCCGGCCTACACCTATTTCGGTTGAAAATCGAAATGGGCCTCTTGGCGCGGCAATTGCCACAAGTAACAGAAAGGCGTAGCTGGCGGTTAGCCAGTTCAAACAGGCCTCCAAATGAACCGAAGAGTACTTGCGATCCTTGTCATCGCTTTCGTCATTGCCCTCGCATGCACTTTTATGGTTATCCGCCTGATTGGCAACCAGGCGTCGGCGTCGAAGCCACCGGCTACTACGCGGGTGGTTGCGGCAAAGTCGAACATTAAACTAGGGTCCATTCTCACCGCTGACAACCTCACCAGCATCGAGATCGCTGGTACGCCTCCCAAGGGCACTATTCTCGATAAAGAGAAGAGCAAAGCCGTGGGACGGGGTGTCCTCTCGGATCTTTATGAAGGTGAGCCCATCATGGAGAACCGCCTGGCCGCTGTCGGCTCCGGCGGCGGATTGGCGGCCACCATCCCCCAGGGCATGAGAGCCTGCGCCGTCAGAGTTGATGAAGTGGTGAACGTGTCGGGATTCGTTACTCCCGGAATGCGCGTGGATGTGCTTATCTCCGGCACGCCTCCTGGACAGCAAAACTCCACGCAAGGCACGGTGTCGCGAACCCTCCTGCAGAACATTCAGGTTCTGTCCGCGGGAACCGATTATCAAAAGGACGCTGAAGGCAAGGCGAAGACGGTGCAGGTTGTCAACCTGCTGGTCACCCCGGAACAAGCCGAGCTCCTTAGCCTGGCCAGCAATCAGACGAGAATTCAGCTGGTACTGCGCAATCCGCTTGACACCAAGGTTGCCGTGGTTCCAGGTACGGCGACCAGCAGCCTCTTTTCCGGCGAGAATGTGGCGCCCACAAAGTTGCTGCACGGCAAGAGTGCCGCGCCCAGGTATATTACCGTCGTAGTGATTAACGGTTCGAAGATTACCACAGAAAAATTTCCTGCTCCCGGGAGACACCAGTGAGAGCGAAAACAGGCATTTCCATCGTATGTTGCAGCGCATTGTCGCTCGTTTTTTGCGCCTGGCCGTGCTTGCAGGCTCAAACGGAGCCGCCGCCTGCTCAACCCGCCGGCTCCTCGCAGGACTCGGCTAATGAGCTCTCCGTCGCTGTGGGCAAAACCGTGCTGGTCGACGTTGCGTTTCCCATCTTGCGGGTTTCCGTTGGTCAGGGTGACATCGCCGAAGTTCGTCCCACAAGCCCAACAGAGGTCATGTTGCAAGGCAAGGCCACGGGTGAAACCAACCTGATTATCTGGGACACACGCGGCGGCCGTCAGTTCTTCAACGTGACGGTGCGCCCCGGCGCGTCTATCTTGCACGACAACCTGGACGCCATCCGCCGCGAACTCAGGACAGAGCTTCCCGGCGATACCTTAAGGGTCAGCTCCGAGAACGGCGCAGTCTTCCTTCGCGGCACGGTCAAGGATCTCAACAGCTCCGATCGCGCGGTCAGGATCGCCTCCACTGGCGGCAAAGTCGTCAACTTGCTCAATGTCGCTGTCCCCGCCTCCGACCCGCAGATCCTCCTCAAGGTCCGCTTTATCAGCGTTGACCGCACCAAGGCGAATTCGCTGGGGATCAACATATTCAATTTGGGCGCGGCAAATACGGTTGGAACTGTTTCCACCGGAGAATTTTCTCCTCCCACTGTCTCTGGCGGCACTGGAGGTTCGTCGGGTCTGTCATCAAATGGCTTCCAGGCGACTATAGGCAGTGCCCTGAACTTGCTTGGCTATTATCCAGGCCTTGGATTGGGAGTCGACATCCAGGCCCTGACAACCAAAACCGGTGGACAGGTTCTGGCTGAGCCTAACCTGCTGGCGGCCAACGGTAAACAGGCCAGCTTCCTGGCCGGCGGAGAATATCCCTATCCCGTAGTTCAGGGCGGCTCGGGCGGCTCGGGATCATCGGTCTCCATCACGTTCAAGGAGTATGGAGTTCGCCTGAACTTCATTCCCACCATTACTCCCCGCGGTACGATACGCCTGCAAGTGGCGCCGGAGGTGAGCGCCCTCGACTTTAGCGACGAGATCCAGATATCAGGTTTTGTGGTTCCTGCTATAACTACCAGGAAAGTGAAGACCGAGGTCGAATTGGCCGACGGGCAAAGCTTCGTCATCGGCGGCCTGATGGACAACACCGAGTCGGAAACCTTCCAGAAGATACCCTTTCTGGGAGACATTCCAGTTCTCGGCAAGTTCTTCCAGTCCATGCAGAAGACCAAGGCAAACACCGAGCTGATTGTGATCGTAACGCCGGTAATTGTGGCTCCCATTCCGGCAGGAGCGCCTTTGCCTGAGCTGAAGTTCCCAGCCAAGTTCCTGCCGCCCAACTCCGGCATTCCCATGAATACTCCGGATGCCAAGACCGCTGCCAACACCCCAGCCCCCGCGCCGGCCACCATCCCCGTGGAAAAGCTGATCGATAGCCTGAAGCCGGAGACGCCGCTGGTTGAAGGCGGTGGGACAACTTTTGGCTCTGGATCAGGCGGATCAAGCACCACTGCTGCGCCTGCGCCTGCTCCCGCGCCGCAATGAGGTTTACGCATGAATCCGTTCCGCTGGATCGCAATGGGGTTGCGGAACAGCCTCGCTTCACGCCCTCAGGCCCCCCGGGATATCCGTCTGCGGGTCTCCAACCTGACGCGCAATACGGTGCTCGCCACCTGCATGGAAGTAGCCGATACCGCCGCCAAGCGCAACAAAGGCCTGCTGGGACGAGAACGCCTGGCGCCAGGAGAGGGCCTGTGGATTCGCCCCTGTGAAGCCGTGCATACCTTCTGCATGAGGTTTCCCATCGACCTCGTCTATCTGGACCGCAAGATGCGAATCAGGAAGCTGGTGAGCGCATTGCCTCCATGGAGGCTATCGGCCTGTCTCCTGGCGCACTCCATACTCGAACTTCCCTCCGGCACAATCCGCGAGACGCGAACACATCATGGCGATACGCTGGATTTTTCGCCTGCTTCTTCCCCTGGGGAAACTTCCGCATAGATGTTCCAATTCTCTGCATGCGGCTTCGCAATCTGTTCGGTTACGCTCGGATGTATATCAAAGCAGAATGTTACGCACAACTGGCAAGCAGAGCGGTGAAAAGTCCCGCAAGAATGCGGCACGCCTTCTGGTTCAAAGCCTATGCGACTTGAATCGCGATGCGCAGAGATGCCAAACCAGCCATGCGGGCGCGGTCCAATAAGTCCAAAGAGCCATGGCGGTTGGCTGTTTAATGCTGCGAAAAAGCGCAATTTCAACCAGAGCGCTCAAGAACGCAAGAGCAAGCAAAAGGTTCCGCGATCGGGTTAGAAACGCGCCCTGCAACAACGCAGGAATGACCAGGCCCTGATCGTAAATCCAGGAATAGGGCGCCACAAGGATGGAAACAAGCATCAGCGGACTGCCGTTATTGATCCATTCCCAGGCGTGGCGTCGAGGCCAGAAATAAAACAGCGCCCAGGCGCAGCCTAAAGCGGCCGGCAGGTATTGCAGCCAGATGGAGTGTGGGCTAACCCAGGCGCGCAGCAGGTAGCTCAGGCAGGGAATGTATTCCCTCTCGATTCCTGACGTGCGCGCCAACTGTGAGTACTGAGCCCACGCCATCGGGTCAATGGCAAAGGTGATTGCGCAGCTTGCGGCCATGGCTGCTGCCGCGCCAGCCAGGAGCTTGTAGCTACGGGAAATCAGCACCCACGCCACCAGCACCATGCCAAAAGGCAGAAAGAGGTGAGGCTTGAGTGCGCAAACCCATAGTGAGATTCCTGCCAGAAAGGGGCGTGTGCGATGCAGGCGCAAAAACAGCACGAACCCCAGCAGTGCGAAGAGCGAGGTTTGTCCGTAGAGCAGGCAGATCAGCGCCGGAGCGAAGGTATAGCCCAGCAAGTCGCGGCGATTCTTAGGCCGGCCATAGATGATCCAGACCATGCGGACAGAAACCACCAGGCTCGCGAGCAGAAGCAAGGCCCAAAGCAGCCACCCCACGCGCAGACCGAGAAACCCCAGCGGAAAGACTAGCGGAAGCGCCCAGGGCGGATTCCTCATCACGCCCGGATTCAGATTGGGGGGAAGTCCCGCGGCGCGCTCCAGTTGCGTACTGGCAACGGCGTCATAGGGGTTTGCATGGTGCGCGAGCTGCTGGCCGGCGGCCCAAAAAATGACGTAATCGCGTGTGCATGGCGCTTGTGGCAACAGCAGTGCAAGGCAGAGCATTCCTGCGGTGAAACCAAACGCCAGTCCACAGACAGTTACCAAGGGCAAGGTCATGGCCGCGCGAAGAATTTTCTGTCGCGTGCCAGCCTCTCCGGCGGGATGTCTCTCTAGAGCCGGGAGTTCAGGGTCTTCGCTGTGAATCTGCTTGAGCTGTCCAGAGGGGTGCGTGAGCGCGCCAGATTCGCGCTCTGCTTCCCGATGCGTCTCGCTTGCCATGGTTGGTATTCTACTTCTTCCGCGCTAGTGTTTTTTGTGCTTGGCAACAGGTTAGGCGGCTCTGATTACGTTCAACTCTACGGCTCTCGACGCACTCCCCTACGGCCTACACACTCCCGCACCCATTCCCGCTCCGGAGGATGTGAATTTCCTGTGACTACACTTTCGTGTTCTGTATACTAGGCCAGTCTGCCTGGTCCGCCCTGTATACAAATGTTTACACCTTACTATGTGGTTACTATGGTTACTATCATTGTAGGTGATTGATTTATAAGAGTTAATGGCAAAACACTTGAATGGTACGCTACTTGCAACATTGTTTATACCTTGGCCTCAGGCTAGGAGAAGAGAGGATACAAATGAATACCATGCTTCTCAAGATGTATGTAAAGCTCCAGGACCTGGTGAGCCGCGAAGAAGGTCAGGATCTGGTTGAATATGCTCTGGTTGTTGCTCTGATCGCCCTTGGAGCTACGGCTAGCATGAAGGCCCTGGCTACTTCCATCAGCAGCGCTTTCGCGAGCATCAGCACCACATTTGCCAACGCCCTGTAACCTTTGTCGAGGCATTGACAGAATTGACAAGACAACCAGGCACACGCCTTAAGTTGAGGGAGTGTGCTTCAACCAAAGCCCTAAAAACTTCAGATAAGGAGAGAACGCCAATGAACAACGTAATTCTCAGGGGGTATGTGAAGCTCCAGAACCTGTTTAACCGCGAGGAAGGTCAGGACCTGGTTGAATACGCTCTGGTAGTTGCAATTATCGCCCTAGGCGCTACTGCCAGTATGAAAGCCTTGGCCGCGTCCATCAGCTCAGCGTTCGCGTCCATCAGCACGACTTTTGCCAACGCGCTGTAACCGTTCTTCCATGTATCGCAGTGGTTGCTAGGCTTCAGCCGTTGGTGCGTGGTTGTGCTCAGTTGGTTGGATAACTCAGTGTCAGGAGAACCCCCCATGAACTCCTTATTTCTCATGTCATTTGTGAGATTTCAGAAATTGATGAACAACGAGGAAGGCCAGGATCTGGTTGAATACGCTCTGGTAGTTGCTTTGATCGCCCTTGGCGCTACGGCCAGTATGCAAAGCTTGGCTTCTGCCATCAGTTCCGCTTTCGCGTCCATCAGCACCACGTTTGCCAACGCCCTGTAGCCCTCTGTCGAGGCATTGACAGCATCGACATTGATTAGACAAACCATGCGCACGCCTGCAAACGAGGAGTGCGCATGGCTTTCAGGGAAACTCAAATTACGGAGAGTGCGCATTTGGAGTGTTATTGCGTCCACCGTGCAGGAAGATCTACTCAGAAAGGATTCAGGATGAATTCCTTACTTCTCAAATCGTTTGTGAAATTCCAGAATTTGGTTAACAACGAGGAAGGCCAGGACCTGGTTGAGTACGCCCTTGTTGTTGCCATCATCGCTCTGGGCGCAACAGCCAGCATGCAGTCTTTAGCTCAAGCCATCAGCAGTGCTTTTGCCAGTATCAGCACGACATTTGCTAACGCTTTGTAACTCGTTGTCCAGGGGAATGCCGTGACAGCCACGAACACGCCTTAATAGGAAGGCGTGTGTAAGCTGTCTCGGAAATCAGATATTGCAGCCAGGGAGAGACACGCTGGGCTAATCTACTGCCACGCGGTTTCTCCCTCTCTTTTTCAGCATGTAAGAAATTCAATCATTTCCTTTCGGCCAGGATTCAAGTTCTTAGCAGCCGAAAGTTCTGTGGAAGATGAGCATGAGTAGAACGCGGCGGATCGCTCTGTTTTGGCTGATGTTGTGCTGTAGTCTCTCCGCGTTATGGGGCTTTTTTCTGGAGCGCGCTGCGCTTGACGGAATGCTCGATTTCAAGGGAGTCTATTACGATGCGCGCTGCATGCTTCAACACCGCGATCCCTATCAATATGGCGAGCCGGCGCGTGTTTTTCTCGCAGATCAAAAAGACCATCCCGTGTTATCGGACGTGCAACGACAAATATTGTCCCTGGATATTTATCTGCCAACAACTTCAATCTTCATTGCGCCTTTCGCGATGATGCCGTGGGGTCTTGCGCACCGGCTGTGGATGATTCTTACCGCGGGCTGCCTCACCCTTGCCGCATTTTTGATGTGGGATCGCGGAGCTAAATACGCACCGGAAATCTCTGCTGTTTTGATTTGCTTCATTCTTGCCAATTGCGAAGTTATTCTTGCCGCCGGAAATACCGCGGGGATGGTCGTGAGCCTATGCGTGGTGGCCGTCTGGTGTTTCCTCCGGGAGAGGTTTGTGCTGGTTGGCATTCTATGTCTTGCTGTCAGCCTCGTCATCAAGCCCCATGATGGGGGTCTGGTTTGGCTCTATTTCCTGTTGGCAGGCGGAGTGTATCGGAAACGCGCGCTGCAAACCCTCCTGGCAACTGCTGTTCTGGCGGCGTTGGCCATCCTGTGGGTAACGCCCATTGCGCCCCATTGGATGCAGGAACTGCAATCCAATAATCTGACCGATCTGTTGCCCGGAGGGGCCAGCAACCCAGAACTTAGCAACAGTGTTCGATATGGTCCGAGCATGATCATCAACCTTCAATCCGTCATAAGTGTCTTCTGGAACGATCCGCGCGTCTACAATCTCGTCAGCTACCTGATTTGCGGGGTGCTTCTGCTGGTCTGGTCGGTCTGCACCCTCCGGACGCGCTTCTCGCTCTCGAAAGCATGGCTAGCGCTCGCCGCAGTCGTGCCTCTGACCCTGATTGTGACCTATCATCGGCCCTACGATGCCAAGCTCCTGCTATTGACAGTTCCTGCCTGCGCCATGCTCTGGGCCGAGGGCAGACCAACCGGTCGGGTTGCGCTTGCGCTAAGTACCGCGGCGATTGTATCTACCGCGGATATCCCCTTGGCCATTCTCCTGACTCTAGCCAGCAATATGCACATATCCACCACGGGACTGCCTAATCAGATACTGGCATATGTGCTGATGCGGCCCACGCCGCTCATCCTGCTGGCCATGAGCATATTCTATTTGTGGATTTATATGAGGCGCGCTTCACCACTGGATGCAACGGCAAGGCGTGAAGATCCCGAGGAAACGCCGCTTGCGCTTACGCAGGCATAATCCCGTTCAAACCCTGATAATTGTTCAGCGATATCGTTCTCAATCTTCGCGCAGATTACGATAAGATAAGGGCTGCTCATGATAAAGACACGACGCATCGCACTATTTTGGCTGATGTTGAGCTGCGGGCTTGCCGTTTTCTGGGCCTTTTCTCTGGCGCGTACCTCGCCTTATGGCATGGCTGACTTTAGTGGGGTCTACCACGACGCGCGATGCCTGATGCAACACGGTGATCCCTATAAGGAAGACGAGACACTGCGTGCGCTGCGTATTTATCAGACAGCAGGAGGAGGCCGCTCAAGGCCCTCAGACGCGCTTAGGCAAATCATGGCGCTGAATGTGTACCCGCCGACTACATTGCTTATCATTGCTCCCTTCGCTACGTTGCCGCTGGAGCCTGCGTTTCTGTTGTGGATGTTCCTCACCGCTTGCTGCCTTCTCTTGGCCGCTTTTCTGATGTGGGATTCCGGAGCCAAATACGCGCCTGGTATTGCTGTTGGTTTAATCTGCTTTGTTCTTGTGAACAGCGAAGTCATGTTGGCAAACGGTAATGCCGCGGGAATCGCCGTCGGTCTTTGCGTAGTGGCCGTCTGGTGCTTCCTCATGGAGAGGTTTGTGCCGGTCGGCATTTTGTGTATGGCGGTCAGCCTGGCTGTCAAGCCCCATGATGCGGGCCTGGTTTGGCTCTACTTCCTGTTGGCGGGCGGGGTTTATCGCAAGCGCGCTCTGCAAACCCTCGTGGTCACTGTTGTGCTGGCGACGGCGGCCGTCTTGTGGGTCTCGCTCGTCGCGCCCCATTGGATGCAGGAACTGCACTCTATCCTTCAGGCGGCTTCGGCGCCCGGCGGGCCAAGCGACCCAGGACCCTTTTCCCCTGTGAATAAAACCGGCGCGAATATTATCATTAGTCTTCAATCCACCGTAAGCGTATTTTGGGATGATCCACACATCTACAATCCGGTCAGCTATCTGATCTGCGGAGCGCTTCTGCTGGTTTGGTCCATTCGTACTCTCAAGGCGCGCTTTTCACCGCAAAGAGCATGGCTTGCGCTGGCGGCAGTCGTGCCGCTCGCCATGCTTGTGTGTTACCATCGGCCCTACGATGCAAAGCTATTACTGCTCTCGGTTCCTGCCTGCGCCATGTTGTGGGCTGAAGGCGGTCTGCTTCGATGGATTGCGCTGCTGGTGAATTCCTTAGGGCTGGTGTTCACCGCCGATATCCCTTTGACAATTCTTCAGACCCTCGCCACAAACACGCACTTATCCAAAGCAAGCCTGTCGGGACAAGTACTGACAGTCATCTTGGTGCAGCCCGCGCCGCTCATCCTGCTGGCCATGAGTATCTTCTATTTGTGGATTTATGTGAGGCGCGCTTCACCACTGGATGCAACGGCAGGGCGTGAAGATATCGAGGAATCGCCGCTTGCGTTCACGCAGGCATAATCCGATAGACTCTGAAGAAGGCTGTTTAACAGGTTGATTCTGAGCCTTGGCTGCGTTTCAGCCAGAAAGAGAGAGACTCAACATGACACGGACACAGCGGACTGCCTTGAATTGCCTGCTGTTGTCCTGCGGGGTTTCTGTCTTTTTTGGATTCGTTCTGGAGCTCAACATGCATGGTATGATGTTGGATTTCAAAGGAATCTATTATGACACACGATGCCTGTTTCAACACGCCGACCCCTACAAACCAGGCGAGCCGTTGCGTGCTTATCTGGCAGATGGCGAGCGGCTGTTGCCCGACGAAAGTGGACTCCGGCAAAATCTGACGTGGGATGTATACTTCCCCACCGCATCCATCTTCTTTGCTCCCTTTGTGATGCTGCCGTGGGTTCCTGCGCACATACTGTGGATGATTCTTACCGCCGCAAGCCTCGTCTTTGCCGGATTCCTGATGTGGAATATTGGCGCCAATTACTCTCCGCTAATCTCTGGCGCTATGATCTGCTTCATCCTCGCCAACAGCGAGATTCTTTTTCTTCTCGGTAATTCGGCGGGTATCGTCGTATGTCTTTGCGTGGTAGCTGTTTGGTGTTTCCTCCGGGACAGGTTTATTTGGGCCGGCGTACTTTGCCTCGCGGCCAGCCTTGCAATCAAGCCTCATGATGCGGGTTTTGTTTGGCTCTATTTTCTGTTGGCGGGCGCGCCCTATCGGAAACGCGCGCTGCAAACCCTCCTGGTAACTGCTGTTCTGGCGGCGTTGGCCATCCTGTGGGTAACGCCCATCGCTCCACATTGGATGCAAGAACTGCACTTCAACATCGTGACTGCGTGCGGGCCCAACAACCCGGAACTTACCACCGCCGTTAGAATCGGCCCCAGCATGATCATCAACCTTCAATCTGTCATCTACGTTATTTGCGACAATCCGCGCATCTACAATTCTGTCAGCTATCTGGTCTGCGGGTCTCTCCTGATGATATGGTCTGTTCGTACTCTCATGGTGCGTTTCTCGTTACGGAAAGCCTGGCTGGCGCTCGCCGCTGTCGTGCCGCTTACCCTGCTCGTAACCTATCATCGGCCCTATGATGCCAAGCTCCTGCTACTGACAGTTCCCGCCTGTGCCATGCTGTGGGCCGAGGGCGGCCCGATTCGATGGGTCGCGTTAGCGGTGAATGCCGCGGGGATAATATTTACCTCAGACATCCCCTTAGTCATTCTTATGCTTCTCTCTAATGAACAGCACATATCAACAGCGGGTCACTCCGGACAGATATTCATGGCAATGCTGATGCGGCCCACGCCGCTTATCCTGCTGGCGATGAGCATTTTCTATCTATGGCTTTATATGAGACGTGATCCGCAGAGAGGCCTGTCATGACAAAGACGCGGCGCATCGCTCTGGCGTGGATACTGCTAGCCTGCGGTATCTCCATCGGGTGGGGCTTCTCAGTCGGGCAGAACGCGAATGGCTGGGTGGATTTCAGGGCAGTCTACTATGGCACGCGCTGCCTGCTCGAACACCACAATCCCTACAAGGTGAGAGAGTTGGAGAGTGTTTACCGTGCCGAGGGCGGTGAACGTCCCTCGGAAACTGTCGCGGCTCACCAGGCTGTGGTGTTGTATGTCAACGTGCCCACTTTGTTTATCGTTGTAACTCCCTTTGCGATGCTGCCTTGGGGGCCTGCACATCTGCTATGGCTGGCGATCACTGCCGGATTTTTCATCCTTGCCGCCCTCCTGATGTGGAACGTCGGAGCGAGTTATGCGCCACATGTTTCCCTCTTCCTGATTTTCATTCTGCTTGCCAACTGCGAATCGATCTTCGGCGCCGGCAATACGGCCGGGATTGCTGTAGGCCTTTGCGTGGTAGCTGTCTGGTGTTTTATCCGCGAGCGGTTTGTGTTGGCCGGCGTATTATGCATGGCGCTCAGCCTCGCCATCAAGCCTCATGATGCCGGTCTGGTCTGGCTCTACTTTCTATTGGCAGGCGGAGTGTATCGGAAACGCGCGCTGCAAACTCTCTTCATCACTGTTGTTTTAGGTCTGGCGGCCTTTTTATGGGTATCGCATGTTGCGCCGCATTGGATCCAGGACTGGCAATCGAACCTGGCAACCATTTCTGCTCCCGGCGGCATCAATGAACCGGGTCCTGACGCCCTTACCGGCCGCAGCGCCTTCATGGTCATTGATCTGCAGGCAGCCATCAGTATCTTCCGTGACAATCCGCGCATCTACAATCCGGCCAGCTATATTGTCTGCGCAGCGCTTCTGCTCGCCTGGGCCGTGCGCACTCTCCGCGCAAGCTTTTCGCCGGCCAGAGCCTGGATTGCGCTTGCCGCAGTCGCGCCTCTTACCATGCTCGTGACCTATCATCGCCCATGGGATGCAAAGCTCTTGATGCTCACCATTCCGGCCTGCGCGATGTTGTGGGCCCAAGGCGGCAGGATTCGATGGATTGCGTTGCTGGTGAATTCCGCGGGGTTGCTGTTGAACGCGGATGTTACGCTGGCAATTCTCAGCATTCTCTTTAATAAGCTGCATGTGGACACAACAGGTATCTTCGGAAAGATGTTGGCCCTCGTGATGATACGGCCCGCCTCGCTCATCCTGCTGGTGATGAGCATTTTCTATCTATGGGTGTATCTGCGGCGCGATTTTCCTCAAACAGAAAATATTCTGGGGTCATCATAGGCTTGGTTCGTCTGTCTGATATGTCTGCCTACGAATGGGTCGTCAACTGCGGAATAAATCACGGACTTTCTGGAGTAGAACGTCGCGGCTGACATCGGAGATGGTGTTGGTGAGCGGAAGTTGCTTGGGGCAGGCCTCCACGCAGTTTTGCGCGAAGCCGCACTCCTGAATGCCGCCGTCGCCCGCCAGTGCCCGCAGACGCTCCTCCTTCAAAACCCCGCCCGTGGGGTGGTTGTTGAAGAGCTTGACCTGGGCGATGGTGGCCGCGCCCACAAAGCCCGTCGCCTCGTTGAACTGCGGGCAGACTTCCATGCAACAGGTGCAGCTGATGCAGTTCGACAGCGGGTAGTTGATCTCCTGCTGCTGTGGCGTGACGCGTGGGCCTGCGCCTAAATCATAAGTCCCGTCGATGGGAATCCATGCCTTGACGGCTTTCAAATTCTCAAATAATACCGACCGATCCACCTGCAGGTCGCGAACCAGCGGAAACTTCGAGAGCGGCTCAACGCGGATGGGCTGTTCCAGATTATCCACCAGCGACGAGCAAGCCATGCGCGCCCTTCCGTTGATGCGCATGGCGCAAGAGCCGCAGATCTCCTCCAGGCAATTGGAGTCATAAGTAACCGGAGTCGTGGGCTTGCCGCTGGCGGTCACGGGGTTGGCGGCGATATCCATCATCGCGGTGGTCACGTTCATGCCGGGACGCCATTCAAGCTCGAAGCTCTCCCACGCAGCTGGATCATCGGGGCTGGCCTGGCGCTTGATTTCGAATTGCACAGTCTTGTTTGCCATTGTCAGTCTCCCTTAATTTGCCGCGTCGTAGCGGCGCGGGCGCGGTTTGATGAATTGCGTATCGACCTCTTCATACTCGAAGCGCGGGCCCGCATGCGTGAAGCTGGCCTTGGTGGTTTTCAGGAACCGTTCGTCGTCACGCTCCGGGAAGTCGGGCTTGTAGTGCGCGCCGCGCGATTCATCGCGCAAGGTTGCTCCCTGCACAATTACCCGCGCCAGCTCCAGCATATTCTTTAACTGCCGGGCAAAGGCGAAGCTGGTGTTGGCCCACTGGCCGCGGTCGGCGAGGCTCACGTTCTTATAGCGCTCCAGAAGCTCCACGATCTTCTCGTCGGCCTGCTTGAGCCCCTTGTTATAGCGGATCACCGTGGCGTGTTTGGTCATAGTATCGCCTAACTCACGCCATAACTTGAATGGATTCTCGGTTCCCTCATTCTTAAGCAGCTTGTTATTAATCTCTGCCTGGCGGACTAACTCAGCCGCATGGCCTCCATCGCTATCTTGCGCCGCCGCGTTCTTCGCGTAGTTCAACGCATTCGGTCCGGAGATGAATCCGGCATAGATGCAACTAAGTAGCGAGTTAGCGCCCAGGCGATTGGCGCCGTGGTACTGGTACTCGCATTCGCCAATGGCGAAGATGCCGGGAATGTTAGTCATCTGGTTGAAGTCCACCCACACTCCGCCCATGGTGTAGTGCACGCCGGGAAAGATCTTCATGGGCACATCGTGAGGATCATCGCCGACAAACTTTTCGTAGATGTCGAGAATTCCTCCCAGCTTGCGGTCCAGCGTGGCGCGGTCGATGTGCGTCAGGTCGAGATAGACCATCGGCTGGCCGTCGATGCCCAGGTGGTCCTCGTAGACCACCTTGTGAATGGCACGCGTGGCAATGTCGCGCGGCACAAGGTTGCCGTACTTCGGATACCACTCCTCAAGAAAATAGAATCGCTCGGCCTCGGGAATCTGTTTGCCCAGGCGTTTGTCGCCGGCGTTGCGAGGAACCCATACGCGTCCGCCCTCGCCACGCGCCGATTCCGACATCAGCCGCAGCTTATCTTCGCCCGGAATGCAGGTGGGATGCACCTGAATAAATTCGCCGTTGGCGTAGTAGACGCCCTGCTGAAAAACTGCCGATTGCGCCGAGCCGGTGCAGACCACGGAGTTGGTGCTCTTGCCGAAGATAGCTCCGTTGCCTCCCGTCGCAAGAATCACTGCATTCGACGCGAAAGAACGCAACTCCATCGTGCGCAGGTCGAGCGCCGTGATGCCGCGCGCTATGCCTTTGGAGTCAATCACCGCGGAGAGAAACTCCCAGCCCTCGTACTTCTTCACCTTGCCTTCGGACTCATAGCGGCGCACCTGCTCATCGAGCGCATACAGCAGTTGCTGCCCGGTCGTTGCTCCGGCAAAGGCTGTGCGGTTGTAGAGTGTGCCGCCGAAGCGCCGAAAATCCAGCAGCCCCTCGGGCGTGCGATTGAAAGGCACGCCCATGCGATCCAATAAATCGATAATCGCCGGCGCGGCCTCGCACATTAGCTTCACCGGCGTCTGATTGGCCAAAAAGTCGCCGCCATATATCGTGTCGTCGAAGTGCTTGTAAGTGGTGTCGCCTTCGCCCTTCAAATTCTTGGCCGCGTTGATGCCGCCCTGCGCGCACACCGAGTGCGAACGCTTGACCGGGACAATGGAAAACAAGTCAACTGTCCCGCCGGCCTCGGCGATCTTGATCACCGCCGAAAGCCCGGCCAGCCCTCCGCCAATCACGATGATTCTGGGTGCTGCCATATGTTATCCTCGTTCCTTTTCGCCACATTTCTTGGTGCTCTTAGGCCGGCGCTAAACCCCAAATTGCCGCAGATGATGGTCCAAATGCTTGTAATTCAATGCCGCCCATTCCTCCGGCGTCATCGGCCCGAAAAAGCTGTGCGGATGCTTCGTGCATCCTGCAGGCCCACCCGCAGCAAACCGGTCAATCAATCCGCGCAACCGTTGCCTCTCCACTATGAAATCCCTTTCATGCGTCACCACAAAACTCTTGTCCGTCGGCATATTATGAGGCACCGGCTTTTCGCTCAAAAGTCTCGATTTAGCGTGCCGCCCAAACAGTCGCCCGATAAGGCTTCGCGGCGGAAACTTCAGCCCCACCGACACCTCTATTGCCGCAGAGCAATGCGCCAGCGCCTGCGCTGGATTCATCTTGCCCCACAGCCGCTCGCTATCAGGCCGCATCTGTGCGAGGCGTTCTCTTACTTCTTCCGCCGTCGCCGCTTCAAAGAGGTTCTTCATATGGAATCAGCTCCAGTAGCCGCAGGGACTATCGAGATGGAGATAGCCGGGTTCTCCGGCGTGTTCTTGTACTTCGGGTCCCCAACAAATGCCCATATACTCGCCAGCCCCATCACCGCCAGCCCCAGCCCCAGCGCCGCGCAAAGATACCCAAAGCGCCGTCGCGCCTTCGTGCCGGGAGTAATCCCCCACTTGGCCGCGAAGAGCCAGACGCCGTAAGAGAAATGCCAGCAGATGGCGATCATCGCCACAATATAAACGGCCAGCATCCAGGGATTGGCCAGCTCCATCTGCACCTTGGCGAAGGCGGCCATCGGATGCTCGGGCAAAATGACTCCTAAAAATCTCTGCCGAATCACATGCTGCAAAATGTAAGCGAAGGCGATCAGGCCAGTGTAGCGCTGCGCGACGTAAAGCCAGTTGCCCGCCCAGGGATAGTAGACGATATTCGACTTGCCGCGCAGCCAGATCCAAACCCCGTAGCAGGCGTGATAAAGCAGCGGCAAAAAGATAAAAACCCACTCCAGCACGCGCACCATTGGAAGGCTGTTGAGGAAGCGGACCTGCTCCCCGTAGGCTGCCGGGCCTTTGAGCGCCTCGAAATTCGAGAGCAGATGCTCCAGCAAAAAAGCGCCCAGAGGGATAATGCCCAGCAGCGAATGCAGCTTGTGCCAGAGAAAGGACCAGCCCCCTCCGGTGCGCAAGGGCTGAACGCCGCTGCGAACAGTATGCGCGGCAGGGTTTTGAGCGGTTGCCATAGCGGTGTCAGCTCCATTCGGCATCAGGTCAGGATTCCATAATTCGGCGGTTTCGGATTGAGAAACGGGGAAGCGCGACCTGATTTTGATTCATTATTAGTGTCCCACATCACACCCGTCAAGGCGCGTCGTACACTTTCGCGGAAGCAATTCAACTCAATTTGTCCTCCTGTCCCTTCTCGTGTTCTGTGAATCGTTTATGGAGTTGAAACGTCCAATTTGCTGGAGATTAAAATGATCCTTTTGATTCTTATCGGCGCAGCCACCTTGCTGGCGCTGGTGCTTCTGAGGAGTGGGCCTATACAGCGCCGGCTGGGAGCCGAGTCCTGGTTGAGAGCCGGGTCATGGAGCCGCCGGAGTCGCTCCTTTGCCGTTCTGGCCGGCGTCGTCGTTCTTGCCCTGGGGTTGGCTGGCAGCATCTTCCCCCGGCAGTGGCTGGCCTACGGCCAGATGGCAGGCCATTTCAACAATAACGAAATCCCCAAGTACGCGCCGAACATAGTGAGCGCACCCTCCAACAACGCGTCAGGCCCGTCACTCTCCTCTCTCGCCGGAGCCACTGGCTGGATCAACTCCAAGCCGCTGACCGCCTCCGATCTCAAGGGCAAGGTGGTTTTGGTGGACTTCTGGACGTACTCCTGCATCAACTGCCTGCGCTCGCTGCCCTATATGAACGCATGGGCCGAGAAGTACAAGCAGAACGGCCTGGTCATCATCGGCGTCCACACGCCTGAGTTCCCATTCGAGAAAGAACAGCCCAACGTGGAGAAGGCCGTGCGCAAATTTGCTGTTTCCTACCCGGTGGCGCTGGACAATAACTACGCCATCTGGAGCGGCTTCAGCAATCAGTACTGGCCCGCGCATTACTTCTTTGACGCCAAAGGCAAACTGCGCTACCAGCACGTTGGCGAGGGAGAATACGTCCAGTCCGAGCAATGGATTCAAAAGCTGTTGCAGGAGAGGGCTAGCCAACAGGCGCTTCCCGGCGGCATGGTGAGCGTTACGGGGCAAGGCGAGCAAGCCGCCGCGCTGAGCCGTGAAGTTGGCTCGCCAGAGACCTACATCGGCTACGAACGCGCCCAGCACTTTGCCTCTTCCGGCGGTCTGCGGCATAACTCCGCCCGGCTCTATGCCATCCCTGATCGACTAGCGTTGAACGAATGGGGACTGGGCGGCTTATGGAAGGATCAGGCACAGACTGCTGTGCTGACTTCGCCGCAAGGATCGATAGCCTTCCGCTTTCATGCTCGGGATCTGCATCTGGTTCTCGGCCCCGCCACGAACGGCACATCGATACGTTTCCGCATCACTATTGACGGCCAGATTCCTGGTCCCGACCATGGAACCGACACAGACGAGCAAGGCAACGGTGTGGTTACCAGTCATCGCCTCTACCAGTTGGTGCGGCAGAAGGACTCCATCAAGGACCGCACCTTCACCATCGAGTTTCTTGACCCAGGCGTGCAGGCCTTTGCCTTCACCTTTGGATGATAGGCCCCTAGTCGCCCAGCATTGGCAGCAGCGCCTCAATCGCCCGTCCGCGATGGCTGAGCGTGTGCTTGGTTTCGAGGTCCAGTTCGGCCATGGTCAGGCCCAGCGCGGGCAGGTAGAAGAGCGGGTCGTAGCCGAAACCTCCCGTCCCGCGCGGCGCTTCCAAAATCAGCCCCTCCACCGCGCCCTCGGCAGTGTGCAGTGCCTCGCCGTCGCGGGCGGCCACAAGCACACATCTGTATCGCGCCGTCCGTTGCGTCGGAGAAACGCCTGCCAGCCGCTGCAGCAGCATCAGGTTGTTCCACACGTCTGTATTGTCGTTGGCGTCGGGCGAATCCACCAAGCCGGAGTCTGCGGCAAATCGTGCCGAGCGCACGCCGGGTGCTCCGCCGAGCGCGTCCACCTCCAGGCCGGAGTCGTCGGCCAGAACCCATTCTCCTTGTGCGAAGCGCGAATAGTAAACAGCCTTGAGCGTAGCGTTTTCGGCAAAGGTCAGGCCGTTCTCCTCCGGCGCGGGGATTGTTTCCAGCTCCGGCAGCGGTTCGATGTCCAAGCCATGCGCTGCCGCGGCGATGCGGAAATCGCGCAGCTTGCCCTGGTTAGTGGTGGCGGCATAGAGGCGGAGGGCCATGAGAAAAGTGTAATCGGCCTGTGTCCCCAAAAGAAACCGGCCCATGATAGACGTAATGCTATCGTGGACCGGCTTCGTTTCTGTTATCGCATCAAGAAACGCTAATCGATGCTCTGCTCCACCCGCAAATCCCGGCTCGATGCTCCCACGCTCACCGTACGCTTCCCGCTTGCAGTAACCCACTTGCCTTCTTTTGTCGACCAGTACTGCAACTGGCGCGGCGCCACGTGCAGCATTACGACTTTTGCTTCGCCTGCGGCCAGGTGAACGCGATCAAACCCCACCAAAGCCCGCACCGGAAACTGCGCCCCATCCGGGATCACGCTGGGCGCGCCCAGATAGACCTGCGGAACTTCATCCGAATCCACTTTGCCGTTATTCTTGATCGTCACCTTCACATCGAGTCCGCCGTCCGCGGCCTTTGCAACTTTCATCCTCGAGTATTCGAAGCTGGTGTAACTCAAGCCGTGCCCGAAGGCGAACAGCGGCGTGATCTTCTCTTTGTCGAACCAGCGATAGCCCACGTTCACGCCTTCGCTGTAGGTCGTCTTGCCGTCCGCGCCCTTATGCGAGCGCTCAGGGTATTTGGGGTTGGTGGCGGCGTAGTCTTCTAAACGCTTGCCCCAGGTTACCGGTAACCGGCCGGCCGGGCTGGTCTTGCCCAGCAGTAGATTGGCTGTCGACCAACCGCCCTCATCGCCCGGCCACCACATCTCCAGGACCGCCTTCACCTTGTCTACCCAGGGCAAGGCCACCGGCTGGCTGGTATTCAGCACGACGATGGTGTTAGGGTTGACCGCGGCAACCTCTTCGACGAGCTTGTCCTGCTCGCCAGGCAGGCCGAAGACCGGCTGCAATCGAGTCCACAAAAAGACCACCGCGATCTTGGCGTTCTTCGCGGCGGTGATCGCGGCCTCGTAGTCGGCCTTGCGCTGCTCAGGAGTGTACCAGTTGAGTCGCACCTGGACGGGCGAGTTAGAGCTGTCGGGGCTAATCTTGATCTCGATTTGGTGCGGCCCGGCGGTCAACTCAACCGCGCGGCGCACGTTGTCGAGCCCATCGGTAGTGGGAATGGCATTGTCCTGGTTGGCTTGCAGAATGTCGCCGTGGTTGCCGCCTTGCTGGACGCCAGTGCCTGCCAGCCGCTTGCCGTCAATGGAGATACTGGCATTGGTTCCCATCGCCTGCAAATAGATCCAATAAACGCCCGCATGAGGCGGAGTCAGCGTGCCCGTCCAGGTGACGGTCGAGTTGGGCGCCAGCGCATTTGCGCCGGTGAAGTTGACCTGCGCGTCTGTTTGCTCCGCGCCCGAGCCGCTTCGCACCAGCCCCGGCTTGCCGTCGTGACTCAGCGCGCTCGAGGGAACCGGTGTGCCGGTCATATCGTCGTCCACGGCAAAGCGGATGTTGGCATTGCCGGAGATTTTCCTCAGAGCCGCTAGAGGGCCGACCTGCCGCTCCGGCAAGCCGACCGACCGCTCGCCGTTGATGCCGATCGAGTCCAACTGTCCGGCGGTGGGGCCGATCAGAACCACGGAATCAAGCTCCGCCGCCTTCAAGGGCAGCGCTCCGCCCTCATTCTTCAGCAGCACCGCCGCCTCTTCACCGGTCTTCTCGATGATTGCGGCGTTGGCCTCGATAGATTGCTCGGTCACCTCGTGTTTGCTCTGGCCGTCGAGGTAGCCGAAATGCACAATCTCATAGAGCACGCGCCCGGCGGCTCGGGTTATGGCTGCCTCGTTGACCGTGCCGTCTTTGAGGGCGTCGGCCATCTTCTTCGGGTCCAGCTTGACGCCGAAGTCGCCGCCGCCCCTCCAAATCCGAACCGGCTCCTCGGGGATGTGGCCGCCGAACATATCGCCGCCGTTCCCACCCGCCCTGCGCGCTGGAGGCGGCGGAGGCGGAGGCTGCAAATCGAAGAAGGAGGGAAGCGGGAATTGGTCGCTTCGCTTCGGCTCGCCCGGCATCTCCATATCCAGGCCGGCATTGATGAAGTTGACAGCGTGTACCGCGCCCCAGTCCGAGGTCACGAATCCCTTGAAGCCGATCTCCTCGCGCAGGATCTTGGTGAGCGTGGACTCATTGCCGCAGGCAAAGCTCCCGTTAAGGCGATTGTAGGAGCACATGATCGACGAAACGCCGGCCCGGATGGCAGCGTCGAAGGGCGCCACATAGACCTCATGCAGCGTCTGGTCGTCGATGTACGTGCTGGCGCCGTCGGAGTCATAACCCACGAAGTGCTTGATCTGCGCCATCACGTGCTGCGACTGGATGCCCTTGACCTCGGCAACCCCCATCTCGGCGGACAGAAACGGGTCTTCGCCGAAGGTGTTGTAGCCGCGGCCGAACTCCAGGTCGCGATCGATATTCACAAAGGGCTGCAAGCTGACATCGATGCCCAGCGCGCGGTCTTCCCGGCCAATCACCAGGCCATTCTTTTCGGCTGTCTTCCGGCTGAAGGTGGCGGCCACGCCCATGGTGGCCGTCTCGCCCGGAGACGGATGGCGCGTCAGCACCCCCGGAGGCCCGTCGGCAAAACGCAGCCCCGGAATCCCCAGCCGCGGAATCCCGGCCAGATACCCGGCCTGGCCCTGGTACACCGCCGGATCCTCCTGTGTGCCGTGGATCAGTGTCAGCTTCTCGTTGAGCGTCATCTGGCTCAACAGCTTGTCTACCCGCGCGTCGCCGGTCACCACCGGCACGTTCTGACCCGTCGCCGAACTCGCGCCCAGCGCCAGAACAATACCCAGCACGGCCGAGATAGCCGTGCGCAATGCTCTTGTTATCTGCATGGAATTCACCTGTTTGGCCCTTGCCGTATCTCAGGACGGATGAACCGCTCGCAATGTTGCATGTAGTGGCTGAGGGCCATTAGAACAGTGTACCGGGTCCGTTGCCGATAATTACCCGCCTTGGGCGCACAATCAAAGCATGATCAAGGTCCAGAGCCACGAGGTTTTCTGACCACTGCTCACTGTCTACTGAGAGGGGTACCCCCCACCCCCCATATACCCCAGGGGGGTATAAATCTCCCCTAAAACCTTGCAGATTATTTGTAACTCCTTTGATATCAATGTCCGAGAAAAATAATTTACCCCAAAATATCCCACATCGTGAGATTTGGCCTCCGAAAAACACCGGAAAAGTCCGGTTTTTACCCTAAAAAGGCCCCGAAGCATAGTTCCAGAGCCTTTCCGCTAACTCGCTAATGTGCGCGAGGCGCACGCTAACTTGCTGACTTGCTGACTCGTGAACCTGCTGACATTACTTCCTCGTGTCAATGGCCTTCGAATATAAGCCAGTGCGAGCGAATAGCGAGCGATTGCCGCACCGCAGGTGCTTCAGCCAGGAAGCGGCAAAACTCCGTCCAATCCTCGGGCGATCAGATCTTCGCGCAGCCGCTCCACGCTGGAATACTCAATAGCATGGATGCCTAGCGCTTGCGCAGCCTCTACATTGGGTAACTTGTCATCAATAAAAAGTGTTTCTTCGGGCTGAGTGCCGAGCTTGCCAAGTATGTATCGATAAATCGCTGGATCGGGCTTGACGATGCCCAACTGATAGCTCCAGACCAATACGTCGAAGCGGCGAATCCAGTCGAACTCGAGCTCGATGCTTTCCTTCACGTTATCGCTAATGTTGGAGAGGATGGCGGTGAGCAGCCCGCGCTGCTTGAGCTTGAGTTGCCAGGCAACCATGACGGGGTTTTGGACGGTCCACAGGCGCGCATCCCAGCGGCTCAACTCCTCTGCATCTTCCAGCGGCAGGCCAGCCTCGCGCAGCAGCTTCTGCCAATAGCCGATGCCGGTCAGCTTGCCTTCATCGAGGGCGGTGCGATTGGCCCAGTAAAATGGCTCGAAACGCTCCTGGGGCAGACCGGTAATGCGCAGCATTGCTGCCCATGCCTCAGCGTCCGGCGGGCCGGTCAGTACGATACCAAAGTCAAGGACCACCGCGCGCAGGGCCAATCTTCCTCCTGAATGTGTCCGAATAATGTGCGCCCGTGTAATGTTGAAAGGGACGCCTGCTTCTATTGTGCCTTATGCTGCTTAGTGAAGGGGATGGGCTAAACAGGCAGTAAAACTTCTTGTTTTGAAAGGGCACGGCTTTACTGGCTGCGGAAAGACTCAAAACTGAGCTGGCTTTGTATCAGGGCACGACTTCAGTCGTGCCGCAAATGCTACATATATCGTGGGGCTTGAGCCCCTGCAGGAATGAGAATCGGTAGATGCGCTTTTCCGAGCGAACCAACTGGAACACGGAGGAGAGCGAGCTGGGGCGGGCGCACCGGCTGCGCTTGGCGGCCGGCGAGCTCGTTGCCGATCTCACGGCCTCCAATCCCACGCGCTGCGGATTCACCTACGATCCCGCCTTGCTCGCGGCTCTCTCGAATCCGCAGGCCCTCGACTACGATCCGCAGCCGCGCGGCCTGCTCAGCGCCCGCGAGGCCGTCTGCGCCTACTATGCCGATCACGGCATTACGCTGAAACCCGAACAGATCATTCTGACCACCAGCACCAGCGAGGCCTACAGCTACCTCTTCCGGCTGCTCTCGGACGCCAGCAACGAAGTTCTCGTCGTCCAGCCGGGCTATCCGCTCTTCGACTTCCTGGCCGTGCTGGACGATGTGCGCCTAAAAGCCGCGCCGCTGGTCTACAACCATGGCTGGCAGATCGATGTTGAAGGCTTGCGCCGCGCCATCACGCCGCGGACGCGGGCCATTGTGCTGGTGCATCCCAATAATCCCACCGGCCACTTCACCAAGCCCTGGGAGGCGGCGGAGCTTGCGCGGCTCTGCAGGGACTTCGATCTGGCGCTGATTGTGGATGAGGTCTTCCTCGACTATGGCTTCAGCGGCCCAGGGAAAAGCTTTGCCGCCGGCCTGGAAGACGTCCCTGTCTTTGTCGTCAGCGGGTTGAGCAAGATTGCCGGGTTGCCGCAGATGAAGGCTGCCTGGATTGTGGCCACTGGGCCTAATGCCGCGACGGCTCTGGACCGTCTGGAAGTCATTGCCGACACCTTTCTCTCCATGAATGCGCCTGTGCAGCACGCGCTGCCCGCCTGGCTCAGAGGCCGCGCGTCGATCCAAATGCAGATTCACGCTCGTGTGGTGG
Organism: Occallatibacter sp.; assembly: GCA_052145195.1. GTDB lineage: Bacteria > Acidobacteriota > Terriglobia > Terriglobales > Acidobacteriaceae > Telmatobacter. Next base: position 29,042 of record JBKQPC010000002.1, on the reverse strand, counting down.
CCAACCTCGCCGAACTCGACCGGCAACTGGCCCGGCTGCCGGAGGTGAGCCGGCTGGAGGTCGAAGGCGGCTGGTACGCCGTCCTGCGCATTCCAGCACTCAGGCCCGACGAGCAGACGGTGCTGGCCCTGCTCGAACGCGGCGTCTGGGTCCATCCCGGCTACTTTTTCGGCCTTCCACCTTCGGGCTGGCTGGTGGTTAGCCTGCTAGCCGCCGAGGATGAATTCAGTCGCGGCGTCGCCGGGTTGGTTGAGTACTTCAACCGGCTCAAGCAGGCGGAAATCCTGAATCTATTTGGAACGATCGACTACGATCCTGCTTACGATTACAAAGTGATTCGCAAGAAAGATCGGACCGAATTCGAGCCATGAAGAGTGTTCCTTGCCGGGGCTGACCACTGATCACTGACCACTGTCCACTGTCTTTTCATTGCCCGCGCAGGAAGGGGTTGCTCCGGCGTTCCTTGCCGATAGTCGTCTCGGGGCCGTGGCCGGTCAGAACCCGGGTTTCGTCGGGCAGCGGAAGCAATCGGGTGTGGATGGAATCGATGATCTGGTCGAAGTTGCCTCCAGGCAGGTCAGTGCGGCCGATACTGCCTTCAAAGAGCGTGTCGCCGGCCACCAGCAGCTTGAGCGGGGCAAAGTACAGGCAGACCGAGCCTTGCGTGTGGCCGGGAGTGTAGATAACCTCAGCGGGGTAGCGTTCCAGGCCCACGCTGAGGCCGTCAGTTAGGTTCTCGTCGGGCGGGGCGGTCTCCGGCGTAGACATGTCCAACCAACTGGCCTGCATCTTCATGATCTTCAGCTGCGGCAAGTCATTTTCGTTCATCAGGATAGGCGCGCCGGTGAGCCGCTTGAGCTTGATCGCTCCACCCACGTGGTCGATGTGCGCGTGGGTGACGAGAATCTGCTTGAGCTTGAGGCCAAGTTCGGTGAGCCGGCCGTGAATGCGCTCGGCTTCGTCCCCGGGATCAATGACAATCGCCTCGCCGCTCTCCTCGTCGCCGAGCAGGATGCAGTTAGCTTGCAGAGGGCCGACAGGAAAGCTTTCCAGAATCATGGTTTCATCTTACAGCCGCCGGTTTGCGGAAGGTGATCGCGTAGAACTGGCCGCCCTTGATCATTTCCAGATGAATCTCCTGCATCTCGTGTGGCACCAAATCAATAGGAATTTTCACGGTCGTATGGCGGTTCTTGTAATAGCTGCTGGTAATCGGTATTTTTTCATAGGTTGCCTTTGCATACTCCTCGGTTTCATCGGAGATGAGCAGCAGGCTGCCCGGCTTGGCCACGCGAATCATTTCCCGGATCGCCTTTGCCTGGTCGTTGAAAAAGCTGATGCCTCCCACATGAAAGACAACGTCAAAGCTGGAATCGGCATAGGGCAGGCTCTCGGCATTGCCCAGATAGAGGTCGGCGTCCATCTTCCAGCGGCGCAGGTTGGCTTGGCAGTTGGCCAGCATCTCGGCAGACAGATCGAGGCCGGAGAGTTTCACTCCAGGGGGTAAGTATTTGAAGCTGAGGCCGGTGCCCACCGAGGTCTCCAGCACGGAATCGCCGGGTTTGGCTTCGAGCATGCGCATATATACGAGGAAGTATTCATCCCGGTCTAGTCCCTTGAACGCGCAGGCGACGCGCTGCGTATCGTCATAAAAGCCGCCGATAGTTTCATACAGCTTGTTGTACTTACCGTTGTCGCCGGTCAGATCCTCCGGCTTGAGAAAGACAGGAATTCCATCGCGCACGGGGAATCGCTCTCCACTTTTGCTCTCCAACGCTTCTCTTCCTTCTTCGACGGACACGTGCAACGGCTCGCCGCTAAAGGGGCTGCGTAGCCGGGCGACGGTCTCAGTCCGCGCCGCCCAGCTCCGCTGTTTAATCGGATGGAAGAGCGCCCAAACGCCTAAGATCAGAGCTGCGCTAAGGCAAATCCAACCGAAGATTGAGCTGAAATACAGCGGTGCATGCAGAGCGACAGGTCTGAGGGTTCGGGTCAGTTCGAAGGCTCCCGCCAGGACCAAGCCCGCTGCGAAGACAAAAACAGTCGCGCGCGATTCGCGGGTCCAAAACCAGATCAGCGTCGCGGCAAACCAAAGGATAAGAAAGCTGTGCAAACCGGCTAAAGGCAGACCGGTGGTGTGCAGCGCGCTGAGGATTGCGGTGAGCGCGACGGCCCCGATGGGCAGAGGCAGCGTGCAAAGCCAGCCTGAAAGCCGCGGGCTGACCAGGCGATGGTAGGTAAAAGGCAGAACGCCTAGCACCGAGGCGAGCAGTAACCAGCCAAGATAATGAAGCGCCTGCTCCGGGCCGGTCAGCGGAATCTTGCGCCAGCCGAAGAGCAGGCTGGGAATGAAAGCAAAAGCCAACATCCAGAGAAATCCGCGCCGGGGATTTTGCGTGCCTACAAACCACACGCCCAGAATTGGACCGGTCCACGCTCCCACGCGTGAGAAGAAAAAGCCGAGAATAAAAAGGCTGGCGGCGGCCCAGGCCACGATCTGCGAGCCGCGGTTGTATTTCACGTTTGTAGGCATTTTGATCATCCTTTCGTAAATCTGATTCAGTAACGTTTTGGAACCTGTGGCTGCGTTGAGGATTAGAAAAGGCACGACTTCAGTAGTGCCGAAAATACGACAAAAATAGGATGGGCTTCAGCCCCTGAGGGGATCTGCGCCAACCGCGGCGGCAGCCTCGATAGCTTCCAGCTCTTTCAGCGCCGAGTCGCCCCAGTCGAGCGCGGCGCGGGTCATCGCCAGACCGAGTCCCAGCGTAAGCATCCAGTACGGCAAATTCGGATTCTTCGATTGGTGCTCGCGCGCCATCTTCTCGATTCCCTCCAGCGTGGCGAGCATACGCCGGTTTCGTTCCTGCAACTCGCGGACATGCGCGAGCGCGACGCCCGGCGCTGCCTCGTGGCCAAAAAAAAGCTTGAGCAGGAACTCATTGCGCGGCGGATCGTTCTGGAAGGGTAAAGCAAGCCACTCCCGGAGGCTGGCGCGCCCGGCCTCGGTCAGTGCGTACTCCTGCCGGCGCTTTTTGGGTACCGTGGCCGGTTGGCACGCCTCGATCAGGCCTTCGGCGGCAAGCCGCTTCAGGGTGGGGTAGATCTGTCCGTAGCTCTCGCCCCAGAAGCTTCCGAAGTTCTCTTCGATGGCCTTGTGAATCTCGTAGCCGGAGCCTTTCGGCGCGGTAGAGAGCATTCCGAGGATGACGTAGGCTGTTCGGCTATTCTTCATATAGCTGTAAGATATATCTATCAGATAATATTGTCAAGGAATATCTTCGAGAAAATTATTGTGGAATAGGCGCATATGCAACTGAGGCAGGCCAGCCGGCCTGCCTCTGTTGCGTATTTGATTGATAATAAAGCTTTGCTGCCTATTTACCGGACTTGGCGGGCGCAGAGGCAGGCGCGGCGTTCTCCATCACGGACTTTGAGCCCGTGGTGGTGCGTTGGTAGAGGATGGTCAACGTGATAGAGGTACACATAAAGATGATTGCCGACCAGGTAGTGAGCCGGGTGAGCACGTTGGCTGCGGCACGGGGTCCGAAAGCGGTCTGTGAGCCTTGGCCTCCGAATGCGCCTGCCAGGTCAGCCGAGCGGCCCTGCTGCAACAGAACCACGCCGATCAGAAAAAAGCACACGATTACATGCACGACAACGACGAAAATAAGAAGAGCATTCATCTTGAAAGCTGCTTTCCAGGTCAGTCCGGCAGGCCCGGACGAGAGAAATTTGGTGCGGAAGAGGGGACTTGAACCCCTATGCCTTTTGGGCGCCAGCACCTCAAGCTGGTGCGTCTGCCAATTTCGCCACCTCCGCACAGTGGTGAACTACACGAGTATACCAAAAGTGGGGCTGCTTCGGAATAGTTCATCTTCCGTGGGGATAGTGGTTTCGGCGTTAAGGCTGTGTTTTGGGTAGAGGCGTTCCATGGAGTGTTTGCGCGCCCAGCGGTCAAATCATCGGCAAGTCGTGAGGAGGCTGTTTTTTTGGATTTTCAGGTCTCGATTCTGAAGCGTGGAATTCTGTGACAGAGAGGAGTTTTATCGCTTCACCGATGGGCAGTTCAGCTTGACGCGGTGCGGAGACTGGATGATCAAGACATGGTTGCTATTTTCCGAAGTGGTAGCTTAACCCTCCGTTATAGGTCATCACGTCGATGCCGGGATTGCTCGGAGCCATAAAGGCATTCGAGAAATGAAGGTATCCTCCGCCCACGCGCAAGTCGAGCCGCCGCGTCAGCTTGGCTTGCACTCCGATGCCAATCTGCAAAAGGAAGTTCTGATAGGTGGCATCCTGCGATAGAGCTTTCTTGTCGAAGGCGATGACTCCGCCCTTGGAGATGAAATATGGCTTATAGTGCTTATTGTACCTCCACATCATGCGCAGGCCGACGGGCGATATCGCCAGGCCCGCAAGGGTCTCACGGTTAGTGCTCTGTGGATCGCCCCATATATCGGTTTTGGCCGGCTGTGTCAAAATTGCCACGGGCAGAATCTCCGCGACGTAGTCCTTCCTCGCTCCGATAAAGTGACCCCAGGAGTTACGGTCATACTCGATGCCGCCGGAGTAGAAATCGCTCCACCAGGTCTGGGTAAAGATGTGAAAATGGCCAAAGCAACCCTCACCTTCGTAGATGAGTTCGCTCTCCACGGGCGGCTTGGCATGGTGCTGTGTGGCAGTGCCAGTCTCCGCTTCCGGGTTGTTCGTTTGGGCCATCGAAATTTGCGGCGCCATCAGGCATAACGCAGCCAGAATGACAAGACTGCTGGTGGAGATCCCGCAGGTTGCGGTTAGTTTACCTCTGCCTCTCAATGAATATCCTCTTCAATCATTAATGATAGAGTAAGCTACGAGCCAATCTGAATTTGATTATACAGGGAATTGGCGTCGGTACAGCTTGAACTAGACGGCTGAGAGGATCAGGATTGTCAGAAACTAGGTAGCTAACCTTGTTCAAGATCTGCCGGACGAGTGGTTCTTTGCGTAAGAATGCCCGTGTCGGATCTGAAACGAATCCTAGATTGTAAAGCGAACCATTGCGATAGGACGCTCCAGCTGCTTCACGGCCTCCTGTATCTGATTCAGGCCTATCAGGACAAGCGCGACTGCGGAAGGTTCGCGACACTTATTGTGCACTCTCTGGTTCGTCATTGTATCGAGAAATTCGTATTCCTTTCGCCCTGACAAGTCACGCCATAGACGTAGCCGAGCGCCCCTCGCAGACCGTCATGGTCAGGTAATAGAGTGTATTGAAAGAGGACACAGCAGTAGGCGCTTACTGGTATATGATGAAGAGTCTTTGAATTGTTAAATTTTAGGTGCAATACCGCATCTGTTCATCGACTGTTTGCGGTTATAAGCCACTGCCTTGGTCGTATATTATTGATTGCACAATATTTATATCCACGTGATTTCTTTAAAATAGAAACAGGCAGAAGCTGCAAATGATCATATTGTGACGATACATGAAGGAAAATTTCGCAATTTTGTGCTTGACAAAAGGCAGCATTGACTTACTATTACTAATAGTTAATTAAGCCCCAAGGTCGGCAATTCTCTCAATCAAATATTTCTCATTACGCAGACGTTCTTATTCACGAGTGATTTCGGGAGGATGTCTCCTGTTGCGGCATCAGTTGCTCTTCTGAATAGAAGACAGGATTTGCTGAGACCGGTTAAAAGGCTTAGCGTAAGCTCGATCTGCTAAGTCAGCAGAGCGAAGCTGTGTGCATTATGATGCACGGCATGGTGGCAAATCCTGCACGCCTTATCCTTATATGTACATTCAAAATGTGGCTCTCTGTCATATTTGCGACGCGCCGATCAATCCAGAGGTTTTGAGTGAGTTTGCAACCGATAACTCAATTATTCTGCCGACAGATTCTGCGGGACCCAATAATCCTGGGTTCAGCGCGCGATCGCAATTGGCATGCGGTTTACACTGTTCTATAACATGAATAATCGGCATTTATGCAACTTAAACTGCGAGAGATCGAGTTATTTCTCCCTGTGTATGAATCCCTCCGAGTCAGGAAGAACCGGCTATGTCTTATGCTGACTGTATCAACTTAGCAACCGTCATGTGAGGTAGTATGCCATTAGTATATAAACACTCAGAGAAGATTGAAAAAGCTATTCAGGCGGCGGGCAAGCTGTTTGCGCGCCAGGGATATCACGGAACCAGCACGCGTGAGATAGCTCAACTAGGCGAAGTGAGTGAAAACACGCTTTTCCGGCATTTCGATCATAAGGAAGACCTGTTTTGGGCGGCAATACGCTGGCATCTCGCAAGTCTAAAGCATACCCGTGATTTGCTGAAGGGAATTGCGCAAAACGATTCTCCGGAAATTATCTTGCCAAAAATCATCGGCATGCTCACAGATACAGTCGGCTACCGGTCGGATTTAATTCGCTTGATTGCGGTCGCTTATATCGAGCTGCCCATGAAGGCGGAAGAATTTTTCTTGCAGTATTTCTCGCCTGTTTTCTCGTCAATTAATCATTATTTAGAGATGAACATTAGAAGCGGGAAAATACGCGACATGGATTCGACTATGTTAACATCTGTTTTAATCATGACGGCGTTGATGCATCCGGGAATATACAACCTGATACGCGGCATTAATCCCTTATATTCCAATAGCCCGGAAACGCACAGTGAATACGCCAAGTTCTGGCTGGAATTGACCGTACCAAGAATGCCGGTCGATGCATCGCAAATGGCCCAATTAGGTGGGGAGTATTTAGGATGAACTTGATCTGGCGATGCCCCAAAAGAGCTTTATTATTTTATCTCAAGACACGGTGGAAGTTACTCGTTTAGCAAGTTGCCTTTGTGAATGTGATTCGACAAATTAACTAAGCCTGATGATATCTCACTTTACCGGGAGCATAACAGACTCCGCCAGGTAACTATGTGAAGGATGTGCGCATTAGTTGCTGAAATGTTGACTTTGTGTGTCGTTAACTTCTTGATAAGTTTCAGAAAACGCAATAGGGCAAATGGTTCGTAATCCATAAGGGGGAAATATGTCTCCACAATTACAGGTTAACCGAAGCTATAACGTGCCACGTGTTTGGCGCAACTTTTTTGTATACCTGTTAGACTTGGCAGCTTTTGCTCTTTCTTCGTTCCTCGCATTTGAGCTGCGATTCGACGGTGCAGTGCCTGTCCAATACTCCCACTTGATGGGGGTAGCCCTGTGCATTTGGGCGGGGACAAAGTCGGCTGTCTTTATCGTTGGCGCCGTAAGCCGTGGAAGTTGGCGGCATACTTCTGTTTATGATACAGTGCGGATTGTTCTGGCGAATTCGGTTGGATCAATACTGGGTGGCTTAATCATAGTCCTTCTGGTCGGGCCAACTGGCATTCCGCGCTCCGTGTACATTATTGATTGGCTGATCTCCTGCTTGCTGATTTTAGGCGAAAGGCTGACAGCTTGCATGGTCGTCACCGCGATGTACAGGAATAACGTCGAGGGTGATCGGGCGAGAACGCTCATTTACGGCGCCGGAGACGCAGGACTAGCGCTGCTGTGGGAGTTGAGACAGAATCAGTCTTTGATGTGTGATGTCATAGGCCTTATCGATGACGATCCAAGCAAAGTTGGGCTTGTCCTGAATGGAAAGCGTGTGTTGGGTACAGGAGAATCCCTGCAAGCTCTGGCACATAAGCATGCGATCAAGAAAGTGCTGATTGCAATCCCCTCCGCGACGGGGCCGCAAATGGTGCGAATTTTAAGGCTCGCCACTGATGCCGGTGTGGAATTCAAAATGGTGCCGAGTTTAGGGGAGCTCATTTACGGCGCGGATTTGGGCAAGCAGATACGTGAGGTTGCGGTGGAAGATTTGCTCGGCAGAAATCCTGTGAAACTAGACCTGAGCCAGATTCAGTCGCGCATTCAAGGCCGGGTTGTCATGGTGACGGGAGCTGCGGGATCGATCGGATCGGAAATCTGCCGGCAGATCGCTCGCTTCGATCCCCTTGCCCTCATCGGTTTCGATGAGGCGGAAACTCCACTTTTCCATATCGACAGAGAGATGGCTAGGTGTAGCCCGGGCGTAGTCTTTTATCCGGAGATAGGTAATATCACACGTCCCGACGCTTTGCGAAGGGTTATGGAGCGATATCAGCCGTCCATCCTCTATCACGCCGCAGCTTACAAGCATGTCCCCTTGATGGAACAGCACGTTTTTGCAGCAGTCGACAACAACATTTTCGGCACATGGTGCGTCGCCCAGGCGGCGATCACTCATGGTGTCGAGGATTTTGTCATGATATCTACAGATAAGGCGATTAGGCCGACAAGCATGATGGGCGCTACGAAACGTACAGCAGAGTTGCTCATTCACGCGCTTCAGAAGGAGGGCAATACAAGATTTGTTGCGGTGCGTTTCGGAAATGTACTCGGAAGTAACGGGAGTGTTATTCCAATCTTCAAGGAACAAATTGCCGCAGGTGGCCCTGTTACTGTCACTCACCCGGAAATAAGACGTTATTTTATGACCATAACCGAGGCGGCTCAACTGGTTTTGCAGGCTTTTTCGATTGGCAAGGGTGGGGAGGTATTCGTTCTCGAAATGGGCAAGCCCGTCAGAATCGCTGATCTAGCCAAGAATCTCATACTACTTTCGGGGCTTCAGCCTGAACGAGACATTGAGATTCAGTACACCGGCCTTCGTCCGGGAGAGAAAATGTTTGAAGAATTGAATCTGCAGGATGAGAATCTTATCCAAACTTCGCACGATAAGATTAAGAGCTATGTTGGCGATCACGGTATTAATGTAAAGCAAGCCGAGGCTTTCTTGTATCGTTTGAAAGCGGTTACAGAGGACCAAGATGTCGCCAACCTTGTGCTGCTGCTCAAAGAACTGATTCCAGACTATAATCCAGGTTTCCAGCTTCTAAAAAGCGTTATGTCTGCCAAGCCAGATATTACAGTTCCAGGTAGGGTTTCTGACTTGCGCATGCGCATCAACCTATCACGTTTTTAAAAGGTCAAAGAATGGGCAAAGTAATGATTGATAGCCATGTGAGTTTTGACGCAAGGTCGCGATGGAACCGAGTCTGCGGTCTCCTGTTTACTTTCGGATTGGTCGTATTCCTTTGCAGCCTTTTATTTGACCGGAGATGTGTTGCCCAGGCTGCGGATCAGGCGGGAAGTCAGACGCCATATCAGCAGACCGGCCAGTCGACGGACCAGCAAACTGGTCAAGCGACAACTCAACAAACCGGTCAAGCAACGAACCAACAAACCGGTAAGTCTACGAATCAACAAACGGGTCAAGCGACGGATCAGCAAACCTGTCAGTTGACGGATCAACAAACCGGTCAATTGACGGATCAACAAACCATATCCGCAGATCAGCTCATCGACATATTACGGCTGGAACCGGACATCCTTGCCAGTATCAAGATCCAGGCTGCGCAACAGTTGGGGGTGGATCCGAGCACAATTAGCGATGAGGCAATCTACGATCGTATTCCGCTGGATGCGAGTTTACGAAATTTGGTTATGAAAGAGCTGACCAAGCGCGGATACAACACAGGTTCAGAGCCACAGAGCCAAGAACCTCAGAATTCTGCAAATTGTCTTCCCACAAAAAGTGCAGTGCCGCGACCGTCAAAACCACCAGGAGCTCAAGTTCAGCCTTACGAAAACCCGGACAATCCACAGGTTCAACACCAGCTTAGTCCTTATATTAATTTACCTTCGTTGCGAGAGCTTTACTCTCAATTCCCCGCTACTGAAAGGAAGTTGCGCCGCTTCGGCAGCGACACCTTTGTTCTAGGCACGGGGAATGCCAATGAATTGCCGATGGATCTTCCTGTCGGTCCCGATTATGTTCTTGGACCGGGAGACAGCCTTGTGATAAATATCTGGGGCGGCCAGTCCACCCGGCTAGACAGGCCAATTGATCGTCAGGGCCAGATCGTGCTCCCTGAAGCAGGCACGATTACGATCGCCGGGCTTACGGTTGCCCAAGCGCAAATTGCCATTCAACAGGCGCTCAACACACAGTTTCAGAATGAACATGTCGAAATTTCACTGGGCCGGGTGCGCACGGTGCGGGTATACGTTGTCGGAGATGTGCAACGGCCCGGCGCTTATGATGTCAGTTCCTTGTCTACGCCGTTGAACGCTCTATATGCCGCAGGCGGCCCCACCAATAACGGGTCGCTTCGCACATTGCGGCAGTACCGGGGCACGCAGTTGATCCGCGAGATCGATCTTTACGATTTGCTGTTGCGTGGAGTTCGCTCGGACCTCGACCGGCTCCAGCCTGGTGATACTCTTTTGGTGCCACCGGTTGGCCCGCAGGTTTCTGTGAGTGGAATGGTGCGTCGACCAGCGATTTACGAATTGAAAGATGAGCAGGGGCTGAATCAGGTCCTCGATCTTGCCGGGGGTGTTCTAGTCTCAGCGAGCTTGAAGCAGATCAGGGTTGAAAGGATCGAGGCCCATCAACGCCGCACCATGTTGAGCTTGCAACTCCCGGAGGGCCACGATGCGGTCACGCCGGATCTGGCCGCTTTCAGGGTGCAGGACGGGGACAATGTACTCATCTCGCAGATTCTGCCTTACAACGAAAGAATGGTTTATCTGGACGGGCATGTTTTTCATCCTGGTAAGTATCCTTATCGGGAAGGGATGACCGTTATTGATCTGTTGCATTCGTACCAGGATGTAATGCCGGAGCCGGCTGACCATGCTGAGCTTGTTCGTTTACAGGCACCGGACTATCGTCCGCAAACAATAAGTTTTAACTTGCCCGACGTCCTAATCGGTAATGAGACAATCCTCCTCCAGCCGTTCGATCTAATTCGCATCTTCGGCCGGTATGAGATTGACTCTCCAAGGGTTTCTATTGAGGGGGAAGTCCTTCGGCCCGGCAGATATCCAATGTCGCAGAGTATGACGCTGGCCGAGCTGGTGCGCATGGCAGGAGGGTTTAAGCGCAGTGCTTATCGAGATGAAGCCGATCTTTCCAGCTATGTTGTTCAGAATGGACAGAAGGTGCTGGTCAAGCATAGCATCGCCGCAGTCGAGAAAGCGCTGGAAGGCGACAAGAGTGCGGATATTGTGCTGAAGCCCGGCGATGTCGTTAGCATTCGGCGATTGGCAGGCTGGCAGGACATCGGTGCGTCGGTGACGATAAATGGTGAGGTCGAGCATGCCGGCAGCTACGGGATTGAACAAGACGAGCGCCTTAGTTCGGTTCTGAAGCGCGCGGGCGGTTTTCGAGAGAGCGCGTATCCGGCCGCCGCCGTCCTGGAGCGTATACAGGTCCGTGAATTAGCCGAGCAAGACCGTCTGCTGATGATTCAACGAATCGAAACTACGCCAGTCAATGTTAGACAAGGGGCAATGTCCACTCAGGCAGTAACAGATATACAGCAATCAATGCAGCAGCAGCGACAACAAATTCTCATAGGACTTCGCAGCCATCCAGCCAGCGGCAGGCTGGTAATTAACATTACTTCGGATATCCGCAAATGGGAAAATACATCGGCGGATATTGAATTGCGTGCAGGCGATACGCTGGTCATTCCCAAGCGGCCGTACTTCGTGCTAGTTAGCGGCCAGGTATATAACCCAACTGCGATAAGCTACGTCCCTGGCAAAGATGTAGGCTGGTATTTGCGGAAGGCTGGTGGGGCGACACCCTATGGCTACAAAAAGAATATTTATGTCTTGCGTGCCGATGGGTCGGTAGTTGCTCATGGAAATAGCTGGACTGAAGGTAACTTAATGAACCTTAGATTGCGGCCGGGTGATTCCGTGTTCGTTCCCGAGAAGATCATTGGCGGCTCATCAGTCTGGCAAAACATATTAGGTATGGCGCAGATCATGTCAGCGGCCGCACTTCCCATAGCCATTGCCGGAACCTTTTGATTTTAGCAGGAATGAATGAGCGAAGCCGCTTGTTACCAGGATCCAGAATGAACCGGGTTTACACCGTATCGGAGACGGAACTTTGAGCATGGCAGATGAACGGCATCAAGATGTTGAAGAGGATACTCCTGATTTGGAAATTCCGGTCGCCAAGCTAGTAGCCGCGATATGGCAGCGCCGTCGCTGGCTGGCCATGGTAACGGGGATCGGCATGTTACTCGCAATCGGCCTTGCATATTATTTACCTGAACAATACATATCTACTGCCCAATTGATGCCACCCGACGCGCAATCGCTTTCAAATTCATCCACGCTCAGCGCTTTAGCTGGGGCAGGCTCTATCGTGCCAGGTATGACGGGAGGATTGCTTAGCGCAAGAACGCCAAGCGGAACCTTTATAGGTATCATGTACAGTCAAACCGCCCAGGACGACATCATCAATCGCTTCGACCTGCGGCGAGTTTATCATTGCAAACTCTATGTGGATGCCCGCAAGATACTCACAGAACGAACCACAATCGTAGAGGACAAGAAGAGCGGAATCGTCAGCATTGCAGTGATGGACAATGATCGATATAGGGCACGCGACCTTGCTCAAGCGTACATTGAGGAACTCGATAAGCTGGTCAACAAAGGGAGCAATTCCGCGGCCCGCCGTGAACGGATATTCCTTGAGGATAGGCTGAAATCTATCAAAAGCAGCCTGGATGCCAGCATAATTGAATTGAGCAACTTTTCCAGTCGTAACGCGACTATGGATATCCAAAAGCAGGGTGAAGCAACTGTAGAAGCAGCAGGAAAACTGCAGGGCGAACTAATCGTAGCTCAGAGTGAGCTGTCTGGATTGAAGGCCACTTATACAGATGATAATGTGCGGGTGCGTCAGCTTCGCGGGCGCGTCGATGAACTGCAAAGACAATTGCGGAAGATGGGCGGTGTAGGTGAGGATGTGGATGGCACTGCTCTTAAATCTGATCAATTATTTCCCTCCATACGCAAGCTACCCCTCTTAGGTGTCACGTACTTTGACCTATACCGGCAAGTGACTATGCAGGGGACTATCTACGAGATTCTAACCAAGCAATATGAACTGGCCAAGGTTCAGGAAGCAAGAGAAATTCCACCCATTAAGGTGTTGGATGAACCGGACGTACCAGAGAGAAGGTCATCTCCGCATAGGACGAGGATCGTTCTCTATGGCATGATATTGTCGGCTCTAGCAGGGATCGCGTGGATTATCTCCCCTATACTGTGGAAACCTATTCGCGACTTCTACTCGGCAAAAACAACCTGAATGGCGCTCTAGAGCTTAAATCTGCAGCCTGACTTTCTGAATGTTATGGTGTCGGTAAATGATATCGATGCCAGGCACTTGAGATTGGCAACGTAAAAGGAAAGAAAATTATATGACCAAAGTTGCACTAACAGGTGCGGGTTATTGGGGGCCAAACCTCGCACGGGTGTTACACCAGTCGCCCACATGTGAATTTGTAGCTGCATGTGATAGCAACCCCGGAAACCTTGATAAGATTACACGGCAATATCCATCCTTAATGGCTTACTCGAATTACGACGACTTGTTGGCGAGCGATGTCGATGCGATTATGATTGCCACGCCGATATCGACGCACTATGAACTTGCAAAGCGCGCGCTTAAGGCAGGAAAGCACGTTTTCGTAGAAAAGCCGCTCGCGCACAACGCCGTATTTGCTCGCGAACTGGTTCAGATTGCCGCGGACCAGAAGAAGACGCTATTTACCGGACACACCTTTATCTACAGCCCAGCTGTCATCAAAATAAAGGAACTTCTGGTCAATGGACACCTGGGAGAGGTGTTTTACATCAGTTTGTCACGTGTGAACTTGGGACTGTATCAGAATGACGTCGATGTCGTTTGGGACCTTGCAGTGCATGATATTTCTATTCTTCTATATTGGCTTGGAGAAACCCCGGTAAGAGGCGCCTCATTCGGCCGCGCATGCGTGCAGCAAAAGAAGAGAGATGTAGCGTTCCTTTGGTTCGAATTTCCCAGCGGAATCGTGGCCTCAAACGAAATCAGCTGGCTGTCTCCGCAGAAGATGCGTCGCACTTGCGTGGTGGGGTCTAAGCGCATGGTTGTCTGGGACGACGTTGACCCGGCTGAGAAGGTCAGAGTTTATGACCGTGGCGTCGATTTCACTCAGCCGCAGAACTTCGGCGAGTTTCAGCTTTCTTATCGCATGGGCGATATGAATGCGCCTTACCTCGACAATGCCGAACCCTTGCTGAAAGAAGTCGAGCACTTTATTCATTGTCTGGAAACTGGGGAAAAGGCGATTACCAGTGGCGAATTTGGCGCCAAAGTTGTTGAAGTCCTCGAACTCGTGGAACGCAACGAGATAGGCAGCCGACAGTAATGAAACACGATATAACGCTGTCCGGCTATGCCTTTCGCATCCGTCCGATTGCAGACGAAGATGTGTCGCTGGTCCTCGAACTTCGTTGTGACCCTGAACGGAGCCGCTATATCAACCGTACTCCTCCTGACCCTGAACTTCAGTTGGCATGGTTTGCATCCTATTACCAGCGTCCCGGTGACTACTACTTCGTGATAGAGCGGAACGACACTGGCCATGCAGAGGGACTGATCGCTATTTACGATGTGGACGACGAGAGAACGAATGGCGAGTGGGGCCGATGGGTCATTCGCCAAAATTCTCTTGCGGCGATAGAAAGTGCCTTGCTGATCTACCGATGCGCCTTTGAAGTATTGAGCTTGAAATGGATATGCTGCCGGACGGTGGCCGATAACAAGCAAGTCGTATCGTTTCACGATCACTGTGGTATCACCGATATACGGCCTTTGCCAGCCCATGTCGTTTTAGATGGAAAAACTTACGACTCGGTGGAGCATCGCACGACCGCCGAGTCGTGGATCGAAATGCGTCCGGCGTTGGACAAAGCAGCCAAGCAGATTGCACTAATGATGGAAAGAGATAGATGAGTTGGTTCCAGTTAAGGCCGTGATTTCCGTGAGTAAGAACATTGCATTCCGCCATCAGTTATCGTATTTTACTCTCGTGTCAACGGATCTGGTTAGAAACTAAGAATTCTGTCTGTATGGATGGTGTTTTGTGGGCAATATAACGATGCAGGTTCCTTTTGTAGATTTGAAATCTCAATATTCCAGCATCCGCGAGGAGATCGATGCAGCTGTTCAGCGTGTACTAAACACTGCCTGTTTCGTAGGCGGCCCGGTTTTGGAAAAGTTCGAGCAGGAGTTTGCCTCCTTTGTGGGCGTTAGGTACTGTGTCGGCGTAGCTAATGGCACAGATGCTATCACTCTTGCCGCCAGAGCCGCGGGCCTCGGAGCAGGGGATGAGGTACTTGTGCCGGCAAATACTTTCTTCGCCACGGCGGAAGCCATTACCAACGCAGGCGCCACCCCTGTGTTTGTCGATGTTGATCCAGTAACCTTCCATATGAATGATGAACTGGCCGCCAATGCGATCACCGATCGGACCAAGGCAATTGTTCCGGTGCATCTTTACGGCCGTGCGATGGACCTGAAACCCTTCGAGGCGCTGGCCAGCCAGAATAACCTCATTATTATTGAAGATTGTGCGCAAGCACACGGCGCCGCAATCCATGGAAACATGGCCGGCTCGTTTGGCCGCCTCGGATGCTTTAGCTTCTATCCTGGAAAGAATTTGGGAGCATATGGAGACGGCGGCGCTATCGTTACCAATGATATTGATTTAAATAATCGCCTTCGTATTCTGCGGGATCATGGGAGCCCAGCCAAATATGAGCACAGTGTCGTAGGATGGAATTCGAGATTGGACGCGCTGCAGGCCGCAGTCCTTTCTGTAAAATTGCCGCACCTGCATGCTTGGAATGAGGCTCGCCGAAGCCGTGCAAAGAAACTTATAACTGCGCTGGAAGGCTCACCGATCATTCCGCCCGCGCTTCCGGAAGGTAATCAACATGTGTTTCACCTCTTTGTCGTTCGTTCCTCCCGGCGCGACGATTTGAGACGATATCTTACAGAACATGGAATTCAGACAGGTATCCACTACCCTGTGCCGTTGCATTTAACACGCGCTTACCAGGCATTGGGCGCCCCAGGACCAGGCTCCATGCCTGTTGCGGAAGCACTGGCAAGTGAGATTCTGTCTTTGCCGATGTATGCCGAACTATCCGATGAACAGATATCATATGTTATAGAAACACTGCAAGAATATGTCGTGTGCACGCATAACGTTTCGGCAACAACAATCAATGAGCGTGTATTGACTTCTGTGGATCTATCTGAGGGGACTTATTGCTGATAAATATTAAGGTCGTTTTGAAAGTTAGGCAGACAGCACATAATACGCATTGTGAAAAGCATTTAGACATTCACAGTCATCTATTGAATCGTATCTTGCACCATTGGGAGTATTATGCGGCTGCCGGTCGCTCGAAGTCTTAAGCCATGGTTTGCACGCAGCGGATTTGTTAGAGGTGTTACGCTTCTTGTGGGCGGAACAGCTATATCGCAGGCCCTTGCAATTCTAGCGTCTCCGATACTTACACGGATCTATACGCCCAGTGACTTCGGCGTGTTGCAGGTATTCATAGCTTTGATGTACGTAGTCTTAGTTCCGGCTGCCGGAAGATACGAAGTAGCGATTCTTCTCCCGGAAGATGAGCAGAGTGCAATTGACCTCCTTGCACTTGCCGCCCTATGCGTATGTGCCACGACGATTATCACTGCAGTCCTCGTGCTTATATGCCAATACCATTGGATTCTTCCTCTTAGTGTTCTGGTGTTACAACGGTACCTTTGGCTTCTTCCTATCAGCGTGTTTGGGGCCGGCATATATCAGGTGCTTAATTACTGGGCCCTTCGGCGAGAGAATTACAGGCAAATCGCCGTATCCAAGTTTACTCAGGTAGGCTCGCAGCTCGTGGCCCAGATTGGTATTGGCTTATTAGAGCACGGTCCCTTCGGGCTGCTTCTTGGAGATGCCTTGGGGCGAATGAGCGGAAGCACACGATTCATTCGTGACTTATGGCGTGACTATGCTAGTCTCCTGCGCAAGATAAAATTCTCCCGAATAATGAAATTAGCAGTTAGGTACAGGGAGTATCCACTGGTTTCCATGTGGGGGGGGCTGGTCAATGCATCGGGGCTTGCGCTTCCGGCTCTATTCTTAGCTCAATACTATGGCGCCAAGTACACAGGTTGGTTTGCGCTTGTGACCCGCGTTCTTGGGATTCCTGCGGGATTGATTGGACTAAACATCTCTCAGATATATGCATCGGAGGCGGGCAGGCTGTCGAGAACCGACCCCAAACGGCTTATGCATATATTTCTCAAAACTACCCGGCACATGCTCTATCTTGGGATTGTTCCGTGCATCATTTTTATGATCTTCGCTCCATGGCTTTTTCAGTTGGTTTTTGGAAATGTCTGGCGCGAGGCGGGCGAGTATGCTCGCTATCTGGCGCTCATGTTCTTTGTCGGTTTTGTCAATGCCCCGGTCATGTGGACACTAACTATTCTTGAGCGCCAACGCGCTCAAATGGCATGGGATATTTCTAGCCTGGTGGTAACCGTTCTCGCAATGGTTCTGCCACATTTATTTGGTTATGGTCCAAGAGTTGCGATTATATTTTATAGCATCGCAATGACTTTGATGTTTGGCATTCACTGGATTATGTCGTACTTCGGCATCGGACGGCGCGTAAATCAGACTATAACGTTAGCAAATTCGACATATGCATGAGACGGGACAAGAGTAAAGAAATGCATTCTCAAGAGTATCCAATTACTATAAGAATTCCGATAAATATTAGTCTGCGTACTGTACTACGTCTCAGCAGTATGTCAGCAGCGGTCTTGCTATACTGCGCCGGCATTAATTATGCCTATGTACAGTGGGTATCTCAAGTCTGGGTAGATTTGGGATTTACGTATAACGATCCTGATAGAACGCTGATGATTGTCGGTTATGTATTGGCGGCTACGCAATGTACATTTGCTCCTTCGAAGATATGGCGCCCAAGCCAGGTTATCTATTGGTTTTTGTACTTTATAGTCTATATTCCGGGGCTATTCATTCCTCTCTACCTCCAGCTGGTTAGTGACAAACACTTATTGCTGCTTCAGCTCAGTATGAGCTTGGGGATGCTCCCGATCGCGTTGTCTTACCGGATACCACTTCCGGCCTTTCGCCGTTGGCCGCTTGCACATCGAGCATTCTGGACGATATTTAGTGTCATTTATCTGCTTGGCAATGCAATCCTGTTGATTACCTTTCGCGGTATGTTGCACTTTGCTTCAATTCAGGAAATTTATTCCGTGAGGTATCAAGCGTCAGAAGTGCTAGAGAAGAACGTAATTGTTGGCTATGTCACCCAGTTGCTCGGCTTTGTAATGAATCCAGTTTTAATTGCATATGGACTTGTCACAAAACGATATAAGTTAACAGCATTGGGTACATTGGGACAGATTGTAATTTATATGACTGCAGCGGCGAAATCTGAATTACTATCTCCACTGGTAATTCTAATTATTTATCTCGCAATGAGAAAAGATAGAGGCAACTTGGCCATGAAAATGGGGTTGTGCTTCGCAGGTATACTATTTGCGCTTACAGCTATGGTTGTCGGAAAGGAGCGTGGGATTATCTTTAACACAGCATCTGTTGTCCTGGCGCGCTCGTTTGAAACGCCGGGAATGCTGCTAGGACAATATCAGTACTTTTTTGAGAACAACCCCCATACTCACTTAGGGAATGTCCACGGGGTCAACCTATTTGTGGGGAATCCATATACATCAGCGCTCGGTATAGAGGTGGGAAGGTTCTTTGGAATTGTCTCGGCGGGCGGTGTGAATGGCGAGGTGGTATCAAATGCCTCTTTCTTTGCGATGGATGGAATCGCAGGCTTCGGTTTACCCGGGATTCCGTTGATGGGACTAATTTGCGCTTTTCTGTTCTGGGTTCTGGACGGTTGCGCCAAGAAGATTCCAATTGAATTCTCCGTCTCCGGACTAGCCATGATCATCATTAGTCTGACGAACGTCTCACTTTTTACCACATTTCTTGGAAATGGTCTGCTCGCGTGGATGCTACTTTTTCTGCTTGTTCCGACACACTTCTTTAGGGTTAGGTCAAAGGTTTAGTTATGGCGCTGTTGAAGACCATTCTGAATTCTGTTAGGAACCTTTTGATATTTCACGTTCGATACCCGTGGATACAAGAAATAATAAGTTCATATGTAGTCGTAGACGGAGTTCTGGGCTACTAATTCCAGAATCAGTCTCGGTAATAATGTAGGACTCGTAAAGCATAGCGAAAATAGCTCGGAAAGGATAGAACTCTCATGGGTGAACAGTATAAGGTTGCGATAATTACATCTATTCATCCAGATTTCGACGTAAGGGTGTGGAAGTATGCAAAAACATTGGTAAAGATGGGACATTCCGTAACGCTGATTTGTCCTTGGGCTGTTCCTGATGGTGAAGTTCAGGAAGGGGTCAGGCTTATTACTTTTACTCGGGCCAAGCGGCGTTTACATCGCTATAAGTTGCCATTTCGAATATTTAGGCGTTTGACTCCGCTCCTGCGTGATCTGGATATTATACAATTCCACAATCTTGATCTCCTTCCCTGGATGGCGGTGATTTCACTGTTCAAGAATGTGATCTATGATGTGGAAGAAAATTATCCAGAAGAGATGTTGAACAAGCCGTATATCTGGAAGCCGCTGCGCAGAATTCTGGCATTCGTTGTGCGCTGGGGACAGTTGGCATGCGCGACTATCATCCGTAACGTCGTTCTTAATGCAAAGACACAGGAAGACGATCTTTTTGGGCGCCGTCTCCGGAAGGAGATCGTAATGAATTACGCGTCGCTTGAACTTTCGGACAAGGCGAATCACGATTACTTCTCGCGGCCCGCAGCAGTGATTTTGACGGGATCGCAATATGTGGATAACGGAAGCCTTTTGTATTTGGAAATCGCGTCATTAGTCCATGAAAAGCGCCCGGATGTTATTTTTTATGGCGTTGATCGGTTTTTTGGAACAATGGAGTTCCGTCCGCAAGTGCTGAAGCAGGTGAAGGATAGGGGACTCGAAGGCGTCTATCATCTTTTGCCGCACGTCATGGCTCATGAGCTAATGTCTTACCTCAATAAAGCAACGATCGCAGTCGCTGTTGATCTGCGAGTGCCACGACGGATTCGCGCGGTTCCGGTGAAGGTGTTTGAATACATGGCTGCGGGGCTGCCTATCGTTGCAAGTGACTTGCCCAGTCAGATAGAAGTTGTCGGGGGCAACAACGCGGGATTGCTGGCGAAGCCTGAAGAGCCAGAGACATTTGTTCGTGCGATTCTGCAACTGCTTGACGACCGGGAGCTGGCTGCTCGATTGGGGGAAAACGGAAGAAACGCTTTTCTGAAGTATTATTGCTGGGAGAGTCAGCAAGAACTGATCGCCAATTATTATCGATCTATCATGAATCCGTCTCTTGCGCCAGGCTGAAAAATAATATAGTTCGTTAGTTCTTCTCGCTCATCTTCCGGCATCTGTCCGCCATATTTGCGGCTGTGCGGAATTCCTATACAATGCGGCACAAGTTGCAAATCAAATGTTTTCGTATGTAATCTGAATAGGAGAAAGAATGAAGGACGAATTGATCGTAATAGCAGGCGCTGGCGGATTCATCGGTGGCAATCTGGTAGCCTCCCTCAGGCAACAGGGTTATAGATTCATCCGGGCGGTAGACGTGAAGCCCCTGGAACACTGGTATCAAAAATTCGACGATGTCGAGAACCTCTCGCTCGATCTGAACGACAAAGAGAACTGTGAGATTGCAACAAAGGGAGCGATAGAGGTTTATAATCTTGCCGCAAATATGGGCGGTATGGGCTTCATCGAAAAAAACAAGGCCCTGTGTATGCTCTCAGTGCTGATTAATACTCACATGCTGATGGCGGCGCGGAAGTACGGCGTTGAGCGTTATTTTTATTCATCTTCGGCTTGTGTCTACAACGGCGATTTACAACATACTCACGATGAGGGAGACCGGTTTACGCCTCCGGCCTTGAAGGAATCAGATGCGTATCCTGCTTTGGCCGAGGACGGCTATGGTTGGGAGAAGCTCTTTTCTGAGCGGATGTGCCGCCACTTCATGGAAGACTTTGGCCTGCATGTTCGTGTAGCGCGCTTTCACAATGTTTACGGGCCCTGGGGAACGTGGTTTGGGGGCCGCGAGAAGGCCCCAGCCGCAATCTGTCGTAAGGTGATTGAAGCCAAGTTAGACGGCAAACACGAAATCGAAATCTGGGGTAACGGGCACCAAACCCGCTCCTTCATGTACATCGATGATTGCATCAAGGGCATCGCAATGATCATGAAATCGGAGATTCTGGAACCCATCAATCTTGGATCGAGTGAGGCGGTTAGCATCAACCAGTTGGTTGACATCGTCGAGGATATAGCAGGAATCAAGCTGCGGCGCAACTATGACCTGAACGCGCCCAAGGGCGTCAATGGCCGCAACAGCGACAACACTCTTATCAGAAAGTATCTTGGTTGGGAACCAAACATCAGCCTGAGAGCGGGCCTGGAAAAAACCTACGCATGGATATATGACCAGTATCGGATGCGGGAGCGCGGTGCAGCCGGTGTCGTTCGCGAGATTGAAAACGCGTGAGCGAGTATTCGCTCCTTAAAGAAGCGAATGCCTCCAGAGAGCAAATCGGCGCTGAAAAATAGGGAGAATCCTAATGCCGTCTTACATTCGTAGGGTAAGAGATATGGCCCAACAGTCTCTTCATATGCTGTTTATTTTCGGTCAACATTTTGGCATAGATATTTTGCCTCGACACTTCTATTCTGAAATACCCGATTTCAGATATCTGAGGAAAAGCGAAGCCTGGAAAGCGCCTCGCAGCATGTACGGCGTTCGAGGCGTGGACGTGGACCGGCAGATCGGTTTTGTCCAGGACTGCGTTACCGATTCAATGCGGGCCACTCTTCAGAGAGAAAATATTTACGAGAGCGCCTGCGGGGAAAATGGGGCGGGCGGATATGGGCAAATTGACGCAGAGTTCCTGTTCTGTTTCATTGCTCGACACAGACCGCAAAAGATCATTCAGATAGGGGCGGGAGTATCAACTGCTGTCCTGTTGCATACAACTAAGGTCTTCGACTACCGTCCAGCGATTACATGCATCGACCCATATCCTACACAGTTCCTGAGAAGGATTTCTAAAAATGGACATATCACTCTTATTCCCAAACAGTGTCAGGATGTCGAGTTGTCCGTATTTTCAGAACTTGGTCCAGGAGATTTGTTGTTCGTAGATTCGACGCATACAGTCAAACCGGGAAGTGAGGTAAACATCTTGATTCTGGAGGTTTTGCCGCGCCTCTCGCCAGGGTGTCACGTTCACTTCCATGATATCTATTTTCCGTATGATTACCCTTGCGCGTTATTTAAGATACCCTTTATTTGGAACGAAAGCGTTCTGCTACACGCATTCTTAACAGATAACCCACGGTATTCTATTTCAGCTTCACTGAGCATGTTGCATCATGCCAAGTCCAAAGAGCTACAGATGATCTTGCCAAACTACAAGCCAGAAGTCTTGGAACAGGGTTTACGTATTAAATGGCGATCAGACTGGCATTTCCCGACATCGACGTACCTTTTGGCTGGTGAGGCAGAATGAAAGTCGTGCTGGTTAGTGGTGTGTTTCCGCCGGAGCACACGTTTTCGGCGCAGACGGGCGAACAAACTGCAGAGGAGCTTGCACGCCGTGGCCATTCAGTGCATGTTTACGCGCCCTTTCCGAACCATCCGAAGGGTAGATTGTTTGATGGTTATAAGCGATCCCTGTATTCCACCTCAATTGTGGACCCGGGATACACATTGACCCATTGCTTCGGGACATTTTCTCGTAGCTCCAAAATGATGAGCCGCTTTGCAGAGAATCTCTCGTTTGGAATCTCATCCGGGCTGCGACTTCTATTCGGAAAACGTCCTGACGTGATTTATTCGAACTCCTGGCCGATCTTTGCAACCGGCATTGTGGCGATCGTTGCGAAACTGCGCCGGGTTCCCTTTGTCTTGAGAGTGCAGGATGTCTATCCGGAATCCTTGCATTCGCAGCACCGCATCACCAGGAGGAGTTGGGTCTATCGTCTCCTTCGCCAATGCGATTTGAGGATCGCGCGTTCGTCTGAACAAATCCTCGTTATTTCTCCTGTGTTTCAGACGCTTTACAAGAAAGATCGGGGTATTCCAGCGGAAAACATTCATGTTGTTCCGAATTGGGGCAATGACAACTTGGTTGAAACAGATCCCGCTGCAGCCCTGACTTTTCGTCGAAAGTTGGGAATACCCGAAGATGCCTTTGTGGCTGTTTACGCGGGTAATGTGGGGGTCGCGTCCAACGCCGAGATGCTGGTGGATGCCCTCGCGAAGCTGAAGGAGTTAACGCAAATCTTTCTGGTAATTGCGGGCGATGGCTCGCAGCTTGACATATGCCGCGACGAAGCTGAACGGCAACATCTGGATCGTGTAATTATTCACTCTCCGTGGAAGACAGAGGAGACAGGACCGGTTCTACAAATGGCAGACGTGTTATTGCTGCCCACAAAAGGAAAACAATCTCTCAATTCAATTCCATCTAAGTTGATTACATATTTGCTCTCAGGGCGTCCGATGATCGCGGCGGTTTTGCCGGAGTCGGATACCGCAACGGCAATTCTTGAAAGTGGAGCAGGTTGGGTAATTGATCCAGACTCCGTGGATCGGCTGGCGGAAGCGATTGTCGCAGCAACTAAGTATACTGAAGAAAGTTTAAGGCAGATGGGGTCTGCTGGCAGGGAATATGCAATTAAATATTATACGCAGAAGTCCAATCTTCCTAAAGTAATACATATTTTAGAGAACGCGGCTAAATTGCAGAACAAGGATTGCAAGAATGCAGAACGTTCAACGAAGTAACTGGAGAGTCAGGTGGTAAAAAGAAGTATTGATTTGATTGTTGGTTCGCTGCTATTAGTGCTGCTGTCGCCGCTATTACTCTTATGCCTGTTTGCAGTATGGTTAGATTCAGGAAACCCGATCTTCTTCATACATGCGCGCCTGGGTTTGAACGGCAAGCTATTTCAAATGCTGAAGTTTCGCAGTATGTACAGGAACGCGGCCGACCTTCGCAATTCGGACGGTTCCACTTATAACGGTCCTAACGATCCGCGTGTCACTCCCGTAGGACGCTTACTGCGTAAGTTAAGCCTGGATGAGTTGCCTCAGCTGATCAACGTCGTTCGCGGTGATATGAGCCTGATAGGTCCACGCCCAGATCTTCCTGATGCCTTGAATCACTATAGAGTGGAAGACTTTAAGCGGCTGTCGGTGAAGCCGGGCATCACGGGCTGGGCGCAGATACACGGTCGCAATAGTCTTCCTTGGGAAAGGCGGCGCGATTTCGATCTCGAGTACGTTCAAAAACACACTTTCTGGATGGACATCTGGATCGTCCTGCAAACAATCCCGGTCGTGCTACTTGGCAGAGGAATCTACATTGAAAAGTATG
Source organism: Occallatibacter sp. (assembly GCA_052145195.1). GTDB lineage: Bacteria > Acidobacteriota > Terriglobia > Terriglobales > Acidobacteriaceae > Telmatobacter. Next base: position 4,558 of record JBKQPC010000002.1, on the reverse strand, counting down.
ACAATAGGCGTGGTATTGAAGCGTTGAGTCGAAAGAAGCTAATATGAACAAAGTCGTAATACTCGGGTCGACGGGTCCGGAAATTGTGAAACTTTTGGATGCCCGAAGAGTTATGGGCAAGAATGATGTTCATATCCTCGGGTTTCTTGATGATAACCAGGCGCGTCACGGCACTTCCTTCATGGGCCTACCCGTTCTCGGCGGCAGCGATTTGCTTTGCAGCACCTATGCGGATTGCTGGGTGATCAACAACGTTGCTCGCACGACTAGCATCCGCTGGAAAGTGTGGCGCAAACTTCAGGATTTTGGCGTCAGGACATACACGGCGATTTATCCGACTGTGGATATAGCCTATGTTGAAATCGGGGACGGATGCATCCTTCAGGAGGGAGTCATCTTGGGCGCTGGAGCGCGTATCGGCGCGCAATGTCTGATTAGTTTCCGTGTCGTAGTCGCTCATGAGAGCGAGGTTGAGGAATGCTGCTTTCTTTCTCCCGGTGTCTGCATTAACGGCAGGGTTAAAATCGAGAAAGGTGCGTTCATCGGTTCCGGAGCCATCATCCTTCCCGGTGTCACGATCGGCGCATGGAGCGTGGTTGGCGCCGGCTCTGTGGTCACCAATGATGTTCCGCCGTATTCTACCGTTTTTGGAGCGCCCGCGCGCGTCATCATGGTTCACAAGCAGAAGGATGGAGTGGAATGAAACTGCATCACATCGGCGTGGTCACAGGTAGCGTCAAGAAGTCGGGCGAGCTTTACGCGGAGCAGCTCGGAATGCGCGCTCTGGGGCCAGCTGTGCATGATCCCCTTCAACGGGTGATCGTTCAGTTCTGGGCCCAGGAGAGTGACAGCACCTCTATAGAATTGATTGAACCGGTGGGAGAAGATTCTCCCGTCGCGGGTTTTCTTAGCAAAGGGGGAGGCTTGGCCCATCTTTGTTATGAGGTGGACGATCTGGAGAAAACTCTGGAAACTGTGCTGCAAAAAGGAGCAATCCTCATATCTGGGCCGGTTCCTGCGGCAGCATTCCAGTTGCGCCGCATCGCCTTTGTCATTATGAGAGGGATTGGCGTGGTTGAATTCGTGGAATCAACTTCATCATGAAGACGGATCGATCCAACAGAGAGCTGCGTCTTGCGCTTCTGGCTAGTTCCAACTTGGACTTGCTGGAGAAGCCCTTGACCGACCGGCTCGTGGAGAAGAGGTTTTCGCCAAAGATATGGAATCCGGGATTCAATCAATATAAGCAGGCGATTCTCGATCCCTCTTCAGGGCTATATCAGGAGAAGTCCAAGGCCATACTGTTGTTATTGGATGCTGCCGATTTGTTTGCCAGTTGTCTTGCGCATCCCTATAACTATTCGATCGAGGATATCCCGGCTATCGTGGAGGCCGTGAAAGAAGAAGTTACTTCCCTGGTGAGGACCATTGCTGAGCGCCTTCCCTCAGCAACAGTCTTTTTGAATACGTTGTCTTCCTCTGACCTCTCAGGAACCTATCACGGCTTGGAGTACAATTCCGGCTTTTCTTTTCGTCAAATTGTGGCCTCATACAACGCGGGTCTGCGCGAATTAGCCCGCAATTCTGTCCATGCGGTGGTTGTGGATGTCGAAGCGCTTATCGAGGCCGTTGGAACCGAGCGCTGGTATGACCCTCGCCTGTGGTACCTGGGGCGCATTCGCTTGAGCGCGCACGCGCACGGTCTGCTGGCTTCAGAGTACGCAAATTTTATTGCGGCCTGTTGGGGCGATGTCCGCAAGTGTATCGTTCTAGATCTGGATAATACGTTATGGGGCGGTATTATCGGGGAAGACGGCATGACGGGTATCCAGCTTGGTTATGAAGGTATCGGTCTTGCGTTTGTGGATTTCCAGCGTGAGTTGCTGAATCTTCAGCAAAAAGGAATCCTGTTGGCGATTTGCAGCAAGAATAATCCTGAAGATGCCTATGAAGTTATTCGCAAACATCCGGCAATGATTCTCCGGGAGAAGCATTTTGCAACTTCCATAATCAACTGGAATGACAAGGCAGAGAATATTCGCGATATCGCGCGCCAGCTCAATATCGGCGTCGACAGTCTCGTCTTTATAGATGACAACCCGGTAGAACGTCAGCGAGTGCGAGAGGCCCTACCAGAGGTTGTCGTTCCGGAATGGCCACACGATCCTTGCTATTACAATAGGGCGTTATGCCAGATTGCCGGCGAGTACTTCCTGATATTTGATGTTACAGATGATGATCGCAGCCGCGGAGAAATGTATCATGCGCAGGCGGTGCGGAAGCGTCTTGAAGAAAGCTCGGTGAACCTCGATACTTTCTTCCGGTCGTTGCAAATGAAACTTACGATCTCCACTGTAGACTCTCAGACATTACCGCGTGTAGCACAACTTACTCAGAAGACAAATCAATTTAATTTGACGACTCGACGGTACACGGAATCGGAAATTGCAGCCATGTCCGAGGATATCGGATGCCGCGTCTACTGGCTTAAGCTGGAGGACCGCTTTGGTCCAAACGGCATAGTCGGTGTGCTCATCTTGCGCAAACAGAGCGCGGATTGGTGGCACATTGATACTTTTCTTCTGAGTTGCAGGGTCATTGGGCGCACCGTGGAGCAAGCTCTTCTTGGATACGCTGTACGCGAGCTGAAGGAACTGGGCGCGACTTGTATTACAGGAGAATACATCCCCACCGCAAAGAATGGGATAGTTGCAAATCTTTACGGCAAGCTTGAGTTTACGCCAAAAGACAGCGACGAGAACCGGACAACATGGGCGCTCGATCTCAACCAGAAATCGATAACAGTGCCTGAGTGGTTCGTAATCACAGATCACGAAAGGATCACAGCACTATGAATAAGATATTAGTGGAATCGGTCAGTTCAATCCTTAAAATTGAGCCTGAAGCCGTCACGCTGGAAACCAGCCAAGAGAATACTCCATCTTGGGATTCTCTTGCGCACCTTCGGCTGATTCTCGAGATAGAACAGAATCTGGGAATTCGTTTCCACTCGAAGGATATCCCAAATTTAACTTCAGTTGCCAATCTTAATAAGGCACTATCAGACTTAGGGCAATAAGTAAACCTAAATCTATGAGGATGGGTATCTATCTCAGATGACCAAAGTCAGTGAGCAAATTATTCCGTTTCATCAGGCAGACGTAGGAGAGGAGGAGGCGCAAGCTGCGGCCGATGTGATTCGCTCCGGCTGGCTCACAATGGGCCCAAAGACAATCGAATTTGAGCAGAGGTTCGCCTCCTATGTTGGCGCAAAACATGCCATTGGCGTCAGTTCATGCACTGCGGCACTTCATCTTGCGCTCGACGCAATTGGTCTAAAGCAGGGAGATGAGGTACTCGTGCCGACAACCACGTTTACCGCCACAGCGGAAGTTGTCGCATACTTTAAGGCGAAGCCCGTTCTGGTTGATGTGGATGCTGTGAGTCTCTGCATAGATGCGGCTGATGCAGAACATCGAGTTACTGCGCAAACACGTGCTGTTATTCCCGTCCATTATGCCGGCCAGCCATGTGACATGGAGGCGATCCAGGATATGGCCAAGCGCCATGGGTTGCGTGTGATAGAGGATGCAGCCCATTCTTTGCCAGCGTCCTTCCATGGCATTCGAGTCGGAGCAATCAGTGAATTGACGGCATTCAGCTTTTATGCCACTAAGACATTAACTACCGGAGAAGGCGGCATGGTCACTACGGAAAATGACGACCTTGCCACTCGCATACGCATGATGCGGCTCCATGGCATCGGCCGAGATGCATGGAAGCGATACAGCGCTGAAGGTTCCTGGTACTACGAGGTGTTGGATTCGGGATTCAAATACAACTTGACGGACATTCAGTCGGCAATAGGACTCGTGCAGTTGGCAAAATGCGATAGTATGAATGCCGCGCGCCAACAAATAGCAGTCCGGTATAGCAAGGGGTTTGCCAATGCGCGGGCGCTTCAGGTTCCCACAGTTGCGGATGATCGCACTTCGGCATGGCATCTTTATGTTTTGCGGCTGAATCTGGAAGAACTCTCTATCACTCGCTCCAGGATGATTGAGAAACTAAAAGAGCGGGGCATTGGCGCCAGCGTTCATTACATTCCACTGCACATGCATCCCTATTATCAAAAGATGTACGGATATTGTGCAAAAGATTTTCCTGTGGCTAGCAAGCAGTACGAACGGTATTTATCCTTGCCGATATTTCCCGGAATGACTTCCTCACAGGTCGATTATGTGATCGAGTGCGTCCTTGAAATCATCCAGGATGCAGCTCGATAGTCCTGGCACATGGAAGCCTACTGTGCCTGCTTGGATGCTTACATCAAAACAACCCGATGATACATTGAGGATATGAGCATGAGCCGACATAGGTCCATATTTTCTGTTATCCAATGCGCAACAGTGTTGGCAGGACTAATCCTTGTGACTACCGGCCTGTACGCCTCCGAGCAGCCTGCCGCGCCCAAAGGCGCCGTGCAATCGCAGCGCGATTCCAGCCGTTCGGAGGCGGACTGCGAGCCCGCCGCGCTCGGTTCGCCGTATATTCCGGT
>JBKQPC010000001.1:0-178613 GCA_052145195.1 Occallatibacter sp. | reverse complement strand
CACCGTGGCCAGCCTTGCGCCTTCGGCTCTGGCGCTTGACTCAGCCGGCAATCTCTACACCGGATCGAATGGAGGTGTCCTCAAGCTCATCCGCACCCAGGGCTACGTGCTGTATGCAGGCACCTCGTCCGCTCCGCAAACCGTCTCTCTGCTTGAGTCAGGCAATCAGGCAATGACACTCAGCTCGGTAAGCCAGAGCGATTCGACCGACTACAGCCTGGTCGCCACCGCTTCAACCGACTGCACGCTCAATGGAAGCTTGCCTTCGTCCCTGGCCGTAGGCGGCGTGTGCGCACTCACTGCCGGATATACGCCCATCACCTACCTCATCACGACCGATACGGTGGCATTCACCGGGAACTACGCCAACGCGGCGCTTTCCACGCCGTCTTCGCTGCAACTCGTCCTCACCGGGCCGGCCACCGCGCCCGCGTCCGCCATTACGCTCGGCTCGTTCTCGCCCGCATCGCCCATTTACGGCCAGAGCGTTTCGGTCAGCGCGACAGTCACCGGCTCTTCGCTGACTCCGGCAGGTACTGTGGTGTTTACCGTCGATGACACGACTACCTACAGCGGGACGGTCAACAGCAGCGGCATTGCCTCGGCCTCGTTGCCAGGACTCAGCGCTGGTAATCACCAGGTTTCCGCTGCTTATACCAGCAGCAACGGATATGCCTCGTCATCCACGCAGACGGTGCAGCTCACCGTCAACCAGGCGTCGCAGACCATCAACTTTACACAGCCATCATCGCCGCTGGTGTATCCGGTTGCTGCCCCCATCACACTGGTGGCAACAGGCGGAGCTTCGGGTAATCCAGTAACCTTCTCCGTTACTGGCCCGGCGACTCTCAGCGGCAATACACTGACCATCACAGCAGTGGGCTCGGTGGTGGTAACTGCCAACCAGGCTGGTAACAGCAACTACTCGGCTGCCACACCGGTGTCGTACACCATTGTCGTCAGCCAGGTTGCGGGAGTCACCGACAAGCCAACCATCGTCCCCGGAGGTGGATCTCTCCAGTACAGCTCGACCACCTCCGTCACCGTCACGATGGCCGACACTACGACAGGCGCGAGCATCTACTACACCACCGACGGCAGCACTCCGAGTGCAACCCACGGGACTCGCTACAACGGGTCGTTCGTCATCCCGCAAACGGCCGTAGCTCAGGTCGTCAAGGTACAAGCCATGGCCACAGCCCCAGGCTACACTGCCAGCGCAGTTGTGGCTGCTAATTACCATATTTCAGCAAATTAACCCGAATCGCCAAGGTCTTTTCGCTTGCGGAGAGACCCCAGAATCGGCTCGCAAATGTAAGATGGCTGTAATGATTATTAGTCTTCAAGTCACCGGAGATATTTTCGGGAATAACAGTTTGAGTTGTGGAGGATGTTTCATGAAGATGAAGTCTGGTTTTCTTTCAGTTGCGTTACTTTCCTTGGCTATTGCGGCAGTTCCCGCATCGAGCTCTACTCTCTATAGCAACGTCGGCCCAGGGTCGTACGGAAACGGGCCCTCGATTGCATTTAACATCAACGATGGATACGCCATCACGAACTCGTTCACTTTGGGGCCGAACACTTCAATCGGCGGCGCGGATTTCGTTGCCTGGGTGACCAGTGGAGATTTGCTGACGAACGTGGATTGGTCCATTACGACAGTTGCGTTCGGCGGGACAACCGAGGCCTACGGGCTCGGAACGAGCGTGAGCAGCTCGTACCTCGGCACTAACTCTGACTACGGGCTCGACTATGACTTGGTGACGTTCTCCATTCCCGACCTCACACTAGCCACCGGCACATACTGGTTACAACTTGGCAATGCTGTTACAGCCCAGAGTGGCTCTGCGTACTGGGATGAGAGCGACGGCCCGTCCGCTGCGGTTCAAAACTACTACGGCAGTTACTATGCCGGGACTGGTGACGGCTCCATGAGCGGATCGGAGACCTTCGATATTCTCACCCCGGAGCCGTCCAGCTTGTTACTTCTCGCAAGCGGTCTGGCCGGGCTCGCTGCTACGCTCCGTCGCCGGCTGATTCAATAAACTGGTATTTATCCAGGGAGTCTGTCGTCGACTCATTGAGGGAAATGGGGGCAAGCTCTATTGCTCTCTGTATAGAATGTTGGATCGAGCTATGGGAGGAAGCGCAAACCTGCATTTCCTCCCGCATCGCCGTGAATAGACGGGGCACGGGAGCTTCGTTTCAAATGTCCAACATTACACCGCCGCACAAGAAACAAAGCTCGGGCCATAACACAATATCTCCCCAACCGCGGCCGGTATCGAACTGACGGTTGCTAGCATCCCAACCTGCATTCGCTAGAGCGAATTCTGCGCGTGACAATAATCACTGACAATAACCGCAAAGCTCGGTTTTCGTGGTATGGGTGGAGTGTGCGCTAGCGCAAGGCAGACCAAAAAGAGAGGCCGAAATGACCAGCAGGGCTCCAGTGCCAGTTAGCGTGATCACGGTTGTACTGTTTGCGTCAGCAATGGCAGTCGCCTTGTGGCCAGCAGGCGGGTGGGCAGAAAAACATGAAAGCGGCCAGGCGGAGTTCACGCCTTCCATGGGGCAGCAGTTCGGTGCGCGCTCATCTCCCGCTCGAGCCACCAGCGACGACGATGCCGCAATGAAGAGCAAGGGCTACTTCAAGATTGGAACCATCAGCGCCACGCATTCGGGGAAGAAGAGTGGCGTTAAGGTAACCGAAGAACTCGAAGCGGCCATCCTCAGGAAGGCAGCGGAGGTCGGGGGCGATTACGTCCACTTCGACAAAGAAGGGGCGTTAAAGACAGTTGAGGTACCGAAGACCCGCTCGAGATGCATCAATACGCAAACGATTGCCACGAGCAATTACTCCTGTAATCCCAATGCCAATTGCTACACCGACATTCATGGCTTCCAACATTGCAATGGCAGTTGCGGTTCAACCTCGGGGTCGAGATCGCAATGCATAGCGTGGGGACCGCCGGAAGTCGTGGGCGAGAAGATTGAAGCATCCCTGGTCAGCGAGGGAACGGTCTGGCGGTACGACCCCGGGATATTACTTTTTAAGGCGGTAGCAGCGCACCAGGTCGAAGGCCTCAAAGAGGCACTCAAACAGGGCGCACCAGTCAATTCAGTCGACGACGAGGGCTTTACAGCCTTGCATCGCGCTCTTATGGAAAACCAACCTGATCTGGCCCTAATTCTCCTGGATAACGGCGCGGATGTGAATGCAGCCATAAAAAGCGGCGCAGGTGCGGGGATAACGTCCCTGATGATGGCTTCAGCTGCAAGTGCGGGGTGGGCGGAACTGCTGCTGATGCGGGGTGCGAAGGTCGATTTAACCGATAAATCTGGCAGGCAGGCTTTTGCCTATGCGGTTGCCCGTGGGAACGTGGAATCCATAAAACTTTTGGCGTCGCGCGGCGCAAATCTCAACTGGCAGAGTGAGCGCGGCGAGACTTATCTTATGCTGGCAGCTGAGAGCGCTCAAGGAGATTCCGCGAAAGCTCTCATAGAATTGGGTGCAAACCGGAGCCTGAAAGACAAAGACGGCATGACAGCGGCAGATATCGCCAAACTCAAGATGACTCAGTTGGAGAAGGAGGATTCCTTCACCAAAGACCTCCGCTTGCGGTGGCAGGCTATCGAAGCCATCTTATATGCCTGTGAAGACCGGGACCGGCATGACGCCATAATCAGCTCTGCTCAGGATTGGCTCACACGCGTCCCTGATGACCCCGATGCCTATCTCTGGCTTGCGCGCGGCTATAACTTTGCGCCCTCTGACTTCCGGAAGGCTGCGGAGAACTACGAGGTGGTGATTCGCACCGCCGCGAAATCGCAAAGTGCCTCGTACCTGCTGCATGAGGCGCGGCTCATGTTGCCCGAATGTTATAACGAGGCACAGCAGTGGCAGAACGCGGCCAACGCCCACGAGGACGCTGTTCGGGAGTTCCCTGCCGATGCGCAGATTCTGAACTCCGCCGCCTGGTTTTACGCAACCACGAAATCCGCGCTCCGCAATCCACGAAAAGCTTTAGAGTACGCGAATCGCGCGATTGCGACCGCGCCTGACAATCCGGATTTTGTGGACACGCTGGCGGAAGCCTATTTCGTCAACGGCCGCATCGCCAGCGCCATAGCTACCGAGCAGAAGGCCCTTGCCCTGGCTCCTGATCGCAAAGACCTGCAGAAGGACATGGAGAAATACAGGCGCGCGCAACGGGCCGCACAGGTTAAGAAGTCCCCGCAGCCACCCCCAAAGTAGTTGTGAGTGGGCGGTCGCTCGATTCCGCGGGAAACTGCGAAGAGAGCACATCGTGAAAAACCGGACGGAATTCTTGATCCATCTGTTTTCAGCTTAGCTCGAACACGGGCCGTGTCAAAAATGGCATGGTCCGTTCTGCTTTACTAATTACATCAACGAAAGAACCAGCCTACGGCCAGCGCCACAATCAACAGCTTGACCAGCCAGCCGGTCGCGTAAGAAACCACAAACACCCGGTGCAGCTTGATGAATGCGGCATTGGTGAGTATCAGCGGCAGCGGGCCGATCATCCATATCGCAACAGCCAGTATGACCGCTCCCGATACCGAATGAATACCCAGCCAGGCGGCGACTAAGACAAATACACCACAAGTCAGAAACGGCAGCGGACTGGTCAGGGCAATCGCTCTGCCTTCGTCGCCCTTACGCCAGATTTCGGGATAAGTGAAGCGCCGATGAATCCAATCGCCGGCAAAGAACCAGTCGGTGAGCGACGAGATAATTCCCGCGCCTGCAATGATCGCAACGAGTCGCATCCAGTTCATAACGTCCCTCCTTGATATCCGCTATGCTGGCACCCTAGCTGTAGATGCCTTAGCGTAAAAATGATTTACGTTTTGGCCACCTACTTCTAGTTATTCGTGTCTCGCGCTTCTCCCGCGATCAATTTGAGCGTAATCTGCTTGCGTCCGCGATAGAAAGTAACGCTGACAGTGTCGCCCGCCTGATGCTTTTCCATGACGGCGTTGATCTCCTGGGGATTGGTGACCCTCTGCCCGTCGATGGCTACGATGAGGTCGCCGCCCAGCAGGATGGGAGTATTGCCCACGTAGGCCTGCTCCGTGCCGCCACGTAAGCCGGCCTTCTCGGCCGCTCCTCCGGGGATGACCTGTTCGATCAGAATTCCAGAATCTACGGCCAGGCCCATCTGCTCGGCCAGGTCGGGACCAATCTCATACGACACGATGCCCAGCGAAGGCCGCTTGACGCGACCGTAGCGGGTCAGGTCGGCCAGCACAGCCTTGGCCGTGTTAATGGGAATAGCGAAGCCGATGCCCGAGCTTTGTTCGGCGCCGTTACTGGCGATCATGGTGTTGATGCCGATGACCTCGCCGCGGGAGTTGAGCAGCGGGCCGCCGGAGTTCCCGGGGTTAATGGCCGCGTCGGTCTGGATAGCGTCCTCGATGGGCGCGCTATCTTGGTTGCGAATGGACCGGATGGAACTGATGATGCCCCGCGTCATGGTGCCGCTCAGGCCGAAGGGGTTGCCGATGGCGTAAACCTTCTGTCCCACCGAAAGCTCGCTGGAGTTGGCCAGAATGACCGGCTGCAGGTCGGGCGCGGTGATTTGCAACAGGGCCAGGTCGTGCGTGCGGTCGGTGCCCACCACCTTGGCGTCGTAGTTGCGCTTGTTGCTCAATTGCACCTTGATGCCGCGGTTGGCGTTGGCCACCACGTGATAGTTGGTGAGCACATGGCCGGCTTTGTCCAGGATGAAGCCCGAGCCCTGGCCTTGCTGCGGCACCAGCCCGTAAAAGAATGTGGGGACCAGCGCCGTCGAGGTGATGTTGACCACCGAAGGCAGCACTCGTTTGTAGACGGCGATGTTGTTCTGCTCCTCGGCATCAAATGCGGGCGCGGCCTGAGCCTCGGTGAGTTGGAGCGGGGAACTGGTTGGGTGGAATAGCGAGAGATTGCCCGGAGAGTATCGGGCAATATTGGCGGGAAGATGCGTGGTGAGATACCAGAACCCGCCCACCAGCAGAACAATCAAAAGAACCGGGCGCAGTTTTTTCATATGCTTATGATCCTCGGTAGAGAACAGAAATCAGAGAACAGAGAGCAGATAAAAGCCTGGCATTCCCAATGAATTGGGTGCCCCACCTTCGCCACGTTTTTGTTTTTGTGGCTAAGGTGGGATAGTTTCACCTATCTACAGCTTTTTATAGCGTATTGCTCCTCTGTTCTCTATTCTAATGACTCCTTTGCGGCCGACTTGTTGCTCTCTGCCCAGAGGCGCTGCCATATTTTCTTCACCTGGGCGAGTAGAGCTTCCTTATCTCCTGAATTATCTAGGACATAATCGGCACGAGAGGCTTTCACCGCGTCGGGAATCTGGTGTGCCAGGCGAAGTCGGGCATCGGCCTCGGCGGCCGCGCGGCCAGCCCCTGCCGGGCAGACGCGGGCAACATAGCGGGCGATCTTCTGTTCGTCGGGCGCGGTGACCACGATGATGCGGTCCAGGCGACGCCGCCAGTCGGCCAGAACGCTCTCGCTTTCGCCGCGAGCGCGAGCATCGCGTTCGACTTCAAAAATGAGCGCCGACTCGACGACGGCCACGGCAGTCGGATTGCGGGCAAAAACCTGTTCCGTCCAGCGCTGCTCAGCGGCAATCACCGCCGGATGAATGAGGTCGTTCAGCTCGTTCACCCGCCCGCCCTTGAAAGCCATCTCGGCCAGCCGTGCGCGATTCAGCCGCCCATCGGGGCCTACGACTTCGGGGCCAAAGTGTTCCACAATCGAGGAGAAAACCGGCTGCCCCGGCTCCATCAGCGTCCGGCCCAGCTCATCGGCCTCGATCACCTCCGCGCCCAACTCGCGTAGAGCAGCCGCGACGGTGCTCTTGCCGCTCGCTAACCCGCCGGTGAGACCAACTCGAAGCATTTAGGAAACCCCTTCTGTTGTATTGAATAAAAACTGTCATCGAGCCACTAATGTTGCGATTCGAGTCGTGAGAGCTGCTGCTGGGCAAGACGGCGATATTTGCCCCTATGATCTGTGTCGCGTGTGATACGAAAATGGTCAATTGCTTTGCTTGAATCTTCTATAGCGAGAAATGCGAGTCCGATCTGCCAATGGATTATTGCTATCGCTAATTCTCTGTGATTTGCGAGACGGCGGCTACCAAGAACCAGATTAACAAGGACAGAGTTTCGAGGTCTGGTTTGCTGTGCTTCTGCATGAGCAGATTCAACTAATCGCACTGCTCTGTCGATTGCTTGACAGGCTTCTGCACGTCGATCGAGTTGCACCATAGCCCGTGCTGTTCGAGCCCAGTATTTTGCACGTTTCAGATCGTCATATACTCCACCACCGAAGTAATTGATTCTCAATTGCCTCGTAATGGTTAGGTTCATGGATATTTCCGCCATTTCAAGTGCCTCGTTCGGATCTTCCATTGTCTTTAGAAGCAAATCTGCCATACTACCTTGACCGCTTCCTGTTGGATCTCCCAACTCAAGTGCGCGTTCCAAGTTTTCCTTAGACTCTTGAAAACGTCCCTGATCCTCTAGAGCATTAGCCAGGCAAACTAATGGACGTACTTGATCGGAGGGGTCGAGCATGGCCAAGCATTGGCGATAATATTTCTCAGCCTTATCTGGCTTCCCAGCAAGGAGTAAATCCAATCCCTTTCTACGAAGCCTGAGTTCAGGTGGACAATGAGCCATGTTTCGAAGACGAATAATATAAGCTCCAACGAATATAGAAATTATCAGCAGGAAGCTAAGCAATGGCGTGTTAAACGTTGGTAAAATCGCGAGAACACATCCAGGCGTTATCATAAAACCATTCCTTTCATACGGTAGTACTATAAATTCCTTATACTCCCCGCCGCACCTTGGCAGCGCGCACGGTGTTGGCCTTCAGCATCTTCGGCTTGGAGGCCGCATCGGGGCGCAAACCGATCTGCCGGGCTGGCTTCTCCGGCGGCATCGCGAGCACATGGATCGCCTTGATGATCTCGATAATTGTGTGGTCGTGTGTCTCCAGCCGTTGCTCCAACTCAGCAAGTTTAGCGGCGAGCTCCTTATGGGTGGCGAGCGTCTCACGCAGTCGCAGGAAGGCGCGAACCACGTAGATGCTCATCTCTACCGCGCGCGGGGAGTTGAGTACGCTGGCAGCCATGATGGCTCCGTGCTCGGTAAAGGCATAGGGCGCGTAGCGGCGGCCTCCACGGCTGCTCTTTGAGGTCACAGTTTGTGACCTCAAAGCCTCGTTCTCTTCCGCCGTGAGCTGAAAGACGAAACCCGGGGGGAAACGCTCCTCGTTCCGCTTGACCGCCTGATTGAGCGTCCGGACTTCTACGCCATACAGCGCTGCCAGGTCAGCATCGAGTAGGACTTTCTGGCCGCGAACCAGAAAGATTTTGTCTTCAATCGGTTTCGGGATGAGGGCGCTTTCCCTGGTCATTCCGCCTCCTGGTTTGAGCTCACAAACAGCCCACGCCGCATTTGGGCTGCGCGTACCGTGTTGGCCATCAGCATGGCGGTGGTCAGCAGGCCCACGCCGCCGGGAACAGGCGTATAGGCTCCGGCCAGCTCGAAGGCCTTGGGATGCACGTCGCCCACCAGCGTCGAACCGTTTTTGGCGAAGGCAGCTTCGCGTTTGGCGTTGCCGGCAAAAAAGCGTGCAAATTCCGTTGGATCGCTGATGCGGTTGATGCCCACATCGATGACCGTTGCGCCCGGCTTCACCATCTCTGGCGTGATGAAGCCAGCACGGCCAATGGCCGCCACAAGAATGTCGGCCTGGCGCGTAATCACGCCCAGATCGCGAGTCTTTGAATGACAAATGGTCACGGTTGCGTTCTGGTGCAGCAGCAGCATCGCCGCCGGCTTGCCCACCAGGTCGCTGCGCCCCACCACCACGGCGTGCTGGCCGCTGATGGGAATTCCGCTGCGCTTGAGAATTTCAATCACTCCTGCCGGCGTGCAAGGAGCCAGAGCCGTCCGACCCGCTTGCAGAAGGCCAGCGTTCATGGGATGAAGACCATCCACATCTTTTGCCGGCAGAATTGAGTCCAGCACGGTCTTCACATCTACATCAGCAGGCAGCGGCAACTGAATCAGAATGCCGTCAATCTCCTCGCGCGCGTTCAGGCTGGCCACCAGTTCAAGCAGCTCCGCGGTGGTCACCGTCTCCGGCCGCTGAATCAGATCACTGAAAATGCCGACCTCGCCGCAGATTCTCACCTTGTTGCGAACATAAATCTCCGACGCGGCCACGTTGCCCACCAGCACCGCCGCCAGGCCGGGCCGTATCCCCCGCGCCGCCAGCACGCGTACCTCTTCGGCCACTTCCTGCTTGATCTCCGCTGCAATCGTCACTCCGTCGAGAACTCTTGGCATTTTGCGCTCCAAAGCTTATCGTATCGCTTTGCGCCTCCATACGAGGCTTGCGCATTTCCCCTCGGAAACAAAGCAATGAACGGCTCGGCGAGAACTCCCTCTACTGCCGAAGTGTGATCTTCCTCACATACAACCATGAGAGGTGCCCATGTACCGTCAGGAACACGCGGAGTGTTCTAGATCACATTGGCATAGACTTCCTAAATCCTCTGGCAGCGGCTTTGTGGAGTGAGTTTGATGAGTGTTTTCAAGGATGCAGGGCATCTTTTCCGGTTCGCGGGGCTATTCGTCCTCGCCTTCCTGGTCTTTCTTGTCGTGCGCCACTACTATGTGCCCAAAAGCTTTGGGCAGTATGGGCACTATCGCGGGGATGCCATCGGCGAAATTGCGGCGCGGCCGGTGAAATTTGCCGGCCATGAGGCCTGCGAGATTTGCCACTCAGATGAGGCTGACAAGAAGAAGGCCGGTAAGCACGCGCACGTGAATTGCGAGGCCTGCCACGGAGCGCTGGCCAGCCACGCCAACGCTGACGATCCTACGGCGGTCAAACCGGTTCTGCCGGATACTGCCGTGCTCTGCGCCCAATGCCACAGGGCCAGTGCCGCTAAACCCAAAGGCTTTCCACAGGTTGATCCGGCAAGCCACTATCCGGGCCCGCCCTGTGGGAGCTGCCATCAGCCGCACAATCCGAGTATGGCCGCTGGAGGTGCAAAATGAATCTTTCACGGCGCAAAATGCTGATTCTGTTACCGGCGGCGGCGGTCGCCTGGGAGTCCGTACTGGCCGGAACTCCTGAAGAGTCGCCCAATTACAAGATGTCCGAGCACTGGTGGGGCATGTTGATCGACATTCCCAAGTGCATCGGCTGCGGCAACTGCGTACGCGCCTGCCAGACCGAAAACGACGTGCCGGATGGATACTTCCGCACCTGGGTCGAGCGCTACCACGTCTCGGACGAGAATATGACCGAGCCTGAGGTCATCTCACCCGACGGCGGCAAGGAAGGTTTCCCCGTTGCGCAGCAGGATGAGAAGAAGTACTTTTTCGTCCCCAAGTTGTGCAACCACTGCGCGGATTCGCCCTGCACGCAGGTCTGCCCAGTGGGCGCCACCTTCATCAGCCCAGACGGCGTGGTGCTGGTGGACCAGACGTATTGCCTCGGCTGCGCCTATTGCGTACAGGCCTGTCCCTATGGCTGCCGCTACATTCATCCGCAGAAGAAGGTCGCCGACAAGTGCACTCTCTGCTACCACCGGATTACCAAGGGACTGACAACCGCATGCTGTGAGGCCTGCCCCACCGGCGCGCGTCAACTGGCCGACCTCAAAAACCCAAACGACCCGATCCACGAGTTTTTGAAGACGCATAGCGTGCAAGTGCTGAAACCGCAGATGGCCACCGGCGCAAAGGCCTTCTACTACGATCTGGACGGTTCGGTGCGTTAAAAACAGCTAGGAGCTAAGTTGATGAGCGGCGTTGAAGGCTTCATGTATCCCAACGAAGTTGCGCTCCAATGGAGCGTGCTGATCGTTTTATACCCGTTCATTACGGGGCTGGTGGCGGGCGCTTTCATTCTGGCGTCGCTGGAGCGCGTCTTCCGCGTGGATGCGGTCAAACCCACCTACCGCCTGGCACTGCTGACGGCCCTCGCCTTTCTGCTTGTTGCGCCCTTGCCGCTGCAACTGCACCTGGGCCACCCGGAGCGCTCCCCGGAGATGTACTTTACGCCACACAGCACCTCCGCCATGGCCATGTTCGGCTACGTGTATCTGTGGTACCTGATGGCCGTGCTGGTGCTGGAGATATGGCTCGACTACCGGCGCGACATCGTGCTGCTCTCGCAGTCCAGCAAGGGCCTGCTGCGCTTCGTCTACAAGATCATGACGCTCGGCTCCAGCAACATCAGCCAGCGTTCGCTGGCCATTGACGACCGTGTAGGCTGGATTGTGACGCTGATCGGCATTCCCTCCGCCTTCCTGCTGCATGGCTACGTGGGCTTCATCTTCGGCTCCATCAAGGCCAATCCCTGGTGGTCCTCGCCGCTGATGCCGGTGGTCTTCATCTTTTCGGCTATGGTGTCGGGCATTGCTGGGGTCATGCTGCTCTACATGGCCATCACGAAACTGCGTAAGCAAAAGATCGATATGCGCTGCGTGGACACCATCGCCATGTACCTCTTCTATATCTTCATTATCGACTTCAGCCTGGAGATGCTGGACCTGATTCACCGCATCTACGAGGCCGGCGAATCCTTCCGCAGCCTGAACTTCATGGTCCACACCCAGCTTTACATTCCGCATATCGTGATCCAGATATGCCTGGGCACGATTACGCCGTTGATTTTGCTCTTCATAACACAAGTGGTCAAGCTGCCGGAGATAGCCCGCAAGCGCATCTACGGCCTCTCCGGATCCCTTGCCCTGATCGGCATCTTCGCCATGCGCTGGAACGTGGTGATCGGCGGGCAGTTGTTCTCCAAGAGCTTTCTCGGCTACACCACCTACAAGATGGGCCTGGTGACGCGCGAGGGCCTGCTGGTGGCGATTGCGTTGACCCTGCTGCCGCTGGTTTTTCTCTGGGTGCTGGTGAAGCTGCTGCCGCCGTGGCCTGAAAAGAGCGCGCACGCTGCGGCCGCCGGCGATTAGAGCCGAACCAGAGTTACTGTGACCTGTTGAGTTTTGTTCAGGGTCGCCATTCCCTGATGGTCGCGTCGACTTGAATGCTATGGTTTCGAGATACATCTACTCTGGTTCCGCTATAAAACGCGGCAGAACTCTATGTGGTAAAAACTCCAGGTCCCGGAATCGGGACCTGGGGCATTCAAAATGAAAGCCAGCCATCAACGGTAGATCTGCGGCTCATAATGCGGCGGGGGAATATCCGGTCGGATAATCGGATCGTGGGGAATGGGGCGAGGCTTTGGCGTGCGCCATGCCACTTCTCTCAGCTTCAGCTTACTGATATGCACGTCGTAGACGGTTCCGGGCAGCAACGATTCCAGAACAAATGTCTCCGTGCCTCCTGCGCGCAGTTCGCGATAGCGGTAAACGCCCACATCTCCCTCGCTGGTTTCTGTGCCGCCCGAAGGAGCGTCAAGAAAATGCTGCGCATCGGCCACGGTGGGAGCGGCGTGGCTTCCGCCCTCTGTCAGGCTCTCGGCCGCATAAGACCGCACCAGTTTGGTCCAGTAACGGCTGAGCAGGTCGGTGTCGACAAACAGGTCGGCCCACACAATCTCTCCGCGCACCGCTACCACCACGCCGATAGCGCCCTCCTTTCGAAGCTGCGCGATCACCTGCTCCCGCGCCTTCATCACCGGAGCGGCAGCCTCATCCACCTTGGCGCTCACCGAGCTGTCTTCCATGACCCGGGCGTAGCTGGTGGTTCCCATTGAACGAGCGTATCCCCCGCCCGATCCGCCGTCCATCCCCATGCTGGAGGAGGGCGCTGACGCCATCGCCATCTGAGAGATGCTTCCTCGCACGGAGTTCCACACCTCCTGCTGGTCCTTGGCAACCATGGCCCGCTCACGCACGCTGGGCTGCACCATGAAGCTGTGCGCGGGCGCCTTGGCCGATGCGCCGAAGGACTCCGAGCTCGCAGTCCAGCGTCCCGGCTCGATGCAGAAAACTCCCAGGTCGATGGGCTCGCTGCCCGCCGGCACTATACGGTCCTTGGCGATGACCCTGTCCTGCTTGCCGCCTGTAACAATCTCGCCGGCCAGCAGCAGCAGGGGCTTGTCGGAGTTGTTCACCAGCACAAGCGTATTTACTTCGTCACTGCGATAGCTGTTGTCGTGATGAGGATATTGGGGATAGCCGTCGCCGCGGTAAGGCGGAACGCCGATCATGTCTCTTTGCCGCACCATTCCCCGCGCCCGGCCGGCCTCGGTCACCTCCACCTGGCCGCTCTTGATGCCCTCATCGAGAGTAATAAACGGAGTTGCGTCGGCAGACTTGCCGCTGGCCCGTACGACCGGAAAAAGAAGCAGGTTCCCGCTCTCGATAGGGGCCAGCACCTTGTAATAACCATTCGCCGTTTCCTGCGGCCCGCCTGCCGCCTGCACTCCACTCTGCTCGACTAACGCCGCAAGCGCCAACACCAGCACACCCGCCACTCCCAACTTGCCCAGATTCTTCATATCTCTCTCCTCCGCCGGGAATGTTCGCCGGCTTATGAACCTTGAACGCCAGCAAGCCAATTTCTTGCAGATTTTTTTGCGGGGCGTTCTGGCGTATCTTGAGAGCGTGGGGATCACGCCCTCCCAACCCGTCGAAGTGAGCGCCGCGGCCGGCATCTCCGCCGCGCCGGAGCTGATTCATCTTGCGCTGGTTGATGAGCTCTGGCGCGATTCCGGCTCGTCCGTCTATGGGCTGGAGTGCGAGCAATTCCGCGAAATCCTGGAGCACGTTGCGGCGGCACAGAACTTCGGCCTGGCGCATGGAGCAAAAGCCTCGCGGCAGCAACAGGCAAGTTTTTGTCGCGGCCTCCGGCTCGCCGAACTGGTGCTGGCGCGAGCCTGCGCAATCGGCCATCAGGGCGCATGGGAACATTTCCTGGCCGTCTACCGCCAGCCACTTACGCGTGCCGCCATTGCCATTACCAGCAGCGAAACTCTGGGCCGCGACCTGGCCGATCAACTCTACGCGGAGCTCTTCGGTCTGAAGGTCCGCGATGGCGTGCGCTTCAGTCCGCTGGACTCTTATCGCGGCAAAGGTTCGCTGATGGGCTGGCTCCGAACCACGCTTGCCCAGCGCCATGTGGACCATCACCGCCGCACACGCCGCGAGCTTCCGCTCGACGATCCGGCGGACGTCTATGAACCTCAGGCGGCAGTTTCCGAGCCGGAAACTCCCCCTGCCGGCCTGCTGCTTTTGGGCAGGGCGATCGAGGAGGCTCTCCGCCAACTGGCCGCCGAGGAGCGATTTCTGCTGGCCGCCTATTATCTGGATGGGCGAACCCTGCTGGAGATCGCTCCCCTGCTCCGCGTTCACGAAGCAACGGTTAGCCGAAAACTGCACCGGGTGACCGGCGATCTCAGGAAGCAGATCCTCCGCAATCTGCAAAGGCTGGGACTGAGCAAGCCCGCCGCACAGGAGGCGCTGGGCGCCGATCCGCGTGATCTGAATCTGAATCTCAAGAAAATACTGCAAATTTCCTCGCTGGATGCGTTCCAAGAGAAGGCTGCAACGTGAATTCAACTCCCCAACTCGATCTTCATCCCGACGCCGAAAGTCTCAACGCCTTCGCCGAGCAAGCGCTTAGCGCGCCGGAGCGCGAGCAGGTTCTCGCCCATCTCGCCGGGTGCAGCCGCTGCCGCCAGGTGATTTTCCTGGCGCAGCAGGCAGCCGTAGATGCAAAGGCTCCTGCCCCAGTTCCGGCAGCCCGGCTTAAAGTGCGGTTCTGGACCTGGCGCTTTGCCTGGGTTCCAGCCGCGGCCATGGCGGCAGCGCTGGCGCTCGTGGTCACCTTGCATATCAGGCACACGGAGCCGGCTGCGGAGATGGCGAAGATCACGCCTCCTCCTGATGAGGCCGTGTCTGCGTCTCTCCCTCAGCAGCGAACAGGCGCTAAAGCGGCGCACAAGCCGGCGCCGGCGCTCGTTGCAAATTCTCTCGCCGGAAAATCCGAATATGCAGCGCGGCGCGAGCCGTCGGAAGAGTTTAAACAAGAGTCAGCTCCTTCCGCCGCACCTCCGGCTGAACCAGGCGCAAGCGCGCCCTTGATTGGGGCAAGCGGTGCGTTTTTGCCGTCTCCGATGGAGTCCGCGTCGCAGCCGGAGACCGCGCAAGTACAACCCCAACCGGCTGTCGCCGCCTGGCGGCAGGAACAGCTACGGAGCTCCGGCACGCTCTCGGCCAGCGCCGATGCCTCGCGGCAGACTTCACAAAAAAGCATGAGCGCGGAGGCATACTCCGCGCACGCCAGCCGCAAAGCTGCCTCGGCGGGGCCGCGCATGGTACAGCAATCACAGGCCGTGCCTGCCAGCAGCTTCGATATCGTCACGCAACAGCAACTCGCCGGGTCGGCGGCCTCTCGCAAGGCAAATCCACCCAATCTGCCCAGCGGCCTGGCGGCTCTTTCCAGGGCAACCGCACAGCATCTTATGCTGGAAATCGATCAGGCAGGCGTGCTGTTTTTAAGCGACGACTACGGCTTGCACTGGGTACCGGTCACACAACAATGGACAGGGCGCGCCATCGAAGTGCGGGCTATAAAGGGCTTGAGCGGCAATACCGCTCCGGCCACTAGCTTCGAATTGCAAAACCAGGCTGGCTCGACCTGGGCGAGCACGGATGGGAAAACCTGGACGGCGCGATAAAACTTCTCCTTTGTCGGATGAATGCTCCTGCCTGCACTGAAAAGCAAACCCGCCTGCGCACGGATGAGAGTGCCGCATCGTTTCGGTAATGTTTTTTGCTCTCTGCCTGAGCAAATATTAGATCTCTCTCATTCAACACAGGTTCGCTCATGGAATCTCTCCGCGTGCCGAAAAGATACTTACAAGGCGATCCCTTTGCGATGCGCCAAGCGTTGTTTCCGCCAGGCGCACTGCAACGGCAGAACGATTCGTCTGCTCACATGGCGTGTCTGGACGTAGGGAGATTCTGATGTTGCAGAATGAGGGGCGAAGGAACGAAGCAATCACTCCGTCATGGGCACATCTCCGCATTCCGCCCTTTCCTCTGGTCGCTCTCCGGGTTTTGCAACTGGCCAACAATGAAAACGTTCAACTGCACGAGTTGAGCTCGCTGATCTCCTCCGATCCGGCCTTTGCCAGCGAAGTCCTTACCATCGCAAATTCGCTTTTGTATGCTCCGCGGTTTCCCGCCAGCAGCATTCTGCAGGCCATTGCTGTTCTGGGCGCTAACAACCTGCAAGGACTCTGCCTGACGGTTGGCGTGCGCGGATACCTGGGCAAAGCGCTGAATCAACCTGCCATGCGCGCCATCTGGCGCCATAATCTGGCCTGTGCCCTGATCGCCGATCAACTGGCTTCCGTGGGTTTTCTCGATCGGGATGTCGCGTACACATCGGGCGTGATGCACGACATCGGCAGATTAGCGCTGGCCGTGATCCGGCCCAAAGAGTACTGCCTCCTGTTGGGAGCTCACAGCGGCCTGCCAAGCAGCATTCTCAAAGCCGAGCGGAATCTCTTCGGATGGGATCATTGCGAGGCCGGCCGGCAACTGGTCGCGGATTGGAAGATGCCCCCGGAGTTTGAGCCCATTGTCGCCGACCATCATGAACCACGGCAAAAGGATGACCCCTGGAGCATGACTGGTTTGATCAATGTGAGCTGCCGCATGGCCGACACTATCGGCTGCACTGCTTTTCCCGGCTGCGAGGTCACGCCGTATCCCGATCTGCTGGAAGAGCTGCCGGAGCGAGAACGCAGGCTCTTCCATCTCACCGTCGAAACTTTGAGCATCGAAATCGCCAGGAAGATCGATTCCGTCGAGTCGGTTGGGCAGTGAGAAGCTCGTCGATAAGTGTCCAGCCTTCAATATAGAAAATCACGAACCTGTGTCCGCCGCCTTAGAACCGGAAAAAGTTCTTAGCCAGAAACAGCACATTCGCCGGCCGCTCGGCCAGACGGCGCATAAAATACGGGTACCAGTCATCTCCAAAGGGGACATATACGCGCACATTGTAGCCCTCCTCGACGAGCTTGCGCTGCAAGTCGCGGCGTATCCCGTAGAGCATCTGAAATTCGAAATGGCCGCGATCGATGCCGTGCTCGCTGGCGTAGCGCTTGGCTGCTGCAACCATGGCGTCGTCGTGGGTCGCCAGGCCGTGGTAAACCGGGCTCTCCAGCAGCAAATTCGCGAGCCTGATAAAGTTTGCGTCCACATCCGCCTTGCGCGGAAATGCTATCTCCGCGGGCTCCTGGTAGGCGCCCTTGCACAGCCGCACGCGAATCCCGTTGGCGATCAGGTCTTCAATGTCCTTCTTTGAGCGATAAAGATATGCCTGGATCACGATGCCAATCGAATCCCCTAGCTCGGGCTTTGCGTGCAGCCGCTTGACGATCTCCAACGTCACCTGCGTCAGCGACGAATCCTCCATGTCGATGCGCACAAAACTGCTTGTTTTGCTGGCGTGCTGGGCCACGCTCTCGGTAATGCTCTCGGCCAGCGCGGGCGAAAGGTTCAGCCCCATCTGCGTCAGCTTCATGCTGATGTTGGCGTTCAATTTGCGGGCGGCAATCGCATCCAGCAGCTTGTGATAGACATCGGCGGCAGCCCGGGCCTCGGCCTCCGTGGTCACGCTCTCGCCCAGCGAGTCCAGCGTCACGCTCATGCCCTGCTTGTTCACCTCTTCAGCCACCCGCAGAGCGTCGTCGATCTCAATGCCGGCAATAAACCGCGCGCTGAGCCGCTTGCCCGCCAGGGATCGTTCGCTGAAGCGCCTCAGGGAGCGATTGTGAGAGAGTGCAATAAAAAATGAGCGAAGAACAGGCATTCTGTGATCCTCCTGGAACAGGCCATCATTCCTCGGCCACATTCCGGACCAAATAGTTTCTCACATAAAAGTCAGCTGGGCGGTGACGAACAAGTCCCGGTTTCTAACCGGCGCCGGCCCAGCGCTGTATCCGCATTCCTCCATCGCCGCAGATGCGCATTCCTTATAATGCAGAAGATCATGTTGTGATGAAGGAGCGTTTCATGAATCGTAAACTGGCCCTGATTTTCCGTTTTCTACTCGCGCTCGGTATTCTGGCCCTTGCGCTGCCAGCCACCCTGGCCCAAAGCGCCACGCCCAAGATATATATCAAAGCAGGTCATCTCTTTGATTCGACCAGCGACAACCTGCGCGACAACATGGTGCTGATCATCGAAGGCGAGCGCATCGCTAAAGTCGCGCCCGCCGCCGAGGTAACCATTCCTGCCGGGGCCACGGTCGTCGATCTCTCCCAGGCTTGGGTGCTGCCGGGGCTCATAGACTGCCACACCCACCTGGAGGCCCGCGCCGACCACTATGACCCTATTTGGGAGGTGCGTACAACCCCCTTCATGGGCGGCTTTAACGGCGTGGTCAACGCCAACAAGACCCTCCAGGCTGGCTTCACCAGCGTCCGCGACGTGGGTTCCCAGCCCTTTTTCGCCGTCGATCTGCGCCGCGCCATCGATGAAGGCCTCTTTCCCGGTCCCCGTGTGGTGGCCAGCGGTCCGGCCATCTCCATCACCGGCGGCCACGGCGACATGAACGGCTTTGCGCCCGGCGTTGAGAACAGGATGTATCCGGCCGAGCGCGGCTATGCCCTTGCCGATGGCCCCGAGCAGGTTCGCCATCAGGTCCGCGAGCAGATCAAGTACGGCGTGGACCTCATCAAGCTGCACGCCACCGGCGGCGTGCTCTCCCTGGGCGACAAGCCCGGCGCCGAGCAGCTCACCTACGAAGAGATGAAGATGGCCGTCGATGAGGCCCATCGAACTGGCCGCAAGGTCGCCGCCCACGCTCATGGAACGCAGGGAATCAAGGACGCGGTGCGCGCCGGCGTCGACTCCATCGAGCATGGCAGCCTCATCGACGCCGAGGGCATCGAGATGATGAAGGCGCGCGGCACCTATTTGGTCGCCGACATCTATAACGACGATTACATTCTCGGCAAGGCAGTCGAGTTTGGCCTGCCCAAGGAGAATGTCGAGAAGGAAAAAACGGTAGGCCGCCTGCAACGCGAGAACTTCGCCAAAGCCGTGGCCGCGGGCGTAAAAATCGCCTTTGGCACCGACGCCGGCGTCTATCCCCACGGCGACAACGCCAAACAATTCCACTACATGGTCAAGTTCGGCATGACCCCGGCAGGGGCCATCCGCGCCGCCACCTCCAGCGCCGCCGACCTCATCGACCGCACCCACGACGTGGGCACTCTCGAATCCGGAAAGTACGCCGACCTGATCGCCGTTACCGCCAACCCGCTCGAACGCGTCGAGGTGCTGGAGCACGTCTCATTCGTGATGAAGGGCGGCAAGGTTTACAAGGACGAGCTCGGCGCCGCCAAGCAATAGCCGCGCGCTACCCGCCCGCAGGCCAGCGATAGTGCCCGGCTGCCCTGTGTTCGGAAAAGTCACCCAGCCGGCTCTCTTCAACTCCGCGGCCGATATTGTGCACCACCCGCGTTTGCCAGCCAACGCTCACCACAATGCCCACATGCGGCAGCCGTGCGTCCAGCAGCCAGGTGAGAATATCTCCAACTTCGATGGGCTTTGGAAAGTCGTCGCCCGGAGTCGGCGCATTGGCGGCCCATAACCGCGCCCCGGCCCGCGTCCAATACGTCTCCAGGTTCAGCACCCGCCGGTGGTCAATGTTCGCATCCGGCTCCCGCGACCCCCACACCTTGCGCGCCGGGTAGGCGTTGAATGCCTTCACCATGTCCTCATGCACCAGCTTTTGCAGATCAAGCCCAAGCCCGTCGCGAGCCGCGCGAATCACCACATCGGCGCAGACCCCAGTCGAGCGCGGCACATCGCCGCCGGGATACGTCAGCTTCGTCCAGTTTGGGTCGTAGCCGGTTGTCACGCCTAACTGCGCCCGCGCCGCTTCGGCTAATCGCTGCCCTTTGGTCGAGGCCGCAAACGCAAAATTTTCCGGCGCAATCCAAACCGCCGCCAATCCGCCAAGAACTCTCCGTCGTTGCAAAACAAAAACCCTCGCCTATCGAATCTCGTACGCCGTGCTGCCGTGAGCCGGCAAAGTCACTGTGACTTCCTTCGATTCCTTGAAGCCGCCTTCGCTCCACACATTCTGGGCCAGATGCTTCTTACCGTCCAAACCAAGCTGCGTCCAGCTCGCGCGCAGCCTCATCGGCTTGTCGTCCAGGTTGAAAAAGCCAAGGAACTCCGCGTAATTCCTTGCTCCCGGAGCGTTGATCGTGGCCCTCCACGCCCGCGCGTTTTCAAAACCGGCTCCCAGGCTCGTCAGATCGACAGGATGGCTGTAGGTCACATTCTGATTCATGAAGAGAATCGACTGGTTGGAGATCAGCGACCGCGTAAACTCATCCAGCTTGGTCAGATTAGCGCCCAGTATTAGCGGCGAGCGCGCAATCGCCCACAGCGTAAACTCAGTCTGCTGCTCGTCGTGCGTCAGCCGCGACTGGCGCGGCTCGCCCATGCCCGGATGAGGCCCCAGCCAGCCCCAGGGCAGCATATCCGCGTCCGGCCAGTTGCCCGGCTTGGCATACACAAACCACTTGGCCAGCCGGTCGAATTCGTCCCTCAGGCCGAAGGGATACTCGTCGTCGCCAGGCTTGCGCGGGAACGTCCAGGCATCCCAGTGGTCGTTGGTGATGCGCCACATCTGCGCGTATTCGGCTACCTCGGCGGCGTGTTCCAGTTGCGTCGGCCCCGGCGAAAGGCTCAACACAATCGGCCGCCCGGTTTTGCGGATCGCCTCTGCAATCTGCCGGATCTCGGTTGGCCGGTAGGGGTGGTCGCTGATGCAGTCCACCTTGAGGAAGTCCAGGCCCCAGCCCGCATAGAGCTTGAGCATCGAGTCGTAGTAAGCCTGACCGGCTGTGTTGTCGGCCACGCCCCAGTTGCCGTCATCCCATCCACAGGGGGAGTTGAGGTCTGCGGCATCCGAAGCGTGAAAGCTCGATCCCGCGATGGGCAGATTCGCCTTCACCGCATCGCGCGGAATCCCGCGCACAATATGAATGCCGAACTTCAGTCCCTGCTTATGAACCCAATCGGCCAAAGGCTTGAAGCCAGCTCCATTCACCGCCGTCGGGAAGCGGCTCGCCACAGGAATCAGAATCCCATTCCCGTCCAGCAGATACTTTCTTTCCGCAAGGTTAGCGCCAAAGGGGTTCTCCATGTACCACCCCTCGTCGATCACCGCATACTGCCAGCCGAACTGCTTGAACCCGGCCAGCACCGTGGCGTTGGCCTTGAAGTCGGCCTCGTTGATGGTCAGCCCGTAGGCGTCCCAACTGTTCCACCCCATCGGAGGCGTGGGCGCCGGGCTCTGCGCGAGATTTCGCGCGGGGTTCAGTGTTGCGGCGAAAACGAAAACAAGAGCGGCGAAAAACCAGCGTAGGCGTTCCATGCGGAAACAATACCACAATCGCCGCAGCCTCATACAAGCCTACAACTGAATCTTCACCGGCCAGGTCTTCCAGATTTCCGCGCAATAGTCGCGGATCGCCCGGTCACTGGAGAATTTTCCAATCCGCGCCACGTTCAGAATCGACATCCTCGTCCACGCTTCCTGGTCTTTGTAGGCTGCGCTCACCAGGTCCTGGCAATCGACGTAAGCCTGATAATCGGCCAGCAGCATATACTCGTCCTTGGTCAGCAGGGAGTTGATCAGCGGCGCGAACAGCGCCTTGTCACCACGCGAAAAATCTCCCTTGGAAAGCGAATCGAGAACCTCGTGGAGCATGGGGTTGGTCTCGAAGATGGCGCGCGGGTTGTAACCCTCCTGCTTGCGTTTCTCCACTTCCGGAGTGGTCAGCCCAAAGAGGAAGAAGTTTTCCGCGCCCACCTCCTCGCGGATTTCAATGTTGGCTCCGTCCAGCGTACCGATAGTCACCGCGCCATTCATGGCAAACTTCATGTTCCCGGTTCCCGAGGCCTCCTTGCCGGCCAGCGAAATCTGCTCGCTCAGGTCCGCCGCCGGGTACACCCTCTGTCCCAGCTTCACGTTGTAATCGGGCAAAAAAACCACCTTCAGCCGGCCCCGCACCACCGGGTCGGAGTTGATGGCTTCGCCCACCGAGTGAATGAGCTTGATGATCAGCTTGGCCATGCGATAGCCGGGCGCCGCCTTGCCCCCAAAGATAAAGGTCCGCGGCGTCACCTCGAGCTCCGGATCACGCTGAATGCGCTTGTAGAGCGTAAGAATGTACAGAATCAGCAGGTGCTGCCGCTTGTACTCATGCAGCCGCTTCACCAGTACATCGAAGATCGAATCCGGATCGGTAGCGATGCCCAGCTTCTCTTGGATGTAGGTTGACAGGTTCAGCTTGTTTTGCCGCTTGATCTCGCGCCACTCCGCGCAGAGCTTATGGTCGTTGATCATCGGCTCCAGCCGGCGCAGCTTTTCCAGGTCGTGTATCCAGCC
Organism: Occallatibacter sp.; assembly: GCA_052145195.1. GTDB lineage: Bacteria > Acidobacteriota > Terriglobia > Terriglobales > Acidobacteriaceae > Telmatobacter. Next base: position 156,155 of record JBKQPC010000001.1, on the reverse strand, counting down.
CGGGCCAAGCCGTGCCGTCAGCAGGCTTGACAGACGCGGATTGCTCAGCACCATCCAGCGCCGCGGCGTCACTCCATTGGTCTTGTTGCTGAACTTCTCCGGCGTCAGCGCATAGAAATCGCTCAGCACATGGGTTTTCAACAGTTCCGTGTGCAGCGCGGCCACGCCGTTGATGGCATGGCTGCCCAGTGAGGCCAGGTTCGCCATGCGCACGAACTTCCCGCCTTCTTCATTGATCAGCGATAGCCTCCGCGCCCGCTCTTCATCGCCGGGAAACTTCTGCCGCACATTTTCAAGATGCCGCCGGTTGATCTCGTCAATAATCTCCAAGTGGCGCGGCAGCAGCGCTCCAAAGAGGCTCAGCGGCCACTGCTCCAGCGCCTCCGGCATCAGCGTGTGGTTAGTGTAGGAGAGCGTGTTCTCGGTCACGTGCCAAGCCGCGTCCCACTCCATATCGTGCTCGTCGATCAGCAGGCGCATCAACTCCGCCACCGAGATCGCCGGGTGCGTGTCGTTCATCTGGATGGCGAAGTTGCGGTGCAACTCGGCCAAAGGACGGTGTTGCGTCACCTGAATCTTGACAATGTGCTGTAAGCTGCACGAGACGAAGAAGAACTGCTGCTCCAGCCGCAACTGCTTGCCCTGGAAAGCCTCATCGTTGGGATAGAGAATCTTCGAGATATTCTCGCTCGACACCTTGCCGGCTACCGCTCCGAAGAAATCCCCTTGGTTGAAAATCTCAAAATCAAAGCTCTCTACCGCCTGCGCCGCCCACAGCCGCATGGTGTTCGCCGTGTTGGTCCGGTAGCCCAGAATCGGCGTATCGTGCGGAACTCCGCGCACCACCCATTGCGGAATCCACTCCACGCGCACCCGCCCCTTGGCGTCGGTATGCCGCTCGGTGCGCCCGCCCATCTTCACTTGAAAGGCGTCTTCCGGGCGCTCCAGAGCCCAGGGATTGCCCAGACGCAGCCATTTGTCGGTCGACTCCACCTGCCAGCCGTCGCGTATCTGCTGATTGAAGATTCCGTACTCGTAGCGAATGCCATAGCCAATCGCCGGTATGTCCAGCGTGGCCATCGAATCCATGAAGCAGGAAGCCAGTCGGCCCAGGCCGCCGTTGCCCAGCCCCGGCTCCTCCTCCTGCTCGATCAGCGTGTTCAGGCTGATGCCCAACTGCTTCATGGCCTGCTCGGTCTCGTCGTAAATGCCCAGGTTGATGAGGTTGTTGGCCAGGTGCGGCCCGGTCAAAAACTCCGCCGACAAATAGCAGACCACCCGCACATCCTGCGCCTGGTAGTTCTTCACCGTCTGAATCCACCGCTCCACCAAACGGTCGCGCACGGTGTGCGCCAGCGCCATATAAAGGTCGTTCACCGTCGCCCGCTCGGTCGAGCGGCCCTGCACAAAGATCAGGTTGTCCAGAAACGACTGCGCCAGCGCTTCCACGCTCATCGCGGTTCTCTGGCCCCTGTTTGTTCCAGTCTGGTTCGATCCATTCTGGTGCGATCCGGTTTGCTGCAACACGGCGTTCGGAATCTCGCTCATCGTATTCCTCGTCTCCCCAGACTGGGGGACAGTTCCCCAAGCGGAGAGCTGCTCTTCCAAGATAAGGCCGCGCGCGCCCGGCTTTGATAAATAATCGGTCAAAGCCAGAACGCGGTCTTGCGATGGCCTTATTTGAACAATTCAATGCCGTTTTGGTCACTGCCCATCAGGCAGCCCGGCAGAGATCAGGTTTGCTTCACCAGGCCAAATCCTCAAAATCTCCTTCTATTTGGACCATTGCAATCAATATTAATCTGTGGTAAATACTAAACAATCGACTGATGCGCAGGCTTCCCCCTACGCAATCCCTTCCAGCACAGAGCAGCTGTGAAAACAAGCACCTTTTCAGGAGTAAATCCATGACAAATGTTGTGCGCTTCGTGTTTGTCTCGTGTTTAGCCTCTCTGATCAGCGCCCCAGCGCTTACTCAGCAGGCCGTCGCGCCCTCGCCCAGACCCGCCGACAGCGGTCCTTCGCTGGCCTTCACCTTGAAGTACATACAAGACAAGATAACCGTAAATGGAAAAATGAATTTTGTGTCTTATGCCAATGACAATAGCCCAAACCCCGGATTCTTAAGCATTAAAGGCCCAACGAGCGGGACGACTCAGTTTATCTTTGAGGAGAGCAAGGTCGTCGCCCATCCGGACGTGTGCGTAATCAGCTATCATGTCAAGACAATTAATGATGGTGCAACAGTGGCTGACAATGATTGGGAAATCCCGCTCAAACTCATTCAAAGGGTGATGGTCATGACCTTGGACCAGCGCGCTATTGCGAAAAATGATGCTTTCGGAAGACCATCACTCGACTCCAGAATTGATCCGTCCCTCTACGTTCTCATCGCGCAAAGAACGGGGGGTGCAACGAATACTGTATATTTTGCCGACGAAGACACCGCCAACAGCGTTGCCAAAGCTATGATCCATGCCGCGGAACTCTGCGACGACGGCAACAATGACCCATACGCTCCTTCCACTCAGCAATCAGAAGCGAAAGCGCAGATCCCGCCTCAGCCCCCGCGCCCCATGCGATAAGCTGGAGTTTCCGGCAATCGAAGGAGCAAGCGAACGATGAACATAATTCTGGGGATCGACGGCGGGGGAACGCACACCCGCGCCTCCATCATGGCCGGTGACCGGGTTCTGGCTCACGCCGAGAGCGGCTCCATCAAGCGCCTGCGCGTGGGCGCTGAAGCCGCCGAAGCCAATCTGCGCGCGCTGCTCAAAGAGGCCTTTGCCAAAGCCGGCGTAAAAGGCGTCCGCTCTGCCTCGGTAGGCGTGGCCTCGGCTTCCATGCCCGGCGTTAAGGAGTGGATCACGGCGGTTTTCAACGACTTTGGAGTCGAGCGTTCCGAGGTCGTCGGCGATGAGGTGATCGCCCTCGATGCGGCCTTTCGCGGCGGTCCCGGAATCCTGCAGATTGCCGGCACCGGCTCCAACACCGTGGGCCGCGCCCCCGACGGCACTCGCGAAAGCGCCGGCGGCTGGAGTTCGCGCATGGGCGACGAAGGCTCCGGCTACTGGATCGGCGTTAACAGCCTGCGCCGCGCGCTGCACGCCTATGATCGCGAGCAGCCCACGCAAATCCTTGAAAAGGTTGGCGAAATCTGGGGCACGCCCACCCTGCGCGAGTTGATCAACCTGGGCGACAGCACGCCCGGGCCGGACTTTGCCGCTCTCGCCCCGGCCATTAGCGAACTCGCAAACGCCGGTGACCCCGTCGCCCAGGAGACCCTGGCCCAGGCCGCGGCCGATCTGATCGATTTTGTACTTCTCGTCCGCGCCAAACTGCGACGCAAACACAATATCGCCGGCGAAGTTCCAGTAGCCTGGACCGGAGGCGTCATCGAGCACATGACCCTTGTCCGCGAGGCCTTCTTTGCCGGCCTGCATGCCGCCGCGCCCCAGATGCCGGTGAAACGGGAAGAAGTTGTTCCGCTCGAAGGCGCGCTCTGGCGGGCCCAGCGGCTGGCAGAAGCCGCCGGCTAGCGAACCGGCTCTCCGTTCACCACAGAACCAACCAGCTTCCCCGCTCGGTCCACGGCCACCAGGCTGGCCGGTATTCCCACGGCGACGGAACCCGCCTGATCGCCCAACCCGGTCATCGCTGCCGGGTTCGCCGTCGCCAAACGCAGAGCCTGCTCCAGCGATGCGCCAGTGAACTCCATAAAATTAGACAATGCCCGGTCCAACGTCAACACGCTGCCTGCCAAGACTCCGCGAGCCATGGCTCTCCCGCTGGCCACCTGCACCGCAAAGTTTCCCAGTTGGTATTCGCCATCAGGCATTCCCGTGGCGCTCATCGCATCGGTAACCAAAATCGCCTTCTCCAGTCCCTTTGCCCGCCACCACAGCTTCACCATCTCCGGCGCAACGTGAATCCCGTCGCAAATCAGTTCTGCATAAAGCTCGTCGCAGGTCAGCACCGTGCCCAAAATTCCCGGCTCGCGTGCTGCGAGCGGGCGCATGGCGTTGAAAGTGTGCGTCGCGCTCACTGCTCCGGCGGCAATCGCCGCGCGGGTCTCGGCGGCGGTAGCGTCCGAATGGCCCAATGAAACCTTAACTCCTCGCGCTGTAGCGTGTGCAGTCAACTCGACGGCCCCCGGCAACTCCGGTGCCAGCGTCATCAACCGGATGCAGCCCTCTGCGGCCTCAAACAATCGATCAAAGGTGGCGATATCGGGCTTGAGCAGGTGCTCCGCCGGCTGCGCGCCGCGCCTGGTGTGCGAAAGAAACGGGCCTTCCAGATGAATTCCGATGGGCCGTGCCTGTCCTTCAACAGGCGGCCGCGCCAGCAGCTTTGCCAGACCGGAAAGCGAGCGCAACGTCGCATCCAGCGGTGCGGTCACCGTAGTGGCCAGAAAGCTGCCCGTGCCGCGCTCGGCGAGAAAGCTGCCCATGGCAGCAAGCGCCTCCGGCGAAGCCTCCATCACATCGTGGCCCTTGGCGCCGTGAATATGCACGTCAAAGAATGCGGGGGCCAGTGTCGTGTTAGGAAAGTCGAGCACGCGCGCCCCAGACGGCAACTTGCCCTCCGCACGCGTAGAAACAGAGACAATCCGTCCGTCTTCGATCTCGACCAAGGGCGAGTCGAGCAGTCCGGCGCCATCCCAAAGCCGCTCCGCTGTGAGCACGGTTCGCATATCACAAGTTTATTGCAGGCGTCGCAGCCTAGTGAATCAGCGGGTTGCGGTCTGGTCCCTGAGCGCTGGACTGCGGATGCGCCGACTTGAACACTGCCTGCGCCGCCGCCAGCTCCGCCCGGCAGGCCGTCAACTGCGCCGACAGGTGGGCGAACTGCGACTCCAGATGCAGGCGCAGTTCCTCAATGGACTCTTCCAGCCGGTCATTGGCGGCGATCTGCTCTGCCTGACTGACCTGCACGCTCTTCAGATTGGGCAAGATGACGTCGATAAGAATCTGCGTAAGAGAATCATAGGGCTCGCTCATGAGGAGATTCTAAGGACATTCCGCAATTTCCGCCTGATTACGGCTGCCCCACCATTGGTAATGTGCATACACTTCCATGGCTGGTACGCCTCCACGCCAAGCTCAAAGGCTCTCTGGCCAAAATCTGGCGGCAATTCCTGGTGAGGTTACACAACTGTAACCTGTGGGCGACCCCGTTTTTGCTACAGTTTGGTCATGAGCATCTCGGCGCGGTTGGCGGTTTCCTATGCGGCCCTAGTTCTTGGGACCGGCGTTCTTGCGGCGCAGACCATCGATCTGCCCTCCAGCAAACAGTTGATCGGAGAGATTCCAGGGTCTCCGCGGCGGTTAAACAGCCTGCCCATCTCCATGGCTGTCTCTCCGGACGGCCGATATGTGGTCACGGTAAACGCCGGCTATGGCGTAGCCGAGTCGCAATATGAGCAGTCTCTTGCGGTGCTCGACGCGCATACCCGCTCCATGTCCGACTTTCCCGACCCTCGCACGCTGGCGCGGATGGCCAAACAGACGCTTTACTCCGGCCTGGCCTTTAGTCGCGACGGAAGCCGCATCTATGCGAGCATGGCCTCGCTGACTGACCCGCTAGGCGACGGCAAAGACAAGACCGGCAGCGGCATCGTTGTCTACAGCTTCGTGGCGGGCAAGATCGCGCCTCAGCGTTTCATTCCCCTGCCGCTCCAGCAGCTCGCTTCCGGCAAAACGACCAGGCTGCCCAGTGAAGTGCGCAGCGACAAGGGCATTCCCTACCCGGCGGCGATTGCCGTTATCACTTCCGCGAGTTCTGAAAAGCTCCTGGTCGCCGGCAATCTCTCCGACGACGTCCTTCTTCTCGATGCCGCCAGCGGAGCCTTGGAGAAGCGTTTCGACCTTTCGGAGAGCGACGCCGTTCCCTCCACTTATCCCATCGCCCTGGCGGTTTCCAGAGACGGCACGCGCGCCTATGTCGCCTTGTGGAACGCCTCGGAGATCGTGGAACTCGATCTGGCTAATGGAACAGTAGGCCGCAAGCTCGCCCTGCTCAAACCCTCAAGCGCCATCGCCCCCGGAACCCACCCCTGCGCATTGGAATTTTCGCCCGACGGCAAGACGCTCTACGTAGCGCTTGCCAACCGCGATGCCGTGGCCGCCGTGAACATCAGCTCCGGCCACTTCTCCGTCAAGGGCTACTTCGATACGCGGCTTCCCGGCCAGAGCTACTTTGGCGCTGAGCCGGCGGCCCTGGCCCTGAACGCCACTGGCAACCGCCTCTATGTAGCCAATATGGCCAGCGACGCGGTTGCAGTGATAGACACAAATAAGCTGACGTCGAGGGCAGCACGAAGGGCCATGGTCGAACCCATCGGTTTTATCCCCACCGAATGGATGCCCATCTCCATGGCCTTCTCCGGCGGAAAGCTCTATGTTGCCACCGGCAAGGGCAAGGGAACCGGGCCAAACAACTTTCCCCAGCGCCAGACGGAGTTCACCCGGAAGTCTCGTTATTCGAGTTCGAACACGTATATCGGTACGCTCCTGTATGGCTCCCTGGCGGTCCTGGACGAGGCTCAAATCGAAACCAATCTGCCCCAGTGGACCGAAACGGCGCTGGAATCCAACCGCATGAAGGCAGCCGAAGAGAAGATCGCCTTTGCCGGTGGCCGTGAAAATCCCATCCGCCACATCATCTACATCATCAAGGAGAACCGCACCTACGATCAGATCTTCGGCGACCTCAGCAAGGACGGCAAGCCGGTCGCCAACGGCGATCCCACTCTGGCCATGTATGGCGAGGCCATCACGCCCAACCAGCACAAGCTGGCCCTGCAGTTCGGCGTGCTGGATAACTTCTTCGATTCCGGCGAGGTCTCCGGCGAAGGCCATGTCTGGTCCAACGCCGCCATCAGCACCGACTATCTGGAGAAAACCTGGCAGCAGGAGTATCGCGGCAACCAGCGCACCTACGATTACGAGGGCGCGGTGGCCAATAACTATCCGCTGCTGCAAAAGATTCCCGACGTCAACGAGCCGGCCAGCGGCTATCTGTGGGGCAATCTCGCCGCCCACGGAAAAACCTACTACCACTTCGGCGAATTCATCTCCACCACTTTTTGCAATGAAGCCCGCGTCGCCGACCCGCAGATGGGGCCCCTGATGCAAGGCCGCAGTTGCGCCCATAAAGCCATTGCTCCGGGAGAAGCTCTGCCAGCAGAGTGGGGCGGAGGCATCAACAAATGGCCCTGGCCCATCCCCCTTATCGCCGCCAATGTTCCCACCAAGCCGGAGCTTGTCGGCCACTTCGCCGAAGAAGCGCCGGACTTCAACCTGGCAGTTCCCGACCAAGTACGGGTCGAGGTATTTCTGCGCCACCTGAAAACTTGGGCCGACGACAAGGCTCAGGGCAAAGACACCATGCCCGACTTCATCCTGCTGCGCCTGCCTGATGACCACACCGCCGGCACGCGTCCCAACGGACCCAGCCCCAAGTCCTCGGTGGCCGACAACGATCTGGCCGTAGGCCGCGCCGTCGATGCCATCTCCCACTCGCCCTTCTGGGACGATACCGCTATCTTCATCCTCGAAGACGACGCGCAGAACGGTGCCGACCATGTAGACGCTCACCGCAGCATCGCCCTGGTCATCAGCAAATACTCCCCGCATAGCGCAGCCACAAATGCTCCGGCAGCCGCACCTTCGCCAGTAGGAACCTCAGAGACTCAAGCTCCATTCACCGCCGGGGCTCCTTTTATCGACAGCCGCTTCTACACCACCGTCAGCGTCATCCGCACCATGGAGACGCTGCTCAATCTCCCGCCCATGAACAACAACGACGCCTTCAGCTCGCTCATCTCCACGCTCTTCACCGGCCCCGGCGACCAGCCCGCCTACACAGCCGACTACGCGAACCGCGACAACGGCCTCATCTACACCGCCAACCCTCCAACAGCCGCCGGAGCGCGCGAAAGCATGAAGATGGACTTCACCCACGCCGACCGCGCCCCCGCCGATAAGCTGAACGTGATTCTCTGGAAGGACGCCATGGGAGACAAGCCCGTCCCCGCCATGCTGAAAATCCACCACAAGAAAAACACTACGGACGACGACGATTAGGAGTTGTGAGCCACTCTAAATCTGTGTGCCGTTATCTATCGCGTAGCGCGCCGAAATGGAGTTCTCTTATGGGAAATGAGAAACAATCATGCCGGTTTGCTATCTGCCAGTAAACTGTCCTGATTCCCACAGACGGATTCGATGTTTTTTTGCTGTAGGATCGCGTTAAGATGTTCTGAAAGGGGAATCATGGGACCGGCAACCCTCCTCAAGTTCCACCGCGAGACCGAAGCCTTCATAGAATGTCAGGACAACCTGTCGTTTATGAGACCGATAAAGGCTGGGTCGATGCAGCTGGTCGTAACCTCACCCCCATACAACATTGGCAAGTCTTATGAAAAGCGGCGTTCGCTCGATGCATATGTGAATCAGCAGGCTCAGGTGATCTCGGAATGCGTTCGACTTCTGAGTCCTCATGGCTCATTATGTTGGCAGGTGGGTAATCACGTACAAGACGGGGAGATTTTTCCACTAGATATGGTTCTCTATCAGGTTTTCAGGGACCATGGACTTCATCTCCGCAATCGGATCGTCTGGCATTTTGAGCATGGGTTGCATTGCTCCAATCGCTTATCCGGACGCTATGAAACGATCTTGTGGTTCACAAAAACAGACGAGTATGTTTTTAATCTTGACCCCATTCGTGTACCGTCAAAATATCCGGGCAAGAAGTACTTTAAAGGACCAAAGACCGGACAACTTTCCGGCAACCCTTTGGGGAAAAATCCAGGGGATGTGTGGATTTTCCCGAACGTGAAGAACAACCACGTGGAGAAGACAATTCACCCATGTCAATTTCCGGTCGAGTTGGTTGAACGTCTTGTTCTTTCTCTCACTAATCCAGGAGACGCGGTACTCGATCCATACATGGGCGTTGGAACCTCTATCATTTCTGCCCTGATGCATGACCGAATCGGGTTTGGATGTGATGTAGTACAGGAATATGTGGATATTGCTTGGGATAGAGTTGACGACCTGCGCAACGGAATCCTGAAAACACGCCCCATGAATAAGCCAGTTTATAATCCATCCTTACCGGGTGGTGGTCACAAGTGAGAATCGTAAATCAATACTCCCATCTTAATGGGCTTGAATTTCTGCTTGTGCATAAGCCGAAACTCTGGAAGGAGATCACGAGCGTTATTCAGGGCCTCGACGCAAATTCATGCCATACAAAAGTGTCGAAGGAAAAACGGACAAAGGATAAGATTCTTTATTCTCCGATTGATATGAACAGCGCTTTGAGTTCGGCATTCAAAAAGCAGAAATGGAATGAGCAGAGAACATCCTACTGGGTTACATCCGATGCGCAACTGATCCGCAAAACTATGCATTTGCCGGCAGCAGAACAAAAGGCAGAAATTGAGAGTGCAGGCTTCACACCTATCTTTTCTTATAATCAAACAGATTTTGTCAAAGACCGTGTAGCTGTCGAAGTGCAATTCGGCAAATACTCATTTGTGGCCTACGATCTATTCGTAAAGCACATGGCGTTCTTCGTCGGGGACGTGATCGATGTAGGTATTGAGATATTGCCTATGAAGGAACTACAAGAGGAAATGTCTTCAGGGGTAGCCTATTACGAGGGCGAACTGTACAACCTGATTCGTGAGGGACGAGGCGTACCTGCTGTTCCCCTTGTTTTAGTCGGGATTGCACCTTAAGCCGGGTGCTGGAATACCACAAACCTCGTGCGTGAATTCTTTCGTACGACTCTCCTGACCCCTGACTACTGTTTTAATGCAGATTATTTCCCCACTTAGTGCAAACTGATCTCTGAAGTCTTCCTTCAATCATCGTCCTGGGCGTTCTTTTCGCTCCGCTTTCATCCGGAAGCGGCCAATAGAGGCCGAAACGTCCCGTAACTCCTTTGCCAGGAATATTTTGCAGGGAACTTCTTTGTTTTCTATATTTTGCAGCGCAACCCTCCCTGTAACTTCATGAAAACAGATCGGTTGCGTCCAAAGTATGGGTGGGGGTACCCGACATATCAGCTGGGAATTCCACGCACCCCAATCGCCGCCTGGTCATCCAATAAACTGTGACCATGACCAAGCGCATCGGCATCCATCTCGGCACCACCGGCGGCGCATCCAACGCCATCGAGCGCGCCCGCGAAATCGGCGCCAACACCTTGCAGATTTTTTCCGCCAGCCCGCGCATGTGGCGCGCCCCAAAAATCGATCCCAAGCAATGCGCCCGCATGAAGGAGTTGCGCGCCAAGCTCGACGTCGGCCCGCTGGTCATCCACACCAGCTACCTGGTCAACGTCTGCAGCCAGTCGGACGAGATTCGCCAGAAAAGTATTGCGGCCTTTCGCGGCGAGATCGAGCGCGCCCTCGCCTTCGGCGCTGAGTACCTCGTGCTGCATCCCGGCTCGTGGAAGGGCCTCACGCGCGACGAGGGCCTCAAATTGGCCGCCGCCTCCATCACCAAAGCCATCGACGGCCTGCCCTGGCAACAAACTCCCTTCCACATACTCATCGAAAACACCGCCGGAGCCGAGTTCTCCCTCGGCGGCAGCTTTGAGCAAGTCGCCGAACTCGTCGCCCGCCTCAAGCCCTCGGCTCCCGTCGCCGTCTGCCTCGACACCTGCCACACCCACGTCGCCGGCTACGACCTGGTCTCCGCCGAGGGCTATGAGCAAACCATCAAGCAAGCCGCCTCAACAGTTGGCCTTGCCGCCGTCCGCGTTTGGCACATGAACGACGCCAAGGCCGTGCGCGGCTCCAAGCTTGACCGCCATGAAAACATCGGCCAGGGCACCATGGGCCTCGAGCCATTCCGCCGCCTGCTCAACGACAAGCGCTTCGCCCACGCCGCCTTCATCGCTGAAACCCCGGTCGATGAGCCCGGTGACGAGGAGCGGAACGTAAAGGTGCTGCTGAGCCTGGTGAAATAGCCGCGAACCGATAACCGCCTTCCATTTACACTATGTAGTTATGGCGGAAGAGAACGAACAGCGTTACGACCCGGCAACGATTGAACCCAAATGGCAGCAGCGATGGGCCGCGGAGCCCGCGCTCTATGCTGCCGAGCCAGCCTCGGCGGCCAAGCCCAAGTACTATGTGCTCGAAATGCTGCCCTATCCCAGCGGCCAGTTGCACATGGGCCATGTGCGCAATTACTCCATCGGCGACGCCCTGGCTCGCCACATGTGGATGCGCGGCTACAACGTGCTGCACCCCATGGGCTGGGACGCCTTCGGCCTGCCGGCCGAGAACGCCGCGCTCAAGAACAACACCCCTCCGCGCCAGTGGACGCTCGCGAACATCGCCGCCATGAAGCGCCAAATGAAGCGGCTCGGCCTGGGCTACGACTGGGCCACTGAAATCACCACCTGCTTGCCGGAGTATTACCGCTGGAACCAGTGGTTTTTTCTGCGCATGTACGAAAAGGGCCTAGTCTACCGCAAAAAAAGTAAGGTCAACTGGTGTCCGGAGTGCGCCACCGTGCTGGCCAACGAGCAGGTCGTTGACGGCTGCTGCTGGCGTCACGAAGAAACTTTGGTCGAGCAGCGCGATCTGGAGCAGTGGTTCCTGCGCATCACCGACTACGCGCAGGAGCTGCTCGACGGCCTCGACTCGCTTGACGGCTGGCCGGAAAAAGTCCGCACCATGCAGCGCAACTGGATCGGCCGCAGCGAAGGCACGGATGTCGACTTTTTCCTGGATGAACCGAAATCAGAGAAGACCCGCATCCGCGTCTTCACCACCCGCGTTGACACCATCTTCGGCGCTACCAGCGTGCAACTGGCCCCGCAACACGAACTGGTGGCGACTTTGACGGCCACGGATCCCGACCTGAACGCTAAAGTAGCGGAGCTACTCGACCAGCAGAAACGGGCGCGCGAGGCCGGCGACCTCGGCGCAATCGAAAAGCACGGCGTCCCCACCGGTCGATTTGCCGTCAACCCATACAACCACCAACGCGTTCCCATCTGGGTGGCCAACTACATCCTGGCCGACTACGGCACCGGCGCCATCATGAGCGTTCCCGGCCACGATGAGCGCGACTTCGAGTTCGCCACCAAGTACAACTTGCCCATTGTGCAAGTGATCAAGCCGTCCGATCCATCCGCTGACGATGCGCTCCCGTTTCTCTCCGAAGAAGGCGTCCTCGTGAATTCCGGAAAATTCGTCGGCCTAAGTTGCGCGGAAGCACAGAAGCGTCTCCAGGAGATTGCCGTCGCAGAAAAGTTCGGTGAGCCCAAGGTCACCTTCCGCCTCAAGGACTGGGGCGTGAGCCGGCAGCGCTTCTGGGGCACGCCCATCCCCTTCATTCACTGCGATAAGTGCGGCCTGGTTCCGGTCCCCGACGAACAGTTGCCTGTGTTGCTGCCCGCGCAGATTGAGATAACTTTACAGGGCGGCTCACCGCTGGGCCGCGTGCCGGAGTTTGTCAATGTCGCCTGCCCCAAATGCGGCGGCGCGGCCAAGCGCGAAACCGACACCATGGACACTTTCGTCGATTCCAGTTGGTACTTCTATCGCTACACCGACGCGAAAAACTCCAAGGCTCCATTCGATTCGGCGAAGGCGCATTACTGGTTCCCCATCGATCAGTACATCGGCGGCGTGGAGCACGCCATTCTACACCTCATCTACTCGCGCTTCTGGACCAAAGTCATGCGCGACCTCGGCCTGATCACGAACGACGAGCCGGCCCGCCGCCTATTCACCCAAGGCATGGTCATCAAGGACGGCGCCAAGATGTCCAAGTCCAAGGGCAACGTGGTCTCGCCCGACGACATGGTCGCCCGCTACGGCGCCGACGCCACGCGTATGTACGCCCTCTTTGCCGCGCCGCCCGACCGCGATCTCGATTGGCAGGAGGACGGCGTCGCCGGCGTGAGTCGCTTCCTGGCTCGTGTCTGGCGCTTGACCACAAAGTATGCGCCGCTCGCGCGCACCGCCACGCAGAACCAGTCCAAAACGCAAAACGGCGGAACCCAGTTGCTGCGCAAGCTTCATCAAACCATCGCCAAAATCACGCTGGATTTCGAGGGCCGCTGGCACTTCAACACCTGTGTGGCGGCCATCATGGAACTGGTCAACGACATCCAATCATCAGACGCGCAACTTTCGGCAGGCGAAGTTCCCGCTCCTGTCATCCGCGAGGTACTGCGTACGCTGGTCATGCTGCTGGCGCCTTTTGCTCCCTACCTCGCCGCCGAACTTTGGGAAGCGCTCGGTGAGAAAGACTCAGTCCTGCGTCAACTCTGGCCGGTCAGCGATCCCGAACTGGCCAAGGAAGACGAACTCGAAATCCCCGTTCAGATCAACGGCAAGTTGGTCAATGTCGTGCGCGTTCCTGCCGATGCCGATGCCAAAGCCATCGAGGCCGCGGCTCTTGCTGACGAAAAGGTCAAATCACGCACGGCGGGCAAGAAGGTTGTCAAAATCATCGTCGTGCCGGGCAGAACTGCCAATCTGGTGGTGAAGTAGCATGAGCGCGCCCCTGCGCGGAACCCAGTCTCTCGTCGGCCAAATGGGCTGGGTCTTCGCGCGGCCTTCGCTCTCGGCGCTGGAAGTACTCTGGCGCTGGACCTTCGGCCTGCCATTCCTCTTCGTCTGCTGGATGCAATGCAACAAAATTCTCGTTGCCCTGCCGCCCGCATCCTCAGGCCTCAGTTCTCTCGATCCGCAGAACCCCTGGGTGGCAGCGGTGCAACTCAGCAACGCCTGGGCGCTCTATCAGCCACCCGTGGCAGCCGTATTGCATTGGCTTCTGCCGGCAGCCGCGCTCGCTTGGGTTGTTGTCTCCGCACTGGGTCGCAGCCTGCTCCTTAAACACATGGAACCCGCGCTGCGTTTCCGTCCCTTCGCCATGATCGTCCTCCAGGCCGCCTGGCTGGCTTTCTTCCTCTTTACCTGTTTTTGTTGGCTCCGCACCATGCAATTGGTGGCGTCCGCCACCATCACCCCCAACACTGAGCCGGACCTGATCGGCTACTCCATGGGGCTCATCTTTCTTTCGCTGGGATTTTTCACGGCCTGGGCGCTCCTCAGTTGGCCGCTCTCCATCGCCCCTCTGCTGATGCTGCTGGAAAATCGCTCCCTGCTCTCTGCCCTCGCTCAATCTCTCCGCCTGGGAAAGCCTATGACGTCCAAAGTTGTCGAGATCAACCTGGTGATGGGAATCGTCAAGCTGGCGCTTGTCGTGCTGGCCATGGTGCTCTCTGCCGCGCCGCTGCCCTTCAGCGACCAATTAGGCCCGGACGCGTTGCACGCCGTCTGGGCTGCGGCAACACTCTTCTACTTAGTTGCCAGCGACTACTTCCAGGTCGTGCGCCTCAAAGGCTTTGTGGAATTCTGGAAGATGTTCCGTGGAGGCGAACCGGCAAGTTAGCGGCCCTGTTTATCGCTGCCTTCCATGCCACTTTGGATCGGCCAGAACTACGGAGGTTTCAATCTGGCGTTCAGGCACGCTCCAATATTTTTTGAGCAGCCGGTCTTTTTCCTGCGGATTCACTAACTGAAAACCGTTTTTTTCGTAAAAGTGAATCGCCCAGAGCGCATCGGCCCATGTGCCGATCATTACCGGGCCTTTCGCAACTTTGAGCAAATGAGAGAGCAAGCTCCCTCCAATCCCGCGCCTCTGCCTGCTGGTAAGAACATAAGCGTGGCGTATCAGGGTCACATCCTTCACCTCTTGCAGCCCCATGACGCCAGTCAGCGTTCCATCCTCTTCGTAGCCCCAGAAGACAACTACATCGTCGATTTCATGCCGTAGTTTTTCCTGCGACATATACGGTTCTGTCCAGCGATCCGCGGGAATAATCCCCTTGTATACCTGGGCGCCGTCGTTGATGATGGCCCAAACCTGCTCGAAATCGCGCTCGTCGCAGCGTCTAATCATGAATACTCAGCCTTTGATCCGGCATCCAGAGATTCAATCGTTGAAGAGAAAACTCCAGCACAACAGGACTGTAACTCTGGCACAGTTACGTGAAAAGCTCGCCCTCAGAATATCTTCATTCGAATCACAAAATATTTCTTCGGGTCTTCACGAATGCTCTTCAAGAGCTGCTGGGCATGATCCATCGTCTGGTCGGCATGGTCATAAAGCGAGCGGTTCTGCGCCAGTTGCCCCAGCGTGCCCTTGCCCTCATTTATGCCCTGAAGAATCGAGTCCAGCCGGCTGATGGTGTCGTCCAGTTTTGCCGCGAAATCCTTGTCCTTGGCCAGCATGCCCATCGCGCCTTTGCCGGAGTTAATATCGGCCACCATCTGATTGACATTGGTGACGGCGGCGTTCATGTTGTTGTAGAGCGAGTCGTCTTTCAGCAGCTTTCCGGCGCTGCCCTTGCCCTCGTCCAGGGCAATGGTGATCCTGTTCAGCCGGTCGACGGCCGAGTTGGCGCGGTTGTAAAGCGTATCGTCAGTGACCAGCTTGCCCAGCGAGCCCTTGCCTCCGGCGAGTGCACCGGTAATGGTCTCCAGATCGGTGGCAATGGTGGTAAATTTCCTGGCCAGTTCGGGGTCGTTGATCAACTCGCCCGCCACGCCGCGCCTGGAGTTGACCGAATCAACCGTGGTTTCTATCTTGCGCAACAGCTTGTTGAGTTCGTTGATGGATTCGTTGCTGGTGCGGATCACATCCTGAATGCTGGGCGCGCCGGCTGCCCTGAGTTCGGCATTGTTGGCCGGAGGGGGCCCGGTGGCGTGGGCCGAGCTGAGATCTATGTAGCTATCGCCCAGAACGCCGGCCTGATTGATCGATGCTGTCGAATCGGAATGCAGGCGGTTCAGATATTCGTGGCCCACCCGCATGGTCACCTCCACCGGCGTGGGGTTGCGGTCCGCCACCACGCGGACATGGATCACGTTGCCGATGGTTACGCCCTCCAGCGTCACCGGCGCGCCATCCTTTAGCCCGGCCGCATTCTCAAAGTAGCAGCGAAGCACCAGTTTGCGCGCAAACAGCCCCCCGCTCGAGCCGGACATGAGAAGAATCAGCACGACCAGTATGGTCATGGCCAACAGCACCAATACCCCGACTCTCAGCTGCGACCACTGAATCTCTTTGCGGCTTGGCACGGCACTCCCCTCGGGTCAAACAATGAGGTGGTTAACGCATTGAGAATAGCAGAAAAGACGGATTCATGACCCGTCCTCAAGCACCACGTTGGCCATAGCCAGCTCGTCGGTGTGGGTGATGGAAAGCGCCGCGCGGGTTGTCCCCAGGCGGGCTGCAAACTCGGCTGCGCGTCCGTGAAAATGGATGGTAGGCCTTCCGCCGGGTTCGCGCGAGACCTCAATCTCCAACCAGTTCACCCCATGTCTGATGCCCGTCCCCAATGCCTTGGCTCCGGCCTCCTTGGCGGCAAAACGGGCGGCAAAGCTCTCAGCGGACTTCCGCTTGCGCAGGCAATACGCCTGCTCCGCATCAGTGTACACGCGGTCCAAAAACCTCTGCCCGTAGCGGTCCATGGACTTCTGAATGCGCCCTATCTCCACCAGATCGATGCCGGAACCGACAATCATGCTATCTATCAAGCTACATCATTTCCCTGTTGATGTGTTTGCGTCGCAGTCAATTTGGCTTAGGGTGCTCTTGCTGTTGGGGTATAGACGCGCCTCCAATTACCAGCGCAGCCCATTCGAGCCTCGCCGCAAGCAGAGTTGTCTCAAAGCCGGTCAGGCTCCGTGCGACTCCGCAACAATAATTATGCTGCGCATCCCGGACTCCGATAGGGCATGTGTGAGACAGATGCTGCCAACCCGCGACGCAAGACAGATCATAAATATTCCCTGGGCCATGCAGATGAAGGCCATCTCCATCGAAGAACCTTCGCGCCTGGTCCAGGCCCTCACCGGCGCAATCCTCGGCTGTGGCGGATGGGTTCTCAGCCGCGGAGCAAATGATGCCGGCACCGTGAATATGTTGTTTGAGTTCGAGCGGCAGGCCTGTGTCGATATTTACAGCGTGATGATTGCCGCCGGCCTGGAACTGAGCCAGAGCGGGCACATCCGCTTTACCGAGCTCTGCCAATGCACCCGCAACCACCAGCAGGATTGCGGCGCCGAGATTGCCAGCATTGATCTGGAGATCCAGACCTTTCCCGTCGAGTTGATGAAAGGCGCTGGCGCCGCGGGAATCGATTGACAGGCCGGTAAATCAGTACTTACCTTCAATGAACTCGCTTTTAAAAAACAAAAGGAATGAATCGCCAGGTGCGCTTTTTGTATTCGGCGTAGTCCGCGCCAAAGTGCTTCAGGTTCTCCACCTCCTCGGCAAGCGCCGTAGCCAGCAGAAAGCCGCTAGCGCCCAGCGTTAGGACAATGGAAGCAAGTCCTATAGGATTCTTAAAATACGCACACCACGCCAACGCCAGCAAAGATGCATACAAGGGATGCCGAATCCAGCGATACGCGCCTACCGTTATCAGCGTGGTTGTGTTTTCGAAGGCCAGATTGGCGCTCTCAACTCTGGAGGCCGCCGGTCGGCCAATCACCCGCAGCAACCGGAAGCCTTCTATCGCCAGCCCGATAGAAACTGTTCCAAAAAGATAGGAAGCCAGTTGCCGCCACGAAAACGGGTCTCGCCACCACACCGAAGCGTTCCACAAGATCAGCCCCAATAGAAGCTCGAACGCGAAGAAGCGGTAAAAGCCGTGCGTGCGTACATCCTTCAGAGACCGCCACGACAGCGGCAGTATCGCGGCGGATGCGGCGATGAAAAGAGCGACTCGCAACATAGGCATTGTCTGCCTTTGGGCTGAACCTTGCGGAAATGCGCCTCCAGGAGCCGGCGCGCTCTACCGCTATTTTCCTTTCATAGCCATAATTAATTGCACGACAATCTTCTCGTATCGATCCTCGGCATTTGGATCCTTCGCGCTCTTCAACAACGCCGGATCGTCCAATCCATTCTGGCGTAACACACCCTCAATTTCGGAGGGCTGTATCCCGCTGACTATATTCATCATTCCCTGCGCTAGATCCAAAGGCGTCCTGGCAGCCGAGGTCGCCTGTCCATCTTTGGTCCCGGCGTAATTCGGGTCAGCGCCTGCCTTGAGAAGAGCCTGGACAATCTCCACGTTGCCGTTCATGGCCGCGTAGTGCAGCACGCTCCAGCCCTTCGGCGAGGTGCGGCTGTTCGGATCGACGCCCTTCCCGATAAGATTTATGGCTTCTGTGGTGTTGTCGGCCTTGACTGCCGTCATTAGCGATTCCGGACTAGGCTTGCAGCCGGTAGCAGAAAAAAAAGAAAGCGTGAGAACAAAAAGCAACAGCGGCCTGCATCTCATTGCTGCGTTTGTATCCTTTCAAGCGTTTTCCGATCCTGCCGAGCTGTTATCTCTGTCTGGAGAACAATGCTATGGATTCATCCTGTGGATATACCTGCATTGAATACAGAATCGCATTACTGATGCTATCAAGCGGCTGTTTGCCGGGTCAACCAGCCTCCACCAGTCCATAGCGGCGCTGCCATGCCTCTTTGAGCCGCGCCCAAACCCGCGCCCGCTCGGCCTCCGTCGCTTCGTTTTGGCTGCCGGGCGCATTGACAAAGCGAGAAGCCTCCATCTTGGCCAGCTCCAGCAACTGCCGGTCGCGCAGCAGGTTGGACACGCGAAAATCCGGCAGCCCCGCCTGCCGCGTCCCGAAAAACTCTCCCGGACCGCGCTCGCTCAGGTCCAGCTCCGCCAGCTCAAATCCGTCCTGCGTACGCACCATGGCGTTCAGACGCTCTTCGCCCAGCGGAGAAATACGCTCGCCGGTAATCAAAATGCAATAGCTCTTCGCCGCCCCGCGGCCTACTCTGCCGCGCAACTGGTGCAACTGCGCCAGCCCAAACCGCTCCGCGTGCTCCACCACCATCACCGTCGCGTTCGGTACATCCACGCCCACCTCGATGACCGTCGTCGCCACCAGCACATCAATCTCGCCGCGCTGGAAACGTCGCATGATAATCTCCTTCTCGTCGGAGTCCAACCGCCCATGCAACAGCCCCACGCGCAGCCCCGCCATCGGCCCCAGCCTTAGCTTTTCGTGCATCTCCACGGCTGATTTCAGCCCCGACTTCGCCCCCAAATTCGTGTCCAGTCTGGCCTCCTGCGCCGCCTTCGGAAACAACTCCGCCGTCTTTCCCTTTCGGATGGACTTCCCAGCGGCGGCTGGCGGCGGAGCCTTGACAAATTCAATCCCCGCCTCCGGATCGTCATGCGAAAAATCCAGCTCCGGTTGATCCTCCCTGGTACCCTCGATCACCGGGTAGACAATGTACGCTTGGCGGCCCTTCGCAACCTGTTGACGCACAAAATCCCACACTTCTTCAGCCATCTCGCCGGGAACGCGCCGCGTCTCGATGGGCGTGCGCCCAGGAGGCATCGCATCCAGTACGCTCACGTCTAGATCGCCGTACAAGCTCAGCGCAAGAGTTCGCGGAATCGGCGTGGCCGTCATCACCAGCACATCCGGCTCCGCCCCCTCCGTCCCATCCGGCCTGGGCTTCTTCATCAGCTTGAACCGCTGCATCACGCCAAAGCGATGCTGTTCGTCCACCACCACCAGCCCCAGCCGGTCGAACTCAACCTTCTCCTCGATCAGCGCGTGCGTCCCGATCACCAGTTGCGCCTCGCCCCGGTTGATCTCGCCGCGCGTCTGCCGCTTGCGATCTTCACTCAGCGAGCCCGTCAGCAGGGCAATCCGGTAGCGCCGGCTCGACCGCTCCAGCAGCTTGCGCATGGCCAGATAGTGCTGCGTGGCCAGTATCTCCGTGGGCGCCATCAGCGCCGTCTGGTAGCCGTTCTCCATGGCCACCAGCATCGCCTGCAAAGCCACTATGGTCTTGCCCGAGCCCACATCCCCTTGCAGCAGCCGCCGCATGGGGCTTGGCGTGCGCATGTCGGCCACAATCTCGCCCAGCGCCCGCTTCTGTGCCGCCGTGGGATGAAACGGCAGCACCTCTCTGATCGCCTCACGAACCTTGTCGGTCGTCGTAAAGCTGATTCCGGCGCGCTCCCGCATCCGCCGCCGCTTCAATTCCAACCCCAACTCCAGAAAAAACAGCTCTTCGAAGATCAGCCGCCGGTGCGCTGGAGTCTCCGAGGCTTGCAACTGGGCCATGGGCGTGCCCTCTGACGGAAAATGCACCTCCCGCAGTGCAGTCTCACGATCCGGTAGGTCAAGCCGGGCCAGCATCGCCCCAGGCAAACACTCCGGCGCCGCGCCCCGCATCCCTTCCAGCAGGTGAAAGATCGTCTTCCGCTGCCAGCGCGAGGCCAGCCGCGCACCGCCCAGCGACTCGTAGACCGGTGTAATCCGTCCCACTTCCAAGAGGCGCGTTTCCGCGTCGTCGCTGTCATCGGGAAGCAGCTCATACTGCGGCTGAATCATCTTCAAATTCTGGCTGGAGCGCGACGCCTCAACCCGCCCATACAACGCCACCGTCTGCCCGGCGTGAAACTTGCCCTCCAGATAGCTGCCGTGGAACCAGATGCATTTCAGCGCCAGCCGCCCCTGCCCCACCGTCAGCTCAAAGATGGGCATCTTGCGCGTCCGCAGCAGCATCGAGCCGCGCACCTCGGCAATCACCGAGGCCGTTTCGCCCGGCTGCAACTCATCCAGAGAGCGCGGATTCTGCCGGTCCTCATAGCGGAAGGGAAGATGGTAGAGCAAGTCCTCGGCGGTCTGAATCCCCTTGGCGGCAAGCATCTCCGCCACCTTCGGACCCACGCCCTTCACATACATCACCGGAGTGTCTAGCTCTGCCACACTCGAATGCTACATGGCGCAACTGCGGCGAGACAAACCTACAATAAATCCGGGAGTCGTTTGAATACTGGAGCTAAACCGCATTCGCTTCGTAGACCCGCACCTCTGCTTCAATAGTCTTACTCAAAGCGAGTTTGGCTTTGGTGAGGTCGTGCATCTGTTGCAGGTTGAGCCAGAACTCCGGGCTGTTATCGAAGAAGCGCGCCAAGCGCAGAGCCGTGTCGGGGGTGATGGCGCGCTGGCCGCGAACAATTTCACCAATCCGCGTGGATGGCACACGTATATTCATCGCCAGCTGGTTCTGACTCAAGCCCAACGGCTTCAGAAACTCCTCTGCCAGCATCTCACCGGGCGAAGTCGTCACATACTGGTAGTTCCATCCGTGGGCGGGGCGCGTCAGACACACTTGGGGCACTCTATTTCCCTTTCCGTTCGCGGTGGTTGTCGACGATTTCAACGTCATAGGCTCCATCCTCCTTCCATATAAAACAAATGCGGAATTGATCGTTGATACGGATGCTGTATTGACCGCGCCTGCTTCCTTTCATCGGTTCCAGCATATTTCCCGGAGGCTTTCGGAGATCGTCCAGACGGGTTGCCGCATCCATCCGGTTGAGTTTCCGCCGGGCTACGCTTTCAATACCGCGCCATCGCCGATTAGTCCCCAACTGAGCCAGTTCCGCCGTGTCGCGGTCCTTGAAACTCCGGATCATGGAAAGATGATACGCTGCGTCGCGTTCAACGTCAAGCAGCTAGATCTACCTTGTCGGACCAGCGCCCATCACGAGTTGAAGTTATGATTATGTAGATATTTCCGCCCTAAGCTCCGCATAATCTGTGGAGAATGCGCGGCGCCCCGTCCCCTTACGCCTTCGCCAAAAAATAAGCTTCCACCGCCTGCGCCAGGGACGCGTGATCTATTTTCGGCTTCTTGCCCTCGTAGCGGGCGGCCCAAAGAACCTGGTTCACAAGATCCCTGGGATAGCACTGGCGCAACTCCTGATTCAGTGTGCTGCGGATTAAAGCGATAAGATCCTTGACTATGCTGGCGTTATACGCCAGCCCGTTTTCTTCGACCACGCGGCGGAAGATCTCGCTGAACATCTCGTCTGAAACCGTATCGATCTTGATCTTGGTTTGAATCCTCCGTAAAAAACAGGCGTCCACTAGTTCCGCCGGATCCATGTTGGATGCAAAGACAACCAGCATCTCGAATGGAACCTCAATCTTCTTCCCTCCTGCCAGTGCAAGAAAATCGATGCGGCGATCCAGGGGAACAACCCAGCGGTTGAGCAGGTCTTCGGGGCGAATCCGCTGCCGTCCAAAATCGTCGATGATCAGCACCCCGTTATTGGCCTTCATCTGCGCGGGAGCTACATAGAATCTCGTCACCGGGTTCAACTGCAGGTCCAGCATCTCCGCCGTCAGCTCGCCGCCCACCAGCACTGCGGGGCGCTGGCACAGTACCCAGCGGCCGTCCCGGCGCGTGTTCTGCAATTCTTTTGTCCGCTTGTGAATCGCAGGATCGAAGATAGTGATGATCTGGCCATCCACCTCCAATGCATACGGGATCCAAACCTCATCCTCGGCAATCACCTTTGACAACGTCTCGGCAACGGTGGTCTTTCCCGTCCCCGGTGGGCCATAAAGAAAGATGGAGCTGCCGGAGTTGAGCGCCGTCCCAAATTGCCGCAACTTCTCGTTGCTGACTACAAGATGCGCAAAGGCACGCTGCACGTCCTCCGCGTGCACCTCCACTTTGCTAATGCTTTGACTCCGAGTCTGCGCAACGTAGCTCTCCAAAGATACCGGCGCGGGACCTGTGTAATGGTTCTCTGCGAGCAGTTCCATGGCGCGTGTTCGGCCCTGGCTGGTGATGGAGATCTGAGGAATGTTGGCGTTCATCCCCGTCACCTGGCAGAACAACTCTGCGCGCAATTGGTATGCCAGTTCCTTGGCCACTTCGAAGCTGAGCCGCGTCTTATCAGACAGCTCGGAGATGGACATGGAGCCAGACAGATATAGAATCTTTAATGCCAGACCTTCAAGCATTGACTGGCGTACATCAAGCTCCGCGACAGTCTGCGGCTTGTTCGCTGGCCCGTCGGCGGCTTCAGAGATGAAATAATCGTAATCTGACATTGCCAAAATAGAGTACCATTCTCGCCCCGCCCTCATCACTATCCATTGGCATGGAGAAAGAGGAACTTTGGTTTCCCTGTTTTGCCGGTTTTCGCTCTGGCTGTTTTGCTACACTTCTTGTAGGCTGGGGCCTCCGGTTAACCTGAATCATGACCGTACTTTCCTGAATCCAAACTGCACACTGTACTGCGGGAGAATCCATGCCAGTTGTCGAACTCGCGGGAGTGACCAAGGCCTACGAGAACAAGGTTGCCGTCAACAACCTCAGCCTGGCCATCCATGCAGGCCAGATCTTCGGCCTACTGGGTCCGAACGGCGCGGGAAAAACCAGCTCCATTCGCATGATGATGGGCATCACTCTGCCCGACTCGGGCCGCATAAGCCTCTTCGACAAGCCCTTCGAACGCCAGAGCCTGGAGCAGGTGGGCTACCTGCCCGAAGAGCGCGGCCTCTATAAAAAAATGAAGGTCCTCGACCAGCTGGTCTTCTTCGGCTGCCTGCATGGGCTCAGCGCCGCGGAAGCGCTAAAGCGCTCCAACGACTGGGCCGCGCGCATGGAGATCGCCGATGCGCTCCAGAAAAAGACCCAGGAACTCTCCAAGGGCATGCAGCAAAAGATTCAGTTCATTGCCACGCTGCTGCACTCGCCCCGACTCGTCGTCATGGACGAGCCCTTCGCGGGACTCGACCCAGTGAACGCCGTGCTTATTGAACGGACGCTGCTCGAACTAAAGTCCCAGGGCAAGGCCATCCTGTTTTCCACTCATCGCATGGATCAGGTGGAGAAGCTCTGCGACTCCATTTGCCTCATCAATAACGGCCAGGCCGTGCTCTCCGGCAATTTGCGCCAGATTAAGGCCAGCTACGAGCGCAATCACGTGATCGTCGAGTTCGAGGGCGACTCCGCTTTTTTGAACAGCTTGGAGATCGCGGAGGCGAAAAACTTCTCCGGCCACGCCGAGATCAAGCTCAAGCCGCACGGCAACGCCCAGAAGCTGCTGCACGAAGCCGCGGCCAGGTCGACCATCTACCGCTTCGAGCTGGTTGAGCCGTCGCTGGAAGAGATTTTCATTCAGACCGTGGGGGGCAAGGCCGATGCGTAACATCTTTTTGGTTGCCAGGCGCGAATACCAGGAGCAGATTCGCGGCCGCGCCTTCATCTTCTCCACGGTGCTGATGCCGCTGATCATGGTTGCGCTTATGGCCTGGGGTTCGTATACCGATAGAAAAGCCGCGGGCGGAAAGCATGTGGCGATTGTTGCCGAGAACCAGGTGCTGGCCAACGAGGTTCGCCGCCGCATGCTGGACGACAAGGATGCACAATTTGCCGTCGATGTGATCGCTCCGGCAAGCCAGCAAGAGCGGGACGCCCTGCGGAAAGAGATCCAGTCCAGGGCCATCGACGGCGTGCTGGCCATCGACACATCTTCGGCTGGAGAGATCACTGCTTCCTACACCTCGTTAGCTTCCGGCGGCTTTGTCAATCTCGGCGGGATGAGAAGCGCCTTGAACCACGCCTTGGCAAATGAGCGCTTGCTTGCCGGCGGAGTGAAGCAAGCCGATGTCGATGCCGCGCTGAAGCCGGTCTCTATCGAGACCTTCCAATTGAAAAAGGATGGAAAGATTGGAGAAAGCAATGGGGCATCGCCTTTCTACAAGGCTATGTTGATGCTTTTTTTGCTCTCCATGCCTATCATGCTCTACGGCCTGGATATGGCTCGAGCCATCATCGAGGAGAAAACCTCGCGCATCTTCGAGGTCTTGCTGGCTATTGCCCGACCCGACGATCTGCTGGCCGGAAAAATGCTCGGCGTGGGCGCGGTCGGCCTCACCCAGGTCGCTATCTGGACGGTTGCGGCCACTCTGTTTTTGGGCTCCGCCCTGGCAACCACCGCGCTCACCGGCGATTTTGCCCTTCACTTTTCCTGGATGGAGGGCCTTTTCTTTCCCGTCTACTTTATCTTGGGTTTCGCTCTCTTCAGCGCCATGTTTTCCGGCCTGGCCGCCACTTGCGAGACCGCGCAGGACCTGCAGAAGTTCATGGTGCTGGCCATCATCCCCCTCTATCTCTGCATGGGCTTGATTATGGTGCTTCTCAAAGATCCCAACTCCGTCTGGTCCGTTGCCGCGACCCTCTGCCCGTTCACCTCGCCATATATCGTGATTCCTCGCATGGGCATGACGACGGTGCCGCTCTGGCAGCTTGCGGTTTCCATTGTCCTGCTGATTCTCAGCATCTGGGCCATGCTCTGGTTCTCCTCGCGACTCTATCGCGTGGGCATCCTCATGTATGGCAAGCGCGCCACCATCCCCGAGCTACTGCGCTGGCTGCGCTACAGCTAAAATCAATATAGTGACCACCGCTCCCAGCCACCGTTTTACCCTCCTCCAACGCCTGACCCTGGCCATCGTCCCGCACGTGGTCTCGGCGCTGGTCTGGCTCTGCGGCCTTACCTGGCGCTTTCGGGTCATCGCCCCGGAGGGTGTCACGCCCACAGTCTTCGGCGAGAAGCCCCCACCCAACATCTACTGCTTCTGGCACCAGTGCGTGCTCCCCTGCACGGTCTACTTCCGTTACTCCCACGCCATCATCCTCATCAGCCAAAGCTTCGACGGCGAGCTGATTACCCGCATACTCAAGATGTTCGGCTTCGACGCCGTGCGTGGCTCGAGCTCCCGCGGCGCGCGCGAGGGGCTGCTCGGCCTGGCCAACGTCATCGAAACCGGCCGCACCGCCATCTTCACCGCCGACGGCCCGCGCGGACCCATCTACCAAACCAAGATGGGCCCCATCAAGCTGGCGCAAATGTCCGGCGCGCCCATCGGCGCCTTTCATCTCCAACCCGAGCACGCTTGGGTCATCTCCTCCGCCTGGGACCACTTCCTCGTGCCCAAGCCCTTCACCCGCATCTGCGTCAGTTGGGGGCCGTGGACGCATGTCCCCGCCGATCTCGCCCCCGAAGACTTCGAATCCAAGCGCCAGCAGCTCAACGACGCTATCGAATTCGCCCGCCTCCGCTCCTACGACTACTTTCAGAAGGCTCATAAATGAGTGGCCCGCCTGAAAACGGCGCAGCCATGACCGCCCTGCGCGTCGCCGACTTCGACTTCCACCTGCCACCGGAGCTGATTGCCCAGCAGCCGCCCGCAGAGCGCGGCCAGAGTCGCATGTTAGTGATGAACCGCTCCACCGGCGCTCTGCGCGACACAAGCTTCGCCAAATTCCCAACGCTGCTCCATCCCGGCGACCTTCTGGTCCTGAATGATAGTCGTGTAATCTCCGCGCGCCTCTATGCACGTCGCACCCTCGTGCGCGCGCGCGAGAAGCCCACCGGCCGCGTCGAAGTCCTGCTCACCGAGTCGGTTGCGCCACAAATGCTGGGTGCCCCATCCATTCCGCGCTCTTCTGCGGAATGGGTGGGAAACCACGAATCTCAACCGGCCGGTGAAAATCTCTGGCGCGCCCTCGTCCATCCGGGCAGTAAAGTACGCGTCGGTGAACGGCTTATATTTCCATCACTCTCCGGCGCAATCGAACTCGAAGCCGAGGTCCTCGAGCGTAACTACTTCGGCCAGCGCCTGCTCCGCTTCAAGCCGGTGGACGATTTCTACGCCATCCTCGACCGCATCGGCCACACCCCCCTGCCGCCGTACATCCGCCGCGATGACGAGGAATCTGACCGCGAGCGCTATCAGACCATTTACTCCCGCGAACGCGGCTCTGTGGCCGCGCCCACCGCCGGCCTGCACTTCACCCCGCAAATCCTCGATGCTCTCACCGCGCGTGGCGTCGAAATCGCCCGCCTCACCCTCCACGTAGGCCTCGGCACCTTCGCCCCTCTGCGCGTCGAAAATCTCAGAGAGGTCCATCTCCATCGCGAGCGCTACTCGCTCTCCTCCGCAGCCGCTGACGCCATCAACCGCGCCGCCGCTGAAGCCCGCCGCATCGTCGCCGTCGGCACCACGGTCGTCCGCACCCTCGAACATTGCGCGCTTCAGGCAGACGGCCACCCTCTTGAAGCCCACTCCGGCGAAACGGAGATCTTCATCTCCCCCGGCTTCCAATTCCGCCTCGTCTCTGCTCTGCTCACCAACTTCCACTTGCCCCAGTCCAGCCTGCTCATGCTGGTCAGCGCCTTTGCCGGACGCGAACCCGTCCTCGCCGCCTATCGCCATGCCGTCCAGCAAAAATACCGCTTCTTCAGCTACGGTGATTGCATGTTCTTATCCTGACCGCCCCAAATCGCCCTCCTCACATCGTTCCTTCGCATAGTTCCAGGCTGAAAATACCGGATGCCCGGCATCCGGATCATCCGTCACGATGAAAGGGTCCGGTCCAAAACCTGTATATTGCGCGTATCGTTCCGCCGCCGTTAAATCAGGTGAAACCTCGTTCTTGAGAAACCCATCTACCATGCATTTGCAAGCCGCAACTGCCTCCTCCAGAGTGGCAAAATCACCCAGCTTGTATCGTCCGTCGTCGGGTGGGAGGCTGTAGTTGTCATCCACATAGACCGTATAGGTGTGTCCTGATCCCGCCATACTGCCTCTTTCTGCCATCCCCATGCTCTGCTCTGCCAGCCAGCCCAATATACAAGGTCACGGCCTTTGCCGGACGTGAGCCGGTTCTCGCCGCCTATAGCCACTCTGTCCAGCATCGCTACCGCTTTTTCGGCTACGGCGATTGCATGTTTATCTCCTGATAGTGCTATTCTCCGGTTATGGAATTGTCAACAATCAAGACCGCCCTCGACTTACTCGGAAATGCATCGAAGGGCCTTGAGTCGGTGCGAGAACGAGCGAAGACTTCCAACGATGCCACACTGAAGGAAAGCATTAGCAAGCTGTACGATGACTTTCTGGACCTGAAAGCCATCATTGTGCGGCTCACCGAAGAGAACTCCGGGTTGAGGCAGCAAATTTCGCAAGGCGTTGAGAAACCGATGAAGCCTGAAATCCGGCAAGTCGGAGAGACAAACTACTATTTTGTGGGTGATAAAGGACCCTACTGCCAACCCTGTTATGACCTCAATGGCAAGCTGATGACCTTAACACCACAGCAGAACTACGCGGGAGGAACGGGCAGAAAATGCCATGTTTGCAACAATACATTCTTTGAGACTTCTCCACGACCAGGGAGAACGTCAATCAAGCCATTTATGGGCTAATCATCGTTATTCATACGTCAATAAACCGCAACGTCCCACAATGTGAATTGGAGGTTTTTCGTAATCGGTATATATACGCGACGGAGTACCAATCCAAGCCGTTACAGAGGAATGGAAATGAGACTTGAAACGGAAATGATTGCAGCTCGCCTTCTCAAATGCCACGATGCCATCACAGCAAAGAAGACTTCGGATACTGTAATGCCGAGCGATTTGATTCCATATGGCAAATTGTGCGAGGACGTGGGTCTCTCACATCTGACCCGTGTAGTGGGCAACTTTCTTGGCGAACTTGCCGAATGGTGCTACGATCACGGCCTACCACCACTGAATAGCCTTGCGATCAATGCAGAAGAAATGAAGCCGGGACCAGGCTACGACGGTGCCGCAGGATGCAGCGAGATCAATTGGTGGAATGAAGTGAAGGCTTGCATCGCAGCTAAATACCCGGCCCGTATTTCCTAGCCGCTTGCTGGGCTAAAATCGCCAAATTATCGGTACGCATATTCTAAGAATTAGTGTGTGCGTACCGATGAAAATCCTACCTCCTGATCCCTACCCCCTGCTACACTCGTTTCGTGCCCGACCAACCCAAGCCGCCCGTCTTCCTGCTCGACGCCATGTCGTTCATCTTCCGCGCCTACCACGCCATGCAGCGCTCGCGGCCCATGAGTACCCGCTCCGGCCTGCCCACGGCGGCCATCTATGTCTTCGTCAACATGATCAAAAAGCTCCGCCAGGATTTTCATCCGCTCTACTTTGCCGCCGTCTTCGACGTCAGCGGCGAGGTCTTCCGCGACGAGCGCGCCCGCGCCATGAAGCCCCTGCGCAAGTGGAACGCGAAGACACAATCCTTCGACGAGGTCAGCTACGAGGGTTACAAAGCCAATCGCGCCGCCATGCCCGAGGACCTGCGCCGACAAATTCCTTACATTCGTCGCGCTCTCGAAGCCCTGCGCATTCCCATCCTCCAGGCCGAGGGCTTCGAGGCCGACGACGTCATCGGCACTCTCGCCCGCGAGGCCGCCGAGCAGCAGCATGAGGTCTTCATAGTCTCCGGCGACAAGGACATGATGCAGCTCGTCACGCCCACCGTCAAAATCCTCAACCCTCAAAAAGACAATCTCATCCTCGACCCCGCCAAAGTCGTCGAAGTCCTCGGAGTCCCACCCGAAAAAGTTGTCGATGTGATGGCCCTGCG
Organism: Occallatibacter sp.; assembly: GCA_052145195.1. Lineage (GTDB taxonomy): Bacteria > Acidobacteriota > Terriglobia > Terriglobales > Acidobacteriaceae > Telmatobacter. The sequence goes on along the minus strand of JBKQPC010000001.1, from coordinate 126,835 downwards.
CGGCGACTCCGTCGACAACATTCCCGGCGCGCCCGGCATCGGCGACAAGGGCAGCGTGGAACTGATTCAGGAATTCGGCTCCGTCGAATCCGTCCTCGACCGCGCCGCTGAGGTCAAGCGCAAAAGCTATCGCGAGTCGCTCGAGCAGAACCGCGACGCCGTTCTTCTCTCCAAAGAGCTGGTCACCATCGACTCTCACGTCCCGCTTGCGCTGGACCTCGCCGCCATGCAGACCCAGCCGCCCGACCTCGAGGCCTGCCGCGAGCTATTCACCGAGCTGGAGTTCACCTCCATGCTGCGCGACCTGGCGCCCTCTGAATCCGCGACCGCCGTCAAGCTGATCGAGGAGCCCACCGCCGACCAGATCGACTCCTTCTGCGTTGCAGCGTGCGAGTACGGTTTTGCCTTCGCCCTCGATGCCGCCCCGCCCGCGCCTGAGCCCGAAGAAGAAGAGCCTCGGCAATCGCTCTCTCTCCTCGACGTAGCCGAAGCTGTCAAAAAAAATGCCAGCTTCACACTCGGCCTCTGCGCCGAGTCAGGCACAGCTCTGCTCCTCCCGCTAACCGCCGAACTCCGCGCCCTCCTCGAAGACAAAGCTGTCCCCAAGCAAACCCACGACTGGAAAACGGCGCTTCACATGCTTACCGCGCAGGGCATTTCTCTTCGCGGCGCAGTAGACGACACCATGCTGCTCTCCTATGCGCTCAACCCCACTCATTCCACGCAATCGCTCGCCGATGTCGCCGCGCGCCACTCGCAGCCCGCGCCCTCCTCTCTTGCCGCCGGCGCCGCCGCCATTCGCGCACTGGTTCCGGCTTTGAAATCAGAAATCAAAAAATCAGGCCTCCAGCGCGTCTACGAGGAAATCGACCTGCCTCTCGCACCCGTCCTCTTCCGCATGGAGCAGGCCGGCGTGCGCATCGATCTCGGCGTCCTCGACGGCCTCTCCCATCGCTTTGCCGATGAGCTAACCCGCGTCGGCGAGCACATTTTTTCGCTCTGCGGCCGCCGCTTCAACATCAACTCCCCCAAGCAGCTCGGCGAAGTGCTCTTCACCGATCTCAAGCTCCCCGCCCCCGCTGCCCGCGGCAAAAGCAAATCCGTCTCCACCGCGCAGGATGTCCTCGAGTTTCTCGCGGAAAAGCACGAAGTTCCCCGCCTGGTCCTGGAATACCGCCACTTATCCAAGTTGAAATCGACGTACATCGACGCACTGCCTCTGCTCGCCGACGCCAACTCGCGCGTCCACACTACTTTTCAGGAGGCCGCCACCGCCACTGGCCGCCTCTCCTCTATCAATCCCAACTTGCAAAACATCCCCATCCGCACCGAGCTGGGCCGCGAGATTCGCGCCGCCTTCATCGCCGCTCCCGGCACGCAATTGCTCTCCGCCGATTATTCCCAGATCGAACTGCGCCTGCTCGCTGACTTCAGTGGCGACCCGCTCCTCACGCGCGCCTACCAGAACAACGATGACATTCACACCCTCACCGCCAGCGAAGTTTTCGGCGTTCCCACCGCCGGTATGGACAAGCAGACCCGCAACCGCGCAAAGGCTGTCAACTTCGGCATCGTCTACGGTATCTCGCCCTTCGGCTTGGCCGCGCAGTTAGGCATTCCGCAGTCCGAAGCTCGCGCTTACATCGACCGCTACTTCGCGCGCTACACGGGCGTCAAGGAGTTCATCGAACAAACTCTGGAAGCCACGCGAAAGTCCGGCTCGGTGCGCACTCTCTTCGGCCGCATCCGTCCCATCCCCGACATCGAGAGCCGCAACCCCAATCAGCGCGGCTTCGCCGAGCGCACCGCCATCAATACGCCGCTTCAAGGCACCGCCGCCGACCTCATCAAGCTTGCCATGATCTCCATCGACCACAAGCTCGCCGAGCGCAAACTAAAAACCCGCATGGTCCTGCAAGTCCACGACGAACTGCTCTTCGAAGTCCCCGCCAACGAGGCCGCCGAGGTCGAAGCCCTGGTCCGCGCTGAAATGGAAGGCGTGATAAAACTCAAAGTTCCCCTGGTCGCCGATCTAGCCTTCGGCCCCAACTGGCGGGATATGAAGTAAGTTGAGTTCCGCAGTTACACACCCAGCTCCGCTCGTATCGCCCCCGCAATCGCCTCCGCGTGCCTCTTCATCGCCTCTTCGCTTTCCGCTTCGATCATCACCCGCGCCAGCGCTTCAGTCCCCGAGTAGCGAATCACCACACGCCCCGAATCCTTCAACTCCTCTTCTGCCGCGCGAATCGCCGCAACCACCGCCGGAATCCCTTCCAGCGGCCTCTTCTCCCGCACCTTCACATTCACAATCACCTGCGGAAAGACCTTCAAATCCTCGGTCAGTTCGTCGATGCCCTTGCGTGTCCGCGCAACCAGGTCCAGCACCACCAGCGCCGTCAGCAGCCCATCGCCCGTCGTTGCCAGATGCGGCAGCAGAATATGTCCAGACTGCTCGCCGCCCAGTGCCGCGTTGTGCTTCTGCATCTCCTCAAGAACATAGCGGTCACCCACCGGCGCGCGCAGCATACGGATTCCCGATCGCCGCAGCGCCGCTTCCAGGCCCATATTTGACATCGTCGTCGCCACCACCAAATCTCCCGTCAGCAGGTCGCGGTCCTTCAGGTCGCGCGCCGCCATCAGCAGAATCGCGTCGCCATTAATAACGTTATTGTGGCTGCCGGCCAGCATGCAGCGGTCGGCGTCGCCGTCGAAGGTGAGGCCCAGGTCCGCTCCGCGCACTTTCACTTCAGCAGCCACATAGGCCGGGTGCAACGCCCCGCAGTTCAAATTGATGTTGCGGCCGTCCGGTGTGATGTTTTGAAGAATCACATCGCCGCCCAGCCGCCGGAAAAGCTCCGGAGCAACCGCGGCCGCCGCCCCGTTGGCGCAGTCTGCCACGATGCGCAGGCCTTTCAATCGAAGTCCAGGTACACAGCCGAGGAGGAACTGGATGTAGTCGTCCTGGAACGCGGCGTTGTCCTCCACCGCGGGCAACGTTGCCAGGTCGGGCGCAGTCGAGCGCGAGGCATGATGGAGGATTTCCTCCTCCATGGCCAGTTCTACATCATCGGCCAGCTTGTATCCGTCCGCGCCGAACAGCTTGATGCCGTTGTCCTGCCAGGGATTGTGCGAGGCGGAAATGACCACCCCCGCCTGAAATCCGTGCGTCCGCGCCAGAAATGCCACCGCCGGCGTGGGCACTACGCCCGCGCTCTCTACGCGCGCTCCCGTCTCGCGCAACCCCGCCGCCAGCATAGCCGCAATCCACTCACTCGACTCGCGCGTGTCGCGGCCGAAGATCACCTTGGGTTCAGCCGCCGCCTTGCGCAGCGAGTGGCCCAGCGCCAGCCCGCAAGCGTAAATCGTGTTTGCATCAAGCGGGTATTCACCAGCGACAGCGCGTATGCCGTCGGTGCCGAAGAGTTTGCGTGCGTTGGCTGTAGTCATACTCTCACTTCTTGGTTTTTGTCGCGTTATTTTTTGCCGCGGATTCTACGCGGCTGGTGAATACGCCGTCAGAGAGGCGCGTCGTGACCTTGTCGCCCGCCGTAATTTGATTTGTCGACCGTACCACCACGCCTGTCGCGTCAAGCACCAAAGCGTAGCCGCGCTCCAGCACGGCCAGCGGCGACAACGAATGTAGCCGCGCGTCGAGCGCGCTCAAATGCGCAGTCGATTCATGCGCCATCCGCTCCACAGCGCGGTCAAGGCGCGTGCGACAGACGGCCAGCCGTTCTCGCGCCTGCCCAAGCTGCTGCCTCGGATCGTTGCGCAGAACGGCGGCTGTCAGCTCCGCCACTACGCGCTGATGATGTCGCAATGGGCTGCTTACAGCGGCCTCCAGGCGGAGTGAAAAATCGTCCAGCCGCTGGGCCAGCCTGTGCAGCAGCGTATTCACGCGCCCCTCGGCGCGGCTCACCGGAAGCCGCGTCAACCGCTGCCGCGCTTGCAGCAGTTGGAAGCGCGCGGCGCGGGCCAAGCGCTGCTCATGCGTGGCCAGGTGCTCGGCAATCTTGTGCTGCGCTTCGGTAATCAGCTCGGCTGCGGCGGATGGCGTGGGTGCTCGCAGGTCGGCAACAAAATCCGCAATCGTAAAGTCCGTCTCGTGCCCGATGGCCGAGACCACCGGCAAACGCGACGCCATAATCGCCCGTGCTACCCGCTCGCTGTTGAAAGCCGCCAGGTCTTCCAGCGACCCTCCCCCACGCGCCACCACGATCACGTCCACCAGCCCCGAATCATTGAGTTCCTTGAGCGCCGCCTCCAGCTCGGCAGGCGCTGAATCTCCCTGCACGCTGACCGGGCAGATGAGCACGCTCAATCCGGAGTGGCGCCGGGCCACAATATTCAAAAAGTCGCGTATCACGGCGCCGGTTGGAGAGGTGATGATGCCCACCGTTCGCGGAAACGCGGGCAACGGCCGCTTGCGTTCCGCATCGAACAAGCCCTCAGCCTTGAGCCGCGCCTTTAACTGCTCGAAGGCCAGTTGCAGCGAGCCCGCGCCTACCGGCTCCATGGTCTCGGCCACCAGCTGCATTTGGCCGCGCTGCTCATAGACGCTCACCCGGCCGCGCACCATCACGTGCAGCCCGTCTTCGGGCCGGAAGCGCAGCAGCATCGCCTGCTGCCGGAAGAGCACCACCGGCAGTTGCGCCTCCGCGTCCTTCAGCGTGAAATAAACGTGGCCGCTCGGCGCGGGGCGGTAGTTGGAGATCTCCCCCTCCACCCAAACGTCCCCGTACTCCTGCTCAACCAGTTCACGCACCTGGACAACCAGCTCGCGCACCGGCCAGATGCGGCGTGAGTCACGCGGCCCCTCAAAGCTGAGGCCGAGCTGAGGCGCATAGGTGTCTTCTCTGCTCACTGCTAAAAGTGTAATCGCACGGGCTTGCACAAGACTCGCTGCAATGAACCGTGCCCCATCCTTCCACGTTCTTTGCAAAAGGGTGGGAATCCACAATAATTAGGACGAGCAAGCGCCGCCCGCCTAGACGGCCAGTCCCCCTACCGCAGGTGCCAGCCGCCCGCTAACGGCGGCGACGATCTGCTCGTGAACTTCTTTAATGCTGTGGTCGCCCTCGATCAGCACCACCCGGGCCGGTTCGCGGGCAGCAATCTCCAGATACTTCTGCCGGACGCGGCGATAAAAGGCATCCTGTTCCTGCTCAAAGCGGTTTTCGTCCCCGCTGCTCTTCTTCGAAGCGCGCTGGTTGCGGCGCCGCGCACGGGCCAGCGATGGCTCCAGAGAGGGCAGCAGCAGCAGCGTAAGGTCGGGTTGCAGATCAGAGCAGACCAGGCGGTGGAGCTCAAGCACAATCTCCGAGCCCAGCTCGCGGCCTCCGCCCTGGTAGGCTTCCGTCGAATCCGTGAAACGGTCGCAGAGGACGACCTTGCCCTCCGCCAAAGCAGGCTTGATCACCTCCGCGATGGCCTGCGCGCGGTCGGCAAACATCAGCGCCATCTCGCAGAGGGGCCTCAGGCCCTTGGAGCGAGAGTCCAGCACCAGGGCGCGGATGCGGTCCCCGGTCGCCGTGCCGCCCGGCTGGCGGGTGATCACGGTACTATGGCCGCGTTTCTTCAGCCATGCCGCCAGACGATTGATTTGCGTGGTTTTACCCGAACCATCCAGCCCTTCGAAGGTGATAAAAGTGCCACGCTGCATGGGCTGAGTCTACCACCTGAATTTAATTGCAGACGACTCTACTTCCGTTGTGTTAAAAGTAGAAGAATTTCTTAATTTCCCGGGAGGCAGGCTACTGACCTCCACAGGAGTTGAAACCAAGTGAATCTTCGCATCGTTCGCCAGCTCTCGGTCTGCGGTTTCCTCGCGCTCGCTCTGCTCACCACATCGCAACTCAGCGCTCAATACCTGACGCTGGAGGGCCAAACCGGCGGCTTCCTCACACCCACCGCCTACGTTGTCTACATGGAAAAGGGCCAGGCGCTCTCCCATCCGGCCATCGGCTTCCACTACATTAACGCCTCCAAGGTCATCGGCAACATCGAGACCTTCAGTATCACGGAAGCGTTTTACGGTCGCGCCGAGGCCGGCTACACCCGCAGCGTACACCAGTTCGGCGACCAGCCCACCACGGCGTCCACACCGCTCGGCCTGAGCAACCTGTGGAACTACTCCGGCATGAACGTCTTCCACGGCAAGGCGGTGCTCGTCAATGACGGCCAGTTCAGCCCATTTATGCCCGGCGTCGCAATAGGCGGCCTGGTGCGCACCGGCGACCACTTTGTTTCGGGCGCGGCCAATAAGCAACTGACAGGAACCGACAAATCTTACACCAATGGCGACATTTACATAGCCGTCACAAAAACCTGGGCCAAGAAGCCGGTACCCTTCCTCGCGAACCTCGGCTGGAAGGCCACCAATGCCACTATCTTCGGTATCGGCGGTCAGAGCACGCGCTTCGGCGGACGGCTCTTCGGCGGCCTCGGCATTCCGCTGCCCATCGCCAAGGGCGTCGTGGCCGTGCCTTCGGTAGGCTTTACGCAGGAGCCCAAGACGTCGGTGAATCTGAATACCCTGCTGAATGCAAACCTCTATGGGTGCGAGCTTGCAGCCCTCTGTAATCCCGCGTCGTACCCGTTGATGAGCGCCCATCTACCCACAACGCTGGACTACGCTGTGCGTGTCACTCAGCGCGAGCATCCCCACTTCGCATTTGATTTGGGTGTGGGGCAAGTGGCGGGTAACATCGGATCCATTTATGTTCCAAATCCCTACTACCCCGCGGTGGGGCCTCCGGTTGTCACCACGCCCGTGAATTTACAGGCGCGCAGCGTCATCGGCATGGGGCTCAGCTACCGTTACTAAACCTTCGGTGCGGCGAATTCAGTAACTCGCATTTCGCGCGAGAATTGAAGTGCTGGATTCGCCGTAGCCTTGCCAGGAATGTTAGAGCAGGATACAGAGTTGCCTCAACGCTGATTCACTGGTACCGATTGGTCGGCAAGATGCGCCACGGCCGGTTCTGACCGCAATTTATCGAAGGCCGGTTCCACGGCCAGATAAACCAGCCATCCACTGCGATGCGCGCGCGCCCGCTTTAGACGCATCGTAGCCTTGCCGGTGTCGCCTAACATGGCATACAGCTTGGCTTTTTCATAATCGGAATAGTATTGCCCCGCATCGGCTTTCTCCGTCTCCGCAACCACGGTGCGCAACACTTGAGTGTAGCCGCCCTTGCTAAAGGCATCAGCAAGAGCTTGTGCAATCTCGGGATGTCCGGCCGTGGTGTAAAAATGTTGCCGCGCATGAAGCGCCTCTTCCCACATTCCCTTCTGCTCGCAGGCTCACGCCAGTTTCATTTCCGCGGTTTGAAATCCGCTGTCCAGCTTCAAGACCTCCCGGTAACTGCGGATGGCGGCATCGTAATCGCGGGCGTAGTAGTTAACCCACCCCTTGTTGGTTAAGATAATGAGCGAAACCGGATCGAGTTCCTGGGCTTGGCGCATTTCGTTGCGCGCTTCGTCGAAGCGCCCGCGGGAGGCCAGGAACATGCCATACCAATGATGAGCTGTAGCGTTGTTCGGACTGAGGTCCAGGGCGTGATGGAATTCGCTTTCTGCTTCAGCGAACTTCCACTCGTAACGCCAGAGGCTGAAGGCAAGCGAGGCATGCGCTTCCGAGAGGTTCGAATCGAGAGCCAGAGCCTTGAAGGCGGCGTCATTGCCCGACTTCACCTGCGCGTCGCTCGAACGGCCCTCATAGTACTCGCGTAACAGATTGTATGAGTCCGCCAGGCCAGCCCATGCCTCGGCATATCCAGGATCCTGCGCCACAGCTTCCTTGAAATATTCAATGGACTTGAGAAAGCCTTCATAGTTGCGTTTGTTCAATTCATAGCGGCCTTTGAGAAAGGACTCGTATGCCGCCTGACTGGCCGTGGTGATTTGCGGCGTATGCACATCGGGTAGCACCAGGGAAAGCGACCGGGCTACGCGGTCGGCCACCGATTGCTGGAATCCAAGAATGTCCGCCGGGCTGACCTGGCCGTCGTAGGTGTCCGCCCATAGTTCCGCCTGATCGTCCGAACGAACCAACTGCGCGGTGATGCGGATCGTCAGCCCGAACCTCTTCACTGTTCCTTCGAGCAGGTATCGAACCCCCAGTTCGCTGGCGATCTGAGCAAGTGGCTTCCCGGAGTGTTTATAGTTCATGGCCGAGGTGCGCGCGATCACCCCCAGGTGGCTGGGGCTTACCCTGCCCAGATGCACAATCATCTCGTCGGTCACGCCGTCGCTCAGGTATTCCTGGGCGGGATCGCCGGTGAGATTTTCGAAGGGCAGCACCGCCACCATCTGCCGGGGGGTGGATCCGGCGGGCGTGTTTGCCGCCCCCGGTGAAAGGCAACCAACAGACCTATACAGACCAGAAGGACGGCCGCTGCTGCCAAAACAATCGGCCGCCACAAATGCCGGGCGCCCGGTTTCGCGTTGCCGCCTGCCGGTTGTGAAAGCGTTTGAGGAGAGTCGCCCTGTGCCGTAGGGCTGACCACCATCACCGGGGCAACAAAACGATAGCCGGCGCGAGGAACCGTTTCAATATAGGTGGGCGCGCCGGGATCGTCGCCCAGCACGGCGCGGATCTGTCGGATGCAGTGGTTCAGCCCGCGCTCGAAGTCCACGTAAATCTCCGTCCCCCATAGCTGCTGCTGAATCTCCTCGCGCGTGACGATTTCGCCGGGCCGGGAGACCAGCAGCACCAATAGCTTGAAGGGCTGCGGCGCGAGGCGCAGATGCGTGTCAAATCTCTTCAGCTCGCCCCTGGCAACATCCAGACGAAAAACGCCGAAAGTGATGATAGACGAAATAGGGCGCTCCAAGCTCATGAATCTACGGTCTCGCACTGGAATGATCGGAGAAACCAGTATAGCCGGAGGGTCTGCTTTGCCAGAGTGAGTCTTCTCTCCCCGAGCGATGGCGCTCATATCTGCTGACAACGTGCGTAATTTCTGCAACTTGCGCGCACACAATTTCGTCGCGAAAAATCATCCCGCAAACATTGATTCTTCTCTCCGGCGCAGTAGACAGTGGTAGCTGCCACGGCTTCCACTGCCGAACGGTATGAAAAAGAAAGTGTTCTTAACCGCGAATCCATTCAGCTAACGCATGGGGTGCTGTCGGCGGCCTTCCATGCGCGGCCCGGAAGAACGTTGACTGATGCTTCGCGCAACCCTTGCTGATAGTTGGGTTAAGCAGCTGGTTTCAATTCTGTTTGTCACGAAAGAATTTGGAGGACTTTTTATGCGATTTCTGCTCTCTGCGCGCCGGCTTCTGCTGGTGCTGATGATCGTTCTCATTTCCGTATCCTCGTTTGCCGGTGCTCAGATCATCGTCAGCATCGCGCCACCTGCCTTGCCGGTCTACGAGCAGCCCCCTTGTGTGCAGCCCGGCATGATGTGGACTCCCGGATACTGGGCCTACGGTGACCAAGGCTACTACTGGGTTTCCGGCGCCTGGGTGCCCGCCCCTTATGAAGGCGCGCTGTGGACGCCACCCTACTGGGGTTGGGAAGGTGGCCGCTATCGCCTTCATGAAGGCTACTGGGGGCCGCACGTGGGCTACTACGGCGGCGTGAACTACGGCTTCGGTTACGGCGGCGTCGGCTTTGCCGGCGGAGAGTGGCGCGGTCACGACTTCCACTACAACACCGCGATCATGCATGTGGACGACCGCTACATCCACACCACCTTCGAGGACCACGAGCGTGTCGATAGAAGCTTCGTCGCCCGCGACAGCCACGTAGCCTTCAGTGGCGGCCCGGACGGCATCCATCACGACCCTCGCCCCGAAGAGCGCCTGGCCGAGCACGACCAGCACCAGGGCCGGACATCCTTCCAGGAGCATCACGAGACTTTCTCCAAAAACGACAAAACCTCCTATGCCAATAACAATGGCGGACATCCCGCGCACAGAAGCATGGGTGCGCAACCTTCCGGACCGGGATCGGGAAGCATGGTTGGCTCCAATTCGTCCGGCAGCGGCGCCAACACGCACAATATCTCCGTCGACAACCTTCCAGGAACCAGCGGCGGAGCCAAGACACACAACATCTCCGTCGATAACAATCCGGGGAGCGGCGGCGGAGCCAATGCCCATGGGATTTCAGTCGACAACAATCAAGGGACCAACTCCGGCAAGAATCCCACGCCTATCGAGGGCAACACCAACGGGACCGGGAATACTTCACATGGCTCCGTAGGCGTAGGCACACACTCCAATCAGGGCACGGGTTCAACCACCGGCTCAACCTCCGGCACAGGCGCAGGCTCAACCTCCGGCACAGGCGTGGGCTCATCCTCCGGCTCAACCTCCGGAACGGGCATTGGTTCAACCTCAGGCTCGTCGGGATCATTATCCGGAACCGGCATCGGCTCGACGGGTAACGCCTCTACCACCCATGGTAGCGGTTCGACCTCCGGCACAGGCACAGGCTCAACCACCGGTACAGGTATGGGTTCAACCTCCGGCTCGACGGGTGCAAAGTCAGGAACCGGAAGCTCATCGGGGAACTCCATGAACCCTGGAAGCGGCGCGACCTCCGGCTCATCTGGATCATTATCCGGAACCGGCATCGGCTCGTCGGGTGCAAAATCCGGATCCGGAAGCACGGTGGGGAAATCCATGAATCCTGGAAGCGGCGGATCGATCTCCCACACTCAAACCATGATGAGTGTCACGGGGCCGAAGAACCCCGGCAGCAGCGCCTCCGGTGGAACTTCGTCTACTACACATGTCATTACAAATTCGGGCAGCGGTCCGCCGACTACTCCGGTTCCCTGTACGACAGGCTATGTGAATGGCGTCTGCGGTTCGGGGGCGACTACGGGCGGCCACAGCGGACCCGGTCTCCCCGGAGGGGCCTGTCCATCCGGGCAGGTTCGCGGCCCAAATGGCTGTACTGGCCCAAAGACGGGTACTGGCAGTTCCACGTCTCCTGGCTCGGGTTCTACGGGAACAACCACAGGAAGCGGCACGACAACTGGCTCGACTACAGGTTCAAGCTCGACCACGGGCTCAACCTCGACAACGCAACCCGGCAAGACAGTACCGGGTAAGCCGTCTAACTGTACCGGACCGGCGCCCAGTGGCGGCGTTGGCTGCACCGTGCCAACGACAACCGGGAACGGTACATCCGGCACTAAGACCGGAACAACCACCGGCTCGACCACGCACACTGGCGGCTCGACCGGTTCCACCTCCCACACTCAAACCATCATGAGCGTCCATAACACGAATACCGGCAGCACCTCCGGCTCGACAGGAACAAGGTCCGGCGTCGGCTCGACAAGTTCTTCCACGAACACGCATGGAAGCGGCATGTCCTCCGGATCGACGGGAGCAATGTCCGGACACGGATCGACAGGTTATTCCACGGCTACGCATGGATACGCTACGACCGGCTCGACGGGGACTTCCTCAGCCATGCATGGTGGCAGCACCTACGGCGGAACTTCGTATACAACGCATTCCATGGCAAACAACAATAGCCTTCCACCGAACAAGCCCGTTCCCTGTACAACCGGCTACGTGAATGGCGTTTGTGGCTCGGGAGCAACAACGGGCGGTAATCACGGACCCGGTCTCCCCGGAGGGGCATGTCCATCCGGACAGGTTCGCGGCCCAAATGGTTGTACTGGCCCAAGGACGGGCACTGGCAGTTCCACGTCTCCCGGCTCCACATCGCGTTTGCCGGTGGGACAAAATCACGGAGGCGGACAGACGACCTTGCCGGTGCCCGGTCACGGCAGCGGAGCACAGCCCATGATCTCTCACTCGCAAGTTTCGCAGGGTTCGCATTCGCAAAACGTGCAGTCTTCACGCCCGCAGAATCCGCAGCCTTCGCACTCCGGTGGTTCAGCGCCCTCGGGCCACCATCGGTAACCAGCGGGCAGTTTCCGCTTTGCATTGGGATAGGGGGAGAGTAGCCTCTCCTCCCCTCCCGCATCCCTATCGCTCGTGATACGTCAAAACCAAAAAATTTATGGAGAAAACACAATGTACACTCAGTCTTTCCGCATCATATTCACGGTACTGCTCTTCAGCCTCCTAGCTCCTCTCCTTCAGGCCCAGCCCTCGGTGCCTCAGTCCTACACCCTCACCGCTTCTACAGCTATGGCGCTTGAATCCATGGCGACCGGCTCCGCTGTGGATGTCAAGGTCTCGCGCTTCGGACCCCGGGAATTTGTCGACGTGACCGCCCCGTCCAAGGCGGGCAAGGCCGTTCACGCGCAGCACTGGTTCGATCTCGTCGCCCACAAAGCCTACTCGCTCGACCTGACAAAGAACACCTGCTCCTGGATGACCTACACCGGGCCCGATATGCCCACCATGTACGATCCGGTTGCCACCCCCCCGCCATCGGCCGAAGACCTGGCCAAATTCAAAAAGACCACCGTGCGCCAGGAGAACGTGAACGGCATCGCCGCTTACCTCACGGAAAGCTCCAGCGATCAGGGCAAGGCGAGCATATGGGTTGCCGTGAACGGCTACTATCCCGTCAAGGCCATCATGACCTTTCCCGGAGCCCAGCCTCTTTTGATGCTGGAAGTGAAACAACTGCGCTTCGAGAAACCCTCCGCCGCGCTCTTCACGCCGCCCGCCAACTGCCCCACGCAGGCGCAAGGCGAATGGAGCGCCACCAGCATCAGTTCTCACTTCGAGACGAATATCAACGTGCAAGGCTCGGGATCGCTCGACCTTGGCGCCGGCAAGACCACCGGCAAAGCCACCGTCAAATCCACCACCAAGCCGAAATGACTTTTTCACCATTGTGTACGGCGGCAGGATCTTCGCACATCCCTGCCAAACTCAAATCGACGTACAACAGTTTTTCGAGGTGATACTATGAAACTCATTTCACGCACTCTGCTCGTGGCGCTTGCCGTGCTCACACTTACCTCCGCAGCGATTGCTTTTGGGCAAGAAAAGGATCGTGCCGGCTACAAGGATTACCCCGGTATACCTCGCTTTCCTGGATTCGTCCTTCGCGAAGTTGGCGATTGCACGGAAACCGTCTTTGATGCCTATAAGTTCTGGGTTAAAGATAACGGCAAGAATGTACAAAAGTCAGTGGAAGGCCATATGTTCTATTTCCGATACCGCCTCATGCAAGGCGTGACGCAACCCAGCGCCCTGCAGATCCATCGCAACTATCAGAATGCCGCGCGTTCCGCCGGTGGGAAGGTGTTGATGGATGAGAATGGCTATACCACCATCGTCCTCAACAAGGGTGGCAAAGAGCTGTGGATGGAGATTCATGCCAATAACGGTTATGAATACGATTTGACCATCATCGAAAAGGAGGCCATGAAGCAGGATGTGGCCATTGATGCAGTCTCGATGGCCAGCAGCCTCGCCGACACTGGTAGCGTCGCCATCTACGGCATCAACTTCGATACCGCCAGCTCCGTCATCAAGCCGGAATCCGAGCCGGCCATCGACGAGATCGCCAAGCTGCTCACTAGCAATCCCACTCTCAAGGTCGGCATCGTCGGCCATACCGATATGGTGGGCGACGCCGCCAGCAACCTGAAGCTCTCGCAGGCCCGCGCGCAAGCGGTCATCACGGCGCTGGTCAGCAAGCACGGCATCGCCGCCACGCGCCTGGTCGCCTTTGGCGCAGGACCCTGGGCGCCCCTGGCCTCCAACAAGACCGACGACGGAAGAGCCAAGAACCGCCGCGTTGAGCTGGTGGAGATCGCCACCAAATAATTGAAATTCTCAGGGGGAGCGGTATCCCAGCTCCCCCCTGGACACTCTCACAGGAGAATAATCATGATGACATCGATTTTTGCATTGACTCTGGGAGTCGCGCTGGGCGCAGCCGCGCAAGCGGCAGCGTGCCAATCTCTGCCGGCGCTGCCCAGCGGTTTTCAGGCCGATCAGCAGGCCGCGCAAATCATGGCCCAGATGCGCGCGTCCGGCGTTGCCGATGGGATACGGGGGACAAAAGCCAACGACAGCATGAGCGACTGCTTCGGCGATCCCAAGATTATCTTCGCGTACGGCTGGAACCTCAACCCCGCGGGACAGATAGTCATCGACATGATGCTCAAGACGCCCCAGGACCCCGCGTCGAATAGCTCCCAGACAGGAGTACTCGACGAGCCGGTCAGCAAGAAGGCTTACAAGGGCGGCGTTCTGGAATGGCGCAAGCAGACTTGGCCGGTGATTTCAGGCCATCCTTGTAAGGATTCTCATGTAATCTTTTACTCCGGCCATTGGCAGGGTCCTGCCGGCAACAAGATCGTTGGCATCTCTGTCGACCGCCTGTACAATTCGCAGGGTCAGGGCCAGGCCTGGATCGACGAGTACATCGAGAAGGTGAAGGGCGCGCTGAACAGTAAATAGGCAGTCGGCCTCCATTTGTTTCCAAACCGTTCCACAAACATTTTTCAAGGAGCTCCCATGAAACTCATTTTCCGCGCTTTTCTCGTGGCGCTTGCCGCCGTCGCCATCACCTCAACCGCCTTCGGCCAGACGGATATCAAAGGATCGAAGGACTACCCCGGAATCTCTCGTATGCCCGGGTACTACATCGACAGTTACGACGAGTCTAAATTCGATTCTTTTGAGTTTACAGTTACGCAAGGCGGAAAGACGACGAAACAGGCAGTTGAAGGGCATTTGTACAATATCAAGTACCAGCGCAAGAAAGATACTCAGCCGGTCAGCGCCCTGCAGGTCAGGCGCAACTATCAAAATGCGGCACGTACGGCGGGTGGGCAGGTGTTGCACGATGACGGCGGCCAAGGTCAAAGGACTACCATTCGCATCGCCAAGGGCGGAAGCGAAATATGGGCGGAGATATTCATCGCCTCCGTGGGGCCAGACATTTACTTCGTGCACATCATTGAGAAGCAGGCAATGGCCCAGGATGTAACGATCGACGCTGCCGCCATGGCCTCCAGCATCGCCGACACCGGCAGCGTCGCCATCTATGGCATCAACTTCGACACCGCCAGTTCCGTCCTCAAGCCGGACTCCGAGCCGGCCATCGACGAGATCGCCAAGCTGCTTACCAATAATCCCACGCTGAAGGTCTATATCGTCGGCCATACCGATATGGTGGGTGACGCGGCCTCTAACGTGAAGCTCTCCCAGGCCCGCGCGCAGTCGGTGATCACCGCGCTGGTCAGCAAGCACGGCATTGCAGCCAGCAGACTGATCGCCTTTGGCGACGGCCCCTATGCCCCCATCGCCTCCAACAAGACCGACGAAGGCCGGGCAAAGAACCGCCGCGTCGAGCTGGTCGAGATTGCCACCAAATAGACCGGGATCGCGGCGCTCGCACACCCAGGCTGTCTAGTTGTACTCCAAACAGGCCCGCGCTCAGCCGTGGGCCTGCTTGCATCTGGATGTCGGGATGAAGCCCCGAAAAGGAGACAGGGAGGCTCAACTGGGTGCCTCATCCTTTCGCGTTCTCGGTGATTTAGGGGCCCCCAACGACCGGGCCCCCAAGAAGCGGCTCTTGCTTCTTGGGGTGGTAACGGCAGGTCTTCGTCGTCGGGGTGATTAAAGGGTGGGATACCACAAAACCATGGCGCGCAAGCGCCGTCAGCCTGGACGGCAAGTCCAGAAACGGAAAGAGCCGCCCGGCAACAGGGCAGCTCTCTCCTCAGGGAGAATAGTTCCAACGGAGGCAAAACCATCAGAACTTTCTGGCTGCATAGTAGGGGCGGGGGATGGGAGTGTCAAGGGCAAATCTAGACAGAAATAAGTGCTTATATATCAATAACATAATAAATAATTTTAGGGAAATGCACAGATGCCGTCTTCGAAGCTTCTTCGCCTTTTTAATTCCGCTTTATCCCCCCTTTTCTCTATGTTTACTCCGGTTTATTGGGGGTTATCCCCCGGTTTTCCTCCGCATTTACCCTTCGGATGCTGCCTCGTGTTTTTTGCCGGATTTTCACTCCTGCTCACTCCCGCAAATTCAGGCTGATGAACTCAATGTCGTAAACCGAGGAAATCGGTTTGCCGCGTGCCAGGCGGTAGAGCACCCGGAAGCCTCCCAGGAAAAAAGCCAGCAAAAGCGCCGCGCTGCAGCCGATCAGCACCAGGATCGTAATCCCAAAAAGCAGCTTCCCGGTCTTCAATACCTCCGACTCGCCCTCCTGCTGGAGCGGCGTCAGCTCCGTTTCGTAGTGAACCGTTGCCAGCAGCTTGTGGCTATCGTCGGTAAATGCGTTCCCGCTCACCAGCGCCACCAGCGGCCCGCTGCGCCGCACCTCCAGCGCTGGCAGGCCGGAGTCCCGCAACGGCTTGGGCCAAACTGCCTGCGCCTGCTGGCCCCCGCGTATGCCGGCTTGAATGTAATCGCGAATCGTCTTCTCCTGCACCGCGGCCAACTGCGGCGTGGGGTAGTCGATGATGGTCAGCGTGGCCGGACCCGTGCGCAGCGTGTAGCTGGCGGTCACAGCCTCCGCGCCGCGATCAAAGCCCACCAGCTCCGGCGGCAGCACTCCGCCTGCTCCGGCATAGCCCGCCGGTCCCACCGCATAGTGCGTCGTCTGACCGTCCAGTTGGGCCTTCGGCAGATTCGCCAGAATCGGAGGCGTCAGCGCCTTGCCGCCCTCCGGTTGAGGCAACTGTCCCGCCAGTTCGCGCAGTTCCGCCCCGCTCATCGGCCCGACGC
This sequence comes from Occallatibacter sp., assembly GCA_052145195.1. Lineage (GTDB taxonomy): Bacteria > Acidobacteriota > Terriglobia > Terriglobales > Acidobacteriaceae > Telmatobacter. The sequence continues at coordinate 110,181 of JBKQPC010000001.1, read as the reverse complement.
GCGAAAAATTCGCATCCACCAGGATGTTCCCCTCCCAGAAGATTACCCGGTTATTGTTGGATGTCGCGCCCGTGCCGATCTGCTCTCTGGGCCATCCATTCTGCCGATAGAACGAATAAGCTCCATATGCGCCGCTGGCGTCGTGAAAGCGCAGCGCGTGTACGCTCAGAGTCTCCCCGCTCCGCTTGTACTCAGACACCACGGCATCCGTAAACTCGTACTCTCTGAGAGCCGCCGCGTTCGCCGGGTCGGCCTGCGCCGCGTCGGTGATCTTCTTCGGCGCGCCCGTTTCCACCCATCCGGCAAACGATTCCGGCAGCAGCGCCTTGGGAACCGGCGGCAGCACCAAGTGCGTCACCCCCTGCGGAGCCTTGGCGGCCGTCGCCGCCTTAGCTGGCCCAGTCTGCCCCCAACCAGCACTTGCACCCCCCGCCAGCGCCGCACAACAAACCAGAATTGCAATCCAACGCATCCACACACTCCAGTCTTCAGGGTACACGCTTCCACGCTCGCCCGTTGCCGCCGCTATCCCCTCTCTACTTGGACACTGACAAGACCGAAAAGGTTCCTGAGGCGGTTCCCGTGTTCTTGTCAGGGTGAGACGAATCGGCAGTACTTTCCGCTGATCTCGCACAAAAGAACGGAGCACGGGGCTAGTAGCTAGAAGCTAGAGGCAAGTAGCTAATCATCGTCGCCCGCCACTCCTCAAACGCCTTGAGCGCTCGTTCGCACTGCAACCGGTGCCGCTCCTTCTTGTCCCGCGCCTTCTTGCGCACTTCTTCTTCCAACGGCTCCAGCAGGTCGAAGGTCATGTTAGCCGGCTGAAAGTTCTTTTGGTCGGCGTGCGTAATGTAATGCACCAGTGAACCGTGGGCGCTCGCTCGCGGCGCGGGCACGGGTTTTTCGCCCCGCGTCAGTGCCGCCGCATAAATCCCCGCCAGCAATCCTGTCGCAATCGATTCCGTGTATCCCTCCACTCCCGACAACTGACCTGCAATCAGAATCACAGGCGAGCATTTCAGCCGCAGAGTCTCATCCAGTAAGACCGGCGCGCAGATGTACGTATTGCGATGAATCTGCCCGTAGCGCAGGAAGCGCGCACTCTCCAATCCGGGAATCAGCCGCAGCACACGCGCCTGCTCGCCAAACTTCAGATGATTCTGGAAGCCCACCAGGTTGTAGCTGTCGGCGCGCAGATTTTCTTTGCGCAGTTGCACTACCGCACAGGGCGTCCGCCCGGTACGCGGATCGCGCAGGCCAACAGGCTTCATCGGACCAAAGCGCAGCGTGTCGCGCCCCCGCCGAGCCAGCACCTCAATCGGCAAACAGCCCTCAAAGTAATCCAGTTTCTCCCACTCCCTGACCTCCGCCGCCTCGGCACCCAGCAGCGCATCCAGAAAGCGGTCGTACTCCGCGCGGTCCATGGGGCAATTGATGTAATCCGCCGTCCCTTTATCCCAGCGCGCGGCCATGTAAACCCGCTCCATATCAATCGAATCGGCCTCGACAATCGGCGAGATCGAGTCATAGAAGGCCAGATGTCCTTTTCCCGTAATGCGTTCGATCTCCGCGCTCAGCGCATCCGAAGTCAGTGGCCCCGTCGCCACAATCGTGCACTTCATGCCGTCCTCGTTTTGGTCCAGAGTTGTGACTTCCTCACGCAGAACGCGAATCCGCGGTTCGGCGGCAATCGCCTCCGCAATCCGCCGCGAAAACTCCACGCGATCAACGGCCAGCGCGTGTCCCGCCGGTACAGCGCTCTCATCGGCCATGTGCATCAGCGCGGAACCCGCTCGCCGCATCTCCTGTTTCAGCAGCCATGGCGCCGTGTTGGGCGATTCGCTCTTCAGCGAGTTGGAGCAGACCAGCTCGCCAAATTCCGTCGTCTGGTGTGCCGGCGTCAGACGCGGCTTGCCGTCCACCACCCTTCGCATCTCGTAGAGATCCACCTCGCAGCCCAGCCGCGCCGCGGTCAACGCCGCTTCCGGCCCCGCCAGTCCGCCCCCGATCACGCGAACCACCTGAGGTGGGGCAGCCGCCTTCGGCTCGGAGAAAGCAATAAACGGTTCGCCCTCGCGATTATCGCGGCGCAAGTTCATGGTTGCTGTCCTTCCAACTCTGCTGGGTACCCTATCCTTTCGCGTTTTGTGTGAAAGGGTTGGATACCACGAATCCTATGGCGCGAAGCGCGTCTGCCGCACCGCAGGTGCCGCGCAAGCGCCGCCCGCCTGGACGGCTAGTCCTTTCAGCGCCTCTCCCGTCACCCGCACGATCCGCCACTCGTCCATAAACTCTGCCCCCATCGCCCGGTAGAACTCGATGGCCGGCGTGTTCCACTCCAGAACCGCCCACTCAAATCGCTGGCAGCCCTTTTCCACGGCGATGGCTGCCACTCGCTCCAGCAAAGCCTTGCCGATCCCCAGGCCGCGCAACTCCGGCTCTACGAACAAATCCTCCAGGTAGATCCCAGGCCTCCCCAGCCAGGTGGAGTAGTTGAAAAAATACAGCGCAATACCCGCCGCCTTGCCGTCATATTCAGCTATTAGACAGAAATAAAATGGGTTAGCTCCAAACCCATCCCGCTCCAGGCCGGCTTCGGTCGCTGTCACGGCCTCTGGTGCGCGTTCGTAAGCTGCCAGCGCCCGTATGAATGTCAGAATTTGCGCAATGTCCGCGCGGGTTGCGGGGCGAATTGTGGTTGCCATACTTATATTCTAGAGTGTGATACAGGCCACACCCAGAAGTTTGCAGGAAGGTCTACCATGACACCATAGCGTGAGTCAGCGTAGGATATTATCCGGCAGACAGACGCAACCTGTGGCTAGGCTCAGGGTTCGATAAATCATGGGCCGGTAAAATTTGATTATTTGAGCGCGCGTACTCTCGGGCTCGCGACGCTCCCAAGGAGAAGCAGATGAAACGCACCATTTCGCTTTGGTTGGGCCTGATGGCTTTCGCACTTTTGCCTGCGTTTGCCCAAACTACGCCCTCTGCGCCTGTGGCGCTCAAGGGACCCACGGGCAGCATACACGGCCGCGTTACCGGACCTGAAGGAGCCCCAAGAACCTCGGGAACGGTAGGTCTATCGACCGACGGCGGCAAAACCAATAAGTTCACCTTCCAGGTCTCTTCCACCGGCGACTATCAAGGGCAGGCGACACCCGCCACATATACCGTGGTCTATCGCGCAGCCGATACGCCGCCAGACAAGTTTATCGACTCCTTCGATGGCGTCAAGATCGGCGCCGGCCAGGATGTGCTGCAGGACTTCGATATGTCCCGCAAAGAATTCGTGGACAGGCTGCCTGCCGACCAGCAAAAACAGTTGGTGGAACTCAGAAAGCACAACGCCGAGGCCTTGAAGGCCAACGATGTCATCAAGCACATCAACGACGACCTGAAGGTTGTCAGCCAGGACTTCAAGGACGCCAATAATGCTCTCGCACTGGCTACCCAGGCCCTCGGCTCCTCCGCCTCCAAGCCGGATATCGATGCCAAGGAAATCGAGATCAAGACCGCAAAGTTTACCGAGGTCGAAACCCTCATGCTCAAGGACTCTGCGGCCAAGCCCGACGCTTCCGTTCTCTGGGCTCAGTTAGGCCAGGCGCAACTCGGCCTCGCGCAACTTGGTCCGGTGGATGACCGCCCTGCGAAATATGCCCAGGCGGAAGCAACCTACAAGAAGGTGCTGGAAGTGGAGGCCGCGTCGAAAAAGCCGGATTCTCAGGCTCAGGGCGCTGCCAATTCCGGCCTGGGCGAGATCTATGCCCGCACCGGTAAGGTTCCCGAGGCGCAGGCAGCCTATGATGCAGCCGCCAAGATCAATCCATCACAGGCTAGCTTCTACTTCAAGAACGAAGCCATCATCTTCTTCCAGACCGGGAATGCGGACGCCCAGGTGGCTGCTGCCGATGAGGCCATCAAGATTGATCCCAAAAACATGCCGATTCTCTACTATCTCAAGGGCCAGGGACTTCTTCAGAAGGCTACCTTCGACGCCAAGACGGGGAAGTATAATCTGCCCCCCGGCTGCGCCGAGGCTTACCAGATGTACCTGCAACTGGCCCCCACAGGCCAGTTTGCAGCGGATGTTAAGGGTATTCTGGCCCAGGCCGCTGGCGTCAAGGCGCCTAAGTAATAAGCGCGCTTCCTGCTGTGCTGCCAAAGGCGCTCCCTCATGCTGGGAGCGCCTTTGGCGCCTCTGCCTGTTCCCTCTGATTCCTTGCCCCGGATACGCATTCATTCCCCCGCTGTGCAAAGCGTAGCGGCCAGTCAATGGCCTCGTGGATGCCGATGCGCGGCGTCACCAATACCTCGCCAACCGTATAGCCATCGTCGCGCACCTGAAGCGGCGAAGCAGGATCAACCAGATCGCAACCGTTGTGCGCCGCGCGTGTGAGACCCAGCGCCTGGCAAAGCCGGCTGGGTCCGGAGGTCAGCATTCGCGGCTTTGCCCCCGCCACTAGCCCCCGATTCCGCGCCATCTGCTCCACTCCAGCCAACGGCTCCAACGCGCGCAGCAGCACGCAGCCAGCCCGCCCCTCAACCTCGCAACTGATGTTCATGCAAAAGTACCGCCCGTAGATCGAGTAGACATATGCGTATCCGGCGGGGCCGAACAGTACCTGGTTGCGGGGCGTAGCTCCACGATAGGAATGTGCAGCCGGATCCGGCGTTCGATGGTGCGGCCCAAGGTAGGCCTCGGCTTCCACAATCCGACCCGCCAATACTCCCCCGGAAGAAACGTGCGCCAGCACCTTCCCCAGCAGCCGTGGAGCCACCTCCTCCGGCGAAGCCTCAAAAAATGCGCGTGGAAGCAGCCGCCCAGGCAACCTCCCAGCAGGTGCCCCAGGTCCGGATTTTCGGACCTGGGATTCACGCTGCTCATCCCCGAGTTTGCGATTCATGTATCACTTTACTTGTGCGCTTTCTTCCATTCGTTGATCAGCGCCAGCACCTCTTCCGCGTGGCCCGCGGGCGTAACCTTGGGAAAGACATGCAGCAGGGTCTGATCCGGCCCAATCACAAACGTCGTCCGCTCAATGCCCCATACCATCTTGCCGTACATGTTCTTTTCCTTCAGCACGCCAAACTGTTTGCACACTTTCTCGTCTACATCGGCCAGCAGCGTGTAAGGCAACTCGTACTTGGCGCGAAATTTGGCCTGCTCCTTCGGCGTGTCGCGGCTGATGCCCAGCACCACCGCCCCCGCCGCCTGGAGCTTTTTGAACGTATCGCGAAAACCGCAGGCCTCGATGGTGCAGCCGGGAGTGTCCGCTTTGGGATAAAAGAAGAGGATGACCGGCTTGCCGGCATAATCCGTCAGGCTTACGGTCTTGTCCTCGTCCGTTTGCAGCGTAAAGTTAGCGACTTTCTTGTTGAGTTCCATGGGGAAGCACCTCGTATGATAAATAGAGAGCGCAACGTGACGATTCGATTCGATTATTTCCTAATAGGCCGGAAGATGCCCTTGCGAGGATCAGATTTTTTGTCGATGAAGCGAGCGGGCCTGCTAATACTGCATTAACCGGTCCTCGCCTCAAGGATGCTTCTTTGCTTCCGTCCTTTTCAATGTCCAGACCACTCCAACCTGTGGCTCAAACATTAAATTCTGAGAAGCTTCATATGTTTTGTCTCCATAGGTTGACGCCTTCCCCACATCGACCAGCAAGCCAGCCTTCAACGATATTCGCGGAGTCACGCGCAACCTCGCGCCACCAGCCGCGACCAGCACGCCCCATGTATCCCATCCGGTTACTTTGCCGCCCCACAGCACTACCTGAGAGCCGCCAATGCCCAGATAGGGGTTGAATACCTTCGTCAACCGGAAGCGATGCTCGTAAATCGCATCCATCTTGTACCGCTGAAGAGGCCACGTAATGAGTATTGAATTATCGAGCGCCTGCAACCTTCCTCCTGTTGGAGTGTATGACCCCTCGGCAAGAAACCCGTTTCCGCGATTCCAATACTCAAATCCCGCGGCAACACCCGCGCTGTTCCGCGAACTCTGACGTATGACTCCCTCGTCGTTAAATTCGCCAAGCGACGATGTGGTGAAGTTCGCGGTTGCTAGCGTGGAAAGATCATACTGACTCTGCGCCGCGCAGAAAGGCGCCACAAGCAGCAAACCCGTCAGAACAATCAGCAATCTCTTCATCGCGCCTCCTCGCAATGCAGCCATAATATATCACCGTCACACCGACCACCAACAGCACCACCGGCAATGCAATTTCTTCCCGCCCGCGCCTTATCGACGCCGTCGATCCCTTGGCCGACAATTGCGGCGAACTGCTCTTCGAGCTGTGCGGCGCAACCCAGCGCCAATTCGTCCTCTACCGCATCCTCCGAGGCCAGACAGAAAAGCCCTTTGTCACCGGCGGAGGCAACTTCAGCACGGAAAGCCGTGAATCAGTATCCTTGGCAAAGCCGGCGATCCTCCCAAATAAATCGATCGGCGAGTCTTTTAAACGTGGCGCCCCTTGATCCCGGGTGTATTGGCCCATGTAACATAAGTACTTGGCGTTATTTTTGGACTCGCTTGTGGCCGGGCAACACCGAGTAGAACAAGAAAGGAATATCAAAATGAAACTTCATGCCTCTGTGTCGCGGTTTGCAACGCTGTGTATTTCGCTTTTCCTGTGCGTTTTTCCGGCGGTATGCCAGAGCAGCTTTTCCGCAGCTCCGGTGCCGCCGGCAATCGAGCGCATCCAGAACGGCGTTCAACTGAAAACAGGCGATCTGAACTTGAAGGTGCAGTTCTATGCGGAGGGAATCGTCCGCGTCGTGAAATGGCCGGCAGGCGGCACAAGCGAGAAACTCAGCCTCTCTGTTCTCCAACATACACTGCCTGATCTGGACGTTCATATCGAGGAGAGCGCGGCGGAATTGACTCTGAGTTACGGGCGTGTCAAGTTACAGCTAAGCAAGAGCGATGGATCGATTCAATATCTCGACAGCAACAACCGCACGCTTCTCAAGGAGCAAGGACGGGCTATATTCACGCCTTCGCGGATTCCGCGCGAAACGTCAGCCTTCAGCGTTCAGCAGAAATTCAGGCTCAGCGCGGATGAAGGCGTCTATGGTCTGGGACAGCAGCAGTTGGGAGTGATGAACTATCGCGGCCGGTCGGTGAAGATTGTGCAGGCCAACACCAAGGCGGTTACGCCCGTCCTGGTTTCAACCGCGGGATATGGAATCTTCTGGGATAACTATTCCAAGACAACCTTTGACGACAGCGGCAGCGCGACCTCATTCTGGTCCGAAGTTGCCGATAACATCGATTACTACTTTTTTTACGGCCCCTCCATCGACCAGGAAATCGCTGGATACAGGCAGCTCACCGGCGAAGCGCCGATGTACGGCAAGTGGGCCTACGGCTATTGGCAAAGCAAGGAGCATTACGCCACGCGCGACGAACTGCTGGGCATTGCGCGGGAGTATCGCGAGCGCCGCATTCCCATCGATAACATCGTGCAGGACTGGAATTACTGGGGCAATAACGATAACTGGGGAGGTATGATCTTTGATGATACCAAGTATCCCCGCCCCAAGGAAATGATCGACCTTCTCCACCAGCAAGACTTCCATCTGATGATTTCGATCTGGGCCGGGCTGGGGCCGGCGTCACAGATTTATAAAGACATGGACACTCGCGGCTATTTGTTTCCCACCGTGGGCTGGGCCGGATTCAAGTACTTCGATGTGTACAATCCCGCCGCAACGGATTTGTACTGGAAGTACGCCAGCGAAGGACTCTTCTCCAAGGGAGTCGACGCCTGGTGGATGGATTCTACCGAGCCGGACATGGTGAACGCGCTCACGCAGGAGGCCCAGGAGTATGAGATGAAGCGGGTGCGCGACAATCATCTCGGCACTTTCGCCAGGTATCTCAATTCTTATTCATTGCTCGATACCGAGGCCATTTACAAAAATCAGCGAAAAGAGACGGACCAGAAGCGCGTTTACATTCTCACCCGCTCCACCTTCGCCGGCCAGCAGCGCGCCGCGGCAACCACTTGGTCGGGAGACATCGGCGCCAGTTGGGAGGTCTACAAGAATCAAATCTCAGCCGGGGTTAACCACAGCATGTCCGGCATTCCCTATTGGACCTTCGATATCGGCGCATATTCGCTGGGATGCCAGGGCGGGGTTTTCATGAATGGTGGCAAGGATCCTGCCTATCAGGAGCTTTACGCGCGCATGTTCCAGCTGGGCGCTTTCTCTCCCATCTTCCGGGCGCACGGCTCTGAAACTCCGCGCGAGATATGGGAGTTTGGCGAATACTCTCCGGTGCTGGAGAAATACGACAATCTGCGCTACCGTCTGCTGCCCTACATCTATTCGCTGGGCTGGCAGGTTACGCGCAACGGGTACACCATCATGCGCGGCCTGCCCATGGATTTCACCAGCGACCATCAGACGTATTCGATCAACGATCAATATATGTTCGGCCCGGCGATCATGGTTTCGCCAGTTACTAAGTATATGTATCATCGCCCACCGGAGGATGGCGCGCTCGTCACGCCCGAGCACTTCAAGACCAGGGACGGCAAACCGGGCCTGAACGCAACTTACTATTGCGATGACGAGTTTAAGAACGTATGTCATGAAGACGTAGAGCCGGATGTGAATCTGGACTGGTACACGGGCTGGGAGAGTTTTATTTCCGGGCCCAAATTCTCCGTTCGCTGGCAAGGCAAGCTAACTCCCTCGGAAACCGGGAATTATCGCTTCAACCTGAAGAGTTTCGGTTCGCGGCGGGTGTATCTGGACGGCAAGGAAGTGCCGCATAACTACGAATCGATGGAGTCATGGACGGTTCCCGTCGAGTTAGTCGCCGGCAAGGAATATGACTTCAAGTTCGAGACAGCGAACAGCGCGCTGGGCGCCTTCCGAGCCAAGCTCTACTGGAAAACTCCGTCGATTCACTTGAGGGAAGCGGTAGTCGAGCACAGAGAGAAGACAAGAAGCGTTTATCTGCCGGCCGGTGCTTCATGGTTCGATTTCTGGACGGGAGAGAGGCTGGAAGGCGGCAGAACCATCATCGCGGACGCGCCCATCGAGACGATTCCGCTGATGATCAGGTCCGGATCGATTGTGCCCATGGGGCCATTCCTTCAATACTCCACCGAGAAACCTGCCGACCCCATCGAATTGCGCATCTATCCCGGAGCCGACGGCAACTTCACCCTCTATGAGGATGAGAATGACAGCTATAACTACGAAAATGGCGTCTATGCGACGATTGCGTTTCAATGGGACGACGCAAAGCGCCTGCTTACAATCGACGCCAGAAAGGGCGATTTTCCCGGCATGCTGAAGTCTCGCACCTTCCACATCGTGATGGTTGGAAAGAGTCATGGAGTTGGCGTGGAAGTTACCGGCAATCCGGACAAGGTTATTTTGTACCAAGGTGAACAACAGACGATTCAGTTGCCACGGCGATCGCCGAGCCGTCTACGCGAACCAGCATCTCGCTGATTGCGAGCAATATTGCTCACAAATTCCGGGAATTGCAAAATTTTATTCTGGACATGCGCTGTCCAATACCGTTGTGCAATTGATCTCCGGATACAATATAGGTGGATGGGTGGGCGCGTCGCCACTCTCCTGGGACTTCCCCCTATGGCTTCCGTCGCAACCGCACCTTCTCCCGCGCTGGCCCCTGAAGTTTCCGCCACAAGGTCTACCAATGAAATTCCCGCAGCCCCATCTGCGCGGTCTCAGGTTCACATGGGCCGAGACGCAAGCGTCGGCGCGGGCATCAACTGGCTCACGCTGAGTGTGATCGTCATCTTTCATCTCGGCGCGGTGGCTGCGCTCTTCTTCTTCACCTGGCAACGGCTCACGGTGATGCTGGTGCTCTCTGTCCTGGCTATCAACGTCGGCATCGGCATGTGCTACCACCGCCTGCTGACCCATCGTGGTTACCAGGCGCCCAAGTGGCTGGAATACATAATGTCAGTCTGCGCCACGCTCTCACTCGAGGGCGGCCCCATCTTCTGGGTGGCCACTCATCGCGTGCATCACCAGCTCAGCGACCGCGAAGGCGACCCGCACACCCCACGCGAAGGCGGCTGGTGGGCGCACGTCGGTTGGATCGTCTGGGGCAATGCGCTGCATGCGCAGACCAAGCTCCTCGCCCGCTATGTCCCCGACCTCGAGCGCAACCGCTTTTACGTCTGGCTCAGCAAGTACCACTGGATGCCGCTCTCCGTCAGCGGCGTGCTCCTCTTCGGCCTCGGAGGTCTCGCGGGCGGATGGAAAAGCGCCGTAGGAATGTTGCTCTGGGGCGGATTTCTGCGCGTTACCATCGGCCTGCACTCCACTTGGCTGATCAATTCCGCAACGCACCTCTGGGGCTCACGCCGCTTTAACACACGCGACGATTCGCGTAACAACTGGTGGGTCGCCCTTCTCACCGGTGGCGAGGGATGGCACAACAACCACCATGCGTACCCAGTCTCGGCCCGGCATGGCCTCGCATGGTACGAAATCGATCCCAACTTCTGGGGTATCTGGCTGCTCTCCAAGATCGGTCTGGCCCGCAAAATTCACGTAGCCAAATTTGCCCCCGCGAATCCCACTCCAGCAGAAAACTAAAGCTGAACCACTCCACTTACAGGTGCTTCAAGTTCCTGCAAACTACAGATCAATGGAGGCAACAAGGACCTTCTAGATCCTGAATATCACGGATCAACGGAGGGAGCAGGGGGCTTCAGCCCCCTGTATGAGATCGTGTGGTAAGGGGCCTTCAGGCCCGGGTCTACTCCCTATTCCCCACTCCCTATTCCCTTGCTCCTCACCCACAGCACCCCAAATACCGGCAGCCCCACCACCAGCACCACAACACCCGCGGGAAATCCAACATACCGGTAGCTGTCGGCGTAGCTCACCGTATGATGTCCAAACGTATTCCACCCCAGCAGCGCGAAGATGGCAATCGTCGTCATCGCGAAAAACGTGAAGAACGCCGCCGCAACAGCCAGCAGCAAACTCGTGAACAGCCCAAACCCCTTCAGCGGAAATCCAAAAACCCTTCCGCCCTCCGCGCCTCTGTTTTGCTTCGATTGCGTCACCCTCGCCGCCTCCGTTGATCTAGAGCATTTTTACTGATAGTGTAAGGATGCTCCGTGCCCCATCCATTTCATGTTCTTTGTTAAATGGGTGGGAAACCACTAAACCCACCCTACAGGTACTGTAACAATGCTCTAGAATACAAGTTCATGGCAAGCATTTCACAAGTCGATCTATGGCCGGCCGAGAAGGTCGCCACGCAGGTAGCCGTCGCCCAGGCTCCCAACGGAATTCACTACGCCATGTGGGGCGAGACGCGCATCTCCGATGTCGACCTCGAGCATCTGGTCAGCGCCGTCCCCGTCGCTCTCGCGCCCGCGCTCCAGCAGCGCGCCTACTACTTTGTTCCCCTGGCCATTGCCGACACCGACGACACCATGGTCGCCCCCGCCTACACCGTCGATCTCGGCGACCGCGCCATCTGCCATCGCAACGCCGACTTCGGTTCCACCCAGGCCGTCTTTCTCTCCACACGCCTCGTCGAGGACCGCTTCGGACTGGCCTTCGAATTCTTCATCAACGTGGCCCACAACTTTGTCGAGGCCGCCGGCGTTCCGGAAAGCTTTTCCACTCTAGTCTGGCAACAAGCCGAGGCTCAGGTCCGCGGTGAAACCAGTCAGGACGCATGGGAGACCCGCCGCCGCGCGCAAGACATTCGCACTCCCGACAGCCGCTCTCTCAACGGCCGCACCCCAATCCCCATCGACGAGCGCGCCCGCACCAGTTACTTCGACTCCGCCTTCTCCGACGCTCTGGCCATCTACATGCTCTCTCTAGCCGTCGACTTCGACTACCACGATCTCCGCGAGCGCGACTACCCCCTCCTCGCCGCCCCCGCTTTAGCCGAGCGCCTCCGTCACGTAGCCTCCCTCTTCCCCGCCAACCAGGGCTACGAGTTCCAGGTCCTCTACCGCCGCAAGGGGTGAGACGCTAAATAACTACCAAGCAGGCTTCCATACGTTTCTTCTTTCTTGCATGTCTCACTTACGTTTGCTGGAGCAAGTGCTACTGGGCCGACATCTAATGTTTCAGACTTGGCGTTGTGTGTAGCGCATAGAGGAACGATGTACCATTTTTTGTCTGTGGTACTGTCCTGCTGCACATGCGCTCCTACGAGCTTTTTTTCCATGCAGCCAAACGCTGGGCAGTAGGTTGGAATGCTTTGGCCACTGAAATTAGCCCAATGATTGAGCCAACTTCCGCAACCACAGGTCAAACCGCTGGTTCCATTGATGTTCTTCAGTCTCATTTAGTTCTCCTTACGCACGCCCTTATACGGCATGCCGTTTTGTTTTTGGTCCATAAAGCGCCCTGTGGTGTCATCGCGCTTCACCCAGGTCTGTGTCCTTGGATTAAAGGCCTGCGACCTGTCACGTACTGCTCCGTTTCTGTGGCCGTCTCCCGACGGCGGATTCGTTGCCAATTTGGGAACCTCCTTAATTCATTTGGCTATTTCATGCTTGCTGTGTTACCGTTTCAGGCGTAAGACATGTTGCATGTCTTTCACTCTGGCCTGAGAGTAGCGCAATCTGAGGCGCATGTCAACACGTGCAACATGTTTCTTTGGAGAATCAAATTGAATATCGTCAAATTCAGTCGTTTGCTACAGGAACGTCGTGGTGAAAAGGGGGTCCGTGAGTTCGCCCGAGAACTTGGTATTAGCCCGGCCACACTCTCCCGAGTTGAGAGCGGTAAACTCCCTGATTTGGAGACTTTTGCTAAGCTCTGTACTGCGCTACGAATCGACCCGTCTGAGATTTTGGAGGTAAGGAAAATACATAAGGTCGCGATCGCAGCACCGAGTGCGGGTACGGCAGCAGTTCATTACAGATCCGATGCGCAGTATTCTATAGAGGCTGCGCAAGATCTCGCCGCGCTTATTCTGGCTGCTCAGGAGTTCGCAAACCAAACTACCTAATGTTTAAGCGCGGATTCAAAACGTTTTGCGAGCAGACGGCGGAAGCTCACCGCCGACAGCGACGGTTGCCTATTTGGGAACCCCTCGCTGCAAGATCGATTGCGACGGAGATGCGGGCGAGAATAGTTACACCTGACGAATTACCATCTCTTCCACCAGACGTACGCCATCGCCTTTTAACCAAACATTCAGCGGTCTGGTCTGCGATTACAATCTCGGCTGTGCCGCCAGTTATTGTATATAATCCTACGCATACAGCAGCACGTCAAAACAGCGACCTCATGCACGAATTGGCCCACCTTCTACTGGAGCATGACCCTTCCAAAGTCTATATTGATCCAAAGACTCGAGCTGTTCTTCGACATCACGATAAGGACCAGGAGGAACAGGCTAATTGGCTCTCGGCGTGCTTGCTTCTGCCGAGAGCAGCTCTACTACGTATTAAACAACTGCATTTGTCTGATTCTGATGCCTGTGCCAAATATAACGTAAGCCTCGATATGCTCCGCTTCCGGATGGGAACATCAGGAGTAAGTATTCAGTATCAAAGAAGACAAAGGTACTCAAGGTGAACTGCGCTTTTTCTACTCAAACAGCGTCCCCACCTTAGCCAGCACTTCCTCCAGAATCTCCGCCGGGAGCGCATCCACTTTCCTTCCTCCGCGCGCGGCGATGTCGAGCACGCGCGGCTGGTCGCAGTGCACAACTCCGGTCGTCTTCGTGCCTGCAAGCGGCACCGAGAAGCCAATCCGCCGCGCAAACTCGCCGCCGCCGGTAATCGGCAAAACCACCGGCACTTTTGTCGCCTCGTTGAAAGCAGTGGGCGAGACAATCAGCACGGGCCGTTGCCCCTGCTGCTCATGCCCCAGCGTGGGGTCGAGCGAGACCATGTAGATGTCGCCGCGCTTCATAGCAGCTCACGGCCAACCGGCGGCGTGTTGAGCCATTCCCGATCTTCCTCGGACATCTCTGTGGCATCAGCAGCCGGATCGCATTTCGCCAGCAGCTCCTCCAGCGTGTAGCGAGGTTTGGGCCTCGGTTGCATCACCAGCCGTTCCCCAGCCACAGCCAGACCAACCGTCGCTCCCACCTTCAGTTGAAGCTGTTCCAAAATAGCGGGCGGAACGGCCAGCATGACCGAGCCGCCGACTTTACGCAGATTTGTGGTGTGCATGGTGAAACCTCTTCAATTATTATATATAAATATAACATATTCGGCAAATTCGGCCAGTTCTACTCCTCGTGCGCCTCCTCTTCCAGATTCTCCAGCGCCGCCAGTGCCTCATCCGGCACATCCCACTGCCGCAGAATCTTGTAGATCACGCCCGTCGAAAACCCTGCCGCCACCAGCCGCCGCATAATCCGCGCCGTCTCCTTTTCGTTCTCCGGCTTGCGCAGCCGTTTGCGTGCCAGGTGCTCGCGCGCCAGCGCTTCCTCATTGGTCTGCCCATAGCGCGCTTCCAGAGTCTCCGTAATCAGATCGCCATGAACGCCCTTCTGCTTCAAATCCTGCCGCACCCGTCGCTCGCCCAGCTTCTCATTCTGCTGGCGCAGACGCGCATAGGTCTCGGCAAAAGCCGCATCGTCCAGGTAGCCGTGCTCCTTCAACCGCGCCATAGCCGCCGCAACCATTGCATCGCCCCGTTCTCCCGGCTCCACGCGCCTCTGCATCAGCCGCCGCAGCTCGGCCTCCGTGCGCATCTGCCGCCCCAGCGACCTCACGCCGTACTCGTACAGCCCGCCTTCATTCAGAAACGCGCGCGGCTTCGACGATTTGCGGCCAAACGTCATAGCGTCATATTTCCTAGTCCCTATTCCCTGCCGGGGTCCCCAGCGACAGGTCTTCGTAGCTGGGGTGGCTGTTCCCTAGTCCCTGTCTTTCCCCGTCCACTCATCCACCCAATCGTTCACCGTCTTCCACCACAGCCGCGCGTTCTGCGGCTTCAGCACCCAATGCCCCTCATCCGGAAAGTACAGCATCTTGCTCGGCACCTTCAGTCGCTGCAGCGTGGTGAACATCTGGTACCCCTCGCTCACATCCAGCCGGTAATCGAGCTGCCCATGCACCACCAGCATCGGCGTCTTGAAGTTCTTCGCCGCCAGTGCCGGAGACCACTTGCGATACGGATTCTCCGCGTCCGGCTTCCCGTAGTAATCCCACGGCCTGCCCTTGAACTCCCACTCGTTGAACCACAACTCCTCCGTCGTCCCGTAGGCCGATTCGGGCGAGAACATTCCGTCGTGGCTCACAATGCACTTGAAGCGGTCCGTGTGCCCCTCCACCCAGTTGGCCATGTACCCGCCGTAGCTCGCCCCCAGCGCGCACTCCCGCGTCTTGTCGATAAACGGATAATGCTGCTCGGCGTAGTCCAGCCCTTCCATCAGGTCGGTAAACGGCTTGCCGCCCCAGTCGCCGTTCACGCCATCCACAATCGCCTGCCCATATCCCGTCGAGCCGCGCATGTTGATCATCACCACCACGTACCCATTCGCCGCAAAGAGCTCCGCATTCCAGCGATAGCTCCAGTCATCGCCCCATGCTCCCTGCGGCCCGCCATGAATCAAAAACTTCACCGGATACTTCTTCGCCGCATCAAATCCCGGCGGCCGGATCAGAAACCCTTGCAGCTTGGTTCCATCCTGCGCGGTGAACCAGAAGTCTTCCATTTTCGGCAAGTCGAATTGGTCAAAGAGGGTGTCGTTCAGGTGTGTGATAGGGTGCGGTCCCGCGCTATTCGAATAGATACAGGACAGCGTATCGCTATGGTTGCAGGGATAATGAATGGTCATGACCCCGGATTCGTGGATGGAAACAATTTCAGAAGGACGATCAACTTTCATCATCGTTGCAAGTATGTAGAGGGTAGTGCCATCTATGGGTACTGTTCCGGGCGGCAATGTGTGCTCGATTACGTGGAGATCGCTGAATGTCGCACCGGCAGCCATGACCTTTTTGACGCCGCCGTTCAGTGGATTTGTGGCATAAATGTTTTGATATCCATGATGGCCAGATGTAAAGAAAATCGAAGGCGGAAACGCGCCCGGCGCCCAGATAAACTCGTCCACCCAGTAGTCGAAATCCGGCAGAACATCTTTGACTGTTTTGATTCCACGATCGTAGAGTATCAGCCGGAACTTGTCCGCCTCATACCCCGCCCGTTCCTCCGACCGCCACGCCAGCCACTTCCCATCCGGCGAGTAAGCAGGATTGAAGTTGCCGCCCTTCGACGTGCTAACCGCCACCGGCTTCGCCGCAGGGTTGGTCAGGTCCAGCGTAAAAATCTTCGCGCTGACGCTGATCGCCGGCTCCGGGTCAATGTTCTCGGTAAAGGCCAACTCCTTCCCATCCGGCGCAAAGGCGCAGCCGCACCCTCCGCCCTCCAGCGAAAATGGCGGAACGTCATGCGGATCGTTGGGTGTCAGATCCCTCACCGCGCCCGTCCCCACCGTTGCCAAAAACAGATGCGTGCGCTTATCCCCGGTGAAGTGGTCCCAGTGGCGATAGAGCAGATGCGTAAAAATCTGCGCCTTCACTTTACTCGATGCGGTGGTTGCATCCCGATCCGCGTTGCACTTATCTCCAACTCCGCCGTCCGCAGGACTAATCGCCGGGCAATCCGGGTACACCGCCGAAGTAAACAAAATCGAATTCCCATCCGGCGACCAGATCGCGTCTCCCGCCTCCGTCGAAATGTTCGTCAGCTTCTTCGCGTTTGCCGTCGCCCCCGTCGCCGGGTCAAAATCC
Organism: Occallatibacter sp.; assembly: GCA_052145195.1. Lineage (GTDB taxonomy): Bacteria > Acidobacteriota > Terriglobia > Terriglobales > Acidobacteriaceae > Telmatobacter. Next base: position 93,442 of record JBKQPC010000001.1, on the reverse strand, counting down.
GCAATCCAAACCTGCTCCGATCCGCTCCGCCCGCTCAAAAACAAAATCCGCTTACCATCCGGCGCAAACTGTACTCCGCCATCATGCGGCTGCGCCACGGCGATCTTCATCGGAGCCTGAGATTCGGAATTTGGGCCGCTTCCGGAAGATGGAGCAATCGCCTGAATCCAAAGCTCCGGTGTCTTGGTGTTCTGCTCCAGATCCACGGTGGTCACGGAGTAGGCCAGCCACCTCCCATCCGGTGAAACAGCCGTCTCCCCAAGCCGTTTCAGCTTCATCATGTCCTCAAAGGTCATGGGCCGCTTGGCCTGAGCGAAAGCCGCGTCTGGCGCGGTCGGCGCCGCAGTCTGCGTGTTTTGAGCAATACAAATCGGCGCCAGAACAAAAGCCAGCGACAGAGAGAGTACAAACGGGATTTTGCGCATAGAGTTTTCCTGTTCGCGCGGTGAAAACTAAAACTTCAGCGCGAAGGAAAAGTTTACACCGCTCACCGGTCTGCCGTGCAGGGGGGTATTTTTGTATCAGGGCACGACTTTAGTCGTGCCGCTAGATAGACCAATAAATTGCGGGCTTTAGCCCCTGAGGAGAAGCTGCTTCAAATTAAACCATTCTTCTTCAAACTGATTAAACGCCGCCTACTCGCCCAGCGCCCGCAACCGCGCAGGCATATGGTCCGCGGCAAGCTCATGGCCGCACTGCGTACAAAATTGATCGGTCGCGCGCACCGTCCGGAAGCAATGTCCGCAACTAGCCGTCAACTGATAATTGCATTGCGGGCAGAAGTGAAAATCGCCCTGCACGTGTGTCGAGCACGCCGGGCACCGCGTAACCTCCGGCTGGCGCAGCAAAAAATACAGCACTGCGCCGATGCCCCCCGGCATTACCAGGCAAATGGCGATCCAGAAGCGCGTGCTCATCGCCCGCCGCGGAGCGTCCTTGCTCACGTAGCCCACCATCAAAAAGTAAAGCGCCGCCAGCAATCCCCAGGAAACATTGAAGTAGATGCTCAGGCCAAGCGGCTGCGGATGGTGCGGATGTTGCGGCAATACCACCCAGAAGTAGTACTCCACCAGCACAAAGGCCGCCACCGCCGCCACAATCGACCACACCGGAATCAGGCGCGCGTCTTCGTTCACCGAGATGGATTCTGGTTCTCGCATAGGCAACGCCTATCTCCGAGGGCCTTTCAGGGAGCCAAGCCTAGCTTGACCTCGTCTTTAATGGACGGAGAAGGGAAACGATAAGTTGCGCCTGCCCGGCGGTAGGCGCTGTTCGCTGGAGTTTTTAGGTCAGGAACCCTGGATGGGACACCACGAATCCCATGGCGCGCAAGCGCCAATTGGCCGCACCGCAGGTGCCGCGCAAGCGCCGTACGCCTGGACGGCTAGTCCCTGCGCCGCAGCCAGCCGGCCAGAACCACCGAGGCCAGCACCGCCGCGCTGAGAAAGAAGATCAACAAGCTCATCTGTCCCAACTCGCCGGTCAGGTGCTCCTCTTCAATCAGAATGTCTGCAATCCACCAGGCCAACGGGCCCAGCACAAAAAATATCACCAGTGTGGCCGCCAGCGCCACGGCGCGGCTCCGCTGCCGCCCCGCCTCCTGCTCCTTCATCACGCCCTGCGATGCGCACACCACCCGGCGCGTGCGCCAAGCCACGGCGCGCTCCCGATCCGCCTGGTTGCCTGCTAGTGCAGAAACCAACTCGCGGTCCGTATTGGCGCTCTCAACGGACTTCATGCAGTCCTCAAAGTCTCGAGACTCTCTCCCATCAACGCTGGCCGTACCGCAGGTGGCCGCAACGCAGGTGGCAGCTTGGGTTTGATTGCGTCCAATCCGCGATAAAGCCTTGATTTTACAGTAGATAAAGGCGCACGCGTCACCTTGGCAATCTCTTCCAGCGACAACTCCTCGTAGAACCGAAGCACCAGCACCTCGCGATAGATTGTGTCCATTCCCAGCAGCCCCGCCGCCAGACGTTCCCGGTCTTCCAGGTTAGCAAAGCGGTCAAAGGGAGTCGGCTCGCCGTTGGCAATCTCAAAGCTCATCGGTCGGTCGTCGTCGCCCTTGCCTTCAATCAGCTCGTCCAAACTGGCCATCGTCCGCTTGCGCTTCTGGTCGATCACCAGGTTGCGCGCAATGGTAAACAGCCATGTGTCGAACCTCGCCTTGCCGTTGAACTGCGCCCCCCGCACCAGAACCCGCATCCAGACCTCCTGAAAAAGGTCTTCGGCCTGCTCGCGATTGCCCGTCAAATAAAGCAAATAGCGCATCAGCCGGTGCTGGTAGCGGACGATCAGTTCATCCAGCAGCCCCGCATCCTGGCGCTTCAGTCCTGCGGATACGGCAAGGCTCTCCTGCCGCACCTGCTCGTCGGCAATCGTAGCGAATTTCGATCCAAAATATGGGCGAACGGACGCAGTTGCACTCATCTCATTCAATTAGACGGCAAAATTGGACTCCGCGCCTCTGAAAAATACCGTGGATTCCAATATTTTCCTATCTTCAAGAAAGTAATCGTCTCAATCGCTACTCAGCAGTCCTTTTCCGGGCCACGCGCAAAGCCTCTTCCACCGCCTTAGCCGCCCGCCGCTCCCTGGCCTCCGCAGTCTGGTAGTAGAAGATGCTCAGCAGATGATTGCGCCTCTGCACCGGCGTCATCGCCTCCCAGCCCTTCAGCGCCAGCGGCTGCCGATGAAAGGCCGCCTGCAAAATCGGCGGCGGCTCAATCTCCCCCTCCAGCGTCAGCAACAGCCGCTCCGCCATCCCTTCCGCGCGTTTCCGTCGTGTTTCGGCGCTCTTCGGCTCGTCAACCCACTTGCCAATTTCGTGCCGCATCGAATCAGACAGCTTCGCAAACCACTTCGGCAATCTCCGGTCGCCCTTCAGCGCCCGCTCCAGCTCCGGCGGCGTCACCACCGCGCGCTCCTCCAGGTCCGGCTCCAGCCGAATTCGCACTCGCTCGCCAACCGTAGCCTTCGCTCCCGACTGCATCTTCTTGTTGACCAGCAGAAAGTGTTTGGCGCCGCCCGTAGAAGCAAACAGCGACGTACGAAACGCGAATCCCTCAATCTCCCCCCGCACCCGCAGCCGCCGCCGCTCCGGCCACGCCTTCGTCACGTCAAACGGAACTCTCGCAATCACCCACCCCAGGCCATTCCGCAGAGGCTCCAGCAGGGCGGTAAACGATTTGATCGTAGGTCGATTCATCCCGTCATCAAGGGTCCAGTATCAAATGGATTCTCTACCTGGCGAGGATTGAGTATGGATTGCTGTTGCGCCAGACATTCTTTCTCTTCCACCTGCTCGCTCCACTGCCTCCCGCACGATTCGCAGCGCCACGAATTGACCGCATCGGCGCTTTCCAGCACCGGGTCAGCCGCGCCGCAGCTCGGGCATACCGGCGGCACGTACTCCTCGATAGGCGCTTTGGATTGCCCCACAATCTCCTGCGGTATCGGCTGTGAAATGACCTCGTGAGCTTTTTCTAGCTGATCGGCGGCAACCACAATCCGTGGGTAGCTTAACTCATGCCCAATTTGATAGCCCGGACCCTCAATCCAGCTCTCGATTCCCGCCACCCTCAACATTTCCTGAAGCTGCCATGCCTCTTCCCGGTCCTCGCATTCGCACAGCGGCGTCTTCCAGGTGTACTCCACCGGCTGATCGCCTTCCTCGGTTGCCTCTACGTCCGTCGTCGAATCGCCGTGACTATTCCATGTGGGAGATGCAAAACGCTTTGAGGCATCGGCCTCGTTGTTTGGCCCGCTTGGCTTGTCCAGTTTGTCCAGTTTGTCTAGCTTGTTCAGTTTGTCCAGCCCGCGCTTCTTCACCTCGTCGCCTAGAACCTGCTGCGCCACTTCAGTCAGATCGCCTTTATCCGCGTACAGCTCCTCCAACTCACCGTCGCCCATCTCCCGGTAGAGCTGGGTGAGCCTCTGCCACTCCGCGATTGGGTCTGCTTGCATGGAAAACAGTATAACGGCTCTGCGCCTTTGTAACCCCTCAGCCGCGCTTCGCCCATCTTCTACACTAACGACTATGGAAGTTTTATACGGGTTGCATCCGGTCGAGGAAGCCCTCAAGGCCGGACGCCGCCGTTTTGACCACGTTCTCGTGGCCCGCGAGCGCGGAGATGTCCGCATCGAGAGCCTCGTCGCCCTTTGCCGCGCGTCCGGTATCCGCGTCCGTCAGGACTCCCGCGAGAAGTTGACCCAGCTCGCCCAGACTCCCGCTCACCAGGGAGTCGTGGCCCTCGTCCGCCCCCAGAAATTTCTCACCATCGAAGACCTCTTTGCTCCATTGCGCCCTAACGCCCCTCGCCTTCTTCTCGCTCTCGATGGCGTCGAAGACCCGCAGAATCTCGGCGCTCTTCTGCGCGTAGCTGACGGAGCCGGAGTCGACGGCGTCGTCCTCACCGAGCGCCGCGCCGCCCCGCTCAGTCCTGCAGCCGTCAAGGCCAGCGCCGGCGCAGCCGAACACCTGCGCATCGCCCGCGTCGTCAACCTGGTGCGCGCCCTCGAAGAATTGAAAAAACAGAACATCTGGATCATTGGTCTCGACGAGCGCGGCTCATCCGATTACGATCAATTCGACCTCACCGGCGACTGCGTCCTCGTCCTTGGCCGTGAGGGCGCTGGACTCCACGACCTCGTCCGCCGCACCTGCGACCACCTTCTGCGCATTCCCATGGCCGGCGGCGTCAGCTCCCTCAACGTCTCCACCGCCGGCGCAGTCGTGCTCTTTGAAGCCTTCCGCCAGCGCCGCAGCGCTGCTCACCGCGTCCAAGAAATGGTTGCCCCCACCGCAAGCAGTCAACCAAAGAAACAGAAAGGCCTGGGTTCATGAAGTTTTTTTATCCCCGCAGACTGGCAATCGCCGCATACTGCCTCGCGGCATTCTCTTGCTCACCGCAAACCACGCCTCCCGCTCAACAGCCAGCCGCCCAGCCCGCTCAGCCTCACCACGGAACAGTCATCTTCTCCCGCACCACCGACGACTCCGGCCAGACCACCACGCAAACCGGCCCATCCGTCGCGTCTCCAGACGCACCGCAGGTGCCCACACAGCAGGTGGAACCGAAGGCGCCGTCACCCGCACTGCAGGTGCCCCCGCCGCAGGTGGCTTTCACATCTTTCGACCTCGACGTCCATCTTCTCCCTGCCGCCCAACAGATTGCCGTCCGCGCCCTCGTCACCGTCCGCAACGAAGGCCAGACCCCGCTTACTCGCATCCCGCTGCAAATTTCCTCCTCGCTCAACTGGGAACGCATCCGCGTTCAGGACAAGGCCGTCCCCTTCCAGGTCGCCACCATCAACTCCGACGCCGACCACACCGGCCAGTTGCACGAAGCCCTTGTTCAGCTTGTCCCCCTCGCCACCCCACTCCCGCCCGGCCAATCCCTCCAGCTCGACGTAACCTACTCCGGCGTCATTTCCCTCTCCGCCCAGCGCCTGCAATCCATCGGCGCGCCCGACTCGCTCGCCCTCCACTCCGATTGGGACCAGATCAGCCTCCCCTTCACCGGCCTGCGCGGCTTTGGCAACGTCGTATGGTACCCCGTCGTGAGCACTCCCGTCCTGCTCGGCGACGGCGCGCGTCTCTTCGACGAAATCGGCGCCCACAAGCTCCGCCTCAGCGGCGCGCGTTTCCGCCTGCGCCTCACCGTCGAATTCCCCCACGGCCAGGCTCCCACCGTCGCCCTCATCAACGGCCGCTCCCTCCCTCTCGCCATCACCGAACCATCCGGCTCTCTCGACCAGACCCAGGAAGTCTCGAGCGTCGCCACCGCAGACTCCGGCCTCACCACTCTAGGCTTCGAGGCTCCCAGCCTCTTTGTCGCTACACGCACTCCCCACCCCGGCCCCAACCTCACCGCCTTCGCCCTCCCCGAGGACAACGTCTCCGTCGTCTTCTGGACCACCGCCTCTGCCGTTACGCCCTTTCTCGAACGTTGGCTCGGCAAGCAACCCCGCTCCCAGCTAACCCTCCTCGACCTGCCCGACCCCGACGACGCCCCCTTCGAAACCGGCGCCATGCTCGCCGCGCCCCTCCGCGAGCCCGGCCCCAGAGTCAAACCCGGCGCGTTGGACGGCGTCCTGGTCCACGCCCTCACCCACGCCTGGATTAACTTTCCAATTTCTCCTGCCTCACCAAACTTGCCTACCTCTTCCAATTCGCCTCTCGCGCCCAACTCGCCACAGCCGCCTCCCGCCTGGCTCAACGAGGGCGTAGCCCAATTCATCAGCACTCTCTGGGAAGAACATCAGCATGGCCGCGACTCTGCCCTGCGCATGTTGGAGGCCGACCGCCCCGCCCTCGCCCTCGCCGAGCCTGCAAGCCCCGGCCAAAGCCCGGGTGAGCCCCTCGCCACAGCCATCTCGCCCGTCTACTACCGCACCAAAGCCGCCTACGTCCTCTGGATGCTTCGCAACCTCGCCGGCGACCCCGCCCTCTCCACTGCCCTCCGCGCCTCTTTCACTAATTCGGCCAGTCCCTCCGCCACTCCCACTCACGCCGAAGGTGTCTCTGCCCGGACGGCCAGTCCCTTCGAAAAACTCCTCGAAGACTCCGACTCCCACCCCGATCTCGCCTGGTTCTTTGCCGACTGGGTCGATGCCGACAAGGGTCTGCCCGACCTCACCATCGAGGGCGTCTTCCCCACTCCCGCCGCTGCCGGCAACTACCTGGTCGCCGTCAATATCGACAACGCCGGCTATGCCGCCGCCGACATCCCCGTCACTGTCCGCTCCGGCTCCGGCGACGACGCCCGCTCCGTCACTCAGCGCATCCGCGTCCCCGCCCACAACAAAATCTCAGTCCGCATCCTCATCCTCGGCAAGCCCACCGAAGTCCAGGTCAACGACGGCACAGTCCCCGAAACCCAGGCCAGCATCCACATCACCAAATTCGAGGACCCCGCGCAAGCCCCGCCCGGCTCCAGCCAATCCAACCCGCCGCAGCGGTAGACGAAACTGAATTGTTATTCAGAGCAGTAAGTCAGGTAATTAATATTTGACCGTCCGAAAAATGAATGTGTGCCCCATCCATCGCGCACTTTGCGATGGGTGGGATATTGGTTTTGTATCAGGTCATTGCTTCGCAGCTTGCGGAAAAATGCAAAGGTTGAAGAAAAAAGCGTCAGGGCTCGGCTTCAGCCGTGCCGAAAACATCCACAATATGAACTGGGCTTCAGCCCCTGAGAGAAGTTTTTCCGGAGGGAGGCGGGAGTTTCAACTCCCGGCATGTGCCCCATCCATCGCGCACTTTGCGATGGGTGGGATATTGGTTTTGTATCAGGTCATTGCTTCGCAGCTTGCGGAAAAATGCAAAGGTTGAAGCAAAAAGCGTCAGGGCACGGCTTCAGCCGTGCCGCAAATGCTGCCCAATAAAACTGCGGGCTTTAGCCCCTGAGGAGGAAAGCGTCGATCTACTCAGAAACTACCATTGGCACGAATAAGCGCCTCAATGTGCGGTGGGATCGTCTTCCCGCACCTTTGAAAAAGCCGTGCGAAGAACGGTAGCAACGATATCGCGGGAGGTTGCGCCGGATCATAGGTTCCACTCGCCTCCACTACGTCTTTGAAGCATGTGTCGCCGGCGGAGGTGCTGATATGGTGGGGTGGAGGTGGAACCTGGAGTCTCCATCCTTTTATTCCCTCAAGTCCCGCTATCCATTTGAACGGTGGTTGGATACCAAGACTGCAAAGGAATTGCCCATATTCGCGCAACATAGGAATTAAAGTTCTGGCAATATCGAGAAAATATAAATGCCTTTTAACTGCTGCCATGCCCAGTACGGATGTGTCGATGCTCCACAATTCGCCGGTATTAAAGGCGAACGCGATTGAGTCTGTTGCCAGCGATAGGTTCATAGGATCGGCGGTTGCGAACGCGCCCATACCGTCCTCGGCTCGCAGATATTGCATGTTACCCCACGACAATGGCAGCAAGAACGTCCCTTGTCGCCGACCGCAATTCATTAGCTCATCATTGCTCCACTCATGTGAAACGGCATCTTGCGGAATGAGGCGAAGCCATATCGCTGGTCCTTTTGCAAGGAAGATTTCATAATCGGGACTCTGTGCGAAAGGAAGAGTATTCCAAAAATAGCCTATAGGTTCGTCCGCAGCACGGAACCTCGCATTACCTTCTTTGGCAATGACGGCAATGAAGCCTGTTGGTGGTTGATTAACTTCTGGTTGTTGTGACGGAGGGAAGTTGTGAATGTTTATCGTGTGAGCAATGACGCCGCCAGATTGGTTAATTGATGATATAGATTGATTCAGGAAGAATAGCTTAGCGCCATGCTCCGCTTCATCCTCGGACAACCTCCCCGCGCTCTGCTCATGCTTGGCTTTGAGCCGATGCAGATATTCGACGGTATATGCCTCTTCGTCATCGTCAATTACGTCATGGTGACGACCACACATCAGGATCAGATTGTCATATCCGTGGCGTTCTTCTGGTGTCTGATTGGGATCAAAGCGCGGGCCTCCCTCATTTTGCGCCTTGATGTGGCAGATTTTTCCGACAACTTTTTTGCCATCGATGAGGGTTGACACACATTTCGGAAACGCACATCGATTACCTGATACTGCAAAGAGTCGCTTAATCGTTGCTGTAGTCGGTCCAGTCAAGCTGTCCATGTTCACCTTTTTATTACTGACCTCATCACCGACGGGTGGCCCAGGTCACGATTTTGAGACCTGGAAAAGCTCAAAGACTTCATTCAATGCACATTACTCCCGAAAGTCGGCTTGTCAGAAGTATTTGCTGGGCAATCCTGAGCCTGCCTCCCGCCCTTCTTCTCAGTCCGCTTTCTTTCCTGCCGGGTGCCCCATCCTTTCGCGTTCTGTGCGAAAGGATGGGAATCGACAAACCTCATGGCGCGCAAGCGCCGCCCGCCTGAACGGCTAGTTCCCCGCCACAATCCGGTCGGGGTTCTTCACCGAATTCGGCCATGGCGTTTTCATCCCCATCGACCGCACGCAATCGCCTGACCCCGATTTTTCTTCAACTACACAGTCAGGAATAACCCCAAAAAATTCACCTAAGCCAGGTCGCTCAAGGATATTCGCTCTCTCTTCTATCACATCCCCAAAACAACAACTGAGGGATTCGTAGGCATCGATCCATTTGCCGGTGAGCTGCACCTTTTCGGTGTCAGCTAAACCAAAAAGTAACAGATCGCCGTTTTCTCAAAAACCGGACAGCTACAGCTATACGTTTTACAAAATCCGATGAGCTATAGCTCACCACTTTTCGGATATGATTGCTGATTTCGGACTCGAATCTCTCCCTACTATTCGCCCTTCTTTTCATTCCGCGCCTTCACCTTGAACCAAATCGGAGTCCCCTTGAATCCGAAGGCCTCGCGGATTTGATTCTCCAGAAACCGCTCGAAGCTGAAGTGCAGCTCGATCTCCCGGTCGGTGAACAGCACAAAGGTCGGCGGGGCTACGGCGGCCTGCGTCATGTAGAAGATACGAATACGTTTAGCCATCGGAACCGGGGCCCTCTGGAAGTCGATCTTCTCCAAAAAGCGGTTCATCTGCCCCGTCGAAACCCGTTTGCGCCGCTCCGCAGCCACGGCCACAACCTCGTGCAGCACGCGCAGCATTTTGGGGGCTTCGGGGCCAGTTCCTTCCAGCGCGGAGAGGAAAATCACCGGCGCGTAGTTCAAATATTTCAGCACTTTACGCAACTGAGTTTCAAAAACCTCCCGGTCCGCTGGCGGCTTCCCGTCGGTCCGTCCCGTGGTCACTAAGTCCCATTTATTCACCACGATAATCACGCTGCGCCCGCTCTCGTGGGCATAGCCGCCAATGGTGGCGTCGGCCCCCGTCACCCCGTCGGCAGCGTCCAGCACCAGCAGGGCCACGTCAGCGGCCTCCAGATGCCGCCTGGCCATGACTACGCTCATTTTTTCGGCCATCAAGTGCGTCTTGCCCTTGCGCCGAATCCCTGCCGTATCCACAAACCGCAGTTGCTGGCCTTCAAACTCAATCACCTCATCGACGGCATCCCTGGTAGTCCCAGCGATGGGTGAAACAATCGCCCGGGTCGTCCCGGTTAACGCATTGAGAAGAGTAGACTTGCCCACATTCGGCCGCCCAATGATCGCCACCGAGGTCTCATGCTGCTCAAACTCCCCGTGCGTGCGATGGATGGGACGAAGCTCCTCGTTCTCGCCTTCCACAGGATCCGTATCTGCCTCAGAAGCCTCGGCTTCGGCCATTTCAGCGGCCTGGATCTCTTCCTCGCTCAGCACAGCCTTAGGGGGCGCGGGAATCGCCTCCGAAATCGCTTCCAGCAGGTCGCCAATGCCTAACCCATGCTCGGAACTGATGGGATACACCTTGCGAATGCCCAACTGACGGAAGTTCTCCGCAATCTGGGACATAGCTTCGCCCTCGACCTTGTTCACCGCCAGAAACAGGGGCTTCCCGCCGCGAATCAGCATCCGCGCCAAGTCGTAGTCGGGGCTGGCCAGCTCGGTGCGCGCATCCACCACCATCACCAGCGCGTCGGCCTCTTCCAGGGCCACCTGTGCTTGGGCATAAATCTCCGTGGGAATCAGCTCCGCGTCGTCCGGCACCATGCCGCCGGTGTCTACGAGCCGAAAGTGGCGTCCTATCCACTCAAATTCCCCGTAAATACGGTCGCGGGTAATGCCCGGCTCGTCGCCCACAATCGAGCGGCGGCTGCCGGTGAGCCTATTGAAAAGCGTGGATTTACCCACGTTAGGGCGGCCCACAATGGCCACTAGAGGAAGCGCGCCCGCGCGCGATTTGTTGGGCATGACCGACTTATGATACTTCGACAAAACTTGTCTCCAAAATGCTTGAGCAGCCTGCAGCCGGTAGAAGGGTCTTGGTGGCAAGGCCAAAACCGGCGGACTACTGGCGCTTCTCAGAGTGTAGTCCACCCGGTAATGTCAACCCGCACAAGCCTGAAGAAACGGCCACAAATGAGCGTTTTCTTAGCTTTGCGGCAACATTCCGGCACCGAGATTGCCCTTCTGCCCCTCAGGAGGGAACGATGCATATTCACGGGAACTCCACGAACGTCAACGCAGCCAACTTATACGCCGCCGCACAGGAGGAGAGTGCGGCACAGCGAGCCGCCAGCGTCCGCAAAAAGCTGCTCAGGAGCGCATCGGAGATCGATGGCGCGGCAAGCCCCGAAGAAACTCTCATGATCGGCCAATGGGTGAACTCGCAGCATCACGAATTGCCGAGCCAGGAGCAGTATCCCTACAGCGTCTCCGGCAAAGACCCAGACCTTGGATGAGGCGCGGAGTGGAGGGTTTGGTTGCCGGTCTGCGCTACCGCACGCACAGCTTTTTTTGTGCTCGGAACGGGTTTTTGGACAAGATGAGTTGAATTCACGGCAGACGGTATATGCGTCAATATGGATGAGGTTTTTGGGATATATATGCGTGTTTATGCGTAAAGTTCAGGGAATATATGCGTAGTTATGAGTGTGACGTGGTATTACCTGTCTAGTGAGATGAGGAGGTGTTCGACAGGGGGCGGCCATTCGCCAGACCTGGGCCACCAGTCCCGCTGGAATCCCAAGTGCGGTATGCTGGTAATGCGCGCCCGTAGCTCAGCTGGATAGAGCGAACGCCTCCGGAGCGTTAGGTCGGGAGTTCGAATCTCTCCGGGCGCACCATACTTATCGCTCTTCTTTTCTCTTGATCCGCTTTCATCTTGTTGATTTTCGGCGAAATGAGGGACTGTGGCAGTATGAACTACCACTTATCAACAACCCCGGAAAGCGATTTCCCTGGCCGCGTGGGTTACCCGCGCCCAGAAATGACCCGTGAACATTTAAACTGAAAAGGGCTGGTGTATCACTCCACAGATGGCCCGGATAAGGCTCAAATGCAGCTCAGTTTCGATTTTTTTATTCGTCAGATCGAATTTATTGAACGGATTATCTGGACGCTGACCTTTGCCGCGCAACTGATCTTGCTGGTGGTCCTGGTGGGCCGCGACCGCGCGCGGCGCTATCCATGGTTCACCGCCAGCATCGCGCTGATGGCCCTGCGGCTGATGGCAGAAGTTTTACTGTCCGGCCGGATGGCGAAGCTGCCCATGCAGGAGATCCTCATCACGCTGGGCGACCTGACAGCTATTGTGGGCCTGCTGGTGGTGGTGGAGATGGCGCGGCGGGCCTTTGCCGGGGTTCAGCGCTCTATTTTCATTGTGAATACTGTAGGGTTGCTGTTGCTCGCCGGAGGGTTGCTCTACTTTATGAGGCCGTGGCCAGTGTGGAAGCAATTATCGACCTTGGATCCGATGATGGAAAGACTCTACGTGATGCAAATAATAGCGCAGAAGGGCGAGCTGCTGGTTGCCTTGCTGACAGTGGGGTTGGGGATGCTGGTGTTTCTGTTTGGCCGCCGATTCAAGGCCGGCTGGAAGAGCCACACGCAGAGCATAGTGATCGGGCTTTTTGCCGTGGCCGTCTCCCTGCTGGCGTTGGAGGTGGTGGTCCTGCGAACGTTACATTACACCCGGGCCGAGCAAACGAGCGTGATGCGCCTGAGGTCGAGTTTTGCCTTCGCTCACGAGTATGTGTACCTGGCCGCGCTGGTGTGGTGGATTGCATGGCTGTGGCAGGACGAGCCGGGCGCGACTACCAAGCTCACCAGCGCCGCGACAGAAGAGGAACACTAGAACTGGCTCCGGCGGCGCCTTGTTTCCTAAATGTGGCAGCTTGCCTGGCCTCGTTTTTCGAGATAGCGCTGGTGATACTCCTCGGCGCGCCAGAAGGCGAGCGCGGGCTCTATCTTGGTGACGATGCGCTTCGGCTTGAAGCGTTCTTCGGCGGTGAGCTGCTCGATCTTGGCGCGGGCCTGCGCCTCCTGCTGGGGCGAATGGACGAAGATGGCCGAGCGATATTGCGTGCCCCAGTCCGGGCCCTGGCGGTTGAGAGTGGTGGGGTCGTGGAGCGCGAAGAAGGCGTCGAGAAGCTGCTCGTAGCTGACACGCGCGGGGTCGAAGTCCACCTCGACCACTTCAGCGTGACCGGTCTTGTCGGTGCAAACGTCCTGATAGCTGGGCCGCTGCAGCGAACCGCCCTCATAACCGACGGCCGTCGCCGTTACTCCGGGGATAGCCGCAAAGGCCGCTTCGACTCCCCAAAAACAGCCTGCTCCGAAGGTTGCTTTTTCTATGCTCATGGTAGTTGAGATGCCTGGCGGGAACTCCTGGTGACAGTTTATTCCAATGGTGCATCGACTCGTTCGTAATTTGACGGATGCATCGACCGTTGCTAGTCTACACGTTAGTAACCTGGGTCTGCTGATAAGGCGGGTCAAGACGCGCAACCCCAATGCGTTTCATTCATTCTGCGAGCAATCCACCCGCGAAGCAACCGTCATTTTTAGCGGGGGAAGGCCAGTGGATACCGACCTCCATCTAAGTGAGAAAAGCGAAGCTTTGCTCGAATATTGCGTACTATGAAACAAGTACCTAGTATTGCGCGGCAATGCTGCGCCTATTGTTCCATGCAAGCGGGATTCAGAGATTGCATGATAAGCCAGCGGAGGAGCGAAGAAGAGGAATCCACTTGACTGAAGAAAATGAAACTCAAACCGGCCGCCCAGGATACAGGCTCGCCGGAAACGATGGTTTCATCGATCCCGAGGACCAGTTGTCTCTACGTGAGCTCGCGCTTATTCCATGGAAGCGAAAGGTGGTTGTTGCGACCTGCACGGCATTTTGCGTGGTGATGGCAATCCTGGTTTGCATTTTCATGCATCCGAAATACAGAGCCACCGCGACCATCGAGCTCAACGAGGAAAAAAGCAGTGGAGCCGATATGTTCTCCAGCCTCGCCTCGCTGGCTGGGGGAGACCCGGAAGAACTGAAAACCAGGCTCGAGACTGAAGCTGCGGTCATTCAAAACGACACGATCGCACTGGCGGTGATGAATAAGATGGGAATGCTCCGCAAGGAGAATCCCGACCGATTTAGCAAGGAGCCGGGGCCTCTCGTAACTAATCCGGATGATTTGACTGCCGAGCGACGGGAAGGGCTGGTGGGCAACTTCAAGGCTCATTTACAGGTTAAGGAGATAGGGAATTCACGTCTTATTGCCATTACTTATACGGACAGGGATCCTGTCCAGGCCGCGAAGATTGCGAACCAGGTTGTTGCCGAGTATAAGTCTTATCTCCTTAGCTCGAGCTTCAATTCATCGAAAGAGGTTTCGCAGTGGCTTTCCGCGCAGTTAGGCGATCTATCCGACCAGGTTGCCAAAACCCAGCAGGCAGTAGCGGAATTTGAGCGGTCTCATAATCTATCCGCCGCGATGCTGGGCCTGTCTACACTTGGAGGCGGGTCTGGATCAATGTCTCCATTTGGCGGCAGCGGAAGCAGCGGCGGGGGTGGCGGCTCTGTAAGCATACCGGAGCTGGAGCGCCTCTCAACATTGAACAATGAAGTAACGCAGGCAGAAGCCGTGCGCCTTGGACGCGAGGCGATCTACCGCCTTGCTGCAACAGAGAATCCAGATTTGATTTCCTCGCTCGGTTCCAGTTCTCTTCCTGGCCTTTCCGACTCGACAGTGCTCTCTCAGGGCAGCGGCCTGGAGACACTCAATATGCTGCGCGCGCAGGAGGCAACGTTACGGTTATCGTATGCCAACGCGGAGAGCAAGTATGGCGCTAAGAATCCTCATCTGACTGAGATCGCCAATCAGTTGAAATCGATTCACGAGCAGATGCAAATCGAGATAGGCAAGATCAAAGTGCGGGCAAAGAACGATCTTGTTCTCGCGCAGGAGAATGAAAAGGCGCTGCGTTCCTCCTTTGAGGCGCAAAAACGGGTAACCAGCAAGATGAACGATGACGTCGTGCAGTTGGGAGTACTCATGGCGCAGGCCCGCTCCAGCCGCGATCTATACGACGCCCTTTATGGCAGGCTGCAGGCAGCTAACATCGACGCGGGCAACAGCGCTACGAATGTAACCGTTGCCGACCCCGCGCGCCCTCCGGGCCGTCCCTGGATGCCACAGCCTTATTTATTCATTACTATCGGTTTTTGGGGCGGTCTTATTCTGGGCGCCGGCATGGCTTACTTGCTGGAAAGCCAGGATGATACTCTCACCGACAGCGTCCAGGTGGAGACGCTGACGAACTTACCGGTTCTGGGCACGATTCCCTTTCACCGCATGGAGACAAAACCGCGCGAAGGCGCCCTGGCCGCGGAATCGAGTTCTTTTCTGGTAGCACCGGAAAGCGCCACGGCTGAAGCGTTCCGCAGCTTACGGTCGGGACTCACCCTTTCTGGCGTCGGGCGCAAAGTGAAGATTCTATCTATTACCAGTGCTCTGCCCGGAGAAGGCAAATCTTATACCGTCTACAATCTGGGACTCGCTTTTGCCGCTACCGGCCTGAAGGTTCTCATACTCGACGCTGATCTTCGCCGTCCCCGCCAGCATGCCCTTTTTCGCGTGCCGCGGGAAGATGGGTTAGCGGATGTTCTTGTCGGCCTGAAACCGTTTGACGATGCTCTGATAGCCCATCCTATAGAACCGAATTTGACCCTGATGCCCGCCGGCCGTCAATCCCCGCTGGCGTCAGAGTTGCTGGGATCCGGTGAGATCGGGAAGGTTTTTGAAGCCGCCAGGAAACAATTTGACCTCGTGCTAGTGGACAATCCGCCCTCCTTGCCGGTTGCCGACGCGATTATCGTGGGGACACACTGCGACGGAACCATCGGCGTTCTGCGCGCAGGTCGAACTTCTCGAAAAGCGTTGCAGCGCTTTGTCCAGACCCTTGCCCGGAACCGCATTCATATTCTCGGCCTGGTGATTGAAGCAGTGGATATGTCCGCAACTGAATATCGGAGCGTGTATGGCTACAACGTGCAGAGTTATTATGGCAACACGTAGGATTGCATTCGACTGCGGCCTTTTGCTTCTGCTTGGTATTTTTCTGCAGCTGGGGACGATGTCTGGACGAGGAAATGCCCAGGCTGCAGGGAACAGCAGTTTAAGCTCCCAGTTACAACTTCCCGGAACAAGCTCGGCATCCTCATCCGGCAAGGCCGGAGTTACAACTCCAGTGGGGGGACCAATTATCGTTCCCAGGGACTTATCCGAGCTGCGCATCGAACCCGGAGACTTGCTGAGCGTCAATGTTTACGACAATCCCGAATTTTCCAGTTCGTACCGCGTGGACCTTGCGGGAGACCTGACGCTTCCACTGTGCGGCAAAGTGAATGTTCGAGGGCTGACTTTGACGGAGGCTGCAAAGCGTCTTGAAGCGGCTCTCAAGGACGGCCAGATTCTAAACCAGCCGCAAGTGAATCTCGACGTGCTGCAATATGCCGGCCAATATGTAACGGTGCTTGGCGAGGTGGCCAACCCGGGGCGAGTGTCGCTGATCGCCCCCACTAGGCTCGGTGAAATCCTTGCCCAGGCTGGCGGCGTAACTCCTATGGCAGGCGCGCGCATCAAGATACGTCACGGCGTCGATGACGCTGCGCCGGAGGAGGAGGCGTCTTATTCCCGCGGTCAGAGTAATCGGGAGACCGCCTCCATACTGATGCGCCCCGGCGACTCTGTTATTGTTCCGCGCGCGGGCATCGTCTATGTTTTGGGCGCGGTATACAAGCCGGGCGGCTACATGATGCAGGAAGATGGAAAGCTGAATGTTGCCGAGGCATTGGCTCTTAGTGGAGGAACGACTTTACAGGCCAGCACCGGAGGCCTTCGTGTGATTCGCCGCAACCCCGACGGTACCGTCCTGGATTTCCCCCTCTCCTATGATGCTATAGCAAGAGGAAAGCAAACGCCGCTCGTGCTTCAAGCGCAGGATATCGTTTACGTGCCTACGAGCAAAATCAAGGCGATATTTTCAACCACGCAGGCGATTATAGGGCAAGCTGCCGCAGCCGCCATCGTTACTCATCCCTGATCTAATTGGAGCAGTGTTGGAGGCAGGATGAGCGCAGAAGCCCACCTCTGGGAACGAGTACAGCATGGCTTCCTGCGGCAATTTATGGGACGGGAAATCTGGGCGCTTACCGACCAGTCTGTTGTCAGCGCGACGAACTTTCTAACCAATGTGATGCTCACCCGTTTCATGGGCCTGCGCGAGTTTGGAGTTTTCGCACTCGCCTGGATGGCAGTGCTTTTCGTCAACAGCCTCCAGAGCGCGCTGATTGTCGCACCGATGACGAGCATCGGCCCCAAGCAGGAAGAGAAGGACAGGCCTACCTATTTCGGCGCCGTTGTTTTTCAGGAGTTAGTCCTTGTTTCCTGCTGTTTTATCCTGGTCTTCATCGCCCTGAAGGCATCAGATAACTTTTTCCCGCATAGAGGTTTGCAGCAGCTCGCGTTGCCCCTCGCGGTCTCCGCATTTGCATACCAAATGCAGGACTTTCTGCGGCGCTATTTTTTCGTCACTCGCCAGTGCCGCCATGCACTTGCAGATGACGCTCTTAGCTACCTCACCCAACTGCCTATTCTGTTTTTCTTGCATAGAGCGGGACATCTCAATAGCGCAATAGCGTTCTGGGTCATTGCGGGGACCTCGATACTGGGGCTGATGGCAGGATGGTTCTGGGTGGAACCAATTGCGTTTGATGGGGAGCAAATCAAAGCCATTACAAGACGCCACTGGAAGCTTTCCCGTTGGCTCGGCGCATCGGCCCTGCTGCAGTGGACTTCCGGCAATCTCTTTGTGATTGCCGCGCCGATTTATTATGGTGCCGCCGCCGCTGGCGTTCTGAAGGCTTCGCAGAACCTGATGGGCGTGACTCATGTCTGGTTTCAGGGTTTGGACAACGTCGTTCCCGTGGAGACATCGCGCCGGCTTCATAATGGCGGAGTGCATTCCATGCTCGACTACACACGATCCATCTTGGTCAAATGGGGCGGGCTGACCATGGTTTTCGCCGTGGTAATGGCGGCGACGCCGGGCTTCTGGCTGCGATTAATTTATGGGCCCGAAATGGTTCAGTACGGTTATGTTCTGCGGCTTTTTGCGTTGCTTTACGTCCTGATCTTTGTTGGCGGCCCGTTGCGCGCCGGATTGCAGGCCCTGGAGTTTACATCACCAATATTCTGGTCTTATCTTGCCATGACGGCATTTGCGATAACTTTTGCGTTTCCTATGGCGAAGTGGCTCGGATTGGGCGGCACAATGCTTGGACTCTTTGCAACACAAATCCTGTTTCAAAGCATCGTCGGCGTCGCCCTACTTATAAGATCAAGTCGCGTCGCGCGAGAAGAGGAACTTATGTCGCGATCTCCTTTTTTATCAGACTGAGGTATTACGTGAAGTATTTAGTAAAGAATATGGATGGTCAATTAAGGGACGCAAACTATAGCATCTCGGACCTCCGGGTTGCAGCGGTGCTGATCTTCGTGATCCTGAATCTCGCGGTTTTTCTAGAGCGTTTAGTCAGTGTATTGCGTTATGGAACACTGTTCCCGTTCGACAGTGTCCAGCCGATCTATGCCGTTTGGAAAGCAGTTCACCACCTGCAAGTCTACGAGTGGCCTCTGGCGTATCCGTATTCCCTTGCGCTGTATAACTATCTTTTCTACTACACATACGCCATTTTCCTAAGGGCTGTCGGCGTAACCGGCGCAGGCATCATGACGTGGGGGCGCATGTTTACGCCTGTCTTCGCGATCATGGGAGCAATAGCACAGTGGAAGCTCGTGCAATATCATCTCAAGCTGCGCGGAGCCCGCAGCGCGTTATCGCTTATCTTTGCGCTGGGCCTCTGGTTCTGTACTTCAATCGTCCGCTATTGGGCGCTTAGCATACGGCCAGACATGGCGGCTATCGCTCTGGTCATGGTTGCCCTTTACATGGTCGTGCGTCAACCACGATTTGGTTTTGCATATGCGGGCGTGTTGTTCTATCTCGCATGGTCATTCAAACAAACCGTGGTTATGGTGTTTGCCGGCGTCTGTTTGTTTCTTCTGTTTCACAAACGGTGGCGGGATCTTACTCTACTGGTTACGGTATTTGCGGCGCTGGTCGCTGCGACGCTTCTCCTTGGAACGCCCGAGTATAGATTCAACGTTCTTGTCGCTCCTGGGCTCGTCAGGGAATTCAGTTTCAAATGGGCCTCGCAAATGGCCCCAAAATCCATGGTTTCGAATGCATACTGGATTCTTGCTCCCATCGCGCTGTTGTTCGCGGCGGGCGAGCGCCGAATTGATAATGTGCTCCGTATGTTCACCATTGTTCTTGCTGTGGCCTTAATCAGCGGATTAGCGGGAATGACAAAAGTGGGCAGCTGGGACAACTATCTTCTGGAGGCGTTCGTCGCGGGCTCAACTCTACTGCAAATAGCCATTTTTACCTCGCCCGGGCGATTAGTAAGCGCGCTCGTATTGTACGGCTGCATCATCCCGTCAATACAGCTTGCAACTCTGCCAAGTGGGACTCACCAGCACTTTTTCGGAACGGTGGGAATTGCCACTGCAGCTGATTACGAAGATGCAGTGGCGCTGCGCGATCGCCTGGCGCCAATGACTAAGCCTATTTTTACCACTGACCCGATGTTTTCACTTCCCTGGATTTCAACCGGCAATCGCGCGCCTGCCCTGGTTATCGACTCCCTTTTTCACGATGCTACGCGGGATCGTTGTCAAAATGGATGCGTCGAAGGCCTACTGCAACGAGGTGAAATTCCGACTGTTGTGCTGCAAAGCTCCGGCGATCCGTACCAGAGCAGCTTAAGTCCGAAGTACGAGAAGGCCGGTGAGGCGCGTGAATCAGAGAGAATGTGGAGTATTTACGCGCTCAGCCCTTAAGCGTAAAGTTCCGATTCGGACACTTAAAGCGCCTTGAAGTCACCTCTGGAGAAATTATGGATTTCACAGGCGAGCGGGTTGTGCTGGGAAAGTCTAAGTCCCTGATTGAGAATGAGCACTTGGCCCGTTATCGTTTTGCTGCGCAACTCGTCACAGGTAAGCAGGTAGCGGATATTGCATGCGGTACCGGTTACGGCACCCAGATGCTTGCCCTGAGCGGCGCTCTCAGCGTTCATGGTGTGGACATTTCGGAAGAGGCTGTAGCGTTTTGCCAGGAACATAATAGCGCTCCCAACGTGACTTATAGTGTCGCGAATGCGCAGAAGCTCTCCACGATTTCAGACAAAGCATTCGATATTGTCGTTTCATTTGAAACCATCGAGCATTTACCCGACGTGGAGGCTTATCTGGATGAGATGGCGCGCATCCTGCATCCGGGCGGCACATTCCTGGTTTCTACTCCCGACAGGCGAATTTCATCTGTCCTATATTGCTTATTCGGTCATCCTGCAAACAATTATCATGTCCGGGAATACACTGAACACGAGCTGCTCAATATGTTGTCGCAGCGGTTTCATATCATAGCTTGTTATGGCCAAGCCTTCGTGCCCTGGTGGTTAGTGCTTTGGCCGGTACAGGTCTTTATTAAATCTATCTGCCGCATCCTCGGTACAACCAAGGCGCGTGACTTCAAGGACAATCTTTACAGCAACAGTGGGAATGTTGAAGTGACACTCAAGAAATCAGCGTTCCGAATACCGAAGTACTGGGTTATCTCCTGCGTCCGCCTGGCTGATAACGCAGTCGGCAGTCCTAGTCCGCTTAGAGGTACTTATTCAACCACACATGAAGAATCCTGAGATCACTATCATTGTGCCAATCTATAACGGTGCGGCCTATCTCGCCGAGACTCTTCAATCTTTTCTGTCCCAAACTTTCACGGATTATGAGTTACTTGCGATTGACGATGGGAGCACCGATAACTCAGCAGATATTGTTCGATCTCTAGAGGATAGCCGAATCCGCTTGATCCATAAGAATAACACGGGGCTTTGCCACTCTTTGAATCTGGGAATCGCGGAGGCTAAAGCACCTTACATAGCACGCTGCGATCAGGACGATGTCAGCTTTCCTGACCGGTTGGAACGTCAACTGCGGGTGATGGAGGAGCACCCCGAAGCACTTGGAGTTCTTTCTTACGTCACCAAGTTAGGAAGCAAACACACTTGGTCGAATGCGGACAGATTTATTATGGCGCCAGGTAAATTGAAGGATTATCAGCCAATGGAAGACGGTTGTTTGGAGCCGTCTACCATCTTTATCCGAACTAACGCATTAAGGTCCATAGGCGGCTTTAGGCAAGCCTACTATCCGGTAGATGATTGGGACATGGAATGCCGTTTGGCGCAAGTTGGCAAGGTGTTGATCATGTGCGAGCCTCTGGTTGCCTACCGTTTCCAGGCAAACTCAAACACCTACCGGGTATATGCGGAGATGAGTAATAAAACGCGATGGACCAAAGACTCTTATAGGCGGCGCATGCAATCGATTCCAGAGCTGACCTTTGACGAGTTCATGTTTTCGCAGCCGAAGGATCTTTGGTCGCGCCTGAACCGATTTCGCAAAGATTCATCCAAATTGCATATGCGAACCGCTGGTAATAGATATTTAGATGGCCAGTATTTCGCAGCCGCTGGCCACCTATTTGCCGGCGTCATGCTCAATCCAGCAGACATGGCGCATCGTGTAAGGCGGTACATCTTCCACTCATAAGCGCCTGAGTAATGTTTCCAGGCCGCTGCTCTCCGCCCGAGTTACGGCTATTAATTAACCTAACAAGAGTGCGGTAGGGATCATTATGCAGGAAAGCTCGTCAAAGTCGTTGAAGTCTCCGGTAATGTCGTTTGGCGAATTCCTTGCAGCGCTGTTTCAGGCGCTTGACAAGGAAGGGGTGCGCTACTGCGTTTTACGCAATTATGAGGATTTTCCGATTAACAATAAAGGTCGCGACGTAGATTTTCTGATTAATACATTCGATTTGCCGGGCGTTAGCCGTGCACTTTTCTCGATTAAAGGTATACGCATCGTCGGCTATTCAGAGCGTCACTATGTGGCAAGTTTTTTTTTGGCAGGTGTTTGCACTTCCCCGCAAGCGCGCGCCCTACAGATCGATTTTGACTTGAGCTTGACATGGAAAGGAATGTTGTACCTGTCTGCAGATGCCGTACTCGGTGCAATGATCCCGCGCCCTGCCGGAAATTCGACTTTCTTTGTTCCATCTTCGGTTCACGAAGCAATCATATCCTTACTTTCAAGCTTGCTCATCGGCGGGTGGCTAAATGATAAATATTTGCCTCAGATCCGGCATACGCTTACTGACAACAGGTCAGAGGTGATTGCCTCTTTGTCGCCGCAATTCGGATTGAATACTGCAACACGATTGGTGGATTCTGTAACTAGCGGCGATCGCGCAAGGATATTGGGCTGTGTACAATCGCTCCGTGTTTCGCTGGCTTTGCATAATCTGTTGCACAGACCGGTTCACAGCGCCTTAGCCATAGTTAGGCACTATGGAGGTGAATTAGCCATTCGCTATTCTCCGAAGACTCTGCATAGCGTATGCATCTTTGGATTAGACGTTTCTGACAATACCATGATCATCGATACTTTGATGCCGCTGCTCCAATCTATGGCGGTGGTTGTGGAAAAGCGTCGTCTCAGGCCGGCAGTGTCTCTCGGGCGCCAGTCATGCGACATTTTCCCATGTACAGATTTCTTTGACGACGCTCCCAGGAGTTGGTTAACCTCTATGGCTTATACCATTATGTTACTAATAAATACGTGGGTGACCCAACTCGCGGAAAAGAGAAACCTCACGCTTCGTATTTACGACGGCTGCCACCACGAATTGTCATTTAACCCCAAAGAGTATGGTTACGGTGGCCCTGAGTGGTTTGCGCGCCTTATCGGTAAATTATTTCCGTCTCCTGATTTATGGATACTCCTGGACGCTCCCGCATTAGCATTGCAATCCAGCAGTCAGAAATTCTATTCCACGGAAACACTTAGACAACGCGAAGCCTATCTCTCGTTCGTGAAGACACGAAAGAGATACATTATCCTTGACGTGAGGAAGCCGACCGCCGGCATTGCAGAAGAGGCGTATGCCGCAATTATCGACACTCTCGCACTGTGCACAAATAGACAGCTCAAGAACCGCTTTTGATTGCCCTGCATTTACAGCTACAAATGGCATCCGGGAATTATTGACTGAAGGAGAATAGTAATTTGAAAATAGTTGTTCTTGGTCCCGATGGTGCAGGTAAGAGCTCTGTCATTCACGGATTACTCGGCAAATTTGCTCGGGAAGGTTGCGTTGTGAAGATACGCCATTTGAAGCCGTTCTTCGTTATTCCACAACGTGGCGAGCCTGGTGCGATAGTCATCGATCCTCATGGCAAGCCATTTCGTTCTGCATTATTTTCTATTGCAAAGATTGTCGTCTGGCTTTTGGAAGAGTGGTATGTAAGTTATTTTCAGGATAGGAGCGAGACGTTACTGATCTGTGACCGCTATTATCATGACCTGCTGATTGACCCAAAGCGCTATCGCTACGGAGGCCCGCTATGGGCCGCAAAGATGGTTGGCAAGCTGATTCCACAGCCGAGACTGTGGGTGCTGTTGGATGCTCCCGCACAAGTCCTGCAGGCGCGTAAGCAGGAGGTTCCTTTGGAAGAGACCTCACGACAACGACAAGCATACTTAGCTTTCGTCCGAGATCAAAGAAGTAATGTTATTATTGACGCTTCACAATCGCTGGATAAAGTGATAATGGATACAGAGCACGCAATAATAGCCGCCACATGGAAAGTCGCAAAAATATGAGAGTTCTAGTTTCCGCATACGCGTGCGAACCAGGAAAAGGCTCGGAGCCTGGTGTCGGCTGGCATTGGACAACAGAACTGGCTCGCCTCGGACATGAAGTCGATGTTATTACGCGATCCAATAATCGCGCTTCCATCGAAAAGGCATTGGCGGATGTCCCGATTACTGGCCTCCATTTTCACTATTATGATCTTCCCTCGTGGGGGAAATGTTGGAAGCGAGGAAACCGTGGCATTCAACTCTATTATCGGCTATGGCAGCACGGCGCATATCATCTGGCGAAGCGTCTTGCATGTAACGTACAATTCGATTTAGTTCATTCTTTGACTTATGGAAATTTTCGCCAGCCTTCGTTCATGGGCCGCCTAGGACTGCCGTTCGTTATCGGACCAGTAGGCGGTGGGGATGATACGCCCGTATTAATACGCGAAAGCTACCCGGCGATACCAGCATTAAGGGAGATGATTCGCGAGATATCTATCAAGCTGGCATACTGGGATCCGGCTATTCGCGCCATGTACAGGCAAGCAACGGTAGTTTTATGTAAGACTCGGAATACGCTTGCGATTCTTCCGGCCAGTTGTCGTGGGAAGAGCCGAGTACAACTTGAGATTGGACTCGAACCTCACAGAATAAGACATGAGGTAATGGTCAAGGCTGCGAGCGCCGACTTCCTTTTTGCGGGACGCCTTGTATATATGAAGGGAATACACCTGGCGCTAAAGGCGTTCTCACAACTTATACAGGATCGGCCCAATGCAACTTTTACGATAATTGGGACGGGACCAAATGAAGCCCAGTTAAAGTGCCTCTCCGCGACATTGGGACTTAAAGACTACGTGCGATGGCTAGGTTGGATTCCATACGAGGAATTGTGGATGCAATATTGCCATTACACGGCCTTCATATTTCCAAGCTTACATGACTCTAGTGGAAATGTAATCCTTGAGGCGTTATCGCAGGGTCTTCCAGTAATCTGTTTGGATACTGGCGGACCAGGTGAAATCCTTTCACCATCCTGCGGCATTAAGATTCCGGTGATGAACCAGAGCAAGACGGAAGTGGTTAGAGATTTATCGGCCGCGATGCGATATTTTGCCGATAATCCAGGGTTACGCGACCAAATGGGGTGTCGAGCTCTGGAACTCGCAAGGGCTTGCACCTGGTATGATGTTGTATCCAGCACATACACATACATTGAGGACGCTGTAAATGCCTCAAATAAGTACGGCGCGGATCGCCCGGCCTGAATGGTAGTGCTGTACTTCCGCGTCTTTTGATAAGTGACAAAGGAACTTCATGAAGTTATCTGCGCGATTGAGATACGGTGATTTACCGGGTGTTGTCAGAGTGCGGCAACCCAGACGCATTTCTGTCCTCGAGTTTTATAAAACGTATCCCATCTTTCTGCTTGCGTTTGGTCCGCCAATATTTAGACCACTCAGGGGCATTGATATAACCCATGGGCAGGTGGACATCTGGAGTTTCCTTCAGGTAGGCTTGATCGTGCTGGTTGCTATCCCGGCGACCCTGCGTCTAGTTGCCATGGATACTATCACTATTCCAATACAAATCCGATCTATCCTGAAATTAGCTATCTTCCTAGGTTTACTATTCTTGTTGTCTACATTATACACGACTGACCGCTTAACAACTGTTGCGTATTCAATTTGCTATTTTCTTACCTTGATCTGCATGGTAGAGTTCATTGTACGTGTTTATCGGAATTCTCCGAACTGGATGCAATGTTTGTATCAGCTTCGGCTTATAGCATTTCTATTATTGGTACTTGTCTGTATTACAATGATTTTCGATTCAGGCCTTGTTCTGAACTCCGAAGTAGATGCAGGAATTCGTTTTATGGGAAGCGGCGTAGCGCCTATGCCGACTATTTGCCCCATCATTGCAATTATCTCCGCACACACCTTATTGCATAATCTGGAACCCCGCGTTCGATCAGTATTCTTCTTATTCGTCGGCCTTGCAGGCACATTGATTACTAGGTCAAGAGGAAGCGAAGTGGCACTGGTAATTGCGCTCGCATTTGCCGTAATGTTCTGGGCAAGGTTAAGCCGGCGTACAATGCTTGTGTTCATCTCTGGACTAATTCTGTTTATCTTGCTCTCCAGTGTGCTTGTGGAATTCATTGGGACAGAGAAAATATGGAGTATTTTCAACCGTGGAGAGGAGGTAAGTGGCATTGAAAGTGCCAGTGGAAGAACCTATATATGGTCATTCGTGATTCATTACTGTATCTCCCATCCTTGGGGAATGGGTTACGTTGCAGGTTTTCGAACAATATTTAGAGATTATTACTCTCTTGGACTACCATTAGTTGTTTCCAGAATTGGTAATGCCCACAACGCTTTTATACAGGTTCTGGCAGATGCAGGCTGGCTGGCTTTGATAATTTATCTGATTTTGATAGCCAGGATTGTCGCTGTTGCATGGCGTACTGCAAAAGTTTCCTCTTCAAAAACTTTGGAATATGGCTGTGCTCCAAGTCATGTAATGGTTTGCGCGCTGGCTTTACTTGTATTTTGTCTAGTATGTGGGATTACTGGTGCTGATTTTGTTGTTCCTATGAGGGCCAGCTTTTATTTCCAGAACATTATAATAGCAATTATATTAGGAGCTTATGCAAGAACACTTATCGCTGCCCGCGTTAAGTCCAGGGTTTTGGACATATGATATTACAGGAAACAATGATATTCGAATTTATGGTGATTCAATGAGAGTTATCGTAACGCATAACAGATATCAATATAGTGGCGGAGAAGTCGTCGATTATTATAGAGGCGATGCAAGTATGGAGTTATGAAGATGCCTGTGAGGATTCTATTTTTGTCATTAGCGCGCGATTGCGCTGATACTATACCCCTGTACTTTGCCTACCTAGAACGTCTTGAGAAGCATGGATTCTGCTGCACGGCGATCATTGGCGAAAATGGATCAAGGGATGAAACTCGATTCATGATAGAACAAGCGGCCGGGCCTAGGATAGCTTTGCTGGACACTTCCGTCATGGCTAATAGTCGAAGCCGACTGAAGCGCATGGCCATAGGACGCCAGGCCCTTCTGGACGCGGCCAAGGCACGGGATATAGGCGCAGATTATATATGCGTCATGGACCTGGATTATATAATGGCCATGTCGCCCGCTCCATCGGCAGTACGTGCGGTGATCGATTGTCTTCAAACAAACACTACTCTATTCGCGATTGGCGCGACCTCAATTCCCGTTTACTATGATCTGCTTTCATTGCGCGTTGAGGGTTTTGACTTTTTATCAAATTTGAACACGGAAATCACAGAAGCGAAGAAGAAGCCTTTTAGCTATTACCAATTTCATAAGGAACATATCTACAACAATCAAAAACTCATGACCAGCTCCTTTCCAGTTTTATGCGCCTCGTCTTTCAACGGTTTCTGCCTTTATAACGCCGAAGACTATCGTTTGGGTTCGTATCGCGCTTGTGACGAGGCGGATGTTTGCGAGCACGTCAGCCTTAATTTATCCATAGGCCGTATCACTGGCAAGAAAATGATGATTTCGCCCGACCTAGTTATCCAGGCCCCTCAAGATCATGCTCCAGTATGTTTTTGTCGGTTCTGGTGCGCTAGAATGAAGAAATGGCTTGCTAGGTTTCGGATTTAGCGGTGATAACATGCAACCCGACGGTGATGTTATAGACATGTTTGAGGCTGCTAATTGCACAATTAAAAGTCGATTCGTAAATGTAACGGAAAGATGAACATTTCAGCTAACTCCACCTTATAAAACCGATTCGCCTGTACACTTTTCTCCATGAAGCTCGCCATCTTTTATTGAGTATGGTGTGGAAGCTTACCGGGAGATCAATTCCTGTTTTCTTTTGCGAAATTGGAATTCGCGCACCGAATTGCAGAGATTATATCGCCGGGGAGCATGACGGAGCGACTGGCTGGTTTTGGTTGTTAGCATAGATCGGCAGTCTGTGCTGTTGGCCGCATGCAATCCTGGATCGTAACGGCCGGAAACAACCCGGCCATCCCGGCGCCAACAATGGCAAATCGAAAGGAAGCTCGACCTTAGCATTATGAAACCTCTAAAAGTATTGATGTTGAGCCGTGGCTTTTCGCAGGCCAACGGCGTTGCGCGCGTTTTGCTGACGTTTTCGCGCCACTGCGACCACCAGCGCTTGCAACTGCACATCGCCAGCTTCAAGCCATTCGCGCCTGCGATGGCGGAAGCTCTCGAGCAAACCGGGACAGCGATGCATGTACTTGGCGATGCGGCGTACCTCAGGCCCGCTCTTGCCTTACGCAATCTTATTAAGGAGCAAGCCTTCGATTTGGCTGTTGCGACGTCCCTGAAGCCATACCTGCTGGCGAAGCTGGTTTCGGGGTCAACCTGCGGAGTTTTGTATTGGATCCATAGCATCGCGCTGGTGACCGGAGACTGGCTGAAGACCGCAGTGTATCGATGCGTTGCCCGTCACGACACCCTGATTTTCATCTCCGAGATGGTCAAGAAGGCGCACTGTTATGCCGGACACAAAGGGCGCGAGGCGGTTATTCTCAACGGCGTTGATGATCCTCTCAACTCAGATCCCCTGTGCGACCACAGCCAACGCGAAGCTCTGGGCATGCCGCGCGGGGCATTTGTGGTCGGCTACACGGCTGAGTTTATCGCATGGAAGCAACATAACACGCTGCTGGCTGCTTTCTCCCAATTAGCCAAGGACTTCCCGGATATGCACCTTTTGCTGATCGGCAGCGGCGGACTTTGGGAGAGTACGCAAGCTCAGGCGCGGGAGATTCCGGGAGGCGAACGAATTCACTTCCTGGGTTTGCGGCCGGACGCGAGGCAGCTTTTGGGGCTTATGGACGTTTATGTTCAGCCCAGTAATGGTGAGGGAATCAGTATTGCTGTAGTTGAGGCAATGCTGGCGCGGCGGGCCATCGTTGTATCCGATGCCGGCGCTCTTCCGGAGATTATCGACAATGGATCCACGGGCCTGGTGTGCCGGGTTTTGGATGCAGCCGATCTTGCCAGCAAGATTGCGGTTCTAGCAAGGAACCCGGAGATGCGGGAGCGTCTTGGCGAAAGAGCGCGGCAGGTTGCTTTGGAACGCTTCGGCGTGAAGCAATTTGCCGAGCGTATTACCGCGGTACTCGAAAGCAAACCTAAGGTTACTTAATTTAACAATACATTCTATAACACGAGCAAAGGATATTACTAAGTTATGACAACGTTGATACGGAACAGATTTATCCATATTCTCGGTAGAGGGATCAAACGCAGATTCTCGTCTAGGAGTTATGTATTTCTACGTTTCCTCTGGTACCTCGTTACATTCTATGTTCCTTGCCATGTATGTTTTTGGATGAAAGGGCGCAAGCCGCTTGTCCGCAGCTTTGGTGGCAACAATGGAACTTTCGGTCTTGCAAAACAGATTAGGGACGTGAATTTATTGGCTCCGACAAGAACGTGCCGCGTCATGACGTGGTATGGATCCGACAAGGGTAGCTTTCGTCATAACTACACTATGGTGTATGAGTCACTCTTCATAAATATAATGAATCAGCCTCTGCGAATTTTTGAACTTGGGTTGGGCACCAACAACGAGGAGGTCAAGTCGACTATGGGGACCTTTGGTTCGCCTGGCGCTTCGCTTCGCGGATGGCGCGAACTTTTCCCGTATGCTCTTGTGTTTGGAGCCGACATAGACCGCTGTATTTTGTTTGAGGAGGACAGAATCAAGACGTTTTATTGCGATCAGTTGGATCCGGTGTCAATCAAGGAACTCTGGGCTCGGCAGGAACTCCGGAATGGAGTGGACATCGTTATCGAAGACGGCCTACACACCTTTGAGGCGAATGTCTCGTTTTTACAGGGATCACTTGGTCATGTAAATCCGGGCGGTTATTACGTCGTAGAGGATATCCACAATAATTTTGCGGAACAGTGGTTTGAGCTTCTCGAAACAACCTATGCAAAGCAGCATTCGATATATGAGTTCGTATTTGTAAGCCTTCCCAGTTCGCACAAAGACAACAACCTATTGATCATTCACAAGCCAATGACAGCGGCCAGTTGACGCAATATATAGCCGGCTTGCTCGCAGCCTCGATACTTGCAATCAGATTCCAACTGATCGAGCAGATATGCAATGGCCAACCGCGGCAACAGTTCAGTATCTAGATCAATTCTGTGAAAGTACGTCGTGCAAAGTGAACTCCGTCGAATCGCTTTATAACCCCCGCCGTTTTTGCCAAATAGGCGGTCGTCGCTGAACTGAAAATGCAGCAGGTCGTAAGCAGGTAATCCGGCAAAATCAGCCCATTCCCAATCAACAAGTACATATCCCTTCTTCGGATGGTTGCGCATATTCCATGGCGCAAAGTCCCCGTGCACAAGCATTGTGGGGATGGAGATATCGAGATCAAGGAATCCAAGAGAGCGGTCAAGTACAACGGGAGCAATTGTATCCAACTGCGTCTTGAATGGATGAAGACGACTCGCCATTTCGCCAGCAATTTGAGCCAGGCTTGTGGAATGACCGCTACGAGGCAAACGGCACAACATATCCATGTATTCCGGCAGGAATTTTCGCCCAGGCATCGCGCCAGGCACATATTCCTGCGCCACTGCTCGCAGATCGGGGTGAATCGATAGAATCTTCGGCGCCCAACTATACGGTTCCAGCTTGATGAGCACCTCAGCTTCGTGGAGGATACTCAATCCACCTCCTACCGTAAATCCAACCTTCAGTACTGCGGCGATTTGTTGCCCGGCATCGAGCAGGAATACTACTACTTTCCTGTCAGCAGATGGATTGCCCACCAAGACGACGAGTACTCCGGTCTGCGATCGAATTCCGCATCTTTCGTACCATTGCAGCGCTCCTGTACGGGATGTATTTACTTTCGAGACTGAGGGAATCAGCTGCAATACGCCGGCGCGCGCGGCCATGCGAATTGCGTACCATTTCATCCGGCTGGACAGATTGTAGGGATGCCAGATGCCCGAAACAGTTGCGGCAGCGCATGATCCAGCTGGAATCAACCAGCGGGGACCGTAGTTGCCTGGAATCACATAATAAGGTACTAACTCCCCGGCGTTGACGCCGCAATCGATCCCCAGAGCACTCAATATATCTGAGACATTGAGTATCTCAACAGGGGGTGTGCGATCTATCGACCTATTCATTCCCAATACACTCCCGCATAAGTTGATTTCAGGTTCGCTACCGCTCAGGCTCCTAGCCTTTTTGCCTGCTCCTCACCATTCAGGACGCGAAAGACTCCCTCGGCCAAGGCCTGCAATTCATCCTCGCCGGGATAAACGCGGAGGGGCGCAATCCACTCCAGGTAACCGCGCAGCTGCCTCACCACTCTTTCAGAATGCGCGATTCCGCCGGTCAGCAGCACAGCGTCCACTCTGCCTTTGAGCACCGCCGCCATCGCTCCGGCCTCTTTTCCGATCTGATAGATCATCGCATCGAAGATCAGGGCGGCCTTGCGATCTCCCGCGTCGATGCGCCGCTCCACCTCGATCATGTCGCGCGTACCAAGGTAGGCGAAGAGGCCGCCGTCGCCGAAGAGATGGCGGTCAAGTTGCTCCTGGGTGTATTTGCCGCTGAAGCAGAGCCGGGCCAGCGCCCTCACCGGCAGCCCTCCTGTGCGGTCAACCCCGAAAGGGCCTTCCTCGATGGAATTGCTGTCGATCATCCGTCCGTCCTGGTGGGCTGAGACGGAGATTCCGCTGCCCAGGTGCGCCACTATCAGACGCAACTCCGGGTAAGTGCGCTCCTGCTCGCGCGCGTAGCGCCGCGCCACGGCCTTGGAGTTTAGCGCGTGGCTTATCGACACGCGCTCGACCAGCGGCGATCCCGAGGGCCGCGCGCAATCCTGCCATTCGTCCACCGTCACCGGATCCACAATGTAGGCGTTTACCCCGGCGGCCTGAGCGAAGCGGAGCGCCAGCAAGCCGCCCAGGTTTGATGCGTGCTGACCGCGCCGCGCCATGCGCAGCTCCTCCACCATTGCGTCGTCCACCAAATAGGTACCGCAAATCAGTGGCGGCAGCAAGCCTCCCCTGCCGACCGTGGCGGCAAATTTCTGCTCCTTGTAGCCGGCTTCCGCGAGCGCCTGCTCAATCAGCCTCGCGCGATAGTCCAGCCGCGCCAGCATCGGTTTTCCGCGGAAGCGCTCGAGCTCTTCATCCCCATGCCGGATGGTGTGCTCCCACTCAGCGCCATCCTTGGTGTAGACCCCAATCTTCGTGGAGGTCGCTCCAGGGTTGAGGACCAGCACCCTGCTCTTCTCGTCGGTCAAAAAACACCCCTCGAATACCAGAACGAGTTTACTCTGTAGCCCGTACCCTGGAAACGCATCGCGGAGATGCCAGATAGCTTCAGGCCCGAATCGGAACCCTCCCCGCGGCCCTCCGCTCCGGCCATAATAATCCAGGCAGCTTGACGAATCCGTGCTATACTCTATTCAATCGTAGAATTCGATCTGAAGTTCTTGCCTGTTCCGGTTACCGCCTACTCGCAAACTTCCACATTGCGTTCGCGGTAAATCAGTATGAAGGAGCAGCACACAATGGAAACAGGCACAGTCAAGTGGTTTAACGACGCCAAGGGATTTGGATTTTTGAGCCGCGAAAACGGCGAGGATGTCTTCGTCCACCACACCGCCATCCAGTCGAACGGTTTCCGTTCACTGCAGGAAGGCCAGAAGGTCCAGTTCAACGTGACCAAGGGCCCCAAGGGCTGGCAGGCTGAGAACGTCCAGGTCGTCTAAGGGTTACCCCCTTCCAACCGGTTCGGAATCAAACAAAAAGGGACGGCAAAACTGCCGTCCCTTTCTTGCGTTGAGCGTAAATCCCTTCAAAGACACTGGTTCAGTCGCCATGGAAGGAATATACGAATCGAAAACAGGACTTGCGGAATCCAATAGCGGAGACTGAGCCTCAGGGAGATTCTCATGACCACGCCAGAGCTTGGTTTTCTGCAGAGCCAACTGGAGGAGCGTAAACGCCGGCTGGAGACGGCGGTTGTCTCCGCACCGCGAGATTCAGACCTGGCCAGCCTCTTGCATGAAGTAGATTCGGCGCTGGGCCGCCTGGCCGAAGGGACCTACGGTTTATGTCTGGAGTGCCACGAATCGGTGGAACAGGTAGTGTCCTAATTTGGATTGCGGGGCTGATTCTAGGTGTGTCCGTTATATGCGGGGGGACCGCCTCTGCGGAAACCCGCTTCGCCGGTCCTAATAGTCTCAATCACCCCGTCTTTCATAATCAAATGGCGGTCTTGCGCCTGATAGAAGTAACCGAAACGGGTTTCGTGCGATTCCCCATAAACATCTCGATATTTCACGATTCCAAAAGCATACAGAAACTCCTTTTCATCTTGCACCGCATCAATTTGAGCTTGGGTCATGGTTGGTATCGGGGAAAGTTGAGCCGAGATTGTATTGACTTCGTTAGGAAAAACGAACATAACTCTCTCGGAAATTTCTCCATAATCGGGAGTGGCGTCCAATTCGGAGGGATGTGTAGAAGTGCGAATGTATCGTATAGCAGCAGCCTCAATTTTGGCGGGAGTTTTGCCGACATTTACGAGCTTGCCTGCGAACAGATGGGCAATTGGGAGCACGTCAACCAAGTCATCTGGAATGGGAGCAGTTTTCTCTCGCAGCGGGTAAAATTTAGGCGAACCAATGTGCGGGGTGACGGTAATCCACGCCCTTTCCGCGTTAATAACAGCCTGAGCGTTCAAAAGAGCGGCATTGGCAGCCTTTTGAGTACCCTTGGCAGCTTTTCTCGTCTCGCACGATTGCCAGCCAATAATCAAACATGTAGCGATACCGACAATGACGAGCATCCCATCGGGCTGTTCAAAGGCTGCATACCACTTTGGAGGGTCGGGATCGGCTTTAGTCTTATTGTTTGCAGTTTGATCCTGCTTTTCTGGAGGGGCAAGGACGACGGGCGCTTGGCTTGGGTTAGCGGAGGTCTGTTTGTCATTGGTTGTCTTGTTTGGCTGTGCGGCCAGCATACTAACTGTAAGTACTGCGGAAATTGCGGACAGAACCAATTTTTTCCACATAATTCTGCAATTGTACCCCAAAAACACTTGACAGGATACCATTATTGGGGTACATTAAATACATCAGGAGAGAACATGGCAAACGCACTCAAAACCGACAAGCAAATCGCAATCATTGGCGCATTGGCAGAGGGTTCCAGCATCCGGTCCATCGAGCGGATTACCGGGGTTCACCGGGATACAATCATGCGTCTTGGGGTCAAGGTCGGCCAGAGTTGCACTGCCCTCATGGATGAGACCATGCGGAACCTGTCTTGCACTCGTCTTGAGATGGATGAGATTTGGGGCTTTGTCGGAAAGAAAGAGCGCCATGTAAAGCCAGAAGATGGCCCCGACGTGGGCAGCGTTTGGACGTTCTGCGCCATAGACGCGGATACCAAACTTGTACCCGCCTTCCGCGTTGGAGACCGTGACGCGGCCACGGCAAACGCCTTCCTTGCGGACGTTGCCGGTCGAATGAAGAATAGGGTCCAGATTTCGACTGACGGACTGAAAGCCTATGAGGAAGCGATTGAGCGGTCATTCGCCGGATATGCAGATTACGGCCAGATCATCAAAACGTATGGGCACGAATCAACCGAAGGCCAGCGCCGGTACAGCCAACCGGAATTCGTCTCTGCCGAAAAGAAGATTGTTTCAGGTCGCCCGAATGTGGACTTGATCTCTACCAGCTACATCGAACGGCTGAACGCTACTACCCGCCTCCATATGCGCCGTCTAACCCGGCTCACCCTAGCTTTCAGCAAGAAGCGGGAAAACTTCGAGGCGGCGGTTGGCCTTCACTTTGCCTATTACAACTTCGTCAAGCGTCACAATACGCTTCGCTGCACACCGGCTATGGCCGCTGGCGTTGCCAAGACATTTTGGAGTGTTGGAGATTTGGTGGAGGCAACTGCATGACATTCGAGTATCGTTTGTTAGTCGGATTCGAGGAAATCGAAGCTGTAGTTTTCGAGTGCTTGACTTGCAAGACACGCACATCTATTCCGGTGGCTGAATTCAACAAACCGCCTGCTCAATGTCCCAAGCAACACGTTTGGAATACTGGCGAACCTGTACTCGAAGGAAAGCCTGTATTTCATGTACTTGCCATGCTTCTAGGAAAACTCGCGGACCCTACCCTTCAAAAACATTGCGGTTTCAGAGTTTCTTTAGAGTTCCCGGCTAAAAAGTTGGAGCGAAATGACATCTAATCAGATTCCAGAATTGCGGGAAGTAATCCGCAAACTACACGGAGTTGAGTCCACACACCGCGAGAGTGTGCCGGTTAAAGAGGTTTTCAACGGCCATACGGTATGGGAGGGCATCGTCGAGGTGTTCGACCTGCACGGCCACCCCAGAGCCAATACCGCCTACGCATGGACACACGCAACAGACAATCCAGACACCCCAAAAAGAAGCGTAACCGTGCTTCATATCCCCCCGGCAGTCTCGCCGATAACCGCTGTACGTGTTGCCATCATGCAAGAGTTGAGGGAGTTAAGAGCCAATGCCGAAGTCGAAGCAACCGAAGCCTAAGAAACCGGGACGGCCTCACTTGCCCAAAGGGAGCGCGAAGGCAGTCATGCTCCGCGTTCGGGTGACTGCGGATGAACGCCTAGTATTTGAAGAGGCGGCAAAGGCCAGCAATCAAACCGTGTCCGAATGGATACGCGGCAAGTTGACTGCTGAGATTGGAGCGTAAGCCTGTGGATTTCAAATTAGGACACTACCGTGGAACAGGATCGCTTGCTCGCCGATCCGTTGGTGCGCTATTGTCTAGACCATCTGACCTCGCTGGAACGTGCCGCGCTGCAGCGAGACCTCGACCTGGCTTCCCAGGTGCAGCGCAAACTATTACCGCAAAATGGTCTGTCCGTGGGCGGATGGGAGACTAGCTATCATTTCGCCCCTGTCGGCGCGGTAAGCGGCGACTTCTGCGACTTGATCCCGTCCGATGGGCACCTTCTCTTCCTGTTGGGCGATGTCTCCGGTAAGGGCGTGGCTGCTTCCATGATGATGGCGCAGCTTCATGCCTTGTTCCGCGGCTTGACCGGCATGTCCCTGCCGCTCGGCCAAATTGTCACCCACGTCAATCGCGTCTTGTGCGAAAGTACACTGGCAGGACAGTACGTCACGCTGGTTTGCGGGCTGGCGAAGCCATCCGGGGAAGTTGAAATCCATAACGCTGGCCACTGCCCCGCAATCGTCGTTGGGCGCGGCGGCGCGTTTTGTATTGAATCGACCGGTTTGCCGCTGGGCATGTTCCTCGAAGCGAGTTCTTCCGCCACCTGCGTGCAACTTGAATCCGGCGACACGCTCTTCCTTTACACCGACGGTCTTTCCGAAGCCCGCAACGAGTGCGATGAATATGGCGTGGACCGTGTGATGACACTGGTTAGCCAGCAGGCTGCGCGGCAACCCGCGGAACTGATTGCCGCATGCATTGACGATTTACGGGGGTTTGTTAACGGTGGCCAGAATCTCGATGATATGACAATGTTGGCCATCCGGCGCTGCGCTTAGGCCAGACAGAAGCTCTTCACGAACTCTGGCTGGGGAATCAACTCAATTCGCCGCCATCTACTACAAAGCGTCTGCGCCAACCTACGCGGCCGGCTTGAGGCTCTTGACGCTCACCTGCGGAATGGCCGGGTGAAGATTTTCCATGATCGTGACGTGGGTGCCTAAATATTGCAGCACATCGTTGATGGAATCCTCGAAGCGCGCGCCGGTTTTGTGCGTAGCTTTGACGCCTTTGGAGACCAATTGGCAGACTTCAAAGCGGTTCATTCCCTGCGCCAGGGCGCGGTGTATCTTGTCGGAACGCATGACTTGACTCCGGTCAACGGGTGATTGTTGCGTGCGGTGCGGAGCTCGTCAGGAGCGGTAGGACGGCAAGAGCCGAGCAGGCTTTTCAAATTCAAATGCGTGCCTGATGATTCAGTTCTATCTCCATTGTACGCCGGAAACGGCTTGCGGCACGGTTATTCGCATTCGCCAGCAAGTTATTGATACAGGGCGGAACGCCCATTTTGGGTCTAAAGCGGCTGCCCCAGCCGATTCTCCAACTGCGCCCGGAAATTCCGGCTCACGCGGGTGCGAGAGCCGTTCTTCAGCACTACGTCGAACTCGCCGTGCGAGATCGGTTCCAGATGCAGAATGCTCTCGACATTCACGATTGCGGAGCGATGGACACGCACGAATCGCTTCGGATCAAGCCGCTCGGCAAGCTCATGCAACGAAGCGCGATAGAGCACTTCCTTGCCCGCGACATGCAGGTTCACATAGACACCGGCGGCCTCAATCCAGTCGATATCCACTGCCCGGATGAAGCGCGTGGTTCCCGCGGATTTCACCACCAGCCGGTCCCAACGGCGGCTCGCCTGCGCAGTCGAGGCCATCTTTATCATCCGCTGCCCGAACTCCCGGATGCTGCGCTCGTCCAGCCGGGCTTTTACGCGATTCATTGCAGCCTCGAATCGCTCGTCGCTGAAGGGCTTGAGCAGATAGTCCAGCGCATTGACCTCAAACGCCCGGATGGCATGTTGGTCGTATGCTGTCACAAAGACCGTAAGCGGCATCTTTGCGGCGCCGACCGCGTCGACAACCTCCAGGCCATCCAGTTCCGGCATCTGTACGTCGAGAAACACCAGGTCAGGCGCCTGTTCCTGGATCATCTCCACGGCGGCCAGGCCGCCGGCGGCCTCGACGATGGCTGTAACCTGGGAATCCCGGCGCAACAGGTCGACAAGTCGCTGCCGAGCCGGAGCTTCGTCGTCTACAACCAGCACACGCATACGTTCAGGCGGAGGCGTTACCATTGGTGTCCTCTCCGATCACGCGCAGCGGCAAAAGAATCTCCACTTCGGTACCGCCATTCTTGCGGCGCCGGACGGAAAAACGGCTTTCTCCATTGGGATGAAGCCCCGCCAGGCGCTCCCGTGTCACCGCCAAGCCCAATCCCGGCGAGGACTCCAGCGTCCAATTCGGCGGCAGCCCCACGCCGTCATCCTGCACACGAATTTCCAACTGATCGCCAACCCTCTGCGCCGACACCATCACTGTCCCGCCCGAGGCGCGATGCGAAAACCCGTGGCGGATCGCGTTCTCGACCAGCGGCTGGATAAAGAGCGAGGGCACGAAAGCGTACCGCACCTCCGGCGCGACCTCGATCTCGATCTTGAGTTGCTCGCCGAACCGGATCTTCTGTATCTCCAGGTAATGATCGAGAAATGCCATCTCTTCGGCCAACGGAATCTCCTGCCGATCCTTGGACTCAAGCGACATGCGCAACAGGTCGCCCAGGTGTTCGATCATACTGCGGGTGAGTTTAGGATCGCGCTCCACATGCGAGGAAATAGTATTCAGCGCATTGAAAAGAAAGTGCGGATCGAGTTGCATGCGCAGAGCATTCAGCCGCGCCTCGGAGAAGCTTCTCTCCATCCGCTCCAGCCGCAACTCGCTTGATAGATAGCGTTCATAGTACCGGTAGGCTTGCAAGACGCCTACGATCATCCAGCACAAGAACCAGTTGGACAGAAAGTCGTTGGGCTTCCAGAGCGTAAAAACGCCGGGGAAATGTAGCGCGCTCCAGGAGCGGATGCCTAAAGCGGCCATGGCAGCGACACTCACAACGCGGTAGGCCGCGGTAAAAATCAGGCTGGCGGAGAGATGCGCCAGGATGCGCCATTTTATCTGCTTGCCGGAAAAGGGCAGACGGCGGTCGAAGGCAAGAATGAAGGGCGTGATCAGACCCCAT
The DNA here is from genome assembly GCA_052145195.1 of Occallatibacter sp. GTDB lineage: Bacteria > Acidobacteriota > Terriglobia > Terriglobales > Acidobacteriaceae > Telmatobacter. The sequence goes on along the minus strand of JBKQPC010000001.1, from coordinate 54,919 downwards.
GACCACCACCACGCAAACTCTTCGCGCATGGACATGAGCCCTGCGCCCTTCGAAAGGTTGGGCAGGGAAAAGAAGACGCCGAGCAGCGTCCAGAAGAGGGCCGCAAACAAGGCGCGGCCCATCCAGGTTCTCATCGGAAGTTTCGTGTGATCTGACCGAAGAGAGATTTCGATGACGAATATCCTTTCCGTGCGGTTGCCGTTCGGCGCCGATAACGGTCTTTCACTTGGCGGAGAGATGAACGCCTTTTACGTCGTCGAGGCGAAAGATCTGCGCCCATCCGTAGAAGTTGTTGGCCAAGGCCACCACCACCTCATTATCGCCCGCCTGTAGAGGCAAAGAAAATGAGCCATTCTCCAGCGAGCATCGTCCATCGGGCGTCTTTCTCGCCGTTGGCGGCTGAAACAGGTTTTTGTCCGCATAGACCAGCTTGCCATTTACGTAGACCCAAGCCTCGCGAACCCAGCCGAACTCCACCTTCTTAGTCTGAATTTTGCTGGAAGTTATGGTCGTCTTGAGCCAGACCAAAGCGCGGTCCGGTTTGAAAGGGGGAATAGGATAGCCATAGACGCGGCTGATGTTGACCAGTCCCGAGCGCTCGGCTGCCAGCGGTTGCCATGCCGCTGCCGGCGCGGGCAGATCCGCAATTGCCGGCTCCTTTCCGGCGGCAAGCGTGGAATACGGCGAGAGCTGCCAATTCCGCAGATAACGAGAGTCGCTGGCCGTGGCGTCCTTCTCCGGCTCGGCAGAAAGCCCTCCCACCTCATCTGCCGCGACCGTCAGGTTGGTGAAGAATCCAGGCCCTATCAGCCAGATTCCGCCCTGCGATGCATCTCCTTCGAGCCTGCCGACCTTTATCGCCGGTGTTTGGGCACCGTTGATGAAGACGTTCATCCGTTGTCCGGAAATCACAAGTTTTACGTGGTTCCATTCGCTTTCTTTCAAGGGCGCCGGCGCCTGGTACTGCGGAAAGAGATCCCAAAGCATCACGCCGTGCGTTATCGGTGTGTATTGTATGCAGTCCCCGGATTCGGAGCACTTCGGTTTGGGACGCAGGTAGACGTACTCCAAGGTATCCTTGCCACGCACCCGAAATGCGATTCCTGTTCCCATCTCCGTAGTTTCGACGTCGAACTCAATGGTCCCATTGCCGAAGACAATATCGTTGAGGACAACCCAGGATCCGTTCTTCAGTTCGAGCGAATCAAAGCCCTTGTGCGGCACGAACTCCACGCTGCCCTGTGCCGTCCAGCGACTGGCGGTCATGGCCACTTTCACGGGTTCGGCGCACCATCCGGCGCGTAACCCTGGCAATAGGCACAGACCCATCGCCATCAAGCTCAAGACATGCGAAGCGGAACTCGTATAGCTTGTCCGCGCGCTTTTCCGAGAAGAATTGCTTGCAGAGTTATTCATGATCGCACCGTATCCGCCAACAAGGCTTGGGGCAAGGCAAATGTAGCAAACGGGAGCAGCGTGTTCCAGAACGGTTTCTCAACTCTGCAAGCTGGAGCTAGCGTATCAACCCAAAGCCGACGCGCCCACGCCGCTTTCACCGCCACTCAAACCCTGTTATTCTAAGGGTCACATCCGCCAATTTGCGGGAAACCACGAAGAGATTCGAGCGAAAGAGGAACCAAGTGGCAGACACCACCAAGATTGAAGACAAGCTGGAACGGAAGAAACTGAAGCGCGCCGCCCGTAAGAAGGCCGCTCCCAAGGCCAAGCGAACCGAACCGCGCGGCTCGAAGAAGAGAAAAGTGAAGAAGATGGCGCGCGGTGTCTCCAAGAGGTAATCGCGCCTTCCGCAATCACAATGGGGTTCCGGGCAGGCACGCATAGACGCGCCTATTCGGAGCCCCACTTTACCTGCTCTTCGCCCGTGGCTCTTCTTTCCTGTCATGCCCTTCTGGACTCGACGGAATGACGAGCAGTTCCATAAGGAAACCCTCACACTGTACACTGCCTCGAAGGCATCCTCAACCGGGCCCCCCCTTAACCGGCATGATCCTGCTATTCTCAGATTTCCGCCGCCTGCGGAATGAGGAGAACCGTCCTGTTCAGACAACTTGTTGCACGCAAGTCCATCGATAAGTTGATCCGGGAATCGCTAGATCCCGCGCACTCGCTGAAGAAGTCCCTCGGCCCGTGGTCGCTGACGGCTTTGGGCATCGGGGCGGTCATCGGCTCTGGCATCTTCACGGTCATCGGCACCGCCATGGCCGGGCAAAAGTTCGATGTGCCGAATATCCGCGACACCCCTCTGCTCCACTACCTCATCCACCACACGGCTCTGGCAGGCCGCCCCGGCGCCGGTCCGGCGCTGGCGCTCTCGCTGGTGCTGGTGGCCATGGTCTGCGTCTTCACCGGCCTCTGCTACGCCGAGTTGGCCTCCATGATTCCCATCGCCGGTTCGGCCTACACCTACACCTACGCCACCCTCGGCGAGCTGGTCGCCTGGATCATCGGCTGGGATTTGATTTTGGAATACGCCTTCAGCAACATGAGCGTCAGCGTAGGCCTCTCCGCTCACCTGGTCGACCTCTTCGACTGGTTCGGCGTCCATTTCCCCGCACAGTGGATCTCCCCCGCATATCTGCCCACCGGCCTGCAGGATTTTGCGGGCAACGATATCTACAAATCCGGCTGGCACCTCGGCTTCAACATTCCCGCCTTTCTGGTGGTGTTGGTTCTGACCGTGCTCCTGGTGCGCGGCATCCGCGAGTCGGCCCGCACCAACAACGTCCTGGTGCTCATCAAGATGGCGGCTATCCTGATCTTCGTTTGCGCCGGGGCAAGCTTCATCAAGCCCCACTATTGGCACCCCTTCATGCCTAACGGCTGGACCGGCGTGCTGACCGGCGGCTCTATCATCTTCTTCACCTACATCGGCTTCGATTCGGTCTCCACGGCGGCCGAGGAATGCAAGAACCCGCAACGCGATCTGCCCTTCGGCATTCTGGCCACGCTGGTGGCCTGCACCGTTCTCTACGGCGCGGTGGCCCTCGTGCTCAGCGGCATCGTGCCCTGGCAGTCGGTCATGGGCGACGCCGCTCCGGTGGTCAACGCTATCAAGAAGCTCTCCCTGCTGCCCGGCGCAGGCTACCTGCAATGGGTGCGGCTCTTTGTCCTCATCGGAGCCATGTTGGGCATGATCTCCTCCATCCTCGTCTTCCAGCTTGGCCAGGCTCGCGTCTGGTTCGCCATGTCCCGCGACGGCTTGCTGCCCACCATCTTCAGCCACATCCACCCGCGTTTCCGCACCCCCTCCGTGGCCACCTGGGTAGCCGGCTTCGTGGTCGGCATCCCCGCCGGTCTGCTGGATATCGGCACCGTCTCCAATCTCTCCAACATCGGCACCCTCTTCGCCTTTGTTCTTGTCTCTATCGCCGTGCTCATCCTGCGCTTCCGCGAGCCGCGGCGGCATCGTGATTTCCGCGTACCATTCGGCCCTCTCTTTCCGGTGCTGAGTATTATTTTTTGCGTCCTACTGATGATGGGCCTGGAAATAATGACCTGGATGGCCTTCTTCGCCTGGCTCATAGCCGGCCTGCTCATCTACTTCCTCTACAGCCGCCACCGCTCGGAGTTCGCCGGGCTGAAGTAGACTTTTGTTGATGCAGTATATTGAAGACTTCATCCGCCGCCTCCCCAAGGCCGAGTTGCACCTGCATCTCGAAGGAGCGATTCTGCCTGCGACTTTGGTCGAGCTCAGCGCCCGCCACGAGGCTAGCCCACTCACCCTTGCCGAGGCCGAGGCCCTCTACCAATTCACCGACTTCACTGGTTTTCTGAACGCCTTCAAAGCCGTCACCGCGCAACTAATCGGCCCTGAAGACTACGAGCTGGCCGCCTGGCGCATGATGGAACATCTCGCCCGCCAGGGCATGGTCCACGCCGAGGTCTATATCGCGGTCGGCGTCATCTATCACTGGCGCGACCACAACCCTGCCGCTTTCGAGCCCATCTTCGCCGGCCTGGAGCGGGCCCGCGAGCGCGCTGAACGCGAACAGGGCCTCTCGATTTACTGGATCTTCGACGCTGTGCGCCATTTTCCCGTCGAGGAGGCCGAGCGCGTCTTCGTGAAGGCCGCCGAATTGAAACCTGCCCACCCCTCCATCGTCGGAATTGGCCTGGGCGGCGACGAGCGCCGCTGTGGTTCCGAGCCCTTCCGCACTCTCTATGCGCAGGCTGCGCAGGCCGGCCTCCATTTGACCAACCACGCCGGCGAAACCACCGGCCCTGAAGCCATCTGGGAGGCCCTCGCCATCGGTTCGGAGCGCATCGGCCACGCCTTCTCCGCTCTTCAAGACCCAGCTCTCATCCAAGAGTTAAAGGTCCGGAGGACCCCGCTGGAGCTGTGCCCTACCTCGAATATCCGCACCGGCGTCTGCCCCTCCTTTGCCGCCCACCCGCTGCGCCCTCTCTTCGATCTGGGTCTCATGGTCACGCTCAATTCTGATGACCCGGCTTTTTTCGGCTCCGATCTTGCCAACGAATACCTGCTGGCACACACCGAGCAGGGCTTTACCCGCGCCGAACTGCGCCAACTTGCGGCCAACTCCATTCATGCGAGTTTTCTGCACGAAGAAGCGAAATCGTCGTGGTTGGCGCGCATCGCCTTGATCGAGTAATCAACAACCTGTGCGTGCGCAATCCGCTGGCTTGCGTTCCATGTGAGCAAAGATTTACGGTATCAGGTTGACTATCCATTGCCACACTTTTGCGCCCAAAGATCGGATGGCTCGCAGCAATGCGGCGCCAAAGCGTTTAGGAAAGAGGGATGCAGACTATGAGCACGAGTGATGGGACGACGGTCGGTCGAATCGATCCAGCATTGGTCCCGCAAAGAAAGCTATACACCGGGGTGCGGATGCCGGCGATCGGACTGGGCACCTTCGGTTCCGATCATGTTTCCGCGGCCCAGATTGCCGAAGCCGTCAAGGCCGCGGCGCATTGCGGTTACCGGCACTTCGACTGCGCATCCGTTTACGGCAACGAAGCAGAGATCGGCGGCGCGCTGGTTGACGTGGTGGCCGCGGGTGTCAAGCGTGAGGAGCTGTGGATTACCTCCAAGCTCTGGAACGACAAACACGCACCGCAGGATGTGATCGCCTCCTGCGAGAAGTCGCTGGCTGACCTGCGGCTTAATTATCTCGACCTCTACCTCGTCCACTGGCCCTTCCCTAACTTTCATCCGCCGGGCTGCGATGTTACCGCGCGCAGCAAGGATGCCAGGCCTTACATCCACGCCAACTACATGAAGACCTGGGCCGCCATGGAAGAACTGCACAAGCGGGGTCTGGTTCGCCACATCGGCACATCGAATATGACTATTCCCAAACTCAAACTGGTGCTCCGCGATGCAAAGATCAAGCCGGCGGCCAATGAGATGGAACTCCACCCGCATTTTCAACAGCCGGAGTTATTCGAATTTGTGCGCGTCAACGGCATGCAGCCCATCGGGTATTCGCCGCTCGGTTCGCCCCATCGCCCGGAGCGCGATCGAACGCCTGAGGACACCTCGCCCACCGAGGATCCGGCAATCCTGCGCATCGCCCAGCGGCATGGCATCCATCCTGCGGTGGTCTGCATCAAGTGGGCGGTGCAGCGCGGGCAAACACCCATTCCGTTTTCCGCCAACCCGAGAAATATCTTCAACAACCTTCTCGGCGTGACCGGCGATCCATTGACCGAAGGGGAGATGCGAGAGATCGCCGCTCTCGACAGAAATTGCCGTCTCATCAAAGGCCAGGTCTTTCTCTGGAAAGAGGGACAAAGCTGGGAAGACCTGTGGGACGTGAATGGTGAAATTACTCCGGCCTAGTATGTCAGCCGGATTTGATTGTAGTCATGAAACATGGGAGATTTAAAAAGATGGAAAAGACCATGCAGGCTGCATTTCTGCCGGGTAACAGCACAGTTGAGATGCGCACCGTTCCCGTGCCGGCTCCCGGTCACGGCGAGGTTTTGATCCGCGTGAAAGCCTCCACCATCTGCGGTTCCGACATCCGCTGCATTTATCACGAGCATCTGGGCAAGGGACCGGAGGGCTATCAAGGAGTGATTGCCGGTCATGAGCCCTGTGGCCAAATCGTTGAAGCCGGCCCGGGCTGCCGGCGCTTCAAGGCGGGAGATCGCGTGATCGTCTATCACATCTCCGGCTGCGGCGTGTGCAACGACTGCCGGCGCGGCTACATGATCTCCTGCACCAGCGAGAAATACCGCCGCGCCTACGGCTGGCAGCGGAATGGCGGCATGGCGGATTATATGATCGCCGAGGAGAAGGACCTGATCGCGCTGCCCGACGAGCTCTCTTATGCCGACGGCGCGCAGGTGGCTTGCGGATTCGGAACCGTGTACGAGGGCATCGAAAAAATTGGTATCAATGGCAATCATGCGGTGTTGATTACGGGCCTGGGACCTGTGGGGCTTGCCGCGGCCGCGATCTCCCGTAAGCTCGGCGCGCAGAAAATCATCGGGGTCGATGTCGCAGACGAGCGGCTGAAACTGGCCCGGGAGCTGGGCTTGTGTGACGAAACGCTGGCTTCCGGGCCGGAGAGTGTCGCTCAGATCAAGCAACTGACCGGCGGCTATGGCGTCGAGCGCGCCATCGAATGCTCCGCCAATGCCGCGGCGCGGGCCGTGGCGATTCGTGCCACCCGTAAGTGGGGCAAAATTGTTTTCATCGGCGAGGGTGGAACGGTCGAGATCAATCCCTCTCCCGATATAATTCACGACCAGAAGACGGTCTACGGCTCCTGGGTCACATCCACATGGTTGATGGAGGAATTGGTCGAGCGCCTGGTGCGTTGGAATCTGCATCCGGCAGACATTATCACCCACCGCTTTGCGCTTGATCGTGCAGCGGATGCCTATGCTTTGATGGCCTCCGGCAAGTGTGGAAAAGTGGCAGTCTGTGCGGATGAGGAATTGAATGTCCCTCCGCGCTGAAGCAATGAACTGGAACACTAACTCGAATACAAATCGGTCCGGTTTCCGGACCTGGAGATGACGCTGTGAAGCCTAAAGCTTGGGAAAAAACTCTTGATGAGCGGTTGCCGTTGTTTGGCCATCGTAATTGGATTGTAGTGGCTGATGCGGCTTATCCCGCGCAATCCAGCCAGGGAATAGAAACCATCGTTTCCGGGGTGAGCCAGCAGGTCGCCATCAAGACGGTGCTAACCCACCTTCGCGCCTGCAAGCACGTGCGTCCGGTCGTCCATGTGGATCGGGAGTTGACGCTTGTCGACGAAAAGGATGCGCCGGGAATCGACAGCTATCGCAATTGGCTCAAAGGCGCGCTGAAGGGACTCAGCGTCACCATGACTCCGCATGAGGAAATCATCTCTAAGCTGGACCGCGCCGCGCGCATGTTTTCCATCCTGATCGTCAAATCCACGATGACGATTCCCTACACCTCGGTCTTCATCGAGCTGGACTGCGGCTATTGGAACGCTGACTCGGAGGCCCGGTTGCGCTCCAGGATTTAGCTCGGAGAAAGCTGGGCAAGACAAATGGCAGAATCGGCCGAAAGTACTCCGGAACTCTTTCTGTTTTATTTAACCGCGAAGGAATGCGATGATCCCAGTAGCGAATGCGAGTAGAACGGCCAAAACGCCGGTCAAGAGTGGAATCTTCCCCACCGGGCAGATGACCCTTTTCATCCTGATTACGGCGCTCTTTTTTCTATGGGCAATCCCTAACAACCTTAACGACGTGCTGATTAAGCAGTTCATGAAATCTTTTGAGATTTCACGCTTCCAGGCGGGGCTGCTGCAGTCTGCGTTTTACATGGGGTATTTTCTTCTGTCCATGCCCGCGGCGCTGCTCATGCGCAAGTATGGCTATAAATTCGGCTTTATTACCGGGCTGTTGCTCTACGGAATCGGCACGTTTCTCTTCTGGCCGGCGGCTCTTGTGGGGCAGTACTGGTTTTTCCTTTTGGCTTTGTTTGTAATTGCCAGCGGACTATCGTTTCTGGAAACGGCCTCCAATCCCTTCATTGCGCAGATGGGTTCGCCGGAGACCTCCGAGCAGCGGCTCAACTTCTCTCAGTCCTTCAATCCGCTGGGCTCGATTGTAGCCGTGTTGATAGGCAAAATATTTATCTTCTCCGGCGTCGAATTGCAGACAGGCCAGATAAACGCGATGAAGAAAGCAGGCACCTATGCAGGCTATCTCCACAATGAGATTCTGCGCGTAAAAATGCCGTATCTGGTTCTCGGCGCGGTGGTGCTCTTGTGGGCATTATTGATTGCGCTCAAGAAGTTCCCCCCCATTCGCAGCGAACATGAGGACGGCGGCGATCACGGACACTTCCGCGATCTACTCAAGCATCGCCATTTTCTGCTGGCTATTCTGGCGCAGTTTATGTATGTCGGCGCGCAAGTGGGCACCTGGAGCTACTTGATCCAGTACGTGCAGGACAACACGCACCTGCCGGAGAAATCTGCCGCTAATTACCTGATCGCATCCCTGGTGGCTTTCGGAGTGGGGCGCTTCGTCTCCACCGCGCTGATGCGCGTGGTGCGTCCAAACAAGCTGATGGGCATATATGCGGTCATCAATGTTCTGCTGGTAATGGTAAGCGTACTGCATCCGGGTTGGATCGGCGTGTGGGCCATGGTGCTGACCAGCTTCTTCATGTCGCTCATGTTTCCCACCATCTTTGCCTTGGGACTCAAGGGGCTTGGTCCCAATACCAAGATTGGCGGGTCACTCATCGTGATGGCCATCGTGGGCGGCGCGGCGCTCACGCCGCTTATGGGGTTGATCAATGACCGTACCCACAGCGTTGCACTGGCCTATCTGGTTCCCCTCGCGGGATACGTCTCGGTCGCGGCCTACGCCTTCCTGGGAGCTTCCAGGGGGCAGACCGCGGAAACAGCCCCGTTCGTAACGGAGGCAACGCTTTAATCGACGGCCAAGGCGGTCTGCAGGTGTCTAGCTGAGTTCGTTGAGCCAGACAAGGCGGAATTGCGGTATCATGCTTCCAGGAGCAACCCGCCATGTCTATTGAGCCAGAAGTTCAAACCGCCGCAGAAGTGTTTGTGGAAGAGACCAAGGAGTCCAACACTCTTAAGGTAATAGGCTGGCTCTCGGTGGGGTTGGTCGTGGCCGCAGTGGGCTTCTTCGTGGGCCGCGAACTGCTTAGCCGCTACAAGTTCAACCATCGCGATCCGTACGATTTCTACACTCATGCCGGTGAAAAGCAGACCGGTGAGTTTGGCCTTGGCGTTTAATTCCGCTTTCTTTATTCATATCGACAAATGCCGCCTTCGGGCGGCATTTTGCTCTTAGGCCATGTTCTCAAATTGCGGCAGCAATTTCTCAGCCTAAAAGCGAATCTCAGGCGCGCATCGGCTTAACGCGCGCGGGCCAGAACCACGGTCACATCATCGGGCTGCTCCGCATCCCCGATCCATTTCGCCACCGAGCCTGTAATCACGTCGCCGATGCGGGAGAGCGGCTGGTGGCGATGCTCCTGGAGCAACGCGATCAGCCGTTCCTCTCCGAATTCGCCTGACTCGTTCTCCGGTTCGGTAACGCCGTCGCTGAAGGCGACGAACAGATCGCCCGGCTGCATCCGAATCATGGATTCACCATAGGCCGCGCCATCAAAAAGTCCGACCACTGTGCCCGAGGTGTCGAGGCGGGAGAAGCTTCCATTCGCGCCCAACATGAGGGGCGGCAGGTGGCCTGCATTGCAATAAGTCAACTCGCGCATCGCCGCGTCATAGCAGCCCAGAAACATGGTCGCGTACTTCTCCGGCGAGGTGCAGCGAAACAGCTGATTGTTCAAGCTGCTCATCAACATGCCGACCGATGGCCTCGGCTGGGCGCCGCCATTTCCCGAAAAGCTCGCGCCGCGATCGCCATTGGATTGACGGCCCGTTCCCAACGACGGTATCGCGTCCATGCCCAACACAGGCGAGTATGCGCGAACGAAGGCATGTGCGGTGGCCATCAGCAAAGCGGCGGAGATTCCCTTTCCGCTGATGTCGCCCAGCGCCAGCATTAATCCATCGCTACCCAGTGGTATGAAATCGTAGTAATCTCCGCTCACGGAACGCGCCGGACGGCAGACGCCGTAAACCTCCAGGGAAGCAAGTTCCGGCAACTCGCGGGGAAATAGCACGTTCTGCACTTCATAGGCAATGGCCAGTTCGCTCTCCATCAGCTGCATCCGCTTTTGCTCGGCCAGCAGCTTGACCAGGGATTCGCTCATGGAATTGAACGATTGTTGCAGCGCCGCCAGTTGGTCGCTGCCGCGCACCCGGATGCGATGGGTCAGGTCGCCCCGGTTGATGTGCTCGGTGGCGCTATAGAGTTCCGCTACAGATCGTGTCATGCTGCGTGTCAGCCGAATGCCTATATAGAGCGCTGCCAACTCAACCAACCCCAGGAGAATCGCGATGCCCATGAGTACGTAGTGCAGCACGTCTGCCTGGTCGCCCGAGGTGGCGAACAAGGCGCTGTATAGCAGCGATGGCCGGGTGGCGACAATGATCGCGCATTGTTGCCAGTTTCCGCCTTCCCAGTCGAGTGCATTGAAGAGCGAGGGGAAACTGAAGGCCGGATCGAGGCGGCTGGTAGTGGACGCAAGGGGCGCCGTCTGCACCAGCTTGCGTTCGTCTGGCCGGCCTTTTGGCGGGGGCCCGATGCGAAGGTTGCCACGCCGATCAGGCAGGGCCAACGTCGTCGAGCCCAAATGTGCCGTGGCCGCCTGAAGCAGTTCCGGCGTAACGGGAAGGTCGGAGATCAGGGTGCGCTGCTCGCCGCCCACAGCGAAGCGCTTGACCGCTCGCAGGTGCAGGCTCTCCCTATCGAAGACGAAACCACTGAAATCTCCCTTGACCATATCCGGTAGCTTGACGGGGTGAGCCTTTAAGAGATTGCCTCCGGCGGAGAGCGTGAATCCCTCGTTTCCCTCCCAGGCGGTGACCGTGCGTCCGGGAAATCTATCTGCGGAAACCATGGCCTCGGCAACCGAGGAGAGGCCTGCCACAAGCGGCTTTTTTGACTCTCCGGAAACGCGCAGAGGGCTCCACCGCGCAGCCATGGCTTCATTCTCCGCATCCAGATGCCGCAAGGCCGATTGCAGATTCGTGATCGCGACATAATCGGCAAACTGCCCGGCGAACAGATAGCCGCTCACGCCTGCCATCAGCATCAGCAGCACCACGGGGATAACCCCGATGAAGATATAGGTGACGATCAGCCGATAACGCAGACGCCACATCACATGCCGCCGTACCCAGCGGATGGTAAGCCGCAGGGCGCACAAGGCGAAAACCAGCGCAAAGAATTCCGTCCAGCCGCCCGGCTTGGCGCTCGTCCTGGCGCCCGTCAGCCAGCCGAGAGTGTAGAGCAAAATGCTCAATCCGCCACTCCAAAGCATGACGCGGCCCCACTTCGTCCTGGGGCGCAGGGTCCGGTTCACACGAGCCTTAAGGGTGCTAAGATCGGGATGCTTGATCATGGTTGCGGCATTCGGCTTTCAGCAAACTTACACAACAGTATCTGGAAATCCACTTGCTGGCCACTGGCTACAAGATATACTTCCCCAAGCATACCTGGTGGGTAATTTTTCCTTTGGCTGGGCCCTTGGCGATGCGCCGGACTCCGTCCCTGCCCGCACCGTCATCGCCGTCAAGTTATGTTGTTCGCTTTTCATTCTCTTGGGTCAACATATACGCAGACTGGAAGTGTTGTGCCCATTTTTACCAGATCCTGGTGTATGTATAAGTACACCTATTTCTCTTCAAAATCTTCTTTTTCACATAAATAAGTACGTCTCCAGAACTACATCTTTGGTTCCGGTGACCCGAAAGCCGGTGCGCCGGACAACGATTATTTCTCATCGCACACGACGCCGGGGCGCTGATTGTTTGCAGCGCCCCGGCGGATTTCAGCAGCGGATTAGGTTGCCCCGATCAGATGATTGGGGTGCCCGGAGGGCCGGCTTGTATACAGGCCAATAACCGGAGTTGATTACTGACGTTGAACAGGTAACCATTGAAACGCATGGTTGTATTGACTGCCGGTGTTATGGCAGTGAGCGGCACGACCTTGCTGTTGGTGTAGACCAGTACAGTTGTTTGACCGGTCATCGTTGCCAGCCAATGCCCGGCAGGCAGCGCAACTGTATATACCGTGTAGGAGCCGGAGGGCGCAATGTTTGTGATGACGCCATTGATAGTCTGCGGCTGCAGTATGACTGTTGCAGCCGTAGCCGCGCCACTCGTCACGCCCGTCGATGTCGTGACTACGCCTACATGCTGTCCGGCAAAAATGGTTGAGGAGGTGAAGCTGGTCGTAAAGGGCAGAGCCGATGCGAGGAGGGCATAGCGCGGCGGCAGAAGGAAGTTGGTTGAGCCGGTCACGCTAACATCTACCGTTTCTACCGCGGCTGCCGAGCTGTTTCCCACCAACTGGCGCAGCAGAATATTGAAGGAAGTTGCCGGAGTTCCCGTAGCAGTAGGCGTCCGGGAAGTGACCGGACCAAGCAGCAACTTTGGTGCGGTAGTGCCGGAGTCGTCCACTTCCACGCGCGTGGCCAGCAGTGAGCCTGGCGGCGGTGTGGTGCCGCTGCTCGGTGTGATAACGGTATCCACCTCAACCAGAGCATTGACTTTCATCGAGGTGAAGGTGGAGAGGCAGGCGGTGCCTGTACAAGCTAAGCTCGTATTGGTGTCCGCGAACACCGTGCTCGCATTCACATAGATGGTCTGCACGGTACCGTTGGGATCGGTCAACGTAAAGGAGTTGGTGCTGGTGCTGATGGCTGTCACTTTTCCCTTATGGGTCGTCATGACAGTACTGGGAATAGGAACTGCCGCGATGTTGAACTGCGGCGTGACAGTGACGGTGCTTCCGGATATGGTTACCGAATTTGCAACCAGGAAGTCTATCAACAGAGAGGTTGTGGTGTTGCTGATGGTGACCGGTGCGGTAAAAGTAATGGTTTGCGATGTATTGGCCAGCGTAGCCATGACCAGGTTAACCGTGTGGGTTGTGGAATCGATGTATGCCACCTGCGCGCTCGAGTAGGTAAGCGTCACGCTGACGTAGGTGTCCTCAGGAATCGCCGGGCTGAAGAGTGGCTCCTGCACGGCGTCCAGATGGGTCGCCTCAAAGGTAATCCCAGTGGCGGGAAGCAGGTTGGTTGTCACCTTGCCCGTACTATCAGTGAGGATCATCGAGTTGAGGGTCAGGCTGGCAGCGAGGATTTGATCGCTCGGCGCATCCGTAACCGTGACAGGCGTCGTAGACGTGTTGGTATTTGGGATGAGATTGCTGGTGCTGATTGAACTCGTAACTGAGCTAGTACAGCCTGCAATAGCCATGCCAACCACGAATAGGCTGGCAGCAAAGGCCAGAACGCCGTTTTTGCTTAATTTCGATAGTAATGACTGCATGGTTTCCTCCTGAAATCATGTGAAACGCGCGAGGGAGGCTACCTAAGCGGATGGCATAGGCCATCCGGAAGTTGGTCCCACTATAACGTATACGAAATTTAGGCATAATGGTTGACATTCGTATATTTTTTTGTGGCTGAGCCTGAGTCCTACCCACCTCTTGACATTCGCCATATCTTCGCCTAACCTTGCAGCAACGGTTTTGGTCGATAGTGTCCCGCTTTTCAACCAGTGTCCTCAACCCCACTCTGCGTTAACCTTAGGAGCTATGGGCCGCATCCGCGTACTCCCCGACCAGGTTGCCAACCAGATCGCCGCCGGCGAGGTGGTGGACCGGCCTGCCTCGGTCGTCAAAGAGCTCCTGGAGAATGCCCTGGACGCTGGCGCCACACGCATCCGCATCGAGGTGGAGGCCGGCGGCCGCAGGCTGATTCGCATCAGCGACGATGGCTGCGGTATGAGCCGCGACGACGCCCTGCTGGCCTTCGAGCGCCACGCTACCTCCAAGCTGCGCACTGCCGATGACCTGCTGTCTATCGCTACGCTGGGATTTCGCGGCGAGGCTCTGCCCTCCATCGCTTCGGTAGCCCGCGTCACGCTGGAAACAGCCACCGGGTCCTCCGCGGACGGCGAAACCACCGGAACTCGGCTGGAGATTGCCGGGGGCAAGATCCTCCACGTGGACGATGCAGTCCTGCCGCGCGGCACAACGCTCGCCGTCGCCGACCTTTTCTTCAATACGCCGGCCCGCCGCAAATTTCTCCGCGCTGAGTCGACCGAGCTGGCCCACGTTACGGCGCTTGTCACACACTATGCTCTTGCCCACCCGGAAAAGCACTTCGAGCTGCTCTCGGCTACGCATACCATCGTCTCCGCGCCGCCCGTGACTCGCACGGCCGAGCGCATCTATCAGCTTTTCGGCAAGGATACGTTGGCCCAACTGCTCCCCGTAGCCGCTGAACTCCCGCTGGAGCGAGCCGGTTTGCCTGAGCCGCCGCCCTGGAAGAAGAATCCTGACGAGCCCACGCGTGACCCCGGCGCCTTGCGGCTGACCGGCTTCTATTCCAAGCCCGAGTTGCAAAAGCTCAACCGAAACTCGATTTATATCTTTGTCAATAAAAGGCTTATTCGCGATCGGCTGCTGATGCACGCTATCTCAGAGGCCTATCGCAACGTGATTCCCCCCACCAGCTTTCCCGTTGTGCTGCTCTTTGTTGAGATGCCGCCCGAAGAAGTGGATGTGAATGTCCATCCAGCCAAGACCGAGGTCCGTTTTCGCCAGCAAAGCCTGATCCACGACTTTGTCCGCGACAGCCTGCGAACAGCGCTCGTCAAGGCGCGGCCCGCCGCCGGTTTTCTGGCAGCTCTGGATTCCGCGCCCACTGCCAGCCCTTCGCTGATGCCGGTGCCCGCCTCGCATTTGCCCGGTGCGCCAGATAGTGAACCGCTGCCGCTGCCGCCGGACTCCGATCCGGCCGCGTTCCTGGCTGCCAGGGCTGACGCCGAAACCTTTGAGCTTTCGCCACGCCTTCCCACACCCATTCCCGGTAAGCTGCCCTTTACCTCCCAGAGCTTCCAGACTGGCGGCTTGAGGGACAACCGGCAGGCATGGGGCGATGCTGCGGCCGCCCTCTTCCTTCCGGCCAGCCTGCCACGAGTCGCTGACTGCTCCCCTGGCCCAGGAGACGCTCTTGGCACAAATCCCACGACGGAAACGGCCCAGGTCGAGGCCGAACAGGCCGCCGCCAACCTCAACCAGCTCGACTCGCTCCGCCCTTTGGGGCAGTTGCGCGAATCGTTCATTCTGGCCACCAGCGAAGACGGTTTGTGGATTATCGACCAGCATGTGGCACACGAACGGATTCTTTTTGAAAAAATTTTGAGGGACCGGCAGGTTGAAAAGGTGATGCGTCAAAGGTTACTAATGCCCTTATTAGTGGAACTCAAAGCATCCCAAATGGTGGTCTTTGCGGGCATTGCCGAGGAGCTGGAGCGCAATGGCTTCGAGGTGGAACCCTTTGGCCCTCAAACGCTTGCGGTAAAGGCTGCCCCGGTTGGCCTGGAAGGAGCGGCTCTGGAGCGGATGTTAGCCGAAGTGATCGAGCAATCCAGCGCTGATTCTGACGAACCTATGCAGAATCATGAACTTACAGCCCTCCGCACGCGCATTGCTGCCTCCATCGCCTGTCATTCCGCCATCAAGGCCAACACTCCTCTTGACCCGGACCGAATGGAGTGGTTACTCTTAGAGTTAGTGAAAACGAGCCACCCAACCAGTTGCCCGCATGGACGTCCAATCGCTTTGCTGTATTCTTGGAAGGAGATCCAGCGGGCCTTCCATCGGATTTGAAATAGATGGCAGGTGGCAGCCCTCCCCTTAGGGGACAGGGTTGCTTGGCGCTACGCCAGCCTGGAAACGAGGTTTTTCTTTGACATCGGAACAATTGGAAGCATCGCGCACCGAAAGGATGCGCCTGAACGGACATGGGATCCTCTCCCTGGAGGATGCCCGGACGTGGATTGAGGAGACGGGTTTGTGTCTCTTCTTGCCCAAGCGGCAATTTTCCTCCTTTGTTGCGCCATCGTTTGTTGAGGCAGTAATCGGCAGGCATGAGCCCTCCCCTGATCGTAAAGATATTGCAGTAGCCGAAGAGTTGTTGGTCCGTCTGGAAACAGACAACGTGGTTGTGCGATTGAATCTGCTGGGCTTGCCAGGCGAGGCGCCTGATTTCGTGGTTGCAAGCTGGGTTCTTCCCTATGTATATGCCTTGCGCGGTGACCGCGACTGGCGCCGCATCCCCCAATTGACAGGTTCGCGCCAGGTTTCGCAATTGGCCATTCAGGCTTACAAACTACTGGAGGCCGGCGGTGACACAACCCTGAGCAAACTCACCCGCGCACTGGGCCGTGAAGTGACCGAAGCAGCAGTTCTGCGCGCCATTACAGAACTTTGGCAGCAGCTTCGCATTATCCCCGTGGTTTCTGCCCCTGGCCAGGCTGCACAGTGGCAACTTCTTCGCCAGCGGTTCCAGAAAGCCATTGCTGAAGGCGCATCCACCTCCCAGGTGACAGCTATCTCCGTGCTGGCCTCCATCTATCTGCAGGCCGTGATCGCCGCCAGTATGGAAGATGTCGAGCTGTTCCTGGCCCCGCTTACCGCCCGCAGCAAGGTGCGCGAGGTATTGCGTGGCCTGGTTGCCACGCGTCAGGTGCACACCATCTCTCTAGGGCACGCACCCCATTTCTATGTCGCTGGCACACTACCGGAGTTCGCTGCCCCTCCCACGATCTACGCCAGCGCGTCTATACCGGCTTCAGCGTACTTTCTTCGCTCCTATGATGATGAGATGCCGGATTCCGCAGCTGTAATGCAGAGATCGCCCGCTGCTCCAGCAGCGGTAACCCCGCAACAGCCTACAGAGCTCAATGCGCTCCACGCCCAGGCCGCCAACAAACCGGCCATAAGCGCAAAATCCGCTTCTGCGCGCCCCAGCTACAGCCGTGCAGCTATTTACTCCCAGGAGCGCAAGCCGGCGCAATCATCCACCGTCAGCCACCCGGTCCGGCGCGACGGCGCAGTTTCTGCCAGCGGAAACGGCTCCAACGGAAAAAGCAGGCAGACAACACGCCCATCCTCTTCCGGCGCGCGTTCCGCCAAGTCCGCCACGACCGCTTGGTCGCCCCGAAATGGCAACTCGCGCCAGGCCCATTCCAACGGCGCTAAAAGGGGTGCAACCTCCCATAAGGACTCCCGGCCCGCCAAGAGGCCTGCTCGCTTAGTCAGCAGCCGGAAGCCCACCCTTGCCGCCAGCGCAAAGACAGGCGGCAAGCGGTATGTTCTGAGGGCACGGCCCAAGCAAGGGACGAAGAAACGAGGATGAGCGCCCCATCGGACAGCTCTCTTCACCCAGCTCACAAGATCATCATCGCCATCGACGGCCCTGCCGGAGCGGGAAAGAGCACCATAGCCCGCTATCTGGCTCGGCGTTTTGGACTGCTGAACATGGAGACCGGGGCCATGTACCGCGCCTTTGCCCTCAAGGCCCTACGGGCAGGACTTTCTCTGGATGAAAGTAAGAGCCTGGAAGGCCTTGCCGCAGAAACCTCAATCCGCCTTGAGCCCGGCGAGGAGGAAAATCGCGTCCTGCTCGACGGCGAGGACGTGACCGGCCTGATTCGCAATCAAACTGTCACCGAAGCCGCCTCCCGTGTCAGCGTATGGCCCGCCATTCGCGCCTGGATGGTACGTCTGCAGCAGCAGATGGGCGCCGGAGGCGGAGTGGTCATGGAGGGCCGCGACATCGGCACTGTAGTATTTCCCAACGCTGAGGTCAAAATCTTTCTGGATGCCGCCCCAGAGGTGCGGGGTATGCGCCGTTACGATCAACTAGGCTCCATGCCGGCTCAGCAGCCCGCGGAAGTGATCCGCGACCTCCAGGAACGCGATCTAAGGGACCGTAATCGCGCCAATTCCCCTCTTAAACCAGCCCCGGACTCCGTTCTGCTGGATTCCACCCATTTGATGCTGCAAGAGGTTCTGGACGCCGCCGAGGCTATCGTAGCGGCAAAGCTCGTCCCCGCCGCTACCAGCAAAACGAATTCAGCTTCTTAGCCGTAGCGTTCATCATCTGAGACAGACTATGCGCTGCAGCCACTTCTAGAGTGGCTGGTTGTACTGCTTCACACGCACTGCGGCTGAATGCGATAGGCTCATAGATGTATGGAAGTCACCTGCACCCGCTGTCACCAGGCCATCCAATCCGATTACTGTTTCTGCCCCGCTTGTGGTTTGCCTCAACTGGTGTACACGTCAGACGTTCCCCCTGGGCAGACTGCGCCGGAGCGCTGGGACGGTGCGGGGCGGGATGCTGGCAGCATCGATTGGAAGCCGGCACTGCGGGCAGCTCTGCTGCTTGCGGTTCCTGCCGGACTGCTGATAAGTGGGATTTCGCCGACGGGACACTTAGGGCTTGTCTGGATGACCGCGGCGGCAGCCTGGGCCGTCGCGATCTATATGCGCAGCCAGCGGCCGGCGTGGATCACCCTCGGAGCCGGCGCCCGCATTGGCCTGATTACCGGCCTGCTGGCTGGCTGGCTGGCATTTGGAGTCAACGGTTGCGCTCTTTTTGTCCAGCGGTTCCTTCTTCATCAGTCCAGCCAGATGGACGCCGATTGGAAGGCTTTCGTCGAGGCTTCTAACCAGGCAAGCCTGCAGATGGTCCAACAATGGAGTTCTTGGATGACAGCGGCAGACATAGCTAAGATGCAGGCCAACCAGGCCGAATTCTACGCCTTGATACTTACGCCAGAGGGTCACGCGGGCTACATACTCTTTATTCTTGCCACCTATTCGGCCTTCCTGCTCATCTTTGCCGCCGCAGGCGGCGCTTTGGGAGCGCGCTTGCTGGCCCGCGCACCCAGAGCGGAGGTATAGTCTTGCGCGGCATGGTTGTCCAGACCCCAAATTATCAAACCCCGGTCCGTTCAAGCCCTTTGGATTTCCTTTTGTCCACAACTTGCTCGCAGGCACGGAACCCTCGTATCATCTGCGAGAGGCTGGCTGCGACAGCCAGGCAACGAGAATACCTATGAGCGAAGCCAAAAGTAATACCTCCCTGCGCATCAAGGGCAGGCTGATGTCCGCCTCGGAGATCGAGCGCACACTGGTGCGCCTAGCCCACGAGATTGTGGAAAAGAGTAATGGCAGCAAGGACCTGGCTCTAGTCGGCATTAAGCGCCGGGGTGTTCCGCTGGCCGAGCGGCTAGGAAATCTGATCTCCGCAATCGAGAAGCGCAAGGTTGATATTGGGATACTCGATATCCAGTTCTACCGCGATGATCTGACGACCACGGGTGTGCGCCCGGTGGTTACCCCAGGCGCCATCGGCATCAACATAGAGGGCCGCGACGTGGTGTTGTGCGACGACGTGCTTTATACCGGCCGGACGGCCAGGGCTGCTCTCGATGCTCTGTTCGACCACGGAAGGCCGCGCCGCGTGCAACTAGCCGTGCTCATCGACCGCGGTCATCGCGAGTTGCCCATTGAGGCTACCTATATCGGCAAGCACGTGCCTACCAGCCGCCGCGAGATCATCGAAGTCAAGTTGCAGGAGGTCGACAACGACGAGCAGGTTCTGCTGGTCGAACGAGTCGATTAAATACCTCGCCGGCCGCCCTCGCGCGATGCCCAATTTGTTCCGCTGGCAGATGATCGAGATCGCCGCCTGAAATGAATGAACTATAACCAGCCGCGAACTGCATAGTAGACAATCTTGACGGATTCGACCATCATGATCTCGAATGCGCCGAAGCGCGCGTTCCAATGCTCAGTGGAGTCAAGCACATCGGGGACCGCCATGGGTGCGACTTCGATGCCCACTTTGCGGAAAACGCGAAGCGCCCTGTACATGTGAAAGTCGCTGGTGAGCAAAACCTTCTTGCCGGGCAGGTCTTGGATCAGGCGCGCCGTCTCGATGGCATTTTCGCGCGTGCTGGTGGATCTTCGCTCGATAACGAAAACTTCGCGGGGGATACCGTCTGCGATCAGGAAGTTGAGGATGCCGGGATCGCCGCTGCCACAGATCACGATCTTTTTGAAGCCGCCAGTTTGCCATGCAAAAAGCGCCCAGCGCGCGCGCCAATAAGATGAGTACGAGATACCACCATACTGATTGTCGGCCGCGGCACCGAGGAGAATAAGAACGTCGCCTTTAGGCTGCTCAATGGGGCCGGAGTAGGCCCGCGCCCACCACGATACGATGGGAGTGGAGATCACCAGCACAGTAATGAATCCGATGACCGCGAAGAGGCGGATAAGCCATCGGCTGGCCTTGCGTAGAGTCATCAATCGCCGCCTTTCGCGCGGATGGAAAGAAGCGATTCGAAGACCTCGAGCAGCTCTGCCGCCACTGTCTCCCAACTTCGGCTTCCGTGCGCAGAGATAGCCTTGGCGTCCCATGTTGTGTCGAGGACGGATGCAAGAGCCTGAGCCAGCGCGCCGGCGTCGCGAGGAGGTACTAATCTGCCGCATTCATCGCTGAGTATCTCGGGAATGCCGCCGACATTGGTGGCAACGACAGGCCTGCCGCTGGCGAGCGCCTCAAGCACCACGTTGGGGCAGCCTTCCATGTAACTCGGCAAGGCGACCAGGTCGGCAGCCGCCATCCAGACAGCGACCTCATCGAAGGCGCAACCGGGCAGCGCATGGATGTAGCCGGCGGCGTTGTTGGCCTGTATGGCGCTCAGGATGAGAGGCCTGTCCGGACCTTCGCCTATCAGGTACACGTGCAGGTTGGCGCGCTGCGGACGCAGCAAAGCCGCCGCTTCGACGAGTTCGCGAAGGCCTTTCTTCACATCCATGCGCCCGATGAAAACAACGGCCTGCGATGCCGGGTCAATGCCGAGCTTCCGCCTAGCCTCAGCACGGTTTCCAGGATGGAAGACGGAGAGATCGCAGCCGTTAACTATGGCACGTGTCGTCTCCGCTGACGCGCCCATGGCCACAGCCTTCAAGCGCAGATCACCGCTGACTGTAACTAGATAATCAGCCTCGCGCAGAACGGTGCGCGTGAACAGTCGTGATACCGGATCGCCAATCCTGTTGATGTCGGAGCCAATACTCATAGCAACCACAGGAACCGCAAGGGCCTTGCCGATCCTGAGTGCTGCATAACCGTCTGGATATAGAAAACAACTAAATATCAAATCGGGCGCAAACCGGCGCACATGCGGCAGCAGCACGCGGGCGGCTATCCATCCGTTTAATGGCCGGGAGAGCAGAGGCAGCGCGGAATAATCGTAGTAACTCGCCGGAACGCCGGGCGGGCTATAGGAGGCGTCGAGCTCGTCATAACTCCGGCTTCGCGGCTTAAGCAGGGAAGGATAACTTGCATTGGGATAAAAGACCCGCACATCGGCTTCGCAAGCAAGCACGCGCAGCGTTTCATAGAGCGACCGTCCCTGCCAAGGCTCCGCCGAGCTGGGGAAATACCGGGTTACGACCGCTATCTTCATGGTTAAACCTGAGCCATTATTCAATTTAAAAGAATTCGGTTGTTCTCAAGAATAGCCTCGAACTTGCGACTGACCGCCTGCCATGAGAATTCGCTTTGCGCGCGCACCAGCGCGTCATGCGCGATTGCGCGCCGGGCTTGATCGTCGGAGAGCAGGTGTACGCAGTCAGCGGCAAATCCGCCTGGATCGTCGACGATGACGATATCCTTTCCGTCTTGGTAGCGCAGCCCTTCCGCACCCACACTCGTAGAGACGACAGGGACTCCCGCTGCCATGCACTCATAGATCTTCAATCGGGTTCCACCCCCGATTCGAATGGGCACGACCGAAATCTTCGATCCCCACAGATAGGGCCGCATGTCCTTGACCTTGCCGGTGACAAATACACCTTTGAGCCCCTTCACCGCTTTGAGCACCCTGGCATCGGGCGAGCGGCCTGCAATGGTGAAAGTAATGCCGGGAAGCCGCTCGCGGATCAAGGGGAGCACCTCCGAGAGAAAAAACAGCGCCGCATCCACGTTGGGGAGCCAGTCCATCGATCCACAGAAGACGATATCCGAAATATGCGGAGCGTCGCCGTGGGGAGCAAAGAAATCCACATCGACGCCCGTCGGAACACTGCTAACGCTCTCTATTCCGAACATGCGTTTCATTCTCGCAGCGTCGATATCCGAAACCGCAATCACGTGCTTCACCGTCCGGCATATTTTCCTTTCATAAGCCTCCATCTTTTCGGCCTGCATCTGAAAGAAATACTTTTTTAGTAGGGAGCTGCTCTGCTCGACGTGCCTTTGCCAGATGGTTGTCTCGACATTGTGCTGAAAAAGCACACTCTGTCCCAGGTTGGTGAGATTCGGAGCTGAGAACAGAAAGTCGCAGACGATGGAATCATAATGCTCAGCGGCAATCAGGGCATCGATCTCTTGCTTGAGCCTTCTGGAGGAATAACGGAAGACTGCCATCGGCATGGGATTCAAGATGCTTCCCGCGAGCTGGGGAATAATCCCCAGTGACCTTCTGCGGGGCGGGGAGTGCTCCACAAAAATGTGGCGGCTGGAGTACTCCGAGCTACGTTGCAAGCCCTCTAGATTTTGCGGCTCGTTGAGTGCGGCGAAATGAATCTCATGCCGTTTGTGAAGCTCCTTTAGCACGCCGAGGGTGCGAATCTGTGCGCCGCGATCGGTGGGGTGCAAATAAAAAGGGCTTATCCATAAAATCTTCATCGTTGCGGAATGACTCCTCGCCTGTGGTGATGGATGGCGTAGTTGATCTATAACTGTCTGCAATACCATGATAAACTCTCGACGTGAGAGGTTGTGTTGAAGAGAATGAGTTCCAATCAAAACGTTATCGTAATGGGCCTGGGATATGTTGGATGTGTGAGCGCCGCCTGCCTGGCTGAAATTGGGCATAGTGTGCTCGGAGTTGACCGCGACATCAATAAAGTCGAAGCGGTCCGTAAGGCGCATGCGCCGTTTTATGAAGCCGGACTGGACCGCCTTATCCAGAATAATGTTACCGCGGGACGACTGCTGGCTGGCGCGCTGGATGAAAAGGCGCTTGGCACGGCGGATATTGTGATGCTCTGCGTCGGCACTCCCTCGCAGCCGAATGGGAACATCGACCTCAGCCATTTGCATCGGGTTTGCGAGGAGATCTCGGCCTTGCTTCGACACAGAACAAAGCGCCTGATTATTGCCGTTCGCAGTACCGTGTTTCCGGGGACATGTGAGAACCTTCTCGAGAGCGTTTTCGCCCACAGAGAGGATGTCGACATCGTCTCTAATCCAGAGTTTTTGAGGGAAGGGACAGCCGTGAAGGATTTTATGGAACCCTCTCTACTGGTTGTCGGGGGGAGTACGGACGATGCCGCGCGGACGGTAGCCGGCTTATACGCCAGCCTTCCAGGCGAGATATCCATTGTCTCTTTACGCACTGCCGAAATGATCAAGTACGCCTGCAATGCCTTTCACGCGCTGAAGATAGGATTTGCAAACGAGATTGGCTCGCTCGCCTCCAGCCTTGGAGTTAACCCCGAGCAAGTAATGGCGACCATGTGTCGCGACACAAAACTGAATATTTCTTCAGCTTATCTCAAGCCCGGCTTTGCGTTTGGCGGGTCGTGCCTGCCCAAAGACCTCCGCGCCCTCACTTTTCGCTCCTCTCGGTTAGATTTGAAGCTTCCCCTGTTGGAGTCCCTTCTGCCCTCTAACGACGAACATCTCAAACGCAGTATTTGCGATGTGCTTGAGCTGCAGGGCCAGAGGATCGGCATCTTCGGCCTGGCCTTCAAGGAAGATACCGACGATCTTCGCGAAAGCCCCGTGATTACTCTCATCGAATATTTAATCGGCAAGGGCAAGGAAGTCAGAATCTTCGACCCGCACATTCAACTCGATGAGATCTACGGCAGCAATCTCAGCTTCGTAGTTACAGCGCTGCCTCACATCGGCAGGCTGCTGACGCGCAGCCTTGACGATCTGATCTCATCCTCCGACGCGCTGGTTATCGCGCAGAAGCCCGCAGCAGACACACTCGGACAATTGACTGCCTGTAGATTGCCCATCATTGATCTCACAAGGATCAGAGTCAAATCCCGTGCTGACGCAGGAACTTTTTCCTAGCCTGGACTGCCGTCCACTACATCCTGGCCGGGCCTATAAATAAGCGCACTAACTGCCTGGTACATCTGCCATGCCGTGGCCCAATGAATCTCAATGCCTCTTCGCTCTGCCTCTTCCGCAAGCCAGTGGAGGAGGTTGCCAAGCCCGTCGTTCAACAGCGGCTCCAGATTCCCCTCCTGTGCTCCGTGGGTGTATAGCTTCAGAAAAATCTCTTCGCCGATGGTGGGCGCCAGATTAAACCATTGGCGTACCCGCGAAAGCGTAGGCATATTGTAACCGGCGATCTCCCCAGTCTCCAGGCGCGGCATTAATCGTTCGCCAATGCGCAGGCCAATCGGCCCGGTAATCATCAGCAGGTCTCCGCGCCTGCCGCCGCCGACGGTGGCTTCGATCCCGTGGTCGAAAGACTTAGGACGATTGCCTGGGTTATTCGTGCACCAATAGATTTGATTCACAATGCGCCCCTGGGTTGCCGAGGGAAGAGACGGCATGGTGAAATCTGCGTAACAGCCCAGATCGCGGAGCAAGGCAATCTCGCCATTGAGGCCGCACCACTTTCCGTCGGGGCGTGAGTTGTCCAGCGCCCAGTTGCCATGAATGAAGCCGAATACGGTGCGTCCGTCCTGCTGGCGCAGCAGTCCATGGTCGCAAGTCAGGCGGCGGCAGTAATCAGTGATTTTCCGAATAAAGGAATTACGCAACTCGTTGTCGTGATGCAGATGCACTTCCACGTCGCCAATGCCGAGATGAACAATCTCCGCCACGCCGTCCAGCAGATCGCGCCGGTAATCCTCCTGAGGATAGAAAAAGCTGTACTGTGGGCGCTGGCCCGCTGCATCCCTGGGAGCGTCGTCTGCTATGCGCGGCCATTTGTCGCGCCACCGCGCGACGCGGCCGAGCGCAATTTCCAGGGATGCGCCCCCGCGCAGCGGTTCATAGTGATCTGTGATGGCAATCCAGGCACGCTTAGGCTCCCCCGGACGCATGCCCTTCCGCAAGCGGTTTTTCAAATACGGCGTAAGCCAGATTTCCGCGTGACGTGGGAGCTTCATGAAATTGATATTCCTTTTTGTACTTTGACCATTCGCTGTAATGTGTTGGGACAAATACGATCAGTCTAAAGTATCGAGCACGCATCTTTTGTCTGTCAAAGACACCGGGGAATGAACTCCAAGCCGGCCGTACTGCATTTGCCACTCAGGCCATTATTCCATTCAGGGTGAATAATGCTGGCGTGTTTTGGTCCCATCGATTAAAATATGGATATGGCAAGAACATAGATTGAAGATGGGTAGCGGCAATTCGTAATCATCTATTTGGATTCCCTGGAGACTTCAAGGTGAAAGACAGCGCCAACTTCAGCAGAAACAATCTGGACTGCCTTCGCTTGATCCTGGCTTCCATTGTCGCCTTGTTCCATGTCTCTGCATTGACAAGCATTCCTGCCTTTTCTCCTCTAGGCATATACCTTTCTCCACGTTTTGCAGTCAATTCGTTTTTTGTCATTAGCGGACTGCTTATATATCGCAGTTATACACAGTCGTCTTCCGTTAACTCCTATATGGAAAAGCGCGTTAGGCGAATATATCCGGCCTACTTTACGATTGTAGTTCTCGCGGCAATATCACTGTGGCCGTTAAGCACTTTGCCTATATCGCAGTATTATGGAGCAGGATTTTGGAAGTACCTCGGCGCGAACCTTATATTCCTCAACTTCCTTGCCCCCACCCTGCCTGGAGTATTCACGACGAATAGCTTGCCTGCTGTAAATGGAGCACTGTGGACTCTTAAGATTGAGGTCGCATTTTATTTGTTAGTACCGCTTATTCATTACTTTTGCATTCGCTATGGAACCAAGATAATCATGGGTGCCATCTTTTGCTTTTCCTGCATTTGGAAATATGGATTCGCTTTTCTTGATATGATGTACCATCCGCACGGCGTTTTTTCATTGGATCCTTCGCGCAGTATATTTTCGCAACTCGAGGCGCAGTTTCCATCACAGCTTATGTATTTCTGCGCAGGCATATTACTTCTAATATTTTTCGATACGCTTAAGTTACATTATCGGAGTATTATCTTCATCACTGCGTGCTTGTATCTCATTGACCATTTTATTACCGGAGGGATCCTCGACGTTTTATGGATATCGGGGATCGTCTTCGTCTTTGGTTTTTGGCGTTATTTCGGAAATTTTTCAAAATACGGCGATTTTTCGTATGGCGTGTATATCGTTCATTTCCCAATATTTCAAACACTAATTGCACTTGGGCTTGCAAGAAAGAATCCGGCTGTTTTTTTTGTTGTCAGTCTTTCTCTTCTCGCCATGGCAGCTTTCCTCATGTGGCATCTGGTTGAAAAAAGATTTTTGAAGAATAGTTCCCACTACCGTCAGGCGTCTCTAAGGACATCTGTTTAGGCTTTCAGAGTTAAGGCGCCTTGACATTTATGGTGCCGGATTTGCTTACACGACGAATGCGCTTTCGCAACAAAGCATCGATTTGACAGGTTTGTTGTAGAGTATTTTCCCATCTGTGCATATGGATGGAAATGGCAATGTCCTATAGGTTATCCTGATTTTGGCTGCATCATTTGCTTAGGCCATTCACAATGGGCTTTGCTTTAAGCATTCTCTATTTCGTAGCGAACTACCTCACGCCCCCAGTTGTATTCGGGCAGCTGGCAGTGGTTCGTGTCGAGATGATTCTGGCAATAGTAATTTTCATCATATCGATTCCTAAGCTAATGGGATCAATTATTTTCAAAACGCCTCAGTCTGTGGCTTTGATTGGGTTGGCGTTTGCTGGATCTTTGTCCGTGTTTTTCGGAATGCATTGGATCACGGGGGCCGTGCAGGCGTTTCCTTCGTTTCTTCCATGCGCATATGCTTATTTTCTTATATGTTTGCACTGCAATTCGAAGAAAAAGTTGCAGGTTATTGTGCTTATGCTGCTGATTGTCTGCCTGTTTGTTATTGTACGCGGGTACATCGATCTGCATTATTACGTTCCGCAAAGCAGCTCTTCTCTGCCAGGAACCTCCGGGAGTGTCAATATGGATTTCTGGGATATCCTGCACCCTTACCTTCTTGCACAGCAGACCAGCACGGGAGGGTGGATTTATCGGCTAAGGGGAAAGGGACTCATCAACGATCCAAATGACTTTGGTCAGGTAATTGTCTGCGTAATTCCGCTGCTGTTTATTTTTTGGCGTCCAAAGAATACTCCCAGAAATATCATGTTTGTGATTTTGCCGATATTGGCACTATTGTTCGGTGTGTATTTGACGCATTCGCGCGGCGCCTTGCTGGCCTTGTTGGCGATAATGATCGTGGCTGCTCGGCGGCGCATTGGAACGCTTCCTGCGCTGCTGATTGCGTGCGGAGTATTTGTTGCCGCCGTGGCCTTTAACTTTACAGGCGGACGCGACATTTCCGCCAGCGCAGGATCGGACCGCACAGTCCTTTGGGGCGAAGGATTACAAATGTTGAAGTCCCATCCATTGTTCGGAGTTGGCCTCGGTACTTTTATCGATAATTGTAATGGTTGCGGTCACACAGCGCATAATTCTCTGGTAATTTGTGCAGCAGAACTTGGTTTGTTCGGTTTGTTTTTCTGGTGTATGTTTCTGTTTCCCACAGTGAGAGATGCTCTGGCGATTGCTTCGCCGTCGAAAGTGAGTGAACCAGACCCGGCTATGCCGGAGGAAAGACTCCCCTCATTCAGGACAAGCAAGATTGAGGTAATCGACAAAGCGGAGTTTAACCGCCTTGGGCGTTTGCTGGTTATGTCGTTCACCGGCTTTCTGGTTGCAGGTTGGTTTCTGTCTCGCGCCTATGTCATGACATTCTTTTTGCTAGGAGGCATGGTTGAGGTGGTTTACGAAATGGCTCTGCGTCGAGGGGTGATTGCGCCCCGCTTGCGAATGGCGCGCCTGATTCCTTATGTCGGCGGATTCGAAATTTCATTAGTGCTCCTGATGTACGTCTTGCTCCGAACTGTGAATCTGATGCACTGATACAGCCCGTCGAGAAGTATCTCTCGATTTATGTCAGAAGCAGAGGGCGAATTGGTTTTGTGCTATTTGAGGTTCAGGTTGTCTGAATGAAGATTGCGCACGTGGTAGACAGCATGGAGGTCGGCGGCGCCGAGACGCTTGTCTCGCAGATGTGCCGTCGGCAGCGAAAACAGGGCCACGACCCATGCGTCTATGCTGTCTTGACTCTTGGCCCGCTTGGCGAACAGATGCGGACAGAAGGTTTCGCCGTACAGGCGAACGTGGGGCGGCACTTTTCAGACGCCGCGCGAAATTTCTTCCGCATCTTCAAAGAGTCGCGGCCAGACGTGGTTCATCTGCATAACCCTACGCCAACCGTGTATGCGGCCATGGCCGCACGGATGTCGGGCGTACCAAGCATTATTTCAACTCGGCACAGTCTTGTGGCGCCACCGCGCAGACTGATTGTGGAGTTGAAATACGCCTTAGCGGCTACCTGTTGCGATTGGATCGTCGGCATCTGCGACGCAACCACAAGCAATCTGAAGGGCATGCACAGCGTTCCGGCACG
Source organism: Occallatibacter sp. (assembly GCA_052145195.1). GTDB lineage: Bacteria > Acidobacteriota > Terriglobia > Terriglobales > Acidobacteriaceae > Telmatobacter. Next base: position 26,291 of record JBKQPC010000001.1, on the reverse strand, counting down.
AAAGATTGTGCGTATTTACAATGGTACAGATCCGGTGTTGCGAGTAGCAAAAGAACTGTGTCCGCTGAAGTGTGGATTCACGCTGATTTACGTCGGACGGCTTGAGCCTGTAAAGAACCACGCGCTGCTGCTGAATGCCTTTCGTGCGGCGCTTCAGTCTATGCCGGGCTTGCGTCTGTGGATGGTAGGCGAGGGCGGCGAACGCAAGATGCTGGAGAGCCTGGCCAGGGAACTGGGCATCACGGAGCAGGTGACTTTCTGGGGACAAAAACTCGATGTAGCGCCGTTCTTTTCCGCAGCCGATGCCTTCATTATGTCGTCGAAGTCGGAAGGGTTGCCCATATCGCTCTTGCAGGCATTCTCACTTGGATTGCCCGCAATCGTGACGGATGTAGGCGGGATGGCGGAGGTTGTGCGGCTGGCGCAAGGCGGAATCATTGTGCAGGCGGATGAACCTGCCGGAATGGCCGCGGCGATTTTGCGGCTGGCAGGCAGCGAGGCGGAACGAGTGCACTTCTCAACGAATGCTGAAGATGCGTTCCACTCGCGCTTTACATTGCAAGCTATGGTTGACTCCTACATGGACCTTTACCGGAACACCACAAGAGCCCGGAGCAGATGAGCGCTGTAGGGCTGACTCGCCCGAGACTGGAGGCTGCACGTGCGGTCTGAATGGGATGTCCACAGTGGGTTATGAAGCGCACAAACGGTGACTCAGTATGTCCTGGCTGTGGACGTAGTTCGTCAAGTGAGATGTCTTATCCGAGTAGGCAAGGCACGGCTCTCTGCTGCCTCACGGATTCCGCACGCAGTTATAGGTCAAGTGGATTGGAGTTCCCATATCGACGACTTCAAAATCCGTTACTTTCAGGCCATATAACGAGTGGGAATCGAAGTCCAGATCTGCGTATTTTGTCTTGGTGTCTGCGTCATTCTGCGCGGTAAGAGTGATATTTCCCCCGTCAGCCAGGAACATGCCGTATTTCTGCATGGCTCGCGCGACGACCTGTGCCTCCGGCATCAGTTGCGACACGTCGTACGAGGCTTTCAGGCGGAAGCGGGCGCCTATCGGGGGAGCGGGGACCGGCCCGCGTGGAGCGCCGGCGTGTGTGGCGGGATGCACAAAGACGTGTGCGCGAATTCGTTCATTGGGGAGAGTAAATCGGATGGCGTGGTTGATGCTTCCTGTGGCTATCTCGTAGGCGTTGAAAAGCAATGGAGCAATCGGAAATCCGGCGGCGTCGGCGCTGGTGCATTGATCTCCGCGTCCAGAGGGAGGATACACCCGGTTAAGATCCCAAACTGCAATAAAGCCCGCGGTGAGAACATTATCTGCATAGTTGGCCTGGTAAGCTTCATAGAGCTTGCTGTGGCTGCGATCAACCACGATCAGGTGGCAGTCCCCTCCCTGGCACTTATAGTCCGTCTGCCCTTCCAGGCCGCCGCCTGGAGGAAGAGGAATAGTCGAGAGTTGGTCGGAATCAGCAGAACCCGGTCCTGGACCTTGGAAGCGTACTTTGGGTGTGGTAGCATCCGCCTGCAACACCCGCATGCTGAAATCGATATGCATCTTATTGTTGTTTCCCCATCCGCCCGCATCCGCGAGCCAGGAGATGATGGCGGAGGACTGGGGATCAAGGGGCGCGTGACTTATGTCCTGTGTCCAGGCGGATCCAGGAGGAAAGTATGCCGCAGGCGCGACAACGTGCTCCATCTTCGCGGCCCTCACCTTGCTGCCAAACGCTCTATCCAGCGCAATGGCCATGTGGTCCTTGAGGTGATGAGCTTTCTGGGCGAAGTTGATATGGTTGATGTGGAGTTTGTATCCTATCAAGGCAAATCCCATTCCCAGCATGACCCCTAATGTAAAGATGAAAAGCGATTTCATGATTTTCATAGTGGCCTTCTGCTCCTCTCTCGCAATCATAACCTACAAAGGAATTCTACACCCGTAATTACCGCGGCAAGCGCAATGGGTTCCTCGGCTAGGAGTTCGCTATTTCGGCAGTTGTAGTCCGTTTTTCCATCTCACGAGAAGTCCATATTTTCCAAAGCGGGCCGCGTGTAAAGAGAAAACTGTACAGCCCGGCAACGGCTGCTGCTTTTAGCGCCAATAACGCGCTGGCCGGAGCCGCGATGCGATGCAGCACGGGAATCCTGTAGCGCAGGCCGGCAAGCGCGATGAGCCAGCCGAAAATCTGAAGGACTGCAAATGCCGCGAAGAGGCGCGATCCGCCCGAAAGCGCCAATGTAGAAACAAGCAGTAGTACCATCAGATATGGCACTATGAGGCGCATAACCTTGTGAGAGATAAGCTGAAACAGAACAGGATTCCGCGGAGTCAGCGTCCACGGCGCAAGCTGAAAAAGTTGGAAGTTTCCTGCCAGCGTGCGCACCTTGCGATGAAACTCCTCTTCTATATTAGTTGGCCATGTGTCGTAAACGTAAGCGTACTCATCCAGGACTGACCGGTAGCCCTGACGGATAATGGAAAGAGGCTGGTACATGTCATCCAGAATTATTCCGGCCGGTTGCGGCACGGCGAGTTCGCGGCGAATCGCATAAAAGCCGCCATAGACGCCGACCGGTGAACCGCAGATTGATTCGCACGTCCTGATCCATTTTTCATAGCGCCAATAGATCCCGCTGACAGCCGTAGAAGCGCCATCGTGACGTCCTGTGCGCAGAATTAGTTCACCGGCCACGCAACCAACCTTCGGATCGGCAAAATTGCTGACCAGTTTCTGAATAGCGCCCGGAGCAATCTCAGGCCTGATGTCGACGAAGAGGATCACCTCCGCAGTTGCTCTTACCATGCCGGCGTTGATGGCAACCGCCTTGCCGCAGTGCTCATCAAGTATGACGGCCGTGAGGCGCCGATAGTGCTGGCGAGCCAGTATTTCCGCCGTGCCATCGGTCGAGCCATCAGAGACAATAATTATTTCTTTGATGTTAGGGTAGTCGAGACCCAGCAGGTGCTCTATCTTTCTCGGGAGCATCAATACACCGTTATGCACTGGCATCACGATGCTCACGCTGGGAAAGATCGGGCTGACTGTCCAAGGCCGCGGCCACAGCCGCGAAAGCATCCACATCACCACCGGGTATCCCGCGTAGGTATACAGAATGCCTGCCATCGACAACCAGAAGATGATTCTCACTGGGAGCCCCTGCGCAGAATGATGGTCTTAATGGTCTCAAACATAATGAGCAAATCAAGACCAATTGACTGGTGCTTGACGTAATAAAGATCGTATTCAAGCTTACGCTTGGTTTCTTCCAGGCTGGCGCCGTATCGGTAGCGCACTTGCGCCCAACCCGTAATCCCAGGTCGAATCATGTGCCTGAGATCATAGAAGGGAATCTCCTTGCTGAGCCACTCGACGAACTCCGGGCGTTCCGGACGGGGACCGACGAAGGCCATTTCTCCACGAAGTACGTTCCAGAGCTGCGGAATCTCGTCGATCCTGGTGTTACGCATAAACCTGCCAACCTTTGTAACGCGCGGATCGTCCTTGGTCGCCCACACGGCTCCTTGCGCTTCAGCGTCCACCCGCATGGTGCGAAACTTGTATGCGGTAAACAAGCGTCCGCGCTGCCCAACTCGTGTCTGGGTGAACAGAATAGGACCTGGCGAGGAGAGGCGTACAGCAAGAATAATCAGAGGCATGAACGGCAGACAGATCAGTAACGCGATGAAAGAGACCACGAAGGAAAGCAGGCGCCGGAAAAGCTGCTGCGACGCGTTCATGCGAAACCCTTCTGTAAAAATGATAGTGCTTGGATTGAGTCCGTCCAGCTGTAATTTACCTGAAAGCCGCTCCAGCAGTGCGCTGAAATTCTCAATGATGACGCCTTGGAGGCGGAGGTTGAGCAGTTCTCGAACGGGCATCGCTTCGCGGCGGTCTTGCATGGCGACGATGACGCGATCAATGCCCGGCTTCGGGCCGCCAAAGGTTCGCAGGTCCTCGGAGAAACGCTCCAACCGTCCATGACCTATGTTTTCGTCTTTCCAGCCGACGACTCGCATGCCGGTATCTCGGCTGGTCCGCAGGAGCTCGACTACAGCCTGCGCTCGCGGTCCGCTACCCAGCACATATACCCGCTCGCTGAACATGGGGAGGCTAATGATCCACTCGTAGGCCCCGCGCCAAAGGACTAGAAAAACCGCAAGAAATAAAGCGCCAACAAGAAAAACATACGGGCCGATGTCCAGATCCGGGAATAAATAGACAAGGCCGGCGAGTACAAAAGATAGCACGCTGAGAACCAGCAACAGGCGAAAATAAATCTCCCAGCTCTCTGAAAAGCGCCTCGGTCCATAAAGATCAAAGTAATAAGTGAGGAGCAAGGTAAATATAGTGATTCCGGCGATCTTCAGCAAGCCGTTCTCATAGATCAGAACAAGATGCAAATCCGGCCCCGCGAATAATATTGTGGCCAGTAAGAATGAGCCGCCCGCAATAATTACTTCGCAAAGAAGACACACCAGAGTTCGTGTTGGATAGTAGACATTGAAGAGTCTAGTCATCCCTTCCGCCCCTTATCCTTTCGTCCGGGTGTTCCGCTGTTGGCTTCCTGCTTGCCGTAGTAGTAATACGAGTAAGATGCATTGGGAGGAACGTCTCTGACTGCGTTCAGTACAAAGCCGAGAACTCGCGAGTTGCTGAAAGCCGCCTGCGCGCGCTGCGCGACATCGTAAGGCGTAACAGCTCCGCGGGCAACAAGCAAAACCGCATCGGCGGCGCGGGCCAGGTCGACGGCGTCAGCAAACGCGAGCACCGGAGGGGAATCGATCAGAATCCAGTCGAAGTGAGGAGTGAGAATGGCTATCAGCTCATCAATGCGGTGATTAGCGACCAGCTCGGAGGAGTTATCGCCGCCCGCGCCGGCGGGGATGAAGGTTAGATTCGAAATGCTACGCGTCCCGCTGGCTTCAACGAGGCTAGGATCCTGATTGCGCTGCATGATGTCGCCAGGCTCCGCGGCCCCCTCAAGATACTCAGTAAGACCGGGAATATCAGGAGCGCCAAGGATCGCGTGGAGCGAGGGACGCCGCAGGTCGCCGTCGATGAGCAAAACCCTGTTGTTCCTGTTGCGCGCCAGACTAATTGCCAGATTTGCCGCAACAAAAGTCTTGCCTTCCGAGGGAACAGCGCTGCTTACAAGAATCGTCTTCAGTTGAGCTTGATCGCGAAATTGGTAGAGTTGTGACCGTAGGCCGCGAAACTGCTCTATGCTCTCGCCACGGTCGCATAGAGTTGGAAAGAAAGCCATGGATGGTTTCCATGGATATAATTTGATGTTCTCAGTGTTGGTCTCGGCCTTCATTGACGGCAAGGCCCCGGCGCCAGGAACAGGCGACTGCTCTGGAAATCTTGTAGCGTCCACGCCTTGGGCGGTCTTCCGTTCACTAACCGCCCTCTGAAGAGCATCATAGATACGGCTCATATTTCGCTTTCCTTCAGTAAATCCTCGTTGTCCGCGATGGATGTAATGGTATCGAGCATATTCGGCAGCAATGAATGCCTCATTAATGTTTGCATAGTCGAGAAAGAGATCGTAAACGGATGTTGAACAAGATCGAGTTCCAGGCCCACCGATTCAACGATGTGCGCCGGTATGGGATTGACCTGTTCAGCAAAAGCAAAGATCAACGTATGCTCGCAAAGAAGATTGATTATGCGAGGAATCCCTTTTGAGTAGTGATATACAAGCTCCGTTGCTTCAGGTAAAAATACCGGTTCCGTAGCTCCGGCGATGCGCAGTCTCTCTTCGATATAGGCTTGGGTCTCCTCGCTGGTCAGCGGATGCGTTCTGCACCACAACGAAATGCGCTGGCGTAGCTGGCGGAGGCTTGGATGGTACAGCTTTTCCTCCAACTCGGGCTGGCCGGAAAGAATAATCTGCACCAGCTTCTCGGAAGAGGTTTCGAGGTTGGTCAGTAAGCGTATCTCTTCGAGAAGTTCCCAGGAAAGATTCTGGGCTTCATCAACTACGATGGCGCACAATTGATGGGCGCGATAGCGCTCAATGAGCCAGCTATTGAGTTGCAAAAGCATCGCTGACTTGGTCCGCGTTGTGGGAGGAATGCCGAAATCGGTAAGTATAAATTCAAAAAAATCAAGCACGTCCAGGCGCGGATTAAAGACGTATGCGGTCGCTATGCGCCCCTCGGCAAAGGTGTCAAGAACTGTTTTGAGCAGCGTTGTCTTGCCTGTTCCCACTTCTCCCGTCAAAACCACAAAGCCCCTGCGCGCTGCAATGCCATATTGCAGGCAGGCAAGCGCCTCCCTGATCTGCGGTCTTAGGAAGAGAAACCGCGGGTCTGGACTGGCTCCGAAAGGAAGAACGCGAAGACCGAAGTAAGATTTGTACATGGCTATGCAGACACGCTTTCAATAGGTTTGGATTTTCGAGAGAAAAATTTTCCGTGCTTGCTGTCCGCATGGGGGAGATCCAGATCAGCGATATAGGATACAACCGCCAGTGTCGGAAGTTTGGTAAAAGCAAAAACGTCGTTTTCGTTGCGCAGGGATTTATCGCGGTACTCGAGTAGCGCGGTGATCAGCAGTCCCAGCACCAGCCCGGATGCCAGGCCGCCGCCGGCAAAAGCAACATGGTTCGGGAAGGTGGGTGATTCAGGAAGATTGGCCGCATCCATCACGCTGAACTGCTCGCCCTGTTGGCGATGCTCAAGAGCCGTGGCCATGGACGATTGATTCATCTTGGTCAGCAGCGTGTTGTAAAACTGCACTGCGGTATCGTGGTCGCGCGTAATCTGCTTGTATTCTTCCTCGACTGCGGGACTGGCCTCAATTCTCGCCTCATAGCTGCGAACTTGCTGCTCTAGATGGGCCTGTTGCTGTTTGGCGGCGGTCAAGGATTGCTGCTCCGCGAGAAGTTGAGTCTTGAGCTGCCGAAGCTGCGGTGAATCTGTTGGTTTGGCTGCTGTTGTATCTACCTTCACCGGTTCAGACGAGCCGCGGGCTATCTCCGCCCTTAGATTAGTGATTCTCCGCTTGATCGCAGCTATGTCCGGATGGTCAGGCGTGTACAGAGCTTCCATCTCCTTTTCCTGGTTCAGGGCGGCTTTGAGCTGCGCCTGAAGGGTGTCCCCGGATGTCCCCGTGGCTGGATCAATGTGTGATGCATCCTGCGTTTGCTGAGCAATCAAGGCTTCCAGAAAGGTAATATTCTGCTGTGTGCGGTTCACCGTCTGCGTGGCAGCGTCAAGCTGGGAGGAGAGCGCCTGAAGCGTACCTTCGTTTGGGTTTCCCATGGCAAAGCTCATATCCCCTAGCTTGATCGTCTGCCCCGGAAGTCTGCCGATGTTCTTTTGCTCGAAGGCGGCAAGCCTGGCGTCCTGTTCGTCAAGGTTTCTCTTTGAATCGGCGAGTTGCTGTTTCAGAAAATCGGTCGTGCCTTCGGCGGATTCCTCGCGCGCGCTTATATTCGCGCTGATAAACAGCGACGTGATCTCGCCGCACACCTGTTGGGCGGTGCGCGCGTCCTGCGCTTTGAACGTGATATAGAAGCCCGGCATCCCGCGCGACGACAGGCCAGGAGAGATGGGAGTGATCCCGATTGCCTTGCGTGTCATATCAACGCGGTCGTCCATGGTGGCATTGTTGCCCGCATACAGGTTGAATCGCTCTATGATCGGCTGAATGCGCGATCGGCTCAGTATCTGTTCTCTCATCGTCGCCAGACGTGCGTTCAGATCTTCATTGACTACCGGCTTCACATAATCCTCTGGAACTTTCTGCTGCTCGATAAGCACCAGTGTTTGCGATACATACTGCGGGTGCAAAGTATGGCTGATGACGACACCGGCCGCCAACAGGAGAACCGTGCAAATCAGAATCAGCTTGTATCGCCGCTTCAATATCTCCGCGTATTCCTGCAGAGTCAGTTCACGATGCCCGAGCATAATCCTCCTTCAGTAAGTTACTTTCTGAGGTGTATTTCCCGCGGAGAGTAGCCGATGCCGAAACCGATCACCTGCGATAGCCCGCTGACGGCATTCGAATTCGATGTAACAATAGCTGAGCTTGATGACTGCTGGATTGCTGTATAGTTAGCAAATGCGATGATATATCGTCCCCATCGCTGCGTCGCCGACACTCCGCCATACTTTGCATTGGTCACGCCAGCTCCGTTGGTCACTCCAGTCTGTTGCTGTTGCAAACCTTGGGTGCGCATATACGCGCCCGTAAAACTGATCGACAGGTTTTTCCCCTGCTGCCGCGACAGTGCTGCATTGACGTTGTCGCTGTGTACCCCGACCTGCGACGTTATCCCCGCGCCTCCCGAGGTTGCATGAGAGAAACCCAGCGTGGCCATTATTGACTTGGCGCCGTAGGTGGCATTCGCATTCGCTGTGAGATCTGTCGATGAAGGAATATCGCTGCCGGCTGAGCCCTGTATCCACTCGGGCCCAGCGGCGGCGCTCGTATTGAACCGCCGGCTCCACGAGCGCGTGTAACCAAACATCGCTGATTGAGTCCCCATGGAGATCGGGAACCCCGGATAGCTGAAGTGGGAAAAAGCGTATTGAGCCGAAATCGAACTCAGGGCGTTCAGCCGCCTGGATATCTGCGGACCCACCTGCAACGAATTGGTCTCCAGGCCATTGCCGTCAGGGAAGCGCAGGATTCCGTAGCTGCCGCTGATGCCGAAACTGGTTGAGTGGTCCAAGAGGTGCGTATATGTTGTGCCGGTCATATTGTTGACGCTGCGTGTATCGAGCGTCAGAATCAATTGGGCCGGTGCGCCCGGCACGCCAGGAAGGCCGCCCGCGCCTGGGATTCCAGAAAATCCCGTTGTAGGCGCTTGCGGCGTATAGCTCACGTTATCGTTTATATTGAATGACCAGGAATGTGCGATAAAGCCTTGCGATGCCAGTAGATGCTGATATATCCCGCTTCCCCCACCCGCGCCGGAAATCGTCCAATTATCGCCGCCGGAATATGTCAGTGCGAAGGGACGGGCGGCCTTGGTGTTCGCGTACGTCAGATCCCCGGTCACGCCGCTCGTCTGACCGTTGCCCTGGGTCCCTCCGTAGAACTGCGCGGTTTGCGAATAGCGCAGATCGTAGCGCAGAGTCCCGCTGACCGGCAGCCCAGTGGGGCCCGTCGGCAGCCTGGTGGGGCCCATCGCCGCAGGAGCAACTTGCGCCCTTGTCACTGCGACGAAGGTAAAAAGTATCGCCATAAGTGTAAAACTAGGTTTCATTCGGGTTGCCTTACGGTACAACAATCGTATCGCCCGGATTCAGAGGGAGATTGAGAGATCCGTCGCCTCTCAATGCTTTCTTATATTGCACGAAAATCTTCTGCTGCTTTCCGTCAACGGTGCGAAGTATGTAAATTCTCTTCGCATTAGCGAACGGCGTCAGACCGCCAGCGGTGGCAATTGCCTGAAGCAAAGTCATTCCGGGTGTCATCTCCAGTGGGCCCGCCCTGCCAACCTCGCCTATCAGGTATACTTTCTTGCTGTTCATCCCGGTCAGAATGACGGTAACATTCGGATCCTGTACGTACTTCTTCAGCTTGGTCGTGACTTCGTCCGCCAACTGCAGTGGCGTCTTGCCCGCGGCCTTGACATCACCGAGAAGGGGTAACGAGATCATGCCGTCTGGACGAACAAGCAAGCTGCTTGACAGGGTCGGCTCCTTATACACGGTAACCATTACTACATCGGACGCGCCAATGACATAGCTGTCAGGCACTACCGACGCTGGCATTGCTGGCGATGGCGCTTCCGGCGCAACTGGCTTCGTCGTGTCCTGTGTGGCCGGCGTGGTAGTGTACTTTGCAGCCGGTGTGGTAGTGTCTGGCGAGGCAGGCGCTTTGTCTTGAGCAGAACAGAATAGCGCCGGGGCGAGTATTGCCACAATCAGTAGGTTTCCCGGTTTCATAGTGCAACTCCATTCTTGCAGATCACGCATTGGTTTTCTGTTTCTATCTGTTTGAGTTTGTAGAGCAGGGCCTTATAGCTGATTCCCAGCGCAACCGCCGCGCGTTTTCGGTTGCCACCGGTTGAAACCAGAACCTCGGAGATCAACTCGCGTTCGATCTGTATGGATGAGGCCCGCGTGGCCTCCTTCAGTAATAGATGCCTGCGGGGTCCATTCGGGCTCCCTAATGGAGCCGCCGCCTTGATGGCCGCCAGAGATATTGCCTGGTCTCCGATGGCGACAACCGTCTTGATTGCGGTCTGAAGTTCGGTAAGATTGCCGGGCCAGGAATGCTCCATCAGGTGTCCGATAAGCTCCTTGCTGGGAACTGGTTTGGGGCGGTCAAACTGTTTGGAGTATTGCGTCAAAAGCATATCGGCGATAGAGAGAATCTCAGGCTTCCGGCAGCGCAGAGGGGGAATCCGAAGAGTAACTGCCGAAATAAAGTAGTAGAAATCCTCTCTCATCCGCCACGATTTGACTTCTTCCGCAGGGTCACGGCTCGAGCCAAACAGCAGACGGCAGGTTTGCGCCCGTTCTGAGCGAAAATAAGTGTTGACGAGCAATTCCTGGAGTGGATGGCTAAGCTCTGTTATTTCAACCAGATAAAGCGTCTCTTTTGTTGACAGAGCAGACCGGAGGGCTATAGCAGTAGCATCCAGGCAATGGATCTCCTGGAACGCGCTTCGGGGCAGATTCGACTGTGCATGGATTTGTGCAGCAATAGAGCGTTTGCCGGCGCCGTGTTCGCCCAATATCAGGACAGGGCAGTCGCTTTCCGCAATCCGGGCAATCGCGTGCTGAATCCACGCTCCCGGAGGAACGGAAGGCCTGGCCTGACGCTTCCCATTTTGGATCATTGCAATTGTTGCCATATGGGGACCTAACTTCACTTCATCTTAAGCAATGCACTTTCCAGACCAGAGGGGGAGGCAATAACGTAGAATAGGCTTCCCTTGCGGATTATTGACTATCGGACTCGCTTCCTTTGTCTAGGCCAAAGATAAGGCAGATTTTTTCCCTCCTACAGGGAAACAGTGTACCATTGATTGGTCTGGAAAGTGGAAACCATTTCCCATCAACGCCACAAGGTGGATTCCATTGAGATAGAATTTTCATGGGGGTTTTCCCTGAATCAATCTCTTTCTCTTCTGGCTCTCCGATAGTTAATGTAGTGTAATACCAATTAGTTAGCTCAAGGAAAGGGATCATGGCTCAAGGCCCTCAGACGCGAACTGCTCCAGCGGGGAGCTGGCACACTCCTTACGCTCATTTTGCATTGGGTTTAACGGTGATCTGCCTGCTTATCGCGGCGGTTTATTACCAAGTGCTGGGAAAATTATTCACCGACTGGCAGAGTCAAGATAATTCTCACGGCTTTCTGGTGCCCCTCTTCGCGGCCTTCCTGGTATGGGAAAAGAGAAAAACCCTTCGAGACACTAAGTTCGCTCCCTCCTGGAGTGGAATTGCCGTGATTGTCTTGGGACTGGTCGTCCTGCTCCTGGGGGTCTACGGATCCGAGCTCTTCCTCTCAAGGATTTCGCTGATCATTTTGCTGGCCGGACTGGTGCTTTGCTTTGGCGGACGCCAATTCTTGAAGGAGCTGCGCTTCGCGCTGCTGGTTTTGTTGCTGGCCATCCCCATTCCAGCCATTATTTTCAATCAGATAACCTTCCCACTGCAGATCCTGGCTTCAAAACTGGCCAGTGCTTTGCTTCCCTTATTCGGTGTGCCGGTTCTGCGCGAGGGAAACATTATTGAGCTTCCCGCGATGAAGCTGGAGGTGGCTGAGGCCTGCAGCGGCATCCGCTCCCTGATGAGCTTGTGCACACTTGCAGTTTTTTATGGCTACTTCATGGAGAAGTCCAACTTGCGGCGAGTCGTACTCGTTCTGGCCAGCATTCCCATTGCCATTGCGGCCAATGCGGTGCGCATCCTCGGCACAGGATTGTGCGTCCAATACTGGGACCCGGACAAGGCCTTGGGCTTTTTTCACGAGTTTTCCGGCTGGGTCATCTTTTTGGTGTCGCTTGTTTGCCTGTATACTGTCCATCGCGTGATGTGTCTATTCCCGGCAAAAAGGCGGCAGATATGAATAATCTTCGTTTCTGGATAGTGGTCATTCTGCTGGCGGCAACCGGGCTTTTCCTGCATATGCGGCCCGCTGTCGATCGAAATCCCCCCAGCGAGCCTTTGTCGCAGTTGCCGTTGAACATTGCAGGATGGGTGGGAAGCGACCAGCAAATCGACCGGGATACGCTCGACGTCCTCGGAGCCGGAGACGTCCTGACACGCGTCTATACCCAAGGCGCTCAGCAGGATCCAATCGGGCTGTTTATAGCCTATTTCCCCACCCAGAGAACCGGCCAGACCATCCATTCTCCGAAACATTGCCTGCCTGGGGCTGGTTGGGTCTTCGAATCGTCATCCTCCGTCGATTTAACCAGCGTGAACGGCAAGATGCATCGGGTGGGCGAGTATATTATTTCCAACGGCGCGGAAAAGCAGTTCGTTATCTACTGGTATCAGGCACACGGGCGTAGCGTGGCAAATGAGTACATGGCGAAGATTTACATGGTTGTTGATGCACTACGGACGAATCGCACGGACGGTGCGCTGGTCCGGGTTATCACGCCGATTTCTTCCCGCGAAGACACTTCGGCCGCAAGAATTCGCGCCGAGAAATTTACCATGCAGCTTGCGCCTTTGCTGCCGCGATTTATCCCTGACTAAGCACATTGCAAGAAGCAGGGAAAAGCAACGCTGTTTGCTAATGGCTTCATGTTGCAGCCATTAGGGAGTAAGCCTGAGAGGATGGAAAAAATGGAAAGCAGAGTCATTACATATCAATTCGGCTGCGATGGCGTGAGGGGCGAGCGGATTCGTTACACCGCTCTTGGGATAATTGCGCTCTTTCTGTCGCTCACTCTATTGTCTGGGTGCTTCCGCGATCCAAACGTGCGAAAACAGAAATATCTGGAGAGCGGACAGAAGTATAGCGCCCAGGGCAAGGACAGGGAAGCCGTCATTCAGTATTTCAACGCCTTGAAGATCGACAAAAACTTCGCCGATGCACATTACGCCCTGGCGCAGTCTTATCTCCATATGGGCGCCTTTAGCGCCGCTTACGGCGAACTCCGGCAGACCGTAAGCCTGCAGCCGGCGAACTACAAAGCGAAGATCGATCTGGGAAACATGCTCCTCGCCGGAGGCAAGACCGATGACGCCCAGGCACAGGCTGACGCAGTCCTTGCGGCGCAGCCGGACAACGCCGATGCCCACGCCCTGCTTTCCCGCATAGCGGCCAAGCGCGGACAGAAGGATGTGGCTTTTACCGAGATCCGTCGCGCGCTGGAACTCGCTCCTAACGAGGCTCTGCTTCATGAAACCCTCGCCTTGCTCGAAGTGGGCGATGTCGCTCAGAGCGCTTCTGTCGAGGATGAATTGAAGAAGACCGTCGCGCTCGATCCGAAGTCAGTAAACGCCAAGCTCCTGCTCGCCGCCTTTTATGCGAAAAATAGCCGCTGGCCGGAGGCCGAACAAACATGCAAGAACGCCATCGCCACAGACCCCAAAAACTTGACTGCCCGGGAAAGCCTGGCCCAGATCTACCTCAAAGAGGGAGATCAACCTAAGGCCGAGGAAGCGCTGCGCCAGGCTTCCAACGACCTTCCAGACAGCCCGCTGGGTGTGCGCATGCTGGCAGACTACTACGCCAACTCTGGACAGATTGACAAGGCGCGCGCGGAGTTTGCCAGTCTTGCTAAGAAGTATCCCAAGAACCTATCTATGCAGGAGGGATACGTCCGCATTCTTCTTCAGGTCAGGGATTATACGACCGCCCAGACCGTGATCACCGAATTGATGAAGAAGAACAGCAAGGATCCCCAGGTCGCCGTGCTCAACGGAATTGTGCTGCTCAACAACGGCAAGCTGGGGGACGCGATTAATGCCCTTCAGGATGCGGCCAATAATGCCCCCAAGGACGCCTACATTCAGTTCTGGCTCGGCAAGGCGGCGCTGGTTAAGGGAGATACCGGCCTCGCGGAGAAGAGCTTCCGTCTGGCGACGCAACTGAATCCGCGTTACTTGGAGGCGCAGGAGGAACTTGCGCGCATTGCAACTCTGCGTGGCGATATGGGTTTGCTGTCTGATGTGGCGGAGAAGACAATCTCCGTCGCTCCTCGCTTCCCTGGCGGTTATCTGTGGCGAGCGATTGCGGAGCTGTCCCATAACACGCCGGATAAGGCCGAGGCTGACCTGAAGACCGCTATCACCAACGCCCCGCGTAGCGCGCAGGCTTATCTCATGCTGGGCGAGCTTCGCTTCTCACAAAAACGCTATCCGGAAGGAGTGGCGCAGATGGAGGCGGCTTTACAGTACGATCCCAATTCGCTTGGCGCTTTGCGCGGGCTGGTCAGTTACGACCTCTATAAAAAACAGCCTGCCCAGGCACTGGAGCGTATCAACGCGCAAATCGCCAAGAGCCCCAAAAACAGCGGCTTTTACGACCTGCTGGCTCAGCTTCAGATGCAAAACAAGAACCTGGACCTGGCTGTCGCCGCGGCTCAAAAAGCCATGGATATCAATCCCGATGACGGCGAGGCGGTTGCCATCTACTCACAGCTTCAGGTGCAGCGCGGCCAGGCGGCAAATGCCGTCAGCGCCTGGGAGCAGTGGTCGAAGGCTCATCCCAACAGTGCCGGCGCCTATGCCATTCTTGGAACGATGGAGGAGTCGCGCGGAAATGGCGGCAAAGCCGAGGAATACTACAAGAAGGCGCTTGCCATTCAGCCCACGCAGCCTATCGCTGCCAACAATCTTGCCTACAGAATGCTTATGAATGGGGGCAACATCGATGTAGCCTTGTCCCTGGCCCAGACGGCGCGCCGGGGCATGCCGGATTCGCCCAGCACCGCCGATACCCTGGCGTGGGCCTACTACTCAAAGGGAACTTACGGCTTCGCCCGCGATCTTCTGGAAGAAGCTATCAAGGCCGCTCCTAACAACGCGACAACCCAGTATCATCTGGGGATGGTGTACGCCAAGCAAGGAGACAAATCGAACGCCGCGACTCACCTCAAGAAGGCCATTTCGCTGGCGCCGGATTCGCAGTCTGCTAAGGACGCGCAGGCTGCGTTGCAAGGTCTGGGATAGACAACAATGATATTCTGAGGCCGGCCGGCAGCGCTCCGCGCGCTGCCGGTTGCGTCTGAGGGCCATTAGCCAATTCAGAAAAAAGCACGAGTTTTTATTGAAAGCACAGCTGGGAATCTATGTCCAACACCAAGACAATAGCTAAGAACTCCGGCTGGTCTGGCCTTGAAACAATTATTGCCGCTCTTGTTGTGATCACTACCTCGATATTGATTAACCGCTATCTGGGGCCGGCAAAGAACTCCTATATCGTCTATGTCTCCTATATTGCCTCGCTGATCAGCAGTTTGGGCGGGTTCGGCATTCCCGCCACTACACGCAAATATATGGCCGAGTACATCGGCATGGGAGACCGGGGCACCGCGCGCATCATCTATTTCCGCACCTTGCAGCTGCAGACCGCTCTGGCTACGCTGGCCACCGGCGGCCTACTGTACTGGGTGCTGGGTGACGCCAATCCGGATTATAAAGTCGCGGCGGCTCTGCTAATGCTTAGTATGTGGTTCGGCATGATCAATTCCATCT
The DNA here is from genome assembly GCA_052145195.1 of Occallatibacter sp. Lineage (GTDB taxonomy): Bacteria > Acidobacteriota > Terriglobia > Terriglobales > Acidobacteriaceae > Telmatobacter. Next base: position 10,648 of record JBKQPC010000001.1, on the reverse strand, counting down.
CGGCGCAGGCCAACTCCGCCGCGGAAAATCTGGCTGCGAATATGCCTGCCTCAGTGATTTCGATCTTTGTATACTTAATCGTGATTGTGGCCACGGTTGTCCTGAACTGGGGCGTGGTTGGCGTCGGCGCGGCGACTCTCTCCATGCGCTTCATCGATTGTTTGGTGCGCTTCTTCCCTACCATGAATCGCGTACTGGCTTGGGAGACAACGGATACTCTTCCACCGGAGTTACGCAAGCGCATGATCGCCTACGCATGGCAGAGCGTCTCCAGCATGGCGGTGGCGCTGATCGTCTGGGGCCGATCGGAGATTCTCTTACTGGAAAAATTCTGCCCGGATGTCCGCCAGGTAACATTCTATTCAGTTTCCTTCTCCATGGCCGATCAATTGCTGATCCTGGCCACCATCTTCGGCTCGGCGGTGAGCGTGACGGTCTTCGTTCAGTATGGCCGCAACAAGGCCAGGCTACCCGCCATTGCGGCCTCCGCATTCCGCTATCTTGCCTTGATCACCATTCCTTTGCAGCTGATCTTTGCCTCGCTTGCTTATCCGGCTCTACTGCTGCTCTACGGCCATAAGTTCCAGGACGCCGCAACGGTTGTCTTTCTGGCGCCGCTGCTGTGTATGTTTAAGGCATATCTGGCGCCCGCGCAGAGCCTTCTTGAGTGCTCGGAGCGCCAGAAGTATGTGATCGCCACTACGGCTTTCGCCGGGATCGTAGATTGGGGAGTGGCATGGTGGCTTATTCCAGCGCACGGTGCGGTCGGCGCATGCATTGGAAACGGAGCAGCGCAAGCAGCGGCTGTCCTTATGATGTGGGCCGTGGCAATCCATCTCTACAAGGTGAAACTTCCCTGGCTGCAGGTGGCAAAGATCGTTTTCATCAGCCTTCTTGCGGCGATGACCGCGCATTTCATTGCCGTGCGCCTCGCGCCGCTTTGGGCCATCCTGTTCGGCGGATGCGCTTCCCTGATCGTTCTCTTCGGGCTCTTCTACTGGATGCGCGTGCTGGAACCGGAAGACCACAGCCGTCTCAAGATTCTAATCACGATGCTGCCTAAGCAACTCGCCATACCGGCGGACTCGTTTTTGAACGCTATGATTCGTCTATGATGAATCGATGCTACCGCGGCTTTTATATCAGGATATAATCCTGCGCGCTTGAGTGAGCATTGTTGTAAAGCGAAATTGGAAACTATTCTAATCGCGGTTTTAGGACGGATAGAGAGGGAACAGGTTGAAGATAAGTGTCATCATTCCCGCTTACAATGCCGAGCGGTATATTGCCAGGGCAATCGAGAGTTGCTTTAACCAAACTTACGCTCCTCACGAGATCATCGTCGTCGATGACGGATCGACAGATGGCACCGCAGAGATTGCAGAGTCATTCCCCTCGCCAGTTCGCGTGATCCGGCAGTCGGAGAACATGGGAGCGTCGGTGGCGCGCAATCGTGCTGTCCAGGTCTCCACGGGCGACTGGCTGGCCTTTCTCGACGCCGACGACTGGTTTCTGCCTCAGAAGCTCGAGTTGCAACGGCGCTGCGCCTTGGAGAACGAGCAGGCGGTGTTGATCTACGCGGGTTATCGCGCGATGAGATTGGATGGGTCGGAGTACGATGGTAAGTTGCGACTGCCCAGGGAGCTGTTCCCAAGGTTACGCTTCCATTGTGTCATTCATCTCGGCACAGTCGCTCTGCGCCGCGACGCATTCGATGCTGTGGGTGGATTTAACCCTGCCCTACGTGTTACCGAAGACTGGGATCTTTGGCTGAGGCTCGCCGGCCGCTACTCGGTAGCTCTCTTCGCCCCAATGACCGAGCAACTCGCCGTATATCGCAAGACCGCCGGAAGTCTCAGTTCAAACACCATGCGATTTTTCCATGAGCGTCCTGCGATTTATCGTAGCTCTTGCCTGACAGGAACCTCCGGCGTCTCCCGCTTTCTCCTGCGGCTAAGACTTCTAGCATACAACTACTACGATACAGCCGAATCGCTGCGCGATGAAGGTTCGCTTTCGTATCTTCCATATATGCTCAAGAGCTTCGTCCTTTGGCCGTTTCCCTGCTTCGCCATGCCCAACAGGTATAAGGTCGCAATCGTCATGGCTATGCAAACCTGCCGCAAGTGTGTGTCCTGGTAAACCTTTCATACAGTATTGCATTTAAACAAAGGGGAAGGAGTATCAGGAGCGATGAACAAGTCGAGTATGAAGATCAGCGTCATCATTCCCGCTTACAATGCTGAGCGGTATATTGCCAAGGCAATCGAGAGTTGCCTGAGCCAAACCTACGCTCCTCACGAGATCATCGTCATAGACGACGCCTCGACTGACGGCACTGCTGCGCTAGCGGAATCATTCCCCTCGCCAGTTCGCGTGATTCGTCTGGCGGAGAACATGGGAGTTTCGGTTGCTTGTAATCGAGGTGTCCAGGCCTCTTCAGGCGACTGGCTGGCCTTCCTCGGCGCCGATGACTGGTTTCTTCCGGAAAAGCTGGAGTTGCAACGGCGCTGCGCCTTGCAGAACCCGCTCGCCGTGCTGATCTATTCCGGCTTTCGAATAATTTCCTGCGATGGATCGGAGTACGACGGCCGGTTCTTTTGGCCCTGTGAACTGATGCCGATGCTTCGCTACCGCAGCCGCCTTTATGCCTGCTCCGTGGTGCTGCGCCGCGACGCATTCGACGCGGTTGGTGGATTCGATCCCGCTCTTCGCACTGCCGAGGACTGGGATATGTGGCTGAGGATCGCCGCTCGCTATTCCGTGGATTTGTTTGCCGCGGTTCCGGAACCGCTCGCCGTGTATCGGCGGGTCGCTGGAAGTCTCAGCTCAAGCGCGATGCGTATTTTTCGTCAGCGCCACCAAATTATCAAGAGCAGTTGCCTTTTCGGAACTTCCGGGGTATCTCGTTTTCTATGGCGACGGAAAATATCCGCATTCAATTATTACGATACTGCCGAGTCGCTGCGCGATGAGGGTTCGCTCTCATATCTTCCTTTTATGCTTAAGAGCTTCGTCCTTTGGCCGTTCCCCTGCTTCGCCATGCCCAACAGGTACAAGGTCGCGATCGTCATGGCTATGCAAACTTGCATCAGCTTAAGTAAAATACTTATGAAAGCATAGTAAAGGAATGTCCTCGCGGATGAGCACTACGGTCGGCTTCTTAATTGCATCTTATGATAAGCCTGCACAACTTCTCAGGCTTATGCGGCGTTTGACGAAGCTGTACGATAACCCGCCCATCGCGTGCCATCACGACTTCACTAAGTGCTCCCTTGAAGGATTCGATTATCCCAAGGATGTTACCTTCGTTCGGCCGCATCTTGAAACCAAATGGGGCGGGATTTCGCTTTGTCATGCATTCCTTGCGCTTCTGCGCATCATGTATCAGCGCGCGGACAGCCCGGAATGGTTTGTTTTTTTGAGCGGTACAGACTATCCAGTGCGGCCTGCCAGAGTTGCGCTTGACCAGCTTGCCAGTAGCGATTTCGATGTCTATCTCGACCACTGTTTGGTGGAGTATCCTTGGACTCCCGATCCCAGTGTTCAGTACGAGCCGTATGCATTCAAAAGCGCCGCTTGGGTGCCCCTTGCATATGACCGCTATGTCGCGATCCGTCTCTGGCTGCCATGGTATTCATGGACACAGAGAAAGCCTGTCAAGATTCCCGTTGGAATCATCCGGTCGAAGTCGCTTATCGCTCCGTTCAATCCTTTTTCGGAGACTCTGAAATGTTATGCAGGAGCGACATGGTTTACCTGCAATCGGAAAGCCGCGGAACGACTGCTCGCGCAGAATGCAGAAAATCGAGCGATCCATGCCCACTTCTCCAGGAGATTTATTCCAGATGAAAGCTTCCTGCACACCATTCTGTGTAATCAGCCGGATTTGAAAATCAACAATGACAATTTGCGATATGTTGACTGGAGCCTGGGCGGGCACCATCCGAAGACTCTGGGGATCGAAGACATCCCCCGCATCCTCGCATCGGGGGCGCATTTTGCCAGAAAGTTCGATTTGGAAAATGGCGCCGAAGTCTTTGATGCCATCGATGCCGCCGTGGATACCGCAAGCCGCTGAGACGGACATCATCAGCAACCGGCTTATTGGACCAAACTCAGCAGCTTGGCCATGTGCGCGCCCGGTTCCACTTCGGTTTGATAGTATTCCCAGGCCTTGTTGCGGAGCTGCATTGCCTCGGCGGGATGAGAAAGAAAACGGTCACAGACTTTAACACATTCTTCCGAGTTGCGATACATGGCGAGTGGTGCAACTTCCGGCAGGTACGATGTTGTGGGTTCGAAAACCAAGCATTGCGACGCGGCAAATGCCTCCGCGATCTTGAATCCAAGCGACCCGAATAGCCCCCTGAATCCGATGGAAATCAGATGTTCCCGCGCCCATTGAACATATCGTGCCGCCCAGGATGGGTGCTCCGTCAACAATTCCGGATAATGTTGCATGGCGTACGGAGTTGGCGCCAATCCTCCGGCGAGTCGCTCCTTAAACTCGCTTCGGAGCGTCAGAAGCAGCCTTACCCTTTCTTCGTTCACTTGCTCGTCTCCCGGACAATCCACCGGATCCCAGATCCTGGCCTGAAAGAGAATCGTGGGAGATGCCGCCTGGGTTGGTTTGCGTTCGTACTCTGTGAACAATGGAACATGGAGAAGCGTTTTCCATGCGTTGCGGCGTCGGATCGCATCAATCGGGCCAAAGAGGCTAAACAACCGCAGAGTCGCTCTGGTTGAACGGCAACTGTAGTTCAGGCCAAACGGCCGGATGCGGCCGCCTAGCTTCACATCTTCCAATCTTACGCACCGCTTGAAATACAGATCGCAATCGGAGAGTTCCGGCATCATCCGGTCGCTATGGTCCGAAAGATCGATTCCGGCCGTCATTCCATCCCATTCAAGAACCACCGCATGTTCTCCGATAGCCGGTGAATGCCGCAACGTGAGGTCGATGCGATCCTGAGACTCCAATCGGCACAGTCCAGTTACGGTCTTCGCGATATGATAAAGTTCGGCCTTGGAGCTGAGGGTGCATACCACGCTTGGTTTTCTCTTCCCGCGCATATCGGTTACTCCATCTCACCATCTCTCGTTCTCGCGCGGGCCACAAACTCCCGCACCTTGGCTGTATCCTTGCGGCCCGGCGCGGATTCCACGCCGGAGACCACATCCACGCCCCAAGGCCTCAATGCTGCGATAACTTCGGCTACGTTAGACGAGTTTAGCCCTCCCGCGGCTACTAGTCGCTTCCGAGCCTCCGCGTTTTGAAAGAGGGTCTTGCGTGCGGCTATCCAGTCAAAGGTTATGCCGGTGCCGCCAGAGGCCGCGCTCGTCCGAGAGTCCACCAGCACTGCATCCACGTGCGGGTTCTGATTGCATTCGGCCATCTGGGCTGCGCACTGTAATGCAGATGCCGCATCAAAATGGATCACGCGCAGGATGCGCACTTCCGACCCCAGACGCTCGCGGAGTCTGGCAGGCAGCTCCAGTGCCGCGTCGAAGTGCAGTTGCACGCCGGTCAGCCCGCAAGCTTGAACCGTGGAGACAATCTCTTCCAATGTCGCATCCACAAAAACGCCTATCTTTTCGACGGTGATCGGCAGGCGCGGAACGATAGCCGCTACTTCGTCCGCTGTCACCTGTCGCGGGCTAGGCGCAAAGACAAACCCTACAGCGTCTGCCCCGGCTTCAGCAGCCGCGAGCGCATCCCCAAGCGACGTGTTGCCGCAGATTTTGATCCAGATGTTCATCAGGCTGCTCCAGCCAGCAGCGCCTTGAGCGCCTCGCCGGGGTCTGGTTGGCGCATCAGGCTCTCGCCGATCAAAAAAGCGTCGAAGCCCGCTCCGCGCAGCCGCGCCAGGTCTTCCGGCGTCGCGATGCCGCTCTCCGCCACGCGCACCACGGTGGACGGAATCCGCGCCACTAATTCGAACGAGGTCTCGAGACAAACGTCAAATGTTCCCAGGTCGCGATTGTTCACGCCAATGGCGTCCGCGCCAGTCACTCCAAGCGCATAGAGCGCGCGGTCAAGCTCTTCAGCCGTGTGCACCTCAACCAGCACATCCAGTGAAAGTTCGTGCGCCGTCTGTGCAAATCTTTGAAGCTCGCTATCACTGAGCGCTGCAACAATCAGCAGAACTGCATCCCCACAGTGCGCGCGCGTCTCCACAATCTGGTACTCGTCCACCGTGAAGTCCTTGCGCAAACAAGGCAACGGAACCGCAGCCGAGGCCAGCTCCAGATTCCGCAGGCTGCCCTGAAAAAACGGCTCGTCGGTAAGAACCGAAAGCGCCGCCGCGCCGCCCGCAAAATAGCTTCGGGCCAGTTTCTCCACATCGAACTCTGCGCGAATCAGCCCCTTCGATGGCGATGCTTTTTTGATCTCGGCAATCACCGCAGGGCCTGATACGGCGTGCTGGCGCAGAGCTGCAACCCAGCCGCGCGGCTGGTGCGCGGCAGCCATGCGCTCCAACTCCGTGATGGGAACACGCTCCTTTGCCGCGGCCACCGTGGCCCGTGTCGTCGCCAGAATTGTGTCTAGATGAGTCGACATATGACTAGGTTGAGTATACGAAAAAGTTGCAGTGAGCTTAGAACCTGATTGTCTAACATTCATTTCTGCGCAAACAATCAGAAGCTCAAGTGCGTAATTATCTGCAAAGTCATTTTTGTGTTATTTGGGAGATTTTCTTCGGAAGTTGTTGATTCCAAGAGGTTCATAATTATCTGCAATATATCTGTGGATAAAATAAATATTGGAGGGGGGGTAGGGGGGTACCCTCAGAGGCTAGGGACTAGAAAGCTACGCTGCTCAAGAAGTTGTTCATGCTTTGATTGTGCACCGGGTGAGGGTAATTATCTGTAAACGGGGAGAGATTTCCTCGACTGATGAAAGTGCAGCTACCGTCAGCCTTAACGCTCCACAACCATCCTCATTGCGTCTTTCGCGTTATCCGCCACGCGCACCAACCCCCGGTTCTTCGCCTTCACGAACCCCGCCGCAACCGCATTGTCGAGAAAAGCCAGCAGCCCGTCCCAGTACCCGGCGGTATTGATGAGGATGCAGGGTTTGGCGTGCAGGCCGAGTTGCGCCCAGGTCACCACCTCCACCATCTCATCCATCGTCCCGTAACCCCCCGGCAACACCAGAAACGCATCGGCCAGCTCCACCTGGCGCGCCTTGCGCTGATGCATGGTTTCCACCAACTCCAGCCGGGTCAACCTTGTGTGCTCGATCTCGCGGCCGGTCAGCACGGCGGGCAGCACGCCAATCACCTCTGCGCCAGCGGCGAGCGCCGCATCAGCTACCGTGCCCATCAACCCCACGCAGGCTCCGCCATAAACCAGCCCCAGCCCCGCCGCGGCAATTGCAGCGCCCAGCGCGCGAGCCTCGGCAACAAATGCAGGATTGCTTCCGTTTGCCGATCCGCAGTAAACGGCCACGCGGCGAACAGGTGAGTGAGAATGAGTCATGGTCTCTTCAGAATAACGCGGCAGCCATAGAGAACCACACCAAAACCGGTACACTAGACACAGGACCCTTCCCGCCCGGACTTGCCTCTTGCAGCCTCTTGCCGACAACCTGAATCCCGAACAACGCGCCGCCGTCGAGGCCGCCGATGGCCCCCTGCTGATCCTCGCCGGGGCAGGTTCGGGCAAGACGCGCGTCATCACCAGCCGCATCGCATGGCTCATCCGCGAGAAGGGCGTCGCTCCGGACTCCATCCTGGCCGTCACCTTCACCAACAAGGCTGCCAGCGAGATGGGCGAGCGCGTTGACCGGCTGCTCGGCCACTCCTCACTCGCCAAGCCTCTGCTCTGCACCTTCCACTCCTTTTGCGTCCGCATCTTGCGCCGCGACATCGAAGCTCTGAAGGTGAGCGGTGAGGGACTTACTCGTGCCTTTGCCATCTACGACGAGAACGATCAGCAGGCCGTCGTCAAGCAGATTATGAAGCGCATGGGCCTGGACACCAAGCAGCTCACTCCGCGCGCGGTGCTGGGCCGCATCTCCTGGGCCAAGAATCATATGCTCGATCCCCAGGAGGTTTACCTCTCCTCCAAAGACCCCAACGGCGAGCGCATTGCCCACATCTACCAGGGCTATCAGGCCGAGCTGCGCAAGTGCAATGCCCTCGACTTCGACGATCTGCTGCTGGAAGCTGTCCGCTTGCTCAAAGTTTCAAGCGAAGTCCGCGCACATTACCAGCGCCGCTATCGCTATCTGCTGGTCGACGAGTATCAGGACACCAACCGTCCCCAGTACGAGCTGATGAAGCTGTTGGCCGGTGAGCAAAAAAACGTCTGCGCCGTCGGCGACGAGGACCAGAGCATATATTCGTGGCGCGGCGCCGACATCCGCAACATTCTCGAGTTTGAAAAGGACTTTCCGAACGCCCGCATCGTCCGCCTGGAGCAGAACTACCGCTCCACGCAAAATATTCTGGAAGCCGCCGGCGCCGTGGTCGCCAACAACCTTAAGCGCAAGGGCAAAAAGCTCTGGACAGACCGCCAGGGCGGCTCGCTGATTGGCTACTATGAGGCCCCGGACGGCGAAAACGAAGCTTTGTTCGTCGCCGACCGCATTCAGGCCTTTCTCCGGCAGACAAGCTCGTCCGAAACACAAGAGCCCGGAAGGGCCGCCGTCCTCTATCGCACCAACGCCCAATCCCGCCTCTTTGAGGAAGCGCTGCGCCGCTACAACATCTCCTACACCATGGTCGGCGGCTTCAGCTTCTACGAGAGAGCCGAGATCAAGGACCTGCTATCTTATCTGCGTCTTATCCGCAATCCCCACGATTCGATGGCTCTGCAGCGGATCATCAACACCCCGGCTCGCGGCATCGGCAAAACGACTCTTGAAACCTTGGAAAGGCTGGCTCTTGAAACCGGCCAATCCACCTGGGACGCACTCTCCGCCGCCATCGCCAATCGCCTCATCCCCACCCGCGCGCTCATGGCCATCGACTCCTTCCGTCAACTCATCCTCGACGCCCAGGCCATGATGGACCCCGACTTCGCCGGCAGGCTCTCCGCCGACGTGGCCGCAACAGAGACAGACAACGCCGATACCGGCTTCGAGTTCGGCGCGACCACGGCAGACTCAGCCAGCATGGAAAGCAACGGCCTTCCCCACTTCGACGCCAGCAGCGTTTCGCCCTTCACTGCCCAGGCAAAACACCGGGAGTCTGGAATTCCGGCTCAACCCGATCCCGATGATGAGTCGTCCAACGAAGAAGTTACGACAGGCAAGAAGGCACGCGCCTTTCGCAAGCCCGGCGACGCCGCCACCCTTCCAGAATTGATCCGCTTCCTTCTCGACCGCACTGGCTACATCAAAGCTCTGGAAACCGAAGGCTCGCCGGAAGCCTTCAGCCGCATTGAAAACCTGAAGGAGTTGGCCAATGCCGCTCACGACGCCGAAGCCCGCGGCGAGACCCTGGCCGATTTTCTCGACCATGCCGCTCTGGCCTCCGATACCGACCAGTTCGACCCCGACGCTCGCGTCACGCTCATGACCCTGCACGCCGCCAAAGGCCTGGAGTTCCCGCTGGTCTTTCTTGCCGGCCTCGAAGAGGGCCTTTTTCCCCATTCCCGCACCCTCAATAATCCCGACGAGCTCGAAGAAGAGCGCCGCCTCTGTTACGTCGGCATGACCCGCGCCATGAGCTCGCTGATCCTCACCCGCGCACATTACAGGAGACGGTACGGCAGCGACGCCCCGGAGATGAGCATCCCTTCCCGCTTCCTTGAAGAAGTTCCCCTCCGGCTGATCGAGAATCTCGGCAGCCGGTCTCCTGCCCCATCCTCAACATGGTCCACGCCCGGCTATCCCAAAAGCTATAACCGCAGCCCCGGCGCAGCGAACGATTTCGTCGATCGGCACTACAACTATGAAGACGAAAACCAGGAAGCCCCGCGTTCGCCTGTCAGGGACTTCACGCACAGCGGGAGCAAGGCTAACGGAATGATTTCGAAGAACACTTCCTCCAAGCCCTTTGTCGCATCCTGGATGACTGTCAAGGCGCCTTCGACCAGTCAGGAATCTAGTCCAAAAGGTGAAAGCCCGCAGGGCCAATCCATAGACAACATCGCCCGTTTCTTCGGCGGTAAACCAGGCTCGCTTCCCCGCCCGGCTGCGTCAGCTCCGGCCATGGACATTCCTGCCTCCAGAGGCGCCATTAATTTGAAAAAGGGTCAGCACGTCCGCCACGCAAAGTACGGTGAAGGCACCGTCCTCCAGCGCGAAGGCGATGGCGAGAGCGCCAAGCTCACCATTCTCTTCAACAGCCACGGCGTGAAAAAGCTGATGGAAAAGTTCGCCAACCTGCAGAGGATTTAGCGCGCTTCGGCGCAAAAGCAGCTATTCCAGCCCAATCACCAACCGCTCCCGCGCCGCCACGCCATGCGCTGCCTCCAGGCCCTCGCTCCCCAGCCGCTTGGCCTGCTCCTCGCCGCGGAGCACGCGGAAGACTCCCTCGGCCAGGGCCTGCAGCTCGTCTTCGCCGGGATAAACCGCGATGGGCGCAATCCAATCGATGTAGGAGCGCAGGCGCTCAAGCAGACGCCCGGAAAACGCCATGCCCCCGGCCAGCAGCACGGCATCCACCCTCCCCGAGAGCACCGCGGCCATCGC